>NZ_JHEP02000001.1 GCF_000657795.2 Bordetella pseudohinzii
AAATCATCGATGGGCGTGGGCACGGTCACGATGAAGACATTCGCCTTGCCCAGCTGCTCCAGCTCGGTCGTATAGCGCAGGTGCTTGGCTTCGGCCAGCTCCTTGTCGTCCACTTCCAGCGTGTGATCATGGCCGCGGCGCAGTGCTTCGATGCGCTGCGTGTTGATGTCAAATCCGATGACGGAGCGCTTCTTGCCAAACTCCACCGCCAGGGGCAGACCGACATAGCCCAGGCCGACGATGGCCGGATGGATTTCAGAGAAAACGGGAAGCAAGCTCATGGATACCTCTGCTGTAAAAATCAATACGTGCCGACGCGCTGGCCGACGATGAGCACCTGCACGATGGGCGTAATGATCTTCTCCCACTCGTACATCGGCGCGTTGCTGACATAGATGACATCCTCGGGGCGCAGCTCAAACTGCTTGGCGAGGAACATGGACTCCGGGTTGCGCATATTCAGACGGAATACGGTCGGACGCGGCTGGCCGGCCTTGTCCTGCCCTTCAAGGCGGAAGACGAACACCCCCGTCGCATCGGCGGCGCGGTCATTCAGGCCGCCCGCCACCCCGAGCGCGTCAAGCAGATTGCTGCGCTTGGAAGGCAGCTCGTGCAGGCCAGGCTTGGTGATGGCGCCCATGGCGACAAAGCGCTTGAGATTGGGCTCGACCACGACTTCGGAGCGCGGATCCAGGGCGATATTGCGGCCGTTGAGCAACTCCTGATAGGGCACGCGCGTCATGCGGGTGCCATTGCGGATGACCACATCGACCTGGTAGGGCGGCAGCGTCGTGCCGCCGGCCTGGGCCACCGCGTCCAGCGCCGTGAGCGGGCTCTTGTTGCCCCCGAAACGGCCGGGCTGCGGCACGGCGCCCGTCACCAGCACCGAATTGGAGCGGTCGTCGGCCAGGTCGACCATGACCTGAGGCTGCACCGCCGCCGTATTGCGCAAGGCCGTCTTGATCATCTGTTCGATGGCGCCCAGCGTCTTGTTGCGCACCCGCAGATGGCCGGCATAGGGCAGCGAGATCATGCCGTCGGCGTCCACGCGCACCGCCTCGAAGACCGTGCCGCCGGCATTCAGCGGCGCGAACAACCCGCCCTCCATGCTGTCGGCCACCAGGATGCGCAGCACATCGCCAGGGCGCGCCCGCATATTGCCTGCGTAGCCATCGGAAGTATTACCCTGCACCTCCTCGGGCCGCTTGAGCACATAGGGTTCTATGGTGGTGGCGCTGAGGTCCACGACATCGTAGGCGCCGGGCGTGGCGGCGCCCTGCGCCGTGCCGCCATCCAGGATGGCGCCGCGCGTCGGTCCCGAACCGGACAGCACGCTGCAGCCGGACAGGCCCATCAGGATCACCAGGGGCAGAAAGCGAAGCATTGGAATAATAGGTTTTCTCATGCGGATCGTCAGACTCCGTTTTGCTATAGGGCGGGCGCTAGCGGGCGCCGGCCCTGAGTACGGCCGCCACCTGCTCATGCATGTGCTCGGCCAACACGGCTTCAAACGCCGGGGAATAGTGGTTGAGGTCTTCGCCCTCGCGGTCGAGGACCTCATGGCGGGCCAGCCCCTGGGCGCTGTCGAGCGGGTCGATGGCCCAGACGCCGGCCAGGCCCTGGGCCGCCGACTTCACCCTCGCGACGTGCTTGCGGCGCGAGAGCACGGGGCGCCCATCGGTGCGCGGCAGGTCCACATGGGTGACCACAAAGACCGGCTTGCCCAGGACATGCGCGGCATACCGCAGATCGCCGCGCACATCGTCCTCGCCATCGGTCTCGCAGCGCGCCCGGCGCAGGACGCGCTCGCCCGCGGCCAGCATGGCCGGCTCGGCGATCTGGCGGTACTCGGCCATGGCGCGCGCATAGTCATCGGGCCCGACCGAACCGCTGCGCATCAGGCCACGCCACCATTGCATGCCCGCTTCGCCCAGCTCGCGCACCAGATGACGCACCACCAGGTTCTTCTGCAGAAACACGCC
The DNA here is from genome assembly GCF_000657795.2 of Bordetella pseudohinzii. Taxonomy (GTDB): domain Bacteria; phylum Pseudomonadota; class Gammaproteobacteria; order Burkholderiales; family Burkholderiaceae_B; genus Bordetella; species Bordetella pseudohinzii. The sequence continues at coordinate 1,983 of NZ_JHEP02000001.1, forward strand.
GTCGACTTCGACACTGCGCTCGGCCGCCGCCTCGATGAAGATGGCGTCGGCCTGGGCCAGTTCGCGCGCATGGCTTTCATCCAGCCGGGGCCAGACCGCCCGCGCGAACAGAAAAGGCAGCAGCTGCCGGTCCAGGCCCTGTCCCTCCAGCAGCCAGCGCAAGCGCTGGCAGGCCTCGCGCGTGCTATGGATATAGCCCTGGATGCCCGCCGTGCACAGACGCGCCCGGCCCTGCTCCTGCAGCAGGCGCACCGGCCGGTGGACCCGGCAGCTTCCCAGCACGAAGAGATTGAGTGTGTCCGTCATCCGTCTCCCTCAAGGATGTTGATAGCAACGCACGGTGGCGGCGATCATCTGCGACAGGGAGAAACGCGAGCGGGCCCAGACCGAAGCCTTGTTGCCGATATGCTCGTCCGCCTGCCGCATGTCATAGATACGGGCCAGCGCGGCGCTGACCTGCTCGGCGGTGGTGTCCTCGGCCGGCAGGGTCAGTCCGGTGACGCCTTCCTGCACGGCCTCGCCAGCGCCGCCGGCCAGCGTGGTCACCACGGGAACCCCCGAGAACTGCGCCTCGATCAGCACATTGGGCAGGCCCTCGAAACGCGACAGCAGCAAGAAGGCATCGAACTGCTCCAGCCAATAGCCCACGCGCTTGGACAAGCCGGTGAACAGAATGCGGTCCGCCATGCCGATGCGCTCGGCGAACTCCTTGACCGGCTCCAGCAAGGGGCCCCCGCCCACCATCACAAAGCGGGCCTGGGGATGGCTGCGCGCGAACTGTTTGGCGGCCTCCACCCACAGGAAGGGGCGCTTGTTCTCGTCCACCCGCATGACCGTGCCGACCGTGAAATTCTTGTCCTGGGTCCGGGCGGCGAAGGTTTCCATCATCTTGACGGCAGCCTCGTCGCTCACCGGCTTGAGCGGCGCCAGGCCGTTGTAGATCACCGGAATGCGGCGCGCGTCCACCTGCAGCCAATCCGCATAGCGGTGCGCGGCGAAACTGGAGTTGGAACTGAGCACCACGCCGCGCATCTTGAGCAATTCGGAGTAGATGATGTCGTACTCGACCCGGTAGCGGTCCGGCCGGTCCACCGGCGGCATGGTGCGCACCGACAGCACGATGCGCGGCACGCCGGCCAGCAAGGCCGCCAGCGCCGTGGCGAAGATGGAGCCGTCCTGCCAGATGTGCACGACGCGCGGCGCGCCCGAGCGGATGACGTCGGTCAGCTTGCTGGTGCCTTCGATGATCTGCTTGGGCAGGAAGCGCAGGTACTCGCGATAAGGCGCCAGCAGCGAGGCGAATTCCGAGCCTCCCCAGGCGTGCATGTCGGCATACACCGACACCGGGATGCCATGCTCGCGCAAGGTGGCCGCGAAGAAGTCGGCCCCCTCCCGGCTGCGCAGCGAGCGGCAGACCACCTGCACCGGGCCGATGACATCGTGGCCGGCGATCATCTGCCCTTGCTGCATGGCCGTCTGCAGGGCGACCGCCGTGTTGACGAACTGGCGCTCCGCCCCGCCCGCGCCGAGCGAGCCATTGATCATCAGCACCTTGCCGACAAAGCTCTCCGGCTCGGCATCCAGCTCTTCATTGCGCCGCCGCCCGATCTCCTGGAAGAGCCGCTGCAGCACCAGCACGCTGACCGGCACATTATTCTCGGCCCATGACACGCCCAAGGCCGTCAAGGCCGCCAGGTCGGCGTCCAGGTCGGCCAGGCGGCGGGTCAGCTTGCGTCCGCGCTCGCCCAGCCGCTTCAGACCCAGCTGGAGGATTTCCCGGGAGCGCCACAGGATGCCGCGCCGGTTCTGCGACTGGGCCCAGACGGCATAGCCGTCCTCGAATTCCGGATGCGTATCAACCAGCCTGGCGAAGGCCGCATCGGCCAGTCGCGGCTGCCCGATCTCGTCCCAGCTCTTGGCTTCGAGCAGGATGTCGCGGGCGGCCTGGCTGCCGCCGGCGAAATACTGTTCGATCTCCTGGCGCGCGGCGTCCACGCCCAGCTGGCGCTTGACGCCGCGCAGCGTCAGGATGAAGGCATCGGCCGAATCCGGAAACCGCTGCTGGATGCCGCGCCAGACCGCCAGACTGTCATCGGGGCGATGCGCCGCCTCCAGGCTGCGCGCCACCAGCACCTGGAACAGCTCGGTCTCCGGATAGCGCCGCACATATTCCAGCAAACGCGGCACCGCATTGAGCGCATCGTTGGCGGCCACATGACGCTGCATGAGCGCGCGGGCCTCGTCCTCGATCTCGCGGGCCGGCGCCTCTTCCTGAGACGCGCCGACCAGCAGCTCCTCCAGCTGGGCCGCGGGCGAGGACAGGATGGGCGCCGCGGCCCTCACCGGGGGCCGTTCCTGCCTGCGCAAACGCGATAGAAATGCAAACATGATGGGTTTTCGTCCTTGTGGCGGCCCGGATCAGGCGTGATCCCGGATGGCGTAGACCACGAGCACGACCACGATCCAAAGGATGAGCAGGCCCAGCAGACCCAGCGCCGTGTCCACCCAGCGGCGCGGATATTGCGACTCATCGGCCAGCGTCGGCTGGGACGCGATCACCGTGTAGAGCACCTGACGGGCGGCCAGGCCGCGGGCGTCCTCCAGGCCCTTGAGGGCGCCGGTGTAGTACACCTCGGCAAACTGGCGCTCGGTCTCGGCCGATTCATACTCGCGCAGCAGCGAAGACAGCGTGTCCGCCTTCTCCGCGCCCCGGCGCACGCTGATCTGATGGTCATTGAGTTCGCGCAGCTGGCCTTGGAGGGCCCGCAGGCGAGCCTGCGCGCGCTCCATCGCCGGGCCGCCGCTCACGCCGCCGGCGCGCAGGGTTTCGACCTCGGCCGCGGTGGTCGCGATATCGCCGCGCACCTTGGCGGCCAGCTGCAGATTGGCCTCGGCCTCCTTGACCGGATCGAGCACGCCGGTGCGGGCCCGCATATCCTGGACCTTGAGCCGCGCCGCCGACAAGCGCTGTTCGGCGCCATCGACTTCAAGGCGGGCAAAGCGCACGCTGTCCTCGCGGGCCTTCTTGGACATCTGGTTGACCAGCGTTTCGCTGGCCTGCAGGATGGCCTGCGACAAACGCAGGGAGTCCTCCGGCGTGAAGGCCCTGACGCGCAGGATGATGGCGCCGGTAGACATATCGAACTGAATATCGACCATGCGGTTCCAATGCCGCCACAGGGCTTCCTCCGAAGCATCGGCCGAGACGCGATACCAGAAATCGATGGCCGGCTTGGACCACATCTCCCGCAGATTCAGTGTCTTGTCCAGTTCGCGCACGATCTGCCGCGACTTGACGTAGTCCACCACGGCAAAGGAATCGACAAACAGCTCCGCCGTCATTTCGCCGCCGCCCAGGCTGGAATGCCCCTCCCGGTTGGCCGCCGAGGCCTGCGTCACCGTGCCGGCCCGCAGGCCGAAGCGCGCCTCGGACACATATTGATCCGCGGCGATCAGCAGCAGATAGAGCGCCAGCAGCACGCCCGGAACGGCGATCAGCAAAATGGCAGAGCTGCGCAGCCAGCGCGACGGCCGCCGCGCAACGGTGCCCGGCAAGGCCGGGCCGCGATAGGAACTCTCCGAAGTCGTCATAAAGGCTCAGGCTCTCTCTTACAAAAATCAGTTTTCGCTGTCCGCGGCTTCGGTCACGGCTTCCTCGACGGTGTCGGCTGCCTGGGTGAAGCGGGCAGCAACGTCCTGCAGCTCGCCATAGCCCTGCAGCCGGCCGTCGCGCAGGATCACGCCATGAGTGCAGAAGCGCCGCACGGTCGTGGTCGAACTGGAGGTCATCAGGATGGTGGCGCCGCGGGAGCGCTCGGTGAACACCTCCAGGCACTTGCGCTTGAAATCCATGTCGCCGACGGCCAGCATCTCATCGACGACATAGACATCGCAGGCCAGGGCCATGGACACGCCATAGGACAGGCGCGCCCGCATGCTGTTGGCATAGGTCGACACCGGCAGGTCATAGGCGCGGCCCAGCTCCGAAAACTCCTGCACAAAGCGCTCGACCTCGGCGACGTCGCAGCCATAGACGCGCGCGATGAAGCGCACGTTGTCCCGCCCGGTCATCGACGAGCTGATCGCGCCGGCGAACCCCAGCGGATAGGACACCCGCGCCTGGCGGTGCACCACGCCGCTGTCGGGCAGCTCCATGGCGCAGATCATCCGCAACAAAGTCGATTTGCCGCTGCCGTTGGCGCCGAAGATGGCGACATTCTGGCCGGCGATGAAGTCGAAGCTGACCCGGTCCAGCACGGCCTTCATCCCCTTCTTGGAGCGGAAGGCCTTGGAAACATCGCGCAGGGCGATCACTATGGAAGCATCTTGCATCGCGGACTCCTAGCGGGTGTGCAGGCGCCGGCGCATGGCGCGCTCCAGGCATAGGCCCAGCACCGTGGACGCGATGGCCCACTCGATGAGATAGGAGCGGTCCAGGGTCAACGAACTGAAATTGGCGAAATACCCTTCGCGGAACCATTCGATGGCGTGGACCATGGGGTTGTAGACCAGCACCGCTCGCGCTTTGTCCGGCAAGGCGTCGACCAGGTAGAACACGCCGGACAGCAGGTACAGCGGGCGCGTCACGGCGCTATAGAGGTGCTCCCAGGACTTGAACATCATGTTCAGCACCGAGTTGATCAGGCCCACGCCGAAGCCCAGCATGAAGGTGAAAAAGGCCGCCGCGGCGCAAGTCTCCAGGTTCTCGGGCAGGATCAGCTTGTCGCCCAGCATGGCGAGAAACAGCAGGATGCCGAAGACCGCGATCCAGGTAAGCCCCTGCAGCAGCGCCTTGGCGAAGATCACATCCATATTGGTGATGGCCGGCAGGCGCAGGAGCTGGGTGTTCGACGTGATCGCGCGGGCCAGCCGCGAAGACGTGTGGCTGAACAGGAAGAAGGGCATGATGCCCGTGATGAAGAACATCTGCAGGTTGCCCAGGGGCGACTGCCGACCCCACACGACATAGATGGTCGACAGCACCGCCACGTGCAGGATGGGCTCGATCAGCGCCCACAAATACCCCAGCCGCGTGCCGCCGAAGCGCACCCGCGTCTCGCGATAGATCAGCGCCGCAATCACCCTGGCCTGGATGGCCAGCAATTGGGCGCTCAATGCGCCGCCCTCTGCGTATGGTTCATTTTCCTCTCCCTGTTCCGGCGTGTTCGCCGTTCTGAACTCCAGGACCGCGCCTGGCGGTTTCCGTGGAAACGGGAGGGATGATACGGGCCAAAAACTCGGCCCGATATTTCAACACTTATCAAATAAAACCAAGTACGTATTTTCCAGCGGCCGATTATCGATGGAAAAAGCGGGTTCCTATAATTTTCCTATGCAACCGCGATTCCAGAACCACCTTCCCCAGGGATCGCCAACTAAATCAAGCCACGGCTAATGAAAATCCAACCTCCCAGGGCCCTTCGATGCTCGGAACCATTCTGTTAAATCTTTCCCAGAAACGCGCACATAGGTATGTCAATACATTTCACGCATGGGAAGTGCTGCACCGCCATGCGGATAACCCCGTGCTGCTCAATCGCATAGGCCTGTTCGACACGGCGCGCCGGACAGGCCGCGGCGGACGGGAGGCCGAACTGGCGCGGGCCCGCGCCACCCTGGAATGGACAGGCGAGAACCCCGGCCTGGAACGGCGGGATTTCCTGGGGCGCGTCTCCGACCATGAACGCCAGCAGTACGCCCTGGCCCTGGGCAGGCTGGCTCCCCAGGAGGCAAGCGGCTGGCTGCGGGACTCCGAAAGCGATATCGCCCTCGGGCTGGCCCTGGCCGAGGGCAATGCGCAAGCCGCCCAATGGCACGCCGCCGCTCTGTCTCCGGCCCGCCGGGATGATCTTAAAAAAGCGAATAATTTGCGTGCAGTTGTTGCTGCGCAGCATTGCATGGCCGGCCATTACGTCCAGGCACGCAAGAATTTAACGTATATCCTCACAAATTCCGGCATCGAGTTACCCGCCAAGAATTCCCCTATGGCAATGGATGATTTCCTGTCGGATTTCCCCCAGCAAAACCCCGCCGGCGTCGCCGACCATGGCTTGGTCACTGTAATCATTTGTGCGCACAATGCCGCGCCATTTATAGACAAAGCGCTGCTTTCCGTTCAACGGCAGACTTATCAGAATATTGAAATAGTAGCAATTGATGACGGATCAACAGATAACACTTTCGCACATCTGACTGCAGCCTCTTCAAATAATCTGCGTATAAATACGCTGCGGACAGAAAATCGCGGGGTATATGCGGCAAGAAATATCGCATTAAGTCGGTCGCGCGGCCGTTTTATTACTTTCCTGGACGCCGACGACATCATGCTGCCCAGGCGGATAGAGCAACAGCTTGAGGGGCTCCTATCCGGACAGGCCCAGGCATGCACCAGCCGCCTGTTGCGCCTGACGCCCGACGGCCAGCTTGTCTCCCCGCGCATTTACCCCTTCATCCGCCACAACCCCGCGTCGCTGATGATGCGCCGCGAGGTCTATGAACGCCTCGGTTCCTACGAGGAAGTGCGTTTCGGAGCAGACGATGAATACGAGCACCGTATCCGACTTCATTGCGGGACAGACAGCCTGCGGCGGGACGCCGCCGTGCACACCATCGCCCTGCATCACCCCGCCTCGCTGACGCAGGCCGCCGCCTCCGGGCTGACCTCCCCCGCAGGCCGGCAAGCCCGCATCCGCTATCGCGAAGAATGGGTCAGGCGCCATCTGCAACACGGCCTGTCCCGCGACAACCCCTCTCTTTCATAAAAACAAGGTCATGAACACGAGCAACGTCATCCGTCCTCTCAGTTTCGCCAATGTGCCGGCCGCGCCCAGCGGCGGCGAGCAACTCATGGCAAGGCTGGAACAGGAGCACGCCGCCCGCGTGCAGGCCGAGAAGGATCTGGCCAACGCGCGCGCCCTGCTGCGCGAGACCACGCAGCAGCTCGCCAAGCAGCGCATGACGCTGACCTGGAAGTTCGGCGAGGCCGTCATCCGGGCGCGCAATGTCATCGACTATGCGCTGCTGCCCTACACCCTGCTGCGCCTGTCCCATGCCCACCGCCGCGAGCACCGGCATAATCCGGCGCCGCGCAAGCCGAGCGCGGCGGCCCTGCCCGCCGAAACGGCCAGCGCCATCAAGGACGCCCTGGACTATGTCAAGCGCGTGCGCAGCCCGGAAGTGCTGCTCTGGTGCTCGCGCCAGAACTGGCCCGCCGAGGTGCGCAGCAAAGTCTATTGCGAAGTCGCCCGCTGGGCGCGCACCAGCTACCCGGAAATCGCCGAACAGGTCGCCCAGCAGCTGCTGGACATCGACCCCGGCGCGCCGCACAGCCGCCAGCTCGCCTTCAGCCTCTACGACGCAGGCCTGGTGACGGTGTCGGCGCGCCTGCTGCAGGCCGCGGCCAAGAGCGGCGTGCGTCTGAATACGGCCGAGTCCCAGCGCCATGCGCGCATCCAAGCCGCCCACGAGATCCTGAACGCCGAGGACGCGCCGCTGCAGCCGGGCGGACATCGTTTTGACTTCACGGGCGACGGCCCCCTGATCATCCTGGCGGCGCGCAGCCTGATGCAGCGCCGCGGCGCCAACGAGAACGCCCTGCACCGCTATGCCACCAATCTCGCCGCGCGCGAAGGCGCGGTGCGCGTGATCAGCCTGGACACCGGGGACGAAGAGACGGCCGAGCCTGACCTGCAGATGGGCGCCGAGCTGAAAATCGACGGCGTGACCTACCAGGCCATCGCGCCCGAACAGGCGCGCGCCGCCCGCCTGCGTCCCGACGCCTTTGCCGACGCCATCCTGGCTCATACCGTGGGCCAGCAGCCTCGCGCCGTGCTGGCCTGGGATGATGCGCGCTGCGGCCTGGGCGCCCGGGCCGCGGCCCATAGCCTGCGCGTGCCCTATGGCTTCATCGTGCACAGCCTGGGCTTTTTCCAGAAGACGGCCGCCAACCATATCCTTTCCGAACGCGCCCATGTGGACTTGCGCCTGCTGCGGCGCGCGCTGCGCCAGGCCGACATGGTCGCGCTGGGCTCCAGCGCGCTGGCCGAGCCGCTGCAGGCCCTGCTGCAGGCCGAGCTGCCCGTCTGCCTGTTGCCGCCCCTGCCCCTGCCGGCCGCCAATCTGCGCACGCCGCAAAGCGACGCCGCCCTCACGGGCGCCATGGCGCGCCTGCGCGGCAAGAAGGTCATCGTCTGGAGCGAGGACGAGCCCCCGGCCTTGCTCGCGCGGGTGGTGATCGATCTCTACGCCGAACTCGCCCTGCGCGATGCCGAAGCCGTCCTGCTGGTGCTCTGCGAAGGCCGCGCGGCGGCGGCCATGCGCCAGCATGCCGTCGCCATCGGCCTGACCGAAGACCAGATCGTCTTCGCGCCGGCCATCACGGACGCCGTCTCGCGCGAGCAGTTGCTGCGCCAGGCCCGGCTTGCGCTCTTTCCCTATTGGCCGACCAAGGCCGAGCAGGCCGCCGTGCCCACGCCGGCCGCCTTGCTGGAGGCCATGTCGCTGGGGCTCTGCCCGGCGGTCGGGCCGGCCAGCACCTATACGGACCTCGTGGACCACGGCGGCAACGGCGTGCACATCGATCTGGCCGCCTCGCCGGCGGACAGCGCCGCGCAATTGCACCAGCTGCTGGGCGATGCCGCCGCGCTGGAGCAATACGGACGGCGCGCGCGCGAATCGGTGCAGCGCCATATGCCCTGGCAGGCCTACGAGGAATCCATCACCGCCATGCTGATGCAGGCGGCCACGCCCGAACCCGCCAATCCGGCGCGCCGGGCCGAACCGCGTCTGCTGCACTTGCGCGCACGCTGACACCAAACGGAGTTGCAACAAAGACTGATGACGCGCCAGGCGCCGCCCACCTGAGCAAGAACCGGCGCCTTGCACAGCCGTTACGTAATCACACCCCCTGCATAAGGCAGGCGGATGTGGCTGCGCTATCTTCAAACTGCTGTTGAACAAGACGGAGTATCTCACCGTGAATATCACTACGATCGGATCCTGCCGCGTGGCTGGACCCATGGCCAAAGTCCAGGCCCGGCGCAATTTCGTGCTGGATAACCGCCTGCTGTATGGCTACACGCACAACACCAAGGAGGCCATCCAGGCCATCCGCTATATGCGTGGCGACCTGAGCATTCCCGAGAGCCTATGGAAGTTCATCTCCGGCCAACCGTATCGTGGCAGCAATCCCCGCCTGGACCACTCCAGCATCCCCACCGACGACCGGCATGTGGTGGAGGTCAGCTCGACCAAGGTGCTGGAGCTGGACGGCTACCAGCTGCAGCTGGTGCGCTTCAAGGAAGCGCTGGCCTTCTGCCCCGATCTGCGCAAGATCTTTTTTGACCACGGCGCGGCCGACGCCCGCGCCGAGCGCCTGCGCCTGCTGCAGGCCACCGCCACCTATGCCCGCGTGCCCGCCGACGTGCAGCACGTGCTGGCCCAGACCGTGCTGCGCACGCAGACCGCCGCCGAAATCGAAAGCGATCTCAAGCAGATCGCCCTGCTGCTGGACCAGAACTTCGTACTGGTCACGCACTGCAACGCCATGAACGCCCACGGCGAACTCATCGCCGACCGCGCCAAGATGGTGGACCGCGTTTCGCGGGCCTGCGCCCGCGCCGGCATCACCCTTATCGATCCGGGCTCCCTGCTGGCCGCCTATGGCCAGGAGCGCGGCATGCCCGACGAAGGCCGCGACACCGCGCACTACACGCCCGCCTTCGCGCGCCTGGTCGGCAAGGAAATCAGCGATAAGCTTCTCGGCGTGCAGGAAACCGCCGCGCTGCCCGAAGGCGAAGCCGCGCTGGACTGGAAGCAAAGCCTGGAACGCGCCAAGGAATACGGCCAGACCCAAGCCTGGGACCTGGCCCTGCTCTACGCCAACCGCGCCATCGAACTCAAGCCCAACGTCTCGGCCGCCTATGTGCTGCGCGCCCGCGCCATGACCGCCCTGAACCAGGACGACGAGATTCTCGAAGCCTGGGGCGCGGCCCTGGCCATCGACGCCAACCGCAATGCCTACATCCTGCGCCAGGCCGCCGAATGCGCCTTCGACCTGGGGCAGGTCCAGACCGCCCGCGAATGGGCCCAGGAATCGCTGCAGCGCGAAAGCAGCGAAAGAACCGCCATGCTGCTTGGCCGCATCCACGCCCGCTTGGGTCAGAACGCGGAGGCCGAGCAAGCCTTCCGCGTCAGCGCCCAGACCTCGCCCGAGCGCGCGCTGCGCCATGCCATGCGCGGCACCACGCCGCTCGAAGAAGCCGCCAGCATGGTCAGCGCCCTGGCCGCCACGCATGCGGTCGACGGCGCCAGTCTGCAGGGCGCGCGCGAACAGGTGCTCAAGCGTGCCCGCCGCGAAGTCCGCCATGCGGGCCGCGCCGGCGCGCTGCTGCCCAGCCTGGGCGCCTTTTATGCGCTCCAGACGCTGGCCGGCGAGCACAAGGCCGAGCTTGATGACGAAATCAACCAGGCCTACCGCCGCCTGCTCAAAGCCTATGAAACCAGCGCGGAATACCGCAACAGCGAAACCGCCATCCAGCTCCTGGGCGAGCTGGCGGCGCTGGCCGCCGTGGATGCGCGCTATGTCCAGCGGGCCGCCAAGCAGCTGCAGACCGACGGCCATGCGGACGCCGCCATCGCCTGCTGGCACCGGCTGGCCGAGGCCACGCTGCCTGGCGAGTCGGAGAGCGTGCTGCTGGCCGCCGCCCGCCTGGTGCAGCTGGGCGCGCATGCCGACGCGGTGTCGGTCTACCGCCGCCTGGCCAAGAGCGGTGTGCTGCAGCCCGAACAGACCAAGGCCATGATCGAGAAAAGCCTGCGCGCGCTGGCCCGCTCCATGCGCCGCCACCTGACCGATGGCGACCTGAGGGCGGCCGAACGGGAGCTGACCGCCATCCGTTCCATCGATCCGGCCTACGCAGGCCTGGCGTCCCTGCAGCGCACCCTGTCGGATGCGCACAAGCGCGAGTTCCAGGACCAGCGCCAGCAATCCAGCGACCAGAGCGAAGTCATCGCCAGCGCGCGCCGCGTGATCGAAAGCAACCCCTTGGACCGCGAGGCCAATGTCGAGCTGGTGATGCAAAGCCTGCGCACCGGCAATCTGGGCGAAGGCCGCCGGCTGCTGGAGCGTTTCATGGAGAACAGCCCGGCCTGATAGGCTGATTCCAAAAAGAATCCCGGCGCAAGCCGGGATTTTTTTTTGGGCGTCCCGCCGATGACGGGCGCTTATTGCAGCAGGCTGCGCAACATCCAGGCGTTTTTCTCGTGCACGTCCAGGCGCTGCGTGAGCAGGTCGGCCGTGGGCTGGTCGTTGGCGGCGTCGGCCTTCTCGAAGGCGGCGCGGGCGGTCTTGGCCACGGCTTCGTTGCCCTTGACCAGCATGCGCACCATCTCCAGGGCTTCGGGCACGTCGCTCGGCTCTTCGATGGAGGTGAGCTTGCCATATTCGCGGTACGTGCCCGGCGCATAATGGCCCAGGGCGCGGATGCGCTCGGCGATGGCGTCCAGGGCGCCCCATTCTTCCGTGTACTGGGTCATGAACATATTGTGCAGGGTGTTGAACAACGGCCCGGTCACGTTCCAGTGGAAGTTGTGCGTCATGAGGTAAAGCGAGTACGAGTCGGCCAGCAGCTTGGACAGTTCTCCCGCCACGGCCGCGCGGTCCTTGTCCGAGATACCGATATTGATACGCGGGGCGGCACTGCTGTTCTTGGTCGGTTTTGCCATGTAGTGCTCCTTGTCCAAAGGCGACGGAAAGAGCTTAAAAGGATACCACCGAGGCGTGCCGCCGGTCAGCCTTCAGCAGCAGTCGCACAGCAGCTCGTCGTTGATGACATTGCGCGGCCGCGCGCCCAGGCGGCCGAAACCGAAGGCGGCCAGGACGTCGTGACAGACCTCCATGGCCTGGCTGTCGTCCTGCGCGTCGGCCACGTTGGGCCAGGTCACCAGGATGCGGCGCTGCCGCATCCCCGCCAGGAAAGCCTCCGGCACCTTATGGCCCACCACGGTCACGGACTGCACGCCCGCCGGCACCCGCTCCGGCGGCATGCCGGCCAGCGTGCAGGACCGGACGATCAAGGCCGCCGTGTCGGCCGGCAGACCGTCTTCGGCCCGCCGGCATTCCAGCGCGAAGAAATCGTCCAGGCGCTGGCGCGCCTTCGGCGCCAGCGGCAGCAGACTGACGCAGCGATGCCGCTGCAAGGCCAATCGCATCATGTCCTTGCCTCCTGGATCCAATCGGCCGCCCGCTCGGCCAGCATCAGCACCGGGGCGTTGATATTGCCCGAGGTGAGATCCGGCATGACCGAAGCATCGACCACGCGCAGGCCGCGCAACCCCTGGCAGCGCATGCGGCCGTCCACCACGGCCATCGGATCGCCCTCGGCGCCCATCCGGCAAGTGCCGCCCGGGTGATGCACCGTGATGGCGGTACGCCGGATAAAAGCGTCCAGCGCCTCGCCGTCCTCGACCGCCTGGCCGGGCAGGAGCTCGGCGGCGACGTAGCCGCCCAAGGCGGGCTGGCGCAGCAGCTCGCGGGCGATGCGCACCGAGTCCCTGACCCGCTCGCGATCTTGCCCGCTGGCCAGGAAATTCTGCTCGATACGCGGGGCGGCCAGGGGATCGGCGCCGGCCACCGTGATATGGCCCCGGCTGTGCGGGTGCAGCAGCACCGTGCGAACGGCGAAGCCATCGTCGAAAGGCTTACGCAGCGGCTTGAACCAGGGATGGGCATTGAACGGCGCGGCCGTCAGCAAGAACTGCAGGTCGGGCGTCTCGGCTCCCTCGGGCTGAACAAAGCCCACCACCCCGCCCGGCACGTCCCCGGCGAAACCTTCGCCTCCCAGATAGGCGCGCGCCATGGACAGGCCGATGCGGTCGGCACGCAGTCCGCGCACAAAGGGCCCGGCCTCGCGCCGCCTGGCGGTGACGATGACGGAAATATGATCCTGCAGGTTCGCGCCGACGCCGGGACGGTCCTGGCGCGGGCGGATGCCAGCCGCCTTGAGCACACCGGCCGGCCCGATGCCCGAATGCATGAGGATGGCCGGCGTATTGATCGCGCCCGCCGACAGAATCACCTCAGCGCTGGCGCGCACCAGGTGCTCGCGTCCGTTACGGACAAAGCGCAGGCCCACCACGCGATCGCCCTCGAACTCCAGCCCGAGGACGTGGGCGCCGGTCTGGACCGTCAGGTTGGGACGCGCCAACGCCGGCCGCAGATAGGCCGTGGCGGCGCTACACCGCCGTCCCTGGCGTATCGACATCTGCAGGCGCGAGAAGCCGCCCGAGGGTTGGGCGTTGTAATCCTCCAGCCAGGCATGGCCCGCCTGCCGGCTCGCCTGGGCGAAGGCATCGAGCAGCGGGTCCTGGTAGCGGCAGCGCTGCACGCGCAGAGGGCCGCCGCCGCCACGAACCGCGCTGCCGCCCTCCTCCCAGTCCTCAAGCCGCCGGAAATAGGGCAATACCTGGTCGAAGCTCCATTCCGGCAGGGCATAGTCGCGCGCCCAGCGGGCAAAATCGCCCGGATGGCCGCGCACAAAGGCCATGGCGTTGGTGGAGGAACTGCCCCCCACCACCTTGCCCCGGGCGCATTCAATCGCGCGCCCGTCGGCGTGCGCCGCCGGCTCGGCGTCGTAGCCCCAATCATGCAGCCGCTTCTGCAGGATCTTGCCCCAGCCAAGCGGGATATGGATCAGCGGATCGCGGTCCCAGGGGCCGGCCTCCAGCACCAGCACCTGCGCCTGGCCGTCCGCGCTCAGGCGATTGGCCAGCACGCAGCCGGCCGAACCCGCGCCGACGATGATGTAGTCATAGGCCGTCTTCATGGGCGTCCCACCTGGCGCAGGTTGATATGCACATTCTTTTCGCGCGTGAAGGACAGCATTTCGCCAAAACATTCATCGCGTCCGATGCCGGATTGCTTGACGCCGCCATAGGGCGCGCCCAGAAAGTGTTTGCCAACCTCGTTGATCCACACGAAACCGGCGTCTATCTCGCGCGCCAGCCGATGCGCGCGCGCCAGGTCCGTGGTCCAGATGGCCGCCGTAAGACCCACATCCAGGCGATGGATATCGGCCAGCAGCTCCGCTTCCTTATCCCAGGGCAGCATGGCCAGCACCGGCCCGAAGAGTTCCTCGCAGGCCAAGGCCGAGTCGGCCGCCACATCGGCGAAGACCGTGGGTTCGAGGTAATAGCCGCCGGCCGGCACGCCGACCCGCGGAATGCTCCCGCCGCACAGCAGGCGCGCGCCCGAGCCGCGCGCGCGGTCGATCGCGTGCTTGACGCGGTCGCGGTGTTCGGCGCTGATCATGGCGCCCATGGTCGTGGCCGCCGCGGTCGGATCGCCGGGCACATAGGCCGCGCACGCCTGCGCCACCCGCTCGCAGACCTCTTCATAAATGTCGCGATGCACGAAGGCCCGGCTGGTCGAGCCGCAGGACTGGCCGCACCAGGTGAAATTCATGCCGTCGACGATGGCGCGGGCCGCGAGCGCCGGATCCACGTCCGAGCAAGCCACGAAGGGGTTTTTGCCGCCCAGTTCAAGCGCCACGGGCTTCAGGCGCCCGGCCGCCGCCTCCATGACCTTGCGGCCGGTGGCGATGCTGCCCACGAGGCCGATCATATCGACGTCCGGGCTCGCGGCGAGCGCCGCGCCGGCCTCGCCGCCGCCCGGAATGATGGACAGCACGCCCGGCGGCAGCAGGTCGCCGATAAGTTCGGCGCAACGCAAGGCCGACAGAGGGGCCTGCACGGGCGGCTTGATGATGACGGCATTGCCGGCGGCCAGGGGCGCGGCCAGCTTGCCCATGGCAAACAGCAACGGATGGTTGAAAGCCACGATGCGCGCCACCACGCCCACCGGCTCGCGCTCGGTGTAATTGAGCGCGTCGTAGCCCATGGGAATGGTGTCGCCCTTCAGCTCGGTGACCAGCCCGGCGAAAAAATCCATCAAGGCGGCGGCCACCATGACATCCGAACCCATTTCACTGACCGGATTGCCGCAGTCCAGCGCATCCAGCAGCGCCAGCTGCGCGGCATTCTCGCGCAGGCGCTGCCCGATCTTGCGCAAGACCGCGGCGCGGGCCAGCGGCGCGGTGCGGCGCCATGTCCGGGCGCCGGCGCGCGCCGCGCGTGCCGCGCGCGCCACATCCTCGGCCGTCGCGTCGGCGACCCGCGCCAGGACTTCGCCCGTGCCGGGCGCCTCGATCTCCAGCCAGCGGTCCGCCGCGGAACGATGCCACTGCCCACCATAGAACAGGCCGGTCTGGCCCGGCAGGATCACCGGACCGGAGGCCGTATCGTGCGTCTGCATCCCCTACCCCTTAACGCTTGAGCGGCTGAGCCTGTTCAAGAAACTTCATGTCGAAACCCTTGCTGTCGTCGAACGTGGGCGCCAGCGCTCCCTGCTCCTTGTACAGCGCCGCGGTCGCTTTCCACAGCCCGGCGTCGATCCAGCCCAGTCCGTGCGTCTTGGTGTGTTCGCTGAAGAAGGTGAAATCCAGGTCGGCCTGCAGCTGGGCCACCAGCATGGCCTTCTTGTCCTTGTATTCGGGATTGTTCTTGATCAGTACATCGGCGGCCGCCTCCGGATTGGCGACGACGTCGGCGAAGGCCTTCATATAGGCTGCCACGAAGCGGCGCACGAGGTCGGGCCGCTCGGCGATCGTCTTGTCGGAGGTGAACATGCCCGAACCATAGCTCTGGATGCCCAGGTCGGCGCCGTGCAATACCGACAGCGACCCCGGGCCGCCCGCCTTGTGCTCCAGCTCGGGCACCTCGGCATCGATATAACCGGGCACCGCATTGACCCGGTTGAGCAGGAGGAAATTCTCGTAGGGCGGCGAGACCGTGGACTGCTTGATGTCGCTCAGCGACAAGCCGTTCTTGGCCAGCGCGGCCTTCAGGAAGATATAGGTTGAGCCGGCGGGATGTACCCCGACATTGGCGCCCTTGAGTTGCTGGGCGCTTGTCAGATCGAAATTCTTCTTGACCGAGATGATAGCCAGGGGCGTCTTCTGGTTTACCGCCGCCAGCGCCGTGTTGGCCACGCCTTGCGTGCGCCCCACCATCAGGGTGGGCAGGTCAGAGAATCCGAAGTCCGCATTGCCATTGGCCACCAGACGCAGCGCATCGGTCGACCCCGTGCCCTTGCGTATGGCCTGCACCGTGATGCCCTGTTGGTCGAAATAGCCCTTGTCCTTGGCGACGAAGAAGGGCGCGTGGTTGCCGCGAACCACCCAGTCCAACTGCACCGAGACGGTGTCCTTGGCCTGGGTCGCGCCCGCGGCCAAAGCCAGGACGCCAGCCAAAATGCCCGATTTCCAGCGTTTCATCATGATTTTCCCCTTGTTGATGTCCAGGATCAGTGCGCCGCCCAGCCGAGAAAGCGCAGTTCAAGCAGTTCGATGATGTAGTAGAAGACGACTCCCAGTACCGAGACCTGCACCAGGGCGGCGAACACCAGTGCGGTGTCCATCTGGCTGGAGGCGAACTGAATCATGTAGCCCAGCCCAGCCGAGGCGCCGACGAACTCGCCCACGATGGCGCCGATCACGCTCAGCGTGATGGCGACCTTCATGCCCGCCATGAGCGCCGGCAGCGACGCCGGCAGCTTCACGCGCGCCAGCACCTGGTTGGGCGTGGCGCCGATGGACTGCAGCAGCGACACCAGATTGGCATCGGCCGAGCGCAGGCCCACCAGCATGTTCAGGGTCACTGGAAAAAACGCCATGATGACAATCAGGGCGACCTTGGGCAGCAGGTCGTAGCCAAACCACAGGATGAGCAGCGGCGCCAGCGCGATCTTGGGCACGTTCTGGAACAGCACGATGAGCGGATAGCTCGCGCGCCCGAACCAGGCGAAGCGGTCCACCAGCAGCGCCACCACGATGCCCACGATGCAGGAGTACAGAAAGCCATAGAGGATTTCCGCGCCCGTCACCAGCGAGGCATGCATGAGCTCGCCCTGGCGCTCCAGCAGCACCGCGAGGATGCTCGACGGCGCGGGTACGACAAAGGCCGAGACTTCCAACGCCCTGACGCAAGCCTCCCATATCGCCAGGATGAGGAGGACCAGCACGATGCTGGGCGTGGCCGCCCGCAAGGCCAGGGCCAGCCGGCCCGGCGCCGCGGGCGCGGCGGTCAGCTTCTCTTTCATGGTTGTGCTCGTGCTCATCATGCATTGCCCTGTGCGTGTCCGGCTTTCAGCAGCTGGCGCAGCTGGAACGACTTCTGATGAAAGACCGGGCTGGAAAAAGTGCGCTCATTCTTGGGTCCGAGCAGGCCGATTTCCAGCTTCTCGACGATGCGGGCCGGATTGGTCGCCATGACATAGACACTGTCGGAGAGATAAACCGCCTCGTCGATGGAGTGGGTGACAAAGACAATGGTCTTTCCCGTGCGCCGCCAGATATCGAGCAGGAAATCGCTCATGGTCTCGCGCGTGATGGCGTCCAGGGCGCCGAAGGGCTCGTCCATCATCAGCACCTCGGGGTCCAGCGCCAGCGCGCGAGCGATGGACACGCGCTGCCGCATGCCGCCGGAGAGCTGCTTGGGATAGCGGTCGGCGGCATACTCCAGCCCCACCAGCCTGAGCATCTCGCGCCCGCGCTGGCGCAGTTCGCCCTTGGGACGCGATTGCACCAGCTCCATCAGCGAACACACATTCTCCAGCGCTGTCTTCCAGGGCATGAGGGCCGCTTCCTGGAACACCATGCCCACGCGCCGCTGGCGCACCGCCTCGGCCGGTGTGACGCCGGCCACCGAGACCTCCCCGCCCGTGGGCGGCACCAGGCCGGCAAAGACCTTGAGCAAGGTGCTCTTGCCGCAGCCCGACGGGCCGATGATGGAGGTAAACGAACCCTTGGCGATCTCGACATCGATACCTTGCAGGACGCGCACGCGCCCGGCCCGGGTGTCGAAGTCGACATTCAGCCCCTGGGCCCGTATCTGCGCGCCACAAGGCGGCGCGCCGGAATTCGCAAGCCTGGCCATGGCCTTAACCCGCGGCCACGGCCGTGGCGAAGGCCGGTTTTTGTTCGATGCGGGCCATCCATTGACGCAGATGCGGCAATTCCGGTTTTTTGTGCGGGAACTTCAAGCAACGGCGCACCAGCGGAGCCAGACAGATATCGGCCAGCGAGAATCCCTCGCCCGCCATCCAGGTCCTGCCGGCCAGATGCTCATCGAGCAGGGACAGCTCGGCCGTCAACAACTTGGAGGCCGCTTCCGTCTGCTCCTCGGGCGGCAGCTTGGCCTCCTTGAAGCCGGCCAGATAAGCGACATTCAGCGACGCCAGCGTCCAATCCATCCAACGCTCGACCTGGCTGCGCGCGGCCGGATCGCGCGGATAGAGCGCCGCGGCGTCCTGGACATTGGCGATATAACGCAGAATGGTGTGCGATTCCCAGATATGGAGGTCGCCGTCGCGCAAGGTGGGCACCTTCTGGGTGGGGTTCAAGGCTTTGTACTCGGCCGTCAGCGTGGTTCCCTCGAAAGTCTTGCCGTAATCGTGGCGCTTATAGGGCACCCCCAGCTCTTCCAGCAGAAAAAGCACTTTTTGCACATTGCCCGAGGTGGCGCGTCCCAGAACTTCCAGCATGATCAAACTCCCTTGTAATGTCGTTGCGGCCGCTTATTGCGGCTTGTAGGCGATGCACTCGATCTCGATCTTGGTATCGATGACCGCACGCGCTTCCACCGTGGTGCGCGCCAGCATGCCGTCCGAAAAAAACTCCTTGAACACACCGTTGTAGCGGCCGAAGTCGCGCGCATCCTCCAGATAAGTCGTCACCTTGACCACATCGGTCAGGTCGCAGCCCGCGGCCTGCAGGGCGCGCCGCATGGCCTCGATGGTGGCTCGCGTGAGCTGCTCGATGCTGCCTTCCAGCATGACCCCGTTCTCGTCCTTGGCCACCTGGCCCGAGACGAACACGAAGTCACCGGCGCGCACGGCCGGATGGAAAGGCAGGTTGGGATTCTTCTTGCCGAAGGCTTGTTGCAGGTAGGCCATGTTCAGTTTCCGTAGACAGTGCTTTCGATGATGTCCAGACCACGCTGGCGGTCCAGCAGATAGAGCAGACCGCGCGCGTCGGTGGTGACATCGTTGGAAGAGACCCGTTCGAAGCCGGCCGGCACGTCGGGCTCATAGAAACCCACCTCGCGCGGCCGGAAGGGATCGCTGATATCCACCAGGCGCAGCCCGCGCGCGAACCAGGCAAAAGGCAGCACGGTGCCGCTGAAGCGCTCGGCGGGCTGATGGCAGCCGGACATGGCCTCGCGCGGCTGGCCGTCCGGATCCACCCCATCGACCTGGAAGGTGGAGATGGGCATGGGCTGGCGCTCATCGCTGATGTCGAACAGCCAGGTGAAAGCTGGCGGCGAGGGCCGCAGCTTGGCGACGTCCTCGTCCGCGACCACCAGCACTTGCCGGCCCTTGAGCAGGCCCGGAATGGGCAAGGCGGTATGCGTAGGATGGGGATGGGCCGGACCCGTGTTGAACTGCGACACCAGCCTGGGCCGAGACATATCCTCGATATCGAGGATGAACATGCCGTGGTGCCAATAGGACACGTACAGACGATTGCCCATGCGCAGCGGATGATGGCAGCGCGGCGGCACATAGTTGTCCCAGGGATAGGCCTCGCCGCCCTCCACGTTCTGGCCCGGGATCCACCAGCGGCCGACCTCTTCGGGGCGGGCCGGATCCTTCAGGTCCAGGATCTTGACGATATTGCCGACATAGCCGGGCGCGGTCGGCGAAATATAGGCGTAGCGCCCGTCAAAGTCATAGCGATGCACGCCGCCGCCCTGTGTGCCCGTCTTCCAGTGGGTGATCAGGCGCGGCCGCTCGGGACGGCTGACGTCATAGATGCCCAGGCCGCCGCCGAAATCGTCGGCGCCGCTGCGGAATTTCTCATAGTTGACGATCATCAGGCCGTCCTGCGCCCTGACCTTGTGGGAGTGCCAGCCTATCGGCACCTCCAACGAGGCCAGCAGCCGCGGCTTGCGCGGATCGGCGACATCATAGATGGAGGTGCCATAAGGCGGGCGCATGTGGGAGACATACATCGTCGTCCCCTCGACCCAGACCTGCCCGCCCCCCTCGCAATCGACGTGCGCCACCAGCGAGGTGTTCCATTGTTTAGCCAAGACCCGCCTCCCTCAGACCAGCTCGATCAGGTCGCCCTGGGCCGTACGCGACCACTGATGAAACAGCCCCATGGCACGCAGGGCCGGCTCATCGCTGGCAATGAAGAGGATCAGCGGCTCGCTGCCGTCGTTGCGGTACTGCACCCAGTTCTCGCTGGGCACGGCCACCGTGTCGAAAGGCTCAAGCGCGAACTTTTGTTCGCCCACGGTCATGCTGCCCTGGCCCGAAAAAGGCGAAACCAGCAGGTTGGCGGTCTGTTTGAGAGGCAGCGTGGTTTCGCCGGGACGAACCATCTGCATGAAAAATGTCATCGTTCGATATACCGGTCCACCGCGCAAGGGATGGGTGTACTCGATCAGCACGCCCTCATGAGGGGACTCGTCCCAGTCGCGGAAGCGGTACAGCAGCTCGCGCATGGCCTCGTAGCGATAGACAAACATCGGCGAGGAGTCGCCGCCGCCGCGGCGATGGTCCAGGAAGCGCGGCGTCAGACCGCCGATGCCGTAGACCATGCGCGAATACTCGGTCTGGAACCGCGCGCTCTGCTTGCGCACCACCTCGCCGTTCTCCTGATAGTCATGCTGGAAGGACAACGCATTCAGGTTTTCGACCAAGGGATAGTCCAGCACGGACAGATTGATCGCCGGCTCACCGCCCAGGTTGCCGTGGTTGTGCCAGGTGTCGCGCGGCGTGAGCACCATGTCGCCCGGCAGGAAGGTGATGTCCTCGCCCTCCACGCCGGTGAAGTTCTGCTTGCCCGTCAGGCCGAAGCGCACGGCGCTGGCCGTGTGGGCATGGGGCGGCATGATTTCGTTGGGGTCATTCTGGCGGTAGGCCGTGTACAGCGTGGAAACCGTCGCACGCCTCGGCGCCAGGCCGGGGTTGATGAGGATGAGGGAGCGCCGGTCGGTGTTCTCGGTGGAGATCAGACGCGCCGACTGCGCCAACAGCGGTTGAATATCGCCGCGGAAGGACCAGCGATGCGCGACGGGCTTGGGCCCGTTCATCAGCTGCTTGATGTCGTCATGCTCGTCTTCCTCGCGCGCCCAGAACGGGAACATGTATTTGCGCTCGATTTCGCCATACATGGACAGCAGTTCCGCGGCGCGGTCGGTGGCCGTGTTTGCTTGCATAAGGTTCCCCTTGTTTGGTTATCACCATTCAACGGGAGAAAATCTAATAACAACCACTGGTTGTGTAAACACGATTTTGGTTTATTTATGGAAAACCCCTAACCTGAAACACGATTTCGTTAAAAAACCGATTTTTATCCTGTTGAATCAATGCTTTGTAAAATAACAACCAAATTCGACCAATAAACAACCATTCGGGTTTTCGATATTGCCCAGGAGCCGGGCAATCCATAAGATGGACGCAAAAAACGGAGGCCGGAAAACCATGTCACGCACCAGGCAACCCGAGGTATCGAACGATGTGGCCCGGCTGGTCACGCAGATCCGCGCCATCATTGGCAAGGGAGAAGAACTCCCACCCGAACGGGTGCTCGCCGGTCTGTTGAACGTCAATCGCCACCGGCTGCGCCTGGCGCTGGAAACCCTGCGGCAGGCCGCCGAATTGCCGCGTCCGGTTATCCGGCGCAACGACAGTCCGGTGCTAAAGAGTGATGTGGTGGTGCAGGACACCAATGCGTTGGAGGTCATCGAACTGCGCATGGTGCTGGAGCCGGCCATCGCGCGGCTGGCCGCTGTGCGGGCCTCGCCGGTGCAGATCGCCAAGATCCTGGAGGCCGCCACCACGCCGCGGGGCGTGACGCGCACAATAGGCGATATCGCCTTTCACAAACTGCTGGCCGACAGCTCCGGCAACCAGCTGGCGGCCAGCCTCTACGCCTTTCTGAGGCGCGTGGGATCGGATCACAGGCTGCATGTGCCGGCGGTCAGCGCGGTCACACGCGAGCGCATCGAACTGCGCGATCAGGAGCACCGCGCCATCGCCGAAGCGATCGCGGCGCGCTCGCCGGATGCGGCCGAACAGGCCATGCGGCAGCATCTGCGCCGCGTGCAGCACGAGATCGCCGACCGCCTGAACCCGCTGGCCACGACTGCCTGAGCTCAGCCCGAGCGCGGCATGGCGAAGGACATCCCGGCGGGCTGGGCCGCCCACCGCTGCATCACGCTCTTCTGGCGCGTGTAGAAGCGCACGCCCTCCTCGCCATACACATGCAGGTCGCCGAACAGCGATTGCTTCCAGCCGCCAAAACCCTGCCAGGCCGCCGGCACCGGGATGGGCACATTGACGCCCACCATGCCGACCTCGATGCCCTGCACGAAAGCGCGGGCGGCCGTGCCGCTGTCGGTATAAAGACTCACGCCATTGGCGAAATCGTGGCGGTTGATAAGCGCGATGGCCTCTTCGAGGGTGTCCACGTGCACGCAGGCCAGCACGGGGCCGAAGATTTCTTCGCGGTAGATGCGCATGGACGGCTGCACCCGATCGAAAACCGTGGGCCCCAGCCAATAGCCTTGTTCGCAACCCGCGCCGCAGGTAGCCGGATCGATATTCCGCCCGTCAAGCAGGAGACTCGCGCCCTCCTCCACGCCCGAGGCAATGTAGGAAGCAATGCGCTGACGCGCCGCCGCGCTCACGATGGCGCCCATTTCGGCCTCCTCATGCAGGCCGCGGCGCACCTTGAGCTCGCGCGATTTGCGCAGGATATGCGGCAATACCGCCTCGCCCGCGCCGCCCACGAACACCGCGACCGAAATCGCCATGCAGCGTTCTCCCGCGCTGCCAAAGGCGGCGCCCACCAGCGCATCGGCGGCCGCCTGCGCGTCGGCGTCCGGCATCACGACCAGATGATTCTTCGCGCCGCCCAGCGCCTGCACGCGCTTGCCTTCGCGCGCGCTGCGTTCATAGATCTGGCGCGCCACCGCGGTCGACCCGACAAAGGAAATCGCCTTCACGTCGGGATGATCGATCAAGGCATTGACGGCCTCGACGCCCCCCTGCACCACGCTGGCCACGCCGGCCGGCAAACCTGCCTGGGCCAGCATCTGCGCCAGGGCCAGGGAGGGCGAGGCGTCCAGGGGGCTGGGCTTGAGCACGAAGGCATTGCCCGTGGCCAGCGCCACCGGCATCATCCACAGCGGCACCATCACGGGAAAGTTGAAGGGCGTGATGCCCGCCGCCACGCCCAGCGGCTCGCGCTGCACCCAGTTGTCGATATTGCCGCCCACATTCACGGACATCGCGCTCTTGGTCAACTGAGGCGCGCCGCAGGCGAACTCGACCACCTCGATGCCGCGCATGACCTCGCCGCGCGCATCCGAAATCACCTTGCCGTGCTCGCGCGAGATCATGCGCGCCAGCGCCTCCTTGTTGTCGTCCAGGATGGCCAGGAAGCGGTTGAGCACGCGCGCGCGATGCAGGGCGCTCTTGGCTGCCCAGGCCGGCTGGACCGCCCGCGCCGCGGCGACCGCGCGCGCCACGGCCTGGCTGCCGCCCAGCGCCACCTCGGCCACCACCTCGCCCGTGGCCGGATCGTGTATGGCCTGAGAGCCATGCTCGGCGCCATCCTCGGCCTGGCCGCCTATCCAGTGCGTCAAGCGCCCGATCTGAGTTTCCATACTGTGCTCCCGTTGAGTAAGAAACCCCAGTCTAGACAAGCCACGGCGCGCCGCAATCCCTTATAGTTGGATAGACTGTTTATATGGATCAACAATAATGAGCGCTCCCGCCCTTGACCGCCTGGCCGACCTGAAGATGCTGGCCGTGCTGGCGGACACCCGCAGCTTTACCGCCGCGGCCCAGCGCCTGGGCGTGTCCAAGTCGCTGATCAGCTTGCGCATGAAGGCCCTGGAGCAGGAATTGGGCGTGGGCCTGTTATTGCGCACCACGCGCTCGGTGCGCCCCACCGAGGCCGGCGCCCTCCTGGTCGAACGCGCGCGCCCGGCGCTGGACGCGCTGGAAGACAGCCTGGGCGAAGTGCGCAACCTCAGCCGCGCTCCGCGCGGCCGGCTGCGCCTGACCGCGCCAGTGGCGCTGGGCCGCCAGCACCTGGGATCTGTGCTGCGCCAGCTCGGCCAGCAGTATCCCGACATCGCGCTGGAAGTCTATCTCTCGGACCGCTTCGTCAATCTGCGCCAGGAGGGCTTCGACTTCGCCTTGCGGCATGCCGATCAGGTCTCCGACGCCTACGTGAGCAAACGCCTGTGCGCCACGGGCGCCCACCTGGTGGCCAGCCCAGGCTATCTGGCCCGGCACGGCCTGCCCGCCCATCCGTCCGAACTGGCGCGTCACCGCTGCCTGCTCTACCGGGGCGACGAACGCAACCCGCAATGGTCTTTCGCGCCGCGCCAGGGGCGTGGTCCCGCCGTGCATGTCAAGCCCAGCGACTGCCTGAGCGTGAACAACAGCGAACTGCTGCGCGAATGCGCGGCCCACGGTCTGGGCATCGCCATGGTGCCGGACTTCAGCCTGGGCGCGGGGGCCGACCTGCAGGCTGTCCTGCCGGAGTGGGAGTGCTATGCCGGCTTCGGGCGCGCCCTCTACCTGCTTAAACCGTTTTCGGCCACCCCCACCGCGGCGCACCGCGTGGTGGAGAAAGCCCTGGCGGCCCATTTCCGGCCAGGCTTCACGCTTTGATCAGGCCGCCTCGTCCTGCGCGCTGGCCGTCGCTTCATTGAGCATGGTCACGCCCGGCAGGCCGCAGGCGTATACCGCCTGGGCCAGCGCCTCGACGGCCGCCAGGCGCGGAAAGCTGCGCCGCCAGGCCAGCACCACGCGGCGCGTGGGCGCCTGGCCCGCGAACGGCACATAGGTCAGCAGGCTCTTGCTGGCCGGCTGCTCGGGCACCGCCGTCACCGGCAACACCGTCACGCCGATGCCGGCGGCCACCATATGCCGTATGGTCTCCAACGAGGAGCCCTCGAACGTGCGCTGGATGCCGTCGCTGGTGGCCGAAAAGCGCGAGAGCTCCGGACAGACCTCCAGCACCTGGTCGCGGAAACAATGGCCGCTGCCCAACAGCAGCATGGTCTGCTGCTTGAGATCCTGCGCGTCGATGGACTCGCGCCTGGCCCATTCATGGTCATGCGGCACGGCCACCAGGAAAGGCTCGTCATACAGCGGCTGGGTCACCAGGCCGGCCTCGGGCAGGGGCAAGGCCATGATGGCGCAATCGATCTCGCCCTGGCGCAGCAGCTCCACCAGCCGCACGGTGAAATTCTCCTGCAGCAGCAAGGGCATTTGCGGTGTGCGCTCGATCTGCACCGGCACCAGGCGCGGCAGCAGATAGGGGCCTATCGTGTGGATCACGCCCACGCGCAGCGGCCCGGCCAGCGGATCATGGCCCTGGCGGGCGATCTCCTTGATGCTGGCGCTTTCTTCGAGGACCTTCTGCGCCTGCGCGACGATGCGCTGGCCTATCGGCGTGACCCCCACCTCGGAGCCGCCGCGCTCGAAGAGCGTGACGCCCAGTTCGTCCTCCAGCTTGCGGATGGCCACCGACAGCGTGGGCTGGCTGACGAAACAGGCCTCGGCGGCGCGGCCGAAATGGCGTTCGCGCGCCACCGCCACGATGTATTTCAGTTCAGTCAGGGTCATCGTGCCCGCTCCTGGAAAAAGGACCGCTCGCGGCGGCCCGCGCAAAGGTGGGAAGTCATGTTCGTAGAAAATCCTCGCGGCCCCGCATCCAGCGCGCCAGATGCGCCTGGACGGCCTGGGGATCATGCTGGCGCAGCCACACCGCCGTGTCGCGCGCGGCCTCGGCCAGGGCAATATCGCGGTCGATATCGGCAAAGCGCAACAACGCCAGGCCGGATTGCCGCGTGCCCAGGAACTCGCCCGGGCCGCGCTGCTCCAGGTCGCGCCGCGCGATCTCGAAACCATCGCTGGTCTCGAACATCGCCCGCAGGCGCTCGCGCGCCACCTGCGACAGCGGCGTCTGGTACAGCAGCACGCAGACCGACTCGGCTTCGCCGCGGCCCACGCGCCCGCGCAGCTGGTGCAGCTGCGCCAACCCGAAACGCTCGGCATGCTCGATCACCATGAGCGAGGCGTTGGGCACGTCCACGCCCACTTCGATGACGGTCGTGGCCACCAGCAGATCGATCTCGCCGGCCCGGAAGGCCGCCATCACGGCGGCCTTCTCCGCCTGCGGCAGCCGGCCATGCACCAGGCCCACCCGCAGGTCGGGCAATTCGGCGCACATGGCCTCATAGGTGTCGACGGCGGTCTGCAATTGCAGTGCCTCGCTTTCCTCGACCAGCGGACAGACCCAATAGGCCTGGCGTCCGGCGCGCGCGGCCTGGGCGATATGCTCGATCAGTTCGTCGCGCCGGGCCTCGGACAGCAGCTTGGTCAGCACGGGCGTGCGCCCGGGCGGCAGTTCGTCGATGACCGAGACGTCCAGGTCGGCGAAGAACGTCATGGCCAGCGTGCGGGGAATCGGCGTGGCGCTCATGCTCAGCTGGTGCGGCACCACCAGGCCCTCGGCCTCCTCGCCCTTGCGGTTCAGGGCCAGGCGCTGCCCGACGCCGAAGCGGTGCTGCTCATCGACGATGGACAGGCCCAGCCGGGGGAAATTCACCCCTTCCTGGATCAGCGCCTGGGTGCCCACCACGAGCTGGACCTCGCCCGCCTCGACGGCCTCGGCCGCCTTGCGGCGCGTCTTGGGCGTGAGGCTGCCGCTCATCCAGGCCACCGACACGCCCAGCGGCTCCAGCCAGCCGACCAGCTTGCGGAAATGCTGTTCGGCCAGGATCTCGGTCGGCGCCATCAAGGCCACCTGGAAGCCATTGGCGATGGCCTGCGCCGCCGCCAGCGCCGCCACCACGGTCTTGCCGCTGCCCACATCGCCCTGCAGCAGACGATGCATGGGATAGGGGCGCGCCAGGTCGGCGGCGATCTCGGCCACCACGCGCTGCTGAGCCCCGGTCAAGGTGAAGGGCAAGGCCGCATACAGGCGCGCCACCAGGCCGCCGGGGTCTTCATCGGCCGGCATCGAAGGCGCGCGCTTGTCGCGCCTTGCCGCGCGCGCGGCCGCCAGCGACAGCTGCTGGGCCAGCAATTCGTCGAACTTGATGCGCTGCCAGGCGGGATGGGCGCGCTCGATCAGGTCGTCCTCCGCCACGCCGGGCGGCGGCGCATGCAACAGACGCACCGCCTCGGCAAACGGCATCAGCCCATGGCGCTGGCGCACCGCTTCCGGCAGGGTGTCGTGCAGGTCCACCCGCTCCAGCGCCTGCGCCACGGCGCGGCGCAGCGCCGGCTGGGGCAGGCCATCGGTGCTGGGGTAGACCGGCGTCAGCGCCGTGGGCAGCTCGGTGTCGGCATTGCTCATGCGCGGATGGACCATCTCGCGGCCGAACAGGCCACCGCGCACTTCTCCGCGCGCGCGCAGCCGGCGGCCGGCCGTCAGCTGCTTCTGTTGGCTGGGATAGAAATTCAGCCAGCGCAGTTGCAGCTCGCCGCTGTCATCGGCGATGACGGCCGTCAACTGGCGGCGCGGCCGATACAGCACTTCGGAACGCAGGATCTCGCCCTCGACCTGGGCCGGACAGCCCGGCCGCGCCGAGGCAATCGGCGTGATCCGCGTCTCATCCTCATAGCGCAGTGGCAGATGCAGCACGAAATCCTCGGGCTCGACCAGGCCGAGGTTGTGCAGGCGGCGCTCGGTATCCGAGCGCGCGCCGGATGCGCGGCTGGCGGCAGCCTTGGCTTGGGCAGGCATGATGGCCGCGCGATGCCGCTCAGAGGACCAGGATGGCCTCGACCTCGAATTGCGCCCCCTTGGGCAGGCTGGCCACGCCGACGGTGGAACGCGCCGGGAAAGGCTGCGGAATCAGTTCGGCCATGATGGCATTGGCCGCGGTGAACTTGCTCAGGTCGGTCAGGAAGAGCGTGAGCTTGACGATATCGTTCAGCGTGCCGCCGGCTTCCTTGATGACGGCCTGCATATTGGCGAAAGCCTGGCGCACCTGGGCGTCGAAATTCTCCGACACCAGATCGCCGGTGCCCGGCTCCAGGCCGATCTGGCCCGAGAGATACACCGTTTTCGAACCCGTTGCGGCCACGGCCTGCGAATAGGGGCCGACGGCGGCAGGCGCCGCATCAGTATGGATGATCTGCTTGCTCATGGGCGACTCCTTGGTATCGATAAGTATGACTATCGAAGTTTAAACAGCAATAGGCGCTTGTGAAAGTGGCAGGGTGCCAGGCGGATGCAAGCTGACGCCCCCTACAATCATCGGACCCTGGTTTTACGTCTCGCCATGTCCCTGTCCGCCCTCCGCGCCCGCAGCGCCTTTACCCTGACCGTGCTGCTGGTGGGCCTGGCGGCCGGCGTCGTGGGCCTGCTGCTGGCCCTGCTGCTGCACGCCGTCCAGCATCTGGCCTTTGGCTACAGTCTGGACGCTCTGTTTCTCAGCCATCAGACTTTTCTTGAAGGCGTGCGCGCCGCCACGCCCGAGCGCCGCGTGCTCGCCCTGCTGGGCTGCGGCCTGGTCGCCGGCCTGGGCTGGTGGGCGCTGTATCGCTGGGGCCGCCCCCTGGTGAGCGTCAAGGCCACGCTCTCGCCGGCCGCGCCGCCCATGCCGCCCGGCTCCACCCTGGTCCATGCCCTGCTGCAAATCGTCACCGTGGGCCTGGGCTCGCCCCTGGGACGCGAGGCCGCCCCCCGTGAAGTCTCGGCCATGCTGGCCAGCGGCCTGGCGCGCTATGCGGGCTTGAATGCCGAACAGCGCCGCCTGCTGGTCGCCTGCGCGGCGGGCGCGGGCCTGGCCGCGGTCTATAACGTGCCGCTGGGCGGCGCCGTGTTTGCCCTCGAAGGACTGCTGGCCAGTTTCAGCTGGCAGGCCGCCCTGATCGCCCTGGCCACGTCGGCCATCGCCGCCGCCGTCGCCTGGCTGGGCCTGGGCATGGGTGTGCAATATGTCATCGGCCCCATGGACATCCACCTGAGCCTGCTGGCCTGGGCCATCCTGGCCGGCCCGGTCATCGGCCTGGCCGCCCATGGTTTCTCGCGCCTGACCCAGGCCGCCAGGGCGCGCGCCTCGCGCGGCTGGAGACTGCCCGCGCACGCCCTGCTCAACTTCGCGCTCATCGGCCTGCTCGCGACATCCTTTCCCGCCCTCCTGGGCAATGGCAAGGGTCCGGCGCAGCTGGGCTTTGACGGCGCCCTGACCCTCGCCGCCGCGGCCGCCCTGCTCTGCCTGAAGGTGCTGGTCACGGCCACCACGCTGCGGGCCGGCGCCTCGGGCGGCCTGCTCACGCCCGGCCTGGCCTGCGGCGCGCTGTTGGCCACGCTGCTGGGCGGGCTATGGAATCTGCTCTGGCCGGGCGCGCCCCTGGGCGCCTACGCCATCATCGGCGCGGCGGCCTTTCTGGGCACGTCCATGCACCTGCCGTTCACGGCCATCGTGCTGGTGATGGAATTCACCCAGGTCAACCATAATTTCGTCGTGCCCATCGCCCTGGCGCTGGCCGGCGCGCTGGCCACGGCCCGGCTGCTCGACCACGGCTGAAAACAAAAAAGCCCATCGATGATGGGCTTTGCTTGGGCACGAGGACAGGTCATTTGTCGACGAAGGCGCGCTCGTAGACGTAATCGCCCGGTTCGCCCACGCCCGGCGAGACCTGGAAGCCGCGCGCATCCAGCATGGCGCGGATGTCGGCCAGCATATGCGGGCTGCCGCAAATCATGCCCCGGTCGGTCTCGGGATTGAGCGGCGGCAGGCCGATGTCTTCGAACAGCTTGCCGCTTTCCACCAGTTCGGTGATACGGCCCTGGTTGCGGAAAGGCTCGCGCGTCACCGTGGGGTAGTAGATCAGCTTGTCGCGCACCACGTCGCCGAAGAATTCGTTGCCGGGCAGATCCTGGCCGATGAAATCGGCATAGGCCAGCTCGCTCACGTAGCGCACGCCATGCAGCAGCACCACCTTGTCGAAGCGCTCGTACACCTCGGGGTCCTTGATGATGCTCATGAAGGGCGCCAGGCCCGTGCCGGTGGCGAACAGGTAGAGGTGCTTGCCCGGGCGCAGGTCGTCGACCACCAGGGTGCCCACCGGCTTGCGGCTCACCAGGATGCTGTCGCCTTCCTTCAGGTGCTGCAGGCGCGAGGTCAGCGGGCCGTCCTGGACCTTGATGCTGAGGAATTCGAGGTTTTCCTCGTAGTTGGCGCTGGCGATACTGTAGGCGCGCATGAGGGGCTTGCCCTCGACCTCCAGGCCGATCATGACGAAATGACCATTATGGAAGCGCAGCGCGGCATCGCGGGTGGTCGTGAACGAAAAGAGAGTGTCGTTCCAGTGGTGCACGCTCAGGACGCGCTCAGTATTGAAAGCAGCCATATCGTTCTAGAAGTTGAGGCGCCGCACAGGCGCCCCCGGGTTTGGCCTAAAGAATGGACCTAGGGTTAGTACCGATTTTACTCCATCCACCTGATAATTGCTCTCATTAATCGTTATACCCATATAGCCAAAACAGGGGTAATTCCGCCCTTTTCTGACTTGGCGCAATACCGACACCTGTTCAGACCCCGTTTATTTGTCCGCCGGCCGCGCCCCCAGGAGCTTTCATTCAGTTGAATGATCCGGGGCTTCCTGCTATCTTGCGCATCTTGTTGATAATCATTTTCGTTATGCGGCGCCCCACGGCGCCTAGCAGGAGATCCGCCCATGTCCCTTAAGCGTCCCGCCCTCAAGACCCTGCTGCGCGCCCTGGCGCTGGCCGGCGCCGCATCCTTCGCCGCCCAGGCCGGCGCGGCCGAAGAGGTCAGCCTCTACACCACGCGCGAGCCCAAGCTCATCCAGCCGCTGCTGGACGCCTTCACCAAGGACACCGGCATCAAGGTCAACACCGTCTTCGTCAAGGACGGCCTGCTCGAGCGCGTCAAGGCCGAAGGCGGCAAATCGCCCGCCGACGTGCTCATGACCGTGGACATCGGCAATCTCATCGACCTGGTCGACGGCGGCGTCACCCAGGCCATCAAGTCCGAGATGCTGGACAGCGTCATTCCGGCCAACCTGCGCGGCGCCGACGGCAAGTGGTACGCGCTGTCGCTGCGCGATCGCGTGCTCTACGCCGAAAAAGACCTCAAGCTCGACAGCTTCCGCTACGAAGACCTGGCCGATCCCAAGTACAAGGGCAAGGTCTGCATCCGCTCGGGCCAGCATCCCTACAACACCGCCCTGGTCGCGGCCATGATCGCCCATGACGGCGCCGAGGCCACCGAAAAATGGCTGCGCGGCGTCAAGGCCAACCTGGCCCGCAAGGCCGCCGGCGGCGACCGCGACGTGGCCCGCGACATCCTGGGCGGCATCTGCGACGTCGGCCTGGCCAATGCCTATTATGTCGGCCACATGAAAAACGCCGAGCCCGGCACCGACGCCCGCAAGTGGGGCGACGCCATCAAGGTCATCCGCCCGACCTTCGCCAACAGCAAGGGCACCCACGTCAACGTCAGCGGCGCCGCCGTGGCCGCGCATGCGCCCCATAAGGCCAATGCCGTCAAGCTGCTGGAATTCCTGGTCTCCGAGCCCGCCCAGACGCTCTATGCCCAGGCCAACTATGAATACCCCATCCGCAAGGGCGTCAAGCTTGACGCCGTGGTGGCCAGCTTCGGGCCGCTGACGGTGGATCCGCTGCCCGTGGCCGACATCGCCAAGTACCGCAAGCAAGCCAGCGAGCTGGTCGACAAGGTCGGTTTCGACAATTAAAGTCACGGGCCGGCGCGCCGTCCATGGGCGCGCCGGCCCGTCGACACTCGCTGTCGCCGCGTTTCCCGTAGTCCCGACAGGGCGGCCCCATGGCCGCTTTGTGTTTTTTCGCAGATGATGCCCAAGCTCACCCTGGCACGCCCCTCCAGCACCGGCCTGCGCGGACGCGGATGGCTGCTGGCCGCCGCCCTGATCGCCCTGGCCGTCCTGGCTCCCTTGGCCAGCCTGGCCTGGTGGGCCCTGGACGCCGACCTCTCCCACTGGCGCCATCTGGCCGCCTACGTCCTGCCCCAGGCCCTGGGCAACACCGCCCTGCTGCTGCTGGGCGTGGGCGTGCTGGTGACCCTGCTGGGCACGGGCGCCGCCTGGCTGGTCGCCGCCTACGACTTCCCCAGCCGCAAGATACTGGTCTGGGCCCTGCTGCTGCCGCTGGCGGTGCCGACCTACATCATCGCCTTCGCCTACCTGGACCTGCTCCACCCCATCGGCCCCGTCCAGTCCGCCATCCGCGCGCTGCTGGGCTACGACAGCCCGCGGCAGTTCCGCCTGCCCGACCTGCGCTCGCTGGGCGGCGCGATCTTCGTGCTGGGCTTTGTCCTCTACCCCTATGTCTACCTGAGCACGCGGGTCATGTTCATGACCCAGGCGGCCAGCCTGATCGAAGCCGCGCGCACCCTGGGCGCCGGGCGGCTGGGCGTCTTTTTCCGCGTGGCCCTGCCGCTGGCGCGGCCGGCCATCGCCGTCGGGGTCAGCCTGGCCCTGCTCGAAACGCTCAACGACATCGGCGCTTCCGAATTTCTCGGCGTGCAGACCCTGACCGTCTCGGTCTACACCACCTGGATCACCCGCTCGGACCTGGCGGGCGCCGCCCAGATCGCCCTGACCATGCTGGCCTTCGTGCTCGCCCTGGTGCTGCTGGAGCGGCGCGGCCGCAAGCGCCAGCGCTATGCCAATACCCAGCGCATGCGGCCCATGCAGCCTCAACGCCTGCACGGCGCGGCCGCGCTGGCGGCCTGTGTGCTGGGCTGGATCCCCGTGCTGCTGGGTTTCGTGGCGCCGGCGCTGTATCTGGTGGCCGAGACCTATAAGCGGCTGCACCTGGTGGGCGGCGTCTCCGGCCAATTGCTCTCCAGCCTGGGCAACACCCTGGCGGTCGCGGCCAGCGCCACCGTGATCACCGTGGTCTGTGGCCTGGCGGTGGCCTGGGCCGCGCGCAACCTCGGCGCGGGCGCCGGCCCGGCCCGCGCCTGCGCCCGCGTGGCCAGCCTGGGCTATGCCGTGCCTGGCACGGTGCTGGCCATTGGTCTGCTCGCGCCCTTTGCCTGGATAGACCAGGCCGCCGGCCGATTGCTGGGGCTGCCCGGCATGCTGCTCATGGGCAGCATCGGCGCGCTGGTCTGCGCCTATACCATCCGCTTCCTGGCGATTTCCACGGGCGGCATCGAAGCCGGCCTGGCCCGCATCCCGCCCTCGCTGGAACACGCCTCGCGCCTGCTGGGCGAAAATGCCAGCGGCACGCTGCGTCGCGTGCATCTGCCGCTGTTGCGCCCGGCCCTGGCCGCCGCGGCCCTGCTGGTCTTCGTCGACACCATGAAAGAACTGCCCGCCACCCTGCTGCTGCGCCCCATGAATTTCGACACCCTGGCCACCTGGCTCTATGCCGAGGCCGCGCGCGGCACCTACGAAGAAGGCGCCGTGGCGGCGCTGGCCATCGTGCTGGCCGGCCTGGCTCCCGTCATCCTGCTTGCCCGCAGCAATCTGAAAATGGGACATTGATATCGTGCCCGACCTCCTGGAACTCGAACACCTGGCCCTGGGCTATGACACGCCGCAAGGCCTCAAGCGCGTGGTCGAAGACCTCAGCCTGACGCTGCCCGCCGGCCAGATCGGCTGCCTGCTGGGCGAATCCGGCTGCGGCAAGACCACGGTGCTGCGCGCCATTGCCGGCTTTGAACCCTTGCGCGCCGGCCGCATCCTGCTCGATGGCCGCGTGCTGTCCTCGCCCACCGAACAGGTCGTGCCCGAAAAACGCCATGTGGGCATGATGTTCCAGGACTACGCCCTGTTTCCGCATCTGACCGTGGCCCAGAACGTGGCCTTCGGCCTGCGCCGCCTGCCCAAGCCCGAGCAGCAGGCCCGCGTCGACGAGATGCTGGAACTCGTCGGCCTGTCCCAGGCCGCGCAGAGCTATCCGCACGAGATCTCCGGCGGGCAGCAGCAGCGCGTGGCCCTGGCCCGGGCGCTGGCGCCCTCGCCCGAGCTGCTGCTGCTCGACGAGCCTTTTTCCAACCTGGACGTCGATACGCGCGAGCGCCTGGCCTTCGAAGTCCGCGAGATTCTCAAGGCCACCGGGCATACGGCCATCCTCGTGACCCACAACCAGGCCGAAGCCTTCGCCATCGCCGACCACATCGGCATCATGCAAAAAGGGCGTATCGCCCAATGGGATACGCCCTATAACCTGCGTCATGCGCCGGCCAGCGACTTCGTGCGCGACTACATCCGCCGCGAAGCCCTACAAGAACAGCGCGAAGCCGCCTACGCCCGCGGCCGCTGAGCAAGCCGCGGCGCCTTATGCGCGCGGCGGCGGCAAGGGGATGAACTCGGTCTCGTCGCCCGGCACTGTCTGGCCAAAGCGGTCGCGCTGCCAGTCGTCCTTGGCCTGCTCGATGCGGTCCTTGCTGCTGGAGACAAAATTCCACCAGATAAAGCGCGGGCCATCCAGGGGCTCACCGCCCAGCACCGCGAAGCGCGCATCGCTGCGCGCCCGCAGCGTGACCGGACAGCCGGCCCTGAAGACGAGCAAACGCCCGGGCTCGAACACCTGGCCATCCACCTCCACCGTGCCCTGCACCAGATAGGCGCCGCGCTCTTCGTACTCGGCCGGCAGCTCCAGCCGGGCGCCGGCGCGCATCTGGATATCGCCATAGAAAAGCGGCGACAGCGTCTTGACCTGCGAGGTCTGACCGAACAGGCTGCCGGCCACGAGCTGGGCGCGCACGCCCTCGCCTTCGATCACCGGCTGGGCCTCGCGGCCATAATGCACAAAACCCGGGTCGGTCTCCTCATGGGCCTTGGTCAAGCCCACCCAGAGCTGCAGACCGAACAAACGCTGCTCGGCGCGGCGGCTCTCCGGCGACGAACGCTCCGAGTGCACAATGCCCCGGCCGGCCGTCATCCAGTTGACCTCGCCGGGCAGAATCGTCTGCACATTGCCCGCGCCGTCGCGGTGCACGATGCTGCCCTCATACAGATAGGTCACGGTGGCCAGCCCGATATGCGGATGCGGCCGCACGTCCATGCCCGCGCCGGCCGGAAATATCGCCGGCCCCATCTCATCCAGGAATACAAAGGGACCGACGGAACGGCGCTGCGCCGACGGCAGGGCGCGGCGGACCTCGAAACCGCCCAGGTCGCTTGTGCGCGGCACCACGATGGTTTCCAGGCTGTTTTCGCCTTCTGGGGTCAAGCTCGACATGATGAACACCTCTGGGAGCATGGCGCGGCGCGCCGGGACAGTCGGCAGGCAAACGGGCGGGACCGCCAGGCCCCGCCCGCCTACTTTACGGCAAGTCGAACACCAGCACTTCGGCCGCGTCGCCATCGCGCAGTTGCACGGCGGCTTCGCCTTCCAGCGCCAGCCCGTCGCCGGCCTTGAGGGCCCGGCCATTGACCGTCACGCTGCCGCGCGCCACATGCACCCAGGCGCGGCGGCCCGCCGCCAGCGCCAGATCGGCCGCCTCGGCGCCATCGAACAGGCCCACGTACAGGCGCGCATCCTGGTGAATGCGCAGCGAATCGTCGGCGCCATCCGGCGAAGCCACCTGGCGCAGCTTGCCGCGCTTGTCGGCAGCGTCAAAGGACTTTTGCTCGTACTCGGGCGCGATGCCGGTGACATCGGGTTCGATCCAGATCTGCAGCAAATGCGTGGGCGCATCCGGCTGCGGGTTGAACTCGGAATGCAGCACCCCGCGTCCGGCGCTCATGCGCTGCACATCGCCCGGGCGGATGGTCGATCCCGTGCCCATGCTGTCCTTGTGCGCCACCGCGCCATCCAGCACATAGGTGATGATCTCCATGTCCCGGTGACCATGCGTGCCAAACCCCCGGCCCGCGGCAATGCGGTCATCGTTGATCACACGCAGTGGTCCGAACCCCATATGGTCGGGATCGTAGTAGTTCGCAAACGAAAAAGTATGAAAAGTGTCCAGCCAGCCATGATTGGCGTGACCGCGCTCGGCGGCGGGGCGAATCGTGATCATGATGCGGCTCCTTATTCCAATTTGGTGAATGGTGCCGGCCCCTCCGGCCTAAGCTTGTCATTCACGTCATGGATGTCATTCTGCGCCTTTGACCTGGGCCCGTGGGCGGCTAGAATTGAAGATATCATTCAAAATTATTGAACGATCATGGCCAGCCCTGCCCAGAACCGCCCGCCCATCGGCGCCATCACCCCCGAGCTGCTGCTCATGGTGGACGCCATCGCCCGCCATGGCAGCTTCGCCCGCGCCGCCCGCGAGCTCGGCAAAGTGCCCTCCGCCGTCACCTATGCCGTGCGCAAGCTGGAGGACAGTCTCGACGTCCTGCTCTTTGACCGTTCGGGCCACCGCGCCCGCCTCACCCCGGCCGGCCAGGCCCTGCTGCAAGACGGCCGGCATCTGCTGCATGCCCTGGATGACCTCGCCTGCCGCGTCAAACGCATCGCCACCGGGTGGGAAGTCGAACTGCGCATCGCCGTGAGCGCCGTGCTGCCCATCGAACCCCTGTTCGATCTCGTGCGCGATTTCCAGGCCCTGCAAAGCGGCACCACGCTGCGCATCAGCGAAGAAGTGTTGAGCGGCGCCTGGGACGCGCTTGCCGCCGGCCGCGCCGACCTCATCATCGGCGCCGACGCGGCTGGCGCTCCCGCCGGCGCCTATCGCAGCACCGCCATGGGCCAGACCCAATTCGGCTTTTGCGTCGCCCCCCACCATCCCCTGGCCAAGCTGGGCCGCCCCCTGACCGCGCTCGACATCGCCGAGCACACCGCCATCGTCGTGGCCGATACCTCCCGCGACCTACCGCCGCGCACCCGCGGCCTGCTGCAGAGCCAGGGCATCATCGTCATGCCCACCATGCGCGCCAAGATAGAAGCCCAGATCCGCGGCCTGGGCTGCGGCTACCTGCCGCTCACCCTCGCGGCCAGCGCCATCACCCAAGGCCTGCTCGTCACCTGCCTCATCGAAGACCTCATGCCCCCCACCGAACAGGTGGTCTATGCATGGCGGGCCGAACGCCCGGGCCAGGCCCTGGGCTGGTGGCTGGAACGATTGCGCTCCCCCCGGCTGTGCGAAAGCCTGCTGGGTGTGGGCTGAACCTCAATAACCGATCGCGATCGTCAGCGGGCCCGCCGCCGTCCCCAGACGCGGCTCCATCCGCGTCTCCGACTTGCCGGCGCCCCACATCGTCGCCAGGCGCCCGGCCTGAGCCGCGCGCAGCTCCACCGTGGGCGGCTGGCTGTCCGAGCACACCACCCGGGGCGCCTCGTCCTGGCGCACCGTCGCCAGTTTGCAACCCTTGGCCAGGTCCAGCTCGAATTCAAAGTCTTGCGCCTGCGCGACGCCGCCCACGAGAGCCGACGCCATTACCGCGATTCGAATAACCTTCTTCATAACCCTGCTCCTTTCCGATCAAATGAAGTCGATATGGAAAGAATAGGACTTACGAACATAAGACTAAATCACCAAATTCGCTTGGTATTGTAGGAAAAATCCTAATCGCATCGGGCGCCGGCGGTCTGCCGCTCGGCGCCCGAGGAAGGGCTTCGCGTCTTCAAATATGATTTCCCCCGCTGTTCGAATAACAGGATATGCCGCCCCGGGGACCGGTGCCGTATTGCCGGCCGAAAAGGCGCTACGCGGTGAACAGGAACCGGCGCGGCATTATCATGCCGCCGATTTTCGACGAATAAGAATGCGAGAAAAAAGATAATCAATAGGCCAAAACACCAAGAAGGCAATAAAAAAAGCCGCTCATGGAGCGGCTTTGCAATCTGGAATCGCCATCATGATGTCAGTCCTCGGCGATGCCCAGTTCGCGCAGTTTACGCGTGATGGTGTTACGGCCTATGCCCAGCCGGGTGGCGGCCTCGACGCGGCGGCCGCGGCTGGCGTCCAGGGCGCTTTGCAGCAGGATTTTCTCGAATTGGCGCGTGAGCGTGGCCATGATGGCGGGCTCGCCCCGCTCCAGCCGGTACTGGGCGTCCTTGAGCAGGGCCTGCTGCCAATTGCGCGGCAGGTCCTCGAGGGCCGGGCCCGCCGCGGCGGCATGGCTGGCCGCATGACCGGCCGGGGTATCGGCCGAGATACGCATCGGCGGATTGGGCGCGGCGTGCTCCATGGCCCGGATCTCGGGAGGCAGATCATTGCGGTCTATGGTCTGCCCGGGCGCCATGACCGTGAGCCAGTGGCAGAAGTTCTCCAGCTGGCGCACGTTGCCGGGAAAGTCGAACTTAATCAGGACGGCCACCGCTTCCGGCGTGAGGCGCTTGACCGGCACGCCCAGGGTCTTGGCGCTGGCGGCCAGGAAATGATTGGCCAGCGCCGGGATGTCCTCGGTGCGCTCGCGCAGCGGCGGCAGGCGCAGGCGGATGACGTTCAGGCGGTGAAAGAGGTCTTCACGAAACAGGCCTTGCTCGACGCGCTGCTCCAGCGGCTGGTGGGTGGCGGCGACGATGCGCACGTCCACGCGCACGGGCTGGGCCCCGCCGACGCGATAAAAGCTGCCTTCGGCCAGCACGCGCAGCAGGCGCGTCTGCAGCTCGATGGGCATGTCGCCGATTTCGTCGAGAAAAAGCGTGCCGCCATGGGCCTCTTCGAAGCGCCCCCGCCGCAGGGTATTGGCGCCGGTGAAGGCCCCGCGTTCGTGGCCGAAGAGTTCGGCCTCAAGAAGGTCGCGCGGAATGGCGGCGGCGTTCAGGGCGACAAAGGGGCCGCTGGCGCGCGCGCCATGGCCATGCAGCGCCCGGGCAACCAGCTCCTTGCCGGTGCCGGACTCGCCCGTGATCAGGACGGTGACCTTGGACTGCGCCAGGCGCCCAATGGCCCGGAAGACCTCCTGCATGGCGGTCGATGAGGACTGGGTCATCATGTAGCGCTCGCCGGCGGCGGCATCGGCCGCGGCGGTTGCCTCGGCCTGAGGCTCGATCTCCTGCATGGCGCGCTGGATGAGCGCCACGGCCTCATTGACATCAAAGGGCTTGGCCAGATAGTCAAAGGCGCCGCCCTGGAAGGCGGACACGGTGCTGTCGAGATCGGCAAAGGCGGTCATCACGATGACGGGCAGGCCGGCATGGTGCTCCTTGATCTGGCGCAGCAGCTCCAGGCCGTTGCCGCCCGGCATGCGGATATCGGATACCAGCACCGAGGGCGTGTCGCGCGTAAGCGCCTCCAGCACGTCGGCGGCCTGGGAGAAGCTGCGCGTGGTGATGCCGGCGCGCGCCAGGGCTTTCTCCAGTACCCAGCGGATGGCCTGATCGTCGTCAACGATCCATACGGGTTTCATCAAAGGGGCTCCATCGGTAGAACCAGGCGGAATTCAGTGTGCCGGGGTCGGGATTCGAATTCGATGATGCCGCCGTGCTGCTGCACGAAGTCCTGCGCCAGGCTCAGGCCCAGGCCGGTGCCGCCCGCCCGGGCGGTGACCAGCGGATGGAAGATGCGGTCGCGGATGTGCTCGGGCACGCCGGGCCCGTTGTCGATAATGGACAGCACCAGCGCCAGGCGGTGATGGCGATGCGCCAGCATGACCTGGCGCGCCACGCGCGTGCGCATCGTGATCTGGCCGGGCGGCACGTCGGCGCCGGGCTTTTGCAGCACCAGCTCCTGGGCGGCGTTGCGCGCCACGTTGAGGACGGCCTGCATGAGCCGCGCGGCATCGCCTTGCAGATCGGGCACCGAAGCGTCGTAGTCGCGCACCAGGCCGACCTCGTCGCGGAACTCGGCCTGGATGAGCGCGCACACGCGCTCGCAGATTTCGTGAATGTTGACCGGCCGGGCGTTGAGCGGCACACGCTGCGGGCCGCTCAGACGATCCACCAGCGCCTGCAGGCGGTCGGCTTCGGAAATAATGACCTGGGTGTATTCGGCCAGCGCCGGGCTGGGCAGCTCGGCTTCCAGCAGCTGAGCCGCGCCGCGCAGGCCGCCCAGGGGATTCTTGACCTCGTGCGCCAAGTTGCGCAGCAGTTCGCGGTGGGACTCGATTTCGTCGACCAGCCGGTGATTGCGGTCGGCCAGCACGCGCTGTTCGATTTCGCGCGTCTCCAGGAGCACCGGCCAGCGCTGGCCGGGGCAGGCGACGGTCGTGACGGTGACTTCGATCGATTCGCTGGCGCGCCGCAGCGAGGACAGCTGGCGCACATCGGCGAATTTCCCGGCCACCGCGCCGTCTATGGAATTCTGTAAGGCTTCGGGGTGATCGAACAGCGTGGGCGCCGCCAGGTCGCGCAACTGCTTGCGGGAGCGGCCGAACAGGTCTTCGGCGGCAGCGTTGGCATATTCGATATGGCCACGTTCGTTCAAGAGGAGAACGGCGGTGGCAAGCAACTCAAAAGCATCAACATTCGTCATGCGGGCTCCGGGGCGGGAAAGTCGGCGGGTCGAATGACCCGCCCCTGGCGGACTCCGCCCGCCCAGGCGGGCGGAGTCTTCAGCCTCGGCGGATTAGAGGCTGTAGTACATGTCGAACTCGACCGGATGGGTCGTCATGCGCAGGCGCGTGACTTCGCCCATCTTGAGCTCGATGTAGGCGTCCAGCATTTCGTTGCTGAACACGCCGCCGCGGGTCAGGAACTCGCGGTCCTTGTCCAGCGCGGCCAGGGCTTCTTCCAGCGACGCGCAGACGGTCGGGATCTTGGCATCCTCTTCCGGCGGCAGGTCGTAGAGGTTCTTGTCGGCGGGGTCGCCCGGGTGGATCTTGTTCTGCACGCCGTCCAGGCCGGCCATCATCAGGGCCGAGAACGCCAGGTAGGGGTTGGCCAGGGGATCCGGGAAGCGGGTCTCGATGCGGCGCGCCTTGGGGTTGCCCACGTAGGGGATGCGGATCGAGGCCGAGCGGTTGCGGGCCGAGTAGGCCAGCTTGACCGGGGCTTCGAAGTGCGGAACCAGGCGCTTGTACGAGTTGGTGCCGGGGTTGGTGATGGCGTTCAGGGCACGGGCGTGCTTGATGATGCCGCCGATGTAGTACAGGGCGAACTCGGACAGGCCGGCATAGCCATTGCCCGCGAACAGGTTCTGGCCGTCCTTCCAGATGGACTGGTGCACGTGCATGCCGGAGCCGTTGTCGCCGACGACAGGCTTGGGCATGAAGGTGGCGGTCTTGCCATAGGCATGGGCCACGTTGTGGATCACGTACTTGACGATCTGGTTCCAGTCGCCACGGCTCACCAGCGTGCTGAACTTGGTGCCGATTTCGAGCTGACCGGGAGCAGCCACTTCATGGTGGTGCACTTCGACCGGCACGCCCATTTGTTCCATCAGCAGGCACATTTCCGAACGCATGTCCTGGAAGGAATCGACCGGCGGAACGGGGAAATAGCCGCCCTTGACGCCCGGGCGGTGGCCCATGTTGCCGCCTTCGAATTCCAGGCCGGTGGACCAGGGGGCCTCTTCCGACTTGATCTTCACGAAGGTGCCCGACATGTCGGTGTTCCAGGTCACGCCGTCGAACACGAAGAATTCGGGTTCCGGGCCGAAGTAGGCGGTGTCGCCCAGGCCGGAGGACTTCAGATAGGCTTCGGCGCGCTTGGCCAGCGAACGCGGGTCGCGGTCATAGCCCTTCATGTCCGAGGGTTCGACCACATCGCAGGTCAGGATCAGCGTCGGCTCTTCGCGGAAGGGATCCAGGTTGGCGGTGTTGACATCGGGAATGAGCAGCATGTCGGAGGCTTCGATGCCTTTCCAGCCCGGGATAGACGAACCATCGAAGGCCTGGCCGCTTTCCAGTTTGTCTTCATCGACGGTATGGGCCGGCACCGAGACGTGGTGCTCGCGGCCGAGCGTGTCGGTGAATCGGAAATCCACGAACTTGACTTCGTTGTCGGCGATCTGTTTGAGAACGTCTTGGGGGCTTGCCATGTCATCTCCATTGGTAATAGCGTCACGGGCATAGCGCCCGACAGGCGTAGAAGCAGAAGCAATATGCGTGCCAGGTTTGCCCCAGGGGAAATCCCGGGGGCAATATCAGACCGCGATAAATTTAGCACCGTTATGGTGCAAAACATAGGGCATGATAGCCCTATATTGGTGCACGCCGATTACAGGAAGATTTCCTGCAAATCGTTCAGGAAGCGCCAACCCAGGGCGGTGGCCCGCAGGCGGGTGGGATCGGCGTCCAGGAGGCCGCGCTGGGTGGCCGCCTCCAGTTGGTGCGCGATGGCGGCCAGGGACAGGCCGGTGCGCTCGGAAAAGGTGCTTGCCGCCACGCCCTCTTTCAGGCGCAGGGCATTGAGCATGAACTCGAACGGCAGCTCGCCCGGGCCGACCTGGCGGCTTTCGGCGATATGGCCGCCATCGCGGGCCATGGCCCGGGCCATCCAGGATTCGGGATTGCGGTGGCGGGCTTCGCGCACGATGCGGTCATGGAAAGACAGCTTGCCATGCGCGCCCGGGCCCAGGCCCAGATAGTCGCCAAACTCCCAGTAGTTCAGGTTGTGCTTGCTGCGCGCGCCCGGCCGCGCATAGGCCGAGACCTCATAGCGGGCCAGGCCCGCCTCGGCCAGCGCCGCCTCCACCGCGTCCTGCATGAGCGCGCTGCTGTCGTCATCCGGCAGTTCGGGCGGGTATTTGGCAAAGACGGTATTCGGCTCCAGCGTCAGGTGATACATGGACAGATGCTCGGTGCCGAAGGACAGGGCCTGGCGCACATCGGCCAGGCAGGCCTCCAGATCCTGGCCCGGCAAGGCGAACATCACATCCAGATTGACGCGCGGCACGGCGCGCTGGGCCATCTCGATGGCCGCGCGCGCCTGCGCGGCGTCATGGATGCGTCCCAGCTTGCGCAGCTGGCCGTCGTCGAAACTCTGGATGCCCAGGGACAGGCGCGTCACGCCGCTGGCCCCGTAATCGCGAAAACGCCCGGCCTCGGCCGTCCCGGGATTGGCCTCCATGGTGATTTCGGCATCGGGCAGGAGGTTGAGGCAGGCCCTGAGCATGGCCAGCAGCTCGTCCAGCCCGGCGGCCGACAACAGGCTGGGCGTGCCGCCGCCGATAAAGACCGAGATCACCTGCCTGCCCCAGACCAGGGGAATGGCCTGCTCCAGATCGGCGCGCAAGGCGTCCAGGTAGGCGCGCTCCGGAATATCCTGGCCCGGCACCGCATGCGAATTGAAATCGCAATAGGGGCATTTGCGCACGCACCAGGGCACATGCACATAGACCGACAGCGGCGGCAGACTGGTCAGCGCCGCGCCCGAAGGCAGGACGACGGGCGATTTGGCCGGCGCGGCGCCGGCGACCCGGATCGGAATGGTGATGGCCATGCGGCTCAAAGCGCCTGCAATTTATCCAGGATCTCGCGCAAGGCGCGGGCTCGGTGGCTGACGGCGTTTTTTTCTTCGGCCGGCAGCTGGGCGGCGGTGCGGCCCAGATCCGGCAGGTAGAAATACGGGTCGTAGCCAAAACCGTTCTCGCCGGCCGCCGACCGGGCGATCTCGCCATGCCAATGGCCTTCGCCGATCAGCGGACAGGGGTCTTCGGCGTGGCGCACCAACACCAGCAAGGCCACATACCCGGCGCGCCGGTCGGTCTGCTCCCGCAGTCTCTCCAGCAGCAAGGCGTTGTTCGC
The DNA here is from genome assembly GCF_000657795.2 of Bordetella pseudohinzii. Classification (GTDB taxonomy): domain Bacteria; phylum Pseudomonadota; class Gammaproteobacteria; order Burkholderiales; family Burkholderiaceae_B; genus Bordetella; species Bordetella pseudohinzii. The sequence goes on from NZ_JHEP02000001.1 coordinate 45,631, forward strand.
GGCATCCGACTTGGGCGCTCCGGTTTCGCGCTGGGCATAGCGGGCCGAATAGACGCCAGGCGCCCCGCCCAGGGCGTGCACGCACAGGCCGGAGTCGTCGGCCAGGGCCGGCAAGCCGGTCGCCAGGCTGGCATGGCGGGCCTTGGCCAAGGCGTTCTCGACAAAGGTGACGTGCGGCTCCTCGGCCTCGGAGACCCCCAGTTCGCCCTGGGGCACAAGCTCGATGCCCAGCGGGGCGAACAGCGCGGCGAACTCGCGCAGCTTGCCGGGATTATTGGAGGCCAGCACGACGCGGCGCAAAGAATTGGGAATGGCAGCAGACATGGCCGCTATTGTAATCGCGGGCCCTTGGCGGCCATGGCCGGCCGCAATCATGACAATATGCAACAAGCCCAAGCCAAGGCCTCGTCATGAGGGGCAGTTCCGCCCCCCTGCCCCTCACGCAAGCGGAACACCGCCACCGCCGCGCGCAAGGACTGGGCCTGCCCCTCCAGCGCCATGGCCGCGGCGGCCGTCTGCTCGGCCATGGCCGCATTCTCCTGCGTGCCCCGGTCGACCTCGGCCACCGCCCGGTTCACCGCCGTGATGCCCGCGGCCTGCTCGGCGCTGGCATGCGAGATATCGCCCGCCAGCCGCATCACGCCATCCACCGCCGAGACCATGGCCTCCATGGTCCGGCCGGCCTGGGCCACGTGGCGCGAACCGGCGGCCACGCGCTCGCGCGATGCCTCGATCAGGGCCTTGATTTCGCGGGCGGCCTGGGCGCTGCGCTGCGCCAGCGAACGCACCTCGGCGGCCACCACGGCGAAGCCCTTGCCCTGCTCGCCGGCCCGCGCGGCTTCGACCGCCGCGTTCAAGGCCAGGATGTTCGTCTGGAAGGCGATGCTGTCGACCACGCCCACGATTTCCCCGATGCGCCCGGCCGAGGCCGAGATTTCCCGCATGCTCCGCACGGCGTCCTGCACGGCCGCGCCGCCTTCGCGCGCCAGGCGCGCCGCGCCCTCGGCCTGGCGGCTGGCCTGGTCGGCATTGTGCGCGGTCTGGCTCACGGTATCGGCCAGCCCCGCCATGCTGGCGGCCGTCTCCTGCAGCGTGGCGGCCTGGCGGGCGGCGCGGTTAGACATCTCGCCCGCGCCCGCGGCGATCTCGGCCACGCCCTCATGGATGGCCTCCACACCGCCGCGCACACTGGCCACTGCCTGTGTCAGCCCGCCCTGCATGCGGCCCATGGCGCGGTAGAGCACGCCGATCTCGTTGCCGCCGCGATCGGCGATGCCGGCGGTCAGGTCGCCGTCGGCGATGCGCGCGAAGTGGCGGCCCGCCTCGGTCAAGGGGCGCAGCACCGCGCGCCGGAAGGCCAGGCGGATCAGCAGCGCCAGCGCGCCCACGGCCAGCAACAGCAGCCCCGCGCCCAGCGCCATGCGGTCGGCCATCCGACCGGCCTGGGCCAGCAGCTCGCGGCCCTGCTGGCGCGCATGGCCCTGATAGGCATCGACCGCCCGCACATAGGCGTCGGCGGCCGCCGGCAGCGCCTTGTCGCTCAACTGATTGGCCTGGATGCCATTCCAGCCCTTGATGGCGGCCGCCAGCGGCAGCAGCGCCTGGTCGGCCAGGTTCGCATAGGCGGCCAGCACCGCGCCATAACGGGCCTCGCCCGCGTCGGGATTGGCGCGCAGCCGCGCCGCGCTCTGGGCCGCCGATTCCAGCAGGGTTTCGGCGCGCGCCAGCGCCGCATTGCGGTCTTCTTCAAGGCCGCCTTCCATGAAGGTCTTGGCGTCGGCCAGCTGCGCGCGCGCCTGGAACAGCCGCGCCGTGGTGTCGCTCAAGGCATTGGCGCGCTCGATATTGCCCCGCCCCAGGGCTTCGATATGGGCCTGGTTGGCGCGCAGCGCCGCCACCGCCGCCGCGGCGGCCGCGACGAATAGAAGGACAAAGACCGCCATCGTGGCGGTCAGGGCCGTCGCGACCCGCAGATTCTTAGCCATAGCCATCCAGGAACAGGCGCCCAAACCCCTAAGGGCGCGGTGCGCCGATTATCCCGGCCAACCATGGCAGTTTCTTGACATCAGGCCGGGATTTCGTCCTCGGGAATGTCATCGATCATGGTCTGGACCAGCTCGCGCGCGAAGACCGGCAGGGCTTCCAGATCGCGCACACAGATATGCAGCTGGCGCACGCTCCATTCATCGGTGAGCGGCACGACCGCGATATCCAGCACCCGCGCATAGCGCAGCGCCACGGACTCGGGGATCACGCCTATGCCCACGCCGCTTTCTATCATGCGGCAGGCCGCCTCGAAGTTGCCCACCTCGATACGGAAACGGAAAGTCCGCCCCAGGGCGGCGGCCGCCTGCACCAGGAAGGGATGGATGGCGCTCCATTCGGACAGGCCCACGTAGTCAAAGCCCAGCGTATCGGCAAAGGGCACGGCGTCTTCGCCGGCCAGGGGATGGCGGCTCGCCGTCACCAGCACCAGCCGGTCGCTGCGGTAGGGGATGAATTGCAGCTTGGGATCCGGCGCGCAGCCGGCCACCACGCCGATGTCGGCCGAGCCGTCGGCCACGGCGCGCACGATGAGATAGCTCAGGCGCTCGCGCAATTCGACATTGACGTCCGGATGCACGGCCAGGTAGCGCGCCAGCACCGCCGGCATGAACTCCGTGCTGGCCGTGGTGTTGGCCAGCACCCGCACATGGCCTTTGACGCCGCGCGCGAACTCCTGCATATCGCCGCGCAATTGCTCGATCTGCTGCATGACGGTGCGCGCATGACGGGTCAGCGCCTCGCCCGAGGGGGTCAGGGTCACGCCCTGGCTGTTGCGATACAGCAATTGGGTGCCGAAGTGCTCTTCGAGATTCTTGACCCGGGTGCTGGCCGCCGGCAGGGACAGGTGCGATTTCTCGGCCGCCCTGGTCAGGCTGTGCCAGTCTCCGATATGAACCATCAGCTGCAGGTCCGTGAGGTCGAAATGCGTTGCCATGCCTGTTGTGTCCTGGTGCTTCGGGTTTGGATAACCCGGTATTAAGCAATGCGAAATTGGCAGCCCGCCCGCCTTTGCGGCACAGTCTGCCTGTTCCCCTTTTTTGAAACCCGATAATAGCCCGCCCATGCAGGACACCCAGAACGATTACCAGGACATCCGCGAAGCCGTCCGCGACCTGTGCAGCCAGTTTTCGGCCGAGTATTTTCGCAAGATCGACGAAGAACGCGGTTATCCCGAAGAATTCGTCCGCGCGCTGACCGAAGCCGGCTGGCTGGCCGCCCTGATCCCGCAGGAATACGGCGGCTCGGGCCTGGGCCTGACCGAGGCCTCCATCATCATGGAGGAAATCAACCGCAGCGGCGGCAATTCGGGCGCCTGCCACGGCCAGATGTACAACATGGGCACGCTGCTGCGTCATGGTTCGGAGGCGCAGAAGCGCGAATACCTGCCGCGTATCGCCAGCGGCGAACTGCGCCTGCAGTCCATGGGCGTGACCGAGCCGACCACCGGCACCGACACCACCCGCATCAAGACCACGGCCGTCAAGCGCGGCGACCGCTATGTGATCAATGGCCAGAAGGTCTGGATCTCGCGCGTGCAGCACTCCGACCTGATGATACTGCTGGCCCGCACCACGCCGCTGGACCAGGTCACGCGCAAGTCCGAGGGCATGTCCATCTTCCTGGTGGACCTGCATCATGCCGTCAAGCACGGCATGCAGGTGCGGCCCATCCCCAATATGGTCAACCACGAGACCAACGAGCTTTTCTTCGACAACCTGGAGATCCCCGCCGAAAGCCTGATCGGCGAGGAAGGCAAGGGTTTCAAATACATTCTGGACGGCCTGAACGCCGAACGCACGCTGATCGCCGCCGAGTGCATCGGCGACGGCTATTGGTTCGTGGACAAGGTCAGCGCCTATGCCAAGGAGCGCGTGGTGTTCGGCCGGCCCATCGGCCAGAACCAGGGCGTGCAATTCCCCATCGCGCGGGCCCATATCAATGTGGAAGCCGCCAGCCTCATGCGCTTTGAGGCCGCGCGCCGTTTCGACGCCCACCTGCCCTGCGGCGCCCAGGCCAACATGGCCAAGCTGCTGGCCGCCGATGCCTCGTGGGAGGCCGCCAACGCCTGCCTGCAGTTCCATGGCGGCTTTGGCTTTGCCAACGAATACGACGTCGAGCGCAAATTCCGCGAGACCCGTCTCTACCAGGTCGCCCCCATCTCGACCAACCTGATTCTCTCCTACGTCGCCGAGCACGTGCTGGGCCTGCCCCGCTCCTTCTGACCGCCATGACCACCTCTCCCAGCGCCGTGCTGGCCGCTTTCGCCAGCCAACTCCGTTACGAAGACATCCCGGCGCCGGTGCTGCGCCGCGCCGAAGACCTGCTGCTGGACACCCTGGCCTCCATCCTGGCCGGCGCCAACGCGCGTCCGGTGCAGATCATGGCCGGCTATGCCCAGGCCATGGGCCCGGCCGACGGCCCGGCCGAGATCCTCGTGAACCGCCGCCGCAGCTCGCCGCTGTTCGCCGCCATGGTCAACGCCGCCGCGGCCCATGTGGTCGAGCAGGATGACGTGCACAACGGCTCGGTCTTCCACCCCGCGGCGGTGATCTTCCCGCCGGCGCTGGCCGTGTCGCAGGCCCTGGGCCTGTCCGGCCGCGATCTCTTGACCGCCGCCGTCGCGGGCTATGAAGTCGGCATCCGGGTGGGCGAATTCCTGGGCCGCTCGCACTACAAGATCTTCCACACCACGGCCACCGTGGGCACGCTGGCCGCCGCCGTCACGGTGGGCCGCCTGCTGGGCCTGGACCCCGAACGCATGCTCAACGCGCTCGGATCGGCCGGCACCCAGTCGGCCGGCCTGTGGGAATTCCTGCGCGACGCCGCCGACTCCAAGCAGCTGCATACCGCCCACGCCGCGGCGGCCGGCATCACGGCCGCCTACCTGGCGCGCGACGGCTTCACCGGCGCGCGCCAGATCCTCGAAGGCCCGCAAGGCCTGGCCGCCGGCATGTCGCGCGACGCCGATCCCTCGCGCCTGACCGATCGCCTGGGCGAGCGCTGGGCGCTGGCCGAGACCTCCTTCAAATACCACGCCTCCTGCCGCCACACCCACCCCGCCGCCGACGCCTTGCAGGCCTTGATGCGCGACAACCAGCTGGGCGCCGGCGACATCGCCAGCATCGAGGCCTTGGTGCACCAGGGCGCGCTGGACGTGCTGGGCCCGGTCGTCAACCCGGCCACGGTGCATCAGTCCAAGTTTTCCATGGGCACGGTGCTGGGCCTGATCGCGCTCAAGGGGCGCGCCGGGCTGGCCGAGTTCGATGCGGCGCTGGACGATCCGGCCATGGCCACCTGGCGCGAACGCACCACCATGACGCTGGACCCCGAAGTCGACCAGGCCTATCCGCAACGCTGGATCGGCAAGGTCAAGGTCCGCACGGCCGACGGGCGCGAGTTGAGCGCCCGCGTGGACGAGCCCAAGGGCGACCCGGGCAACACGCTGTCGCGCGCCGAAATCGAGGCCAAGACGCTGAGCCTGGGTCAATATGCCGGCGCGGCGCGGCCCGAAGAACTGCGCGAGCTGATCGATACCGTCTGGAACCTGGCCGAGCAGTCCAGGCTGGGGCCCCTGCTGGCCGCGTGAGGCCAGCGCGCTCAGGACAGCTGCAACTCCCTGGGCGCCGCCTGCGGGTCACGGTTTAACTGATAGCCCAGCCACAGGCTTTGCGCGATGCGTTCGGCCATGGCGCAGGCCCGGGCCGCCATGGCCTGGTTGGGCTGCGCCCGCGCCGTGTCCCGGAACAGCGCCAGCCAATGTTCGAACAGGCCGGCGTCCAGGCCGGGCAAGGCCGCGTGCTTGGGCATGGGCGTGCCGCTGAAGCGCCGCGTGCGCAGCAGGATGGCCGACCAGAAGTCCACCAGCTTGGCCAGATGCACGTCCCAATCCTCCACATGCGCATTGAAAATAGGCCCCAGGCGCGCGTCGGCGCGCACGCGGGCATAAAAAGCATGCACGAGGCCGTGGATCTCCGCTTCGGTGCATAAGGGCTCTTGCGACATGGCCGTATCCCCATGGGATATTTAAGATGTATTTATAATACATCTTAAATGACGGACGCCCCCGGCGGACGTCTCCTGAGGCTTTAGCTGCGCGCCGCCCGCTGGGCGGCCACCAACTGCGCGATCCCGCCCTCGGCCAGCACCAGCATGCTGTCGAGCTGGGCCCGCGTGAACGTCGCCTCCTCGCCCGTGCCCTGCACTTCCACGAAAGCGCCCGAGCCCGTCATGACGACATTGACGTCGGCCTCGCAGGCCGCGTCCTCTTCGTAGTTCAGGTCCAGCACGGCGCGCCCGCCCACCAGGCCCACCGACACCGCGGCCACATGGTCGCGGATCGGGTTCTGCGCCAGCTCGCCGCGCGCCATCAGAAGCGCCACGGCATCGGCCGTGGCCACCCAGGCGCCGGTGATGCTGGCGCAGCGCGTGCCGCCATCGGCCTGCAGCACATCGCAATCCAGGTGCAGCGTGCGCTCGCCCAGGAGTTTGAGATCGACCACCGCGCGCAGCGAGCGGCCGATCAGGCGCTGGATTTCCTGGGTGCGGCCGCTTTGCTTGCCGCGGGCGGCCTCGCGGTCGCCGCGCGTATGCGTGGCGCGCGGCAGCATGCCGTACTCCGCCGTCACCCAGCCCTCGCCCTTGCCCTTCAGGAAGGGCGGCACCTTGTCGAGCACGCTGGCCGTGCACAGCACCTGGGTGTTGCCCGCCACCACCAGGACCGAACCCTCGGCATAGCGCGTGAAACCGCGCTGCAGGCGAAAAGGACGCAGGGCGTCGACGGCGCGGCCATCGGCGCGGACGGAAGTATCGGAAGTGGTCAAGGCGGACTCCAGAATCGTCATCAGGCAAAGATCAATAGCGGGATTGTACGTGCGCGCCCCGCCGCATCGGTTATTCTGCCGGCATAATCCCGCGCCTCGGGGCTTGCGCCCCTGTATTTCCAGGAACATCCACCATGATTCGCAGCATGACCGCGTTCGGCAACGCCCGCGTCGATCTCGAACAAGGCTCGCTCGCGCTCGAACTGCGCAGCGTCAACAGCCGCTTTCTCGACCTCTATTTCCGTTTGCCCGACGAGTTGCGCCATGCCGAAACCCCGCTGCGCGAACTGCTGACCAGCCAGCTGGCGCGCGGCAAGGTCGAGGTGCGCGTCAGCTTCACCCGCAATGCCGGCAACGAAGTCACCCAGCTCGATCCGCAGTGGCTCGGCCTGCTGGCCGACCAGCTGCAGGCCGCCCGCCGCGTCCTGCCCGAAGTCAGCGCGCCGCGCCTGGTCGAACTCCTGAACTGGCCCGGCCAGCGCGGCAATGACGCGCTGGACCCGCAGATCTGGGGCGCGGCCTGCGTAACCGCCGCCCAGCAGGCCCTCGGCCAGCTGCAGGACGGCCGCAGCCGCGAAGGCGAACGCCTGGCCCTCATGATGCGCGAATGCGCCGACGGCGTGGGCCGCATCGTCGAACTGGTCGAAAGCCATCTGCCGCAGCTGCTGGCCGATCACCGCGAAAAACTCGCCACCAAGCTGCGCGAAAGCCTGGAAGCCGCCTTCCCCGGCGGCTTTGCGCACATCAGCGGCGCCGAGCTGACCGAGCGCGTGGCCCAGGAGGCCGGCCTCTTCGCCCTGCGCATCGACGTGGCCGAAGAACTCTCGCGGCTGCGCTCCCACCTCGAAGAACTGCGCCATCTGCTGGGCGAAGGCGGCGGCAAGGCCGGCGGCAAAGGCAAGGGCAGCGCCGGCAAGCGCCTGGACTTTCTCTTCCAGGAAATGAACCGCGAGGCCAACACCCTGGGCTCCAAGGCGGGCAGCCTGGAAGTCACCCGCGCCGCCATGGACCTGAAGCTGCTCATCGAGCAGATGCGCGAACAGGCGCAGAATATCGAGTGATGTCTTCCGGCCGCCCGGCCTAACTTCGCGTCTGCGCCCCGGGCGGCAGCCAGCGCCAGAACACGCCGGCCGCCACCAGGCCCAGGATGCCAATGCCGAAGGAGGCGCCGCCCAGCGAGACCAGGGCCGTCAGCGCCGATAGCGCCACCGGCCCGCCGCTCGATCCCAGATCGGCCATGAAACGCCAGATGCCGAGGAATTGCGTGCGCGCGCCCGCCGGCGCGGCGTCGGCGCCCAGCGTCATCACGATGCCCGATCCGATGCCGTTGCCAAAGCCCAGCACCAGCGACACCAGGATGAAGCTGGCCACCCCGCCGGTCAGCGGTATCGCCATCAGGCTCAGCCCCATCAGCAGCGTGCAGGGCAGCGCCACCCAGAGGCGGCCGCGCCGGTCCATGACCTTGCCCGCCGGATAGAAGACCGACATGTCGATGGCGGCGACCAGGCCGTAGATGAGCGAGGTGGTGGTGGCGTCCAGGCCGAGATGGTCGGCCCACAGCGGAATCACCACCTGGCGCGAGGCGCGCAGCGCGCTGATCAACATGACGCCCACGCCCAGCGTGGCGTACACGCCGCGATGGTCGCGCGCGACCTCGCCCATGCGGGCGCGCGGCGCGCCGGGCATGCCCTTGGGCTCGATGTCGGGCGCCTTGAGGGCGATCAGCCCCGCGCCCAGCATGGCGCAGATGGCGATCCAATAGGCGCCGTCCAGCCCCAGGAAATGAATCAGCGCCGCGCCGGCGAAGGGACCGATGAAGACGCCGATGCGCGTCGTGCCGCCCAGGGTCGACAGGGCGCGCGCCCGGTAGGCCAGCGGCACGACCTCGATCATGTAGCTCTGGCGCGCCAGTTGAAACACCGACTGCGCGCACCCCTGCATCAGCATGGCCAGCGCCAGCACCCAGAGCCTGGGCACACCGATCACCAGCAGCAGGCCGATCACGCTCAACAGGGCCGCGCCGACCATGGCGCGCTTCTCGCCGAAACGTCCGGTGATCAGGGCGGACGGAATATTGGACAGCAGCGAACCGATCCCGATGAGGGCGGCGATCAGGCCGGCGGCGGCCACCGAGGCGCCCTGGTCGCGCGCGGTGAGCGCGATGACGGGCAGAATGGCGCCGTTGCTGATGCCGTAGAGCAGCGATGGGCCGAACGCCGGGACGGCGATCTTTTTCAGGTTGAATGAATCGGGTTGCGACATGGAAGGGCGAATGAGGGCTGGGCCCGCCGCGTGGACATTGCGCGGCGCCGGCACCAAATGCCGGGAGTGTAGCGGCGGGCTGGCCTACTGAAAGGCGGTCTCCGTGAAGGAGCGCAGCTTGCGGGAATGCAGGCGCTCGGGCGCCATCCCGCGCAATAGCTCCAGCGCCCGGATGCCGATCTCCAGGTGCTGGTTGACCTGCCGGCGATAAAAGGCGCTGGCCATGCCCGGCAGCTTCAGCTCCCCGTGCAGGGGCTTGTCCGAGACACAGAGCAAGGTGCCATAGGGCACCCGGAAGCGAAACCCATTGGCCGCGATGGTGGCCGATTCCATGTCCAGGGCGATGGCGCGCGACTGCGCGAAACGCTGCACCAGCTCGCCCTGGTCGCGCAGCTCCCAGTTGCGGTTGTCGATGGTGGCCACGGTACCGGTGCGCATGATGCGTTTGAGGTCCCAGCCCGACAGGCCCGCCACTTCCTGCACGGCCTGCTCCAGCGCCACCTGCACTTCGGCCAGCGGCGGCACCGGGACCCAGGTCGGCAGGTCGGCGTCCAGCACATGGTCGTCGCGCACATAGCCGTGCGCCAGCACATAGTCGCCCAGACGCTGCGAATCGCGCAGTCCGGCGCAATGCCCCAGCATCAGCCAGGCATGCGGACGCAGCACGGCGATGTGGTCGGTGATGGTTTTGGCATTGGACGGCCCCACGCCGATATTGACCAGCGTGATGCCCGAGTGGTTGGGGCGGATGAGATGATAGGCCGGCATCTGCGGCAGGCGCTGCCCCGGATCGGCGGGCGAGGCGGTCTCGCCGCGCCGGGTGATGCGGTTGCCGGGCTCGACCAGGGCGTCATAATCGCCGCCGCCTTCGGCCATCAGGGCGCGCGCGCGCACGCAGAACTCATCCACGTAGAACTGGTAATTCGTGAACAGCACGAAATTCTGGAAGTGCAAGGGCGCGGTCGCCGTGTAGTGCTGCAGGCGGTGCAGCGAATAGTCCACGCGCGTGGCGGTAAAGGGCGCCAACGGATGCGGCTCGCCGTCGCGTCCGCGCCAGGAGCCGTTGACGATGGCGTCATCGGTGACCGCCAGGTCGGGCACGTCGAACAGATCGCGCAGCGGCCGCTTCAGGCTTTCCAGATGCTCGCCCTCCACATAGGCGCCCTCGGGAAAGGCGAAATGCAGGGGGATGGGCATGTCCGACTCGCCCACCTCGACCGGCACGCCGTGGTTCTGCAGCAGCAGGCCGATCTGTTCGGCCAGGTAGTCGGTGAACAGCGCCGGCTGCGTGATCGTGGTCTGGTAGCGGCCCGGCTCGGCGACGTGCCCATAGGACAGCCGCGAGTCGATCAGGTCATACGTCTGCACGGAGATCCGCAGGGCGGGGTAGCAGGCCCGCACGCGGCCGCTCGGGCCGCGCCCATGCAGCACATCCTGGAAGGCCTGGCGCAAAAAAGCCGTATTGCGGTCGTAGATCTCGGTCAGGCGCTCGACGGCGGCGCGCGCATCATCGAAGCGTTCAAAGGGGATGGGTTCCGGACGGTAGAGATTGGCTGCTGAATAGACTGCACTCATGGCTCTCTTTCCCTGCTGCCGCGCGGCCGGGACGGCGCGCGTAGCCGATTATGCCGCATTGGCGCCGCCCCGCCCGGCGCAGCGGCACATCGGGCAACAAAAGTCCTGCAGCAGATGAAAGATGTAATGAAATACTATTTCATTCCCATCCGCGGCTTGCTGCTGTTATGGTTGCGCCTTGCCGCCGGCTTACACGTAAGAGACAGGTTCTCTGTAGCCATCCGTCCACACTTTGCTTTCTAAAGTGCCGCATGACTCCTCCCACGCGAAAAGTCCGCCGACAATGGCCCTCGTTGTCTGCTTTGTTCTGCGCCCCCTTGCTGGCGCTATGTTTTTCCGGCGCGGCCCAGGCCTCGCTGCACCCCACCGCCCTGGGCACGCTGCAAGGCCTGAGCCTTGCCAATGAAGCCACCGTGCCCACGCTGCGCGACCGCATCGTCCAGGCTGGCCTGGACAAGATCGGCACGCCCTACAGCTGGGGCGGCGACGATCCCGTCGATGGTTTCGATTGCAGCGGGCTGGCCCTGTTCGTGTTCCGCGAAACGGCCGGCATCGAGCTGCCGCGCACCTCGCGCGCGCAGCGTCAATCGGGCAACAACGTCAACCGCCGCCAGCTGCGCCCGGGCGACCTGGTGTTCTTCGCGACCAATCGCCGCGGCGTGACCTCGCACGTGGGCATCTATATCGGCCAGAACCAGTTCGTGCACGCGCCCTCGCGCGGCGCCAAGGTGCGCGTCGACAAACTGGACAACGGCTATTGGGCCAAGCGCTACGTCGGCGCGCGCAGCTATGTCGACGACCGCCCCGCGCCGCTGCTGGCCCAGAACGCCGGCTGACACGGGGCGCGCCGCCCTCAGCCGCGGCCCACGAAAGGCATGTTGGTGGCCATGATGGTCATGAACTGCACATTGGCGTCCAGCGGCAGCTGCGCCATGCCGGCCACGGCCTGCGCCACATGGGCGACGTCCATGCGCGGCTCCACGCGGGTCGAGCCATCCGCCTGCAGCACGCCCTTGGCCATGCGCTCGGTCATGTCGGTGGCGGCATTGCCGATATCGATCTGGCCGCAGGCAATGCCATAGGCGCGGCAATCCAGCGAAATCGACTTGGTCAGGCCGGTGACGGCATGCTTGGTCGCGGTATAGGCGATCGAGTACGGCCGCGGCGCATGCGATGAAATCGAACCATTGTTGATGATGCGCCCGCCACGCGGGCTTTGCGCCTTCATGAGGCGGATCGCCGCCTGGGCGCACAGGAACATGCCGGTCAGGTTGGTGTCGACCACCGAGCGCCACACGTCCACGGGCAGGTCTTCGATGGGCACGGCCGGCGCGTTGCGCCCGGCATTGTTGAAGAGCACGTCCAGGCGGTCGTACTCGCGCTGGATCTCGTCGAACAGGGCGCGGACATCCGCCTCCTGCGTGACGTCGGTCGGCACGACCAGGGCGCGCACCCCGTCCTCGCCGGCGGCGATGCGTGTCTGCTCCAGGGGTTCGCGGCGCCGGCCGGCCAGCACCACCTTGTAGCCCTGAGCCAAAAACTCCAGCGCCACTGCCCGGCCGATGCCGGTTCCCGCGCCGGTGACCAGCGCCACCCGGGAACCGGGCGTGTCGTTCGATTGCATAAGCTTCTCCCGCAAGATTCGCAATGCCGGAATCCTAACCCAAACCCCGTCCCCGGATTGAAAGCGGGCGTGACGGAATCCTCGCATGTCCGGACCGGGCCGATGGACACGCGCCGCCCGGCCAGGCGCCCGATTTGCTATGCTTCGTCTCTCGTACCGTGCGTTTCTCTTCCATGTCCGCTCATTCCGGCAATGTCTTCATGGTCGTCGCTCCCAGTGGCGCCGGCAAATCCAGCCTGGTCCGGGCCCTGCTCGACCGCGACCCGTCCATCACGCTGTCCGTCTCCGCCACCACCCGCGCTCCGCGCCCGGGCGAACAGGATGGCCGCGAATATCGTTTTGTCACCAAGGAAACCTTCGCCGCCCTGCGCGAGGCCAACAGCCTGCTGGAGTGGGCCGAGGTGCACGGCAATTTCTATGGCACGCCGCGCGACCTGATCGACGAGGCCACCGCCGCCGGCCGCGACGTCCTGCTGGAAATCGACTGGCAGGGCGCGCGCCAGGTCAAGCAGCGCTACCCCGAGGCCATCGGCATCTTTATCCTGCCGCCGTCGATCGAAGAGCTCGAAGCGCGCCTGAAGGCCCGTGGCCAGGATTCCGAGCAGGTGATCTCGCGCCGGCTGCTGGCCGCCGGCGGCGAAATCGCCCACGCGCCGGAATGCGAATATGTTATTATTAATCAAGAATTTAGCGTGGCCTTGTCGGAGCTGATGCAAGTCATCAGCGCCGCGCGGCTGCGTTTTTCGTCTCAGGCGGTGCGCAACGCCAGCTTGTTTGCGCAGCTCGGCATCCCCGCATCGCACTGAAACGCCCCGTTCCCAACGTCAGCATATCCAGGTAATTCCATGGCCCGCATCACTGTCGAAGATTGTCTGAACCAGATCCCCAACCGATTCAAGCTCACGCTGGCGGCGACCTATCGCGCCCGCGAGCTGGCGCAAGGCCATGCCCCGCGCCTGGACAGCAAGGACAAGCCGACCGTGACCGCGCTGCGTGAAATTGCCTCCGGCCTGACCGGCCTGGAAATGCTGCGTAAAGTCCCGACCTGAGCCCGGCCGGGGAGGCGGCTAGCATGGCTTTTCCCGGACTGAAGTATGCCTCTTCAGGTCTACTCGCAGCGCTGCGCGCGGGCTCGCGCCTGGGCCGGCGCGGCGGCAAAAAGGCGCTAGTCAATGGCGGCCCCGCGCCCACGGCGGAGCAGGCCGCCGCCGTCGAAAACGCGGCCTCCCCCATCGCCTCCCTGGCGCCCCTGACCGAGATCATCAGCACCTATCTCGAACCCAAGGACGTCGAACGGGTGCGCGAAGCCTATCGCTTCGCCGACCAGGCCCACCTGGGCCAGTTCCGCGCCTCAGGCGCCCCGTATATCTCCCACCCCATCGCCGTCACCGAAATCTGCGCGGGCTGGAAGCTGGACGCCAATGCGCTGTCGGCCGCCCTGCTGCATGACGTAATCGAAGACCAGGGCGTCAGCAAGCAGGAGCTGGCCGAACGCTTCGGCCCCGAGGTCGCCGAGCTGGTCGACGGCCTGTCCAAGCTGGAGCGCCTGGACTTCGCGACCAAGGCGGAGCAGCAGGCCGAGAGCTTTCGCAAGATGCTGCTGGCCATGGCGCGCGATGTGCGCGTCATCCTCATCAAGCTGGCCGACCGCCTGCACAATATGCGCACGCTGGACGCGGTCAACCCCGAGAAGCGGCGGCGCATCGCCCGCGAGACCCTGGACATCTACGCGCCCATCGCGCATCGCCTGGGCCTGAACCTGCTGTTCCGCGAGCTGCAGGACCTGTGCTTCGCGGCCATGTATCCCAACCGTTACCAGGTGCTGTATAAGGCCGTGCTGGCTGCGCGCGGCAACCGGCGCGAGGTCATCAGCAAGATCGAGGACGCGGTGCGCGCCGCCCTGCCCGCCGCCGGCATCGAGGCCGAGGTCACGGGCCGCGAGAAAACGCTCTACGGCATCTACCGCAAGATGGCGGACCAGAAAAAGAGCTTCTCCGAGGTCCTGGACATCTACGGTTTTCGTGTCATCGTGCACACCCTGCCCGAGTGCTATCTGGCGCTGGGCACGCTGCATCAGCTCTACCGGCCCGTGCCGGGCAAGTTCAAGGATTACATCGCCATCCCCAAGGTCAATGGCTACCAGTCGCTGCACACCACGCTGGTCGGCCCCTATGGCACGCCGGTGGAGTTCCAGTTCCGCACGCGCGACATGCACCATATCGCCGAAGAAGGCGTGGCCTCGCACTGGCTCTACAAGGATGCCGACCTGACGCTCAACGAGCTGCAGAAACGCACGCACCAGTGGCTGCAATCGCTGCTGGACATCCAGAGCCAGACGGGCGACTCGGGCGAGTTCCTTGAGCACGTCAAGGTCGATCTCTTTCCGGATGCGGTGTATGTCTTCACCCCCCGCGGCAAGATCATCTCGCTGCCGCGCGGCGCCACGCCGGTGGACTTCGCCTACGCCATCCACACCGATATCGGCAACCAGGCCGTGGCCGCCAAGATCAATAGCGAGTTCGTGCCGCTGCGCACCGAGCTTGCCAGCGGCGACACGGTCGAAATCATCACCTCGCCGGCCTCGCGCCCGAATGCCCAGTGGCTCAACTACGTGCGCACCGGCCGCGCGCGCTCCGAGATCCGCCACTTCCTGCGCACGGTGCGCTATGAAGAATCGGTGGCCTTCGGCGAGCGCCTGCTGTCGCAGACCCTGCAAGAACTGCACCTGCCCATGCCGCCGGCCGACGACCCGGCCTGGAGCAAGCTGGCGCGCAGCACCGGCGCCAGTTCGCGCGACGAGATCCTGGCCGACATCGGCCTGGGCAAGCGCCTGGCCGCCGTGGTGGCGCGCCGCTTCGCCCCCGAACACGATCTGGTCGCCACCACCGCCGCGGCGGTGGACGAAATCACCTCGGCGCGCGCCGCGCCCATCCTCATCCAGGGCAACGAAGGCCAGGCCGTCCAGCTCGCGCCCTGTTGCGGCCCCCTGCCCGGCGACCCCATCATCGCCGGCATGCGCCTGGGCCATGGCCTGGTCGTGCATACGGCCGACTGCCCCGTGGCCATGCGCCAGCGCCTGCGCGAACCGGAGCGCTGGGTCACCGTCGCCTGGGACAAGCAGACCGCCAAGCACCTGCCCACCCGGCTGGACATCATCACCCGCAACGAGCGCGGCGTGCTGGGCCGCATCGCGGCCGAAGTCACGGCCGCCGACGCCAATATCGTCCATGTGACCATGCACGATGACGCCGTCTCCACGGTATCGCTGCACCTGACGGTGCAGGTCGACAGCCGCAAGCATCTGGCCCAGGTCATCCGCGCCATCCGGCACGTGCCCCAGGTCCAGAAGATCGTCCGCGTCAAGGGCTGAGGGCCCCCGGGGTGGCGCGCCGGCTTCAGGCCACGTGCTGCAGGAAATCCCTCAGGCGCTGGCTGGGCGGGTCGCTCAGCAAGGCTTCGGGCTTGCCGTCGTGCGCGATCTTGCCGCCGTCGATGAACAGCAGGCGGCTGCCGACCTTGCGCGCGAATTCCATCTCGTGCGTGACGACCACCATGGTCATGCCCTCTTCGGCCAGATCGCGCATGACCTTGAGCACTTCGTGCCGCAGCTCGGGGTCCAGGGCCGAGGTCGGCTCGTCGAACAGCATGAGCTTGGGCTTGATGGCCAGGGCGCGGGCGATGGCCACGCGCTGCTGCTGGCCGCCGGATAGCTCCGCCGGATAGTGGTCCATGCGCTCGGACAGGCCGACCTTGCCCAGCAGATCGCGGGCGATCTGGCGCGCCTCGTCCCGGCCCGCGCCCCGTGTATGCACCGGGCCGAACATCACATTCTCCAGCGCCGTCATCTGCGGAAAGAGATTGAACTGCTGGAACACCATGCCGGCCTCGCGGCGGATGGTGCGCACGTCCTCGGCCGAACCCAGCACGCTGATGCCATCGACGCGCAGATCGCCGCCGTCTATGGTTTCCAGCACATTGATGCAGCGCAGAAACGTCGACTTGCCCGAACCGGACGGCCCCACGACCACCACGACCTCGCCCACGTCGACATTGACCGTGATCCCGTCGAGCACGACCGAATCGCCGAAGCGCTTGATGACGTCCTTGAACTCGACCATGCTCATAGTATGCGCATCCTTTTTTCCAGCAGGCGCAGGCCCAGGGCCATCAGGCCGGTAAGAATCAGGTAGACGATGGCCACCGCCGACCAGATCTCGACCGCGCGGAAATTGCTGGCCATGATCTCCTGTCCCTGGCGCGTCAGCTCGGCCACGCCGATCACGATGAACAGCGATGAGTCCTTCAGGCTGATGATGCACTGGTTGCCCAGGGGCGGAATCATGCGCCGGAAGGCCACCGGCCCGATGATGTAGAACAGAATCTTCGAAAACGGCAGGCCCATGGCCTGTCCGGCTTCTTTCAGGCCGCGCGCCACCGACAGCAGCGAACCGCGCACGATCTCCGCGATATAGGCGCCCGAGTTGATGATGAGCGTGGCGATGGCGGCGGTCTCCGCCTCCACGCGCATGCCCGGCACCAGCAGCGGCAAGGCGAAGTAGATGAACATCACCTGCACGACGATGGGCGTGCCCCGTATCACGGCCACATAGACCTGCGCGATGCCGGAGACCAGCCTGGGCCCATAGGCCCGCGCCACGCCGGCCAGCGCGCCCAGGATGAAGCCCCCGACGAGCCCCCAGAGCGTGATCTTGACGGTCATCAAGGTGCCGTCAAGCAGATTGGGCAGTGCGTCCCAGATTACCGATACATCAAAATCCACGCTTCCCCCCTCCCGGCGGAAAAAACATGGCCGCTCGCGAAGCATGCTCCACGCGCGGCCACCGGTTTGTTCAGCGCAGGCGCATCAGGGCGCCTTGCCGAACCACTTGGTGTAGATCTTGTCGTACTCGCCATTGGCCTTGAGCGCGGCCAAGGCCTTGTTGACCTGCGGCACCAGCTCGCTGCCCTTGGGGAAGGCGATGCCATAGAAGTCGCCGCTCTTGACCGTGCCCACGACTTTCACGCGGCCCTTGCCCGCCGTATTGGCGTAGTACTGGACATTGGGCGTGTCGTGCACCGCGGCATCCACGCGACCGGTGGCCAGTTCGAGATAGGCGTTGTCGATATTGGGAAAGAGCTTGAGCTTGGCCTCGGGCACCTGGGCCTTGAGGAAGTCCACCGTCGCCGTGCCGGTCTTGACGGCCACCGTCTTGCCGGAGAGGTCCTTGGCGGCCTTGATGTCGTTGTTCTTGTCGGAGACCAGGATGGCCAGCCCGCTTTCGTAATAAGGGTCGGAAAAATCGATCACCTTCTTGCGATCGTCGCGGATCGTGATGCCGGCCAGCGCCGCGTCGATATTCTTGGTCTGCAAGCCCGGGATGATGCCGTTGAAATCCATGGGCTGCAGCCTGTACTTGAGGTTGAGTTCCTTGGCGATGGCCGCCCAGAGGTCGATGTCGAAACCGGTATAGGTGCTGCCCTGCTTGAACTCGAAGGGCACGAAGGCCGTATCGGTGGCCACGACCAGTTCCTTGCCCTGGGCCGAGGCGGTGGATATTGAACCGAACATCGTGGCGGACAGACCGATCAGGACGGCCGCGACTTTACCTTTGATCATGGTTTTCTCCTGTGGGTTCAACAGGCTGCGCCCATACCGCCAAGGTGAGCCGAGTCTGGGCGCCAGCCCGGGGCCCGAGGACGGACCGCGGCCTGGCTTGCGAACGATCTTAACGCAACCGTCCCCCGTGGCACAGCCATCGATCGAAATTACAATGGAAGCCCAGTCCCAATTCCCCGGGGAGCCGGCTGTGACGTTCAATCCCATCATCATCGAGGGCGGCCGGCAGCAGATCGGCCTGGAACTGGGCAAGCTGGCGCGCGCCATCATGCCCGCCTACCTGGATCAGAGCAGCACCTGGGCCGCCCTGCGCCCCTGGCGCGGCCATGCCTTCCTGGACGCGCTGGGCGAAGCCGCCAAGGCCGCCCTGCCGCACATCTGGCTGGAGCTCGAGGGCCTGGCCGAGGGGCTGCGCATGCCGCTCGAAGACGTGCTGCTCTGGAATTGCCGCGGCGACCTGCTGCGCAAATCCTCCGACGGCTGCACCTCGCTGGCCTGGCGCGGCGCCGACGGCGCGCGCTGGATGGCCCACAACGAAGACGGCGACCCCTATCTGCGCGGCCGCTGCCGCATCGTGGACGTGCGCCCGGAGGGCGCGCCCGGCTATGTCGGCTTTTACTACCCCGGTTCGCTGCCCGGCCATACCTTCGCCGGCAATCGGGCCGGGCTGGCGCAAACCATCAACAACGTGCGCGCGCGCCAGCGCCAGGCCGGCGTGCCGCGCATGCTGCTGGCCCGCGCCGTGCTGGATTGCACCGATCTGGACCAGGCCCTCGACCTGCTGCGCGACCTGCCGCGCGCCGGCGGCTTTCACCATATGCTGGGCTCGGCCCGCGACCGCCGCCTCTTCAGCGTCGAGGCCAGCCCGACGCAGTGCGCCATCCAGGAAATCAGCAAGGGCTACGCCCACGCCAACCACCTGCTGCACCCGGGCAGCCCGCCCCAGGTGATCACCGACTCATCCGCGGCGCGGCAGCGCCGCGCCGAGCAGCTGATGGACGGCTGGAGCGGCAGCGCCGGCGGCGGCGATCTGGTCACCGCCTTGCTGGATGCCAGCGGCGAGCTGCCCATCCTGCGCACCGACCCGCAGGACCCCGACGAAGAAAACACCCTCGCCACGGCGCTGTTCGAGTTGCGCGACGGGCGCCTGAGCCTGCGGGTCTATGACCGCGGGCCCGAGGCGGTGCTCAAGCTGGACATCCGCGGCGGCGATCAGGCCGGGCCATAACCGCCTCCTCCCGGGGTTTCGACCACGAAGACATCGCCGGCGGCCAGTTCGGTGCTGTCCTGCGGGCCCAGCTCGTCGATGCGGCCATCGGCGCGTTCGACATAGTTGCGGCCCATCCGGCCTTCGCCGCCCCCGGCCAGCCCGAAAGGGGCATACCGGCGGTTGTTGGACAGAATGGCCGCCGTCATGGGCTCCAGGAAGCGCACCCGCCGCACGCCGCCATCGCCGCCCCGATAGCGGCCGGCGCCGCCCGAGCCCTCGCGGATCTCATACGACTCCAGCCTGACCGGAAAGCGCAGCTCCAGCACTTCGGGGTCGGTCAGGCGCGAGTTGGTCATGTGCGCTTGCACCACCGAGGTTCCGGCAAAACCCTCGTCCTGCGGACCGGCCCGGTCGATACGCAAGGGACCGGCCCCGGTGCCGCCCGAGATGGTCTCGTAATACTGGTAGCGCGTATTGCCGAAGGTGAAGTTGTTCATCGTGCCCTGGCTGGCCGCCAGCACGCCCAGGGCCCCATAGAGCGCATTGACCACGCACATCGAGGTTTCCACGTTGCCGGCCACCACCGAGGCCGGCGGATTGGGACGCAGCATGGACGCCTCGGGGATGATGATCTCCAGGGGCTTGAGACAGCCCGCGTTCAGGGGGATCTCGTCATTGACCAGGGTGCGGAAGACATACAGCACCGCGGCCACCGAGATGGCGCCCGGGGCATTGAAATTGTTCTCCAGCTGCGCCGAGGTGCCGGTGAAATCCACCACGGCGCTGCGGGCCTCGCGGTCCACCTTGACCTTGACCTGGATCACCGCGCCGTTGTCCAGGGGATAGCGGTATTCGCCGTCCTTGAGCACCGAGATCACCCGGCGCACGGCCTCTTCCGCATTGTCCTGCACATGGCCCATATAGGCCCGCACCACGTCCAGGCCGAAGTGGTCGCACATGCGCAGCAGCTCCTGCACGCCCTTCTCGTTGGCGGCGATCTGCGCATGCAGGTCGGCGATGTTCTGGTCCGGGTTGCGCGCCGGCCAGCGGCCCGAGCCCAGGATGGCGCGCGCCTCGGCGTCGCGGAACTCGCCGTCGCGCACCAGCTGGAAGTTGGTGAACAACACCCCTTCGTCCTCGACCGTGCGCGAATCGGGCGGCATGGAGCCGGGCGTGGTGCCGCCGATATCGGCATGATGCCCGCGCGACCCCACGTAGAACAGGATGTCGCGGCCCTGCCGGTCAAAGACCGGCGTGATGACGGTGACGTCGGGCAAGTGCGTGCCGCCATGGTAGGGGTCGTTCACCACATAGGCGTCGCCCGGCTTCATGCGGCCCTGGTTGGCCCGCATGACCGTCTTGATGGACTCGCCCATGGACCCCAGGTGCACCGGCATATGCGGCGCATTGGCGATGAGATTGCCCTCGGCGTCGAAGATGGCGCAGGAGAAGTCCAGGCGCTCCTTGATGTTGACCGAATAGGCGGTGTTCTGCAGCCGATAGCCCATCTGCTCGGCGATCGACATGAAGAGGTTATTGAACACCTCCAGCATGACCGGGTCGGCCTGGGTGCCCACCTTGCGGCGCTCTACCCTGGCCTGCACGCGCTTGAGGACCAGATGGTCCAGCGTGCTGACCTCGGCCTGCCAGCCGGGCTCGACCACCGTCGTCTGATTGGGCTCGGAAATAATGGCCGGCCCGGCCATGACGTCGCCCGGCACCAGGTCCTCGCGCACGTAGAGCGGCGTATCGCGCCAGGCGCCGGCGCTATACATGCGCACCGAACCGCGGGCGGCCAGCGCACCCTGGCGATGGCGCGGGGCCACCGTCTCGGTGACGGTCTCGCCGCCGCCGGTGGCTTCGACCGAGATGGTCTCGACCACCAGCTCGCGCCCGGGCATGAGGAAGGAATAGCGTTGGCGATAGGCCGCCTCGAAGGCCGCCCGCGCCGCCTCGATGGGCCCATAGGGCACCTCCAGCGCCGTGTCCGTGCCCCGGTACTTCAGGTGCAGGCGGCGCTGCACCTTGATATCGGCCTCGGGCACATGCTGGCGCCGCAGTTCGCCCACCGCCTGCGCGGCCAGCGCCTCCAGCTCGCCGGCCAGGCTGTCCAGCAGCTCAGGCGTGAGCACCTGCTCGACGGTCTTCTGGCGCATATCGGTCTGGTCGGCCAGGCCCATGCCATAGGCCGACAGCACGCCGCCCAGCGGATGGGCGAAGACCGTGGTCATGCCCAGGGCGTCGGCCACCAGGCAGGCGTGCTGGCCGCCGGCGCCGCCGAAAGTCGTCAGCGCGTACTCGGTGACATCGTGGCCGCGCTGCACCGAAATACGCTTGATGGCCTCGGCCATATTGCCGACGGCGATCTCCAGAAAGCCTTCGGCCAGCTGTTCGGCCGTCATGGCGCGCCCGGTCGCCGCCCTCACCGCTTCGGCCAGGGCCTCGAACTTGGCGCGCACCACTTCGGCGTCCAGCGCCTCATCGGCCTGCGGCCCGAACACGCGCGGAAAGAAGGCCGGCTGTATCTTGCCCAGCAGCACGTTGCAGTCGGTCACGGCCAGCGGCCCGCCCCGGCGATAGCAGGCCGGACCCGGATTGGCCCCGGCCGAATCGGGCCCCACGCGCAGGCGCGCGCCATCAAAGTGCAGGATGGAGCCGCCGCCGGCGGCCACGGTGTGGATGCTCATCATGGGCGCGCGCATGCGCACCCCCGCCACCCGGGTCTCGAACTCGCGCTCGAACTCGCCGGCATAGTGCGAAACATCGGTGGACGTACCGCCCATGTCAAAGCCGATGATGCGGTCAAAGCCGGCCAGCTCGCTGGTGCGCACCATGCCGACGATGCCGCCGGCCGGCCCGGACAGGATGGCGTCCTTGCCACGGAAGCGGTGCGCGTCGGTCAAGCCGCCGTTGGACTGCATGAACATCAGCCGGATGCCCGGCAGTTCCGAGGCCACCTGGTCCACATAGCGCTGCAAGATGGGAGACAGATAGGCGTCCACCACCGTCGTATCGCCGCGCGACACAAACTTGATGAGCGGGCTGGTCTCATGCGAGACCGAAATCTGCGTAAAGCCGATCTCGCGCGCCAGGGCCGCGGCGCGCTGCTCGTGCGCCGGCGTCTTCCAGGCATGCATGAAGACGATGGCCAGGGCGCGTATGCCGCGGTCATAGGCCTGCTGCAACGAGGCGCGCAGGCCGGCCTCGTCGAGGGCGCGCACTTCGCTGCCATCGGCGGCCAGCCGCTCGTCGGCCTCGACCACCTGTTCATAGAGCATTTCCGGCAGCACGACATGGCGGTCGAACAGGCGCGGACGGTTCTGGTAGGCGATGCGCAAGGCATCGCGAAAGCCGCGCGTGGTCACCAGCAGGGTGCGCTCGCCTTTGCGCTCCAAGAGCGCATTGGTGGCGACCGTGGTGCCCATCTTGACGCACTCGACCTGCTCGGCGGGCACGGCCTGCCCGGGCGCCAAGCCCAGAAGCTTGCGGATGCCGGCCACGGCCGCATCGCGATATTGCTCGGGGTTTTCGGAGAGCATCTTGGCCGTCACCAGGCTGCCGTCCGGGCGGCGGCCGACGATGTCGGTAAACGTGCCCCCACGGTCGATCCAGAATTGCCACTTCATAGAAACCTCAGCAAAAAGTCAGGTAAAGGAGAAAACCGCTCAGAGAGACGTCGCCGCCCGCGCGGCCTGGTCATACAGGCCGGACAGGGCGCGCAGGGTATTGGCCAGCTGCCGCGTGAACTCCAGGCCGCCGGCGTTGGCCTCCATGCCGTCGAGCAAGCATTGCTCGCGGATGGTGGCGTAGCGCTTGATATGCCCGGCGCCCAGTTCGGTCACGCTGTAGAACACTTCCTTGCCGCTGCGGTCGCCGCGCACCAGGCCCTGGCGCTCGAGCTTTTTCAGGGCGTAGTTGATGATGTGCGTGTCCTCGACATTGAGCGTGAAGCAGATGTCGGCCAACTTCTTGGGGCGCTGGCGGTGATAGACGTGGTGCAGCACCATGACATCGGTGGCGGTCAGGTCCGGCAGGCCGGCGGCGGCCATGCAGCGCACCGTCCAGCGATCGAAGGCATGGCCGGCGATCATCAGGCCGAACTCGACCTCGGAAAGATCAGGCGCGCGTCCCGCGGCCAAATGCGCCGACGAAGCGATGAGATTCTCTTTCATGATGGCTCCGGCAAGATTCCGATGGAGCGAAATATTAATAATTTATCGACGTTTTCTCAACGAAAATCGGATTTTTTTAACGATAAAAAGGAGAGGGTTTTCCCCAGTCGCGTAAACGGCCCTCCCGTCCCCACAATGCGCACTTTGGAACTGCCCCGAAGCACAGCATGGCCTACTCCGACGTCATGGGCGAACTCTTCATCTGGACCGACATCGACCCCGCGCATGAGGCCGACTTCAACCGCTGGTACGACCGCGAACACATGGCCGAGCGGGCCGCCATCCCCGGTTTTGTCTGGGCGCGCCGCTACCGCGCCCGCCAGGCCGCGCCGCGCTACCTGGCCCTGTACCGCACCGACTCTCTTTCGGTCTTCGGCAGCGAAGCCTACCGCCAGGCCTTCTCCCAGCAGACGGCGTGGTCGCTGGCCAACTTCGGGCGCATGCGCAACACCCGCCGCCGCGTCATGGCGGTCACCCCCCTGGGCGGATATGGCACGGGCGCCATCCTGCTGCTGATTCCGCAAGCGCCGTCGCCCGCCGCGGTGCAAGCGCTGCTGGCCCTGGACGGCGTGCTGGGCCTGCGGCGGCTGACGCCCGACCCCGCCCTGTCCACCCCCTTGCCCTCCGAAGACGCCGCCACGCGCGTGCTGGCGCCGGTCTGCCTGGTCGAGGCCGCGACGCCCGAGGCCGCCCAGGCCGTCCTCGGCCAGCACCCCGACGCGCAGGTCTTCGACCTGCTCTGGGATCTGCAATCGGCCGAACTGTCAGCGCCCCGGGCACCCTAGGAATTACCCGCAAGCACCCTCCTCTTTTAGTCCTAAACCAATTCCGCCACCCTAGAATGCAACGGCCCCCGCGGCCGGTCCGTCCCGAGCGGCATCGCGAACCGCTCCTGTTCCATCCCCACACAAGAAGGACTTTCCATGTACAAAAAGCTCAGCTTGCTCGCCGGCGCTATCGTCCTGGCGTTCAGCGCCGGCGCCCAGGCCCAGACCAAATGGGACCTGCCCACCGCCTATCCGGCCAGCAACCTGCACGTCGAGAACCTGACGCAATTCGTCAAGGAAGTCGACGAACTCTCCGCCGGCAAGCTCAAGATCACGCTGCACAACAATGCCTCGCTGTATAAGGCGCCGGAGATCAAGCGCGCGGTCCAGGGCAACCAGGCCCAGATCGGCGAGATCCTCCTGAGCAACTTCGCCAACGAAGACCCCATCTATGAACTGGACGGCCTGCCCTTCCTGGCGACCGGCTACGAGGCTTCCTTCAAGCTCTACCAGGCGCAGAAGCCCTTTCTCGAGAAGAAGCTCAACTCGCAGGGCATGACGCTGCTGTACGCGGTCGCCTGGCCGCCGCAAGGCATCTTCGCCAATCGCGACATCAAGAAGGTCGCCGACATGAAGGGCCTGAAGTGGCGCGCCTACAGCCCGGTCACGGCCAAGATCGCCGAGCTGGCCGGCGCGCAGCCCGTCACCGTGCAGCAGGCCGAACTGGCCCAGGCCATGGCCACGGGCGTGATCGACTCCTATATGTCCTCCGGCTCCACGGGCTACGACACCAAGACCTACGAGTACATCAAGAAGTTCTACGACACCGAAGCCTGGCTGCCCAAGAACGCCGTCATCGTGAACAAAAAGGCCTTCGACGCCCTGGATCCCGCCACGCAGGAAGCCCTGAAGAAGGCTGGCGCCCAGGCTGAGGCCCGCGGCTGGAAGCTGTCCCAGGAAAAGAACACCTGGTACAAAGAGGCCCTGACCAAGAACGGCATGGAAATCGTCAAGCCCACGGTGGAACTCAAGGAAGGCCTGGGCGTGATCGGCAAGCGCATGCTGGATGATTGGCTCAAGAAGGCCGGCGCCGACGGCCAGGCCATGATCGCCGAGTTCCGGAAGCCCTGATATCCATGCGCCGTCTACTCGATACTCTGTACGGCGCGGCCGGCCTCTTGGCCGGCCTGTGCACCATCGGCGTGCTGGTCTCCGTGCTGGCCGCCATCATCGCCCGCCAACTGGGCCTGAATATCCCGGGCACCGACGCCTATGCCGGGTATTTCATGGCCGCGGCGGGCTTCCTGGCCCTGGCCAGCACATTCAAGCACGGCGAGCATATCCGGGTGACGCTGCTGCTGAACTCCTTGTCGCCGCTCAAGAGCCGGCGGCTGGATATCGCGGCGCTGGCCGTCGGGGTGCTCCTATCGGCCAGCTTCGCCTATTTCAGCGTCAAGCTCACCCACGACTCCTGGCTCTTCAATGACGTGTCGACGTCCAACGACGCCACGCCGCTGTGGATCCCGCAGATCTCGATGGCCGTGGGCACCGTGCTTTTCCTCGTCGCCATGATCGATGAACTGATCCGACGCCTACGCGGCCAGGCCGCCGCCACTTCGCAGCAAACCCATGAATGAAATCTTTGTCATCACCATGCTGGTCGTCTCCATCTTCGCCCTGCTCGCGGGCGGAGTCTGGGTCGGCCTGACGCTGGCGGGCACGGCCTGGATAGGGATGGAGATTTTCTCCAGCCGCCCGGCCGGCGACGCCATGGCCGTCACCATCTGGGGCGCGGCCTCGAGCTGGACCCTCACTGCCCTGCCGCTCTTTCTGTGGATGGGCGAAATCCTGTTCCGCACGCGGCTCTCGGAAGACCTCTTCAAGGGCCTGGCGCCCTGGCTCAACCGCCTGCCGGGCCGGCTGCTGCATACCAATGTGATCGGCTGCGCCATCTTCGCGGCGGTCTCGGGCTCGTCGGCGGCGACCTGCGCCACCGTGGGCAAGATGACCATCCCCGAGCTCACGCGCCGCGGCTACCCCGAGGCCAAGATCCTGGGCACCCTGTCGGGCGCCGGCACACTGGGCCTGCTGATCCCGCCGTCCATCATCATGATCGTCTACGGGGTCGCGGCCGATGTCTCCATCGCGCGGCTCTTCATGGCCGGCATCTTGCCTGGCATCCTGCTGGCCCTGCTCTTCATGGGCTACATCGCCTGGTGGGCCATCCGCAACCCCAAGGAAGTCCCCGCGGCCGATCCCGGCATGAGCCTGCGCCAGAAGCTGGCGCAATCGCGGCATTTGATCCCGGTGGTCCTGCTCATCGGCGCCGTGCTGGGCTCGATCTACACCGGCATCGCCACGGCCACCGAAGCGGCCGCGGTCGGCGTGGTGGGCGCCCTGGCGCTCTCGGCCCTGCAAGGTTCGCTGAACCGCTCGTCCTTCATGCAGTCGCTCATGGGCGCCACACGCCTGTACTGCATGATCGCCCTCATCCTGGCGGGCGCGCAATTCCTCACGCTGGCCATGGGTTATATCGGCCTGCCGCGCGCGCTGGCCGAATGGATAGGCGGACTGGGCCTGTCGCAGCTCGGCCTCATCATGGCGCTGATGGTGTTCTTCATCATCCTGGGCTGCTTCCTGGACGGCATCTCCATCGTGGTGCTGACCATGGGCGTGCTGCTGCCCACGGTGCAGGCCGCCGGCATCGATCTCATCTGGTTCGGCATCTTTATTGTGTTCGTGGTCGAGATGGCCCAGATCACGCCGCCGGTGGGCTTCAACCTCTTCGTGCTCTCGGGCATGAGCGGACGCGAGCTGCCCTATATCGCCCGCGCCTCGCTGCCCATGTTCTTCCTGATGATCCTGGCGGTGCTGATTCTCTACTACCTGCCCGGCATCGCCACCTGGCTGCCGCAGAACATGTAGCCCTGCCCCTAGAAGACGATGGAGGTATTGATGTACCACACCGGCTTCTTGGGCAGGGGCGACCACATCGGCTTGGCGTAGGTCGCCGACACATTCCAGTGGCGGGTGTTCACGCGCAAGCCGGCCGCCCAGCCCGCGATGTTCACCGCGCGGGCGCCTTCGTTGTTGTTCTTGAGTACGCCGGCGTCCAGGCCCACGAAGGGCGTGACGCGGACGCCGCCAAACCAGGGCAGGCTCATGGGCGCGGAGACCGTATTGGACAGATAAACGCCTTTGTCGCCGCTTTGCGAAGTCATGCGGCTGAAGCCGCGCACGGTGTACTCGTCACCCAGCGTCAGCTGATAGCTGTTGAGCAGCATCTGGCGCGAGTACTGGAAACCCAGCTGGGACTGCACCGTCAGCAGCTGGCCGCCGGGCGCGAAATCGGCCTGCCACGACAGGATGCCGTTGACCCGGGAGGCATAGGCATTGGCGTGGGTCGGGCTGAAGGCCGAATACTGGCCCTGGTTCATGCCCAGGCCGCGGTTCCAGGACAGGTCCGCGAACATGGCGTGCCGCCCGTGCTGTTTGCTCCACTGCATCCCCAACGTGCCATCGCTGTAGTGCTTGCTGCTGATGGCGAGCAAATGGCCGGCCAGGTAGTTTTTGTTCTGGCGGGTTTTCAGGCCGCCATACAGGCTGAATTGCGTCGTCGCATC
This sequence comes from Bordetella pseudohinzii, assembly GCF_000657795.2. Classification (GTDB taxonomy): domain Bacteria; phylum Pseudomonadota; class Gammaproteobacteria; order Burkholderiales; family Burkholderiaceae_B; genus Bordetella; species Bordetella pseudohinzii. The sequence goes on from NZ_JHEP02000001.1 coordinate 73,347, forward strand.
GCGGTAGACGGTGCGCGTGACCCGCAAGCCCAGGTGGCGTGAATTCCCGGCCGACTGATAGGCCAGGCCATGGGCCCGCAACAGGTTTTTATAGCTGCTGTAGCCGGCCTGCAAGTCGATGCGGGTGTAGCCCAGCGGAATACGGTAGGCCAGGTCATAGGTTTCTTCTCCATCGTGGGCCGCGTCGCCAAAATAGCGCCGGCTGGTGAACAGGTTGAGCGTGTCGTTGATGCCCAGCAGATCGCCCATGGCCACCGAGACGTTGTATTTATCGCGTCCACGCTGGGGCGTGCCAAGGCCGGAATTGTCCCGCCCCACCGAAAACCGCGCCCAGGCCGCGCGCTGCACCGTCAGGTCGAGGTAGGAGTAGCCGTACTCTTCCGCCGGGGCGATGGTGACCGTGACCTGTTTGAAGCCGTTGTTCATGTTCTCGATGGCCTGGTCCATATCCCGGATGTTGAGAACGGCCCCCTGCCAGTTGGGCATGGCCCAAGCCACCATGGTGCGGTCGCGCCACGCCTCGACCGGCTTGCCGTCGATGCGCCAGCCCTTGATACGCCCCCAGTTGACGTGCAGCTGCAAACGCCCTTGCACCACGGCCGGCTTGCCCAAGGCGATATTGGAAGTGACATAGCCCAGTTCGTACAGCCGCCCTATCAACTGGCGAACCAGGTTGAATATGCCTTGATTGCCAAGTGGACGATGCAGATAGGAGGCCACCAGGGACTCGGCATCGAACAGGCTGGGCTGCGGCCCGAAATCCAGATCGACGCCACTGAGCGTGACGGTATGCCCCGGTTCGGTGATATCCGGCTCGGCCGGTAGCTCGGGCGCCTCAAGTCGGGTGCCGGGCGGCTGGGTCAAGGCACGGTCGATCAGCCGCTGCTGTTGCTCGCGCTCGAGGCGGTTCTGTTCGATGTTCAGGTCCCGTTGGCCGGGGGTGAGCGGCTGCTGGCCGGAAGGAGGCAGCCAGGGATGGGCGTGCTGGGCCATGGCCGACCAGGCCGGCAGCGACAAGGCCAGCGCCAGCGCAAGGCGCGCCCCACACGAAAAAGTAGTCTTAGTCATAATTGAGCGTAAAGGTATAGACGACCTGCAAGGGGCCGACGTTGATATCGCGGCGGGTCTGGTAGTAGCGGGCGCGCAAGGCGATGGGGATGTTCACGACGTCGCTGGAGGCCACGGCCTCCGCCAGGGGGCGAACCGACGAAAAGTCCCAGGGAACATCGCCGCTGGCGTCCTTGAGCAGCTGCACGCCCACGCCCTTGGTGTCGGCGACATCGGCCAGGCCCAAGCCCGCCACCGAGGCATCCGCGTGGCGCGGCGTGATGGAGAACTTCACGCTGGGCGAGCCATAGCAGGTGATAGGCACCTCGAAGGGCGTTTCGGCCAAGGTGCTCCCGACGCCGCCGAACTCGCTGCGCCGCACCCGCGGCAAGCTGCGAACGACATTGCTGTAGTTGCAGCCCTGCGCCATGACGGACAGCGCCGTGCCGTGCGACATGTCCACCGTGCTGATGCCCACGACCTTGGCCTCGGACGTCCCGTAGCGGACCACCCACTTCACCGTGAACAGACCGAAGTATTGGCCCACGAGCCTCCGTCCGGGCGTGGTTGTCTGGGCGACCTTGGCCAAACGATAGGTCAGGCTCTGCGTGTCGGGCGTCCGGAGCCGGATCTTGCCGTCGTCAAAGAAATAGTTGACCTCGCCGTCAGTGCCGATCACCCATTCCTTCTGGCCGGGCGCGAGCGTCTGGCCATTGGCGGTTTCCACCTGCAGGGCGACACCGATGGCGTCGGTAATGCTCGGCAGGCGGATCATCACGCCGTAGGGACTGTCGATCTGCGGATACTGCGGGCTGGCGGTCAGGACAAGCGCCACGGGTTCGCCGTCCATGCTTTCGGCGAGGTCAGGATCTCCGGTGTCATATTCACAAAACGCCGCCAGAATGCTGTTACTGCCTGTTGGCGGACTGAGCTGCGTGCCTAGCGGCATGTCGGGCGTCACGCGGACTTCGGTGCCTGCCAGGGTGGTGATGAAATTGCTTTTCGTGGAGCAGTTGGCGGGCGGCGCCTCGAAGGCCGCCTGCGCCGGCCCTGCCCAGGACAGCATGGCCAGGCACAGGGGAATGGCCGGCGCCAAGCCGCGCCCAAGCAAACCAAGGGGATTCATGGTTGTTCCTCGCATTGCATGGCGATGACGGGCAGGCCGCCCTCGCCGGTTTTCGTGGTGTCGTCCAGGCGGTAAGGCCTGCGGCACACCGTGCCGTCGCTCAGCCGCGCGTGCAGCTCGCCTTCGGCGGGCAGGCCTCGCAGCAGGGCGCGACCGCCCTGCCCGGTCGTGCCCAGCGTGGCGCCCTGGCCGTCGGTGACCGGGCTGCCAAAGGGCAGACGCTCGCGCAGCGCATCGGCGATGACCAGCAAGGCCGAACGCTCGCGGCGCGTCTTGAACACCAAGGGCACGACGGCGCCGGCGCGCGGAATCGCCTCCTCCACCGTGGACTGCAGCTCGACGTCCAGGGAAAGGTTTTCGGGCGAGAGATGGACTTCGTTGTATGAATAGGGCGACAGGGGCACCAGGCCATAGCCATTGCCATCGACACTGGCATTGCTCATGTTGGCGATGGCCGCGCCTTCCGCCTCGCGCGCATCGATCAGGCCAATGCTGTCGGGCAGTATCTGGCCCAGCGTCACGCCGCCGCCATGCACCACGAGGCCACCGCTGCCATTGACCGAAACCTGCGTGCCCTGCGGCTGGCGGTTCAGCGCGCCGGCAATCTGCCCATAGCGCCCCTGGTAATTGGCATTCAGGCCATAGCTCAGGCTCTTGTCGGCGCTGCGCGTCACGTCCAGGCCGTATGACAACGCCCTCGACTCGCCCACCGTGGCGTCGTAGGAGACACGCTGCGTGTTGCCGCGGTTGCGCTCCTGCTGCAGGCTGGTCCGAAGGGTGCCCGAACTGCCGGAGATCGGGATCGCGAAGTTCAGCATCACCTGCTGGTCGCGGCCGAAGCTGCCGTTGCTGAACGAAGCCGTGAGCTGTACGCCCACCCCTTTGACGCTGGTGCCATATCCCAGCTCCCATTGCGTCTGCCTGGCCTCCGAACGCCAGTAGTTACGCAAGGCGCCGGACACATAGAGACTGCCGTAGCCGCCCAAGGGCTGGCTCAAGGCCAGGCTGAATTCGCCCCGGGGCCGCCCGGGCCGCAAGGTCGTGAAGCCACGCGCCAGCGTGTCGGCAAGCGTCCAGAATCCTTCGGAGGAGTAACGCAAGGTTGCCAGGCGCACGACGGTGCGCGTGGATTCCAGCGTCTTGCTGTAGGACAAGCGATAGCTCGTCCCAAGGTCGCTGCGCTGCCCCACCGGGCGGGCGTAGGCCCAGGTCGTATCCAGGCTGATCGCGCCCAGCGGCGTGTTGTAGGCGCCGCCCAGCGTCATGGCCGCATAGGTCTTGTCCGCGGCCAGGACGCCGCCATACAGGTTGACGCCGTCGTGCACGCCCCAGCGGCCGGTCAGCTGCGCCACCCAGGGTCTGACAGCAGTGTGCCGGTTGCCGGTATAGCGTCCGGCGCTGGCCGCGTACTGGACCTGACCCTTGCGAATCAGGCGCACCGCGTTGCCGAAGGGCACGGTAAAGCGATGCACGGCGCCATTGGACTCGGTGACAATCACCGTAAGATCGCCGCCATACCCAATCGGGGAATAATCGTCGATCGCGAAGGGGCCGGGCGCGACGCTGCCCTGATAGATCACACTATTGGCTTGCAGGATCTTGACCGTCGCCTGGCTGGCCGCCACGCCCCGGACCGTGGGACGGTACAGCCGCTCCGAATACGGCAGCATGGCCGGATCGGTCGACAGCATCACGCCGCGCATCTGATAGGGGCTGAAGTACTCCGAACCGGCAAAGATGTCGCCCAGCACCAGGCGAGCGCGCCATGACGGAATATCGGTCTGCAGGGTCGTACGCTGCGAACGGAAGGCGCTGCGCCCGCCCGCATGGCTGATCCAGGCGCTATTGCGCAGATACCAGCCGCCGATATTCAAGCCGCTGTCGAGCAGGCCGCTGAAGGACTGGAACGACGCGCCGTTGAAGTCATAACGGTTGTAGCTATAGCTATAGTTGCTGCGAAAGGCCGTAATGCCGGTCTGCCACTGGTCGGGCGAGATGTCGCGGTGATATCGATTTCGCACATAGGCCTGCGGCACGCTGATGGACAATTGTCCCGTCGCGAAATCAAAGCTCTCGACGCTATCGGGATAGATATCCTTGACGCTCACGCAGGCGCCGTCCGCCAGCGCCGCGCGCAACGCCGGGTCGAGCGCATCCAGATTGACGCCCAGCGTTTCCAACTGGCCCTGGTCCAGGCAGGCGAGCGCGTCCGCATACTCGGACGTAGAAGACGCTTGTTCGCGGAAACGGACCGTCATGGGCACGGCGCGCTGCTCATTGAGCAGGACCTCGACCTGGTGCAACCCGGGCTGCAGCACATTGCGCCGCGCGAAACGCCGCAGATCAGCCTGGCTGGCCGACCCCCACAGCATCCGGGGATCGAACTGCAGCTCGGCCTGAAGCTCCGGCGCCGCATGCGCGATCGGCGCGGCGACGGAAGCAGCCAGGGAGGCGGCCAGCGAGAGGCAAAGCCGCGAAGCCGTTGGAAAGCGATTGAAAACCATGATCACGCCGGGCCTGCTACTGCTTGCCCACCTCCTTCTCGAAGAAGTGGATGGCGCCCAGGTCGCTGATCGCGGCATAGCGCATCGTCGCCGGCTTGCCGCCACCCAGGTCCAGGGTTTCGCTGCCGAAGGGCGCGATCATCATGGCCGGATAGCGCTGCGTGGGACGGTCTTCGGGTCCATAGGCCAGCTCGCGAAGATTCACGTAGTAAGGCGTGGGATTCGCGACCTCCAACTTGCCGCCGGCCAGCGTCTTGAAACGCAGGTCCGCGGGCGCGCTCTCGGCCGAGCCGGCCAGGCCCTTGGGGCGGAAGAAGAGCTTGAGGCGGGAGCGCACACTGATCTGCAGGATGGCGCCCGCCTCTTCGTCGCTATCGACCTTGGGCGGCACATCCAATACGTTCAGCCAGAACAGCGATTCACGGTCTTGCGGCAGGGGCTGCCCGCCTTCGGTATGGAAAATGCGCAGGGCCTGGCCCTTGCCCGGTTCGACCCGGGCCAAGGGCGGCGTGAGGAAAAAGGGCACATTCATCTGATCCGGCGTGGCCTGGGCGCGGCCGTCATCGATCCAGGCCTGCATCAGCGAGGCCACGGCGCCGTCGTTCGTCAACTTGACGACGACTTCCGACGCACCGGCCTTGTAGACCACGCGGGTGCCTTCGACGACCAGGCTGGCCTGGGCGGAGGCGCCCAGGCCCAGGGCCAGGGCGCCAGCACACGCCCGCAGCGCCAGGCCGCGCCAGAAACCTGGCTTTCGGACAGACAAAAACTCTCCCTTGGCGCGCATCGTGCGCCGCTTAGAAATGTTCATGATCAGAATCCAGTCACAAGTGCCGTCCGCCATCGCAATGCGGCGGATACACGGCGCTTCAGAAAAGAGAGACCGCCGGAAAGGACCCGACGAGCCTCTCCGGGGTCAGGGATACATCACGGAAAACTGCACGGCAGTACCGACATGACTCGCGGCGATTGCTCCCGCCGATATTCGCTTGTAGCGAGCGATAAAACGCGCTGCGGTCTTGTTATCCGTCACTCGGAAGGTGTTGCCTGCAATCGCCTTTTGCACATCCGAGGTGCTGCCCATGGGGATCTGCACGCCGTCCAGGCCGGCGAGCTCGATGCGCAGATGGTCGTAGCGCGTGCCGGCCGCGCCGGCGCCAGGGATGGCGGTGCCCGCCGCCGCCAGCTGATACGGAATCAGGGTCTTGGAGGCGTAGTCGGTGGTGTGCCCAGGTTCGAAATAGATATGGACGTCCTGGCCGTTGATGGCGGCGGGACACTCGGTCAGGTTGATGTTGAACACCGTCGCGCCGGCCGTGTCGTTGACGTTCTTGATCGCCGCCGTGGAGATCTTGGGCAGCCGGACATTGATATTGGCCGGCGGCAGAGCGCCCTCGATCTTGCAGGTGGTGTCAACGATTTCACCGCGAATCGTGATGGTGCCGTCGGCGGCCTGCGCCGCCGCGGCCATGCCGACGAACGGAATCAGCAGCAAGGTCTTTCGCATGAAGTGCATGGTTTTTTCTTTGCGTAGGAGTTAAAGGGATTTCCCACATCCAAACGCAAACCAGAGACAGAAAAAACCAAAAACAGAGCACTCGTGTTTCAGTCTTTTGGCCTTGATTTGCAGGGAAATGAGATAAGAAGAATCCTATTGAGACCACGCGCATCCATCCATCAGCCAACACCTTTCAGTGCGTAGGAAATTTCCTATTGATGAGCAATGATCCGAGGACGGCCGCCTGTCGCCGTCGGCTTGATAAAAAAAAAGCGGAAAAGGGAAACCACCCCTTTTCCGCCCGGCAATTGCCGACAGGAACTACTTGGCCGTCTTGTATGTCACGCGGTAATTCTTGCCGCCGACATCTTCGATCTTCAGCAGGAACTTCTGTTCGGCTCCCTGCGCCGGCTTGCTCGTCAAGACCTTGCCGTCAAGCTTCATCAGCTGCTCACGCTTGGTGATGGTGACTGTTTCCGTGCCATTGGGCCCGGTGAAGGTCAGCTTGATGGGCTTGGCCAGCTTGCCGCCCACGTCTTTCATGAGGTTCATTTCGGACACCAATTTCTGCGCGGCCTTGACCTGTTCCTGCACGGCGTATCGTCCGCCCTCGGACTGAGGCTTGGGTTTGGCCTGAGGTTTCGGCTTGGGCTCAGGCTTGGGCTCAGGCTTGGGCTCAGGCTTGGGCTCAGGCTTGGGCTCAGGCTTCGGCTTGGGCTTGGGCTTGGGCTTGGGCTTGGGCTTGGGCGTAGCCTTCGGTCCGCCATCGACCTGATCAGCGGCCGGCGGCGTCACCAGCTCGGCTTGCTGCGGCTTGGGCGTGGTCGTCAGCGTCGTCGTCTCGGTCTTGACCGCCTTGGTCTTGACCGGCGGCGCCGGCAGACCCGGATCCACCAGCTCGGCCTGCTGCGGCTTGGGCGTGGCCGTCAGCGTCGCCGTTTCGGTCTTGACCGCCTTGGTCTTGGCCGGCGGCGCCGGCAGACCCGGATCCACCAGCTCGGCGTGCTGCGGCTTGGGCGTGGCCGTCAGCGTCGCCGTTTCGGTCTTGACCACCTTGGTCTTGACCGGCGGCGCCGGCAGACCCGGATCCACCAGCTCGGCGCGCTGCGGCTTGGGCGTGGCCGTCAGCGTTGCCGTTTCGGTCTTGACCACCTTGGTCTTGACCGGCGGCGCCGGCAGACCCGGATCCACCAGCTCGGCGCGCTGCGGATTGGACGTGGCCGTCAGCGTTGCCGTTTCGGTCTTGACCACTTTGATCTTGACCGGCGGCGCCGGCAGGCCCGGATCGACCTGCTCGGCACGCTGCGGCTTGGGCGTGGCCGTCACCGTGGCCGTCTCGGTCTTGACCACCTTGGTCTTGGCCGTCGCCGGCGGATGCTCGACCGGGCCATTCTTCTTCGGCTTCTGCTTTGTCTTGTCTCGCGTCGGCCTGGCCAAGGTCAGCGCGGATTCGCCGCCCGCGTAATACTCTTCCCGAGTCACCTCATACTGCTTGGCCTGGTCCGTATTGAGCGGCCCTTGGACGCCCTCGACGGCCTGCACCTTGGCGGGATCGCCAACGTCGACGGTAGCCCTGTGGACCGCCTCGACATGGTCGCGCGCATCGCGCCCATACTCGATACCCACCGTGGGCAGGCCCGTGGTCGGATTCACCCCGATCGACATGCCTCCCTTGCCGCCATCCTTGTCGATCTTGTCGTGCAGGTCGCTAGCGGTGATCTTGCTCACATCAACCGTGCCCGACTTGCCGCTCGCCGTCGCTCCGGTCAGGTCCAGCGTTCCGCCCGCTTTCAGGGCCAGATTGGCGCCCGCCTCGATGCCTGCGCGCTCCGCCACCGTCTTGGCATTGTCGTGGTGATGCTCGGCCGACCAGCCAACCGTGGGCGAACCCGAGAGTATGGTCTTGGTGTTGACGCTGGCCACGACGCCGCCGCTCCAGGTTCCGCCCTCTTGCTTCTTGTTGATATCGTCCTGCAAGCTGGCGGCCCGCACATCGCCCTGGACATCGACGTTGGCGTTTTCAGTCGCCTTGACCTTGGCGCCGATGAGCAGCAGATCGCCGCCGGCCTTGATGTCGATCTGACGTGCATCGGCCTTGCTGGTCTGATACGTCTTGCTGTCTTCGGTCGTGACCATGTGCGAACCCGACATGTCGGTCGCGACGCCCACCCCGGCCGAGGCCATGGGGGCATTGGCCCCGGCATTGATCGACGTGGATGTCCCCGTCGAGTGATCTTCGCCATGGCTGACGGTCCTGGATTCCGCCGCCCGCATCGCCACATCGCCCTTGGCGTCGAAAGCGAGCAGGTCTCCGCCCTTAAACTGCGCGCCGGCCAGATCGATATTGCCCTTATCCGCGGACATCTTGATATTGCCGCCAAAGGTTTGCGTGTTCTCCTTGGTCTCTGTGCTCTTGCTATGGCCCCACTCATAGCCCGCCTTCATCGATCCGGTGAGCGCGCCGGTGTCGGTCAAGAGCAGCTGCGTGGCCTCGGTCGCGGCCATCGCGGCGGCCAGCTCGGGATCGATCTTGCGCTTGGGGTCATCCACGGTTTGCGCGATCATGTCGCCAAAGCGCGTAGCGGTCGTCGCGACGGAAGAAGTCGCCTTGGCTTCGACGCCCATCGTGAAGCTCCAGTGCGAGGTCTCGGTCTCCTCCTCATCGACGTATTTGGTGGTCTTGATATCTCCCGCCGCGATCGTCAGTCCCCCGGTGGCGGCGCCCTCGGGCGTTTCGGAGCGGTCGCTATTGACGTCCGCGCCGCCCAGATCGGCTGTGCCCCCCACCTTCACGGCGCCATCGCCGACATTGAACTGGCCATTGGTATACGTCTTAGCTTGCGTCGTGCTTGCTTCGGACGACACAGTGAAGCTCGCATTCACGCGCGCGCCCGCCATCTTGCCGCGGCCGGCATACGACTGCTCGCCCGTTTCGCTGCTCACCGATGCACTGACCTCATAGCCGCCCACACCCACGGCGACTCCCAGGGAGAGATCGCGCTTGTCTTCGCGGGCGTAGCCATAGTGATGGTTTTCGCCGGCCTTCAGGCTGAGGTCGCCAGCGATATCGACGTCGCTTTCCTGGGCGTTGACCGCGCCGCCGACGACGCTCATGTCGCCGTTGACGTCGACCACCAGCTTCTTCGCGTTGAGCGTGCTTCCCTTGTCCGCGGCGCTGGCCGATTGCTCCACCGTCATGGTCTGCGACAAGAAGCTCAAGAAGTCGCCCAGCGCATTCTCGACCTCGAAGCTGTACTGCGAGCTCACCTCCTTGACCGCGTCAAGCTGGATCTTGCTGGCCTTCAGGTTGACTTCACCGTCCGACTCGACGACGGCCCCTTCGGTCCGGAGGTCCGTGGCGGCGAGCCTGACCGATTCCTCGCCCTTGACCTGGGGCGTGTCATCGCGCGCCACCAGGTTCCCCTTGTCGTCGTAGCGCATGCCGACCACGACCTTGAGCTTGCCTTCGGCCTCGAGATCCACGGTCTTGCCCTGCATCTTGCCGCCGACCACCCGCATATCGCCGGCCTTGATATTCAGGGCGCTGTCGCTCTGGGCGCCGCCCGCCACGCCGCCCGTGCTGGTGAAACTGGCGTCGCCAATGGCCGCCTTGATGGCATAGCTGCCCTTGGCGCGCATCTCGCGCTCGGCCAGTCTCTGGGCGGCCTTGGTCACGCGGGCCACGGCCGGCTTGTCCACGGCCACCGCGCCCGTGGCCATCGCCGCGGCGCGTTGCAGCACATCGATCAGCTGCTTCGTGGTCAGGGGCTCGCCCTTGTCCTTCTCCTTGCGCCAGTCGGCGGCACGCCGAGCCAGCAGACCGCTGGCGTCCTCGGCGGCCAGCGTCCGCTGGGCGACCCGGGTGCCGTCTTCGTTCAGGCCGACCGCGCCGCCGGCCAGATCGAGCAGATCACCGGCGCCCACTTGGCTGTCCCAGTAGAAGTCTTGCGCCCTGGCCTGCAGCTGAGCGAGTTTTTCCGGGCTCAAGGCATCGGGGTCGAACGACGGCTTGCCATCCGGGCCCTTGGACAGGATGCCGCCCACCGCGGCCAAGACCTTGGCGGCGGCGCCCTGCAACTGCCGCTGCTGCGCCTGCGCCAGCGTGTCGATCGCCGCGTTCAGGGGCGTCGCCAGCTCCTGGCCCAACTTGGCCAGCAAGGCGTCGCGCGCGGCCATTTCCTGCTTGGCTTCTTCGCTGCGGGTATCGATGTCAACCTTGCCGCCCACGAAAGCCGCGTTGTCCACTGTGACCGCGGCGCCATTGGTGTCGATGCGGATCGCATTGGCGGAGGCCATGACGGCGCCGCCCTTCTTGCGCATCTCGTCGGCGGCCTGCTTGCTGGCGTTGGCCAGATAGAGGCGCGGCATCAGGACCCTGGTGCCCTGGATGCTGGCCCAGCTGTACCAGACCGTATCCTTGTCCAGCTTGGCGATCTGCTCCTCGGTCAGGGCTTTGCCGACCACCAGGCCGAGCCGGGCGGCCTGCTCCGCGCCATTGTCCATCAAGGCCTTGACCGTCTCGGCGTCGCCGCTGCCCATGCGCCCTTCGACGCCACCCAGCAACCGCGCGCGCTCGCGCAGGATCCACTGCGTATCGAAATAGTTGTCGCCACTGACCTGCATGCCGCTTTGCGGCTTATAGCCCAATCGCTGGAAGAAGTAGTCCGACCCATAGAACTGCTTCTGGTCGATGAACTTCATGCGCGTCTCGAAATAGGGACGAGGCAGGACCCGCCCATCGGGCGCCGTGAGCGTAGCCGTATCCACCCGCTTGGGCGCCCGGCCAAACATGAAGCGGTTGCTCAACAGATCGGCCAGGACCGGATCCCGGAACTCCAGCGTGAAGTTGTCGGCTTCCGGCCCGGCAAAGGCCAGGTCCATGGCGGTCGGGTCGAATTCCCCGAGGTCCAGATCCAGATCGCTCAGGTCGGACGCGCCCGAACCCAGGTCGAAGCTGGCGTCCAGGGTGCCGGCCAGCGCGGAAACCGCCGCCTTGCCGATCTGGGCCTGCTGGCGCTTCTCGGCGTTCAGGCTGGCGGCGGCCGCATCCTGGCTGGAATTGCCGCCCATGACCATGCGCCCGCCGGCATGCTTGACGCCGTCATGCCCGGCCATCACGGTCTGCGCCATGGGATAGAAGTCCAGCGTCCCGCCGCGCTTGCCCTGCTTGAACTCGTTCCAGCGCTGCGAGGCGGCCTGCGCGCCCAGACCTCGCCAGTCGGCGCCCAGGGCCGCGGCCAGGACCTTCTCCAAATCGGGCGCCTGGCTCATGTCGGCCGACATGAGCACCGGCAGCAGGTTCTCCGTCGGCACATACCAGTAAGCGCCGCCCAGGCTGATCCATTTTTTGTGGTCGGCCAGGAGGAAATCCAGCATGTCGTAGAGCGAAGCGAATCGGCCTTCGTGCCCGCCGGTCGGCAAAGCGACCTCCATGACCCAGGAGCGGTAATTGCCCGTGTTCATCTTCAGATAGTCCATGACGCTCAGCTGCTTGGACATGGAGCGGTTTTCGACGCTGCCGTCGACGCGCAATTGCTTGCCGGCCAGCATCGTGCCCTCGTTGTGAACATGGGCTTTGTGCCCCTTTTGTTCGGCCTGGTTGAGGTTCATGTCGCCGCCGGCCCGCATCACGCCCTGCTTCACTTTGAGCGTGCTGACCGGCTTGCGCACCTCGAAATCGCCGATCTGCGTCTTGACCCAACGCCCGCCGCTCCAATAGCCCAGGCTCTTGGAGACGGTGACGCGCTCGTGCTCGCTATCGCTGACCCGCAGATCGCCCGAGAGCTGCGAGAGGTTTTCGATGAGCGGCGCGTCCGCGTTCAGGTCGCGGCCCGCCTCGATACGGCCCATTTCATTGCGCAGCTTGATGGCGGCCTTCAGCGTGACGTCGCCATCCTGAGAGATGATCCAGGCGTCTGTCTGGTTGTGGATGGTCTGGGCCGACAGGCTGGCATCGCCCCCTGCCCAGACCAGCGAGCCGGAATGGTTGTTGATATCTCCCGTGGCCGTCATGGTGAGCACGCCCGGCGTGGCGATCTGCTCGTAGTTGTCGATATCCCCCGCCGTGGCCTTCATGACGACGTTGCCGGGATTCTGCACGCCGCCCTCGCGCACGGCGATGGAGGCGGCTTCCAGGGTCAGCGTGCCGTTGGCGATGGGCGAGCGATGTTCCGCGTCGATGGTCAGGCCGGCCGGATTCTTGATCACCAGGGTCAGATCGTGACCGGCGCTGAACTCGCCCGTATTGCGGTAGTCGTGCGTGGTGGCCGAGAGATCGTTGCTGGCCCGTATGGTGCCGGCATTGGCCAGCGTCTGCGTCTTCAGGACGGCGTCATCGACCAGGATCTGGCCGCTGGCCTGGTTGGTCAGCGTTCTGGCATCGGCCGTGAGTTGCGCGACCTTGATCTGGCCGGCGTTGTCGATGTCCTCCTGCATCTTCAGGTCGGCGGTATCCGATTGGATCAAGGCGCCGTCCTGATTGCTCAGGCCCTTGCCCGACAGCGTCAGCTGCTTGGTCTTGATCTGTCCGGCATTGCGCAAGTCTTGCGACAGGGTCAGCGCGGCCTGATCGGCGCGCAGCATGCCGCCGGCCGCATTGCTCAGCGAGCGCGCCGTGGCGGTCAGGGTCTTGGCCGAGATGTCGCCCGCATTGTCCATATCCTCTTGCAGGGTCAGACGCACGTTATCCGATTGGATCATCCCGCCTTGGCGGTTGTTCAAACCCTTGGCCGCCAGCGTCAGCTGCTTGACCTTGATCTGCCCGCCATTGGCGGCATCGTCCCGCAGCGCCAGCGAGGCGGTATCGGCCAGCAGTGTGCCGCTTGCCTGGTTGTCCAGCGTTTGCGCGCTGGCCTGCAGTTCACCCTGGACCTTGATCTCGCCAGCGTTGCTCAGGCCCTGATCCAGGGTCAAGGCGGCCTGGGCGGCGCGCAGCGCGCCGCCCGCCTCATTGCGCAGCTCATGCGCCTTGAGCACAGCCTGCTCCTTGGCCATGATGTCTCCCGCGTTGACCAGGCTTTGCTTGAGCGTCAGGCGGGCGGTCTGCGCATGGATGCCTCCGCCTTGCTGATTGTTCAGCTCGCGGGCCGTGAGCGTCAGCTCGCTCTTGACCTTGATCTGGCCAGCGTTCGAGGCCGCGCCGCTTGCCGTGAGCGAAGCCGTATCGGCCAGCAACTGTCCGCCCGCGAGATTCTGGATCTTGGCCGCCGAGGCGGTCAGCATCCCGCTGATCTTGATCTCGCCGGCGTTGAGCAGCGCCTGCGTCGTCTTCACCTTGGCCTCGGTGGCATGCAGCTGGCCGCCCGCCTGGTTTTCCAGGCGTCGGGCCTGGATATCGGCTTGCTTGATCGTGATCTTGCCCTGATTGGCGATCTTGCCAGTCGCCGTCAGGCTGCCCGACTGATCACCGTCGATCTTGGCGCCGGCGCGATTCTCGATGCTGGCCGCCTTCAGGGTGAGCGTCTTGCCGCGCATGCGGCCTTCATTGACCATATCGCGGCCGGCCTGCGCCGACAAGGACGTCATGCTACGCATGACGGCCTGGCTGCCCAGGTTGCGAATATCCCGCTGGGCCGACAGATCGAGCTTGCGGGCCTGCAGCTTGCCGCGGTTGATGATATCCTGGCTCGCCTCCACGGTAGCCTCGCCGCTGACGCGAAGCACCCCGGCATTGCTGAGGTCCCGGGTGGTGAGCGTCATATTCTTGGCCTCGACGTTGGCTCCCGAGGCGAATTCCGTATCGTCAGTGACCGCGAGCTTCATGCCCCGGGCCGACTTCAGTATGCCGTCGACGTGCATGCTGCCGGCCCGCAGATCCAGGCTATGGTCGCCGCCGTTCTTGCCCAGGGCCATGAACTGGCCGGTCGAGCGGAACGCGCCATCGACGTCGACCCGGGCCATGCCGTTGCGCGCCGTGGCCACCCCCTCGCTATCGAAGCTTGCGCCGGCGATGGTCAGCTCAGCGCCATCGATGCGGCCGGCGCGCGTATTGACCATCGCGGGGCGGGCCGCCGCGCCGTCCTGCCCGGCGACACCCTCGATCAGGATCTTGCCCGTAGAGGCGACAAAACCGCTGTTGCTGAACGCGCTGCCGGCGCGCAGCGTCAACTGCTGCTCGCCGGCGCCGGGCACGACGCCGGCTCCGACCAGGCTCGAGATTTCGCCCTGGTTTTCGAGCTTTTCGCGCGCGCTGACATCCACCTTGCCCTGGGAGCTGAGTTCGAAGGTGTTCTTGATGTTCTGTGCCGATACGCTCAGGCCCTTTTTGCCTCGGACCAAACCTTGGTTTTCCATATCGGCGGTGAGATCCACCGTCATCTTGCCGGCCAGCGCCGCGATGACGCTGTTCTGGTTCTCCAACGTGCCGCCTTTGAGCAGAACATCGCCCTTGAGGGCGCGTATGCCCACATTGGAGCCCACCACATAACCATGGAGCGTCTCGCCGGTGCTGGCCTTCTGCACGACCGGGCGGCCTTCGATGACCTTGACCAGGGAGTCGGTGAGCACGGCGCCGGCGTCATCGGCCCCGTGCAGGCTGCCCGCCAGCACGATGCGCCCGCTGACGTCGATATCCACGCTGTTGGCCACGCCGTCCTTGCCCGTGACCTCGGCCACCGCGTTGCGCAAGACCCAATTCTTTGCCCTGACCTTGAGCGCGTCGGTCTTGAAACCGCGCGACAGGATGACACTGCCTTGTCGGGCCGAGATGTCGAGCTCGCCCGTCAGTTCGGAGCTGTCGACTTCCCTATTGCCGTCCGGACCCATGCGCAGGTCGCCCGACTCGGCGGTCAGGCGCGCCCCATTGCCGGTCACCAAGGCGTCCACGGCCAGGTTGCCACCCGCGATGGCCGACAGCTTGCCCGCCGTCTGCACCATGGCGGCCTTGACGTCGGCACGCGAATGCAGATCGAGTTGACGGGCCTTGGCGCTGCCGACTTCGATATTGCCCCTGGCATTGATCATGATGTCGCCCGGCGACACCAGCATGCCGGGCTGGCGCACGCCCAGGCCGGCGTCGGTGGAAATCAGCGAGATGGCCCTGCCATGCATGGCGCCAGCGGCGCTGCCATCGATTGCATATCCAGTATGCGCATCGGCCGCCCGGCGAACGCGGCGCACGGCGCTGCTCAAATCGCGCGTCGAGGTGTCGAAACTGCCGCTGCCGGCCACGGCCTTGATGTCGGTCGTGGCGCCTGTGCCGTCGCCGACCGCGCCATCGATACGGATCATCTTGGCGACCAGATCGAAGGTGCTCAGGCCGTCGGTGTTGACCCCGCCGCTGCCCACGGTGATATTGCCCCGGTTGACGTCCAGCGTGACCACGCCGTCACGCGCGTTCGGCACCCCCGTGGACAGGGTCAGGCTGTTGGTGTTCAGTGTGGTCAGGCCGTTGACACTGATGCCATTGGGATTGGCAATGATGAGGCTGGCCTTGCCGCCGAAGACTTCCAGCGTGCCCTGCAGGGTGCTCGGGCCGGTGCCGGTGACTTCGGAAAGAATGGTGCTGGCCAGCGCGCCGCCCAGGTTCGGATTGCGGCTGATCTGGCCGGCAACCTGGGACCGGCCATCGGCCGTGCTGTTGTTGAACACGGCGCCAGGCATCGCGGTATTGAATTGCTGGAAGCGGTTGTGCGACAGGCCATGGGCATCGGGCGCGGCGATATTGACAACCGGCACGCCGGAGGCCGAGTGATGCGTTGTCGTCGCAGCGCCGGCAGCCGGGACGATCTGGGCGGACGACTGGCCCTGCAGGCCAAAGGCCAGACACAAGGCCGATGAGAGCAGGCTCAGCCGGGCGGGCCGGAGCGCGCCCTTGCGCGCCCGCGCGGTCTTGCGGCGGCCGGCGGTCTTGATCTCGGAGACCGGGACATACATCCCCAGCACTTTGCTGAATATCAATCGGTAGAGTGAGGCGTTCACGGTGGATTCCTGCCAACGTTTTCAGTTTTTCCGGCTAATAGGGGTTCTTTTTCGCTTGATGGCCGGACTCGATAGGAAAAGACTGGGCGTATGATGCCGGCCACCTATCGGACGGAATACTTGATGCATTCCTAAGAATGTGTAGGAATGTTCTTAATAGATGCAGAACGGATGCCGGCCTCTCTGAAATCCATAGCCTGAAGTCAGGCAGTCGCCCGATCGGGGCGCAGAAAGGTAGGACAAATTAACCTTCACCATGGCGCGCCTGGGCCCCTGGGCTGTCTTGGGAAGCGCGTATGATTGACGGCGCGCTAGCGCTCACCGATAAGAAACAGACTCAAGGAGATCCCCATGCAACAGGCCCGCGCCGGCCTGGGCAAGCCATCCGGCCTGTCGCATCCCCAGGCCGCGGCCAGCCGTCCTCTGGTCGGCGTGCTGTTGCTGATCCTGTCGCTATGGACACTGTCCTGCCTGGACGCCAGCGGCAAATGGGTCATGGCCGCCGGCGTGCCGCTGCTGGTCCTGTGCTGGGTGCGCTATGTCGTGCACCTGATCCTGGTGACCGCGCTCATCGTGCCGGCGCGCGGCGCGGCCATCCTGCGCGCCAAGCGGCCCCGCGACCAGATCCTGCGCGGCGCGGCCATGTTCTGCGCCACCTTGATGTTTTTCACGACCTTGCGCTATCTGCATCAGGCCGAGGCCACCGCCATCAATTTCCTGGCGCCCTTGATCGTGTTGTCGGTCGCGCCCTGGATCCTGCGCGAGCCGCCGCGGCTGTCGCGCTGGATCGCCTGCGGCGTGGCTTTTCTGGGGGTGCTGATCGTCATCCGGCCTGGCGGCGGCCTGGACCCGGTGGGCGTGGTCTTCGGCCTGTTGACCGCGCTGTGCTTCGCGGCGCAGTTCATCCTGACGCGGCGGGTGGCCAGCGACGACGCCTATACTTCATTGATCTGGAGCGGCCTGGTGGGCACGGTCTGCCTGACGGCCGCCCTGCCCTTCATCCTGCCGCCCGCGCTGCCGGCGCTGGCGCAATTGAGCCCGCTCAACTGGCTGGTGCTGATATCGACCGGCCTGTCCGGCGCCCTGGGGCATTTGCTGCAGATCGCCGCCTATCGCAATGCCTCGGCCTCTACGCTGGCGCCTTTTGTCTACCTGCAGATCGTCAGCGCCACCACCATGGGCTGGCTATTGTGGGGGCACTTCCCGGATGCGCTGACCTGGCTGGGCATCGCCATCATCTGCGCCAGCGGCATCGTGATCGGCATGCTGGAATGGCGCCGCGCCGGCAGGCGCCAAGACCAAGGGCGCTAGGCCTGCAGGCGCCCGGCGGACAGCACCAGCTGGCGGTCGCAGCGCGCCGCCAGCTCGGGATCGTGGGTGACCAGCACCAGGGTGGCCCCGTGCTCGCGATGCAGGTCGAACATCAGGTCGATGACGGTCTGCCCGGTGGCCGCGTCCAGGCTGCCGGTGGGCTCATCGGCGAAAAGCAATGAAGGCTTGACCACGAAGGCGCGAGCCAGCGACACACGCTGCTGTTCTCCGCCGGAGAGCGTGCGCGGATAGTGATGCAGGCGCGCGCCCAGGCCGACCCGTTCGAGCATGAGCTGGGCCGCCTGGCGGGTGTCGGCGCCGGGTTTGCCGGCCAGCTCCAGCGGCAGCATGACGTTTTCCAGCGCGGTGAGGTTGGGCAGGAGTTGAAAGGACTGGAAGACAAAGCCCAGATGGCTGGCCCGCAGCCGCGCCCGCCCGTCTTCGTCCAGCGCGAACAGGTCCTGCCCGGCCAGGCGGACCTCGCCCTCCGAGGGAACATCCAGGCCGGCCAGCAGTCCGAGCAACGTGGACTTGCCCGAGCCCGAGCTGCCCGTGATGGCGACGGCCTCGCCGGCACGGATCGTAAAATCGAGGCCATCCAGTATGGTGAGCTCACCCGTGGCATCGGCCACGCGCTTGCCCAGACCCACCACTTCTATCGCGTTCCTGTTATCCATGCGCTCATTTTTCCGTGTTTTGTCCGCATCGCTGTTGACGCTGGCGCTGCTGCCGGCGGCACAGGCTCAGACCGCATCCGCCGCGCCGGGTTCCCATACCGTGCTGGTGGTGGGAGACAGCCTGTCGGCCGAATATGGCCTGGCGCGCGGATCCGGCTGGGTGCCCCTGCTGGCCCGCCGTCTGTCTGAACAATACCCGAATTACCAGGTCGTCAACGCCAGCATCAGCGGCGACACCACCAGCGGCGGCAAGGCGCGCCTGCCTGCCTTGCTGGCCCGGCATGCGCCCGCCGTGGTCGTGCTGGAGCTGGGCTCCAACGATGCCCTGCGCGGCCTGGCCCTGACCATGACCGAAAGCAATCTCAGCGCCATGACGCAGCAGGCCAAGTCGGCCGGCGCGCGGGTGCTCATCGTCGGCATGCAAATCCCGCCCAACTATGGCCGGGACTACGCCGAGCGCTTTGCCCGCGTGTTCCAGACCGTGGCGCAACAGGAGAACGCGGCGCTGGTGCCTTTCCTGATGGAAGGGATGGCGACGGACCGGGCGCTCTTTCAGGCTGACGGGATACACCCCAATGAAAAGGCCCAGCCGACGCTGTTGGACAACGTCTGGCCGGGCCTGGAACCCTTGCTGCGCGCGGATCAGCCTTCGGCGGGCTGACCTCCCTTGATGACGGGAGACGCGGCGGGCAGGATCTGGACCTTATAGGCTTCGCGCAGCATCTTGAGGACCGCCTGGTCCTCGGCCTCGCCCCAGGCGCTGCCCAGCTGGCGGCCCAGCATCGCGGCGCCCTGGGCATCCGGCTGGCCGGCCTCGACCTTTTCGAGGCGGACCAGCACATAGTCATTGCCCGAGGCCACGCCGGTAAAGGCCGGCAGCTTGGCGGCATCCAGGCGCATGGCGGCGTCCACCAGATTGCTCGGCAGATTGGCCGGATCCTGGCGGGAGATGGTCAGCGCCGCGGCGAAACCTTCGGCCTGGCCCTGGGCTTGCAACGCCTTCAGGGCCTGTTCGCCGGCTTCGCGGGCGGCCTGGGCCGAGCGCTCATCCAGCAGGCGGGCGCGGATGCTGTCCTTGACCTTGTCCAGCGGCGGGATCTGCGAGGGCTCGACCGCCGCCACGCGCAGGGCCAGCAAGGTGTCCGGGGCCAGTTCGATGACGCCGGTATTCTGTTTTTCGCGCAGCACGTCGGCGGCGAACAAGGCCTGGCGCACGCGCGGATTGTCCAACTTGGCGGCATCGGGGCTGGCCGAGGCCGAGCCCGCGCCCACCTGGTCGGCGGGCAACAGGCCGCCGCGGCTGATGCCGGCCGCCGTGCGCAGCTTCAGGCCCAGGGCGTCGGCGGCGGGCTGCAGGCTGTCGCGCTGGTCGTAGACGGCGCCTTGCAGCTTGGTGGCCATTTCGGCAAAGCGGGCCGAGGCCAGCTGCTTGCGGATCTCGGCGGTGATCTGCTCCTTGACCTCGGCCAGGGGCTTGATCTGCGCCGGCTTGATGTCGGTGACCTTGATCACGTGGAAGCCGAACGGGCTTTCCACCACGCCGGAGACCGCATCCTTGGCCAGGCCGGCGACGGCCTGCTGCACGCTGGGCGGCACCGAATTGGCGGCAATCCAGCCCAGGTCGCCGCCCTGGGCGGCCGAGCCGGCATCCTGCGAGGCTTGCTTGGCCAGGTCGGCGAAACCGGCCGGGTTGGCGGCGGCCTGGCGGGCGATATCCTCGGCCTTGGCGCGGGCCGCCTTGCGCGCATCCTGCGATTCGCCGGCCGCGGCATTGATCAGGATATGGCTGGCGCGGCGCTGCTCCGGCGTGCCGAAGCGGTTCTTGTTCTGTTCGTAATAGGTGGCGACGTCCTCGTCCTTGACCTCGATGCCCTGGGTGGCGGCGGCTTCGTCCAGAACCAGGTACTGCGCCTGGACCTGCTCGGGCACGCGCAGCGACTCCTTGTTGGCGTCGTACCAGGACTGGATGTCCTGCGGCGTCACGGTGACCTTGGAGCGGTAATCGGCGGCGGCAAAGCTGCGCAGCTGGATGGTGCGCTTCTGGGTCAGGGCCTGTTCGATACCCTGGACCACGGCTTGCGGCGCGCGCGCCGACAGGCCCACGGGTTCAAGCACGCGGGCCACGGCCAGGTCGCGGCGCAGGCCGTTTTCAAAGGCCGTGGGCGACAGGCCCTGGGCGGCCAGCACCTGGCGATAACGTTCGGGCGAGAAACGGCCATCATCCTGGACCTGCGGGATGGCGGCGATGGTGTTGCGCAGCGTCTCGTCCGAGACCGAGAAGCGGTTGTCGAGGGCGACCTGGGCCAGCAGGCGCTGGTCGATCAGCTGATTGAGCAGCTGTTCGCGCATGGCGGGCGTGTCGAGCACGGCAGGGTCGAATTGCGTACCCAGGCGCTGGCGGAATTGCTCCAGCTGGTTGCGGTGGGCCATGTCGAATTCCGACTGTTTGATTCCCTGCCCCGCGACAGTGGCCAGCTCGGGTTCGCCATTGACGAAATGGGTGTAGCTCTGCACGCCGACCAATGCGAACGACGGCACGATCAGAAGCAGCAGGATGAACTGCATCCAACGCCGATGGGTGCGAATAAATTCAAACATGTATTTCCTGTTGCCAGATTGGCGCGGCCCCGTGCCAAGCCAAAACGCATAAAAAAAGGCGAACACAATTCGCCCGGACGCTCGCCCGGACCCCGCAGCGCTCTTTGCAGAACCGTGCCGGGCCAGCCGCCGGAGTTTACCACCTCCGGGGCCCCTGCCCACCCCCTGCGGGAGCAAGCCCCGTCCCTCGTTAGGGAGTATGCTTGCAAGCCGTGAAACCCGCTGTTTCCGACCTGTATTTCTTGCTTGAGGTCTTGCACATGACGTCCCCCCTGCCGGCCTGGCCCTATTCTCCTTATATCGCCCATCGCGGCGGCGGCCATTTGGCCCCCGAAAATACCCTGGCGGCCATGCATGTCGGCGCGGCGCAGGGCTTCACGATGTTCGAGTTCGACGTGAAGCTCAGCCGCGACAATGTCGCCATCCTGATGCACGACGACAACGTCGACCGCACCACGAACGGCCGCGGGCCGGCCCGGGACATGAGCTATACCGAACTCTCGTTGCTGGACGCCGGCAGCTGGCACTCGCCCGCCTATGCCGGCGAGCCGGTGCCCAGCTTTGTCTCGGTCGCGCGCTACACGCGCGCCAACGGCATCGCCTGCAATGTGGAGATCAAGCCCTGCCCGGGACGGGAGGCCGAGACCGGCGCCGAAGTCGCGCGCCTGTGCGCCGAATACTGGCAAGGCGCCGCCGTCCTGCCCCTGCTTTCTTCCTTCGAGGAGCCCTCGCTGGCCGAAGCCCAGCGCGTCGCCCCGCAGCTGCCCCGCGCCCTGCTGGTCGAGAAAGTGCCCGCCGACTGGCGCGAACGCCTGGCGCATCACGGCTGCATCGCCCTGAACATCAACCAGAAGGACGCCACGCCCGAGCTCATCGACGCCGTGCATGCCGCCGGCTACCGGATCGCCGCCTGGACGGTCAATGATCCGGCCCGCGCCCGCGAACTGCTGGGCTGGGGCATGGACGCCATCTTCACCGACAAGCTGGCCGATATCCGGCCGACGGCATAAAGGGCCGCCGTGTTCAGTTACCGCCACGCTTTTCATGCCGGCAACCACGCCGACGTCCTCAAGCATGCCATCCTGATCCACACGCTGGCGTATTTCAATCGCAAGGACGCGCCCTATTGGGTGGTCGACACCCATGCCGGCGCCGGCCTGTATGCCCTGGACAGCGACTGGGCCAGCAAGAACGCCGAATTCGCCGACGGCATCGGCCGGCTGTGGGAGCGCGATGACCTGCCTGCCCTCCTGGCCGATTATGTGGCCCAGGTGCGGGCCTACAACCCTTCGGGCAAGCTGCGCCACTACCCCGGCTCGCCCTGGCTGACGCTGGACGCCTTGCGCGACCGCGACCGCCTGCGCCTGTTCGAGATGCACCCGAACGAATCCGGCATCCTGGTCAACAACCTGGAGCAGCGCGACCGGGTGTCGCTGCGCCAGACCACGGTCTATTCCACCGACGGCTTCGAAGGGATGAAGGCGCTGCTGCCGCCGCCCACGCGGCGGGGCATGGTGCTCATCGATCCTTCCTATGAAGACAAGCAGGACTACCGCCGCACGCTGACGGCGGTCAAGGAAGGCATCAAGCGCTTTGCCACCGGCACCTATGCCGTGTGGTATCCGCTGGTGCAGCGACGCGAGGCCGGCGAGATGGCCCGCCTGCTCGAACGCCTGCCGGTCAAGAGCTGGCTGCATGCCACCCTGAGCGTCAAGCGTCCGGCCGCCGACGGCTTCGGCCTGCACGGCAGCGGGATGTTCCTGGTCAACCCGCCCTGGACGCTGGAAGCCGCCCTCAAGGAGGCCATGCCCTATCTGGCGCGCGAATTGGCCCAGGACGACCGCGCCGGGTTCACGCTGCAATACGTGGAAAACCCCGGACGCGCCGCCTGAACCGCCACCCTCAGGCGGCGCGCCGCGCGCCGGCCTGGGCCAGGCGGGCCGCCGCATCGCGCAAGGCGGTGCGCAAACCCTCCTCCACCACCGGATGGTAGAAAGGCATCTCCAGCATCTGGGCGATGGTCAGCTCCTGCTGCGCCGCCCAGGCCAGCAGATGGCCGATATGCTCGGCGCTGGGGCCTATCATCTCGGCGCCCAGGAAACGGCCCGTGGCGATGTCGGCATAGACATGCAGCATGCCGCGGTTTTTCAGCATCACGCGCGAACGCCCCTGGTCGCCGAAATCCACCGCGCCGGTCACGAACTGGCCGGTCTGCAGGCGCGCATGGGGCGTGCCCACCAGCGCGATCTGCGGGTCCGAAAACACCACGCCCAGCGGCGCGCGCCGCAGGCCCGGGCGCCGCTCGGGATAGCGCGCGGCATTCTCGCCCGCGATGCGGCCTTCGTCGGCCGCCTCGTGCAGCAAGGGCGCATCGGCGTTGGCATCGCCGGCGATGAAGATGGCCGAGTCGCCGGCCTGCATGGTCAGTCGGTCATAGTGCGGCACCCCGCGCCCGTCGAGCTTGAGCGTGGTGTTCTCCAGGCCCAGCTGGTCGACATTGGGCCGGCGGCCCGTCGCCACCAGCGCATACTCGAAGCGCTCGACGCGCTCGGTATTGTCCAGGGCGATATAGCGGATCTCGACCTCGTCGCCGACGCGCTGGGTCTCCAGCACCCGGGCATCCGGATCGAGGTAGAACTCGCCCTGGAAGATCTTGCGCGCGGCCTGGCGCACGGCCGGGTCGCTAATGCCGCCCAGGCTGCCGCTCACGCCGAAGACACGCACTTTCACGCCCAGGCGCGCCAGCGCCTGGCCAAGCTCCAGGCCGATGACGCCCGGGCCGAAGACCGCCACGCTGGCCGGCAGCGTGTCCCAGGCGAAGACATCGTCATTGACCACCAGCCGGTCGCCCAGGGACAGGAAAGGCGCGGGAATGGCGGGCCGTGAGCCCGTGGCGATGACCACGCGGGAGGCATGCACCTCGGTGTGGTCGTCCACGCGCAGCACTGTGTCGCTCACAAAGCGCGCATAGCCATGCAGCTTGTCCTCGGCGGGCAGATTCTCCACGCCTTCGAGCACAAAGCCCACGAAACGGTCGCGCTCGCGCTTGACCCGGTCCATCACGGCGGGGCCGTCCACGCTCACCGCGCCGGCCACCCGCACGCCAAAGGCATCGGTGTGGCGGGCCGCATGGGCCGCCTCGGCGGCCGCGATCAAGAGCTTGGAGGGCATGCAGCCCACGCGGGCGCAGGTGGTGCCATAGGGGCCGCCCTCGATGATGACGGCGCGCTTGCCGGCGGCGCGCGCCGCCCGGTAGGCCGCCAGGCCGGCCGTGCCGGCGCCGATGACAGCGATATCGGTATGGAGGGTTTTCATGTCTGTCCTTTGATCTGCAAGCGCGCATGCCCGCCGGCCACCGCGCAAGGCGGCCGGCGGGCACGACGCAAGGGAGAGGGAAGCGCGGGGCCTGACCGCCCCGCGGCGATCAGGCGAAGTGCGCCTTCAGATCGTCCAGGCCGCCGATGAGCTTGCCGTTGATGAAGACCTGCGGCGCGGTGCCGCGGCCCGAGACGGCGCCGATCACGCGGCCGCGCACCTTGTGCTCCAGCGGGATCTCGATGGGGTCATAGCCCTTGGCGTCCAGCAAGGCCTTGGCCTCGACGCAGAAGGGGCAACCCGGCTTGGAGAACACCACGACCTGGTCAGGCTTCTTGGCGGCCGGAGCAAGATAGGCCAGCATGGTGTCGGCGTCCGAGACTTCGAAGGGATCGCCGTCCTTCTCGGGCTCGATGAACATCTTCTTGACCACGCCGTCTTCGACCAGCATGGAGTAGCGCCAGCTGCGCTTGCCAAAACCGAGGTCGCTCTTGTCGACCAGCATGCCCATGCCGGCGGTGAACTCGCCATTGCCGTCGGGCAGCAGGGTGATGTTGGCGGACTCCTGGTCCTTGGCCCATTCGTTCATCACGAAGGTGTCGTTGACCGACACGCAGATGATGTCGTCCACGCCATTGTCGAAGAAGGTCTGGGCCAGCTCGTTGTAGCGCGGCAGGTGGGTCGAAGAGCACGTGGGCGTGAAGGCGCCCGGCAGGGAGAACACCACCACCGTTTTGTTCTTGAACAGGTCGTCGGTGCTGACCTTTTTCCAGGTGTTGTTCTCGCGGACGGGGAAAGTCACGTTCGGGACACGTTGGCCTTCGTGGTTTTGCAGCATCTAGTTCTCCTGAGGTGTTGGGAAGGCGGCGTCTGGGCACCACCGAAGGCTTAACTTTAGATTTTTACTATCAATTAGTCTAATTTAATTATTTCAATTGATTGATAGCTAATCCCAATCACCTCAGGAAAATCAATTATTGTTTTTGGGGATCATAACCGGCTTCGCGGATGGCGGCCTCGATGGCGGCCGCCTGGCCGGCGGGACTCACCGTGACGCGGTGGGCGGACAGGTCCACCTCGACCGTGGCGCCGGGCACGGCCTGCTGCACGGCCTGGGTAATGGATTTGACGCAATGGCCGCAGGTCATATTGGGGACAGTAAAGACAACGCTCATGTTCGACTCCTGGAAAGGGTGGCGACAGGCCACCGCAACACCGAGCTTAAAGATTCCCACAATGGGAAGGTCAAGCATAAAATAACGGTTGACCTTCCCATTATGGCAAGGATCAGACTGCATGCATCGCAGACTCATGGGATTTTCCATCATGACCTCTTCCTCGCTCACTACCGGCCGCCTGGAGCTTGCCATCGAAGGCATGACCTGCGCGTCCTGCGTCAAGCGGGTCCAGAATGCGCTGGCCGCCGTGCCCGGCGTCAGCCAGGCCAATGTCAATCTCGCCACCGAGACGGCCCAGGTGGAGCTGCGTGACGCCGATCCCCAGGCGCTGGTGGCCGCTGTGGCGCGCGTCGGCTACGAGGCCCGCCCGCTGACGGCCGATGATCATCATGCCGAAGCGCTCGCCGGCCAGCGCGCCGCCGAGGCCGATCGTCTCAAGCGGGCCTTTGGCTGGTCGCTGGCGCTGACCCTGCCTGTCTTCATCCTGGAAATGGGTTCGCACCTGCTGCCGCCCATGCACCACTGGGTGATGGACACGCTGGGCCAGCAGAACAGCTGGCTGCTGCAATTCGTGCTGACCACCCTGGTGCTGATCGGCCCGGGCCGGGCCTTCTTCAGCAAGGGCTTCGCCGCGCTGGCGCGCCGCGCCCCCGAGATGAATTCCCTGGTGGCCCTGGGCTCCGGGGCGGCCTGGGCCTATTCGGTGGTCGCCACCTTCGCGCCGCAGTGGCTGCCCGAAGCCTCGCGCAACGTCTATTTCGAGGCGGCCGCCGTCATCGTGACGCTGATCCTGCTCGGGCGCATGCTCGAGGCGCGCGCCAAGGGCAAGACGGGCGCGGCCATCCAGCGCCTGATCGGCCTGCAGCCCCGCACCGCGCGCGTGCTGCGCGACGGCCAGGCGGTGGATATCCCGATCGAGCGCGTGCGCATGGGCGATACCGTGATGGTGCGGCCGGGCGAGAAGGTCCCCGTGGATGGCGAGATCACCGAGGGCCATTCCTATGTGGATGAGTCCATGCTGACGGGCGAACCGGTGCCGGTCGAAAAACAGGCCGGCGACCAGGCCACCGGCGGCACGCTGAACACCTCGGGCAGCTTCAGCCTGCGCGTGACCCATACCGGCTCGGACACCGTGCTGGCGCGCATCATCCGCATGGTGGAAAACGCCCAGGGCGCGCGCCTGCCCATCCAGGCCCTGGTAGACCAGGTCACGGCCTGGTTCGTGCCGGCCGTCATGGCCGCGGCCGCCCTCACCTTCCTGGCCTGGCTGATCTGGGGCCCCTCGCCCGTGCTGAGCCATGCCCTGGTGGCCGCCGTGGCCGTCCTCATCATCGCCTGCCCCTGCGCCATGGGCCTGGCTACGCCGACCTCCATCATGGTGGGCACCGGCCGCGCCGCCGAACTGGGCGTGCTGTTCCGCCAGGGCGATGCGCTGCAAAGCCTGCGCGACGTGCGCACGGTCGCCTTCGACAAGACCGGCACGCTGACGCTGGGCAAGCCCACCTTGACCGACATCGCGCCGGCCGCGGGCATGGACCGCGATACCGTGCTGGCCTGGCTGGCCGCGGTGCAGGCGCGCTCCGAGCACCCGATCGCCCACGCCATCGTCAACGCCGCCCGCGAACAGGGTCTCAGCCTGGCGCCGGCCGAAGGATTCGAAGCCATCACCGGGGCCGGCGTGCGCGCCCGTGTCCAGGGCCGGACCATCGTCGCCGGCGCGGCCCGCCTGATGCAGGCCGAGCAGGTGGATGTCACGGGCTTTGGCGACCTGGCCCGCCAGTGGGGCGACGCGGGCAAGACGCCCATCTATGTGGCCGCCGATGGCCGCGCCGTGGCGATGATGGCCATCGCCGATCCCGTCAAGCCCTCGGCCCGCGCCGCGCTGCGGGCGTTGCACGGGCTGGGCGTGCGCGCGGCCATGATCACGGGCGACAACCCGCATACGGCCGCCGCCGTGGCCCGCGAGCTGGGCATCGATGATGTGCGCGCCGAAGTCCTGCCCGACGGCAAGGTCGAGGCCCTGGAATCACTGCGCGCGGCTTACGGCAAGGTGGCCTTCGTGGGAGACGGCATCAATGACGCGCCCGCCCTGGCGGCCGCCGATGTGGGCATCGCCATCGGCAGCGGCACCGACGTGGCCATCGAGGCCGCCTCGGTGGTGCTGATGGCCGAGGACCTGCGCGGCGTGCCCAATGCGCTGGCCATCAGCCAGGCCACCATGCGCAATATCCGCCAGAACCTGTTCTGGGCCTTTGCCTATAACGCCGCCCTGATCCCGGTCGCCGCCGGCGTCCTGTACCCGGCCTTCGGCTTGCTGCTCTCGCCGATATTCGCGGCCGGCGCCATGGCCTTGTCCAGCGTCTTCGTGCTGGGCAATGCGCTGCGGCTCAAGGCATTGCGGCCCCTGGGAGACCAAGCATGAATATCGGCCAGGCCGCGCAGGCCAGCGGCATTTCCGCCAAGATGATCCGCTATTACGAGAGCATCGGCCTGATCCATCCGGCCGCGCGCAGCGATTCCGGCTACCGGCGCTACGGCGAGGATGATCTGCACACGCTGCGCTTTATCCGGCGCGCGCGCAATCTGGGGTTTTCGGTCGAACAGATGCAGGAGCTGCTGGCCCTGTGGCGCGACCGCAGCCGCGCCAGCGCCGACGTCAAGCGCATCGCGCTGGAGCATGTGGCCGAGCTGGAGCGCAAGGCCGCCGAACTGCGCGAGATGGCCGACACGCTCAAGCACCTGGCCCGGCATTGCCACGGCGATGACCGGCCGGACTGCCCCATCATCGCCGACCTGAGCCAGCCGCGGACTTAAGCCGCCTGCTGCGCCGCCTGCGCCTGTTCGGCCTTCAGGCGCGCCTGTTCCTGCACGCGCAGCACATCCGCCTCGGGCAGGGACTCGAAGACGGCGATGGATTCGACATGGCCGGTGTGCGGGAACATATTGATCACCCCCGCGGCCTGGAGCACATAGCCGCCCTCATGGACCATGATGGCCGCGTCGCGCGCCAGCGTGGCCGGGTTACAGGACACGTACACAATGCGGCGCGGCCGCTCGGCCGGCGTCAGCAGCGACAAGGCCTGGGCCACCGCCTGCGCGCCTTCGCGCGGCGGGTCGATCAGCATGCGGTCGAAATAGCCCAGGCCGCGCAGCCAGGACACGTCCACCTCGAACAGATTGAGCGTCGCGAAGCTCGTGCTGGCGGCCAGGCCATGGCGGGCGGCTGCTTCCAGCGCCCGGTCGGTCAGGGCCTTGCTGCCCTCCACGCCCACCGCCTCGCGGCCCTGGGTGGCCAGGGGCAGCGTGAAATTGCCCAGGCCGCAGAACAGATCGGCCACGCGGTCGGTCGGCTGCACGTCCAGCAGGGTCAGGGCGCGCGACACCATGGCGCGGTTGATGGCGTGGTTGACCTGCGTGAAATCGGTGGGCCGGTAAGGCATGCGCAGGCCGAACTCGGGCATGGTGTAGGCCAGGGCGTCGGCATCGGCCGGCTCCAGCGGGTGCACCGTGTCCGGGCCCTTGGGCTGCAGCCACCACTGCACATTGTGCCGCGCGGCGAAGGCGCGCAGGATGGCGATGTCCTGCTCGTTGAGCGCTTCGAGATGGCGCAGGACCAGGGCCGTCACGGCGTCGCCCAGCGCGACTTCGATCTGCGGCATGCGGTCCGGGCGCGACATCGAGGCGATCATGGCGCGCAAAGGCAGCAGCAGGTCGCTGACATGGCGCGGCAGCACATGGCATTCGCGCATATCCGCGACATAGCTGCTCTTGCGCTCATGGAAACCCACCAGCACGCCGCCCTTCTTGGGCACGACGCGCACCGACAGACGGGCGCGGTAGCGATAGCCCCAGGTCGGGCCGTGCAGCGGCGGCAGCACGCGCCGCGGCCGGATCTTGCCCACGTGCCAGAACGTATCCTCGAGCGCGCGCTGCTTGATGGCGACCTGGGAGGTCGGCTCCAGATGCTGCATGGCGCAGCCGCCGCAGACCCCGAAATGCGGGCAGCGCGGCGCCACCCGTTGCGACGAAGGCCGCAGCACCGTCTCGACGCGGGCGATCTCATAGGAAGGTTTTTTGCGCACGGTGGCGGCGAGCACGCGCTCGCCCGGCAGCGCGCCTTCCACGAACACCACTTTGCCATCGCGGCGGGCAATACCCCTGGCTTCCAGGTCCAGGGACTCGATATTCAGCACTTCGTCGGCCATCTCACAAGCGTCCAGATTCTTAGACAGCCGAGCATTGTAATCGGGCCGGGCGCGCCGGGCGGGACCCCACCCGTCCCGCTCAGGCGCCTGGCCCCCGCCAGGTCAGAAGCTGCGCGACACCGAGAACACGGCGCCCAGGCGGCCCGAGGGATGGCCGTATTTGGTGGGCAGCCAGTTGTCCTTGCTCGCGCCCACGGCGGCCAGGCCCAGCACCCAGCCCTTCAGGTCCTTGGTGACGCCCAGTTTGTAGTCCACGTAGTGGCCGATGCTGTCGCCGTCCATATTGACCTGGTTCTTGAGCTTTTGGTAGCCCAAGTGCCCCACCAGGCCCCAGCCGTCGCCCAGGTCGAAGGTCGCCGTGCCGTCCAGATACCAGGTGCCCTTGGTGTCCGGCGCGCTGAAGAAATCGCTGGGGGTATAGGAATACTTGAGCGAGTAATTGGCGTAGCTCAGGCCGACATAAAGGTCGGTGTTGTTGTAATTGCCGCCCTTGGGCGAGCTGGAGCCCGGGTAGTAATAGTGCAGCACGCCCACGTCCAGGCCCAGGCCGCCGCCGACATCGCCCTTCCAGCCGCCGTAGAAATCCATTTCCAGGTTGCCGTCGGTAAAGACGAAGTCGGAGACGTTGGAGTTCCAGTTGCCGAGATAGAAGCCCGAGCTATGAGCCAAGTCGAAACCCACTTGCACGGCCGGACGGAAATCGGTCTGCGAGTATCCGCGGAAGCGATAGTCGCTGACGATGGCGGCATTGCCGCTCAGGGAGAAGCCGGCGCCCAGATCCGTGGGCTCCGCGTGCGCGGGAAACACCGTGACGGCGCCGAGCGCCAGAGGCAGGCAAAGCAAGGTCTTCTTCATCATTCCTGGATCCTGATTGATTGAATGTGGGCAGACGCACTGCGTCCGTCCGCCGGTCGCGTGGGCTAACCGGCGCATACAATCAGAAGCATTTTCCGTGCCAGGTTTTTGAAAGCCTGATGCCCGATCTGCGCGCCTTCTTTTTGCACTATTGCGGTGCCAGGAGGGATTCAGGGACAGGCTGGCGGCCTTGAAATGGTGAAATGCCCCGCGCCACGCCCCAGGATGGCGCGCAAAACAAAAACCCGGCCGAAGCCGGGTTGTCCTTGCCTGCGCAAGCGGGCTTACTGGGCCTTGGCGGCCGGTTGGGCCGCGGTGGCCGGTTGGGCTTCGGCGCCCGACTGGGCGGCGCGGCCCGGGCGGTGTTCGCCGCGCTTGGCGTGGCGCTCCTGCATCTTGGCCTGGCGCTCCTTGACGATTTGCGTCACCTGGGCGCGTTGGCCGTCGTTCAGGCTATCCCACACGGCCAGCCACTTGTCGCGCAGCTGGGTCTGCTGGCCTTCGAACTGCTGGCGGCGCTTGTCGCCTTCGGCGGCCAGGGCGCGCGGATCCAGCTTGCCCGCCTTGAGTTGGGCGTCGAGCAGCTCATGCTGGCCGCGGCCGGCGTCGCGGCGGGCCTGCATCGCCTCGCGGGAGGCGTCGCGGGCCTGGTCGAACAGGGCCTGCTGCTTGGCATCAAGCTTGAGCGCCTCGACCTGCGTCTTGGACAGAGGGCCCAGGCCAGGCACCCACAGGCCGTCACGCTCCATCATGGGGCCGCGATGGTGATGGCCCGCGGGACCCGCGCCGGGCGCGGCGATAACAGGCGCGACCGCCGTGCCGGCGGCAATCGCCACGGCCAGGACGGCCAACGAGGAACGAATAACGGAACGGGACATATTGATCTCCTGGATTGAAAGAATGCAGGGTCATTGTGCGAGCCCGCGGATTTCATTCAGGTTTCAGGCAGCCCGGGCAATGTTTCAGTCGATTGCTTGGCCCCGCCCCTCAGGCCGCGTCCCAGGCCGCCAGATATTCTTTCCAGTGCGGCGCATCGCTGGCGGCCAGCGTGTCGCGCACCAGGGCGATTTCGGCGTCATAGGCGGTCTGGTCGAGCTCGCCGCGCAAAAAGCGGAAGCGGCAATAGACCAGCCAGGTATTGACGACGTCGGTTTCGCAATAGGCCCGCACGGCGTCGGCCTGGCCTTGGTTCCAGGCTTCCCAGACCTTGCTGCCGTCCATGCCCAGCTTGCCCGGAAAGCCGCAGAGCTTGGCCAGCTCGTCCAGCGGCGCATTGGCGCGGCCGTTGTACTTGGCCAGCACGTCCATGAGATCGAGGTGGCGGGTGTGATAGCGGCTCAGGTAGTTGTTGTACTTGAAGTCGCGGTCCTCGTCGCCCCAGTCCCAGTAGCGCGGCGCGGGCACGCCGTGGATGAGGCTGCGGTAGTGCAGCACGGGCAGGTCGAAGCCGGAGCCGTTCCAGCTCACCAGCCGAGGCGTGTAGCGCTCGATGGTCTTGAAGAAGCCGGCCAACAGCGCGGCTTCGGGATCGTCGGGCTGGCCCAGCGTCTTGACGCGAAAGCCCTGGTCGTCGCGAAAGACGCAGCCCACCACCGCCACGCGGTGCAGGTGCAGCGGCAGGAAATCATGGCCGACCGCCTCGCGGCGCGCCGCGAAGGCGCGCTCGGCGACCTCGGTGTCGCTGACGTCCGGACCCCAGCCATGCAGCCGGCGCAGGCCGGCCACATCGGGCAGGGTTTCAAGGTCGAAAACCAGGGTGGGTGTCATCGCGCCGGCAGATATTGCATGGGATCGACCGGCGTGCCCTGACGCCGGATCTCGAAATGCAGCTTGGGCGCGTTGGTGTCGGACTGGCCAAGCTCGGCGATCTTGGCGCCGCGCTTGACGTCCTGGCCGGTCTTCACGAGCAGGGCCCGGTTATGGGCATAGGCCGTGATGAAGCCGTTCTGGTGGTTGATGATGATCAGGTTGCCCAGACCGCGCACCCCGTTGCCGCTATACATGACCTTGCCGTCGGCGGCGGCCACGACCGGATCGCCCGGATTGCCGGCGATGTCGATGCCCTTGCTGTTGGCATTGAAGGTCTGCAGGATCTGGCCGCTCGAGGGCCAGCCCCAGTTGATGACGCCGGCGTCGGCGGCCCGGGCCACGGGCTTGGTTTCGGCCGGCGCGGGGGCCGGCGTGGCCGGGGCGGCTGGCGTGGCCGCGGGCTCGCCAGCGCCGCCTTCGGCGGGCTCCAGCGGCTTGGCCGGGATCTTGCCGCCGGTAATGGGCTGGGGCTGGCCGCCGCCGCTGCCCGACAGCTTGAGCACCTGGCCCACATGGATCTGGTTAGGATCGGACAGGCTGTTCAGACGCTTGATCGTTTCGACGTCGACGTTGTTGGCCCGCGCGATCTTGAACAGGGTGTCGCCGGGTTTGACGACATAGCTGCCTGGCGTGGCCGAGGCCGAGGAAGCGGGCTGGTTGGTCAGGTCGACCACCGGCGCGCGCTGGCCCTTGCTGGCGCAGCCGGCCAGGGCGATCAGGCCCAGCACGCCCAGCCAGCGCACGGACCGGTTGGTGTTCATGAAAAAAGTCCCGGTCAGTGGCAACTGCCCGTTGAGCATACGTATCTCCTGTTTGCTCAAGATTGTATTCCTGCCTTCAGGGGAACGAACCGCACGGCTTCGAGTTCCGTGCGCTTCCAGTTTGCGGCGCCGGTGCGTTCGATCAGCACCAGCCGTTGGCTGGTCGAGCCCTCGGGTGCGATCAGCCGGCCGCCCGGCGCCAGTTGGTTCAAAAGGGCCTGGGGAATGGCCAGGCCGGCGGCAGCCACAACAATAGCATCGAATGGCGCCACGCCGGGAACGCCCTGGGTGCCATCGCCGTAGATCAGCCGCACGCGGGTCGTCAGCTTCAGGGCGCGCAGATTGGCGCGCGCCAGTTCGTAGAGGCCGCGGATGCGCTCGATGGCATGCACCTCCCTGACGAACTGGGCCAGCACGGCGGCCTGGTAGCCGCAGCCGGCGCCGACTTCGAGCACCCGCGTGGGCGTGCGCCCTTCGCAGACGGCGGCGATCATGCGCGCCACCACCCAGGGCTGGGAAATGGTTTGCGAGTGCCCGATGGGCAGGGCCGCGTCCTCATAGGCGCGGCTGGCCAGGGCCTCGTCGACGAACAGATGGCGCGGCACGGCGGCCATGGCGTCGAGCACGCGCTCATCGGTCGCGCCCTGCTGGCGCAGGCGCTGCACCATGGCCTGGCGCAGGCGGTCGGAGTTCAGGCCCAGGTTGGCCGGGCCCGCGGCCGGCTTGAGCGGCTCGGGACGCTGCAGGGTGGCGGCCGAGATGCGGGTATTGCTGTTGGCCGGCGTGTAACCCGGCCCCAGGCCCTGGCGCGAGTAGCCGCCCGCCGCGTCCTTGGGATCTATACGTTTGCGCATAGGGGGCTCGCCCATTGGCCGACCAGATCGAGCTGGGCGTGTTGCGTCAGATCCAGCCGAAGCGGCGTGAGCGACACCGCGCCTTCGGCGATGGCGTGGAAGTCCGTGCCCGGGGCGGCATCGGCGGCCAGGCCGACCGGCCCGATCCAGTACACCGTATCGCCGTAGGGCGTGGTCGTGCGGACCACGGGTTCGGAGGGGTGGCGTTTGCCCAGGCGGGTGACGCGCAGGCCGCGCATATCCTCGTAGGGCCGGTTGGGGATGTTGACGTTGAGCAGGATGGGCGCGGCCAAGGGCTCGGCTATCTGGCGCTCGACCACGCGGCGCGCGGCGCGCGCGGCCGACTCCAGGTGGGACCATCCTTTTTCGACCAGCGAGAAGGCGATAGACGGGATGCCGAACAGATAGCCTTCGCTGGCGGCGGCCACCGTGCCCGAATACAGGGTGTCATCGCCCATGTTGGCGCCGTTGTTGATGCCGGACACGACCAGGTCGGGCCGCGCGTCCATCAGGCCGGTCAGCGCGACGTGGACGCAATCCGAGGGCGTGCCATTGACGTAGACGAAGCCATTGGACGCCGTGCGCACCGTCAGCGGCCGGTTCAGGGTGAGCGAGTTGGAGGCGCCGCTGTGATTGGTTTCCGGCGCGACCACCGTCAGCTCGCCCAGGCCCGAGAGCGCGTCGACCAGCGCTTCCAGTCCGGGCGCGTTATAGCCATCGTCGTTGGAAACCAGAATACGCATTACATCTCCACAAGGCGGCCAGCGGCCGACAGGCAGCGATTGTACCGTTACCGCGATGACAATCGGCGCAAGAACGGGTGGACAGCGGCGGTCAGCGGGGTAGAATCGCCAGCCACGACACCACGCGGCGCCCCGCGCCGCCCACCAAAGGGATTCTGATACGCCATGGTTCTGACCGAGCCCTCGCCGCTGTTCGCCGCGCTTCTCATCGTGCTGGCCTATCTGATCGGCTCCATCCCCTTCGCGGTGGTCGTCAGCAAGCTCATGGGCCTGCAGGATCCGCGCAGCTACGGATCCGGGAATCCCGGCGCCACCAATGTGCTGCGCACCGGCAACAAGGCGGCCGCCGCGCTGACCCTGCTGGGCGACGCGGCCAAGGGCTGGTTCGCCGTCTGGCTGGCGCAGCAGCTGGCGCCGGGTCTGTCGCCGCTGACCTACGCGCTGGTGATGCTGGCCGTCTTCCTGGGCCACCTCTACCCGGTCTTCCTGGGCTTCAAGGGCGGCAAGGGCGTGGCCACGGCGCTGGGCATCCTGTTCGCCCTCAGCCCCTGGCTGGCGCTGGCCACCGTGGCCACCTGGCTCATCGTGGCGGTGTTCTCCCGCTACTCTTCGCTGGCCGCCCTGGTCGCCGCCTTTTTCGCCCCGGTGTATTACTTCTTCGGCGGCGGCGTGGCCTGGAGCATGAATGTCCTGGCCGCCGCCGCCCTGGTGGCGATCAGCGCCCTGCTCTTCTATCGCCACAGCGCCAATATCGACCGGCTGCTCAAGGGCAAGGAAAGCAAGATAGGCGGCAAGAAGGCCTAGCCGGCCAGCTTGCGGAACATCGTGCGCCGCGTGTTGCGGAAAGCCGGGCGCACGCGCGAACTCCAATCGCTGGCGCGCACCGCCAGCCAGGGCTCGCTGCCGAAGGTCTCGCGCGTGGCCAGGTCATAGGCGGCGTGATAGCGCGGGCTGCCGTCGGGGCAGCGCCAGCGGCGCGCCCGCACCGTGCCCGGCACCCCGGCCAGGCCGGGCAGATGCTCGCCTTCGTACCAGTCATTGAAATCCGCCTCCCTCTCCGGCAGCACATCGGTCTCGACCACATAGTGCCAGGCGGCGGCCTGCCCGTCCGAGTGTCCCGCCAGATCGGCCAGCAGGTCCAGCACACGGGTCTGCGCCCCCGGATAGCGCTCATCGACCAAGGCGCGCATGGCCGCCAGGCCCTGGGCCGAGGCCGCACTGCAATAGACATAGGTGAAATCGCCGTCGGCGTCGATGGCCAGGCAGATCTCCACGCGCGCCTGCGGACAGGCCGCCAGCATATGGCCGCGCAGCTCGCGGGCGGCGGCCTCGTCGAGGGCCTGCCCCATGATGCGCAGCAACAGGGTTTGCATCGGCATGGTCGTCATCCGGATCAATGGCCTACCCGCAAGGCGACGAGCAAGCGGGAAACCATGTTGTAGGCGGCCGCCGTGGCGGTCAGGTCCAGCAGGCCCTGCCCGCTGAAATGCGCGCGCAGGGGCTCGAAGACCGCGTCGGGCACTTCGATGTCGCGCGTCATGGCGTCCGTATAGGCCAGGGCTTCGGCCTCGCCTGGCGCCAGGCCGGGGATCGCGGCCGGCGCGGCATGGGCGCGCAGCGCCTGCAGCGTCTCGGGCGCGACGCCGGCGGCCTGGGCATGGGGCACATGGGCGTCGAACTCATAGGGCGCGCGATTGAGGATGGCCACCCGCAGGATGACCAGCTCGCGCAGGCGCGCCGGCAGCGAATTGCGGTTGCGCACCGCGCTCAGCATGGCTTCCCAGCCCTCGCAGATGGGAGCGCTGTTGAGCAGCACCTGATAGAGCGGCGAGATGCGGCCGCGCGCGGCCTGGATGCGCGCTTCCAGCGGCGCCAGTTCGGCGCGGGATCCCGGCGCCACAGGCGCCAGGCGGGAGGCTTCGGTCATGCGCTTACTCCGGTTTGATCTGTTTGCGCTCGATCAGCGAGGACCATTTCTGGCGGTCCTGCTGGATCAGGGCCGCGAAGGCCTCGGGCGTGGACGGCGCGGGCTCGGCGCCGAAGGCTTGCAGGCGCTGGCGCGTGCCGGCGTCTTCCAGCGCGGCGCGCACGGCCTGGTTCAGTGTAGCGATCGTGGCGGGCGGCGTGGCGGCCGGCGCGAGCAGGCCGTACCAGTTATTGGATTCCACGCCGGCGATGCCCTGCTCGGCCAGGGTGGGGACTTGCGGCAGCAGGGGATGGCGGGCCGGGGCGGCCAGGCCCAGAGCCTTGAGCTTGCCGCTCTGGATATGGCCGATCAGGCCCGGCACATCGCCGAAAAAGCCCGCGACCTGATTGCCCATCACATCGTTGATGACGGGCGCGGCGCCCTTGTAGGGCACGTGCATGACCTTGGCCTGGCTGGCGTCGGCGAACATCTCCAGCGTCAGATGCGGAATGCTGCCCACGCCGGACGAGCCTATGGCCACGGATTGCGAGCCCGCCTTGGAGCGCTGGACGAAATCGGCCGCGTCCTTGGCCGGATTGGCCGGATTCACGACAAAGACGGTCGCGTTGTTGACCACCAGGGAGACCGGCGCGAAGTCTTCCTTGGGCCGATATGGCAGGTCTTTGTAGAGCGCCGGGCTGATGGCGACGGCGCCCACGCTGGTCAAAAACAGCACCGAACCGTCGGCCGGCGCCTTGGCGACAAAGGCCGCGCCGATATTGCCATTGGCGCCGGCCTTGTTCTCGACGATGACCTGGCGGCCCAATGCCTTGCCCAGGCGCTCGGCCAGCACGCGGCCCACCAGGTCCACGGGGCCGCCCGGCGGGAAGGCCACGATCAGGCGCACGGGCTGTTCGGCATGGACGGGCGCGCCGCCCGCCAGGGCGCACAGGGCCAGCGCGCAGGCGAGTAGGGATTTTTTCATGTCTGTCTCCTGTTATCGGAATGGGGGTCAGGCGGTTGCGTACAAACGCGCGGGGTTGTCGACGAGGATGGCCTGGCGCAGCGCCGCATCGGGCACGGCCAGAAACAGGGCGTCGGCCAGCTCGCCGTCGTCGGGCATGTCGCCGCGCACATTCGGGTGCGGCCAGTCGCTGCCCCAGAGCACGCGCTGCGGCATGGCCTCGGCCAGGGCGCGCATGAAAGGCAGGCCCTCATGGAAAGGCCGCTTGCCCTGGCTGATGCGGTCGATGCCGGAGATCTTGACCCAGGCGTCCGGCTCGCCGGCCAGCCCCAGCAGGCCGCGGAAGGCCGGGTCGTCCAGGCCCCGGGCGGCCTGCACCCGGCCCATATGGTCCACCACATAGGGCAGCGGCAGGCGCTTGAGCAGGGGCAGCAGGGCCGGCAGGCCGGCGCCATCGACGTGCAGGCAGAGATGCCAGCCCAGCGGCGCGATGCGCGCGGCCAGGGCAAGCACCGCGGCCGGCTCGGGCGGCGCGCCCAGATGCGGCACGAAATTGAGACGGGCGCCGCGCACGCCGGCCGCGTGCAGGGCCTGCAGCCCGGCTTCGGCGATGTCGGGCGCCACCACCGCCACGCCCCGGTAGCGTCCCTCGGAACGGGCCAGCGCGTCCAGCAAGGCGCGGTGGTCCGAGCCATGGCAGGCGGCCTGCACCACCACGGCGCGCGCCACCCCGAGATGGCGGTGCAGCGCGGCCAGCTTTTCATAGGGCGCGTCGGGCGGCGTGTAGCTGCGGCCCTCGGCATAGGGGAAGCGCTCGGACGGCCCGAACACATGGCAATGCGTGTCCCAGGCGTCCGGCGGCAAGGCCTGGCCGGGACGGCTGGGATGGTCTAGCGGAGGCAGGCAATCCGGCATCGTGCATCCAAGAAAGAAAGAGACCGCCATGTTGCGCGCGCCGCCCGCCGTCTAACAATGCTATATCTATGATTTCAGTTATGCTTTTTATCTATATCGTCAGCCGGACAGCGGGCGCATGGACCTCAAACAGATCGAATACTTCGTGAACGTGGCCGAACGGCGCAGTTTTTCGCGCGCGGCCGAAGCCCTGGACGTGGCCCAGCCCACGCTCAGCCGCCAGGTCCGCCTGCTGGAGCTGGAACTGGAGCAGCACCTGCTGTATCGCAACGGACGCGGCGCCGAACCGACCGAGGCCGGCCTGCGCTTTCTGGGCCATGCGCGCGGCCTGCTGGCCCTGGCCGAGCGGGCGCGCGAGGATTTGCGCGGCCTGCGCGCCACGCCCAGCGGCAAAGTGGTGGTGGGCCTGCCCCCGCGCATCGCGCGCGTGCTCACGCCGCCCCTGGTGGCGGCGTTCCGCCAGGCCTATCCGGAGGCCGCCATCACGGTGGCCGAGGGGCTGTCGGCGCAGATGCGCGAATGGCTGCTGTCGGGCCGCGTGGATCTCGCCCTGCTCTATGATCCGCCGGCCACCCCGCAGCTGGCGACCGAGCTGCTGCTGCGCGAGGAACTGGTGCTGGCGGCCGCGCGCCAGCGCCAGCCCGCCTTGCCCGAGCGGCTGGCCCTGGCCGACCTGGCCGGCATCCCCCTCATCCTGCCCAGCCTGCCCAATGCCATCCGCACCCTGGTCGAGGGCGTGTGCCGGCGCCATGGCGTGCGCCTGAACGTGGTGACCGAGGTGGACGCCGTGCAGACCATTGTGGAGCTGGCCTCCCAGGGGCAGGCTTGCGCCCTCCTGCCGCGCTCGGCCGTGCTGGACGACGGCGCGCTGGCGGTCTGCCGCATCGAGTCGCCGCGGATCCGCAACCAGCTGGTGCTGGCCACGCCGCGCCAGCGGCCGGCCACCCGCCTGGCCGAGGCCACGGCGAAGCTGATGCGCGGCATGGATCTGCAGGCGCTGCTCTACCGGCAGCCGGCCTAGCTCAGGCCGCCTTGAGTTCGTCCAGGTCCCAGCGCGGACGCACGGTGAAAGCGTGGTCGCCCTCGGCCAGGTCGACCAGGCCGGCCTTGACGCGCTCGGCCGCGGCAAAGGCGATCATGGCGCCGTTGTCGGTGCAAAGCTCCAGCGGCGGGAAATAGGCCGTGGCCTTCATGCGCGGCAGGACCTCGCCCAGGCGCTGGCGCAGCAGCTTGTTGGCGCCCACGCCGCCGGCCACGACCAGGCGGCGCAGGCCGGTCTCCTTGAGCGCGCGGATGGACTTGGCGGCCAGCACCTCGATGATGGCCGCCTGCGTGGCCGCGGCCAGGTCGGCGCGCGTCTGCGCGTCGAGCGCGCCGTCCTTCGCGGCGGCCTTGACCCGGGTGAGCACCGCCGTCTTCAGGCCGCTGAAACTGAAATCCAGGTCGCCGCTGTGCAGCATCGGCCGGGGCAGATCGAAACGCGCGGCATCGCCCTGCTCGGCCAGGCGCGAAAGCGCCGGGCCGCCGGGATAGCCCAGGCCCAGCAGCTTGGCGGACTTGTCGAAGGCTTCGCCGGCCGCGTCATCCAGCGTCTCGCCCAGCAGGGTGTAGCGGCCCACGCCGTCGACCCGCATGAGCTGGGTATGCCCGCCCGAGACCAGCAAGGCCACAAAGGGGAAATCCGGCCGCGGATCGGCCAGCAGGGGCGAGAGCAGATGGCCTTCGAGGTGGTGGATGGCGATGGCCGGCAGCCCCAGGGACCAGGCCAGCGACTGGGCCACGCTGGCGCCCACCAGCAAGGCGCCGGCCAGGCCCGGGCCGGCGGTATAGGCCACCGCGCCGATATCGGCGCGCCGCAGGCCGGCGCGCGCCAGCACCTCGCGCGTCAGCGGCACGATGCGGCGGATATGGTCGCGCGAAGCCAGCTCGGGCACCACGCCGCCATATTCCTGGTGCATCGCGATCTGCGAATGCAGGGCATGGGCCAGCAGGCCGCGTTGCGTGCAGACGGCAGCCACGCCTGTTTCATCGCAAGAGCTTTCAAAACCGAGAATAATCATGGCCCTGGAGTTTACACGGTGCCAAAATACGCGATGCGCGGGGGGGCCGCGCTTTTTCTTAATCCGCACGCTACCGGGAATAATAATGCTGGAAAAGCTATTCAAACTGCGCGAGCACGGCACCACGGCCAAGACCGAAGTCATCGCCGGGCTGACGACCTTCCTGACGATGTCATACATCATCTTCGTCAAC
This sequence comes from Bordetella pseudohinzii, assembly GCF_000657795.2. GTDB lineage: Bacteria > Pseudomonadota > Gammaproteobacteria > Burkholderiales > Burkholderiaceae_B > Bordetella > Bordetella pseudohinzii. The sequence continues at coordinate 113,784 of NZ_JHEP02000001.1, forward strand.
CCCGACATCCTGTCCACGACGGGCATGGACCGCGACGCGGTCTTCGTGGCCACCTGCCTGGCCGCGGCCCTGGGTTCGCTCATCATGGCCCTGGTGGCGAACTGGCCGATCGGCATGGCCCCGGGCATGGGGCTGAACGCCTTTTTCGCCTTCACCGTGGTCAAGACCATGGGCTATAGCTGGGAACAGGCGCTGGGCGCGGTCTTCATCTCCGGCGTCATTTTCCTCATCCTGACCGTCTCCGGCATCCGGGCCTGGCTGATCCGCGGCATCCCGCACTCGCTGCGCAGCGCCATCGCCGCCGGCATCGGCCTGTTCCTGGCCATCATCGCGCTGTCGAACGCCGGCATCGTCGTCCCCCACCCCGCCACCAAGGTGACGCTGGGCGATCTGCGCGGCCATGCGCCGCTGTTCGCCATCCTGGGTTTCTTCATCATCGCGGTGCTCGACGCGCTGCGCGTGCGCGGCGCCATCCTGATCGGCATCCTGGTGGTGACGGTGCTGTCCATGGCGCTGGGCTACAACGACTTCAAGGGCGTGTTCGCCGCGCCGCCCAGCCTGGCGCCCACCTTCCTGAAGCTGGACATCATGGGCGCGCTGCATGCCGGTTTCGTGCATGTCATCCTGGTCTTCGTGCTGGTCGAAGTGTTCGACGCCACCGGCACGCTGATGGGCGTGGCCAAACGCGCCGGCCTGGTCCCCGAAGACCGGCCCAACCGCCTGGGCCGCGCCTTGTTCGCCGACAGCACCGCCATCGTGGCGGGCTCGGTGCTGGGCACCAGCAGCACCACGGCCTATGTCGAAAGCGCCTCCGGCGTGCAGGCCGGCGGACGCACCGGCATGACCGCCCTGGTCGTGGCGCTGCTGTTTCTCGCCGCGCTGTTCATCTCGCCGCTGGCCGGGTCCGTGCCCGCCTACGCCACCGCGCCCGCCCTGCTCTATGTCGCCGGCCTGATGGTGCGCGAGCTGATCGATATCGATTGGGACGACGTCTCGGAAGCCACGCCGGCCGCGCTGACCGCCCTGGTCATGCCCTTTACCTATTCCATCGCCAACGGCCTGGCCTTCGGCTTCATCAGCTACGTGGTGCTCAAGACCTTCACGGGCCGCATCCGCGACGTGCATCCCGCGACCTGGCTGGTCTCCGCGCTCTTCGTGATCCGCTACGCCTTCTTCCCCGAATGAGGCCGGGCCGCCGGGGGCCTGCCCCTGGCGCCTATGGGGTCGATATCGCCAGGCTATCGACCCGCCCGGCGGCAAGGTTGCTCGGACGCTTGCTTGAAAAGGCCGATACACTCCCCATATTGAACACCAGCGGTTCATAGCCGGCGCATCGGCGCCGGCATGAAGACGGAGCCCGTATCCATGAGCGCATTGGCCAGCATCCCTTTTTCGGTCCTCGACCTCGCCCCCATTGTCCAGGGCGGCACGCCCGCGGACGCCTTCCGCAATACGGTGGACCTGGCCCGGCACGTCGAGCGCCTGGGCTACCGGCGCTTCTGGCTGGCCGAGCATCACAACATCACTGGCGTGGCCAGCAGCGCCACCGCCGTGCTCATCGGGCTGGTGGCGAGCCAGACGCGCACGCTGCGCGTGGGTTCGGGCGGCATCATGCTGCCCAACCATGCGCCGCTGATCATCGCCGAGCAATTCGGCACCCTGGAAAGCCTCTACCCGGGCCGCATCGACCTGGGCCTGGGCCGCGCGCCCGGCAGCGACGGCGCCACGCAGCAGGCGCTGCGCCGCGGCCCGCGCAGCGGGCTGGAATTCCCCTCGCTGGTCGAGGAACTGCGCGCCTACCTGGCCCCCGAGCGGCCCGGCCAGGCCGTGCGCGCGATTCCGGGCGCCGGCCTGGACATCCCGATCTGGCTGCTGGGCTCAAGCGACTTCTCGGCCCGCATGGCCGCCGAGCTGGGCCTGCCCTTCTCCTTCGCCGGCCATTTCTCGCCCGAGGGCATGGCGGCCATGCGGCTGTACCGTCACTTGTTCAAGCCCTCGGCCGCGCTGGCGCGCCCCTACGCCATGATAGGCGTGCCGGTGGTGGCCGCCCCGACGGACGAAGAGGCCCGCTTGCTCGCCACGACGCAGCAGCTCAAATTCCTGTCCCTGATTCGCGGCAACCGCCTGCCGCTGCAGCCGCCGGTCGAAAGCATGGACGGCCACTGGAACGAATGGGAGCGCGCCGCGGTCGAACAGAAACTGGGCGCGGCCATCGTCGGCGGCCCGGAGACGGTCAAGCGCAAGCTGGAGGACATCGTGGCCCGCACCGAAGCCGATGAAGTCATGATCGTGTCGGACTTCTATCGCCATGAAGACAGGCTGCGCTCCTACGAAATCGTCGCCTCGCTCAAGCAGAACGCCGGCGTCGCGCGCAGCGCCTGAAACCATCCGCCGGGTTCGCAGACCGAACCCGCGCTTGAATCGCGGTCCCGGACCGCGCAAACTGGGTGAAACCCGCCCCTATCGCCGTCACCCGGCAAGGACTACGCCATGAGCATTGTCGAACTCACCAAAGACTCTTTCCAGGAAGCCATCACGCCCGACGGCACGCTGATCATTGATTTCTGGGCCCCCTGGTGCGGCCCCTGCCGCGGCTTCGCGCCCGTGTTTGAGCAGGCCGCCGAAAAGCACGGCGACGTGACCTTCGCCAAGGTCAACACCGATGTCGAACAGGAACTGGCCGGCGCCCTGGGCATCCGCTCCATCCCGACGCTGATGGTCTTCCGTGAAAAAGTGCTGCTGTTCTCGCAACCCGGCGCCTTGAGCGCCGGCCAGCTCGACGAGCTGCTGACCAAGGTCAAGGACGTCGACATGGCCAAGGTGCATCGCGACATCGCCGAGGCCCGCGACAAGGCCGACGGCGAACAAGAGGCCTGAGCCTCAGCCGTCCTCGGCCGCCTCGGGCGGCCGCAGCACTTCCCAGCCGGATTGGCCGCGCGTGATATTGCCCGCCACGCGCGCCAGTTCGGGCTCGGCCGCCACAGGCATTTCCAGCAGCAGGATCACCCCTGAGGCATCGAATTGCTCGTCGAGTATCTGCGCGCCCGCCGACGCCAGCCGCGCGCGCAGCAGGGGCTGCTCGGCAAAGCCGCAGCGGCAGCTCACCCGCAGCGTGGGGATGATGTCCAGGTACTGGCCGGCGCGCAGGCAGTTGGCCGCGCAGCCGCCATAGGCGCGCACCAGGCCGCCCGCCCCCAGCTTGACGCCCCCGAACCAGCGCACCACCAGCACCGCGACGCGATCCAGCCCCTGGCCGTCTATGGCCTGCAGGATGGGACGCCCGGCCGTGCCGCCCGGCTCGCCGTCATCGTGGTAGCGGTATTCATTGCCGATGCGATAGGCCCAGCAATTGTGGGTGGCCTCCGGCACGCTGTGCGCCGCGAAAAAGGCCATGGCCTCGGCCACGCTCGCGACCGGCGCGGCATGGGCGGCAAAGCGGCTTTTCTTGATGTCTTCCTGGAAGGCGCAGGGGGCGGCGAGGGTTTGCGGCATACGCCCGGATTGTAGCGCCCGGCTCAAGCGTGGCAGTCGGGCACTTCCTGGTCCAGATAGACATCGAAGGCGACATCGCGCGCCCATTTGGCGGTCATGGCGTTCCAGCCGCCCGTGGCCTGCCAGGTGCGCATTTCGTTCTGCAGCCAGGCCGCCTCGGGCGCGCGCGCCAGCCAGCCCAATTCAGCGCGGCGGCCTTCGGGCGGCAATGTGGCGGAAAACTTGCGCCACTCGGGAAAGCGCATGAGGGCGTTCCAGGCGACGTCATCGATCAGGGCGATATCGCACTGCCCTTCGCGCACGGCCACCAGCGCATCCGAGGGCACACGATAGGCTTGCACCTCGGCGCCATGGGCCCGGGCCAGGGCCTGGGCGCGCGTGTTGGCCTGAGCCATGCAGACACGCTTGCCGGCCGCCTGCGACCAGTTGCGCATGGGCGTATCGCTGCGGATGACGGCCTTGGGCTGGACGGTGTAGCGGCTGCCCACCCAGCCCGGTTCCGGCGCCGCGCCGTCGGCGCGCTCGGCGAGCACGACATCGGCCCGCCCCTCGGCCAGCGCGGCCTGGGCCTGGGCGGCGGGCACTTCGACCAGCGCCAGCGGCAGACCCAGGCGCTCGGCCAGGCGCGCCGCCGCGGGCTGCTGCAGCCCTTCGGGCGTGCGCACTTTGGCCCCGGCCACGGGCGCCGGCGCCAGCGCCGGCACGCCGACGCGCAGCTCGCCGCGCGCCCGCGCCTGGGCAAAAGCCTCCTGCGCCTGCGCCGCCGCGCCGCACAGGGCGGCCGCGGCGAACAGCAAGGCGCGGAGCAAGGCCGTCTTCATGGCGTCACACGTATTGATAGCGCAACAGGCGGTGCTTGAGGTTTTCCAGCACGAACTGGTCGATCAGCGCGGCCAGGACGGCGATGACCAGGATGTTGGCCATCACGCCCGTCATGTCGGCGATCTCGCCCGAATAAGCCAGCGAACGGCCCAGCCCCTTGCCGAAACCGATCAGCATCTCGGCCGAGATCAGCGCCCGCCAGGCATTGCCGAAGGCCAGCTGCGCGCCGGTGATCAGCTCAGGCATCACCGCCGGCAGATAGACCCGCTTGACCAGGCCCCAGGGTGAAGCCCCCATGACCCGGGCCGCCGACACATGCACGCGCTGCACCGACTCGGTGGCGTTCATCACGCTCAGCGCGGCCGGGAAGAAAGCCGACAGCGCCACCACCACGATGATGGGCGTATTGCCGAAGCCCATCACGATGAGAAACAGCGGCACCCAGGCGATCGAGGGAATCGACTGCAGGATGACGATGGCGCTGCGCAGCACCTCGCGGAAGAAAAACAGCAGGGCCGCGACCAGCCCGAAGCCTATGCCGGCCAGCAAGGCCAGGCCATAGCCCGCTCCCAGCCGCGCCAGCGTCCCGGCCAGGGCCTGGTGGAAACTGCTTTTGCCGATTTCCTCGACCAGACGGCCCAGGACCGCGGGCACGCCGGGCATCAGGAAGTCGGGGAGGATCCAGGCCGCCGTCTGCCACAGCAGCAAAATAAAGAGCACGCCAAGCACCCCGGCCAGGTGCTTGCGCGTGCCAGTCACACGGGAGCTCAAAGTTTGCGCGCCTTCTGCCAGGAGAGATCGACAATCGACGACACATCGTAGGGCTTGCCATCACGGGTCTTCAGCGAACCCTGGGCCTGGAGGATGTCGGCGATTTCCTGCATGCGCTTGGTGTCCTTGTCGGTCAGGGCCGGCGTGAACACCTGGGTGCGGATGGCTTCGCTGATCACCGTCTCGCGCGGCAGTTCGCCGCGGGCCAGGGTCTTGAGCGTGGGCTCGGCGATGAAGTAGGAAGCGATCAGCTTGGACGCTTCATCGGGCTTGTTCTGCAGCAGGTCGATGGCGGCCTTCTGGGCGTCCAGGGCCTTCCAGACGTCGTCCTTGCGCTTGGCCAGGACCTCGCCCGACGTGATCACCACCATGCAGGGGAAAGGCCAGGACTGGCCCACTTCGTAGATCTGCTTGACCGGCGCGACCAGCTGCGCGATGCGGTCATAGGGCTCGAACAGAAAGGCCGCGTCCACGCGCTTGCCCACCAGCGACTGCACGGCCACGGCGGGACTGACGCCCATCACGTTGACATCGCCCTCGCCCAGCTTGCCTTCCTTGAGCACCACGCCCTTGAGCACCACGTCGGCGGTGCTGCCCTCGGCCTGCGAGGCCAGCGTCTTGCCCTTCAGGCCGGCGATGTCCTTGATGCCCGAATCATCGCGCACCAGGAGGGAGTGATAGCCCTGCTGGGCCCCGCCGACCACCTTCAGGTCGGCGCCCTTGGAGGCCCAGGCCACCGCATTGGTGAAGCCCAGCACGCCGATGTCGAGCTGGCCGCCGACGATGGCCTTGATGAGGTCGGTGCCCGACTTGAACTCTATCAGTTCGGAGTCCAGGCCCGCTTTCTGGTAATAGCCGCCCTCCTGGGCGACGATGGCTTGCGCGTCGTCCATGACGCGCAGATAGCCCACGCGGAATTTCTCGGCCGCCATGGCCGGCGCGGCAGCCAGGAGCGCCGCCGCCAGGGGCAGCGACAACCATTGCTTGAACTTCATGTGTGTCTCCAGTATTGCGGGTGGGGGCAAGCCAGGCTTGCCCGGCGATCTAGGCGGCCAGGGCCTGGGCGGCGTGGTCTTCGTCCACGGCGATGCCCAGCAGGCGCAGGATTTCGCGCTTTTCGCCGGCCAGGTCGGCCAGGTCATGCGTCTTGGCGCGATGGGCGAGATTGAACTCGCGCAGCACGCGGGCCGGACGCGGCGAGAAGACGACGATGCGGTCGGCCAGGAACAGGGCCTCGTCGACATCGTGGGTGACCAGCAGCACCGTGGGCTTTTCTTCGCGGATCAGCTGGCGCAGCACGTCCTGCAGGCTGAGCCGGGTGAGCGCGTCCAGCGCGCCGAAAGGCTCGTCCATGAGCAGGGTCTGCGGCTGGGCGATGAAGGCGCGGGCCAGCGCGGCGCGCTGGCGCATGCCGCCGGACACTTGATGGGGGTAGTAGTGCTCGAAGCCGGCCAGGCCGACCCGGGCCAGCCAGGCATCGGCGCCGGCGCGGGCCTGCCGCTTGGGCGTTTTCTGGAACTCCAGCGCCAGGGCCACGTTGTCGCGCAGCGTCAGCCAGGGATAGAGCGCGTGCTCCTGGAAGACCAGGGTACGGCTGGGATGCGGGCCGCTGACGGGCTGTCCATCGGCCAGCACCCGGCCTTGCGTGGCGTTCTCCAGGCCGGCGGCCAGGTGCAGCAAGGTGGATTTGCCGCAGCCCGAGGGGCCGACCAGGGCGACCAGTTCGCCGGTCTTGAACTCGCTGCTGAAGCCATCGACGACGCGCAGGTCGCCGAATTGCTTGTGGACGTGATCGAAAGTCAGATTCATGGGCATCTCGGCCGCCGCGAGGCGGCTTGGGGGTTGCCTCGTAATCTAACAATCAGTTATATGAACTCAAACGATATTTATCGCATGTTTTAACAACCCAAAGCTATATAAGCGCGCGCGCCGGCGCAAGGCATGGGCGGCGCGGAAGCTGGGCAGGGCGTTCTTTGCGCGGCGGGACCGCCACATGGACGGCCCGCGCGCCACACGGGTGCGGGACGAGATCAGCCTTCGATGCCGCGCGAGGACAGATAGTCTTCGTAGCCGCCGCGATAGTCGACGATCTCGCCCGAAGGCAGGATTTCGATCACGCGCGTGGCCAGGCCGCTGACGAATTCGCGGTCATGCGAGACGAAGATCAGCGTGCCCTGGAATTTTTCGAGCGCGAACTGCAGCGACTCGATGGATTCCATGTCCAGGTGGTTGGTGGGCTCGTCCAGCAGCAGCACGTTGTGGCGGCCCAGCATCAGGCGGCCGAAGGTCATGCGGTTTTTCTCGCCGCCGGACAGCACCTTGGGCGCCTTGGGCAAGTCGTCGCTGGAGAACAGCAGGCGGCCCAGGGCCGAACGGATGGCCTGGTCATCGTCGCCGGGCTGGCGATAGGCCGCCATCCAGTCGAACAGATTGATATCGGTCTGCTGGAATTGATCGGAGACGTCCTGGGCCATATAGCCCATGTCGGCGTTCTCCGACCACTTCACCGTGCCGGAATCGGGCGCCAGGTCCAGAGCCAGCAGGCGCAGCAAGGTGGTCTTGCCCACGCCGTTGGCGCCGATGATGGCGATCTTTTCGCCCGCCTCGACCATGGCCGAGAAATCGCGGATGACCGGCGCATCGTAGTGCTTGTTCAGATGTTCGATGGTCACGGCCTGACGGTGCATGACCTTGTTCTGCTCGAAGCGGATATAGGGGTTCTGGCGCGAGGACGGCTTGACCTCGACCTGCTCGGCCTTGATGCGGTCGATCTGCTTCAGGCGCGAGGTGGCCTGGCGCGACTTGGACTTGTTGGCCGCGAAACGGCGCACGAAGTCCTGCAGCTCGCTGATGCGCTCCTTGGCCTTGGCGTTGTTGGCCGTCAGGCGCTCGCGCGCCTGCGTGGAGGCCAGCATGTAGTCATCGTAGTTGCCCGGGTAGATACGGATGTCGCCGTAGTCCACGTCGGCCATGTGCGTGCACACCTGGTTCAGGAAGTGGCGATCGTGGCTGATGATGATCATGGTGCTCTGATAGCTGTTGAGCACGGTTTCCAGCCAGCGGATGGTGTTGATGTCCAGGTTGTTGGTCGGTTCGTCCAGCAGCAGCACATCGGGATTGGAGAACAGCGCCTGGGCCAGCAGCACCCGCAGCTTCCAGCCCGGGGCGATTTCGCGCATCAGCAGATTGTGCTGGTCCACGGCGATTTCCAGGCCCAGCAGCAGTTCGCCCGCCCGCGCCTCGGCGGTATAGCCGTCATACTCGGCGAACTTGGCCTCCAGGTCGGCCGCCCGCATGTAATCGTCTTCGGTGGCTTCCGGGTTGGCGTAGATGGCGTCGCGCTCGGACATGGCGGCCCACATCTCGGTGTGACCCATCATCACCACGTCCAGCACCCGCACGTCTTCGAAGGCGAACTGGTCCTGGCGCAGCTTGCCCAGGCGCACGCCCGGCTCCAGCGACACATTGCCGGCGGAGGCTTCGAGATCGCCGCCGATGATCTTCATGAAGGTGGACTTGCCCGAGCCGTTGGCCCCGATGAGGCCATACCGGTTGCCCTCTCCGAACTTGACGCTGACGTTCTCGAAAAGCGGTTTGGGACCAAACTGAATGGTGAGATTGGCAGTAGAGATCACGGTGTCTGATTATGCTGATACAGGCCAAGAGCGCCCGGACGATATCGGCGCCACGGCCGATATGACGGCGCCGATCGACGGCAGGAGGCCGCGGGCCGGCCCGGCGCGGCAGGCCTAAGCCCCTGGCCACGGCCGGTGGAGTAAACCTGACAGTGTACCAAGCCCGGCGGATTTCTGCCCTGGTCCGTCCCCAGACAGCGCCGAAAGCGGCCCGAAGCTCAGTGGTGGTGTTCGTCGATCACCAGGTGGGCCAGGCCGCGCTCGGTCGCGATCCCGACCTTCTGCCCGATAGGCAGCGTGGCCTTGAGATCGCCATGGCCATAAGGCAGGCCGGTGACCACGGGCACCTTGACCTCGCGGCGCAGCCACTTGATCACCTCGGGCAGATCGTAGCCCTGGTCGTGGGCGGCCAGCTTGTAGTCGCTGAAGCCGCCCAGCAGGATGGCTTTCTGCTTTTGCAGCACGCCGGCCTGGGCCAGCTGGGCCAGCATGCGCTCGATGCGGTAGGGATGCTCGGCGACATCTTCGAGGAACAGGATGCCGCCGCGCACCTTGGGAAAATACGGCGTGCCCAGCAGGGACATCAGGGTGGCCAGGTTGCCGCCCCACAGCACGCCGCGCGCATCCACCGCGTCGGCATCGCGCGTCTCGAAGCTCAGGATCTCCAGCTCGCCGCGCATGATTTCGCCAAACAGCGCCACGGTGAGCGCATCGGTGCGCTTGCCGCCGAAGTCGCGCACGGCGGTGGCGCCGGTATAGCTGACCGCGCCGGTGCGCGCCAGCAAGGCCAGATTGAAGGCCGTGAAATCGCTCATGCCCACGAAGCGCTTGCCGCTGTCGGCCATGGCCGTCCAGTCGATATACGGCAGCAGGCGCGACAGGCCGTAGCCGCCGCGCGTGGCCATGACGATGGGCAGCTTCTGGGCGGCCGCGCGCGCCAGGCCCGCCAGGCGCTGCTTGTCGGTGCCGGCGAAACGCTGGTGGGTGGCCAGCGCGGCGCGGTCCAGCGCGGTCTTGAAGCCTTCGGCGGCCAGGCGTTCGCGGGCCAGCTCGACGGTCTGCGGATCGCGCACCGCCGAGGACGGCGACACCAGGTAGATGCCGCCAGCCGCGGCCGGATGATGTTCGCAGGCGGGCCCGCATTCGTGATCGTGGCCGTCGTGGGAGGCGGCCTTGGCGTTTTTCTTCATGCTGTATTTTCCTTCTTGCGGCGTTCGCGGAAAAACGCCCGCAGCAGATCTGCGCAGGGCTGCGCGAGCACGCCCCCGCTTACCGTGGTGTGATGATTGAGTTGAGCCACCGCGCCGACATCGAGCACGCTGCCGCAAGCCCCGGTCTTGGGATCGTGGGCGCCATAGACCACGCGCGACAGGCGCGCATGCAGCATGGCGCCGATGCACATGACGCAGGGTTCGAGCGTGACATAGAGGGCCAGGCCCGGCAGGCGGTAGTTGCCCAGCCGGCGGGCGGCCGCGCGCAAGGCCACGACCTCGGCATGGGCCGTGGGATCGGCGTCGAGGATGGTGCGGTTATAGCCGGCGCCCAGCACCTGGCCCTGGCCGTCGACCACCACCGCGCCCACCGGCACCTCGCCGGCCGCATAGGCCAGGCGCGCCTGGTCCAGCGCCAATTGCATATAGACGTCGTCGGCCGCCAGGGCCGCGGCCTCAGCCACCGTAGGTCCTGGACTTCAGGGAGACGCTGCCGGCCAGGCCGATGAGGGCGGCCTCGAGCAATTGATACAACTCCGCTTCCTCGTCGTAGCGCGCGAAATTGAGATTGGACACCCGGCCCTGCTCCACAAAGCCCCAGGCCCGGCTGCGCTTGTCGCGATGGCTGGGGTCCCAGACGCCGAAGGCATAGCCGCCGGCGCGGCGGATGAGGGAGAAGCAGGGAATGTCGGTATAGCCGTCGCCGACGAAGACCATCTGGTCAAAAGGCACCCGCAGCCTGTCCTCGGGCACCTTGCGGTTGACCTCGAAGGGTTTGTTGCGGAATTCCGGCCCGACCAGCCCCTTCTGGATGTGGAAGAGGTAGCGGGTCTTGTCGGTGAAGCTGACGATGCGCCGCGGGAAGCTGATGCCGTTGTCGTCATAGATGAATTCGGAGGCCCAGATATCGGTGAACTCGGCCGCGATGGGCGTGGCGCGCACGATGTCGCCGATGCCGCTGGAGATCAGGTAGAACTCCAGCTGGATGCGGGGATGCGCGGCGCGCACGGCCTGGCGCAGACGGCCGAACAGCGTGTCCACGCCCTTGTGCAAAGGCAGGCGGGCGCCCCACTCCTGCAGCCGCTCGCGCGTGATCGCCCCATGCCCGCCCTGGCGGGAGAGCTCGATCATCTTGTAGAGATAGGCCGGCACCGGATCCCAGTCGCCCTGCGACAAGAGCGGATCGACGGCGTCCTTCCAGAAGGCGGCGGTGTCCACGCCGATGCTTTCGAGAAAGCCGGTGGTGCTGTCCGGAGCCAGCGTGTCGTCGAAGTCGAATACCAGGGCAATGACGTCGGACATTCGGGGGCAACTGAAGTGGGAGAACCCACATTTTGCCTCAATGCGGCCCGGGTTGCTGCGGGGCGGCCCGGCCGCCCCGCCCGGGATTAGCGCATCGGCGCGGGCGTCGGTGCCGGTGCCGGTGCCGGTGCCGGCTGCAGGCTGCCGGGCGCGGGCGCCGGCGGCACGCCCTGGGGCGTGGCCCCGGGGGTGCCCGCGGGCACCGGGATCACGGTCTCGCGCAAGACGCCGCCCCCTGAGACGCTGCCGCGGGTCGTGGTATTGGCCGGATCCGTCATCTGGGTGATGCAATCCTGGCGCTGCTGGCCAGGCAGGGAATCACAGCGCTGCAGGCGGTTCTGGTCGAGGTTGCCCGAACCATTGCCCAGGCGGTTGCGGCTCGCCTCGTCGCGCGCGGCGCCCGCCTCGCGCAGACATGTCTGGCGGTCCTGGCCGCTCATGCCGGCGTTGCAGCGCGCCATTTCGCGCTTGTAGACGGCGTCGGGGGAGTTGTCATCGGCCGCGCGGGCGGGGCTGGCGGCCCACAGGGCGGCGCCCAGGGCCAGCAGCGCGCAGGCGCCCGCATGCAGCGGCAGTCGGCGCAGGGAGTGTGCTTGTTTCATGGTCATCTCCTGTTTGGGTTGACAAGCCGGAACGGATCCGGGGGACCAAGCTGACAGCTGTAACACCCCTACCTTACGCAAATCCGGCCCGCCGAACATGCGCGAGATGTTACAGAGCTGTCCAAGCGTAATGGGCTCAAGGCTCGCTGCTGGCGCTGGTGCGAGGCACGTTGGGGCCTACCTCGGCATCCCGGTTGCGGTAGACCGCCGCGCGCATGAGCATCATGCCGGTGACCGGCGAGGTCAGCACCAGGAGGATGACGATGACCACCTCATGGAAGACCGGGCGCGAGGCCAGGTAGGAAAACACCAGGATGGAGGCCAGCAGCACGCTGCAGGCGCCCAGGGTATTGGCCAGCGTGGGCGCATGGATGCGGGCGTAGAAATGCCCGAAGCGCAGCAGCCCGACCGCCCCGGTCAAGGCCAGCATGCCGCCGGCGATCAGCAGCAGGCTGGCCGGCACGGCGATCCACCATGGGATATCGGCGCCTATCATGGTTCGATGACCTCCCCGCGCAGCAGGAACTTGGCCATGGCCGTGGAACCCACGAAGCCGAACAGCGCGATCAGGAGCGCGATGTCGAAATACACGCCCGTGCCCACGCGCAGGCCGAAGACCAGCATGATGAGCATGCCCTGGATATAGACCGCATCCAGGGCCAGCACGCGGTCCTGGGCGGTGGGCCCGCGCAGGATGCGGATCACGGCGCAGCCCAGGCCGATGCCGAAGCAGATCAGCGCGAAGGACGCCGACCAATAAAGTAACAGGCCCATTATTCGAATACCTCCATCAGCGTGCGCTCGTAGCGCCCCTTGACCAGCGCCACCCACTCGTCCTCGTTCTGCAGGTCGAGCACGTGCAGGGTCAGCTCATTGTCGCGGGAGATGTCGACGACGACCGTGCCCGGCGTATAGGTCAGGATGCAGACCAGCATGGCCTGGCCATGCGGATCCCGCAGACTCAGGGGGATGCGCATGAAGCCCGGCGACATGGCCACATGGGGCCGCCAGATGAGCTGGGTGACCGCCCAGTTGGACCGGATGATGTCCACCAGCACCCGGCAGAACAGCCCGGGCAGCAGATGGAAGCGGCGCGGCTTGGCCTTGAGCGGCCGCAGCCGCGTGGAGGCCCAGCCCAGCCACAGCGCCAGGGCGGCGCCCAGGGCCACCTGCCCCCAGGACAGCGATTCGTTGAGCAGCAGCCAGAGCAGGAACATGCCCAGCGGCAGGAGCATTTTGGCGAAGAGGCCGCGCATCTCAGTGGTCCTCCCCGATCACGCGCACCGGCTGCTTGGACAGGACGGCCTCGATATAGGCGGCCGGCGTATCCAGCGACTGGGCGGCGGCGTCCAGATAGGCCGACACCGGCCCGGCGCCCGCGGCCAGCGCCACGCACAGCAGGATGAGCACGGCCACCGGGCCGGCCTCCAGCACGCGCAGCCGCGGCGTGCTGCGCTCTTCGCTGCTCCAGAAGCTGCGGATGCCCGCGCGGCCCAGCGCCATCAGGCCGGCCAGGCCGGACAGGAGCACGCCGGCCACCAGCAGCCAGGCGTCCAGGGGCGGCGCCGAGGTGTTGGCGGCCGTCACGGCCGCCGACAGGAGCGAGAACTTGGCCACGAAGCCCGACAGCGGCGGCAAGCCGGTGACCAGCAGCGCGCAGGACACAAAGGCCAGCCCCAGGAAGGCCATGGCCGCCGGAATCGCCACCCCGACCACGTCGTCGGAGCGATTGGGCGTGGCCGGATCGTCGAGATCGAAGCTGTCCATGGTGACGGCTAGCACGTTGGCCCCGAAGCTGCGCGTGCGTTCGATCAGTTCGACCAACAGGAAGAAGGCGCCGGTGGCCAGCACCGAACTGAGCAGGTAGAACAGCGCCGGCCCGGTCAGCGTGACGCCCGGCATGCCCAGGGCCGTCAGGAGCGTGCCGGCCGAGACGATGACGCAATAGCCCACCAGCTTTTCCATCTGCTGCGATGCCAGGATGCCCACGCCGCCGAAGATCAGGGTGGCCAGCCCGACGGCGAACATCCAGTCCAGGCTGAAGGCCGAGGGCGCCCCCGTGGGCAGCAGCAGCGAGCCGATACGCAGCAGCGAATAGATGCCGACCTTGGTCATGATGGAGAACATGGCCGCGACCGGCGCGCAGGCCGATCCATAGCCGCTGACCAGCCAGAAGTTCAGCGGCCAGGCTCCGGCCTTGACCAGGAAGGCCACGCCCAGGATGGCCGCGCCGGCTTCGAACAGACGCCGGTCGGTGCCGACCAGGGTGCCGGCGCGCACGGCCAGGTCGGCCATGTTGAGCGTGCCGGTCACGCCGTAGATGAGCGCGATGCTGATCAGCAGCAGGAAGGAGGCCACCAGGTTGACGGCGATGTATTGCAGCCCGGCGCTGACCCGGGCCGCGCCCGAGCCGTGCAGCAGCAGGCCATAGGAAGCCGCCAGCAGCACTTCGAAGAAGACAAAGAGGTTGAACAGATCGCCCGTCAGGAAGGCGCCGTTCAGGCCCATGAGCAGGAACTGGAACAGCGAGTGGAAATGCACGCCCGCCCGGTCCCAGCGCGCCAGGGAATAGATCAGCGTGGCCAGGCCCAGCGTGGCGGTGAGCGTGAGCATCACGGCCGCCAGACGATCGACCACCAGCACGATGCCGAAGGGAGCGGGCCAATCGCCGGGCAGGTAGACGCCGATGCCGGCGGGCCAGATACCGTCGGCGCCGCCGGCCAGGGCCAGCAGCGCGATGGCGCTGCCCAGCTGCAGCAGCGTGGAGACCACCGCGATGAACGCGCGTTCGCGGCGCCGGGTATCGGCCAGCAGCAGCATGACGGCGCCAGCCAACAGCGGCACCGCGATGGGATAGATGGGAAGATGTTGCTGCCAATCGATCAAGATTCGGGCTCCCGGCCGTCAACGTGGTCGGTGCCCGTCAGGCCCCGCGAGGCCAGCAGCACCACGAGAAACAAGGCCGTCGTCGCAAAGCCGATGACGATGGCGGTCAGGACCAGGGCCTGCGGCAGCGGATCCGCGTAGACACTGGGGTCGGGCGGCACCAGCGGATCGACCACCGGCGGGCGCCCCACCGTCAAACGCCCCATGCCGAAGATGAAGAGATTGACGGCATAGGAGATGAGCGACAGGCCCATGATGACCTGGAAGGTCCGCGGCCGCAGCAAGAGCCAGACGCCGGAGCCGACCAGCACGCCGATGGCGATTGCGTATATCCATTCCATATCAGGCTCCCTTGATCGCGGTTTCGGCTTCGGCCTGCGCCTCGGCCGCCAGCTTGCGCTGCGCGCGCAAGGACTGGTGGGCCAGCGCCACCAGCACCAGCACGGTTGCGCCCACAACCAGCATGTAGACGCCAAGATCGAACAGCAGCACGCTGGACAGGTGGATCTTGCCCACCAGCGGCATATAGAGGTCCCAGGCCAGCGCCGACAGGAAGGGGCGCAGGGCCAGCCAGGCCGAGACCGCCGCCGCGCCGGCGGCCAGCAGCCCCAGGCCGACCCAGTGCTGCGGGTTGAGCCGGCTGCGCGATTCCACCCAGTACACGCCGCCCACCATGTATTGCAGGATGACCGAGGTGGCCATGACCAGCCCGCCGACGAAACCGCCGCCCGGCAGGTTGTGCCCGCGCAGCAGCAGATAGACCGACACCAGCACGGCCACCGGCAGCAAGAGGCGCACCAGCACGGCCGGAATGCGCATGGCGCCTTGCGGCAGCGGCGATTTGATGTCCGGCGCGGGCGGCGCCTGGCCGGCTTGCAGCCCGTCCTGCACGCGCTGCTGCCGCGGCATCTCTATGCTCTCCTGGGCCGGACGGAAGCGGCGCAGCAGCGCGTAGACCGTCAGGGCCACGATGCCCAGCACCGTGATCTCGCCCAGGGTGTCAAAGCCGCGGAAATCCACCAGGATCACATTGACCACATTGGTGCCGCCGCCCTCGGGCAGGGCCTCCTCGACGAAGAAGGAAGAAATGGTGTCGCCCACCGGACGGGTCAGCATGGCGTAGGCGATGGCGCTCATGGACAGGCCGGCCAGCGCGGCCAGGCCCAGGTCGCGCGCGCGGCGCAGACGCGCTTTCAGGTCCGGGCGGTCCTCCTCGCCCTCGCCCACGATGCGGCGCGGCAGCCAGCGCAGGCCCAGCAGCAGGAGCACGACGGTCACGACCTCGACGGCCAGCTGCGTCAAGGCGAGATCGGGCGCCGAAAACCATACAAAGGTCAGGCAGGTCACCAGCCCCGCGCCGCCGGACAGCGTCAGCGAGGCCAGACGGTGGTATTTGGCCTGGTAGGCCGCGCCCAGCGCGCAGGCGCCGCCGGCCAGCCAGAGCAGCAGGAAGACCGGGTCGGCCGGCGTGCGCGGCCCCTGCCCGTCCAGCCAGCCCGGCACGCGCAAGGGCAGCCAGGCCACCAGCAGGGTGCCGATCACGATGACCAGCATCTGCACCTGCAGGCGCGGCGAGGCCAGGCGGCGCAGCAGCCAGCGCGCGGCCACCGAGCTGGCCTCGAAGAGATATTCAAAGGTGCGCCGGCCGTCCAGGCGGTAGATGAAGGGCACGCGCCCCGGATGGGCCGCCTGGTGGGCGCGCAGCGCCAGATAGAGCAGCACCCCGGCCGTCATGGCCACCAGGCTCATGACCAGCGGCAGGTTGAAGCCATGCCAGACGGACAGGCTGAACTGCGGCATGTGCACGCCCAGGATGCTCTGCGCGGCCATGGTCAGCAAGGGCCCGACGGTCAGCCCGGGCGCCACGCCGATCACCAGACAGAGCAGGACCAGCAGCATGCTGGGAAACAGCATCCAGCGCGGCGGCTCGTGCGGCGCGCGCGGCAGGTCGGTGGCTGGCGGCCCGAAAAAGACCTGCAGGATGAAGCGCAGGGAATAGGTCACGCTGAAGGCGCCGGCCACGGTGGCCATCAGCGGCAGCCCGTATTCCAGGAAGCGGTCGCCGGTGATGAAGGTGGTCTCGGCGAAGAACATCTCCTTGGAGATGAAGCCGTTGAGCAGCGGCACGCCCGCCATGGAGGCGGCGGCCACCATGGCCAGGGTGGCCGTCAGCGGCATGGCGGAATACAGCCCGCTCAGGCGGTTGACGTCGCGCGTGCCCGTCTCGTGGTCGACGATGCCGGCGGCCATGAACAGCGAGGCCTTGAAGATGGCGTGATTGACCATATGGAAGATGGCCGCCACCAGGGCCAGCGGACTGTTCAGGCCCAGCAGCAGCGTGATCAGGCCCAGATGGCTGATGGTGGAATACGCCAGCACGCCTTTCATGTCCTGCTGGAAAATGGCCGCGTAGGCGCCCAGCACCAGCGTGCACAGCCCCGCTCCGCCGATGATCCAGAACCACTCGTCGGTGCCGGCCAGAAGCGGCCAGAAGCGCGCCAGGAGGAAGACCCCCGCCTTGACCATGGTGGCCGAGTGCAGATAGGCCGAGACCGGCGTGGGCGCGGCCATGGCATTGGGCAGCCAGAACTGGAAGGGAAATTGCGCGCTCTTGGTGAGCGCGCCCAGGGCCACCAGCGCCAGGGCGGCCGGATACCAGGGGTCGGCCCGCACCAGGTCGCCCGAGCGCAGCACCACGTCCATGTCGTAGCTGCCCACGATATGGCCCAGCAGCAGCACCCCGCCCAGCAGACAGAGGCCGCCGGCGCCCGTGACCGTCAGGGCCATGCGCGCGCCGCGCCGCGCGTCGGCGCGGTGATGCCAATAGGCGATCAGCATGAAGGAGGCCAGGCTGGTCATTTCCCAGAACATGACCAGCTGGATGAGGTTGCCCGACAGCACCACGCCCAGCATGGCGGCCATGAAGGCCTGGAAGAAAGAGAAGAAACGCGGCACCGGGTCTTCGGGCGACATGTAGTAGCGCGCGTAGAGCACGACCAGCGTGCCCATGCCCGAGACGATGAAGGAGAACAGCCAGGCAAAGCCGTCCATGCGCAGCGCGAACTGCAAGCCCAGCGCCGGCGCCCAGGGTATCTGAACCCGTATCACCTCGCCTGCCGCGATCTGGGGGTAGAGGCTGGCCACCAGCAAGGTGGAGGCCAGCGCGACCAGGCCGGCCAGCCAGGCTTCCGCGTTGCGGGCATTTGCCGGCAACAAGGCGGCGCACAGGCTGCCGGCGAACGGCAGAGCGAGAATGAGTATTAGCGACATGGCGCTCCGGGAAAGATCCGGCTCTTCTCTTGCGGTCGGCGAGAGAGGAGCATGAAGCCTGATAGGCGGTCGGAAGACGCCCTGGCTCGACCCATACTACCGCTCGCCGCCGTCCTGGAATAAGACAACACATCCCTCCAGGGCGGCGAACGCGCTGAAGGGCACTACGGAAGGGGTTCTGGCGAAATCGGCCAGGAGACTCAGACGAAAAATATCAGATTCTTGTAAGTTACGCACGAATAAACCGCGATTACCCGAGGATCATTGCACAATAATTGCGCAATCAGGGAAGTTTGATGCAGCGCAATAGTCCTGCCTGTGTTCGGGTAAGCCCTGCTATCTCCCGGGCCGCTTTTTGTGTGGAATGCCGCGCCCGGCCCACAAAGCCGGAAAAGCATGTTTTGAACTTGCGGCAACAGGGCGGACCCGCCCGCCGCGCTGAGGAGATAGCCCCATTATGAAAATCCGTACCCTGCTGTGCGCGGCGCTTGGCGCCGCGGTGCTCGCGTCGCCGGCCATGGCCGACTACCCGGACCGGCCCATCCGCCTGATCGTGCCTTTCGCGGCCGGCGGCACCACCGACATCGTGGCGCGCGTGGTCGCCGAAAGCCTGGGCCGTGAATTGGGCCAGGCCATCGTGGTCGAGAACAAGGGCGGCGGCGGCGGCGCCATCGGCGCCGAGGCGCTGGCCCGCTCCGCGGCGGACGGCTACACCCTGGGCATGGCCACCGTCAGCACCATGGCGACCAATCCTGCCACCAATCCCAAGACGCCCTACAACCCGCTGAAGGATTTCACGCCCATCATCAACCTGGTCAACGTGCCCAATGTGCTGACGGTCAATCCCAAGGTGCCGGCGCAGAACCTGCAGGAATTCGTCGCCCTGCTCAAGGCCAACCCGGGCAAGTACAGCTATGCCTCGGCCGGCACGGGCGGCATCTCGCACCTGGACGGCGAACTGTTCAAGTCGCTGACCGGCACGCCTGATTTCATCCACGTGCCCTACCGCGGTTCGGGCCCGGGCCTGAACGACACCATCGCCGGCCAGGTGAGCGCGCAGTTCGACAACCTGCCCTCCTCCATGCCGCATATCCAGGCGGGCAAGCTGCGCGCCCTGGCGGTCGCCTCGACCCAGCGCGTGCCGGGCCTGGAGAATGTGCCCACCTTCGCCGAGGCCGGCATGCCGGACATGAACAATATGGCCTGGTATGGCCTGGTGGCGCCGGCCGGCGTGTCCCCGGCCGTGGTGCAGCGGGTGCACGACGCCGCGGCCCGCGCCCTGAAGGACCCCAAGACGGCCCAGCGCCTGATCGACGGCGGCTCGCAGATCGACGGCGGCACGCCCGAGGCCTACGCGGCGCTCATCAAGCGCGAGCTCGAACTGCGCCAGAAGATCGCGCGCGAGCAGAAGATCCAGCTCACCGAGTAAGCGCATCGAGGTGGCGCACGGCCACCCCCATGTCCTGCCATGCCTCGGCGTGGCAGGTGAAAAGCAGGATCTGATGCCGCGTGGCGGCGTCGAACAAGGCCCGCTTGACCCGCTCGCGCCGGCTGCCGTCGGCATGCACCAGGGCGTCGTCCAGCACCAGCAGGGTCGGCCGTCCCGCCTGGCGCAGCAGATCCGCGTAGGCCAGGCGGGCCAGCAGGCCCAGCTGCTCGCGCGTGCCGAAGCTCAGGGCGGCCAGGGCGTCCTCGGTATCGGCGCGCGCCAGCGCCACGGGCAGCAGCTTGTCATCCAGACGCAGGTCCGCGCCCGGAAACAGCAGGCCCAGATAATGCGACAGGCGTTCGGACAAGGGCCGCAGCAGGCGGCGCGTGGCCGTCTCGCGCTGTTCGTCCAGCAGCCGCCAGAGCAGGTCCAGGGCCGCGGCGCGGCGCGCATAGTCGTCGCGCAGGCGGCCGGCGCGCTGCCATTCGGCCTCGGTCTCGGCCAGCCGCTCGCCCAGCCCCTGGGCGCCAGCCTGCTCCAGCCGGCCCTGCAATTGCAGCAGGCGCGCATGGCGTTCCTGCTGCGCCTGGCGCGCCAGCCCGGCCGAGCGCGCATAGCGCTCGGCATCCTGCTTGACCAGATCGGGCCGCTGCGCGGCCAGCGCCGCCTCGGCCTCCTCGGCCTGGCGCCGGCAATCCTGCTCGCGCTGTTCGGCCTGGGTGAATTGCACGGCCCGCGCCGCCCGGCGCGCGGCCTGCGCCTCATCGTCAAACACCGCCTGGCGGCTTTCGTATTGTTCGCGCAGCGCGCCGGCCCGGCCCAGGGCCTGGACATGACCGGCCTCGGCCTCGCGCGCCAGCCGCTGCGCGGCCTCGGCCTGCGCCTGGCAGCGGCGCAAGTCATCGCCGGCCGCGGCCAGGCGCGGCGCCAGCTCCTCGCCCGGCGCCTGCGGCGTCAACTGTGACTGCAGGCGCTCGCGCGTGCTGATGGCCTCGGCCAATTCGGCGCGCCGCGCCGCCAGCCCCTGCGGGGCATGCGCGGCCAGGGCCAGCCTGGCCTGCGCCAATTCGCGTTCCAGCTGCTCGGCCCGCGCCAGCCGCGCTTCGCCTTGCGCCAGGCTGGACACGCCCAGGGCGGACAGCGCTTGCGCCAGCCGCGCCTGGACATCGGCCAGCTCGCGCCGCAAGGCGGGCAAATCCTGTCCGCCCGGCTGGATGAGCAGCGAGCCCAGTCCGGGCAGCCTGAGTTCGGCGGCCTCCGACAACAAGGCTTCGCCCTCGCCCTGCAAATCCCGTCCGCCCAGCGCCAGGCTGACGCCGGGCTCAAGAACGTGGCGGATGCGCGTGGCCGCGGCCTCCAGGCGCAAACGCAGGCCCTCGCCTTGCTGTTCAAGCTTGCGCAAGGCCGCCAGGCCCTGGGCGTCGATGCGCGCCTGGCGCCACTGGGTTTCCAGGTCCGCGGCCTGAACCTCGGCCGCCTGGGCGGCTTCGAGCGCGGCCGCCAGGCGCGCCTCGTCATTGATCACCCGCCGCAGCGCATCGCGCATCTCGGTCTGCCGGCGCGCTTCCTGCAGAGTCTCCAGCGTTGCGCGCGCGGCCTGCAAGGCCGACTCGGCCTGCTCGCGGGCCTGGGCGGCGCGCGCCGCGGCCTCGGCGGCCTGGGCCGCGGACCGGGCCGCGCCGGCGGCGTCGGCGCGCAACTGCCCGAGTGTCTCGGCGTCCTGCTGGTCGCGGGCGGCCTGCTCGCGCAGCGCCTGGGCCAGGCGCTGCGCCTCGGCGGCGTCCTGGCGCAGGCGCTGCACGGTTTCTTCCTGGCGCGCCAGCGCCTGCAGCTGGGCGCGCGCCTGCGCGGCCTGCTGCTCCAGCGCCAGCCAGGGCGCTTCGCGTTCATTGTGCTCGTACTCGGCCCGCCACTGCGCCAGTCGATCCACGTCGGCGTCCAGTTCGGCGCGCTCGCGCAGCAAAGCGTCATGGGCCTGGCCCAGGCGCGCCCAGTTATCCTCGGCGGCCTTGTAGGCGCCCTTGGGCTTGCCGCCGCGCGCATCCAGCAGCGCCGCGCGCGCTTCCTGGACCTGCGCATGCAGGCGGTCGCCGTCCTGGCTGGCCAGCTCGCCGGTGATCCGCGTCAGGGCCTCGCGCACTTGCGCTCCGGCGTGCTGGGCCGGCTCGGCGATGTCCTGGCCGCTGCCTTGCGCGATCCAGAGCAGCCCCGGCACGCCGGCATGCTCGGGCTTGCTCTGGCCGCGCCCCGGGATCTCGAAACCCAGCAGCTGGGCCAGCGCCTGCTCGGCCGCCTCGCCCTCCAGGCGCTGGCTGTCGATCAAGAGCTCGCAGCGCGCCCGGTGCAGGAATTGCTTGCGCAACTCGTACTGCCGGCCAGCATGCTCGAACGCCACCGTGACCGAAGGCCGCGCGCCGCTCATGCCATAAGGCGCCAGGTCGGCCACCTTGCTGGTGTTGTAGCGCTCCAGGAAGGCCGCCCGCAGCGCCAGGGCGTAGGTGGACTTGCCGGCCTCATTGGGCCCGGCGATGATGTTCAGCCCGGGCTCCAGGCGCTCCAGGGCCACCGGCTCGCGGAACTTGCGGAACTCCTGCAGGGCGATGCGGTGCAGCTTCATGCGCCACGCTCCTCGCGCGCCAGGCGCATGAGAATGCGCATGGCCTCGCGCGCGACCGGCGCGGCCTGCGGATCGCCCTGCATGGCGCGCAGCCGCGCGGCCACCTCGCCCACATAGCCGCCGCCATCCAGGGCGGCGAAATCGGCCTCGTCGGGTTCCAGGTCGAGCGCCTCATTGTCCAGGCGCAGCGCGCGCAGCCTGGCCTCGGCGCGGCCGATGGCCTGGGCCAGACGCTCCCAGGCGGCCAGCGACACACTGCCGCGCAAGCTCAGGCGCAAGACATCGTCGGCCTGCAACGCCCGCAGGCGCGCTTCCAGCGTCTCGGCATCGGCCGGCAGCGCGAGATCGACCTCCCAGTCCTGCCAGCGATAGCGGCCGACCGCCACCGGCTCGACCTCGGGCCCGGCGTCCGACAGCCGCACATGCAGCACAAAACCGGGCTCGTTGCCGCGAAACCGGTCGGGCTCGGGCGTGCCGGCATACCAGCAGCGCGCATCCACGCGCAGACAGCCATGCCAGTCGCCCAGGGCCAGATAATCCAGACGCGCGCGCTCGGCGCGGTCCGGCGCGATGGGGTTGGCCGCGTCGGCCGACGCGGGCAGGCGCCCGGCCACGCTGCCATGCGCCAGGCCCACGCGCGGCAGGCCGGGCGGGGTCTCGAGGCTGTCGAACACGCGCGTGACATCATCGTAGGTATGGCGCTGCGTCAGCGGCGCGGCCAGCACGGCCAGGCCAGGCAAGGCGATCACGCCGGGCTGCAGCGCAAGATGCACATTGCCGGGAATGCAGTCGAGCTGGCGCGCGCGGGTCCAGACGCTTTCGGCCAGGGCCGCGTCGTGGTTGCCGGGGATCATCACCCAGGGCCCGGCATAGCCGGCCAGCGCGCCGAATAGGCGCCGGATGGTGCGGTCGGAGACCGCCTGGGTGTCGAAGACATCGCCCGCCACCAACACGGCGTCCACGCCGCGCTCGCGCGCCAGCGCGGCCAGCCGGGCCACCGTTTCCAGGCGGGCCTCGGCCAGCACGGCGGCGTCATCGTCGTCGAACTGGCCGTACTGCCGGCCTATCTGCCAATCGGCGGTGTGCAGGAAGGAAATCGGGCGGGAGCTCATGGCCGGATTGTGGCACAAGCCCCCGCGGCGCAAAGCGCTTTGAAGGCCGCTCAGGCGCGGCTCTGGCCCAGGCGCAAGGCGCCGCCGCCGCCGCGCGCGTCGCGGTAGCGCGAAATCGCCAGATCGTCGGCGCGGATGGCCGGCTGGCGGCCCATGACGATATCGGCCATGAGCTTGCCCGACCCGCAGGACATGGTCCAACCCAGGGTGCCATGGCCGGTGTTCAGGAAGAGATTGTCATGGCGCGTGGCCCCGACGATGGGCGTGCTGTCCGGCGTCATGGGGCGCAGGCCGGTCCAGAACTCGGCGGCCGGCAGATCGCCGCAGCCAGGGAAAAGATCGTCGACCACCATTTCGAGCGTGGCGCGGCGCTGGGGTTTGAGGCTGAGGTCGAAACCGGCCAGTTCGGCCATGCCGCCCACGCGGATACGCTCGTCGAAGCGCGTGATGGCGATCTTGTAGGTTTCGTCCAGCACGGTCGACACGGGCGCGGCCTGGGCATCGGTCATGGGGATGGTGAGCGAATAGCCCTTGACCGGGTAGACCGGCAGGTCCAGGCCCAGGGGCGCGAGAAAGTCGCGGGTGTAGCTGCCAAAAGCGGCGACATAGGCATCGGCCTTGATGAGCTCGCCGCCCACCCGCACGCCGCTGACGCGGCCGGCTTCCAGCGCCAGGCCGTCGACGGCCTGGTTGAAACGGAATTGCACGCCCAGGCCGGCCGCCAGGTCGGCCAGCGCGCGCGTGAAGCGGCGGCAATCGCCCGTTTCGTCATTGGGCAAGCGCAGGCCGCCGGCCAGCTTGTGCAGCGAGCGCGCCAGGGCCGGCTCGGCCGTGGGCAGGCGGTGGCGGTCCAGCAGCTCGTAGGGCACGCCCACCTCATCGAGCACGGCCATATCGCGCCGCGCCGCCTCGAGCTGGGCCTCGGTGCGAAACAGCTGCAGCGTGCCCAGGGCGCGTTGCTCATATTGGATGCCGGTGGCCTGGCGCAGTTCGCGCAGGCAATCGCGGCTGTATTCGGCCAGGCGCAACATGCGCTCTTTGTTGACCGCATAGCGGTCGGCCGTGCAATTGGCCAGCATGGCGGCCATCCAGCGCCACTGCCAGAGGCTGCCGTCAACGCGCAAGGCCAGCGGCGCATGCTTCTGGAACAGCCATTTGAGCGCCTTGGCCGGAATGCCCGGCGCCGCCCAGGGCGTGGAATAGCCCGGCGAAACCTGGCCCGCGTTGGCGTAGCTGGTCTCGTCGGCCGGGCCGGCCTGGCGATCCAGCACGGTCACCTGGGCCCCCTGGCGAGCCAGATAGTAGGCCGTGGTCGTGCCGATGACGCCGCTGCCCAGGACGATGATATGCATAGCAATCCCCGTGATTCTGCTATTGGTAGGTTGATCCTCATAGTCTAGGACGGCATATATAGTGAAAATCACTGAAAAAACCGGTTTGGCATTAAACTTTCACTGGCAACACGGATTTTCCCGAGCTTGGGGAGTGAAATGCGCGAACTGGACCGCACCGACCAAAAAATCCTCGATATCCTGCAACGTAATGGGCGTATTTCCATTACCGAATTGGCCGAGCAGGTCAACCTCTCGGCCACCCCCTGTTCCGAGCGCGTCAAACGCCTGGAGCGCGACGGCGTCATCGCCGGCTACCACGCCCGGCTCAACCCCGCCGCCCTGGGCAAGACGCTGCTGGTCTTCCTGGAGATCCGCCTGTCGGCCAAGTCGGGCGACGTCTTCGACAAGGTCAAGCAAGAGCTGATGTACGTCCCCGAGGTCATGGAGTGCCACCTGGTGTCGGGCGACTTCGATTACCTTGTGAAAGCCCGCCTGTCCGAAATGGCCGAGTACCGGCGGCTGCTGGGCGAAATCCTCAAGCGCCTGCCCGCCTCGGCCGAATCGCACAGCTATGTGGTCATGGAAGAGATCAAGGAATCGCTGTATTTGCCGGTGGATCGCTGAGCCGGGCCGGCGGGCACGGTTCTAGTACCATTGGCGCCTGATTGGACGCCTGCTGTCCGGAGTAGCCCAAATGTCCCGACGCCTTTACCGATATTTCTTTCTTGGCCTGATCACGATCCTGCCGATCGCGCTCACGCTTTATCTGCTGTTTATCTTCCTGGCCTGGACGGAAGCCATCGCGCTGACCTTCCTGCGGCCCTTCATCGGCAATTTCTATATTCCCGGCCTGGGGCTGCTGCTGGGCATACTCGCCATCCTCGCCATCGGCTACCTGGTCTCCAAGGAGCGCGTGCAGCGGGTGCTGCTCTTTCTGGAAATGCCGTTCACCAACCTGCCGGTGGTCAAGAGCATTTATTCATCGCTCAAGAGCTTTGCCGATTATTTTTCCCCCAGCGCCAAGTCCACCTCGCAGCAGGTGGTGGTGCTGCGCATGCCCGGCCATCCGCTGGAAGTCGTGGGCCTGATCACGCGGCGCAGCACCGACGGCCTGCCCGAGGGTTTTCTGCCCGGCGAGCGCGTGGCCGTCTACCTGCCCATGGGCTATATGATCGGCGGCTACACCGTCTTCGTGCCCACCGAATGGGTGGTGCCCATCAATATGTCGGTCGAGGAAGCGATGCGCTCCTCCCTGATTGCCTGGATGGCGCGCGCCGACAATCCGGGACAGGTGCCGCCCGCCCCTCCCGCCCCGCCGCCCACCGACCGGCCGGCCTGATTTATGCTGTAGCGGTCGCGGGCCCGCCGGCCCGTTTCCCCCAAGCCGGCCACGGCCGGCGCTTGCCATCAGGTGCTTCAATCCATGCAGCCCAGCGCAGTTTCCGCCGCCCGTGATCCGGGCGGTATCCGTATTCTTCCCGGCGCCCAGGACAGCCTGGCGGCCGCCCGGCATTTCCTGCGGTCGCGCGGCCTGGACGCCCACGCCTGGTGCGACGCCGCCGACGACGGTTCGGTGCGCATCCAGGCCAGGCCCGAGTTCGCCCAGCGCCACCTGCCCGAGGGCGACACCACCGGCCTGGTGCAAAGCCTGGGCCTGGACACCCGCGGCGACGCCGATCTCGAGCAGGAGATCGTGATGGCCATGCTGGCCTGTCCGGTGGCCTTTCCGTTTCCCGATGTCGCCGAGCTGGAAGCGGCCCTGCGCATCCGCCGCAATATTGTGCGCGCCGCCACGCGCACCGCGCTGGCCTTCGATACCGAGCAGGCCGAGCGCCCCGCGGATTACTGGACCTACGACGAAGCCACGGGCTTTACCATCCTGCCGGGCCGTTCGCTGATCGAAGGCCTGACGCTGGCCACCCAGCCCCAGGTGTCGGGCCAGACCTATGCCTTTTCCTGCTACCGGGCCACCGAATACGTGACGGTGCTGGGCATCGCCCAGGAGCTGCAGCAAAGCAATCCGGAACTCCATGCCCGCCTGCAGCGCCAGTGGGAGACGCGCGCCGTCATGTCGGGCCGCTTCCATGACGCCTTCCTGCGCGAATACGGCTCGCTGGACGCCCCGCTGCCGCCGCGCTTCTACGTGCCCGGCGACCGGCTGTGGTTCCGCAACCCGGATGCCCACTCGTCCAATGTCGAGGGCTATGAGGGCTCCTGGGTCTTTTACCTGGGCTCGGGCCTGTTCAATAATTTCTGGAAGCGCGACCAGCCCTATACCCTCACGCACAAATGCCTGGAGATCTTCCATTGGCGTGACGGCGCGCGCCTGAACGAGCAAGGCAAGCTCTTCATCGACGAGGACATCGTCGAGGCCCGCGTGGCCCGGACCCAGGCCGACCCGGCCGCCCGCCAGGCCGTGCTCGAACGCATGCTGCGCATCCGTGATCCGCAGGGCGTGTACGCCGAAGGCGGCTGCATCGACGCCACCCGCGAATGCGCGCGCTGGGTGCTGCCCGGCCACGCCGACATCGCCCTGCCCGAATTTCCTCAGGCGCTGTCCTGACCTCCTGGCCCAACACCATGTCTCATCTGATTGTCCATGGCGGCACCGCGTTGCGCGGCAAGATCGTGCCCTCCGCCAACAAGAATGCCGTCCTGCCCATCCTCTGCGCCACGCTGCTCACCGACCAGCCGCTGCGGCTGATCGGCGTGCCCGAGATCACCGACGTCAAGAAGATCCTGGACATCTTCCGCCTGCTGGGCAGCGATGTCTCCATGGACTTCTCCACCGGCGTGCTGGAACTGCACCACCGCGACACCGCCTTCGACCCGGCCCGGCATCACCTGCCCGAGGAAATGCGCTCGTCCATCATGCTGGTGCCGCCGCTATTGGCCCGTTTCGGCGTGGCGCGCCTGGAAAACGACGTCAAGGGCTGCACGCTGGGCGTGCGCGAGATCGATCCTCACGTGGAAGTCTTCGAGCGCTTTGGCGCGCGCATCGAGCGCGCGCCGCACTCGCTCATCGTGCGCGCCGACGGCCAGCTGGCGGCCAATGACCATTGGCTGGACTACGCCTCGGTCACCACCACCGAGAACTTCGCGCTGTGCGCGGCCGCCGCGCGCGGCGTCTCGACCCTGGTCAACGCCGCCTCCGAACCGCATGTGCAGGAGTTCTGCCGCTTTCTGGAGATGCTGGGCGTGCCCATCAGCGGCATCGGCACCTCGCATCTGCGCATCGAGGGCGGCCGGCGCCTGGGCGGCGGCGAGTTCCGCTTTGACGAAGACTTTCACGAGATCGCCACCTTTCTGGCGCTGGGCGCCATCACCGGCGGCTCGATCACGGTCAAGAACTCCGCGCCCGGCCAGTTTCCGCTCATCGACCGCACCTTCGCCAAGTTCGGCGTCGAAGTCGAACACCGCGATGGCTGGTCGCAGGCGCATTGCGACGGGTCGCTGCGCGTGCGCCGCCCTTTCACCCAGAACATCCTCACCAAGGTGGAGGCCGCGCCCTGGCCCTACCTGCCCGTGGACCTGCTGCCCATCTTCATCGCCCTGGGCGTGCGCGCCGAAGGCAGCGCCATGTTCTGGAACAAGGTCTATGACGGCGCCATGGGATGGTCGGTCGAGCTGTCCAAGTTCGGCGCCCATGTCTTTCTATCGGACCCGCACCGCCTGATCACCTTCGGCGGCCTGCCGCTGAGCCCGGCCAAGGTCGAAAGCCCCTACATCATCCGCGTGGCGATCGCCCTGCTGATGGTGGCCGCCAGCATCGAGGGCCGCTCGGAGATCATCAACGCCCTGCCCATCCGCCGGGCGCACCCGAACTTCGTCGAGAACCTGCGCTCGGTCGGCGCCCGCGTAGAGTGGGCCGAGGGCGATTGACGCCGCCATGCGGCAGCGCCTGGCCGACCTCCTGCATGCCGATACGCGGCGCCTGGCGCTGCTGCGCCAAGTGCGCGCCCTGGCCCTGCCCGACGCCTGGATAGGCGCGGGCTTTGTGCGCAATGCCGTCTGGGACGCGCTGGCCGGGCGCCCGCCCCGCCTGCCCGCCGACATCGATGTGATCTGGTTCGACCGCTTGCGCGCCCAGCCGCTGCGCGACGCGGCACTGGAGCGCCGGCTGGCGCGCTCCGGTCCGCCCGCCCCCTGGTCGGTCAAGAACCAAAGCCGCATGCATGCGCGCAACCAGGACGCCCCCTATGCCTGCTGCGGCGACGCCCTGCGCTGCTGGCCCGAAACCGCCACCGCCGTCGCGGTGCGGCTGGACGCCGGCGACCGGATCGAGATCCTCGCGCCGCTAGGCCTGGACGACCTCTTTGCCGGCATCGTCCGCCCCACGCCGCGCTTCCAGGGCGCCAAGCACGCCCTGTTCCAGGCCCGCCTGCACGAGAAGCAGTGGCTGGCGCAATGGCCTTTCCTGCGCCTGCCGCCCTGATTCCTCGCCAAAAAAAAGGGGACGCAATATAGCCGCCCGTGCGTCATGACGACAGGAAGCGAAAACAAAACAATGCGCGAATAGGATTATGTATTTTCGCTTTTGTTGTTTTATGATGTAACCATGACACTCAACCCTCGCCAAAGCGCCCTTTTGGAACGTGTCCGATCCCAGGGGTCGGCCACCATCGAAGAACTGGCGCGCGCCTTCGACGTGACGCTGCAGACCGTGCGCCGCGACGTCAACCTGCTGGCCGACGCCGGCATGCTGTCGCGCTTTCATGGCGGCGTGCGCAGCGAGGCCTCCACCATCGAGAACATCGCCTATCGCCAGCGCCAGGGCCTGCATGCCGAAGCCAAGCGGCGCATCGCCGAGGCCGTGGCGCGCGCGGTGCCCGATGGCTGTTCGCTGCTGATCAATATCGGCACGACCACCGAGGCCATCGCCCGCGCCCTGCTCAAGCACCGCGGCTTGCGCGTCATCACCAACAATCTGCATGTGGCCGACATCCTCTCGGACAACCCGGATTGCGAGGTCATCGTCGCCGGCGGCGTGGTGCGCCCGCGCGACCGGGGCATCACGGGCGAGGCGACCATCGAGTTCATCCGCCAGTTCAAGGTCGATATCGGCCTGATCGGCATCTCCGGCATCGAGGCCGACGGCACCTTGCGCGACTACGACTTCCGCGAGGTGCGCGTGGCCCGGACCATCATCGAGCAGTCGCGCGAGGTCTGGCTGGCCGCCGACAGCAGCAAATTCCAGCGCCAGGCCATGGTCGAACTGGCGCCGATCTCCCGCATCACCCGTTTTTTCACCGACACCGAGCCCCAGGCGCCGCTGGCCCAGATCCTGCGCGATGCTGGCGTGCGCTGCGACGTCGCCACCGACGCTTCCTGATTTTTCCCGCCCAACATGAATCCAAGCACTTCCGACGCCATGCCCTCGCGCGCAGAACTTCTCGCCCGCCTGGAGACCTCCGACCCCTGGGACGTGATCATCATCGGCGGCGGCGCCACCGGCCTGGGCACCGCCGTGGACGCGGCGTCGCGCGGCTTTCGCACCTTGCTCATCGAGGGCGCGGACTTCGCCAAGGGCACGTCCAGCAAGGCCACCAAGCTCGTGCATGGCGGCGTGCGCTACCTGGCGCAGGGCAATATCAGCCTGGTGCGCGAGGCGCTGCACGAACGCGGCCTGCTCAACCGCAATGCGCCCCACCTGGCCTGGCCGCTGGGTTTCGTGGTGCCGGCCTATTCGCTGCTGGACCAGCCTTTTTATGGCGTGGGCCTGAAGGTGTACGACATGCTGGCCGGCGCGCTCAACCTGGCGCCCAGCCGCTGGCTGTCGCGCGACGAGACGCTGACCCACGCGCGCACGCTGGCTCCCGAGATCAAGGGCAAGCGGCTGCGCGGCGGCGTGCTGTACTACGACGGCCAGTTCGACGACGCGCGCCTGGCCGTCTCGCTCATGCGCACGCTCTTTGACCAGGGCGGCACGGCCATCAACTATGTGCGCGTCACCGGCCTGAGCCGCGACGCGCAGGGCCGCGTCGATGGCGTGCAGACCGAGGACGCCATCGATGGCGCGCGCCATGCCATACGCGGCAAATGCATCGTCAACGCCACCGGCGTCTGGGTCGACGCGGTGCGCCGCATGGACGATCCCGCCGCGCAGACCATGGTCGCGCCCAGCCAGGGCGTGCACCTGACGCTGCCGCGCGACTTCCTGCCCGGAGACGAAGCCATCCTGGTTCCCAAGACGGATGACGGCCGTGTGCTCTTCATGGTGCCCTGGAACGGCCACACCATTGTCGGCACCACCGACACGGCGCGCCAGGACCTGCCCGCCGATCCGCGCCCGCTGCCGGGCGAGGTGGAGTTCATCCTGGAAACGGCGGCGCGCTATCTCACGCGCAAGCCCACGCGCGCCGACGTCACCAGCGTATGGGCCGGGCTGCGGCCGCTGGTCAAGGCCACGGGCGAGGCGTCGACCAAATCGCTATCGCGCGAGCACACCATCCTGGTCTCCAAGAGCGGCCTGATCACCGTGACCGGCGGCAAGTGGACCACGTATCGCAAGATGGCCCAGGACGTGGTGGACACCGCCATCGAAAACCAGCTGCTGCCCCAGGCCGCCTGTCGCAGCGCCGACCTGCGCCTGCACGGCGCGCCGGCGCCCGGCGCCCGGCTGGCCGCGCCCCAGGGCACGCCCGATAGCTATTACGGCACCGACCTGCCGGCCTTGCGCGCCCTGCCCGGGGCCGACCGCATGCTGGTCAAGGCCAGCGGCCTGACCGAAGCGCATGTGCGCTATGCGGCGCGCCATGAGCTGGCGCGCACGGTCGAGGATGTGCTGGCGCGCCGCAACCGCGCGCTGTTCCTGGATGCCGAAGCCGCGCAGCTGGCCGCGCCCGAAGTGGCCCGCCTGCTGGCCCAGGAGTTGGGCCATGACGCGGCCTGGCAGCAGCGCACGCTGGCCGACTTCGAGGCCGTGGCGGCGACCTTCCGCCTGCCGCCGGCCTGAGGCGGGTTCAGCCGCGCGCCAGCGCGGCCAGCAGGGCCCGGGCGGCGCCGGCCGACGACGCCGGGTTCTGCCCGGTGATCAGGAGGCCATCGCGCACCACATGCTCGGCGAAAGGCTGGGGCGCGGCGCTATAGCTGGCGCCCAGCCGCTTGAGCTCGTCTTCCACCAGAAAGGGCACGACCGCCGTCAATTGGACGGCCGCTTCTTCGGCATTGCTGAATCCGGTCACCTGGCGCGCGGCCACCAGTGGCTTGCCGTCCGGCGCCTTGGCATGGCGCAGCACGCCCGGGGCGTGGCAGACCGCGGCCACGGGCTTGCCGGCGGCCAGCATGGCCTCGATCAGGCCCACCGAATGACGGTCTTCGGCCAAGTCCCACAGGGGCCCATGCCCGCCCGGATAGAACACCGCATCGAAATCCGCCGCGCTCAGTTCATCCAGCTTGCGCGTGGCGGCCAATTGCGCGCGCGCCGCATCGTCGGCGGCAAAGCGGCGGGTCGCGTCGGTCTGCGCGCCGGGCTCATCGCTCTTGGGATCCAGGGGCGGCTGCCCGCCCGCGGGCGAAGCCAGCGTGATCCGGGCGCCGGCCTCGCGCAGGACGTAATAGGGCGCGGCGAATTCCTCCAGCCAGAAGCCGGTCTTGCGGCCGGTATCGCCCAGGCGGTCATGCGAGGTGAGCACCATGAGCACCCTCATGTTTCGTCTCCCACGCGCACGATGCGCTTGCCCGCGTTTTCGCCCCGCAACAGGCCGATGAGGCCGCGGCCCGCGGCCTCCAGGCCCTCGACGATATCCTCGCGGTACTTGATGTAGCCCTGCTCCAGCCAGCCGCCCATGATCTGCCGGAATTCGCCGAAGCCTTCGGGATAGTCCTGCATGATGATGAAGCCCTGCATGCGGATGCGCTTGCGCAGCAGCGTGCCCATGAGGGCGGGCAGGCGGTCCGGGCCGGCGGGCGGCTCGGTGGCGTTATAGGCCGAGATCAAGCCGCACACCGGCACGCGGGCGCGCGGATTCAGGCGCGGCAGCACGGCGTCGAAGACCTTGCCGCCCACGTTCTCGAAATAGACATCGATGCCCTCGGGCGTGACCTCGGCCAGGCGCCCGGCCAGGTCGGCGGCCCGATGGTCCACGCAGGCGTCGAAGCCCAGTTCCTCGACCGCGTAGCGGCACTTGTCCACGCCGCCGGCGATGCCCACGACACGGCAGCCCTTGATGCGGGCCACCTGCCCCACCACCGAGCCCACCGCCCCGCTGGCCGCGGCCACGACCACGGTCTCGCCCGGCTTGGGCTGGCCGATATCGAGCAGGCCCATGTAGCCGGTATAGCCCGGCATGCCCAGCACGCCCAGCGCATAGGAAGGATGACGCGCCGCGCTGCCCAGCCTGAGCAGGCCGCGGCCATCCGACAGGGCGTAGTCCTGCCAGCCGCTTTGCGCCAGCACCCATTCGCCCACCGCATAATCCGGATGCTGGCTGGCGGCCACGCGGCACACCGTGCCGCCCACCATGACTTCGCCCAGCTCGACCGGCTTGGCATAGGAAGGCGCGTCGCTCATGCGTCCGCGCATATAAGGGTCCAGCGAGAGATAGACGGTGCGCAGCAGAATCTGCCCCGGCCCGACCCGCGGCACGGCCTCGGTCTCCAGGCGGAAGTCGGTCTCCAGGGGCTCGCCCTGCGGACGGCGGGCAAGCACGATGCGGCGATTGACGGTGGCGGATTGCTGGGTCATGCGCGGCCTCCTTGGCGATGTCCCTACCCTTTTACACCAGGGCTGCGGCGGCGCACAAAACCCGGCCCTCTTTTAATTAATTTCTTCATTAATTAAAATCGGCGGCATGGCTGCCTCCCGTCCCGCCCGCCGTCCGGGCCGCCCCGCCCAACCCGATGCCAGCGCCACGCGCGCGCTGCTGCTCGATACCGCCACCGCGCAATTCGCCCGGCATGGCGTGGCCGCCACCACCATCGCGCATATCGCGCGCGCGGCCGGTCTCACGCCGGCCATGGTGCATTACTACTTCCGCAACCGCGAGGCCCTGCTCGACACCCTGGTGGCCGAGCGCCTGGTGCCGCTCATCGAGTACGTCTGGGAGCCGCCGGCCAAGGCCCGCGGGCCGCGCGAGATGGTGCGCGCCATCGTGGCCCGCCTGATGGAATGCGCCGCCCAGCGCCCCTGGCTGCCGCCGCTGTGGATGCGCGAGGTCGTCAACGAGGGCGGCGAACTGCGCGAGCGCGTGCTGGCCCATCTGCCCATCGAGCGGCTGCGCGGCTTCGCCCAGGCGCTGGCGCAGGCGCAAGCTCGCGGCAAGGTCCACGCCGACATCGATCCCCGGCTGGTCTTTCTATCCATCCTCGGCATGACCCTGCTGCCGCTGGCCACCGCCGGCATCTGGCGACGGGTCTGGGCGCAGGAGCCGGCGCTGGATACGGCGACCGTCGCCGCCCACGCCTGCGCCCTGATCGAGCACGGGCTCTTTCCTTCTCCTTCCCGCCGCCCATGACCCTGCCCATGACCCCGTCCATGATCCGGCTGGCGCGCCTTGCCGCCCTGGCCCTGGCGTCCTGCCTGCTCGCGGCCTGCGGCCGCGAGCAGGCGACGGCCTATCAAGGCTATGCCGAAGGCGAGTTCGTCGCCGTGGCGCCCACCCAATCGGGGCGCCTGCTCACGCTGGATGTCGAACGCGGCCGCCAGGTGGATGAAAACGCCCTGTTGTTCACGCTGGAGCACGACCGTGAAAGCGCCGCGCGCGACGAGGCCCGCGCGCGCCTGGCCGCCGCGCAGGCGCAGTTGGCCGACACGGCCAGCGGCAAGCGCCCGCCCGAAGTGGACGTGGTGCGCGCCCAGCTGCTGCGCGCCCAGGCCGAACAGACGCGCAGCGATGCCCAGCTCGCGCGCGACACGCGCCAATACCGCGACGGCGGCATCTCGCGCCAGGAGCTGGACAACAGCCGCGCCCTGGCCGACGCCAATCGCGCGCAGGTGCGCGAGCTGCGGGCGCAGTTGCAGGTCGCCGCCCTGCCCGGCCGCGATCAGCAGCGCCAGGCCCAGCAGGCCGATGTGCAGGCGGCCCAGGCCGCGCTGGCCCAGGCCGAATGGACCCTGGCGCAGCGCCGCGCCGAGGCGCCCGCCGCCGCCCTGGTGTTCGACACGCTCTACCGCCCCGGCGAATGGGTGGCCGCCGGCAGCCCCGTCGTGCGCCTGCTCCCGCCGGGCAATATCAAGCTGCGTTTCTTCGTGCCGCAGGACGAGCTTGGGCGCTTGCGCCTGGGCCAGGCGCTCGAGGCGGCCTGCGACGGCTGCGGCGCCCCCATCCCCGCGCGCATCAGCTATATCGCCACCCAGGCCGAGTACACGCCGCCCGTGATCTACAGCCGCGAAGTGCGCGGCAAGCTGGTCTTCATGGTCGAGGCGCGTCCGCAGGCCGACCAGGCCACGCGCCTGCATCCCGGCCAGCCCGTGGATGTGCGGCTGGACGGGACGGCGCAATGACGGACAGCGCGCCGGTCATCGATGTGCAGGGCCTGTCCAAGCGCTTTGGCGGCAAGCTGGTGGTCGACCAGGTGTCATTGCAGGTCGGGCGCGGCGAGATCTATGGTTTTCTCGGGCCCAATGGCAGCGGCAAGACGACCTGCATCCGCATGATGTGCGGCCTGCTCACGCCCGATGCCGGCAGCGGCAGCTGCCTGGGCTACGACATCCTGCGCGACAGCGGCAGCATCAAGCGCCACGTCGGCTATATGACGCAGCGCTTCTCCTACTGGGAAGACCTCACCATCCGCGAGAACCTGGATTTCGTGGCGCGCATCTACGGCATGCCCGCCCGCCGCCAGGCCGTGGACCGCGCGCTGGAGCAACTGCGCCTGCAGGGCCGCGCCGGCCAGCTGGCGGGATCTTTGTCCGGCGGCTGGAAACAGCGGCTGGCCCTGGCGGCCTGCCTGCTGCACGAGCCGCAATTGCTGCTGCTGGACGAGCCCACCGCCGGCGTGGATCCGACCGCGCGGCGCGACTTCTGGGAGGAGCTGCACGCGCTGGCCGCGCAAGGCATTTCGGTGCTGGTCAGCACCCACTACATGGACGAGGCCGAGCGCTGCCACAAGCTGGCCTACCTGGCCTATGGGCGCATGCTCGCCCAGGGCACGGCCGAGAGCATCACCGCCAGCCAGCAGCTGCAGACCTG
Organism: Bordetella pseudohinzii; assembly: GCF_000657795.2. Classification (GTDB taxonomy): domain Bacteria; phylum Pseudomonadota; class Gammaproteobacteria; order Burkholderiales; family Burkholderiaceae_B; genus Bordetella; species Bordetella pseudohinzii. The sequence goes on from NZ_JHEP02000001.1 coordinate 149,399, forward strand.
GGCCGTGCGCGGCGCCGACCTGGTGCCGCTGGGACAATGGCTGCGCGGACAGCGCGGCGTGGCCCAGACCGTGGCCTTCGGCAATGCCCTGCACGTCAGCGGCCAGGCCGGCGGCCCGCTGGAGCAGACCCTGCGCCAGGCCGCCCAGGCGCGCGGCCTGAAGATAGAGCCGGTCGAGACCAGCCTGGAGGATGTCTTCATCTATCTCATGAGCCGCGCCAGCGACAACTTCGGGAGCCGGCCGTGAACACGCCGCGCGAGGCCGGCCGGTTTTTTTCCTGGCGCCGCTGGTGGAGCATGGTGCTGAAAGAGTTCCTCCAGCTGCGCCGCGACCGCATCACCTTCGGCATGATCATCATCCTGCCGCTGGTGCAGCTCGCGCTCTTCGGCTACGCCATCAACACCGATCCCAAGCAATTGCCCACCGCCGTGCTGGCGGCCGACCAGAGCGAATTCACGCGCAGCTATATCGCCGCCATGTCGGCCTCCGACTACTTCAAGATCGTGCCGGCGCTCAAGGACGAAGCCAGCGCCCGGCGGGCCCTGGCGCGCGGCGACGTGCTCTTCGTCGTATCCATCCCGCCGGACTTCACGCGCAAACTGTTGCGCGGCGAGCGGCCGTCCCTGCTGATCGAGGCCGACGCCACCGATCCGCTGGCCACCGGCATGGCCATCGGCGCGGCCGCGCAGCTGGCCGACAGCGTCACGCGCCGCGACCTGACCGGGCCGCTGGCCTCGCTGGCCGGCGGCCCGCCCGCCTTCGGCGTCCAGGTGCACAGGCTCTACAACGAAGAGCAGGTCTCCCAATACAACACCGTGCCGGGCCTGATCGGCATGGTGCTCACGCTCACCCTGGTGATGATCACGGGCCTGGCCATGACGCGCGAGCGCGAACGCGGCACCATGGAGAACCTGCTCGCCATGCCGGTCACGCCGCTGGAGGTGATGACGGGCAAGATCATGCCCTATATCGCCATCGGCCTGATCCAGGCCACCATCACGCTCACCGCGGCCCGCTTTGTCTTCCATGTGCCTTTCGAAGGCAGCCTGCTGGCCGTCTACCTGACCACCCTGCTGTTCGTGGCGGCCAACCTGACCGTGGGCATCACGCTGTCGTCGGTGGCGCAGAACCAGCTTCAGGCCCTGCAGCTGGCGATGTTCTACTTCCTGCCCAATCTGCTGCTCTCGGGCTTTATGTTTCCCTTCCTGGGCATGCCGGCCTGGGCGCAGGCCATCGGCAATGTCCTGCCGCTGACCTATTACAACCGGCTGATCCGCGGCATCCTGCTCAAGGGCAATGGCTGGATCGACCTGTGGCCCAGCATCTGGCCGCTGATCGTCTTCACGCTGGTCATCATGGGCCTGGCCTTGCGCTTCTATCGCCGCACCCTGGACTGAGCATCCCTATGGCCATTCATGCTTCGCTCTCGAAATACCTGCCCGCGCTGGCCCTGCTGCTGGCCGGCTGCGCCGCGGGCCCCGACTTCCAGCGTCCCGTCTCCGAGGCCGCGCCGCTGGACCTGCCCGCCCGCGTCGGCCAGGACGGCGATGCGCAGACCCTGCGGGCCGGCGCCGACGTGCCGGCGCAATGGTGGCAGCTCTTTCGTTCGCCCGCGCTGGACAGCCTGGTGCGCCAGGCCCTGGCCGACAGCCCCACGCTGGCCCAGGCGCGCGCCAAGCTCGCGCAGGCGCGCGAAGCCGTCAACGCCGAGGCCGGCGCGCGCCTGCTGCCGGCCGTGGACGCCAACCTGTCGGGCGCGCGCCAGCGCGTCGACCCCTCCTCCATGGGGATCGCCGTGCCCCAGCCGCCGCCCTTCACGCTGTACAACGCTTCGATCTCGGTGGCCTATACCCTGGACGCCTGGGGCGGCGAGCGGCGCGCCGTCGAGGGTTATGCGGCCGAAGCCGAGCGCGCGGCCTATGAATGGCAGGCGGCCCGCATGACGCTGGCGGCCAATGTGGTCACGACCGCCATCCGCCAGGCCGGCCAGCGCGAAACGCTGCAGGCCGCCACGGCCCTGGCCGAGGCGCAGCGCGAGCAATTGCGCATCGTGCGCAAGCGGCTGGATGCCGGCGCCGTGCCGCAGCGCGAATGGCGCGCGCAGGCCGCGCTCACGGCGCAGACCGAAGCCCAGCTGCCGGCGCTGCGCCAGGCGCTGGCGCGCAGCACGCATCAACTGGCCGTCTACCTGGGCCGCGATCCGGCCTCGCTGCCGGACACCGGCCTGACACTGGCCAGCCTGACGCTGCCGGCCGACGTGCCGGTCAGCCTGCCGTCGGCGCTGGCGCGCCAGCGCCCGGACATCCTGGCCGCCGAAGCGGCCTGGCACCGCGCCGCCGCCGATGTGGGCGTGGCCACGGCCAATCTCTACCCGCGCCTGACGCTGAGCGCCGGATTCGGCACCCAGCGCACGCACGCGGGCGACCTGGGCAATGGCGTCAACATCTGGAATCTCGGGCTGGGCCTGGCCCAGCCGCTGTTGCGCGGCGGCGAGCTGCGCGCCCGCAAGCGGGGCGCCGAAGCCGCCTACGACGCGGCGGCGGCGGCCTATCGCGACACGGTGCTGCAGGGCTGGCGGCAGGTCGCCGACAGCCTGCGCGCGCTCGAGCACGATGCCCAGACGCTCGCGCGGCAGCGCGAGGCCGAGGCCCAGACCGAAGCCGTCTACGCCACCGCCAGCCGCCAATACCGCGAAGGCGGCATCAGCCAGCTGGCGCTGCTGGATGCGCAGCGCCAGCTGCTGGCCGCGCGGCGCGACCGTATCGATGCGCTGACCAGCCGCTACACCGATACGGCCGCGCTCATGCACGCCCTGGGCGGCGGCTGGTGGAACGAGGCGCCCGCCGAGCCGGGCGTATGATGGAGGCTGTCCCGGCCCTTCTTTTCCTACATGGACGTCTTTGAGCAACTACAGGACCTGCTGACCGCGCAGGCCGCGCCCTTCCGCCTTCTGCGCCACCCAGCCGCCGGCAAGTCCGTCGAAGTCGCCGCCCTGCGCGGCACCGAAGTCAGCCAGGGCGCCAAGGCCCTGGTCTGCCGCGTCAAGATGAGCTCCACCCAGCGCAAACATGTGCTGGCGGTGTTTCCGGCCGACGGCCAGGCCGACCTGGAAGCCATCGCCCAGGCCGCGGGCGGCAAGAAGGCGGCGCTGGCCTCGCATGAGCTGGCCCGCGAACTCACCGGCTGCGAAATCGGCGCCATCCCGCCGTTTTCCTTCAACCCCGAGCTGCATCTCATCGTCGATCCCACGCTGCGCCAGCGCCACGACGAGATCGTCTTCAACGCGGGCCGCCTGGATGCGTCCATCATCATGCGCACCGACGACTACTTCCGCATCGCCCAACCCGAACTCGCCGCCTTCGTGCGCGCCTGATATGTGCCTGGCCGTCATCGCCCTGAACCACGTGCCCGGGATACCGGTGCTTATCGCCGCCAATCGCGATGAATTCCATGCGCGCCCCACCGCGCCGGCCATGGCCTGGCCCGGCCAGCCGCGCCTGTACGCCGGCCGCGATCTGCGGGCCGGCGGCACCTGGATGGGCGCGGCCGACAACGGCCGCTACGCCGTCATCACCAATTACCGCGAAGTCGGCCGGGAGATCGCCGGCGCGCCCTCGCGCGGCGCGCTGGTCGAGCACTATCTCGGCGGTGGCCTGGCCGCGCGCGACTACATCGCCGAGGTCGCGCGCCAAGGGGCGCGCTACAACGGCTTCAATCTCGTCGTGGGCGATGCGCAAGGGGCCTGGTACTACAGCAACCGTGGGGCGGCGCCGCGCTATCTGGCCCATGGCGTCTACGCGCTGTCCAACCATCTGCTGGATACGCCCTGGCCCAAGCTGGTGCGCCTCAAGGCCTCGGTGGCGGGCGTGCTGGACCGCGGCCCGCAGCCCAACCTGCCGGCGCTGTTCGCCGCGCTGGACGATCGCGAGCCGGCCGATGACGCCTCGCTGCCCCACACCGGCCTGCCCCTGGCGCGTGAGCGCCTCTTGAGTAGTCCTTTCATCGTCAGCCCCGATTACGGCACGCGCTGCTCGACGGTGCTGCTATGGCGCGATGATGGCCAAGGCGAGCTGCACGAGCGGCGCTTCACGCCCGAGGCGCGCCTGGCCGGCGAGACCGACCTGGTCTTCCGGGCCGCATGAGCGGATCCGCGCCCATCCGGGCGGCGAACTTCGCCGGCCGCGCATGATCCAATAAAGCATACGGCCGCCACCGGATCGCGCGGGCGCGCAATGCCGGCCTCATGGGCGGCCGCGTCTTCAGAGGAGTCTCTATCATGAAGAAAAACCGCGAACGCGCGATGATCGCCGCCCTGGCGGCGGCCGGCCTGATGGCCGCCAGCGGCGCCTCCCTGGCCCAGCGGCAGCATCATGACGGCAATCTGGCCGACATGCCGCAAACCCATCACCAGGGCGAGGTGCAGTTCCTGTCGGGCGGCATCAGCGAAGGGCAGTCCGATGCCATCAAGGCCGCGGCCGGCCAATACCGCCTCATGCTCACCTTCGCGCAGCGCGCCCCCGGGGGCACGGCCCAATACCTCGCCGACATCCCGGTCGAGATCCGCGATGCGCAGGGCCATGTCGTGCTGAAGACCATCTCGGAAGGCCCCTATCTGCTGGCCAACCTGCCGGCAGGCAGCTACAGCATCAAGGTCAGTTCCAACGGCCAGGACAAGATCCAGCGCGTGACCGTCGGCGCCTCGGGCACCGCGCGCGCCATGTTCGAATGGCAGTAAGGCCGGGCCGCGCGCGGCGGCCTCAGCGCCCCGCGAACAGGATCAGGATATTCAGGATGAAGGCGGCCAGCCAGGCCAGCGAGCGCAGCGTGCCATAGCCGCCCACATACAGGGCCAGGTAGACCAGGCGCGCCACGACCCAGGCGCCCATGAGCACGGCCAGATGGGCCGGGGCCGCCTGGGTGTAGAGCGCGAACAAGACCGCCGCGAAAAAGAAGGGCAAGGCCTCGAAGCTATTGGCCTGGGCGGCGTTGGCCCGCCCGCGCCAGCCCTTTTGCGCGTCCAGCCAGGGGCGCGGGTCGCGGTTATCGAAACCCCGCCCGCCGGCCTTGCTGGCGATCGAGGCCACCAAGGGCAGCATCGCCGCCGCCACCATCAACAAAGCAATATGCGTCATGCGCCGTCCTTTACGCCGGCACCGGCCGGGCTGCCCACACCTTAGCACCACTCACGGGCATTTTCCCGCGGTTCCGGCCCGCCGCCGCCGCGCCCTGCCTACAATGCGCGCTTCACCCCGGACCAAACCGCATGATCGCCCCGCTACTGCCCTGGATGCTGATTTTCGCGGCCTACGCCCTGCTGTGGTCGCCTTCGGCGCGCAAGCCGGGCGCGGCTCTGCTGCTGGCCGGCCTGGGCCTGGCCGCCTGGCAGCAATGGCTGCTGCCGCCGGCGCTCCTGGCCTTCGCCCTGCTGCTGCTCAGCGCCGGGCTGCTGCGCCAGGGCAAGCCGGCCATGGCCTTGGCCGGCCATGCCCTCTTCATGCTCACGGCCTTGGCGCTGGCCCTGCATCTGCTGCCGGGCTTTCGCAACCCGCTGCTCATCGACGAGGCGCTCAAGCCCGGTTCGGCGCCGCTGCGCATGTATCTCAACCTGGACAAGCCGCTGGCCGCATGGTGGGTGCTGTGCGTCATGACGCCGCCCCTGCTGCGCGGCGGCTGGCGCCGCGGCCTGGGCGCGGGCCTGGCGGCGGCGCTGGGCGCGGCCCTGGCCTGCCTGGGCCTGGCCTGGCTGGCGGGCGCGATCGCCTGGGCGCCGGGCTGGCCCGCGCAAGGCTGGCTGTGGCTTGCCAATAATGCGCTGCTCGTGACGCTGGCCGAAGAAGCTTTCTTCCGCGCCTATCTGCAACAGCAGCTCACGCCGCGGCTGGGAGCCGCGCCGGCCTGCCTGCTGGCCGCCCTGCTCTTTGGATGGGCGCATTTCGCGGGCGGCCCCGGGCTCATGGCCCTGGCCGCGCTGGCCGGCCTGTTCTATGGCTGGGCCTATCATCGCGGCGGACTGGCCGCGGCCGTGCTGGCGCATCTGCTGCTGAACACCGCGCACTTCGCGCTCTTCAGCTACCCCGCCCTGGCCTAATCTTCGCCCACCCGGCCCCTGAGGCGCTTGATGCCGCCGCGCTGCACCTTGCGCTGCACGCGCCGGCGCTGCGACGCCAGGGTGGGCCGCGTCGCCCGGCGCGGCGGCGCCTTGACCAGCGCCTGGCGCAAGACGGCCAGCAGCCGCTCGACCGCCTCGGCGCGATTCTTGTCCTGGCTGCGGTAAGCCTGGGCCTTGATGACCAGCACGCCTTCCTTGGTCAGGCGCCGATCCGACAGCGCCAGCACCGCCTCCTTGACCTCGTCGGGCAAGGATGAGGCGCGCACATCGAAGCGCAGATGGACCGCGCTGGCGACTTTATTGACGTTCTGGCCGCCCGCGCCCTGGGCCCGGATCATGCCGAAATCCAGTTCGCGTTCGTCGAGATAGAGGGAGTCCTGAATGTGCAGCATCGCCATGGCGCCGGGCCGGTCAAACCTGAATTGAACCACGCCCGCGGGCCGCCGGCGGCCACAGACGGTAAAATGGCGGTTTGCATTCTGCCGGCCTGGCGCTTTCGGCCGCCGGTTCTTCATGACCTACTCCGCCAAAGAAATCTTCAAGACGCTGCAGGGCGAAGGCGCCCAGGCCGGGCGCGCGGCGGTGTTCTGCCGTTTTTCGGGCTGCAATCTCTGGTCGGGCCGCGAGAGCGACCGCGCCACGGCGGCCTGTACCTTCTGCGACACCGACTTCGTCGGCACCGATGGCGAGGGCGGCGGCAAGTTCCGCGACGCCCAGGCGCTGGCCGAGGCCATCGCCCGTGCCTGGGGGCCGCAGACCCATGGCCGCTACGTGGTGTTCACGGGCGGCGAACCGCTGCTGCAGCTGGACGAGGCGCTGATCGCCGCCGTGCATGCGCAAGGCTTCACCATCGCCATCGAGACCAATGGCACCCTGCCCGTGCCGCCCGGCGTGGACTGGATCTGCGTCAGCCCCAAGGGCCGCGCGCCGGTGGTGCAGACGCGCGGGCAGGAACTCAAGCTGGTGTTTCCCCAGGCCGACACGCCGCCCGAGGCCTTCGCCGGCCTGGATTTCGAGCATTTCTTCCTGCAGCCCATGGACGGCCCCCAGCGCCTGGCCAATACCGAAGCGGCGGTAAGTTATTGCATGGCGCATCCGCAATGGCGCCTGAGCGTGCAGACCCATAAATACATAGGCATTCCATGATTGTCCGATTCACCCGCGGAGGTGGCCGTTGATTTCCGTCACCCGCAGGCTGGAGTTCGATGCCGGCCACCGCATCCCCGATCACCGCAGCCAATGCCGCAACCTGCACGGCCATCGCTATGTGCTGGAAATCACCTTGACCGGCGATGTCGTCCAGACCCCTGGGCAGTCCGATACCGGCATGGTGATGGACTTCTCCGACATCAAGCACATCGCCAAGACCCATGTGGTCGACGTCTGGGACCACGCCTTCCTGGTCTATGAGGGCGACACGGCAGTGCGCGACTTCCTGGCCACCCTGCCCGGCCACAAGACCGTGGTGCTGGACCGCATCCCGACGGCCGAGAACCTGGCGGCCATCATCTTCGATTTGCTCGCGCCCCATTATCAAGACGCCTATGGCCATCACCTGAGGCTGACGCGCGTGCGCCTGTACGAAACCCCCAATTGCTGGGCCGACTGCGACGGCGCCTGAGCCCCCCAAAGCGCCGAATCCGGCGCTTTTTCATTTCCGCGTCAGCTTCCCACCCATAGCGGGAATCCATGGGAATTATTGCGATTTCCTATTTATTAGCTTCCTACTAAATAGGATACAATGTGATTTATGAATAACGACTCCCAACTCATGGCCATGACGGCGCATCTCATGGTGCTTTCGCGCGCCTATCGCAGCGCCGCGGACAAGGCACTGGCCGACTTCGGCCTGTCCCAGGCCACGGCCTGGCCTGTCATCCTGACCGGCCGCCTGGGCGACGGCGTGCGGCAAGGCGCCCTGGCCGAGGCCCTGGGGGTCGAAGGCCCTTCGCTGGTGCGCGTGCTGGACCACCTCGTGGCCGCCGGCCTGCTGGAACGCCGCGAAGACGCCCAGGACCGGCGCGCCAAGACCGTGCACCTGACCGCATCCGGCCAGGCCCTGCGCGAACAGGTCGAAGGCGTGCTGGTGCAGCTGCGCCGCCAGATCTTCAAGGACATCCCCGAAGCGGACCTGGATATCTGCCTGCGCGTCTTCGAGCAGCTCAAGACCGCCCTCGGGCGCGAGTCGGCCGTCTCGCGGGAGGATTTCCAGCGATGAAGCTGCCCAGCCTCGAAGAGGTCATGTTTTCGCTCAAGTGCTATGCAGGCGCGATTTCGGCGCTGTACCTGTCGTACAGCATCGGCCTGCCGCGCCCCTTCTGGGCCATGACGACCGCCTATGTCGTCTCGCAGCCCTGGTCGGGCGCCGTGCGCTCCAAGGCGGTCTACCGCCTGGGCGGAACCTTCTTCGGCTCGGCCATGACGGTCTATACCGTGCCCCGCCTGGCGAACTACCCCGTGCTCATGACCCTGGCCATGGTGCTGTGGGTCGGCCTCTGCCTGTACATCGCCGTGCTGGACCGCACGCCGCGCTCGTATCTGTTCATGCTGGCCGGCTACACGGCGGCCATGATCGGCTTTCCCAGCGTGAGCGATCCGGCCACGGTGTTCGATACCGCGCTGGCCCGCGTGGAGGAAATCAGCCTGGGCATCATCTGCGCCACCCTGGCGCACAGCCTGGTCTTCCCGCGCGGCATCGGCCGGCCCCTGATGGGCCGGCTGGACGCCACGGTGCGCGATGCGCGCAGCTGGATCCAGGACGTCATCAAGCGCGCGCGCGAACGCGACGAGAAAAAAGGCGCCAAGGACCGCCGCACGCTGGCCAATGACATCACACAGCTGCGCCTGATGGCGACCCACGTGCCTTTCGACACCGGCAATATCCGCTGGACGGCCAATGCCCTGGCCGCCATGCAGGACCGCATCATCGCCCTGACGCCCGCCGTCTCGGCCGTCGAGGACCGCCTGCAGGCGCTGGAGGCCGCCGGCCGCGAGCTGCCGGCCCCCATGCGCGCGGTCATGGACGATATCTCCGCCTGGATGGACGACAGCGCCCAGGCCACGCGCGAACAGGCCGTGCGCCTGCGCGCCGTGCTCACGCGGCTGACGCCCGCCATCCAGGCCGAATCCGGCTGGGATGACGCCCTGCTCACCAGCCTGGTGGTGCGCCTGCGCGAACTGGTCGACACCTACGACGCCTGCCTGGCGCTGCGGCTGGACATCCGCGCCGGCCTGCAAGGCAAGCCGCGGGCCTCGGCGCGCCGCCTCACCCGCGGCCCGGCCCTGCACCGCGACCACGGCCTGGCCCTGCTGTCGGCGCTGGCCGCCGGCCTGGCGATCTCGGTGTGCTGCCTCTTCTGGATAGGCACGGCGTGGAGCAATGGGGCCACGGCGGCGCTGATGGCGGCCATCTTCAGCTGTTTTTTCGCCGCCCAGGACAACCCCGTGCCCGGCATCATGCAGTTCCTGACCTACACGATTTATTCCATCCCGCTGTCGGCGCTGTACCTGCTGGGCATCATGCCGGCCGTGCATTCATTCGAGATGTTGGCGCTGTCGCTGTTTCCGGTGGCTTTTGTGACCGGCATCTTTCTGGCGCGGCCCACGACGGCGTCCAAGGCCATGGCGGTTTTCTTCGGCCTGACGGGCACGCTGGCCCTGCACGACACCCACACCGCCGATCTGGTGTCCTTCCTGGACACCACGCTGGCCCAGTGCATCGGCGTGGCGATGGCGGCCATCATCGCCGCCATTTTCCGCACCGTCAGCGTGGAATGGAGCACGCGCCGCCTGCAAAGCGCCAACTGGAAGGAGCTGGCCGCGCTGGCCGGCGCGCACCGCGTGATCGGGCGCCAGGCCTTTGCCGCCCGGCTGCTGGACCGCATCGGCCTCTTGCAGCCGCGCCTGGCCATGGCCAAGCGCCGCGACGACCAGCTGGCCGATGACGCCTTGAAGGATTTGCGCGTGGGCAAGGACATCGCCGAATTGCAGCGCGCCCGGCGCCACCTGCCCGTGGCCGACGCGGCCATCCAGCCGGTGCTGCGCGGCCTGGCCGAGAGCTTCCGCCAGCGCTTGTCCGGCCGGCATGGCGAGCGCCCGGCCGCATTGCTGACTCATATCGACCGCGCGCTGCAAAGCGTGTGCGCCACGCCCGACTCGGGCCAGGCCGCGCGCGAACGCGCCGTGGTGGCGCTGGTGGGCATCCGGCGCGCGTTTTTTCCCGATGCCCAGGCTTACCGCCCTCTGATGGCTGTCCAGGAGGGCTGAAAAAAATGATAGGCGAATTCAATTTCTACGGCATTTATTTCCCCTGGCTGCTGGTGCTGGCGCTGCCGGCGCTGCTCCTGAGCTGGGTCTTGCGGCGCGTGCTCGCCCGCGCGGGTTTCTATCGCCTCGTCTGGCATCCGGCCTTGTTCGACCTCGCGCTGGCCGTGGTGCTGCTGTATGGCGTCTACCTGATTTCCCCTTATTTCCTCCAGAGATAGCAGTATGAAACTCCCCAACTCGCTCCGTCCGGCCGCGCTTGGCAGATATGCCGTCACCGCGCTTGCCGTGCTCGCCGCGGTCTATGCCGGGTGGCAACTCTGGGTTCACTACGAAGTCGAACCCTGGACCCGCGATGGCCGCGTCAAGGCCTATGTCGTGCAGGTCGCCCCCGATGTGTCCGGCCTGGTGACGGCCGTGCCTGTCCAGGATAACCAGGACGTCAAGGCCGGCGACATCTTGTTCGAAATCGACCGCGCCCGTTTCCAGCTGGCCTTCGACCAGGCCGATGCCGCGGTGCGCGCCGAGCAGGTGGCCCGCGAACAGGCCACGCGCGACGTCAAGCGCAACCGCTCCCTGGGCCAGCTGGTCTCGGCCGAGACGCTGGAACAGAGCCAGACGCGCCTGCAGCAAACCGAGGCCGCGCTGGCCCAGGCCGAGGTGCAGCTGAACGTCGCCCGCCTGAATCTGCAGCGCAGCCGTGTGCTGGCCGCCGTCGACGGCCGGGTCACCAACCTGGACCTGCGCGTGGGCTCGTATGCCAGCGCCGGACGGGCCGTGATGGCCCTGGTCGATGCGGGCTCTTTCTACGTCGAAGGGTATTTCGAAGAGACCAAGCTGCCCAACATCCACGAAGGCGATCCGGTGCTGGTCACGCTGATGGGCGAATCGCGGCAGATCCGCGGCCATGTGGAAAGCGTGGCCATGGGCATCGCCGACCGCGACCGCAGCACCAGCGCCAACCTGCTGCCCAATGTGAACCCGACCTTCAACTGGGTGCGGCTGGCCCAGCGCATCCCGGTGCGCGTGCGCATCGACGAAGTGCCCGAAGGCGTGCGCCTGGTCGCCGGCCAGACGGCCACCGTGGCCATCGATACCGCGGCCCTGGCCGCCAAACACTGAGCTGTTTTATCCGACTGATTTTTGCATCCGAAGTCCCGCCATGAATATCCGAACCCTGATCCCGCTGACATTGGCGCTCGCGCTGGCGGGTTGCGGCGCCGTCGGCCCCGACTACCGCGTGCCCGATGACGCGGCGGCCCTGCGGCCCGCGGCGCAAGCGCCCTTCGCCGAAGCCGCGGCCCATCCGCAGCAGGCGCTGCCGCCGAACTGGTGGCGCCTGTACCAAGACCCCGTGCTCGACCAGCTGGTCGAATCGGCGCTGGCGGCCAACACCGACCTGCGCGTGGCCGCCGCCAACCTGGAACGCTCCCAGGCCATGACGCGCGAAGCCCAGGCGCAGCAATCGCCCACGCTGGGCGTGAACGCCTCGCCGACGTTCGGCCATGTCTCGGGCGTCCAGGAATTGCAGCCCGATGTCCGCCCGCAGGACCGCTGGTCATATTCCAGCGGCGCCAGCATCTCCTATCAGGTCGACCTGTTCGGCCAGATCCGCCGCGCCATCGAGGCGGCGCGGGGCGATGAACAGGCCGCCCAGGCCGCCTATGACGCGGCCCGCGTGACCGTGGTCGCCGAGACCGCGCGCGCCTATGCCGATCTGTGCTCGGCCGGCATGCAGCTGGCCTCGGCGCGGCACTCGGTGGACGTGCAGCGCGAATCGGTCGACGCCGTGCAGCGCCTGCAGCAGGCCGGGCGCGGCACCTCGCTGGACCTGTCGCGCGCGCGCAGCCAGCTGGAGCAATTGCAGGCCAATCTGCCGCCCTTCGAGGCCCAGCAGCGCACGGCCTTCTATCGCCTGGCCGCCCTCACCGGCCGCGCCCCGGCCGAACTGCCGCAGACCCTGCTGCAATGCGCCCAGGCGCCGCGCCTGGCGCAGACCATCCCGGTGGGCGACGGCGCCGCGCTGCTGCGCCGCCGTCCCGACATCCGCCAGGCCGAACGCAGCCTGGCCGCCGCCACCGCGCGCATCGGCGTGGCCACGGCCGATCTCTATCCCAAGATCTCGCTGGGCCTGTCCGGCGCCTCGGGCGGCCCGGCCACGATGTTCGGCGACCGCGGCACCTTCAGCTGGAGCGTGGGTCCGCTCATCACCTGGACCCTGCCCAATACGGGCGCGGTCCAGGCCCGCATCGCCGAGGCGCAAGCCTCGACCAAGGCGGCGCTGGCCCGTTTCGACGGCGCCGTGCTCAACGCCTTGCGCGAAACCGAGAGCGCGCTGGTCACCTATGCGCGCCAGCTGGACCGCGATGCCGCGCTGCGCGCCGCGCGCGACCAGAGCGCCCTGGCCGCGAACCAGGCGCGGCAGTTGTTCCAGCTCGGCAAGACCGATTATCTGACCGTGCTCGACGCCGAACGCACGCTGGCCAGCAATGAAAGCGCGCTGGCCGCCTCGCAGGCCAGCTTGTCCACCGACCAGATCGCGCTCTTCCTGGCCCTGGGCGGCGGCTGGGAAACGGAGACGCCGGCGCCGCAATAAGGCGGCGGCGCCGCGGGTGTCGGTCAGCGCGGCTTCAATGCACGGTGCTGCCGTCGGGCGGGGCCTGGTTCAGGCCCAGCGCGGCTTCCCAGCTGCGCAGGGGCACGCAGGTCTGCAAGCGCACGATGCCCCGCTGCACCAGGGCCGGATGCAGTTCATGGCCGACGGAGCTGGCGATGTCGATGGTGGCGTCGCCATGCAGTTCATCGAGCCGCGCGTGGGCGGCCTGGGCAAGGGCCACCGGCATGACCGGATCGGCCGCGCCGTGCAGGATATGGATGGTGGTGTATTGGGGCGGCGCCTTGGGCAGCTGGGCATAGCGGCCCGAAAAGGCCAGCACCCGCCCGGCCAGGCCTTCGTGAGCCTGCACGGCCTCCAGCGCCATGATGGCCCCCTGCGAGAAGCCCGCCAGGGCGGTATCCGATTGCAGCAGGCCCAGGCGCTGCTGCTGCGCCTGGATATAGGCCACCAGCGGCGGCAGGGCCGCCGCCACGCGCGCCGCGCGGTTTTCTTCGGTGACGCCGCGCACGGAAAACCACTGGCGGCCGGCGCCGCCGCCGTCAAAGGGCTCGGTGCCGGCCGGGATCAGCACGGCCGAGGCCGGAAAAGCCTGGCGGATGGCCAGGGCCATGCTTTCCAGGCCGTCCGGCGTGCCGCCCACGCCATGCAGAAGAATGAAGAGCTGTTTGACGTCGATGTGCGGCTCGGGCAGGAATTCGATGGCGGTGCCGACGGGTGTGTTCATGATGCGGATCCGGTGTCGCTCGGGGCCAGGCCCCATGAACTCCCATTCTATCCCTGCTCATTCGAACTCGCGGCGCGGGTGCTGGATGATGACGCCGTACCAGCCCAGGCCGGGATAGGTTTCATAACCCGGCGTGAGCGCATAGCCCACCATGCTGCGATCGGCGTTCTGGTAATAGCCGCGAGGCTGCCCTTCATTGCGCAGCAGGCAGCGTTCCTTGAGCAGGCCCTGGCCGTCCGAGGCGGCAATGACGCGATCCTTGCTGTCGATCAGCATGCAGCGCGTGCGGCGCCACTCTTCCTCGCTCAGGCCCACCGAGCGCACGATGGTGTCGGCCTGCTGCGCCCAGTCGAAGAAAATGCCCAGCACGCCCAGCGGCTCGCCGTCGCGCTCGGCCCCGGCGCGCACGGCCGTGGCATAGGTGGCGACCTGGGCATTGTCCAGGAGCGGTTCGCAATGGATGTCGAGCGCGGCGTAATCGCCGCCGCTGGCCGTGGCCATGCCGCGTCGGAACCACTCGGCCTGCGACACATCGGCGCCCGTGACGCGCGGATAGCGCCCGGGCCGGCCGCTGGCCACCACCCGCCCCCGGGCATCGGCCACCCAGAGATCGAGATAGACGGTGTAGCTGTCCAGGATGACGCCCAGCCGCTCGCTGGCATGGCTGGCGCCCTGGCCGGACACAAGCAGATCGACCAGCGAGGAATCGGTGGCCCACCAGCGCACGTCGCAGGACCGCTCGTAGAGATTGCGGTCCATGGTCTCTATCATGTTCAGGGCCAGGTCGCCCAGGCGCCGGCCTTCATGGCCGCGGATTTCCTGCAAGGTGTGCTCGCCGATGCGGATCAGGTCGGCGATCGAACCCGCCAGTTCCTGTTTCAGGGCATCGGCGATGCTGGTGATCTGCTCGGAGACGAATTGCACCTGGTTGGCCACGACCGCGAAGCCGCGTCCCGCCTCGCCGGAACGCGCGGCCTCGATGCGGGCGTTCAGGGAGAGGTATTTGGCTTGCTGATTGATGTCGACGATGCTGGAGATCTTGTCGTTGGAGATTTTTTCCACGCGGCGCGAAAGCTCGACGATCTTCTCGGGAAGGTGGGCCATGATGACTGCTCCTCTTGCAGGGTGGTGGAAACAGATAAGCCTTCCCAAGCAGGAAACATGCCAAGCCCGGCCCGGCGCTGTTTCTCCCTCTTGCGGTCGGTTTCCGCCCCGCTTTGGGCCACGGCACGGGGCCTCCCGCCTCGGGCGCGGCCATTTGGCACCATTTTGGTGCCTATCCGGCCGCCGGCTTTCCGGTATGATTTACTGTATATTCATACAGTAATACAGGAACACCGGCCATGCCGTCGCCCGAACATATCCATCCCGCGCTCTGGCGGGCCACGCAGTTGGCCCGGGCCAGCGCGCGCGTGGTGCCCACGGGCCACGCCGAGCTGTCCGCGCAACTGCCCGAAGGCGGCTGGCCCCTGGGCTGCCTGACCGAATTGCTCCTGCCCCACCCGGGCAGCGGCGAACTGCGCCTCCTGTCCACGGCCATCGCCGGGCGCGGCGATGGCCGGCCGGTCGCCCTGGTGCAGCCGCCCTTCACGCCGCATATCGCCGCCTGGCGGCAATGGCGGCTCGCGCCCGAGCGCCTGTTGTGGGTGGCGCCGGCCAAGGCGGGCGACGCCTTGTGGGCCGCCGAGCAGATCCTCAAGCACGCCAGCTGCGCGGCCCTGCTGTGCTGGCTGCCCCAGGCCCGCCCCGAATCCCTGCGCCGGCTGCATCTGGCCGCCCAGGCCAGCGACACGCTGTTCTTCGCGCTGCGCCCGGCGCAGGCCGCGCACAGCGCCTCGCCCGCGCCGCTGCGGCTGGCGCTGGCGCCGGCGCCCGGCGGCCTGTCCATCCATATTCTCAAGCGCCGCGGCCCGGTGTGCGAGACCCCGATTTTCCTGCCGCTGGACGGATCCCTCGCCCGCGCGGCCCAAGCCCTGCCTTCTCATGCGACTCTGGATCGCCATCCATCTTCATCATCTGTCTCTGGACAGCGTGCAAGCCCGGCGGCCTGAACCCGGCCATTGCTGCGCCGTCCTGGAGCAGGAGCGCATCGTCGCGCTCTCGCCGGCGGCCTGCCAGGCGGGCCTGGAGATCGGCATGCGGCGCGCCAGCGCCCTGGTCCTGGCGCCCGGGGCCGAGCTGCTGGCGCGCGATGCGCAGGCCGAGACGCGCCGCCTGCACGAGGCCGCGCTGGCCCTGCTGCAATACACGCCGCAACTGGCGCTGCGCGAGCCCGACGCCCTGCTGCTGGATGTCGGCGCCAGCCTGCGGCTGTTTCGCGGCCCCCGGGCCCTGGCCCGGCGCGTGCGGGCCAGCCTGGCCGCGCTCGGCCTGCATGGCCGGCTGGGCATGGGGCCCACGGCCCAGGGCGCCTGGCTGCTGGCCCGGGGCGCGGCGGCCGGCGCCTTGCGCCTGGACAGCCTGGCGCGCCGCCTGGACACCCTGCCCCTGGACCTGCTGCCCGAAACCCAGCCCCAGGCCGCCTGGCTGCAAGGCCTGGGCTGCAGCCGCCTGGCCGAGCTGCGCGCCCTGCCGCGGGGCGGCCTGCAACGCCGCGCCGGCCCGGCCTTGCTGCTGGCGCTGGACCGCGCCTACGGGCAGGCCAGCGAGGCCCATCGCTGGTTCGCGCCGCCGCCGCGCTTTGCCGCCCGCCTCGAACTCATGGACTACGTCGAGCATACCCATGCCCTGATGGACGCGGCCGGGCGGCTGACCGAACAGCTCAGCGGCTGGCTGCATGGCTGCCGGCGCGCCGTGCGCGCCATCACGCTCACGCTCGAACACGAGCGCGGCCGCCGCGCCCGTCCGCCTTCGCTGCTTACCCTGGCCATGGCCGAGCCGGTCTGGCACAGCCGCCATCTGCTGGGCCTGCTGCGCGAACGCCTGGACCGCCTCGAACTGGCCGCGCCCGTCATCGCCGTGGCCCTGTCCGCGCATGAAACCGTCGAGCCCGAGGCCGCCAGCGACACGCTTTTCCCCGAGCCCGGCGGCAATGCCGCCGACCATGCCCGCCTGCTGGATCTGCTGGCCGCGCGCCTGGGGCCCGAGGCCGTGCGCCAGGCCGCGCCCCAGGCCGACCACCGCCCCGAGGTCGCCAATCACTGGCAGCCCGCCCATCACCGCGCCCGTGCGCGCGACAGCCAGCCCGCCGGCCCCCTGGACCGGCCCTTCTGGCTGGTCGAGCCCGCCCGCGCCCTGAGCGAGCGCGGCCACCGCCCGGTCTATCAGGGCCAGCCCCTGCGCCTGGTACGCGGCCCCGAACGCATCGAAAGCGGCTGGTGGGATGCCGCGCAGACCCAGCGCGATTACTTCGTGGCCGAAGACGAGGCCGGCGCCCGCTACTGGCTGTACCGCGAGCATGGCCAACGCTGGTTCCTGCACGGGCTGTACGCCTAGGCGAGACCATGGCCGCCGACACCTTCGCCTCCCTGCTGCCCGCCTACGCCGAGCTGGACTGCCAATCCAATTTCAGCTTTCTGACCGGCGCCTCGCATCCCGAAGAACTGGTCGAGCGCGCCGTGAAACTCGGCTATACGGCGCTGGCCATCACCGATGAGTGCTCGCTGGCCGGGGTGGTGCGCGCCCATGTCGAGGCCGCCAAGCACCGGGACCTGCAGCTCATCATCGGCAGCCGCCTGTCGCTGGACAACGGCAGCCATGCGCCCATCGAACTCGTCCTGCTGGCCCAGGACAAGGACGGCTATGGCAATCTGGCCGAACTCATCACCCTGGGCCGCGGCCGCGCCGAGAAAGGCCATTATCTGCTGCGCCCCGCCGACCTGGTCGGCCACCCGGCGGGGCGCGGCATACCGGGCTGCCTGGCCATCCTCACGCCCGCCTATGGCCAGCCGCCCGCCGAGATGGCCGCGCAGGCGCAATGGCTGGCGCGCCACTTCCCGGGCCGGGCCTGGGTCGGCCTGTCGCAATTGCAGCGCTCGCGCGATGACCTGCACCGCGCCGCCGTGCAGGCCGCCGCGCAATCGGCCGGCCTGCCCGTGGCGGCCATCGGCCAGGTGCAGATGCATGTGCGTTCGCGCAAGCCCGTGCACGACACCCTGGCCGCCATCCGCAGCGGCCGCAGCGTGGCGCAATGCGGTTATGACCTGGCCGCCAATGCCGAGCGCCACCTGCGCTCGCGCCTGCGCCTGGCCGGGCTCTATCCGGCAGCCGCCCTGGCCGAGACCCAGGCCATCGCGCAACGCTGCGATTTTTCCTTGGACGAAATCCGCTACGAATACCCCGACGAAATCGTGCCCGCCGGCCATACGCCCGCCTCCTATCTGCGCCACGCCGCCTACGAGGGCGCGGCCGGGCGCTTCCCCGGCGGGATTCCCGAATCGGTGCGCGGGCTCATCGAGAAAGAGCTCGCGCTCATCGCCGAGCTGCAATACGAAGCCTATTTCCTGACCGTGCATGACATCGTGCGCTATGCGCGCAGTCAGGGCATTCTCTGCCAGGGGCGCGGCTCGGCGGCCAACTCGGCGGTCTGCTACTGCCTGGGCATCACGGCCGTGGACCCCAGCAACGGCAATGCGCTGTTCGAGCGCTTCCTCAGCAAGGAGCGCAATGAGCCGCCCGACATCGATGTGGATTTCGAACACCAGCGCCGCGAAGAAGTCATCCAGTACATCTATGGCAAATACGGCCGCCCGCGCGCCGCGCTGACGGCGGTGGTCATCACCTACCGGCCGCGCAGCGTGCTGCGCGACACCGGCCGCGCGCTCGGTCTGGACCCGGCCATCATCGACGCCGTGGCGCGCGCCCATCAATGGTGGGACGGCAAAAAAGAAATGCTGCGCACCCTGGGCCAGTGCGGGCTGGACCCGGGCTCGCGCCTGGCCCGGCAATGGGCCATCCTGGCCGAAACCCTGATCGGTTTTCCCCGCCATCTGTCGCAGCATCCGGGCGGTTTCGTCATCTCGCGCGGCAAGCTCTCGCGGCTGGTGCCGATCGAAAACGCCGCCATGGAAGGCCGCAGCGTGGTGCAATGGGACAAGGACGATCTCGACGCCCTCAACCTGCTGAAGGTCGATGTGCTGGCGCTGGGCATGCTGTCCATGCTGCGGCGCGCGCTGGAGATGGCCGGCCGGCGGCGCGGCGCCCCGCTGGCGCTGCACCAGATCCCGCAGGGCGACACGCCCACCTATGACATGATCTGCCGCGCCGATACCGTGGGCACCTTCCAGATCGAATCGCGCGCGCAGATGAGCATGCTGCCGCGCCTGCGGCCGCGCTGCTACTACGACCTGGTGGTGCAGGTGGCCATCGTGCGCCCCGGACCCATCCAGGGCGGCATGGTCCATCCCTATCTGCGCCGCCGCCAGGGCAAGGAAGACGTCATCTATCCCGGCAAGGCCGTCGAAGACGTGCTCGAACGCACCAAGGGCGTGCCCATCTTCCAGGAGCAGGTCATGCAGATCGCCGTGGCCGCCGCCGGCTTCACGCCGGGCGAGGCCGACCAGTTGCGGCGCTCCATGGCGGCGTGGCGGCGCAAGGGCGGGGTCGATAAATTCCGCCAGAAACTCATCAACGGCCTGCTCAAGAACCAATACAGCCTGGAGTTCGCCGAGGCGCTGTTCCGCCAGATCGAAGGGTTTGGCGAATATGGCTTTCCGGAAAGCCATGCCGCCAGCTTCGCCCAGCTGGCCTATGCCAGCGCCTGGCTCAAATGCCATGAGCCCGAAGCCTTTCTGGCCGCGCTGCTGAATTCCCAGCCCATGGGCTTTTACGCCCCCGCGCAATTGGTGCAGGACGCCCGCCGCCACGGCGTGAGGGTGCTGCCGGTCGACATCACCCAGAGCCGCTGGGAAGCCTCGTTCGAAGCCCTGCCCGGCCAGGCCCGCCCGGCCGTGCGCCTGGGCCTGAACCAGATCAAGGGCCTCAAGGAAGCCGCCGGGCTGCGCATCGAGGCCGCCCGCCAGCAACAGCCCTATGCCGACATCGCCGACCTCGGGCGCCGCGCCGGCCTGACCCGCCAGGAGCTCGACGCCCTGGCGGCCGCCGACGCCCTGCGCCCGCTGGCCGGACATCGCCGCCAGGCCCGCTGGCAGTCCGCCGCCGGCGTGCACAGCCGCGACCTGCTGCGCGATGCGCCCATCCACGAAACCGAACGCCCCCTGCTGCCCGCCCCCACCGAAGGCCAGACCATCGTGGCCGACTACGACAGCACCGGCCTGACCCTGAATCGCCATCCGGTCTCGCTGCTGCGCGCCCAGCTGGCCGCCCGCCGCTTCGAACCGGCCAAGGTCCTCAACACCTATCCGGACCGCCGCCTGGCGCGCGCCTGCGGCATCGTCACCGTGCGCCAGCGCCCCCAGACCGCCAAAGGCACCATCTTCGTCACCATCGAAGACGAAACCGGCCCGGTCAATGTGGTGGTCCGCAATGAACTCATCGAACGCCAGCGCCGCGAACTGCTCGGCGCCGTCCTGCTCGGCGTCTACGGCACCTGGCAGAACATCGACAACGTCCGCAACCTCGTCGCGCAGCGCCTGGTCGACCTGTCCGCCCTATTGCAGCAGCTCGACGAAGACGGCCTGCAAACGCAGAGCCGGAATTTTCATTGACCTCACGGTGCCTGACACCTGCCCTATCGACCACGCATGGCCGACACCGCCTAGCCCAACACCGCCCGCCAGGCTTGCAGCTTCTCCTCAAACCCCTGCGCCGCATGCGCGGGGCTGGTCGAAGGCAGGGCCAGCACGCGCAGGCGGCTGTCGCGGCCGGCCAGCATGGGGCCGACGTGGCGGCGGTAGAGCTGGGCGGCCTTGGCGCCGTTCAGGCCGATGACTTCGAGCCTGGGATGGCGGGCCAGGAAGCCGGCGAAGTCATTGGGCACGGCGCTGGCCGCGACGATGGCCGCGTCCAGGCTGCCGGGCCGCTCGCAGGCGGCCAGCACGTCCCACAGGGCCACGCCCGCCTCCTGCAAGGCCCGCAGGCGGGCGTGGTAGGGCGCGGCGGCGTCCACCCCGAACAAGGCCTGGGCGATGCGCCAGAAGGCATTGCGCGCATGGGCGTAGTACTCGCCCCGCGCCAGCGAGACCGCGCCCGGCATGGTGCCCAGGATGAGGATGCGCGCATCGGCGCGGGCCGCCGGCGCAAAGCCCTGCACACGCGGCGAGGCGGCCTCAGCGCGCATGCAGGCGGTCCAGGCGCAGGCGGCCGCGTCCGTCGCTCAGGCGGTGCAGCGCCGCCCAGGACACGCCGATGGCCGCCAGGCCGCTGGCGCCGCACAGCAGGAAGAGAATGAGGATCTGGTACTTGACGGCCTCGACGGGATCCATGCCGGCGATGATCTGGCCCGTCATGATGCCGGGCAGCGTGATGATGCCGGCCGCCGCCATCTGGTTGATCGAAGGCACCAGGCCGCGCCGCACGGATTCGCGCATCAGCATCGAGAAGGCCTGCCTGGGCGTGGCGCCCAGGGCGATGCGGGCCTCGATGGCGGCGCGTTCGCGGCGCACGCCGACCAGCATATTGTCCAGCGCCAGGCTGCCGGCATTGAGCACGCTGCCCAGCACGATGCCGACCAGCGAAATCAGATACCGCGGGTCATACCAGGGATCGGGCCGCAGCGCGGTGCTGAGAATGAAGAGCGCGGTGACCGCCGTGGTGCTGACCACGGCCAGCGCGCCGATGCGCAGATTGCCCGCCGCGCTCAGGCGTTCGGCGGGCCGGGCCGCGACCTCGCGCGCGGCCAGCCCCATCATGATCAATACCACGATCGTGGTAAGCCAGGGCGCGGCGTTGGCGAAGACCACGCGCAGGATATGGCCGACCAGCAGCAGCTGCACCACGGTGCGCGCGGCCGCCCAGAGGATGCTGCGCTCCATGCGCAGCCGCAGGCCCAGGGAAATCAGGGCGCTCAAGGCCACCAGCGAGGCGGCGATGGCCAGGTCGCTGGCTTGCAGCGTGAGCACGCCCTGCACGGCGGGCTGGGTCAGGCTGTTCATTGCGGCTCCAGTCGGTGGTTGCGCAGCAGATAATGCCGGCTGGCCAGGCGCTGGGCCTGGGCGGGGTTGTGCGTGACCACCATGGCCGTCATGCCGCCGGCCAGCGAGCGCAGGATCAGGTCTTCGACGCGCTCGGTGGCGGCCTCGTCCAGCGAGGCCGTGGGCTCATCGAGCAGGATGACGGGCGGCCGGTCGCGCAAGGCGCGCGCCAGGCCCAGGCGTTGCCGCTCGCCGGTGGACAGCTCGTTGACCTGCGCCTGCAGGATGTCCTGGCGCAGGCCCAGCGCCTCGAACAAGCCCTCCAGGGCCGCGGCATCCATGCCCGGCCCGGGCGCGAAATGCGGCGCCACGGCGTCGTCCCACCAGCCGGCTTCGGCCTGGCAATAACGCACGAGACGGCGCCAGGCCGGCCCCGGCATGCTGGCGCGCGCCGCGCCGTCGAGCCAGATGTCGCCCAGCCCGGGATCCAGGTCGGCGACCTGGCGCAGGAAAAGGGATTTGCCGGCGCCCGAGGCGCCCATGATGGAGATGCACTCGCCGCGCGCCAGGTCCAGGTCGGCCGGCACGAAGCCGGCCGGCGCCACGCCGCGCAGACAGAGGTAGCCGCCCTTGGGCGGCAAGGACGAAACGCTCATGGCAGGAAAGCGGTGATGCGGGACATGGAGGGCATTATGCCGCCCTGCCCCGCATCCGGCCAGCCGGGGCTCAGGCCGCCAGGCGGCGCTCGATTTCCGACTTGGTCCGCGACAGCGCCGGCGGCAGGCCGCGGGCCAGCTGCGCGAACAGCTCGCCATGCAGGCCCAGCTCTTCGCGCCAGGCCGGCGCGTCCACCGAGATCACCTGCTGGAACTGGTCGGGCGTGAACTCCAGGCCGGTCCAGTCGATGTCGCCATAGGCGGGCGAAATGCCGAAGACCTGCTCCTGGCCGCCCGCCTCGCCGTCCAGGCGGCCCAGCATCCACTTCAGCACGCGCATGTTCTCGCCAAAGCCCGGCCAGACGAACTTGCCGTCCGGACCCTTGCGGAACCAGTTCACGCAGTAGATGCGCGGCAGCTTGGCGCCGGCATCGGACAGCCGTTGGCCCACGGTGAGCCAGTGGTTGAAGTAGTCGGCCATGTTGTAGCCGCAGAACGGCAGCATGGCGAAGGGATCGCGGCGCACCACGCCCTGCTTGCCCGCGGCCGCGGCCGTGGTTTCCGAGCCCATGGTGGCGGCCATGTAGACGCCTTCGACCCAATCGCGGGCCTCGGTCACCAGGGGCACCGTGGTCGAACGGCGGCCGCCGAAGATGAAGGCGTCGATGGCCACGCCCTGCGGGTTCTCCCATTCCGGATCGATGGACGGGCACTGCGAAGCGGGCGCCGTGAAGCGCGCGTTCGGATGGGCCGCCTTGCGGCCGGTCTCGCGCGCGATCTCGGGCGTCCAGTCCTGGCCCTGCCAGTCGATCAGGTGCGCCGGCGGCACGTCGGTCATGCCTTCCCACCACACGTCGCCGTCATCGGTCAGCGCCACATTGGTGAAGATGACATTGGCCTTGAGCGTGGCCATGGCATTGAAGTTGGTCTTCTCGCTGGTGCCCGGGGCCACGCCGAAATAACCGGCCTCGGGGTTGATGGCGCGCAGGCGGCCGTCGGCGCCCGGCTTGATCCAGGCGATGTCATCGCCAATGGTGGTGACTTTCCAGCCGTCCATGCCGGCCGGCGGGATCAGCATGGCGAAGTTGGTCTTGCCGCAGGCCGAGGGGAAGGCGGCGGCCACATGGTATTTGCGGCCCTTGGGCGAGGTCACGCCCAGGATCAGCATGTGCTCGGCCAGCCAGCCTTCGTCGCGGCCCATGGTCGAGGCGATGCGCAGCGCGAAGCACTTCTTGCCCAGCAGGGCGTTGCCGCCGTAGCCCGAGCCGAAGCTCCAGATCTCGCGCGTCTCGGGATAATGGACGATGTATTTGACCGGATTGCAGGGCCAGGCCACGTCGGCCTCGCCGGCGGCCAGCGGCTTGCCCACGCTGTGCACGCAAGGCACGAATTCGCCGTCGGCGCCCAGCACGTCCCACACGGCGCGGCCCATGCGGGTCATGATGCGCATGTTCACGACCACATAGGGGCTGTCGGAAAGCTCGACGCCGATATGGGCGATGGGCGAGCCCAGCGGGCCCATGGAAAACGGCACCACGTAGAGGGTGCGGCCGCGCATGGCGCCTTCGAACAGGCCTTGCAGGGTGGCGCGCATCTCGGCGGGCGCGGCCCAGTTATTGGTCGGGCCGGCGTCTTCCTCGCGCTCCGAACAGATGAAGGTGCGGTCTTCGACCCGGGCGACGTCGGAGGGATCGGACCAGGCAAGATAGGAATTGGGACGCTTCTCGGCGTTCAGGCGGCGCATGGTGCCGGCCTGCACCATCTGCTCGCACAGACGGTCGTATTCCTCTTGCGAGCCGTCGCACCAAACCACGCGATCGGGCTGCGTCAAGGCGACTACGCTCTGCACCCAGTCGACCAAGCGGGCGTGCTTGACATAGGACGGGACATTCAGCGGCGGCAGTTTGACCTCGGCGGTTTGCGTCATACGGTAAATCTCCTGGATATGGCTAAGGATTGCTGCGCGGCGCCCTTGGCGGCACCGCGAAAAAACGTGGCCCGGCAGACCAGGTCCCCGGGCAATGCGGCCATCATACTTGGGAGAATGCGGGCCGACCAAGCGACTTCATATCCGTTTACCGCTGGATACTACGGGTTTACCCGGGCCGATTCCGCCGTTGTTTGGGCCGGCCGCGGCCCGGCCCTGGCGCGCCGGCGCCCGCGGCGGCTATGACATAATCGGCCAGCCTCAGGGCCCTCTTTTTTTCCGCATATGAGCACCGCCGTTTTCCCTCCCTTGAATGCCGAGCGCCTGTGGGCGCGTGTCGAAACCCTCTCGCGCATGACGCTGCCGGGCCAGCCCTGGACACGCCGCGCCTTCAGTCCGCTGTTCGATCAGGCGCGCGCCTGGCTGCGCGCGGAATTCGAGGCCGCGGGCCTGGCCTGCCGCATCGATGCCGGCGGCAACCTGATCGGCCGCCTGGCCGGCCGCGACGCCGCGAAAAAACCCCTGGTCACGGGCTCGCATTGCGACACCGTGCTTGAGGGCGGCCGCTTCGACGGCATCATCGGCGTGCTGGCGGGCATCGAGGTGGCGCATACGCTCAAAGACCACGGCCTGAGCCTCGATCACGCCTTCGAGGTCATCGACTTCCTGTCCGAAGAGCCCAGCGACTACGGCATTTCCTGTGTCGGCAGCCGCGCCATCAGCGGCCATCTCACCCCGGACATGCTGGCCGCCCGCAACCCCGACGGCGAAACCCTGGCGCAGGGCATCGCCCGCGCCGGCGGCGACCCGGCCGCGCTGGACCGCGCCTTGCGCGGCCCGGGCGAGACGGCCGCCTTCGTGGAGCTGCATATCGAACAAGGCCCGGTGCTGGAGACGCGCGGCCTGCCCATCGGCGTGGTCAGCAATATCGTGGGCATCCGCCGTTCGCGCATCGTGGTGCAGGGCCGGCCCGACCATGCCGGCACCACGCCCATGGACATCCGCCGCGACGCCCTGGTGGGCGCGGCCCGCATCATCGACGCGGCCCATCGGCGCGCCAGCGGACTGGCCGGCAAGCCGCACTATGTGGTGGCCACCGTGGGACACCTGACGCTCACCCCCAATGCGGCCAACGCCGTGCCCGGCCGGGTAGACATGACGCTGGAGGTGCGCAGCGACAGCCACGAGGTGCTCGACGCCTTCACCCCGGCCGTGCTGCAAAGCGTGGCGGCCGACCTCGCGGCGCTGCGCCTGAGCGTGCAGGCTGAGCCCCTGTCGCGCGCCGAACCCACCGACTGCACGCCCCTGGTGATGGACGCGGTGCGCGGCGCCGCCCAGGCCCTGGGCTACGCCACCCTGACGCTGCCCAGCGGCGCGGGCCACGACGCCATGTATATGGCGCCCACCGGCCCCATGGGCATGATCTTCATCCCCTGCCTGGATGGCCGCAGCCATTGCCCCGAAGAATGGATCACGCCCGGGCAGCTGCTCGACGGCACGCGCGTGCTCTACCAGACCCTGCTCGAACTGGACAAACTGCCCTGAGACCATGGACCAGATCGATATCGATGACAGCACCGCCGACCGCAGCCTGCTCGACGCCCCCGGCCTCTCGCTGGTGGTCTTCCATAGCCTGACCTGCCCGAATTGCCGCATCGCGCGCCAGCGCCTGCCGGCGTTCGAACTGCCGGCCGAACGCATTTTCTGGATCGACGCCGGACGCAACGGCGGGCTGGTCGAACGCTATGAGGTCTTTCACCTGCCGGCCATCCACGTGGTGCGCGACGGCGCCTATTACGGCCCGATCAGCGCCCAGCTGGCCGACTGGGACCTGCGCCAGCAGATCGCCCAGGCCCTGGACAACCACCCGGCCGAATTGCCATGACGCCGGCCCGCCGGCCGCTGGACGGCTTCGCCACCGGCACCATGCTGGTGCTGTGCCTGTGCTGGGCCATGCAGCAGATCGCCATCAAGCTCGTGGCCCAGGACGTCGCGCCGCTATTGCAGATCGGCCTGCGCTCGGCCTTTGCCGCCGTGGTGCTGGGCCTGGTGCTGCTGCGTGCCGAAGGCCTGCGCTTCTGGCGCGACGGCAGCGCCCGCGCCGGCCTGGGCGTGGGCCTGCTGTTCGCCCTGGAGTTCGTCTTCGTGGCCCTGGGGCTGCACTACACCACGGCCTCGCACATGGCGGTGTTTCTCTATACCGCGCCCATCTTCGCCGCCCTGGGCCTGCACGCGCGCGTGCCCGGCGAACGGCTCAAGCCCCTGCAGTGGGCCGGCGTGGTCCTGGCGTTCGCGGGCATCGCGACGGCCTTCCTGGGCAAGCCCGCGCCCACCGCCGCCGCGCCCAATATGCTGCTGGGCGATGTCCTGGGGCTGCTGGCTGGCGCGGCCTGGGGCCTGACCACCGTGGGCATCCGCGCCAGCCGGCTGTCGGAGGCTCCGGCCGCCAAGACCCTGTTCTACCAGATGGCCTGCGCCGCCCTGGCGCTGCCGCTGCTGCACGGCCTGATGGGCGGCGCCTCGCCCGTGTGGACGGCGCCGGCCCTCTATAGCCTGGCTTTCCAGTGCGTGGCGGTGGCGCTGTTCAGCTATCTGGTGTGGTTCTGGCTGCTGCGCCGCTATCTGGCCACGCGGCTGTCGGTGCTGTCCTTCCTGACGCCGCTGTTCGGCGTCGGCCTGGGCGTGGCCTTGCTGGACGAGCCGCTCGACGGCCATTTCGCCGCGGGCGCCGCGCTGGTGCTGGCGGGCATCACCCTGGTGAGCGCCGCCGGCATGCTGCAGGCCTGGTGGGCGCGCCGCCAGGCCTGTTAGCCCGGCTCCTCAAGCGGCCTGGCCGCGCAGGGCTTGCAGGCGGACCCGCTGGCGGCCCTGGGCGTCGAAATTCTCCGGCGCCAGCCACTGCTCGAAGCCCGCGCGCAGGGCCGGCCATTCGCCGTCGATGATGGAAAACCAGGCCGTATCGCGCGAGCGGCCCTTGTAGACCACGGCCTGGCGGAAAATCCCCTCGAACTGGAAGCCCAGGCGCGCGGCCGCCTGGCGCGACGGCGCGTTCAGGCTGTCGCACTTCCATTCATAGCGCCGGTAGCCCAGCTCGTCGAAGACCCGCCGCATCAGGAGGAACTGCGCCTCCGTGGAAATCGGCGTGCGCTTGAGCAAGGGCGAGAAGGTCACATTGCCGACTTCGATCACGCCATTGGGCGGGTCGATGCGCATGAGCGACAAGGTGCCCACGGCCCGGCCGCTGGCGCGGTCGATGACGGCGAAATGCAGGGGGTCTTCGCTGGCCGAGGCGCGCTCGCAGTAATCGCGGTAGCGCTGCACCGTCTCGAAGGGCCCGACCGAAAGATAGGTCCAGTCGCGCCCATCGGGCGCGGCGCGGTAGGCGGCAAACAGGTCTTCGGCGTGGCGCTGGGCATCCAGGGGCTCCAGGCGGCAAAAGCGGCCCTCGACCGGCGTGCGCGGCGGGCGCGGGCGCGGCGTCCAATCCGGCAGGGGTTCGCCGATGGGCTGGTCATAGGGGTTCAGCAAGGCCATGTGAGTCTCCGCGCAACAAGGTTAGTAAACATGTCTGACTCTAGGGGAATCCGTGGCATCATAGAAAGCACCAGAACAAAGTATTTTGTTAGTGCCACGCCATGGAAGACCCCACCCGCCTCGTCCTGCTGGATGCGCCCCTGTCGCCGGGCGGCATGCCGCTGCAGCGCCAATTGCTGCAACGCCTGAAGACGGCCATCCTCGAAGGCCGCCTGGCGCCGGGCACCCGGCTGCCGGCCTCGCGCGGCTTGGCCGAGGCGCTGTCGATTTCGCGCAACACCGTCTCCATCGCCTATGAGCACCTGGCCGCCGAAGGCTATGTGCTGGCCGACCGCCAGGGCACGCGGGTCGCGCCGCTGACGCGGCAGCGCAAGGCCGGGACCGACCTGGCCGCCCAGGAACCGGCGCGCGTGGCGCGGCGCCTGACGCGGCTGGTGCGCACCCCGCACGGCACGGGCAGCTATCTGGCGCTGCGCCCCGGCCAGCCGGCGCTGTCGCACTTCCCGGCCGCAGCCTGGCGCCGGGCCCTGGACCGCGCCATGCGGCGCGGCGGCGCGGACAGCCTGTCCTATGGCGAGCCGGCGGGCGAGCCGGAACTGCGCGCCAGCATCGCCCGCTATCTGGGCGTGGCGCGCGGCGTGCACTGCCTGCCCGGGCAGGTCGTCATCACCGAAGGCACCCAGGAGGCGCTGGCGCTGTGCGTGCGCCTGCTGGCCGATCCGGGCGACATCGCCTGGGTCGAAGACCCCGGCTACCGCGGCGCCAAGACCGCCTTCTTCGCCGGCGACCTGGACGTGCGCCCCAAGCCCGTGGATGTCGAGGGCCTGCGCCTGCAGGCGCGGGACTGGGCCGAGGGCCCGCCGCGCCTGGTCTACGTGACACCCTCGCACCAATACCCCACGGGCGGCGTCATGCCGGCCGCGCGGCGCCTGGACCTGATCGCCCAGGCGCGCCGGCACCAATCGTGGATCATCGAAGACGATTACGACAGCGAATTCCGCCATCACGGCGAACCCATCGCCGCCATGCAGGGCATGGCCCCG
This sequence comes from Bordetella pseudohinzii, assembly GCF_000657795.2. GTDB lineage: Bacteria > Pseudomonadota > Gammaproteobacteria > Burkholderiales > Burkholderiaceae_B > Bordetella > Bordetella pseudohinzii. Next base: position 178,243 of record NZ_JHEP02000001.1, read on the forward strand.
CAGGCGCCGGTGCTCTATATCGGCAGCTTCAGCAAGACCATGTTCCCGTCGTTGCGCATCGGCTTCGTGGTGCTGCCCGAGCGGCTGGTCGAGGCCACCCGCGTGGCGGTGGCCGAGCTGCTGCGCGGCGGCCACCGCCATGAGCAGCTGGCCCTGGCTGATTTCATTGAAAGCGGAGAGTTCAGCCGCCACCTGGGACGCATGCGGCGGCTGTACCGCGAGCGCCAGCAGGCGCTGCGCGCGGCCCTCGCGCGCCACCTGGACGTCGCGCACACCGTCGAGGGCGGCCAATGCGGCCTGCACCTGACCTTGCGCCTGCCCGCCAAGCATGACGACAAGCGCATTGCCATGGACGCCCTGTCCCACGGCATGCAGCCCCAGCCGCTGTCCGGCTTTGCGCTGGCCGCGCCGGAAAACGGCCTGGTGCTGGGCTATGGCAATACGGCGGCGGAGCTGTTCGATCCGCTCGCGCGGCGCCTGGCGCAGCTCACCCGCCAGGCCAGGCGGGCGGCGCCGGCCTAGCCGATCAGGGCGCCCAGCAAGAGCGCGGTGAGCACCAGCCAGAAAATCCCGCTCAGGATGGAGCGCCGCGCAAAGGCCTTGATGCCGGCCCACAGCATCATCAGGCCGATCAGCAGCAGCGCGAAATTCATCACGTTCGGGCTCATGCCCAGGGAGGCCGCCATCCCGCTGAAAAAATCGCCCAGGGCGCCGAAAAAGCCGCCAAATAGCCAGTGCAGGGCGTCGGACACCCATTTGATGCCCTGGCCCACGGCCGCTCCCGCGCTACTGAAAAAACCCGTCTCTGCCTGCATGACGCCTCAGCTGTCCACTTTGCATGGTTATATCCGATTTGGCCGGCGGGGCTTGGTTTGGAGAAACGCCGGAACGCGGTTTAATAGCGATGGTCGCCGGCGCTGCCGGCCTTGCAACAAGGATACTCATGGCTTTCGATTTTGACCTGTATGTCATCGGCGCGGGCTCGGGCGGTGTTCGCGCAGCCCGTTTCGCGGCAGGTTTCGGCGCCCGCGTGGCGGTCGCCGAAAGCCGCTACCTGGGCGGCACCTGTGTCAATGTGGGATGCGTGCCCAAGAAGCTGCTGGTCTATGGCGCGCACTTCAGCGAAGACTTCGAGCAAGCCGCCGGCTTTGGCTGGACGCCCGGCCATCCCGGCTTTGACTGGCATACGCTGATCCAGAACAAAAACCGCGAAATCGAACGCCTGAACGGCATCTACCGCAATCTGCTGGTCAACAGCGGCGTGACGCTGCACGAGGGCCACGCCCGCATCGTGGACCCGCATACGGTCGAGATCAACGGCAAGCGCCATACGGCCGAGCGCCTGCTGATCGCCACCGGCGGCTGGCCCTTCGTGCCGGACATCCCGGGCAAGGAACTCGCCATCACCTCCAACGAGGCCTTCTTCCTGAAGCAATTGCCGCGCCGCGTGCTGGTGGTGGGCGGCGGCTATATCGCGGTCGAATTCGCCTCCATCTTCAACGGCCTGGGCGCCGACACCACGCTGGCCTACCGGCGCGACCTCTTCCTGCGCGGCTTTGACCAGAGCGTGCGCGAACACCTGCGCGACGAGCTGCAGAAAAAAGGCATGACGCTGCGCTTTAACACCGACATCGCGCGCATCGACAAGCTGCCCGACGGCACGCTGGCCGCCACCCTGCTCGACGGCTCGGTGCTGGAGACCGACTGCGTCTTCTACGCCACCGGCCGCCGCGCCATGCTGGACAACCTGGGCCTGGAGAACACCGCCGTCAAGCTCAATGAGCAAGGCTATATCGCGGTCGATGAGCTGTTCCAGACGGCCGAGCCGTCCATCCTCGCCCTGGGCGATGTGATCGGCCGCGTGCCGCTCACGCCCGTGGCGCTGGCCGAGGGCATGGCCATCGCCCGCCGCCTGTTCCGCCCCGAGGAATACCGCCCGGTCGACTATGACCTGATCCCGACCGCGGTCTTCAGCCTGCCCAATATCGGCACCGTGGGCCTGAGCACCGAAGAAGCCCTCAAGCGCGGCCACCGCGTCAAGCGCTTCGAGAGCCGCTTCCGCCCCATGAAGCTGACGCTCACCGATGCGCAGGAGCGCACGCTGATGAAGCTGGTGGTCGACGCCGACACGGACCGCGTGCTGGGCTGCCACATGGTGGGCCCGGAGGCCGGCGAGATCATCCAGGGGCTGGCCGTGGCCCTGAAAGCCGGCGCCACCAAGCGCATCTTCGACGAAACCATCGGCATCCACCCCACGGCGGCCGAAGAATTCGTCACCATGCGCACGCCGGTGGCCGACTGAGCGCCGCTCAATCGCGGGCGAGCAAGGCCTCGTAGACCGCCGCGTCGCCCGCCGAATAGCAGCAGAAGATGACGCGCCCGATGCCGGGCGCGGCGCGCAGGGTCTGGCGGACCGCGTCCAGGGCGACCGGCGCGGCAAGCTCCAGCGGATAGCCGTAGACGCCGGTGCTGATGCACGGAAAGGCGATGCTGTGCAGCGCCTGCGCCGCCGCCAGCTCGATCGAGCGCCGGTAGCAGGCGGCCAGCAGGGCCGCCTCGCCATGGCCGCCGCCGCGCCAGACCGGCCCCACGGCATGGATCACGAAACGCGCCGGCAGCGCAAAGCCCGGCGTGATCCTGGCTTCGCCCGTGGGGCAGCCGCCCAGCGCGCGGCAGGCCTGCAGCAGGCCCGGCCCGGCAGCCCGGTGGATGGCGCCGTCCACGCCGCCGCCGCCCAGCAGGCTGCGGTTGGCCGCGTTGACAATGGCGTCGACCGACAGGGTGGTGATGTCGGCCAGTTCGACTTCGAGGTTCACGCGGGCTCTCCGATGCGGCGCAGGAAGTCCATGGCCGCCGCCGGCGCCAGCGGCTTGTGCCCATTGATGAAAAAAACATAGACCTCGCGCGGCGTGCCGACGCCGATGTCGGGCAGGCGCCGCGGCAGATCGGGGCTGTGCCCCGCGGCCCATTGCCGCGCGCAGCGCGCCCAGGCGTCGAGCACGGCCGGCGCGTAGCCATGGGCGATGCCGGCGTCGGCGGCCATCAGGCGCACGTAGATCAGGTCGGCGCAAGTGCTGTCGGTGATCGACACGAACTTGGGGCTGTCGGTCAGCACGGTCGCCACCCCATGCTCGCGCGCCAGGCGCAGATAGTCTTCGCAGTCGAAGCTGGGATGGCGCACATCGAGGACATGGCGCAGGGTCCGCCCCTCCAGCCGCGCCGGCAGCAGGCCCAGAAAGGCCCGCACATCGTCATGATCGAAGACCTTGGTGTCGGGCAGTTGCCACAGCAAGGGCCCCAGCTTGTCGCCCAGGCGGTCGATGCCGCTTTCCAGAAAGCGCCTGACCGAATCGGCGCCCTGGCGCAGCGCGCTGCGATGCGTCGCATAACGCGGCGCCTTGAGGGCCAGCTTGAAGCCCTCCGGCACCTCGGCCGCCCAGGCCGCGAAGGTGGCCGGCTTCTGGCTGCCGTAGAAAGTGCCATTGACCTCGATGGCGCTCAACTGGCGCGAGGCATGATGCAACTCGCGGGCATGCGGCAGGCCGGGCGGATAGAACACGCCGTCCCGCCAGGGGGGATAGGTCCAGCCGCCGATGCCGGCACGGATAGAAGTCATGCGCGCGCTCCCGTCAGGTGAGCACTATGGTAGCGGTCATGGCCGCGCCTGATGTAATCTCGCGTAACACTCCCCCTGGCGGCCCTCATGCCCGATCTCAGCCATCTCCTCGGTTTTGCCCTCGTCTGCCTGGGCATGGTCCTCACACCCGGCCCCAATATGGTCTACCTGGTCTCCCGCTCGCTGTCGCAAGGCGTGCGGGCCGGCCTGATCTCGCTATGCGGCGTGGCCCTGGGGCTGGTGTTCTTCGTGCTCTGCGCGGCCCTGGGCATCACCGCCCTGCTGATGGCCGTGCCCTATGCCTATGAAGCCCTGTGCTTTGGCGGCGCCGTCTACCTGGCCTATCTGGCCTGGCAGGCGCTGCGTCCGGGCGGCCGCTCCCCGTTCGAGGTCCGCGCCCTGCCGCCCAGCTCGCCCCGGCGCCTGTTTTCCATGGGCCTGCTCACCAGCCTGCTCAATCCCAAGATCGCCGTGCTCTATCTGTCGCTACTGCCGCAATTCATCGATCCCGAGCGCGGCCATGTGCTGGCCCAGTCGCTGGCGCTGGGGTTCACTCAGGTCGGCATCAGCATCACGGTCAACGCGCTGATCACCGTCATGGCCGGCAGCATCGCCGTCTTCCTGATGCAGCGTCCGCGCTGGATGGCCGCGCAGCGCATCCTGATGGGCTCCGTGCTGGGCGCGCTGGCGCTGCGCATGGCGCTCGAAGCCCGCCGCTGACTCCCCGCGAAACGCCCCATGCCCTCGGCCGCCTGGCCGGCCGAAGTGCGATAATGGCGGTCTGCCCAACGCCTGCGCGCACGGAGAACCGCTTTGACCCGCATTGACGACGCTCTGCATGACCGGGAAGCCGGCCAGGCCGACTCCACCCAAGACACGACCCGCATCGACGGCACCCGCATTGGCGCGGTGCGTCCGCTGATTTCCCCGGCCCTGCTGCTGGACGAACTGCCCACGCCGGCCGCCGTCCAGGACCTGGTCGAGTCCCGCCGCGCCGAGATCGCCGACGTGCTGCACGGCCGCGACGACCGTCTCATCGTGGTGGTGGGCCCCTGTTCCATCCACGACCATGGCCAGGCCATGGAATACGCGCGGCAGCTCAAGACCGCCGCGGAGGCCCTCAAGGACGACCTGCTCGTCGTCATGCGCGTCTACTTCGAGAAGCCGCGCACCACCGTCGGCTGGAAGGGCTTCATCAATGACCCGCGCCTGGACGGCAGCTTCCGCATCAATGAAGGCCTGCGGCGCGCCCGCTCGCTGCTGCTGGAGATCTCCAGCCTGGGCCTGCCCATCGCCACCGAGTTCCTGGACCTGCTCAGCCCGCAATTCATCGCCGACCTGATCGCCTGGGGCGCCATTGGCGCGCGCACCACCGAGAGCCCCAGCCACCGCCAGCTGGCCTCCGGCCTGAGCTGCCCGCTGGGCTTCAAGAACGGCACCGACGGCGGCGTGCAGATCGCCGCCGACGCCATGGTGGCCGCCAGCGCCAGCCATGCCTTCATGGGCATGACCAAGATGGGCGTGGCCGCCATTTTCGAGACGCGCGGCAATGCCGACACCCACGTCATCCTGCGCGGCGGCAAGAATGGCCCCAACTACGATCCGGCCAGCGTGCAGGCCTGTTGCGAGGCGCTGCGCAAGGCCGGCCTGCGCGAACAGGTCATGATCGACTGCTCGCACGCCAACTCCAACAAATCGCATGAGCGCCAGGTGGACGTGGCGCGCGACATCGCCCTGCGTATCGCCGGCGGCGAGACGCGCATCAGCGGCCTGATGATAGAAAGCAATCTGCAGCCCGGACGCCAGGACCTCAAGCCCGGCGTGCCCCTGGCCCATGGCGTGTCCATCACCGACGCCTGCCTGGGCTGGACGCAGACCGAGCCGGTGCTGGCCGATCTGGCGCGCGCCGTGCGCGAACGCCGCGCGCGCCGCTAGGACCGCTGCGGGTTGGCGCGCTCTCAACTATCATGGACGCTCCGTCCGCTTCCCGTCACAGGAGTATTCATGAACCGGAAACTGCTGACCTTCATCCTCGCGGCTGGCCTGGCCGGCCTGGCCGGCTGCGCCGCCAACCAGCGCGCCGCGTCGTCTTCGTCCGCGCCGGCCAGCCCCAGCGGCTCCATGCTGCCCAGCGGCAAGAGCTGCGATGCCCAGCCCGCGCAGAACCTGGTCGGCCAGGCTTTCAGTGAGTCCGTGGGCGCCGATGTGCGCGGCCGCACGGGCTCGGACTCGGTGCGAGTGCTCAAGCCCGGCCAGGTCATGACGCTGGAGTACAACCCGGCCCGCGTGAACGTCATCGTCGACGGCCAGGGCAAGATCAGCGCGATCCGCTGCGGCTGATCGCCTTCAGCCTGGCGGGCGGCGGGCCTCGGCCAGCGCCACCGTCAGGTGCATGACTTTTTTCTTCAGCGCATCGCGCTCTTCGGTCAGGCGCTGGATGAGGCCGTTCAGGCGTGCCACCTCGGCCGGATAGTCCTCGATGGCCGGGCTCTCCCAGGGCGGCGCGGCGCCGCCCGCCGCCTCGGGCGGGGCTTCGGCCTCTTTGCGCAGCCTGGCCTCGTAGCGGGCCGCCTGCAGCTCCATGCGGGCCTGGCGCGCCGCCTCGCGCAGATTCTGCCTGCCGCCCTGGGCGGCCTGCTGCTGGCGTTCCTCGGGCAGGCTGGCCACGGCCGCCGCCGCATTGATGGAAATATCCCCCGCGCGCACCGCCCGCACCAGATCCGGCACGGCGCGCTGTTCGATGCGCTCGATCTGCGCCAGGGTGTTGCTGCTCACGCGGGCTTCGCGCGCCAGATCCTGGCGGCTAGGCAAGGGCGCGGCCGGCGCGGTCTCTTCCTGGATGGCCGGCTCGCGCGCCTGCAGGATCTGTTTCTTGCGCAGCGCCAGCACGCCTCGCTGGTAGTCCGATACGCTGCGCCGCCCGAGGTGGTTGTCTATCATCCACAAGCGCACGTCGTCCATGGACTGGAAACGCTCGTTTTGCAGCGTGCGGAATGCAATGCCGTGCTTGCGGCAGATTTCGTAGCGATTGTGCCCGTCGACCAGCACCTTGCCCCAGAGCACCAACGCATCGCGGCAGCCTTCGGCCAGGAGGCTGCGCTCCAGCGCGCTGTACTCATCCGGCGTGAGCGGGTCGATATAGGCCCGCAGTTCTTCATTGATCTCGATATCCATGGCGCGAAGCATAACCGCTTGCGCGCCCGCCCTACAGCAGGCCGCGCGCGGCCAGGTCGCCGGCCACTTCGCGCAGCCGCGCCACGGGGTCGCGCAGGGCCAGCAGCCTGGCCTTGTCGGCCGGCGCCAGCGGCAGCAGCTCGCACCAGCGGTCGGCCACCCAGCCGGCCTCGTCCAGGCGATAGGGCGGCGCCACCGGCATGTCGGCGTCGTCGTGGCCCTGGCGCTGCAGGCCGGCGATCAGGCGGCCCAATGCGCCCACGGCCTCGCGCAGCGTCTCGGGCACCGGCTCGACCGGGTCGGCGGCGATGGCCTGCGCCTGCCCCGTCCACAAGCCGTAGCGGCCGCGCTCGCAGCCGGCCAGCTGGAAGCGCTCGCCGCCCCGGCAGCGCAACTCGTACAGCGCGGGCATGGGCTGCTGCCAATGCTCGATGTGGGCCAGGGTGCCCACCGGCGCCAACACCTCCATGCCGTCGGGCGTGCGCACCTCCTGCCCGGCCAGCAGGATCACCACGCCAAAAGGCTGGCCCTCGGCCAGGCAGCGCTTGATCATGTCCAGGTAGCGGATCTCGAACACCCTCAGGCGCAGGACCCCATCGGGAAACAGGGCATTGGTCAGGGGAAACAAGGGGATGCGGGACATGCGCTTATCTTGGCATGAAACCCTGCCGCCCGGGCACCGCTGGCGACACAGTGAAACATCCTTGCCGCGGGCCCGGACTTATCATCGTTGCGCGGCCTGGGCAAAAACAGCAACAGCAAAAAAAGATGATTTAGTTAGTTTTTAGGACTAACATGCCAGGCGGCATCCTCCAGGAGACGATCATGCCCGAGATTTCCGCTTACCTGACCTTCGACGGCGATTGCGCCCAGGCCATGCGCTTTTACGAGCACGCCCTGGGCGGCAAGCTCGAAGCGATGATCCGCTTTGCCGACGCTCCGCCCGAAGTGCCCCGCGATCCCCAGGACAGCGAACGCATCATGCATGCCCGCCTGACGCTGGACGGGCAGGCCATCATGGCCTCGGACGCCGGCAGCTGTCAGCCCTATGAGGGCAAGAAAGGCGTGTCGCTGGCCCTGACCTACCCCACGGTCTCCGACGCGCAGCGCGTCTTCCGCCTGCTCTCGGAAAACGGCAATGTGATCATGGACATGCAGCCCACCTTCTGGGCCGAGTCCTTCGGGATGGTGATCGACCAGTTCGGCACCTCCTGGCTGATCAACGGCGCCATGAAGAAGACCTGAATCCCACGGGCGCCCGCGCCCTTTTTTGGCTGACCTCCATGCCACCTTCCCTCACCGGGCGCCAGCGCTGGTGGGCGCTCATGGTCTTGTGCCTGGGCGTGCTCATGATCGTGCTGGACACCACCATCGTCAACGTCGCCCTGCCCTCGATCAAGGCGGACCTGGGCTTCACCGAAGCCAGCCTGGTCTGGGTGATCAACGCCTATATGCTGACCTTCGGCGGCTTTCTGCTCTTGGGCGGACGGCTGGGCGACCTGCTGGGCCACCGCCGCGTCTTCCTGGCCGGGCTGACCCTGTTCACGCTGGCCTCGGCCGCCTGCGGCCTGGCCCAGGGGCAGGCCGCCCTGGTGGCCGCGCGCGCCGCCCAGGGGCTGGGCGGCGCCGTGGTGTCGGCCGTCGCGCTATCGCTCATCATGACCCTGTTCACCGAGGCAGCCGACCGCGCCCGCGCCATGGGCGTCTACGGCTTTGTCTGCGCTGGCGGCGGCAGCCTGGGCGTGCTGCTGGGCGGCCTGCTCACCAGCACCCTGAGCTGGCACTGGATCTTCCTGGTCAACCTGCCGCTGGGGCTCATCGTCTTTCTCCTCTGCCTGTGGCTGCTGCCGGCGGGCGGCGGACAGCGGCCCTCGGGCGCGCTGGACGTGGCCGGCGCCGTCACGGTCACGCTATCGCTCATGCTGGCCGTCTACGCCGTGGTCAATGCCAACGAGGCGGGCTGGCTGTCGGCGCAGTCCCTCACCCTGCTCCTGCTGGCGGCCGCGCTGATGGCGGCCTTTCTGCGCATCGAGGCGCGCGCCGGCTCGCCGCTGATGCCGCTGTCGCTGTTCGCGCTGCGCAATGTCGCCACCGCCAATGGCGTGGGCGTGCTCTGGGCCGCCTCCATGTTCGCCTGGTTCTTTCTGTCGGCCCTCTATATGCAGGCCGTGCTCGGCTACACGCCCATGCAGGTGGGGCTGGCCTTCCTGCCGGCCAATCTCATCATGGCCGCCTTTTCGCTGGGCGGCTCGGCCCGGCTGGTCATGCGTTTCGGGATCCGCCCGCCCCTGGCCGCCGGCCTGGCCCTGGCCGCGCTGGGCCTGGCCTGGTTCGCCCGCGCGCCGGTCGACGGCAGCTTCATGCTCGACGTGCTGCCCGGCATGATCGCCCTGGGCGTGGGCGCCGGCATCGCGCTCAACCCCATCCTGCTGGCGGCCATGAGCGATGTCGATCCCGCCGACGCCGGCCTGGCCTCGGGCGTGGTCAACACGGCCTTCATGATGGGCGGCGCGCTGGGCCTGGCGGTGCTGGCCAGCCTGGCCGGCGGCCACAGCGCCCGCCAATTGGCCGCCGGCGCCCAGCCGCTGGCCGCGCTGACCTCGGGCTACGCCCTATCTTTCGCCGCCGGCGCGGTCAGCGCCGGCCTGGCCGCGCTGGCCGCCGTCGTATTCCTGCGCCGCGGCCGCCACGCCGCCGCCCCCTTGGGAGATCCCTCATGAACTACCACGGCAGTTGCCATTGCGGCGACGTGCGCTTCGCCTTCGAAGGCGAGTTCGGGCCCGCGCTGGCCTGTAATTGCTCCATCTGCCAGCGCAAGGGCTCGCTGCTGTGGTTCATGCCGCGCGAGGCGCTGCGCCTGGAAACCCCCGACACGCCCCTGTCCGCCTATACCTTCAACAGCCATCGGATCGCGCACCAGTTCTGCCCGCGTTGCGGCATCCATCCCTTCGCCTGGGCCCAGGACCCTTCGGGCAAGGAGATGGCCGCCGTCAATATCCGCTGCCTGGAAGACATCGACCTGGACGCCATCGAGGTCAAGCACTACGACGGCCGCGCGCGATGATCGCCATAGGCGCCAGGATTGGTCTGAAAACCTCGTCCGGCGCGTGACCCCGCGCATGAAATCGTAGACATTGCCAGAGCAGCACGCGCCTGGCCTGGCGGAGGGTTCTCGCCGGTACCCGCCGCCCAAGGCTGGGCGCCGCGTTGCGGCGCCGACCCGCGCCGGTATTTCCTGGAGGCATCGCGCCTCCTTTTTTTCGCCTGGCGCCGTTCAGTGGTAGCGGTCGCGGTAACTCAGGGGCGACATGCCGCAGTGCTTGCTGAAAATATCGCGGAAGGCCTTGGTATCGCTGTAGCCGACTTCGTACATCACTTCGGCCACGCTCTTGCGCGTATGTTCGAGCTGCTGCTTGGCGGCCTCCACCCTCACTCTTTGCTGGTACTCCACGACGCTGTTGCCCGTGGCATGGCGGAAGCGCCGCTCCAGCGTGCGGCGGCCCACGGCATGGCGCAAGGCCAGCCCTTCGATGCCCAGCCGCTCCGAAAAATGCGTCTCGATGTGTTCCTGCACCGCCAGCACCACGGCGTCGCCATGGGTTTTCTGGCCGGCGAACACCAAAAAGGGCAGCTGGCTCTGGCGGTCCCAGTCCAGCTGGAATAGCTTGGCGCACCAGATGGCGATGTCGCGTCCGGCATGTTTTTCGATGAGATGCAGCACCAGGTGGGCGGCCGAAAAAGCCCCGCCGCTGGTATAGAGGCCCCGCTCGGCCAGGACCACGCGGTCGCAGATCCACGACACCTTGGGAAACAGCGCGGCATATTGGTTGCGCACGACCCAGTGCACCACGGCGCGCCGCCCGTCGAGCAGCCCGCCGGCGGCCGGCAGCGCCGCGCCCAGGCAGAGATTGGCGAGTTCGCCCCCCTCGCGGTAATGCGCGCACAGCCACTGGATGAGCGCGGTGTTGGCCGCCACGGCGCGGCCGACGGCCGCGGCGTCCGGCGCCATCAGGGGCGGCACCAGGCAGATATCCACCTGCCCGGGCTGGGCCAGCGTGGCGTCGGCCCTGACGGTGATCCGGCCCTCGTCCAGCGACATGGTGGGCTCGGCCGCCAGCAGGCGCACCGAAAAAGCCGGATCGCGCCCGCAATCGCGCAGCCGCGCGTTAGCCGCCTGGAATCCCTGGCGCGCTGTCTCCAGCGAAGCGATATTGGCGCCGGCCGGCACCAGCATGGCGATGCGTTTCATGGCTGCAGCATAGCGCGCCGGGCTGTCGCGATCCACCCGCCAGAATGTCGCAAACCCCCTTCGCCGGCGGGTGCCTCGCGCCGCTACAGTGATTCTCCGGCGCACCAGGCGCCAAGGAGACCATGATGAAAGAGTATGTAGACGGATATCTGCTTGCCGTGCCCAGCGACCAGCTGGACACCTACCGCGCCATGGCCTCGCGCGCCGGCGAGATCTGGAAGGAGTACGGCGCGCTGGACTATCGCGAGTGCGTGGGCGAATCGCTGGAGCACAACCATGGCATGCGCAATTTCCGCCACGCGGCCGAGGCCGGGGACAACGAAACCGTGGTGTTTTCCTGGATCGTCTTCCGCGACAAGGCCGACCGCGACCGCATCAACGCGGCCGTCATGACCGATCCGCGCCTGCAGGATGTATGCATCGAAGGCGTGTTCGACCCCAAGCGCATGGCCTGGGGCGGCTTCGACACGCTGGTCCAGGCCTAGGAACGCCGCGGTCGGGTACGATTCACCCCCTGCACACAACCATTGCAAGGGGAAATCATGAAACGCTTTCTGGCGGCCGGCGCCACCGCGCTGGCCTCTTTCCTGTCCGCGCAAGCCTGTTCGCAGACCACCCAGGCGATGACCATCACCGTGCCTTATGGCGCCGGGGGCATCGTGGACAACACCGCGCGCGCCTATGCCGAGCGGCTGGGCCAGGAGCTGGGCCAGCCGGTGGTGGTCGAGAACAAGGGCGGCGCCGGCGGCATGATAGGCATGGCGGCGGTCGCCAAGGGGCCGGCCGAACGCAGCCTGGCCTTCTCGGCCATCAGCCCGGTGACGCTGTCGCCTCACCTCATGAAGACCCAGTATGACCCCCTCAAGGACCTCAAGCCGGTGGCCGCGGTCATGTATTCGCCGGTCTTTCTGGTGGCCGGGCCCAAGTTCAGCGGCGCGAGCTTCGCCGATATGCTGGCCCAGGCCCGCCAGGATCCGGGCGGCCTTAGCCTGGCCACGGCAGGCGTGGGTTCGCTGGGCCACCTGATGCTGGAGCAGATCAACCGCCAGGCCGGCGTGTCCATCACGCACGTGCCTTACAAGGGCATGGCGCAGCTGGTGCCCGACGCCCTGGGCGGCCAGTTCAGCCTGGCGCTGGTCAACGCCTCCGGCCCGGTCAATGGCCTGATCGACGAGGGCAAGCTCAAGCTGCTGGCCGTGGGCGCGCCCGCCCGTCTGGCGGCCCGCCCCGGTACGCCCACGCTGGCCGAGCTGGGCTATCCCGCGGCCAATATGAGCTCGACCTTCGGCTTTTTCGCGCCGGGCTCGGCCTCGCCGGCGCATATCGCGCGCATGAACGCGCTGATCAACAAGATCTCCGCCATGCCCGAGATCAGCAAGCCGCTGACCGACGCGCTCAACGTCATGCAGATCGGCAGCGCCGAGACCTTCGCCGCCCAGGTGCGCAAGGAATACGAAGCCAGCGGCCGCATCGTCAAGGACGCCGATATCCGCGTGGACTGAAGCCGCTCAGGCCGCCGTCCCGCCTCTCGGCGGGCGGCGCATGAGGAATTCGATATCGGTCTCCTCCTGGATCGCGAAGCCCAGGCGCTCGTACAGGCGCCGCGCCGGATTGCCCTTGAGCACGTATAGGCGCGTCGCCTCGCCGCCCTCGTCGGCGCGGGCCAGCACGCCGCGCAGCAGCCGGGCGCCCAGGCCCTGGCCTTGGCGGGCCGGATCCACCTGGATCTGGATCACATACCAGCCCGCCTCATCGTGACGCACCTTGAACAGGCCCGTCGGCGCCTGATCGATGAGGACGATGCGCGCGTCCTCCCAGTGATAGCGGATGCGCCGCATATGCGCGGCCTCGTCGAAAGGCACGCCGTCCTGCCGCAGATGCGGCTCCATGGTGCGGCGGCGCAGGTCCAGCAGAAAAGGCAGGTCCGCTTCGACGGCGGGACGCAGGATGAGTTCGGGCAGGGGCATGGCAAAGGCAGGCAGACGCTGAAAACCAAGGCGGCCAGATGGTAGCGCCGCCCGCCCCGCCGCGCCAGCGGCCGGCGTTTGCAGTATGCTCTGGCCCGGCCGCGCGCCTTGCCGCGGCATCGGTGGAGTGTTTCAAGTGGGCCACGGACTGGGCTGGCTGCGCGTTTTCTATTTTCTGTTCTACGGGCTGCAGGGCATCAGCATCCCCTTTCTGCCGCTCTGGCTCGCCAGCCAGGGCCTGGACAAGGATGCGATCGGGCTGATCGTGGCCACGGCCTTTCTGCCCAAGATACTGTCGGCCCCCGCGCTGGCGCATGCCGCCGACCTCACCGGCCGGCTGCGGCTGCTGATCGCCCTGCCCCTGGCCGGCACCGCCCTGCTCTTTGCCTGCTATCCCTGGCAGCAGTCCCCGGGCTGGATGTTCTGGACCACGCTTGGGGTCAATCTGCTGCTGCCCGCCGTGCAGCCCATATTGGACCGCATCGCGCTGGCCGGCAACCGCGGCGGCCGGCCGCTCTACACCACCGTCCGGGTCTGGGGATCGCTGGGCTTTGCCGCGCTGACCCTGGTGGGCGGCCATGTCATCCGCGCCACCGGCCCGCTGTCCATCATCCTGATGAGCGTGGCGCTGGGCCTGGCCTGCCTGGCCTGCCTGAGCGTCCTGGATGTGGGCGATGCCCCGCCCCGGCGCGCCCACGCCGGGCAGCGCTGGCCCTTGCTGCAGGTGCTGCGCCAGCGCCCCGTCGTGCTGTGCATCCTCGCGGCCTCGCTCACCCAGGCCAGCAATGGTTTCCTGTACTCCTACGCGACGCTGTTCTGGACCGACCATGGCCTGTCCACCTCGGATATCGGCCTGCTGTGGACCGTGGGCGTGGGCGCCGAGGTGGTGTTCTTTTTCCTGGCCTTGCGCATTCTTGCCGCGGTCCGGCCCGAGCGCCTGATCTGGATCTCGGCGGCCATGACGGCGCTGCGCTGGCTGGGGCTGGCGGCCTTTGTCGATCTGCCCGTGCTGCTGGCCTTCCAGCTTCTGCAGGCCTTCACGCTGGGCGGCAACAACTCGGCCATCATGGCCTATATCTCGCGCCAGGTGCCGGCCCACTGCCAGACCTCGGCCATCGCGCTCTACACCATGCTGTCGGGCGGCATCCTGATGTTCTTCAGCGTCAACGCCGCGCGCCTGGTCTACCCGCGCGTGCCCTGGGGCGGTTTCGCCATGATGGCGGTGTTCGCGCTGTGCGCCATTCCCATCGTCCTGTGGGCCGGCCGCAGGCCCCTGGACACCCCTGAAACCCGCTGAAATCCCCCTAAAGTCTGGTCACACCCGCCGCATGCCCCAGGGAGTAAATTAGCTCTGTGAGACCGGAAAGGCCGCCGTCGCGGCCCACCCCGGCGCTCTGGAGTCCTGAAATGAAATCGCGTTTGATGCGCCTGGCCGGCGCTGCCGCCCTGGCGGCCATGACGGCCGCCGCCGCGACGCCCGCGCTGGCCGGCGGCCCGCGCGGGGGCGGAGGCTATTACGGAGGCCATGGCGGCCATGGCGGCTATTACAGCGGCCACGGCGGCTATTACGGCGGCCACCGGGGCGGCCACGGCCACTCCAGCGGCTGGTCGTCCACCGACACCTGGATCGTCGGCGGCGCGCTGGCCCTGGTGACGGCCGGCCTGCTGCTGTCGGCCAACTCCCAACCCAGCTATGCGCCCACGGTGCAAGCCGGCGGGGACGGATACATGTATACCTCGCCGGGCTACAACACGGCGCTCACCCAGACGCCCAGCTATGCGCCGCCGCCCCCGGTCTACGAGCCGGCCCCGATGGCCGACCCCGCGGACCCGGCTTCGGCCAATCTGGCCCCGGTGGCCGTGGCCCAGGCCGCCCCCCCTGCCGGGCAGGCCGATTGCGGCCGCTACGCCATGAACCAGAGCGGTTTCGATCCGGCCAACGCAGGCCCGTGGACCACCCAGGTCATGGTGGACACGTACAACCGCGCCTTGCAGACCTGCCGCGACAACAACTGGGGCGGCTGACCCGGCTCAACCCAGCGCGGTATCCAGGAACATCATCACCCCGAAACCGGCCATCAGGCCCACCGTGGCAAAGGTCTCATGGCCGTTGCGGTGGGTTTCGGGGATGACCTCGTGCGAGACCACGAAAATCATGGCGCCCGCCGCCAGGCCCATGCTGGCCGGATAGGCCAGCGCATAACCGCTGGCCATGCCCACGCCGATCAGGGCGCCCAGCGGCTCCATCACTCCCGACCCCACCGCGATCAGCACGGCCTGGCCCCGCGTCAGGCCGATGGCGCGCAGCGCGACCGCCACGGCCAGACCCTCGGGGATGTCCTGGATGGCGATGGCCGAGGTCAGCGGCAGCCCCACGCTCAGATCGCCATTGGACAGGCTCACGCCGATGGCCATGCCCTCGGGCAGGTTGTGCAGCACGATGGTCAGCACGAACAGCCATACGCCATTGATGCGCGCGCTCTCGGGGCCGCGCAGGCCGGTGTTCTCGTGCAAATGCGGCGTGAAGTAGTCCAGGCCCAGCATCAGCAGCACCCCCATGGCCATGCCCAGCACCACCACGCCGGCGGCCATGGGGCCGCTGCCCACCAGGGACTCGGCCGCGTCCAGCCCCGGCAGGATGAGCGAAAACGCGCTGGCCGCCAGCATCATGCCCGCAGCAAAGCCCAGCATGCAATCCTGGGTGCGCGTCGAGATGCGGCCGAACACCCCGGCCACCAACGCGCCCAGCGCGGTGGCGGCAAAGCCGGCGAAACCGCCCGCCACGGCCAGGCCGACATGGGCGCTGTTGCGGCCGGTCAGGGCCTCGTAGACGCTGCTGGCGCACAGCCAGGCCACGGCCAGCAAGCCCAGCATCAGGCCGCCCGTCACAAGGGGATGGGCCTGCGCCTGGGCCATCCAGGCGCTGCGCAGACTGGCGGATGTCGAACGGCTCATGGACTCTCCCTGGCTACGGTGCAGGCCTCATCTTGCCAGACCCTGGCCCATCCTGCTGCCTGGCCGGCATTCAAGCGCGAGACCGCCGTGCCGGTTTGGACGGCGGCAGCTTGCACACCTCGGTGTCCTCGGGACGCAAGACCCCGCCGGCCTGGCAGCGCGGCTGCATGTCGGCCAACGGCTTGCCATGCCGTTTGTCGACCAGCACCGAGTGCGCCTCGCCCGGCGCATAGAGGTGGCGCTCGCCCCACTGGCGCAGGCTGACGATGAGCGGAAACAGATCGCGGCCCATGTCGGTGAGCTGGTACTCGTGATGCGGCCCGGCCGGCACGGTCTCCAGGATGCCGGCCTGCACCAGCTTGCGCAGCCGGTCGGCCAGCATATTGCGCGCGATGCCCAGGTTTTTCTGGAACCCATTGAAACGGCGCTCGCCGTCGAAAGCGTCGCGCAGGATCAGCAAGGCCCAGCGGTCGCCCAAGAGGCCCGCGCCGCGCGCCACCGGGCAGGGGGTGTATTCGGACGCCATGTCCCGGCCTATATCCCTACGATTGACAAGGTTGCATTTTAAAACTTCGGTCTCTACACTCGCAACGGTTTTAATTTGAAACCGACATCATGCAAACCGCGCGAGACCTCCCCGCCCCGCTGGTGGCCCTGTTTGCCGTGGCCTGCGGCATCAGCGTGGCCAATGTCTATTACGCCCAGCCGTTGCTCGACGCCCTGGCGGCCGACTTCGGCATCGCGCGCGGCGCGGTGGGCGGCGTCATCACGGCCACGCAGATCGGCTGCGGCCTGGCCTTGCTGTTTGTCGTGCCCTTGGGCGATATCTGGCCGCGCAAACGCCTCCTGCTCATCCAGCTGGCCTTGCTCACCCTCACCCTGCTGGGCCTGGCCGCGAGCCGCCACGGCGGCCTGCTGCTGGCCGGCATGCTGGCCCTGGGCCTGCTGGGCACGGCCATGACCCAGGGCCTCATCATCTACGCGGCCGCCGCCGCGGGCGAGCACCAGCGCGGCGCCGTGGTGGGCGCCGCCCAGGGCGGCGTCATGGCCGGCCTGCTGCTGGCGCGCACGGTCTCCGGCCTGATCGCCGACCTGGCGGGCTGGCGCGCCGTCTACCTCGTTTCCGCGCTGTTCTGCCTGCTGCTGTCGCTCTGCCTGGCGCGCCTGCTGCCCGCGCCGGCGCCCGCCCAGGCCATGCGCTACCGCGATCTGCTGGCTTCGCTGGCGCAGCAGCTGCGGCGCAATCCCGTGCTGCGCGCGCGCGGCCTGCTGGGCTTCTGGATTTTCGCGGTGCTGGGCCTGTTCTGGAGCGCCATGGCCCTGCCGCTGGCCGATGCCGGGCTGTCGACCGCGGCCATCGGCGCCTTCGGCCTGCTGGGCGTGGCCGGCGCGCTGGGCGCGGCGCGCGCCGGACGGCTGGCCGACCAGGGCCATGCCCAGGCCACCACGGGCTGGGCCCTGGCGCTGATGCTGCTGTCCTGGCTGCCGCTGGCCGCCCTGGGCCAATCGCTCTGGTGGCTGGCCCTGGGCATCGTCATGCTGGACCTGGCCGTGCAGGCGGTGCATGTGACCAACCAAAGCCTCATCCTGGCCGCGCCGCCCGCCTTGCATGGACGGTTGATCGGCGGCTACATGCTGTTCTATGCCGCCGGCAGCGGCGCCGGCGCCCTGCTCACCACCCATCTGTACGCCTGGGCCGGATGGCCGGCCGTCTGCGCCGCGGGCGCGGCGGCCAGCGCCTGCGCCCTGCTCTGCTGGCGCGCCGCCTTCAGCGCAGAAAGCGCTGCTCCAGCTCGCGCATCGCGGCATCGCCCTGCAGGGCGATGATGTCGTTGACCGTGGGCAGCTGCGCATCCACGCCAGCAATGCCGCCTTCGGCGCGGATGCGCGCGAAGACCTCGCGCATGGCGCCGACCGCGGCGCGGATGGCATGATTGCCGTAAATCACCACGCCCACCTTGCCCAGCGCCGCGATATCGGCCTCGCGCAATTGCGGATAGGCCGTGGGCACCAGGACCAGCGGCGCCTCGCCGCGCCAGGCGCGCACGAAGTCCAGGATCTCGTCCGGGGTCTTCTGCTTGGAATGGATGAGGATGGCGTCGGCGCCCGCCTCGACATAGGCGCTGGCGCGCCGCAAGGCCTCGGCCTGGCCGAGGCCGGCGATCAAGGCCTCGACGCGCGCGATGACCACGAAATCCGGATCGCGCCGCGCCGCCACCGCGGCCGCCACCTTGCCCTGGAAGGTCTCGATGGGCACCAGCTCCTGGCGCGCGCGCTCGCGCAGGCTGGTGTCCTTGGGAAAGTGCTTGTCCTCCATGACGACGGCCGACACGCCGGCGGCTTCGAACTGCGGCAATACATAGGCGACGTTGACGGCGTTGCCAAAGCCGGTGTCGATGTCGGCGATGACGGGCGCGCGCACGCGCGCGGCCATGGCGCGCATCATGTCCAGATGCGTGGACAGCGACAGAATGCTGGCGTCGGGCACGGCATGGCTGGCCGACAGCTCGAAGCCGCTGCCCCAGATCCCGTCGAAGCCGGCCTGCTCGGCCAGCAAGGCCGACAAAGGATTGTGGGCCGCCATGGCGGTGAACAGCCGGCCTTCGCGCAGCGCCTGGCGCAATACCTGGTGACGATTCATTCAAAGTCTCCGCATCGGATGCTGGCGGCCACTGTAATGCCAGCCGCCGCCGGCGCGCAAACCATGCCGTTGCATCCGGCGACGAGACGTAACCCCAGGGGCCGCATCGGCGGCGATAGCATGGAATCGCAGGCCCGCCCTGCCCATCGCCAACCTGTCCTGCAAGGAGGATGCCATGCCCGCCAAATCGAAAGCCCAGCAGATGGCCGCCGGCGCCGCCCTGGCCGCCAAACGGCATGAAACACCGGTCGGATCGCTCAAGGGCGCCTCGCGCCAGATGTACGACTCCATGACCGAAAAACAGTTGGAAGCATTCGCCCATACCAAGCGGCGCGGCAAACCGCGTCACGCTTGACAGCATTCCATATTCGGGAAAAACTCCCGAATATGGAAAACACCCAACAAGCCCTCGACCAGCAGCTCGCCCAGCGCCTGAAGGCCCTGCGCATGGAGCGCGGCTGGTCGCTGGACGAACTGGCGCGGCGCAGCGAGGTCAGCCGAGCCACGCTGTCGCGGCTGGAAAACGCCGAAGTCAGCCCCACGACCAGCGTGCTCGGCCGCCTGTGCGCGGCCTTCGGACTCACGCTATCGCGCCTGCTGCGCATGGTCGAGGAAGACTTCCCGGCCCATGTGCCGCTGGCCGGCCAGGCCATCTGGCGCGATGCCGGCTTCACCCGCCGCTCGGTCTCCCCGCCCGCGCGCAACCTCGCCGGCGAAGTGCTGGCCTGCGAGCTCGCCCCCGGCACCTGTATCGATTACGACGCGCCGCCGCGCCCCGGTCTGGAACATCATCTGGTGCTCATGCAGGGCGATCTCGACATGACGGTCGATGGCCGGCGCCACCTGCTGGCGCCCGGCGACTGCCTGCGCTACCAGCTGCATGGCGCCAGCCGCTTTCTCACCCGCGCCGGCGCGCAGTATTTTCTCTTCCTCCTCTGACCCCAGCCATGACCACCCTCCAAGCCACGCGCATCAGCGCCCTGTCGGCCAGCGAGCTCGACACCCACCTGCCGGCCCTGGCCGACGTGCTGCACGCCTGTGTCGCCGGCGGCGCCAGCGTCAACTTCCTGCTGCCCTACTCGCGGGAAAACGCCGCGGCCTTCTGGCGCGACAAGGTCAGGCCCGGCGTGCAAAGCGGCGGGCTATGCCTGCTGGCGGCCTGGCGCGGCGACGTGCTGGAGGGCACGGTGCAACTGGACCTGGACACCCCGCCCAACCAGCCGCACCGCGCCGAAGTCCGCAAGCTGCTGGTGCATCCGCGCGCCCGCCGCCTCGGCCTGGCGCGCGCCCTGATGCGCGAAGTCATGGCCGAGGCGGCGCGGCGCGAGCGGCATTTGCTGACCCTGGATACCGTGAGCGACAGCCCGGCCGAGGCCCTGTACCGCTCGCTGGGTTTCGAAGTGGCGGGCCGCATCCCCGGCTACGCCATCGAACCCCACGGCGCGCGCGCCGAGTCCACCACGCTGATGTACCGCCGGGCCTGAGGCCTCGCTCACAGGCGGCGCAGGGCCTGCATCACCGCCTCGGTGGACATGACATCGGCATATTTCTGGTTCATGTCGAACAGGCTGGCCTTGTGCGGCGTACTGCCGCGGTCGTAGACGCATTCGGCCGGCACGACGACATGGAAGTTGTACGAGAAGGCGTCGACCACACTGGCCCGCACACAGCCGCTGGTGGTGCAGCCCGCCACCACCAGCGTGTCCGCGCCCAGGTCCACCAGATGGCTGACCAGCGCCGTGCCGAAGAAGGCACTGGGATGTTTCTTGGGCACCAGGATATCCCTCTCGCGCGGCGCCACCGCCTCGACAAAGTCGTAGCCATGCGCCGGGATGTCCATGATGGCGGGCACCTTGGCGCCGAGCCGACCGGCATCGGTGCTCACCTTGAGCGCGACATGCGGATACAGCACCGGCCAGTCGCGCTCACGAAATAGCGCCAGCAATGGCCGCAGGGCGTCGACCGCCTGCCAGCCGGCCTCGCCGCAGGCCGTGGGATACTCTTTCATCGCCTCGCCAATCGGCTGGCGCAAGGTGCCAACCGTGCGGTACTGCACGTCGATGATCAGCAGCGCGGGCCGCCGGCCCAGCCCCGCCCGCCGGCCAAAGCCGGCCTGTTGATAGATCTCGATTTCCTGCGCGGGAATCACGTCGGACCAGATACTCATTCTCTTCTCCATCGATTTACACTAGCGTGGTTATGGGTAATGCATACAGGCCGGCAGGCCGCCCGACTCCATGAGCCATTTCGATGAGCACGGCAGCGGCCAGGGGAAGTTCACCCTGCTGCGCCGCATCCCTTCCCTGATTACCTTGCGCGCCTTCGAAAGCGTGGCCCGGCATGGCTCCTGCACCCGGGCGGCCGACGAACTGGGCGTATCGACCGCCGCGGTCAGCCAGCAGATCAAGCTGCTGGAAAATCTCCTGGGCTGCGAACTGTTCAAGCGCCATGACCGCAAGTTCATCCTCACCAACGCGGGCGAAGCCTGCCTGCCGGAGCTGCGCAAAAGCTTCGATCACCTGATCAACGCCATCGGCCAGGTCAACGCCCGCAAGTTCCGCCGCCGCTTCAACCTTTCCTCGCCGCCATCGCTGGCCGCGCGCTGGCTCATCCCCCACTTCAACGAACTCGTCGAAGGCCTGGAGGAATGCGACATCTGGGTGTCCACCTCGCTGGTGCCTTTTCATCTCGACGACACCAATATCGACCTGGCCATCATTCACGGCAGCGGCAAGTTCTTCAATCAGCAAAGCACGCTGCTGATGCCCTCGCTGGAGGTGCCGGTCTGCGCGCCCAGCCTCTTGCAACATCATCCGCTGGACCGCCCAGCGGACCTGCGCCACCACTGCCTGGTGCACGAGATGGCCGAGGTCGACGACACGGCCGTACCCTCCTGGAAAAAATGGCTCGAAGACCGCGACATCCGTGACGTCGACCATGAAACCGGGCCGCGCTTCTCCAACCCCAATCTGGTCGTCGAGGCCGCCCTGGCCGGCGCGGGCGTGGCGCTGGCGCGCGGCGCCTTGGTCACCCGCGAGCTGGCCAGCGGCCAACTGCTCAGCCCCTTCGGCCGCCCGGAGCCCGGCCACGCCGGCTATTACCTGGTGCGCAATCCCACCTCCGAGCACCAGGACCTGGCCGATGTGCTCGGCGAGCGGATCAAGCATCTGGTGGCCCGCAGCGGCTTCGCCGGCTAGCCGATCTCCAGCAATTCACGGTCGGTCGGCACCAGTGCGGCGGCGCCCTGGGCGCCGATCCGCACCGAGTCTTCCAGGTGGGCGCCGCCATGCTCCGAGTCGCGGTAGAAGACCTCGAAATTGACCACCGAGTCTGGTTCGAGGACCCAGCCCCGCGAGACATGCCCAGGCTCGGCGTAATCGAAGATGTCCAGCCCGATCGGATGCAGCGTGAGCGTGGTGGCTTCGGGTCGAAAACCATGCTTGCGCATGACCTCCGCGGCCAGGCCGGCGATCTCCGCCGTATGCACGCCCGCCTTCATCGCGGCCTCGCCCACCTCGAGCGCCGTCCGCACCGCCTGGAACATACGGCGCTGCGCCGCCGAAGCCGGGCCGATGATGGCGGTGCGGGCCATGTCGGCGCGGTAAAGACGGTATTCGCAGATCGCGTCCATCACCACCACGTCGCCCGGCGCGAAGCGCTTGCGCTCCACATAGTCGTGATCCAGGACAAAGCTTCCGTCCGGGCCGCTGTTGAACAGCATGCCGCGCTCCCCCAAGGGCTTGGCGCCCTGCGCGGCCAGGGCATTGCGATAGGCCTGGACCATGTCGGCCCAGGGACCATCAGCGCGCACCGCGCCGGCGGCGGCGCCCAGGGCGGCGATGTTGATCCGCGCGGCCCGAGTCAGCAGCGCGATCTCGTTTTCGGTCTTGACCGCCCGGATACGCCGCAGCAGGGGCCGCGCGTCGATGATCCGAGCACGCCCGCCCAAAGCCGCTCTCAAAGTGTCGTGGTAGCGCATGTCGTCGCAGGCCACCACCAGCTCGCGATCGCCGAAATGCTGCTGGACATAACCGACGATGGCGCTGGCTAGATCCTCGCTTCGGTTGCCCGCCGTGCGGGCGATGAGCTCGCGCAAAGGCTGGCGCAAATCGGTCTCCACCCCCTGCCCGGCCGCGATGTCCTTGAGCAGGGTGCCGGCGCTGGACCAGGGCGACCCGTAGACACGCAACTCGGGCAGCCAGGTCGGCTTGGTGGCCTGATAGGCCAAGTCATACTCCTGGATCACCAGGGCGGCATCCACCCCGGCGCTTGCGGGGATCAACGCACAGGCCCAGTCATCGTAAAACTGGCACAGCGTCGAATCGGAATAGTGCCCGGATAGGTAATACAGCGCATCATTTTCCTTGGCGCAGATCAGGTCCACCCCGTCAGCTTTCATGAAGGCGCGCACGCGCGCGAGATCGGCCAAGGCCTGGGCGGGCGCGGCGATGGCGTTGTCCGGTGTGTTCATAGCTTCGATTCCTGCAAAGAAGGGATGAGGTCCAGCGTGGCCGCATGCTCGGCGATGCGTCCGGGCGTGGTGAGCCACACATCGCCAGCGTGGCGGGCGATGTGCGCCAGTACGCGGCGCAGGATGCCGACCCGATGAGGCTGCCCCATCAGAAAGGTATGGATGGAGACCGCGTAGACCTGGGGCGTGTGCGCCGATTCGCGCAACTGCTGGTCAAAAGCCGCGATCAGCATGGCCTCGAAATCACGGTCCGACAGGCCGCGATTGATGAGCGCCGGGATGTCATTCAGTTCCATCGAGGGATAGGGCACGGCCAGGATAGGACCGTTGTCGGTGCGGAAGTACTGAGGCTGGTCGTCGAACCACCAATCCAGCATGTAACGGTAGCCGGTCTCCACCAGCAGCTCGGGCGTCTGCGCGCTTTGCGAAATGAACGGCCCCAGCCAGCCCTGCGGACGCTTGCCTTCTTCCTTGAGCATCCGTTCACGTACGGCGATAAGGACCTCGCGCTCCTGCTCGGGCGTCATGTCCAGCTGTCTTTCCGAGTTGGTCCGACCATGCCCGACGAACTCGTCGCCGCGCGCGCGAAACGGCTCAAGAATCTCGGGGCAGGCGTCATAGACCGACAGATTCACCAGCACGGCCAGCGGACAAGCCTCGAAGGCTTCGACGATGCGGCCGATACCAACGCGATTGCCGTAGTCGCGATAGGCAAACCCCCGGTGATAGGGCGCCGCCGGCATGGTGGTGAAGTCGGGCCCGGGATTGCGGCCGAATTCGAAGGCTTCCACGTTCAGGGCAAAGTAGACCGCCAGGCGGCTGCCATTGGGCCATTCATAGGCCGGCCGGCCATGCATCTGCGAAAACGGGTAGCGCGTGTGCTTGATATCGAAAACCATAGGGTCTCCTGGCTAGTGAATCAGGTAGCCGCCGTCGGCGATCAGGGTCTGGCCGTTGAACGAGCGCGCCTGGCCAGAAATCAGGAAGGCCGCGATACGCGCGATCTCCTCCGGCTCGATCATTCGGCCATCCGGCACCCGCGACATCAGCCGCTCGCGCGCCTGCTGGCTCAGGTTGTCCGTCATATTGGTGCGCAGCACGCCCGGGGCGAGCGCGAAGCTGCGGATGCCGAAAGGCGCCCATTCGCGCGCCGCGTTGCGCGTGAACTGCACCAGGCCGGCCTTGCTCACGCTGTAGATGGCACGATCGGCCTCGCTGGCGAAGGCCAGCTGCGAGGCGATATTGACGATGGTGCCGCCCGCCTGTTTCATCCGCTGGGCGGCGATCATGGCCAGGATGATGGCGCCGGTGAGATTGACCCCGAGCAAGTGGCCGACCTCGTCGATCGCGGTATCGAACAACGGTTTGCGCAGCATATAGCCGGCGTTGTTGATCAAGACGTCGATCTGGTCCAACCCCGAGAGGGCCTGGACCAGGGACGCGGGCTGCGCCTGGTCGCAGGCCGCGAAATCGTGTCCGCCGCCCAGTTCGCCGACCAGCGCGGCCAGCGTGTCGGCTTGCTGATCCAGCAGCATCAGGCGGGCGCCCTGCCCGGCGAACTCGCTGGCGAAGGCGCGGCCGAGCCCGCCGCAAGCGCCGCTGATCACGATGCGCTTGCCGGTAAATTCGTTTTTGTTCACGTTTGTCTCTTGGAGGTCGGCCTTACTCGGCCTTGATATTGGCCCGCTTCACCAGGACGCCCCATTGCTTGTTCTCATCGCGGAGATAGCGGTCCATTTCGCTCGGGCTCAACGGAATCGGCGCATAGCCCAGGTCGACCAGGCGCGCGGCGAAGGCGGCGTTCTTGGTCGCCGCGGTGATTTTGTCGTAGAGGAAATCAATGGCCGGCTGCGGCGTGCCCGGTGGCGCCAGCACGCCGTATAGCGTCTCGGCGTTGACATCGAATCCGAGCTCACGCAACGTGGGCAGATCCGGCAGCAAGGGCACGCGCTCGACCGAACTGACCGCATACATCTTCAGGCGCGAGCGGCTGGCATCGGCCAGACTCGGCGGAATGAAGGCGTAGTCGACCTGGCCCGCCACCACCGCGTTCATGACATCGGCCGACCCCTTGTAGGGAATGGCCTGCAGCGCCGGCACGCCGGCGGCCAACTTGAATTGCTCCATGGCCATCTGGGACATGCTGCCCGGTCCCCAGTGCCCATAGTTCAGTTGCGTATTGCCCGAGCGCAGGTCGGCCAGGACCTCCTGGAAGCTGCCCTTGGCTTTGGCCAGCGGCGACACCAGCACATAACCGCCCCGGCCGACTGGCGCGACCGAGCGGAATTCCTCGGGCTTGAAACGGATCACGTCGGGCTGAACGTGCGGCATCGTCGACACGACGTCCGAGGTGGCAAAGAACAGCGTCAGGCCATCGGGCTTGGCCGCGAAGGAGAGATTGGCCCCGATGACGCCATTGGCGCCCGGGCGGTTTTCCACCACCAGCGGCTGGCCCAGCGTATCGCCTACGGCGGTGGACATCAGGCGCGCGGCCACATCGGTGCCGCCGCCAGGCGGATAAGGCACGATCAGGCGCACCGGCCCCGCCGGCTGCCAGGCGCCGGCGGCCGCAACCAACTGCGCGCCCCCCACGCCGCAAAAAATGCCGCCCAGCGCCAGGACCGTACGCAAAACGCGCGAAGACACATGCAAAGCAACCATGGCTACCCCTTGATTTTGTCGGCGGGCTGGCTGTTGCCGGCCCGGCGTCACCGCGTGAGGGATGACGTTTCAAATCCTAGGGAAGCTTGTATGCAGGGTCAAAACATCAATATTTAACGCCGATTAAGCTGGCCTTGAACAGGGTGGACGGACCGGCCCTAGCCCTTGCGCGCGAACACCAGCAAGGTCGAGGTGGCCGACGCCAGCAGCCGCCCCTGGGCATCGGTCAGGCGCGCTTCGGAATAGCCCACGCGCTGGCCCAGGCTCAGCACCCGGCCTTCGGCGCGGATCAGGCCGGTCTCGCGCGTGATGGCCTTGTGATAGGCCACCTTGAGTTCCAGCGTGGTGTAGGCCTGTTCGGCGCTGAGCTGCGAATGCACCGCGCAGCCGCAGGCCGAGTCCAGCAAGGTGGCGGCATAGCCGCCATGCACGGTGCCGATGGGGTTGTAGGCATGGGCGCCCGGGATGCCGGCAAAGACGGCGCGGCCGGGCTCGACTTCGACGAATTCGAAATCCAGCGACTCCAGGATGCCGGGCTTGCGGCCCGAGGCCATCAAGGCGCGCAGCTGCGCCAGGCCGTCCAGGCCGGAACCGATTTCTTCTACCAGACTCATGTTTGCATCTCCCCGGGCAGGCCCAGGCGTTGTTTGAGAAATTGCCGCGCGCGCGCCAGCGATTGCGCGGCGCGCGCCTCATCGGGTTCGGCGCGGGCCAGCGTCAGCTGCCCCACCAGCTCAGCCAGGAGGGCGCGCGCCTGGTCGGCCGGATCGTCGCGGCCCAGGCCGGCCAGCGCTTCGGCCAGGGCGGCCTCAAGCGCCCGCGAGCCGGCATGGAAGGCGTCGCGGGCCGGCGGCGCCAGCCGCGGCGGCTCGCCGGCCAGGGCGGCCAGCGGGCAGCCGCGGCCGGGCGCGGCGCGATGCTCGGGCGAAAGATAGCGGTCGATATAGTGCGCCAGCGCGGCGCCGGGCTCGCGCCCCTGCCGGCTGCGCGCCCACCACTGCAGGCTTTCCTCGAACATGCGCGCAATGGCGGCCGCGACCAGGGCGTCCTTGTTGGCGAAGTGGGCATAGAAGCCGCCGTGGGTCAGGCCGGCGGCGCTCATCACCGCCGCCACGCCCACCTGCGCCGGACCGGCATCGCGCATGGCGCGCGCCGCCTCGGCGACGATGCGCTCGCGGGTTTTCTGTTTGTGCTCGCTGTCGTAACGCATGCTGTCCTCGTTCCAAGCCGCCACGATACGCCACTACACCGCCTCGAGCACGGTGGCGATGCCCTGGCCGCCGCCGATGCACTGCGTGGCCAGCGCATAACGGCAGCCCTCGCGGCGCAGGAGCTGGGCGGCCTTGCCCGTGATGCGCGCGCCGGTGGCGCCCAACGGATGGCCGAGCGCGATGGCGCCGCCGTCCAGGTTGACGCGCTCCGGATCCAGGCCCAGTTCGCGCATGCAGGCCAGGGCTTGCGAGGCGAACGCTTCATTGAGTTCCACCACGCCGATGTCCTCGATGGCCAGCCCCGCGCGTGCCAGGGCGAGGCGGCTGGCCGGCACCGGCCCCATGCCCATGAATTCCGGCGCGCAGCCGGCCACGGCCGTGGCTTTCACCCGCGCCAGGATGTCCAGGCCATGCCGGCGCGCGAAGGCCTCCGAGGTCAGGAGCACGCCGGCCGCGCCATCGGTCAGCGGCGAGGCGGTGCCGGCCGTCACCGTGCCGTCAAAAGCCGGGCGCAGCGCCGCCAGGCCCGGCAGACTGGTCTGCGGCCGCAGGCACTGGTCGGCCACCACATGCTGCCCGTCGGGTGTGGCGACCGGCGCCAGCTCGCCGGCCAGGCGGCCCTGCGCCTGGGCGCGCGCGGCCTTCATCTGCGAGTCGAAGGCAAAGCGCTCCTGGTCGGCGCGCGAGACGCCATGGCGCGCCGCGACGTTTTCGGCCGTGCGCCCCATCGGGATATAGGCCTCGATGCCGATGGGCGCATCGGGATGGTCGGGCGAGACGAAACGCGGATTGGGCGAAAAATTCAGGCCGCCCTGCGGCACCATGCTCATGCTCTCCACGCCGGCGGCGATGAAGGCCTCGCCCGCGCCCATGGCGATCTGGCCGGCCGCCATATGCACGGCCGACATGGACGAGCCGCAGAAGCGGTTCATGGTCATGCCTGGCACGCTGACCGGAAACCCCGCCAGCAAGGCGGCGATGCGCGCGATGTTGTTGCCCTGCTCGGCCTCCGGATAGGCGCAACCCATGAACACATCGTCGATCAGCGCCGGATCCAGGCCGCGCGTCAAGGAGCGCAGCACCACGGCGGCCAGGTCATCCGGGCGGGTCTGCGCCAGCACGCCCTTGCGGGCGAAAGCGAAAGGGGTGCGGGCAAAGCCCGCGATAACAGCGGTGGACATCTCGACTCCTCGCCATGGCGGCTTGATATGACGATCATCATATTAATATGATGATCGTCATATCAACAAGCGCCACCGCGGCGCCGCCGAGGGCGCCGCGCCCGTTTCGCCTGGTTTACCGCCGCGTCGAAGGCCCGCCCTGGCCGCCGGCGGCCGGCGCGGCGGTCTCGCGCACCGCCTCGGCCAGATAATCGACAAAGGACGCGATGCGCGCCGAGATCGCCGTATTGCGGTAGTAGACCGCGTTGACCGGCTGGCGCTCGTCGATGGTGTGGCGCGCCAGGATCTGCTTGAGACGGCCGCTGGCGCGGTCCTCGCCCGTCATGAAGTCGGACAGGCAGACGATGCCCATGTCTTGCAAGGCCAGCTGGCGCAGGGTTTCGCCATTGGAGGCCCAGATCGTGGGCGTGATGTAGCGGCGCTCGCCCGCTTCGTCGCGCAAGGGCCAATAATTGAGCGACTCGGGCTGGTTAAAACCCAGCAGGCTGTGGCCGCTCGACAGCTCCGAAGGATGGCGCGGGGTGCCGTGGCGGGCCAGATAGGCGGGGCTGGCCAGGATGCGCAGCCGGCTGCTGCCGATGGACCGGCTGTGCAGCGTGGAGTCCTTCAGGTGGCCGATGCGGATGGCCACGTCGGTGCGCCGCTCCAGCAGATCGATGAAGCGTTCGCTGCTGTTGAGTTCCAGCTCGACCTGGGGATAGCGTTCGCGATAGCCCTGGATCAGCGGCACGATGACATGCAGCATAAAGGGCGTGGCGGCGTCGACCCGCAGCCGTCCCGAGGGCTGGCCGCGCCGCACCGCCATGGCCTCTTCGGCGCCCTCGACCGCCTCGACGATGGCGCGCGCCTGGACCAGGAAGGCCCGCCCTTCTTCGGTGAGTTCGATGCGGCGCGTGGTCCGGCGCATGAGCGTGGTCTGCAGTTTTTCTTCCAGGCGGCCCAGGGCGCGGCTGGCGGCCGAGACGGTCTGGCCCAATTGCTGGGCCGCCGCCGTGAGCGACCCGCTGTCGACCACGGCCAGAAAAGCCTGGAGTTCTTCGAGCGTAATCTTCATTTTTGATTTTTTATCAAAAGTATTTCGCTTATAAACGGGTTTTTCTGCAAAAGTAAAGGGCGCAGACTTCCGCCATCGTCTTTCATCCAGGAAGTTTGTCCATGAACCCCTCCTCCACCGCCGAGCCCTCCGGCGCCAAGGCCACCCTGCCCCTGCTGGCCCTGGCGGTCGGCGCCTTTGGCATCGGCACCACGGAATTCGGCCCCATGGGGCTGCTGCCGGTCATCGCCGACGGCGTCGGCGTCTCCATCCCCACGGCCGGCATGCTGGTCAGCGCCTACGCCATCGGCGTGATGGTGGGCGCACCCCTCATGACCCTGGCGCTGGCGCGCTGGTCGCGCCGCAAGGCCCTCATCGTGCTGATGGGCATTTTCACGCTGGGCAATCTGCTCTCGGCCATGGCGCCCGGCTACACCACGCTGCTGCTGGCCCGCCTGGTCACCAGCCTGAACCACGGCGCCTTCTTCGGCCTGGGCTCGCTGGTGGCGGCCAGCCTGGTGCCGCGCCACCGGCAGGCCAGCGCCGTGGCGGCCATGTTCATGGGCCTGACCATCGCCAACATCGGCGGAGTGCCCGCGGCCACCTGGCTGGGTCAGGCGCTGGGCTGGCGGCTGTCCTTCGCGGCCACGGCCGGCCTGGGCCTGATCGCCATGCTGGGTCTGCGCTTCGCGCTGCCGGCCGGACAGGCCGGCAGCCGCCCCAATGTCCGCGCCGAACTGTCGGTGCTGACCCGCCCGGCCGTGCTGGCCGCCCTGGCGACCACCGTGCTGGGCGCGGGCGCCATGTTCACGCTCTACACCTATATCTCGCCCACCCTGTCGGCGCTGACCGGCGCTTCGCCCGCCTTCATCACTGGCATGCTGGTCCTGATCGGCGTGGGCTTCTCGCTGGGCAATATCGCCGGCGGCCGGCTGGCCGACCGCTCCCTGGACGGCAGCCTGATCGGCTTTCTGACGCTATTGATCGCGGTGATGCTGGCCTTCCCCTGGCTGGCGGCCACGCATGCCGGCGCGGCCATCGCCTTGCTCATCTGGGGCATCGCCACCTTCGCCGTGGTGCCGCCGCTGCAAATGCGCGTGATGCGCGCCGCCGCCGACGCCCCCGGCCTGGCCTCCTCGGTCAATGTGGGCGCCTTCAATCTGGGCAATGCGCTGGGCGCGGCGGCCGGCGGCGGCGCCATCTCGGCCGGCCTGGGCTATGCGGCCGTGCCGATCGCCGGCGCGCTGATCGCCGCGGCCGGCCTGCTGCTGGTGCTGTCGCAGCTGCGGCGTTCGCGCCGCGCCCTGGGCGCCCAGACCTGCTGATGCTTTTTTCAATCTCTTACGCGACACCTCTCATCATGAGCATTGTTCCTTCCTTCGGCCTGGGCACCTTCCGCCTGCAAGGCCAGACCGTCATCGACGCCGTGCGCACTGGCCTGGAGCTGGGCTATCGCGCCATCGACACCGCGCAGATCTACGGAAACGAGGCCGAAATCGGCCAGGCCATCGCCGAATCCGGCGTGGACCGCGACGATCTCTTTCTCACCACCAAGATCTGGGTCGACAACTACGCCCACGACAAGCTGATCCCCAGCCTGCGCGACAGCCTGTCCCGGCTGCGCACCGACCGCGTGGACCTGACGCTGATCCATTGGCCCGCTCCGGGCAAGGGCGTGCCGCTGGCGGCCTATATGAGCGCCCTGGCCGAGGCCCGCGAACAGGGCCTGACGCGCCATATCGGCATCTCCAACTTCAATATCGCCCTGACCGGCGAAGCCATCGCCGCCGTCGGCCGCGAGGCCATCGCCACCAACCAGGTCGAGCTCAGCCCCTATCTGCAAAACCACAAGCTCGCGGCCTATCTGCGGGCCCAGGGCATCGGCCTGACCTCCTACATGACCCTGGCCTATGGCAAGGTGCTCAAGGACCCGGTCATCGGCGCCATCGCGCAAGCCCGCCAGGCCACGCCGGCCCAGGTGGCCCTGGCCTGGGCCCTGCGGCAGGGCTATAGCGTCATCCCCTCGTCCACCAAGCGCGAAAACCTCGCCAGCAATCTGCTGGCCCGCCAATTGCGCCTGGACGACGAGGACATGGCGCGCATCGCCACGCTGGAGCGCAATGGGCGCGAAGTCGATCCCGAAGGGCTGGCGCCCGAATGGGACTGAGGCCAGAGCCGAGGCGGCTCATCGTTGCGCGGCGATAGCGGGCGGCGTGCCCAGCAGCCGCGCGCGGCCGGCCAGCGCGCCAAAGCCCGCCATGGCCAGGCAGAGCGCCACGCCGATGGCCAGCGGCCGGTCCCAGCCCTGCGACCAGGCATAGGCCTTGCCCGCCAGCCAAGGGCCGCTGGCGGCCAGCAGATAGCCCAGGCACTGGGCCATGCCGGACAGCGCGGCCGCGGTGCGCGGATCGGCCGCGCGCAGGCCCATGAACATCAAGGCCAGGATGAGCCCGGCGCCCGAACCCGCGCCCAGGCAGCAGGCCCACAGCGGCGCGAGCGCGGGCCAGCGCGCCAGGCCCAGCAAGGCCAGCCCCATCAGCAGCCCGCTGCCGGCCGCCAAGGCCTTCTGGTCCTTGAAGCGGGCGACCAGCGGCGCGAGCACCAGCCCGGGCAAAGCGCAGGCCAGCTGCATCAGGCCATGCACGGAACCGGCCGCCTGCGGCGAAAAACCGGCCTCGGCCAGGATGGCCGGCAGCCAGGCCACCGTGGCGTAGTAGAGCGTGGAATTCAAACCCATGAAAAGCGTGAGCTGCCAGGCCAAGGGGCTGCGCCAGACGGGCGCGCCCGGCCCGGCGGCGGCCCGCGGCGGGATGGCGGGCGCGGCCAGCTGCGCCCACCAGGCCAGCATGGCCGCCAGCGGCAGGAGCAGCAGCACGCCCAGGGCCGGCGGCCAGCCCCAGCGCCCGGCCAGCGGGACGGCGCTGGCCGAGGCCAGCGCCGCCGCGCCGCCCATGGCCAAGGCGCAGGCCGACGTCACGGCCGCGACCTTGGCCGGAAAGTCGCGCTTGATGAGGCTGGGCAGCAGCACATTGCCCAGGGCGATGCCCACGCCGGCCAGCAGCGTGCCCGCATAGAGCGCGAGCATGGGGCCCGCCGAGCGCAGCAGGATCCCGGCCGCGATCACGGCCAGCGCCGCCAGCACCGTGCGCTCCAGGCCGTGGGCGCGCGCGATGGCGCCGGCAAAGGGCGAGACCGCCCCGAAAGCCAGCAGGGGCAAGGTGGTCAACAGCCCGGCTTGCGCCGCGGACAGCTTGAATTCGCCTTGCAGCAGCGACAGCACGGGCGCCACGGCCGTGACCGGCGCGCGCAGATTGGCTGCCACCAGCAGCAGCCCGGCCAGCAGCCACAGGCTGCGTGATCGATTCGACATAACACGCTCACAAAAAACCACAGCCTAGCGCGGCCCGGGCGATTCTGGATTAAGCTATAACGACAATAAATCGCTGAATCCTGCCAACCATGCTTCTGTTCCCGGTGCGCACGGCCGGCCTGGCCCACCCCCTGCGCGATGTCGATATGGACACCGTGCGCGGCCCTGCCGTTGGCATGCGGGTCGAGGTCTCCGACATCAAGCGCGAGATGCCGGTGCACCGGCACCGCCAGGGCCAGCTGGTGCTGGCCCTGAACGGCGCGGTCATCTGCGAAGTGGCCGATGCCCTGTGGATGGTGCCGCCGCATTGCGCCGTCTGGGTGCCGGGCATGCTGCCGCACAGCATCCGCGCCACGGCCAATGCGCGCCTGGCCTATCTCTTCGTACAGCCCGGCGCGGCGGTCCTGCCCGCCCACTGCTGCACCCTGGGCATCACGCCGCTGGTGCGCGAGCTCATCCTCGACATGGCCGCCCAGCCTGCCGACTATCCCCCCGACAGCCCCAGCCACCGCAAGGCCGCCGTCCTGCTGGAAGAACTGGCGCGCATGCCCCTGGCCACCCTGCACCTGCCGGTCTCTCAAGAACCGCGCGTGCGCAGGATCGCCAAGCGCCTGGCCGAGCATCCCGCCGACCGGCGCACGCTGGCCGAATGGGCGGCCTGGGTCGCCATGAGCGAACGCTCCCTGGCCCGCCTCATCCAGGCCGAAACCGGCTTGAGCTTCGGCCGCTGGCGCCAGCAGATCCATCTCATCGAAGCGCTGCGCCTGCTGGCCGCCGGCCGCAACGTGCAGCAGGTCGCCGGCGCCCTGGGCTATGACTCGGTCACGGCCTTCATCACCATGTTCAAGAAAGCCCTGGGCAAGCCGCCGGCGCGCTATTTCGCCGAGATGGGCCAGCCGGCGGCGCCGGCGCCCGGGCGCGGCGTGCTCAAGCCGCCGCCTCGTTCAGCGTGATGAGCGCATCCAGGCAGACCGCCCCGTCGGGCCGTATCACGAAGGGATTGACGTCGATGCCCTGCAGGGCCGCGCGCCAATCCACGGCCAGATAGGACAGCCCGATCAAGGCCTGGCGCAAGACCGCGGTATCCAGCGCCGGCTGGCCGCGCCACCCCTTGAGCAGGCGCGAGGCGCGCACCGAGTCGATGAGCGCCTCGGCGCCGGCGTCATCGAGCGGCGCGCTGGCGAAAGCCACGTCCTGGAAAAGCTCGACCGCCACGCCCCCCAGGCCGAACATCACCATGGGGCCGAACAGCGGATCGATATGCACCCCCAGGATGGTCTCCGTGCCCGGCCGGCTCATGGGCGCGACCAGCACGCCGCTGATCCGCGCCTCGGGCGCATGCCGCCGGGCCCGCGCCAGCAGGGTCTCATGGGCATGCTCGACGGCCGGCGCATCGGCCAGGTTGAGCATCACGCCGCCGATCTCGGTCTTGTGCGCAATATCGGGCGAAACAATCTTGGCCGCCACCGGGAAACCCATCTCGCGGGCCGCGGCCGCCGCCTCGGCGGGCGTGGCGCAGAGGCGCTCGGGCAGGATGGGCAGGCCGTAATGGGCCAGCGCCTGCTTGGCCTGCAGCTCATCGAAGCGGGCCTGCGGCAGGGGCAGCGCGGGCGGCCGCGCCGAGGGTGTCCGGCCGCGCGGCGCGCGCCAGCGCCCGGCCAGGGCGCATAGCGCGCCCACGGCCGCCATGGCCCGTCCGGGGTCGGCGAAGATGGCCAGCCCCGCGGCCTCCACCTGCTCGCGCACCGGCGCGCTATGCGGACCCACCAGCACGATCAGGCGGTCGGGATGCTCGCGCCGCAAGGCCGCCAGCGAGGCCAGAATAGGCCCGAACCGGCGCTCGTCGCAGGGGATCTGCGCCAGATACAGACAAAGCGTGGACCAGGCCGTGCCGCGCAACAGCAGGCCGGCCAAGCCGGCGATGCCGTCCTTGACCGCGCCGATCTGGGCCGTGGTATCGAGCGGATTGTCGCCGATGGCAAAGGGCACCTGGGCGCGCAGGCTCGCCGCCAGCGGCCCCGGTATCGGCGGGATCTCGACGCCATGGCGCTCGGCGTCGTCGGCCATCAGCACGCCTATCCCGCCGGAGACCGTAAGCACGCCGGCCTGCGCGTTGGCGGGCATGGAGAACTGCGTGCACAGATACGCGATATCAAGCATCTGCTCTATGGTCGCCGCTCGCCAGGCGCCGCACTCGCGCACCACGGTGTCGAACACCCGGTCGTCGCCGGCGATAGCGCCGGTGTGCGTGGCCGCGGCCAGCTGGCCGCGCGAGGAGGCGCCGACCTTCATGAGAATGACGGGCTTGCCGGCGGCCGCGGCCTTGCGCAAGGCGCCGCGCAGGACATCGCCATCGCGGCAGCCTTCGATGGCCGCGCAGATCACGCGGGTCTGCTCATCCTCGGCCAGAAAGTCGATGGCCTGGGCCACGTCCACATCGGCCTCGTTTCCGGTGGCGACGATGCGCGCGATGCCCAGGCCGCGCTGGATGGCCTGCGCATAGGCGCAGGAGCCAAAGGCGCCGCTCTGCGTGGCGAAGCTGATGCCGCCGGGCTGGGGCGACAAGGCTTCCAGCGCGGTCGAGAAGGTGGCGTGGAAATGATTGCGCACGCTCACGATACCCAGGCAATTGGGGCCCAGCAGGCGCACGCCATGCTCGCGCGCCAGGGCCAGCAAGGCGGCCTGCCGCTCGCGGCCGGCCTCATCCTCTTCGGCAAAGCCGGAGCTCAGCACCTGCACATGGCGCACGCCTTTGGCGATGCAGTCGCGCAAGGCCGCGACCGCCG
Source organism: Bordetella pseudohinzii (assembly GCF_000657795.2). Classification (GTDB taxonomy): domain Bacteria; phylum Pseudomonadota; class Gammaproteobacteria; order Burkholderiales; family Burkholderiaceae_B; genus Bordetella; species Bordetella pseudohinzii. The sequence continues at coordinate 213,558 of NZ_JHEP02000001.1, forward strand.
CCGCCGCGGGCACGATGATGAGGGCATGGTCCACCGGACCGGGCACATCGGCCAGCGCCGCATAGGCTGTCAGCCCCTGCACCTCGCCCACCTTGGGATTGATGGGATAGATGCGGCCGGCGTAGCCGGCCTCGCGCAGAAAGCGGATGGGGCGTCCCCCCAGCTTGTCGGGATCCGTCGAGGCGCCGATGATGGCCACCGACGCCGGATCGAAGAAAGGCCACAGAGGATGGCGGCTCATGCAGGACTCCCGGTCAAAAGCGCATGCAGGCTGCGCCGATGGCGCAGCGGGTCGGTATGGAGCAGGCTGTTGGCGATCAGGCGCGTGGCCAGGCGGGCGGCCGGCATCTCGCGCGTCATGCCCATGCCGCCGTGCAGCTGGATCACCGTCTCCGCAAAGGGCAGCGCCTGCTCGCCCACGCACAGGCCCAGCAGATCGAAGGCCGCGTTGTCGCCCGGCGCGGCGTCGAGCGAGCGCAGCGTGGCCTGCAGAAGGCCGGCCGCCGTTTCATAGCGGATGTACAGGCGGGCCACTTCATGGCGCAGCGCCTGGAAGCCGGCCAGCGCCTGGCCGAATTGTTCGCGCTGCGCCAGATAGGCGATGGTCTGAGCCAGGGCCGCGCCCATGGCGGCAACCGTATCGGCCGCGCTTGCCGCCACCTCCACACGCCAGCCGGCCTCCTTGGCGGCGGCCGCCGGCGCGCCAAGCGCGAGCACGCCATCGACGGCAAAGCGTCTCAGTTGGCAGACCTGCAGCGGCCGCTCGTCCATGGAGCGGCAGGGCCGCGCGCAATCGCGCAGACGCTGCGCCGCCGCCCAGGCCAGCAAAGGCCCCTGGGCGGTGCGCGCGGCGAGCAGCACATGGCTGCAATCCTCATCCAGCGACATGGCCGCCGTGCTGCCCGACAGCAGCCAGTCCTGGCCGTCGGGCTCGCCATGCAAGGCATCGTGGTCCAGGCGGCTGCCCAGTTCGATCACGGCCGCGCCGCTGGCCAGGTCCCGCAAGAGCCGGTCCGCCTCGCCAGCCAGTCTGCCCAACAGGGCCGGCGCCACGCCGCAGCGGCTGATGACAGGCAAATTGACGCCCTGTCCCGCCAGGCCCTCGACGATCGCGGCCAGGTCGGCGAACCCGCCGCCGGCGCCGCCCTGTTCTTCGGCCACCAGCACGGCATTCCAGCCGAGCTCGCGGATGCGCGCCACGGGCGGACGGGCCTCGCTCTGGGCCAGGCGCGAAGCGCTTTCCGACAGCAGGCCGGGAAACAGCAATTTGGGTTGGAAAGACATGCTTCAGACTCCGAAAAGCGCGCGCGCGATGACATTGAGCTGGACCTCGGTCGTCCCGCCGGCGATGGTCTTGGACCGTGCGAAGAGGTAGTTCTGCACGGCCAATCCTTCGGCGCCCGCCTGTCGCGCCTCGTCCAGGAAGCGCGCCGCGCCCACGGGGCCGTGCACCATCAGGGCGATGCGGGAGATGTCCTGCGCAATGCTGCTGCACGCCAGCTTCAAGGCCGAAGGACGCGCGCCCAGCGGCTCCTGGCGCATCATCGCGTCGATGGCCGAAGCCAGCATTTCGCGCGCGCTCTTGATGCGCGCGGCCAGCGACAGCAGCTCATTGTCCAGCCCGCCATAGTCGCGCGCCGCATCCCTGTGCTGCGTCAGCAGGCGCGCCAGGCCCCGCCACTGCCGCATCAGCTGGGCCACGCTGGCCGGCGGCAGGCGCTCCCGCTCCAGGAGATACTTGGCGCAGGTCCAGCCCTCGCCCTCCGGCCCCAGCAGTCTCGCGGCCGGCACGCGCACATTCTCCAGAAAGACCTCGTTGACATGATGCCAGCCGTCGATGGTGTGTATGGGCCGGTGACTGATGCCCGGGCTGTCCATATCGATGAGGAAAAGCGATATGCCCTCCTGCTTGCGACCTTGGTTCGAGGTGCGCGCCAGCAGATAGATGCGGTCGGCCTCATGCGCATGCGAGGTCCATATCTTCTGGCCGTTGATGACATAGTCGTCGCCGTCGCGCTCGGCGCGGGTGCGCAGCGAAGCGAGGTCGGAACCGGCGCCGGGCTCCGAATAGCCCTGGCACCACCAGTCGCTGGCGTCGACGATGCGCGGCAGGAACTCCGCTTTCTGCGCCGGCGTGCCGAAGCGCATGATGACCGGCCCGATATGGCCCAGCCCATGGTGGTAGAGCGGCGGACAATCCTCGTCGGCCATGACTTCTTCGAAAATCATGCGCTGGCGCAGGGTCCAGCCCGTGCCGCCCTGTTCGCGCGGCCAGCCTGGCGCGGCCCAGCCTTGCGCATGCAAGAGGCGCTGCCAGCGGCTGTAGACCGCGCGCGTGATCTTCTCGCCCGCGGCCACATGACGGCGGATCTCGGCGGGACATTGTTCGCGGGCGAAGGCGCGCAGCTCGGCGCGGAACGCCGCATCCGCCTCGCTTTCGGCATAGCCGCCCGTGGGCAGGGCCAGCAGGCGGGCATCGATCTCCAAGGCCATGTCAGCGTCCCTTGTAGACGGGTTGACGTTTCTCCAGGAAGGCCTGCTGGGCCTCGCGCGCATCCTCGGTGTCCGACAACGCCACCGTGATGTTCTGCTCGAAGCGATAGCCCTCGCGCGGCGGCATCGCCACGGTCACCTGGGCGGCCTGCTTGGCATAGCGCAGCGCGATCGGCGCCTTGCCGGCGATCTCCTGGCCCAGGGCCAGCGCATAGGGCATCAGCTCCTCGGGCGGCAGGCTGGCCTCGATCAGGCCCAGGCGATAGAGCTCATCGGCGGACACCTTCATGCCGGTGAAGAACATGCGCCGCGCCCGCGACTGGCCGAAGATGCGCTGCAGCAGCGCGGTGCCGCCGGCCAGGCCGACGTTGATCTCGGGCATGGACACATAGGCATTGTTGGACGCCACCCAGATATCGCAGGCGGCCATGAGACCGAAACCGGCGCCCAGGGCCGGGCCATTGACCGCGGCGATGACGGGCTTGCCGCACTCGCTGATCGCCAGGGCCGACTCGCGGACCAGGCGGTTGTGGCGCCAATAGGCGCCCGGGCCGCGCTGCTTGATGGCCGGCCGTTCGGAGACGTCGGCGCCGGCCGAAAACACCTTGGCCTTGCTGGTCAGGATCACGCAGCGCACATCGGCGTCATCATTGAAGCTGTCGAAGACGTCGATGATTTCGGCGCGCATCTGCGCGTTCTGGGCATTGACCGGCGGACGGTCGAGATAGACGATGGCGACATGGCCGTCGCGCTCGATTTTCAGGCACTCGAGATTCATGATGCGCTCCATGGGAAAGATCACTGCAGGTCCACGCCGCTATCGACCAGCGCCTTCAGGCGGGCCGATTCATAATCCAGGAAACGGGCAAAGGCCTCGGGCGTGCCGCCCTCGACAAGCAGCGAGGTCCTGTCGATGGCCGCCCGCGTGGCGGGGTCCGCGACAGCGGCCCGCAGATCCGCATTGATCTGCCTCAGCACCGCGTCGGGCGTGCCCTTGGGCACGAAGAAACCAAACCAGCTGCCGAACACCAGGTCCACGCCCAGCTCGCGGAAGGTCGGCACGCCGGGCGCGCCCGGGTGGCGTTTCTCGCTGGCGATGGCGATGGCGCGCAGGCGCCCGGCCTGGACGTTGACCATGGACGACGGCCCGTCGAAGATGCCGTCGACCATGCCGCCCAACACATCGTTCATGGCCGGGCCGGTGCCCCGGTAGGGCACGTGCGTGATCTGCACGCCCTCGGCCTTGGCCCATAGTTCGGCGGCGATATGCGGGCTGGAAGCCATGCCCGAAGAGGCCAGGCGCAGATTGCCCGGCGACTTGCGCGCCTTGGCCAGCACGTCATCCAGCGTATGCAGCTCGCCCTTGGCCGGCACCACCAGCAGATTGCGGCTGTTGCCCAGCAGCATCACCGGCCGCAGGGCGTCCTTGCCATAGTTCATATCCTTGCGCAGCACGGGATTCGAGGTATAGGCATAGCTGGTGAGCAGCAAGGTATGCCCGTCCGGCTCGGCGCGCGCCACGCTCTGCGTGCCGAGCATGGTCGCCGCCCCGCCCTCGTTCTTGACGATGACCGGCACCTTCCAGCGCCGGCCCAGGAACTCGCCGATGGCGCGCCCATAGAGATCCGTCACCCCGCCCGGCGCATAAGGCACCACGATGGTCACCGCGTGGTCGGGAAAAGCCTGGGCGCTGCCCAGCCCGCACATGGCCAGCGCGCAGGCGGCCAGAAACCGTTTCATCATTTTGTCTCCTCTCCTTATTCGGCTTTTATGCCGGCGCGTTCGATGAGCGCGCGCCATTTCTGTTGTTCGCTCTCGACCAGGCGGCCCATGTCGGCGGGCGAGCCGCCCGCCAGCGACGTGCCTTGCGCGAAACCCGCCTTGACCGCCGGATCGCGCAGCACGCTGTTCAAGCTGGTATTGAGTCTTTCGATGATGGCCGGCGGCGTGCCCGCCGGGGCGGTGATGTAGTTGACCGGCACCGCCTCGAAACCGGGCAAGGTCTCGGCGATGGCCGGCACCTGCGGCGCGGCCTCATTGCGCGCCAGCGAAGAGACGCCCAGGGCGCGGACCTTGCCGGCCTGGATCAGCGGCAGATAGACCGACAGCGTGTCTATGGTCATGGGCACCTGCCCGCCGATCAGGTCGTTCTGCGCCGGCCCCGTGCCGCGATAGGGCACATGGAAAATATCCACGCCCGCGGCCTGCCGGAAGAGTTCGCCGGCCAGATGGCTGGTCGAGGCGACGCCGGAGCTGGCAAAGCCCAGCTTGCCGGGATGGGCCTTGGCATAGGCGATCAGCTCGGCCACGCTGCGCACCGGCAAGCTATTGCTCACCACCAGCACATTGGCGCCCTCGCTCACCCGCCCTACCGGCACGAGATCGCGCGAGGGGTCATAGCTCAAGTGCTTGAACAGAAAGGGCGCGGTCATCTGCTGGCCCGGCGTGGTGTACAGCAAGGTGTAGCCATCGGCCGGCGATTGCGCCACATGGCCAGCGCCCAAGGTGCCGCCGCCGCCAGGCCGGTTCTCCACCACGACCGGCTGGCCCAGCGCCTTGCCCCAGGGCTCGGCGATGCGGCGCGCATTGGCGTCGGCGCCGCCGCCGGGCGCGAAAGGCACGATGAGCCGCAAGGCGTGATCGGGAAAGCTGCCGTCCGCGGCCCCGGCCGGCGCCGCGAACTGCGCGGCCGCCGCCAGCGCCAGCGGGATCAAAAGTCCGCTGCGCATGCTTGTCTCCACCTATATCGGGGTTTTGTCGCCGCAAAACTTGTCCGGCCTCCCGGTTTTTTCCTTATGCTTGGAACTTACCGACCGGTCGGTTGGTTCCAAGGATAGACCTGAATGCCAGGGAAATTCAATCCCGGTGGATTCCCTTATCATCACCCCGTCTTCTTCTACAGGGCCCTTTATGACCGCGCGCGACCCAGGACGCTACGACCAGATCATCCATGCCGCGCGGCGCCTGATCGCCCGCCACGGCTACCGCGGCACGTCCTTGAACATGATTGCCGCCGAGGTCGGGGTCTCCAAAGCCGCCCTCTATCATCACTTCCCGGACAAAGACACGCTCTACCGCAGCCTGATCGCGGCCGGCATGGAGCATTTGTTCAATGAGGTGCGGGCCGGCATGCAAGCCGCGGGAGAGGACCCGCGCGAACGGCTCTATGCCTTCATGCGCGCCTCGGTCGATTACTACGAGCAGCACCACGACAGCTGGATGTCGGGCTCGCAGTTGTTCTGGACGGCGGAAAGCCCCGAACACCGCGCCCTGGTCCTCACCTGGCGGGATGCCTACGAAACCTTGCTCAAGGACGTCCTGCGCGACGGTGTGCGCGGCGGGCAATTCCGGGCCGACACCGACATCAGCCTGGCCAGCAAGTTCCTGCTCTCATCGCTGAACCAGCTGTCGCGCTGGTACCGCCCCGGCGGCGGCAAGAGCGCCCGCGAGATCATGGACCGCTTCGTGGACATGTTTCTGCACGGCGTGCAGGCTCCCGGCTGAGCGGCCCCGGCGGCGGGCGGCCGCCCTGCCCTCAGAAACGGATCGAGCAGCGTATCCCGGCCGGGATGACGTGATCCTTGTTGGGAATGGTGAGCAGCACCGTGAAGGTGCCGCTGGCCGCGTCCATCACCCGGTCGATGCGCCAGACCTTGGCCTTGAGCGCCTGCCCGCTGATGGCCGGATTGACGTTGACCTGGGCTTCGGCCTCGTGCTTGATCTGTCCGTACAGGCCCTCGGGCACCACCACCTTGACCACCAGCGGATCGATCTGCGCCAGCTTGACGATCTTGTTGTCGTTGACGCGGTCGCCCGGGCCGGCGTAGCGCTCGGCCACCACGCCGTCAAAAGGGCTTTTGATGCTGCGTTCGGCCAGGATGGCCTGCTGCAGGGCTACCTGCAATTGCGCCTGGCGGCTGCGCGAACTCATCTCGTCGTAGTCGCCGGCCGGCAGCAGCTTGCGCTTGTAGAGATCGGCATTGCGGTCCACGACGCGGCTCAGATAGGCCGCCTCGGCGCGGCGCAGGCCCAGCGTGGCCTCGTCGACATGGGTGTTCAACTCCGCCACGACCTGGCCTTTCTTGACCGAATCGCCGCGCTGCACCAGCACCCGTTCAAGCACGCCGGCCGAAGGGCTGCCCAGTTCCGACACCTGGAAGGGCTCGATCAAGCAGGCCATGGGATGGCCCAGGCTGTCCTGGGGCGCCGCCCCGGTCAGCGGCGGCAGCGTGGCGTCCGGCGGCAGGCCCTGGGCCAGGGCGGCGGATGCCAGGGAAGCCAGACAGGCGGAAAGGACGAGCGTGGAAATCTTCATGATGGGTCTCAGTCGCCCTGCCCGGAAAATGACAGGGAATTTTCGAGTTCTTCGTCCGCGGCCACCATTTGGCGTCGCTCGCGGGCCAGCTTGCTTTCGGTGCGCGCCTGGGCATGGCGCAGCCAATGGACGGCGATGCGCCGCCAGCCCGGGCCCTGGGCGGCCAGGAGCGCGCCCACCGGCCGCGCCCACAGGCTGTCCTTGACGCTGTCGAGCACGGCGTCTTCCAGCGAGAGGATGGCCTCGGCATGGCCGGGATCGCCCTGGCGGCCGCTGCGGCCCTCCAGCTGGCGGTCGATGCGGGCCGACTCATGCCGCTCGGTCAGGATGACATGCAGGCCGCCCGCCTCGCGCGCGGCCTGCGACAGCGGAATGTCCGTGCCGCGGCCCGCCATATTGGTGGCGATCATGATGCTGCCGATTTCGCCGGCGCGCGCGATGAGCGCGGCCTCGTCGGCATCCTGCTTGGCATTGAGCACGACGGCGGGCAGTTGCGCCTCGGCCAGCACCCTCGCCGCGGCCTCGGAAGCCGCCACCGAGCGCGTGCCGATCAGCACCGGCACGCCGCGCGCGTGCAATTCGCGGCAGCGCTCGCGCACGGCCGCCCACTTGTCCGCCATGCTTGCATGCACGCTGTCCGGCGCATGCAGCCGGCGCGACTTGCGGTGCGTGGGAATGCGGACCACCGGCAGGTTGTAGACGCGGCCGAGCTCCGCGCGGATCTCGGCCGCCGTGCCCGTCATCCCCGCCAGCAGCAGGTAGTGCTTGAAAAAGCGCTGATAGCTGATGCTTTTCAAGGTGGCGCGCGGATCGCTGAGTTCCAGCCCCTCCTTGTGTTCGAGCATCTGGTGCACGCCCTGGCCCCAGGAGCGGTCCGGCATCACCCGTCCGGTGAATTCATCCACCACCATGACCTTGCCGTCGCGCACGATGTATTGCTCGTCCAGCTTGTACAGATGCAGCACGGTCAGCGCGCTGAGGATGAGCTCTTCGCGCCGGAAGGGAATGCTCCACGGCGCGGGCAAGGCCGCGCAGGCCTGGCGCAGATGCTCGCGTCCGGACTCGGTGAGCACGGCGCGCCGCTCCGCGGGCTGGATGCGGTAATGCAAGGCCTGCATGGCGCCGGCCAGCGCCATGGCCTGTGCGGTCACCGCGCCGCCGTCCTCTTCCTGCACGCCGGAGATGATGAGCGGCGTGCGCGCCTCGTCGACCAGCACGCTGTCGGCCTCGTCGACGATGGCAAAGCACAGTCCGCGCAGAAAGAGCTGCTGCAGGCGCCCGCCCTCGCCGCGCAGACGCTCCAGGCGCAGACGGTCTTCGTCGCGGTCATCGTCCAGCACGATGAGGTCGCGCAGATAATCGAAGACCAGGGTCTTGTTGGAGCAATAGACAATATCGGCCTTATAGGCCTCGCGCCGGGCCTGCGGGGTCATTTCCATGCTGACCCAGGCCACGCTCAGGCCCAGCGCCTCATAGAGCGGCGCCATGATCTGGGCATCGCGCTCGACCAGATAATCATTGGTGGTGATGACATGCACGGGCAGGCCGGCCAGCGCCGCCGTGGCCGCGGGCAAGGTCGCCGTCAGCGTCTTGCCTTCGCCGGTATTCATTTCCGCCACCATGCCCTGCAGCATGGCCCAGCCGCCCAGCAGCTGCACGTCGAAATGCGCCTTGCCCAGCGCCAGCTTGCCGGCCTGGCGCACCAGCGCGAAGGCGCGCGCCGCGCCGGCCGTGGTGATGCCATGGCAGCGCAGGTCGAAAGCGACCTCGTCGGCCCGCGCGCGCACGCCGGCCAGGTCCAGGTCCGCCAGCCGCGCGGCCTCGCGATGCACCCGCGGCAGGATGCGGCGGGTCAGCCACAGCGGCTGGCGCCGCTTGCGCGACAGCCAGCGCAGCATGCCCGTGCCCCAGGCCTCCAGCTTGTTGTCGGGCCGCTCGCTCTCTTTTTCGGGATAGAGCGGATCGGGCGCGAGGGCGGCGAAGCTGTCCATGTCAGAGCTTCAGCTGGCGCAGCACCATCTGGCGCACGGCATCATAGGCCTGCAAGGCCAGCGGCCGGGGCTCATGGGAAAACTTCACATAGACGCGCGCGCCCAGATAGGCGCGCGGCGCGTCCTCGGGCAGCAGCAGGTCCATGACAAAGAGATTCTCGGCCGACTTGGCGCGCCCTTCCTGCGATTTGCGCGGGTCCACCCCTATGCTGCCGCCGCCTTGCAGACTCAGGGCCAGGCTGGGCAGCTCATCGGTGGCCGCCGGCACTTCGCGCGCGATGCGCGCCGCGAATTCCCGGCCTGGATCCTGCACCAGGCGCACCCGCAGGCCGGCCAGGGAGCGGTGGATGCGCTCCAGGCTGGATTGCGGCACCACCACCCGCACCGTCTCGGCCGCGGTCAGCACATAGCCCAGCAGTTCGCCGCGCTGGACATAGCGCCCGGTCATGTCCTCGGGCTGGGCCGAGACATAGCGCCCGGCATGCTGGCTGCGCACCTGCTGCGACTGCACCTGCTCGGCGATGGCGCGCCGCTCGGTCTGCAGGCTTTGCCACTGGTGGCGCGCGATGGCCGCCTGCACCTGGTTCTGGGCATAGGCCTGCACATAGCGCGCCTGGTATTCATCGGCCTGGGCGGCCAGCATGGCGTTGCGCCGCTGCAGCTCGTCGTTTTCGAGCAGCAGCAGCGGCGTGCCGGCGGCGACCGGCGCATCGTCGGCGGCCTGGCGCTCGCGCACGAAACCGGCCACCGGCGCGCGCACCTGCGCCGTGGGCGGCACCCAGACCACGCCTTCGGTATCGGTCGAGGATGGCATCGGCAAGAGGCCCACCAGGCCGGCGGCGGCCAGCACGCACAGCCCGGTGATCAGGTAGGAGCGGCCCCGGCGCGCCTGGATCTGCGGATCGGTGAACAGATGGCGCGCCAGGCGCCACAAGGGCATCACGAGGGTGTTCAGGATGGCCCAGCAGGCCAGCAGCACGCCGAAGAAAAAGAACTGCCCCGCCACCAGGAAGATGGCCAGGAACATGACGAACATGCGGTAGACAAAGGACAGCAGCGCATAGCCCGCGAACCACCATTGCTCGCCCCGGGTGGCGCGCGGCGCCTCCACGGCGGCCAGGCCCAGCACATAGCGCTTGAACAGATAGCCCAGCCAGGCATTGGCGCGCTGGGCCAGGTTGGGGATCTCGATCGCATCGGCCAGCACGTAATAGCCGTCGTAGCGCAGCAGCGGATTGCCGTTCATGAAGAGCGTGGACACGCCGCACAGAATGATGACGTTGTAGGCCAGCGAGCGGCCCAGGCCGGGGTCGAGCTGCGTCCAGGCGATCATGGCCAGGGCGGCCAGAAAGAGTTCGACCAGGATGCCGGACGCCCCCACCAGCATGCGCCAGCGCTTGTCGGCAAAGCCGGCCGCCGCCGAGGCGTCCACATAGGGGATGGGCACCAACAGCAGGAACATCACGCCGATCTCGTGGACCTCGCCGCCGCGCGCCTTGACCGCGCAGGCATGGCCCAGCTCGTGGATGGCCTTGACCACCGGATACACCAGCGCCATGGCCAGGACATTGCCGGCCGAGAACACCTGGTCCCAGACATTGTGCGTGAGCGCCTGCCAGTTCATCGCGCCCAGCGAGGCGCCGTAGAGCACCACGGCCAGCCACAACAGGCCGCCCGCCCAGGTAAAGAGCCAGCGGTAGTATGGCAGCCCGGCGTTCAGCCAGCGGTCGGGATCGACCAGGGGCAGCTTCAGCGCGCTCGGGTTGCCGATGTACTGCTTGATCTTCTGCGCGCGCTGGCGCCGGCGCCGCTGCACCAGGTCGCGCACATCGGGCGCCCGGTCGGTGACCAGCACATCGGCGCGGTGCAGCTGGGCCAGCAGGCGGATGACCTCGTCCTGCGGCATGGCGTCGTCCTCGAGCTGGCTGCAGGCGATCTCCCAGATCTGCTGCACGCTGCGCCGTCCGTCCATGAGGCTGATCAGCAGATTGGCCTCGGGCGTATAGCGGTGGAATTCGCCGTTGCTATTGTCCTGCATCACATACCAGGTCTGGCCGCGGTAAGTATGCCGATGGATATGGATATGCGAGCGCAGGCGCGGGCGCAGCGCGCTGACGCGATGCCAGGAATTGCTGTAGAGAGCGGTGACTGCCATGTGCTGCGTCCTATCCGAACCAGGCCCACCACTTCAGGCGCAGCCAGTCCACGAAGCCATGGGTCCAGATCCAGGCATAGCGGCGCTCGCCGATGTCGATGCGCCCTATGCCCTCCATGCCGGGCCGCAGCATGGACAGGTCTTGGCCGTCGAGCCTGGCTTCCAGGCGGAAGACCGTCTTGCCCTCCAGCACCTGGGCCAGGGGCACGATGCGCGTGACCGTGAAAGGGATCTGGCGGTCCGGCATCGCGGCCAGGGCGACACGCCCCGTCTGCCCCAGGGCCACATCGTCGATCTGCCGGTCTTCCACGTCCAGCCAGAGGCGGTAGCCATCGAGCGGCGAAATCTTGAAAAGCTCCTGGCCGCGCTTGACCGCCTCGCCCAGCTGCTGGCTGAGGTCGCCGCTCACCAGGATGCCGTCGAATGGCGCGCGCAGGCTGGAGCGCTGGATCTGCTCGCGATAGAACTGGATCTGGGCCATGGCCTGGCGGGCCTGGGCCTGGGCGATGGCGGCCGCCGCATTGTCGCCGCGCGCCATGGCTTCTTCGGCCTGGCGGCGGTATTGCACCTCCAGATTGCCGGCGCGCAGCAATTCAAGTTCAGTCTCGCGGGTGTCGAGCGCCGCGAGCGCCTCGCCCGCCTTGACCTCGTCGCCGGCCCGATGGGCCGCGTCGGCGATATAGCCGTCAAACGGCGCGGCGACCACGCGCTGCACCACGCCCTGCACCGTGGCCGTCGCCCCCACGCGGTAAGGGCCGTGGGCCAGCGCGCCGAACAGCGCCACGGCCAGCACGGCCAGCGCCAGCAGCTTGCGGCCGATATACCGGGCGCCGAACAAGCGGCCGGCCTCCAGCAGCAGGGCGTCGCGGCCCTTGCGCCACAGCGGCCTTTCCCGTTGCAGCCTCTGGTAAAGCACGCGCCCGGCCAGCAGCGCCACGCTCTGGCACAGTTCGATGCTCTGGCGGTCGAACCCCTCGTTGTCGGGGCGCTCGAACAACAGCGCGCCCCGCGCCTCGCCCTCGGGCGCGAAAGGCACGGTCAGCACATTGCGGTTGCCGAACTCGCGCGCCAGCTTCTGGTGAGCGCGCAGCTGGATGGTGCGGCCCTCGTCCTGGGGCAGGCAGAGCGTGGTGTTCTGGTCGATGGCCTCGTCCATGGCCTCGGCAACGGCCCGCACCAGGTTCATGTTCTGCACCAGGCGGCTGCTGTGCGACAGCGCATGCACCTTGATGCGCCCGTCCTGCCGGAAACCGATGCTCACCCGGTCGCAGCCCAGGCGGGTGGCCAGGTCGGTCGCCAGCGTCAGCGCCACATCCTTGAAACGGCCTTCTTTCAGGGCCCGGGCGACGCTGTTGACCACATACATCAGCCGTTCGATGGTCTGGGCGCTGTCGCCGCGCTCCTCCTGCAGCAGCCAGGCCTCCAGCACGCCCGCGCCCCAGCGCAGGGCCTGCACCGCCGGCTCGGGCGGCTGCGGAGCGGTTTCGAACGCGGCCACGCCATGCAATCGGCCGCCCAGGATGACCGGATAGGCCACCACCAGGCTGCCGCCATCCAGCGCCACCGCCACTTCCCGGCCCTGCAGACAATCATCGACCAGGCCGTAGAAGGCCGGACCCGCGAGGCTGCCCGGCGGCGTTGCGGCCACGGTCTCGAACGGTCCGGTGTCCGGTTCGCCGAGGATGAGGGCGCCGTGGCGCACGCCCGCGAGCTGGCCGGCCTGCAAGGCCAGCCAGGCGTCCAGGAAGGCCTGGCGGTCGGTCGAGGCCGACAGCGCCGACCACCACGCCAGATCCGCGCGCTTGACCTGCGCGGAAACGATAGGATCATTCATCCTCACTAAGGGCCTGCGCCTCCTCCATCGGCGTGTCCTTGCGGCTCACGCGCAGTCCGGTCTTGCGGCGGGCCTTGGGCTCCCATGTATTGGTTTTGGAATTGAACACCACCGAGCCGGCCAGGCCCAGCGCCCCCGACAGGCCCAGCACGCCCACCCCCGCCGCCATGGCGGCGCGCGTATCCTGGCGCGCGGCCGGCGGCGGCACGGCGGCCGGCGCGCTGGCCGAGGGCGCGGGATCGTCCTGGGGCGGAGCCGCCTCGGGCGTCTCGGCCGGCGGCTGCGCATCCGGCGGGGCCGGCGCGCGGCTCTGGCCGCTGTCCTGGGTGCTCAAGTCATTGCGCATGGACACGGCGTCCTTCGGCGCGCCGCCCGAAGCATAGTCCGAAATACTGCCGTCGTGGCGGTCAATGACGATGTCGGGGCGGCCCGGGGCCATGCTGATGCTGTCGCCGGCCGCAAAACCGCGGCCGAACAGGCTCCCGACACGCCAGCGCGGCGAGGACGAGGGTTCGAATACCGGATGCGCCACCAGCCCCAGCGTGCCGGGCCAGGAGTACAAGTCCTCCATGGAGCGGGTCAGCAGGTCGGGGGTGTTGCCGCCCAGACCGAAGCGCGTCAGGTTGACGATGCGGCCGCTCGCCGGATCGAGGTAGATGCCGGCGAAGTCGCCCACGATCACGTCTTTCCTCAGGTCGCCCCGGAAGAAATCGGCGCCCCGGCCGCCCAGCATGTAGTTGCCGCCCGTGCCGGCCAGCAGGATGTCATTGCCGCCGTAGGCGATATCCAGGGTCTCGATCAGGCTGAAGCGGTCATTGACGAAGACCACGCGGCCGTTGTCGCCCAGCATGACATTCGAGCCCGCGCCGCTTTCCAGCACATCGTTGCCCACGCCGCCTATCATCACGCCCTCGCCATTGTTGTAGAGCGAGTTGTTGCCCCCTTCCGACGGATAGGCGGACGAGAAGGACAGGATGCGCCCGGCGGCGGTGAACAGGGCCTGGGCCGCGTTGCCGGCGATGAGGTTGAAGCCGCCCGCGGCGCGGATGCTGTCCTCGCCCATGCCGCCCATGAGCACGTTGCGGCCGCTGCCCACCGTAATGCTGTTGTTGCCGCCGGCGGGCAGGTTGATGGTCTCGATGGCCACCAGGCCGGCGCCCGCCAGGTAACGCGCCTGGCCTCCCGGCGCGGCCGGATCGATGAAGTCGCCCCGGTCGCGCAGATAGTTGACCGGCGCCACCGTGACGATGCGGCCGAAGTTGGCGAACACGATGTTGTTGCCGTCGCCCGCCGTGATGGTATTGCCGCCCGCGGCCAGGCGATCGGCCGAGGCGCCCACGGCCAGCCCGGCCGCCTGGTCGGGCGTGAGCACCAGGGTCAGCGCGTAGAGCGTGCGCAGATCCGGCGAGCTGCCCATGTCCATGGGGATGTCCAGGCTGATGTTCAGGCCGGCATTGCCGAACACGATGTTGTTGCCCTGGCCCGCATGGATGGTGTTGCTGCCGCCGCCGCCGGCGATCAGGTCGTTGCCCAGGCCGCCGTAGATCGTGTCATTGCCGGCCCCGCCATAGAGGATCACGCCCTGCGTCGCGCCGCGCGCATCGAGCACATTGTTGCCCGCCTGGCCGAAATGCAGGGCCTGGCCGGCCTGGCGCTGGCCGGGCGCGGCGGTGTAGTAGCGGTCATCCTGGCTGGTCGAACCGAACAGCAGCACCGGACGATCAGCCCCGCCCACGGTGCCGCCCTCGGCCACCAGCATGTTGTCGCCGCCCCCGCCCTGCACCAGGGTCACGGTGCCCGCCGGCGCATGGCGCACGGTGAAGACATCATTGCCCTGGCCCAGCATGGTGTTCACCGACTGCACGCCATGGAAGACGATGCCCCGGTCATAGGCGTGCAGGCCGGCCTCGCTGGCCTGCAGGATGCTGCCCGCGGCCGACCCCAGTCCCGGCGTCATGCCCAGGCCGGTGATGCGGCCGAAGTCGCCCGCCTGCGGCTGCGTGTACAGCTGGCCCAGGCCGCTCATCTGTTGGGCCTGATCCTGCATGCCGGTCTGGCCGCTCACCGTGCCGTCGTCGAACAGGCGGATGCGGTTGTTGGCCGGCTCGGCCGGCGCCGCGCCAGTGCGGCGCGCGCCCAGGCCGGCATCGGTCTCGCCGGGCAGGACCACGGCGGCATGCAGGCTGCCGTCGTAATCCGGCTTGTCCAGCGACCCGCCCTCGATGAGCAGGCTGCCCTGGATGCCCGACACATCATGCGGCTGGTCCGGGTAGTTGGCATAGCTGATGCCCGTGACCGGATCGACGCCAACGACCGGCCGGTCGCTGGCGCGCGGCGCGCGCACCTTGCCCGGCTCATTCGCGGGCCCGGCATAGCCGGGGTCGGCCACCGGTACGATGATGGGCGGCAAAGCCACATCGTGCAGGCCGGGCAGCGTGGTCAGCAGCGTGGCCGACAGCTGCAAATCGCGGCCCGCCAGGCTGAGCGGCGGCAGGCCGATGCCCGAGCCATCCTCCACCTTGACCAGCACCTGCCGCGTCGCATCCCAGGCCAGGGCCCCGACGCCATTGGCCTCGAAGGCCAGCACCACGCTCTCGTGCCAGGTCTGTCCGCCGTCGATCGACAGCAGCAGGCCGCGGCCCTGCATGCCTTGCAGCGCGGTGGCCAGGCCGTCGGCCAGCGACAGCCCGGCGCCCTGCGCCAGCGAGCCGTACAGCGCCGAGGCCAGCATGGCGCTGGTCAGCGACACATAGGCCTGGCCGCTGGCCGGGCGCGGCAGGATGCTGGCATCCAGGCTGACCGACAGCGCCAGCGTGTTGCCGCCGGCGGCGTCCAGCTGGCCGGGCTGCGTGGCGATGACCACCGGCTGCCGGCCGTCCAGCACATCGCGCGAACCGGCTCGGCCCGAGACGATGGTATTGCGCTCGACATCCCCCGACAGATCGAAGGTGTTGCTGCCGCTGCCGCCGATCAGCGTGGTGATCACATTGCTGCGCGTGGACAGCACATAGATGTGATCGTTGCCCTCGCGCGCATCCAGGTTCACGCGCTGGATGTTCTGGTAGCTGGTATTCAGGCCGGCGCCGCGTATGCCCTCCTGCGTCAGCACGAAGGCGTCGTCCTCCTCTGTGCCCAGCACCGTGTAGGTGTTCATGCCCTCGCCGCCGTCGATATTCAAGGGCCCGTTCAGCACATAGCCGCCCGCCTGCGGCGCGCCCTGCTTGAAGGCATAGACCATGAAGGCGTCGTCGCGCTTGCCGCCGTACAACGCCAGGGGCGCGGCATTGCTGTAAACGCGGAAGACGTTGACGCTGTTCTCGGCGCCGTAGATCGTCATCCCATGGCTGTTGCCCGGCGACAGATAGCCTTGCGTGGTGCGCGCGGTATCGACTTCGTCGCCCGCCGCCACGCTGGGCGGCAAGCGGTCCAGCCCGAAGAGCTGGCCGATCTGGAACTCGTTCTGCTTGGCCGGATCGCTGCCCAGGCCGCCGTCGATGGTCAGCGGCGCGCCGGTATCGTCGATATAGAACCGATTGCCGCCGTCCACCGCGTTCAGGCGCAACCCGCCCGTGCTGGTCCGGTCGTAGTTCACGCGCTGGACCTCGTTGGCATAGCCCGCGCCCTGCGGCGTGAGCTTGGCCACGAAGTTGGCGCGCACCAGGAAGGTCTCGTCCGCCGTGGTGCCGTTGAGGGTCAGGGTATTGACGCCAAGCAGGTTCTCCTGCCCCTGTCCATCCGTGTTATGGATCGTGATGAGGATGGAGGTCGGCAGTTCGGCCAGATTGACGATGACGCGGTTGTCGCCCAGGCCGCCATCCACATCGACACGGTCGGTCTGGCCGCCCGATTGGCTGGTCAGCGAAGGCAGCTGATCCAGCACGATGAGGTCATTGCCCGCGCCGCCCGAAAGCGTGATGCCGCCGGCCAGCGCCCGCGCCGACAGATAGAGGTAGTCATCGCCCTCGCCGCCCGACACGGCGGCGCCCGCGCCCAGCAGGATGCGCGACATCCAGATCTTGTCGTCGCCCGCTCCCGATTCCACCCGCAGATGGCCCAGGAAGTCGGCGCGGTCCAGCGTGATCAGATCCTGGCCGGCGCCGCTCAGGATGACGCTGGCGCCATGCTGGACGGTTTCCGACAGCAGGATGCTGTTGGCGCCCTCGCCGGCATTGATGGACAAGCTGCCCTGGCCTTCGCTGCCGGTCAGGGTGATGTGATCATCGCCCAGCCCGGCGGTGATGGACGTGTCGCCGCCCACCGTCACCCTCTCCAGGCTGACCGTGTTCTCGCCGTCGCCGGCGAGGATCTCCAGATCCGCCGAAATATGGGTATCGACCAGCGCCAGGCTGTCATCGCCCAGGCCGGACTGCAGGCTCACGCCGCCCTGCACTTCGGTTGCCTGCAGGAGCACGCTATCGTCGCCATCCTGGGTGGAAACGGTCACTTGCGCCTGCTTGATCAGGCGTGCGCGGATCTCGACCAGGTCCTGCCCGGAACCGCCCAGGATGTCCAGGGCGCTGCCCTGCGTCAGCAAGAGCCCGGCATCCAGGCCGCCGCCCGCGTCGGCGGTCGCGCCGAAGCGGATGTGGTTGACGCCGGTTTCGCTGCCATGGATGCGGATCTCGGGCGCCAGCAGGCGGCCATCGATGGTGATCGAGGTGGCCTTGCCGTAGCTGGCGCGGTCATCACGGTCGGCGCGCAGATTCATGCGCTGGCCCGCCGACACCAGGCCGCCGGGCAGGCCGCCGGCCGGCCCCGCGATGCTCAGATTGTTGCCCGCCAGCAGGCTGGCCACGCCGGCCACGCTGATGACCGAACCGGCCGCCAGCTGGATGTCGCCGCCCACGCCGGCGGGCGTCGAGCGCGCCGCCAGCCAGGCATTGCGTGCTTCGATCCGGCCCACGTTGAGCGTCAGCGTCTGGGTCTGGCCCTGCGCATCGTCGGCCTGGCCGAGCTGCACCAGCGCCACGTCGCCGCCCGCCTGGACATTGAGGGTGGACTGGACGCCGACCGCCGCGACGATGAGCGCATCGTTGACCGCCACGCCCGCCACATCGGCCTGCGCATAGCCGCCGATGGAGCCGCCCGCCTCGAAGTACAGCGTGCCGCCGATGACCACCGCGTCGCCGCGGCCGCTGGACAAGCCGGGATGCGCCGTCTTGTCATTGACGATGCTGGCCTGGCTCGCCAGGCGGACATCGTCGCGCTGGCGCGATTCCACTTGCGCCAGGGCCAGGTCATGCGCGCCCACTTGGCGAATGGCGATGGAACCCTGGGCCAGGGCCATCAGATAGCCCGACAGATCGGTCAACAGCGGCTGCGCCGCCTGGCCGATGGCGCCGGACAGCGTGCCCAGCCAGGCATTGCGCGCGGTCAGGGCCGCCTGGCCCGCCGCCGTGCCGTTGAGGATGTCATCCAGCGCATAGATGCGCGCATCGCCGCGCAGCCCATTGCCGTCGGCGACCTCGATGCCGCCCAGGCGCAGGCTGTGCATGCCATAGATGTTCAGGCCCGTGCCGGCCTGCGCCTTCAGGAGCGCCCCGCTGTCGCCCTCGGACATGCTCACCAGCAAAGGCGTGCCTTCCTGCGAGACGTCGGCGCCAGGCAGGCCGACCGAGCGGCCGGCGATCAGCACCACTTCGCGCGTATAGCCCAGGGCCGCCAAGGCCTGATCGCTCAGATCGGTCAGCGACACATTGGCATATTGCCGCTGGCCCGCGGCCGTGGCGTTCAGGATGGATTCGCCTGCCTGCAGGCTGACGTTGCCGGCCGCGATCACCTGGCCCACCCGCAGATTGGCGTCCGCCTGGTAGCTGGAGCCGCTTTGCGCCGTGCCCTTGGTGTTGGCCAGCACCAGGTTCAGGTCTTCGCCGCCATGCTGGGCCACGCGCGCCACGCCGCCGGCCTCGACATAGAGCGCATGCCCCGCGCCCAGGTTCAGCTGCAGGGCGCGGGAGGCATCGTATTGATAGATGCCATTGCCGTCGCGCGTGCTGCCCACGATGTCCTGATTGGCCACCAGGCTCACCTGGCCCCGGCTCTCCAGCGTGCCCGCGTCGGTGCCGATGATGGACCCGCCCTGGGCCGACACCGTGATGGTGATGCCCTGGGCGGCGTGGATGTCGCCCAGGCGGATGCTGCCCTTGGGCGAATCCAGGCCCACCGTGGTCTCGCTGTAGGCCGACACCACGCCATCGACCGCCTGCACCGCCAGCGAGCGGGTCAGGTTGATGGTCAGGTAGCGCGGGTCGCGCATATCGCCCACCAGCGCGCCGCTTTGCAGCGCCTGCGCGCTGGCGCCGTCCTGCGCCATGAACGGCACCTGGATGGCCTTCCAGACCGGGTCGAGGAAGCCCGTGCCGATGTCCACCACTTGCAGGCCATTGGCCCGGGCATTGGCGATATTGGCGTTCAACTGCGTCAGCTGCGCGCCCGAGGCGCCCAGCTTGCTGTTGTAGACAAAGACGTCGCGGCTGTTCTCGTACAGGCCGAAACGGTCGGCGAACAGGAACTGCAGCTCGCTGCCCGCGGCCAGCGTCGTGCCCGTGAGCAGCGCGCCGTCGTTGGAGAACATGGGGTTGACGGCCTGCCAGAGGCTGGCGTCGCTGAAGTCCACCTCATCGCGGTCCAGCGAGACCGTGCCCGCCGGGCCGATATAGCGGTACAGCGTCTGGTACACGCCGGCCAGGCTGGCTGCGTTGGCGCGCGACAGAATGGCCTTGTCGGCCTCCGGCAGCGCGTCGAAGATATTGGCCCGCTCCTGCGCGCTGACCGTGCTCAGGTCGGGCAGCTGCAGCGTGTACTCGCCCAGTTGCGCCCCGATCGAGCCCTGGCCCGAGGTGCGCAGCACAATGCCCTGCCCGGCCTTGATGTTCAGGAAGCGGTCCGGCGTCGGCACGCCTTCGGCTTCGCTGTCGATATCGAAGACCTTTTCATTGATGGTCGCCGACACCGGGTAGAGCAGGTTGTTCTCGATATTGCGCAGCGTGGCCGTCGAGAAATAGAAGAAATAGCCGGCACGGTAGCTGCTGCCGTAGAGATCGATATCCTCGGGGGTCTGCGCCGCGGCGTCGGCCTTGAGCGCATAGTTGCGCGTATAGGCCGTCGCGCCGGCCAGGTCGGCCGCCGCGAAGTCCACCGTGACCACCTGGCCCATGTTGGGGTAGAGGGCCAGGAGGCCGTCGTTCTGGCCCGCCCCGGTCTGGTAGAGCATGGCGTCGGCAAGCGTGGCCGCCAGCCGGATGCTGCCGTCCGCGCCCACGATGGCGTAGTAAGCGGTGTCGGCGCGCAAACCGCCCACGGCGTCGCGGAAATAGATCTCGTCGCCCGTGGCCAGGGCGCGCAGGCCGCCATGGCCGTCGTCGACGATGAACATATCCTGCAGCCTGAAGCTGCCCGCGCCCACGGCGGTCAGGCCCGAGGAGGCCCCCACCGTCGAGGTCAGGCGCTCGCGCCAGTAATTGTGATACTCGGCGGTCTGGGCCAGCTCCTTGTCGACCACATAGTCATAGACCCCCTGGTTGCGCACGGACTTCACCAGGTCCTCGACCCCGCCGATATCCAGGATGGGGGGCAGGTAATTGGGATCATAGGCCTGGCCCTGGAGCTGCGCGTGCAAGGCCAGCATGGACGCGCTCAGGTTGGCGGTCGACACCGCGCCCTGGGTCTGGAAGAGATGCGTGCTGACCGTGAACATGCCGCGCAGATTGACCGCGGCAAAGCCGGTCAGCATCCGCGGCGCGATGCCCGCGTCGGTAAAGAGCGATTGGATCAGCGCCTGGCCTTCGGGCGTCTGCTTGAGCAGTTCGAACTGCTGGTACAGCATGGCCTCTTCCCGGGAGGCGAACAGGCGGATGCTGTTGCCGCCCTCAAGCAGCACGTAGTAGGCCACGTTGTTCTGCAGGCTGACGGTCTTGCCGTCCTTGGCCTGCACATCGTTCAGGTAGACGCGATCGTAGTTCTGCAGATTGCGGTAGCCTGTCACATTGCCGTTGGCGTCGACCTCCGGCACGATGTCCATATGGGTCAGGGTAATGACATCGTCGGTCGTGACCGACGCGCCGCTGGCCGAGGCGTCAAGCAGCTTGACCGACATCGCCCCGGGCGCGGCGCCCACCGCCTGCAGGATTTTCTCTATGGTCAGCGCCTCGCCGCCGGCCTGCAGGGCCTGGTCCGCCGTCTCGGCCAGCGTGACCACGCGACCGTTGATGCTCTTGATGTAATACACCAGTGTCTGGCTGGCGTTGGCGAAGCTCAACTCCACCCGCTGGCCCTGCACCAGCGCGTCGTTGCCCGCCAAGGTCACCGTGGCCACGCCCGAAGAGGCCAGGGCCTGCTGGGCAAAGCCGGTGTCGGTCAGGCGGATGCCGGCGTGGATGACCATGCCGTTCAGATTGGGCGTGTAGTTCTGGCTCCAGTTGGCATCGTTGACATTGGTATTGCGATAGGCATCCAGATTCTGCAGCTGCGTCTTCTCGGCATAAACCTGGCCCGAGAACACGATCCTGCCCTTCATCCAGGCGCTGTCCGGGCTCTGGTCCGTCAGGGGATGGCCGAACTCGTCGACCACGCTGACGATCTTCAGCGTGCCATTGTCATAGACCCCCAGCTGGCTGCCCGACAAGGCGCCGCCGTTGTTGGTCATGAAGAGGTCCAGGCCGGCCAGCGAAATCGACTGTCCGCTGCTCAACAAGGACTTGATGGCATTGAGCAGTTGGCCGCGGGCCGCCTCGCTCAGGGTGGAGGTGCTCAGATCCCAGCTGAAACTGTCGCCCAGGTCCACATAGCTGGCGTATTGGGCGCCGCCCGCCGTGGTCTCCGTGTACTGATAGAACGTCAGATAGTTGCTGCCCCACCAGCCCGAGCCCGAGCGGCTATCCAGCTTGAGCGTGCCCTGCTTGAGCGCCGTGGCGCCCAAGCCCTGCCGCAGGGTGTAGCCGATCCCGGCGCTGGCCTGGCCCTGCCCCAGGCCGGTCAGGCCATAGGCCAGCTCGGCGGGGAGTTGGCGGTTGAGCACCGAATCGCTGCCATTCCTAATGTAGTAGTTGCTCAGGGTGATATTGCCGTCCAGCACCAGCGACAGATAGTTGTCGCTGCGCGAGACGCCCTGTGAGGTCGAGCCGTCGGCGGCCGTCAGGTTGAGCGACAGGATGCGGCGCGTGACCTCCACGCCGTCGATGGTGAGCGTGATCTGGCTGCCGACCACGCCGTTGGCCGGGTCATTCAGCCAGGCGACGTATTGCGTCACCGACATGCCCGATGGGATGGACCAGCCCAGGGTGCTGCCCGACAGGGAAATCGTATTGCCCGTGGTCGTGCGCTGGATCACCGACCCTGGCCCGGCCGCACCCGTGCTGGTCAGCAAGGCATAGAGCGAACCCGCTCCGGTGGCGATAGGATTATTGGCGTGCGCCGCGTTATAGGCAGTGATGGCGGCGATGACATCGGCCGTGATGTCGGTATCGCCGGCGGCCGGCGTGGAGACCGTCGTGCCCGGGTTGGGCACCGGCGGCAGCACCGGCTGGCTATTGCCCGTGAGATCGCCCGCGCCATATTGGCCGCTGGCGTTGCCGAAGACGATGTTCAGCGCCACGTGGCCATTGGGATCGCTGTTGCTCAGATTGCCCACATAAGGCGTCTTGAGCGTGATCAGCACGGTGTCGAAATCCTGCGAATACCAGCCGCCATTGCTCTTCATGACCGGCAGGATCTGGTCGATCAGCAACTTCTGGCCGTTGATTTCCACATAGGTGTACTTGCGCAGCGCCGCCAGCGCATCCGCATCGCGATAGCCGCCGACCATCTGGGCCAATTGGTCCAGCTGCGCCTCTGTCAGCTTCAGCTGCAAGGTGCTCGAACCCTGGGTTTCCGTCAGCCCCGTCGTGGGCAACGTGAAACTGATGGGCAGGTTGGCGCTGGACTGGTCGTTCGCGCCGGCCAGACCATAGGCCGGGCCGTACAACACGCCCTGGCTGCCCGCGGTATAACCCATCTCGGCCATGGACACGGGCGCGGCGAATTGGCCCGTCACCGGGTCATAGACCGAGAACTGGAAGCGGTAGACCAGGCCATCGCTGGACACCATCACCAACTTGCCCAACACCTCTTCGCGCGCATTGCCGTTGAGGCTGTTGTTGTAGGCCAGGCGCACCAGGCGCCCGCTGTCGACGGCCGCCTTCAAGACGGCCTCGTAATCGCCATTGCGGCCGAAGACCACGGCCAGGTACTGGCCGCTACCCTCCATCTGCGTGCTCAGGTAGGTGCCCGCGCCGCCCAGGCTGATACTGGCCACCTGCAGCGCGCGCACGCCCGACCAATACCCCTCGTACTGGGCGATCTGGGCGTTCAGGTCGGCCAGGATCTTGGCCGTGACGGTCGGATAGGCCTTCTCGGTCGCCGTGCGCGTATCGGCCTGTTCGCCGTCGAGCAGCGAGCCGCCATTGAGCGTGATGCTCACGCTGCCCAGCTGCGAGTACACCGAGGCCTGGGGATTGGCCCAGTTCACCGGCTTGACCAGCACCAGATCGGCATTGGCCACGTTCTGGGCGATATAGATGCTCTTGTCGGCGCCCGCGGCGCCTCCCGCCAGGCCGGCCTGGGCCGCGAAACCCTGGCGCGCATAAATGCTCAGGGCCTGGCTTGCCGTGCCGATGGCGCCATAGCCCGCGTTCAGCTCGACGCGGTTGCCCGACACCACGGCATCGCCCGTGGCCGAAGCATGGGCGAAGATGCCGTTCAAGGCCTCGATGTAGACCGTGCCCGCCGACGAGGCCACCTTCTGCAGCGTGGCCTTGGAGCTGGTGCCTCCTTCCGAGAAATAGGCCAGGCGGATATCGTTGCGCGCCTCGGCGCGCGTGTAGCCCGAGGAGCCCATGATATTGAGCTGGATGGCGCCTCCCAGCGCCAGGGCCTGCACATTGACGCTGGCCGTGCCGGCCGGTATCTGCCCATTGGGATCGCGCGCCAGGATGCCCACCTCGCCGCGCATGGAGATCGAGGTCGATTTGGCCGCCGACACCGCCTCGATATACACCGATTGGCCGTTGCCGACGATGAGGTTGCCGCCCAGTGTCACATCGCCGTTGCTGCGGATGTAGATGGCATTGGGCTGCGTGCTCGATCCCAGGAAGGTCAGGTTGATGTCCTGCGAGGCCGGCACATAGAAAGTGAAGAGCTCTTGCTGCTTCTTCTCGACCACCTGGGTCAGCGTGGTGGTCTTGGTGCGCAGCCAGCCGCCGCCGCTGGTGTGCGGTCCGTCATTGCGCACGATCACGCTGGTGTTGAACTTGCGGTAAGTCACCACGAAATTCGAGCTCTCCAGCGCCTGACCGTCGATGGTGACAAGCTTGTAGCGGCCCACGCCCGGGATATTGATCGGCCCATTGGGATCCGCCTGCAGCGTCTGCGTGCCGCTGCCGTCCACATAGCCGGGAAGAATGGCATCGTCCAGTTTGCCGCTGGCGGCCAACTGCTCCTTCAGGACGTCGGGCACCGACGACTCATTGGTATAGGCCACCACGGTCGACACCAGCACCGGCCTGGACTGCGAGTAGGTGACATAGGGGCCGTTCTTGGTGGTGTTGTTGTCCGTCAGCCAACCCAGCGGATCCACCCCGTCGCCGATCAGGTTGAACTGCTTGGTCACGAAGGTGGTCGTCGTGGTTTCGCTGGAATCCCAGCCCATGACCCAGACCATGACCTGGCCCTGGGCGGGCTTATAGGTCGTGGTCAGCTGATTGCCCAGACTGCCCACCGTCGCGCTGCTGCCATTGGCATTGACCGATCCCGCGCCATTGTCGTAGACCCAGACCCAGCCGGGCTGTCCCACGCCGGGGTTGTCCAGCTTGATGAACTTGTTCCAGACGGTGTGCACCACCTGGTTCTGGCCATTGAGTTCGTACAGATCGCGCTGGCCGCGCGCCGTGTCGACGATCTCGATGCGCCCCTTGCGATAGGTGCTGACATCGATATCGCTGGTCACCAGCGCATAGGTGGTCTGGTTGTCGATATGCACCGAGGCATAGCCGTTGGCCACCACCAGGTTGCCGTTGCCCACCGAGATGATCTGGCCGGTCAGGGTGATGCTGCCGCCAGCCAGGCGGATGGGATCGAGAATAATGGTCTGCGTGGCGTAGTCGAAACGCCCCGTGATCGCGCCAAAGCGGTTCATGGAGCCATCGGCGCTGTATGACACGCCGCTGGCCGCATAGCCGCTGGTATCCTGCAGGGACTTGTCGCGGTCGCCCCGGAAAGAAGCATCGATGCGGATATAGGCGTCGGTCACGCCGCTTTGGATCTTGCCGTCGATGTTCAGCGTCAGCGCCGAGATGTTCACCGCGCCCAGCGCAAAAATGCGCGAGTCGCGCGCCGCGGTGTTGGACGTCAGATAAGCGGTGAAAGACCCCAGGTTGCGATAGCCCCATTTGAGCAGCGCGTTCTGCTGGAGCTCGTCGGCGCCCGTGCTCACCGCATTGCTCTTGAAATAATCCACCACGAACTGCCAGCTGTACTGCAGGAAGGTGGGATCGGCGCCGGTATTGAACCAGCCGTCGCTTTGCAGGCTGAAATTGCCCTTGGCCTGGATGTCCAGGCTCAGGGCCGAGATCGTGCCGGTGACGTTGATGCTGCCCAGGGTGTTGACCACCGACACCTTGCCCAGCGGATTGACCACCGCGCCCAGCAGATTGAGGTCCACCGGCGCGCGTTCCACCAAGGCCATCATGTCGGCGTCCAGCGCGCCGCCGAAGGGATCGTCGGCCCAGCTGTTCTCCAGCTGGAGCACGCGCACTTCGGCCACGTCCGACCCTCCCGCGCCCTGGACCGAGGTGTCATTGATATACAGATGGCCCGCCTTGAAGATCTTCATCTCCCCATCGGCGCCCGGACGGATGATGGTGCCGTCCATCACCACCGCGTCATTCACATTCATCAACATCGGCGAGTCGTTGACGATGTTGATCTGGGTGTTGGCGCGGGCGTCGATGCCCGCCGCGTGCACGCCGCTGGTATCGGCCGCGCTCACATAGACCGACCCGCCCGAGGCGTACAGATTCGGGATGTCGACATAGAAGGTGTAGAAAGAATCCAGATAACGGCCCTTGCCATCCACCATCTGCAGGCTTTGCAGCTGCTGTTGCAGGGCCGCGATATTGGCCTGGTAGCGGGCCACCGCCTGCGGATCCGAGGCGTGCGCGGCCTGCATCTGGCCCATCTTGCGGATCTGCTCGCTGATGATGTTCTGCTGGCTGGCATAGCGCAGCACCGGCTGGCCCAGGTCCAGGGTCTTGAGCACGTAATAGACGCTGCCCACCTTGTCGGCCGCGAACTCGCCGAAATCCCAGGACAGCGCGCCGTCCTTGTCGTCCTGCGTCAACGAGGCCGGGTTCTTCTTCCAGTAGCTATTGTTGTAGTTCTCCGTGGCCAGGTTCAGGTCACGGCTGTCCAGGCTGTCGTAATAGTAGTAATCAGAACCCTTCTTGATGACCATGCCGGTCGTGACATTGACCTGGATGTCCTCGGGCCGGAAGGCCGTCAGCTCATAGCGCACATCGATGTTCACCGTGCCATTGGCGCCGTCCAGGCTGGTCGAGCCCGGTCCCAGCAGCTTTTCCAGGATGGCGCGGACGATGGGCGAGTTGGCGTCGAAGGTCAGCGAGTAGTCGGTCTGCGTGGGCAGGATCAAGCCCGCCAGGTTCAAGGCATCGATGAGCGCGGCGGGGATCACGAAGATATTGGCCGCATTATTCACACCGGCGATGATGCGCGTGGCCGCCGAGGTGGCCACGCGGCTGGAGGTCTTGTCGACCACGCCGTCCGCCAGGTCCACGGTCGGGTTCAGGTTCAGGCCGATGACCTGCACCGATCCGTTCACATTGGCCTGGTCCAGCATCACGGGATTGGTCTCCAGGCGCACATTGCGCTGCGCCTTGAGCAGCGACCCGGCGCTGCTGGCGCCGTCGATCACGATGCTGTTGATCTGGCGCGCCCGCGCGCCGCTGTCGACCAGCGGAATCTGCGCCACGCCCACCATGGTGAAGGACACGTTGTCATTGGCCAGCAGATAGCCCGTGGACAAGGGATCGGAGACCTTGCCGCTGCCGGCCAGGACGACGATGTTGTCGCCGTCGATGGAGGCATTGTTGATCTCGATGCTGTTGCGCACCGTCAGATCATTATTGCTGTCGGTCTTGCTGGCGCTGGCGACCGAGACCACCAGCATATCGCTGATGGTGGTCGTCACGCCGCGCGTATTGGCGGCCAGCGTCACATCGCCGAAGGTATTGCGCACGAAGGCGCCATTGACCTTGATCTGGGCCAGCGTCCCGTCGGTGCTCAGGTGATTGGTCGACAGGGTGATGGTAAAGCCCGCCACGCCGGTGATCTTGTTGCGCTGGGTATAGATGATGTCATTGGTGATGACCATGTCCAGCATGCCCGGGGTGTCGTAATCCCCCTTGGCAAGGACCACGGTGGCGCCGGCCGTATCGATCGTGTCGGTGGCCGAGCGCGAGCCGCTGACGTCGATGACGGACTGCGGCCGGATCGTGACGTTCTGTTTGCTGACATCGACGCCGGCCACCTTGACCGAATAGGCGCTGAGCGTCGAATTGCCGCGTACCGTGTTGTTGGCGCGGATATCGACCTTGTTGCCGATGACCCGAGAGCCACCGCCGATGCCCACATAAGCGGTGCCGCCCAGGTCCACATCGATCTTGCCCCAGCGGCCCGCCACCAGGGCGATGGTGCCGGCGTCCATGCTGACGTCGGTGGCCTGGGTCTGGCTGGCGGAGATCGAGAGCAGCACGCCCTCCACACGCGCCCCATTGCGGATATCCACCCGCGTATCCAGATTGGTGCTCAACTTGGCGGTATCGGCCGACACCGTGACGCCGCCCACTTCCAGTGAACGGGCCTCGGCCAGCAGGCCGGCCTCGCCATTGCGGTCGGTATGGGTCTGGGCGGTCACGCCGATCACGTCGCCGCGCAGGCTGGCATTGTCGATCACGGTCTTGAGCGAGCCGCCCAGCCGGGTTTCGGCGCTCATCACGCCTACGCCGATCACGCCGCCGGTGATGGACCGCGAATAGGCCCGGCCATAGAACGTGCCTTCGGCATTGACATTGACCAGGCCGGGCGTCGTGCCCGTGGCCGAAGTCGCGCGCACGCCGTTGAGCGAGGCGCCGTCGCGCGCTTCGGCCAGCGTCGTGGTCCCGATGTCCACCAGGGCCCGGTTGACATTGACCGCCAGGCCGGTGGTGGCGGCCACGCCGGCAGTCTGAGTGCGGCTGAAGTCGATGGTCACCAGCGCGTTGACATCCACCACCGGCGCCGACACCTCGGCCTGCGCCACCGAGGCCGTGGTGGTGTCGCGCGCGATGTTTTCCGCGATCCCCACGCCCACCGCGGCGCCAATGACGCCGACCGCCACGCTGACCTGGGTCAGGTCGATCTCGGCCAGCACATGGGTGTCCGCCGTCACCGCCAGATTGCCCAGCGCGCCCACCTTGCCATCGCCGGTGATCCTGGCGCTGACCGTATTGCGGGTGTTGTTGCTCACGCGCACGCCAGCGCCCGCGCCGGCCACGCCCGCATTGGCGGCCACCGAGGCGGTCACCGCCTCCAGGCCCTTGAACTCCGTTTTCTCCAGCGCCAGCACCGACAGATTGTCGTAGGCGCCGACCTGCTTGCCGCCCGCCGTGCCGATATAAGCCGAGACGGTGTTCTCGGCCACGGTATCGACCAGCGATACGACCAGGGACACGCTGGCGCCCGGCGCCAGTCCCAACGCGGCCGCCACGCCATAGGCGGCCGACCGCGTGATGAGGCTGTCATCCTTGGCGCGCACGGTCAGCGAACCCGCGCCGCCGCCCATGCCGACCGTGACCATGGAGCCGTCGATATAGGCCGAGGTCCGGGCGGCGAAACGGTTGCTGACCTGCACGCCCGAGGCGGCCGCCGACACGCCGACGCCGACCACGGCCAGGGCCCCGGCGAAGTTCACGCTGTCCAGGGTGGCGCTGGAGCTGGCCAGCACATCGAGATTGCCCTTGCCCACTGTGATGGTGCTATTGGCGATGTAAGCCTGGGCGCCATGGTTGCGCGACACGCCGTCGCCCGCATAGCTGCCAAAGGTGTTGCTGGCCAGGGATACGCCCATGGTGGCGCCCAGGCCCGCGCCCGTGACAGCCGCCGACACCGCGCCGGTCAGGGCGGTGACGCGGGCGGCATTGTCGGCCGTGACCGACATGCCGGTCCCGGCGCCGAGCGTGGAGCCGGCCACATGGCTGTCCACCTCATTGGCCACCGTCTGGCTGCTGCCCGCGCCCGCGCCGCTCACGGCCACGCCCGTCAGCGCCACGGCCGCCGAGGCGGCCACCGAGGTGCTGTCCAGGGTCGCCGTCTCCTTGGCCGCGACGGCCAGCGTATCCGACACCGAGATCGTCGAGCCGCTCACGCGGGCCTGGACCCCGGAAGCCGAGACATTGCTCACATCGGTGGCGCCCACCGCCACCGAGCCGCCGCTGACCGTCAGGGCCAGCGAGGCGCCGACCGCCTTGGCCATCAAGTTGCTGCTGTCCTCGGCGCGCACGCTCAGGCGCGCCATCTGCGCGCCCGCGGCCGCCGACAGCACGCTGTTGTCCACATAGGCCTGGACGCTGCCCAAGGCCTTGTTGCGCGCCAATGCCGCGCCCACCGACAAGGCCAGGCCCGAGCCCGAACCGGCGGCGCTGGCGCCCACGGCCGTCGCCCGCAGGGTCGAGGTATTGGTGGCCGCCACGGTCAGGCTTTCGGCCGCCCGCGCATTCGGGTCGATCTGGCTCAGCCCGTCCACATAGGCGCGGGTCTGCGCCTTGGAGGTGTTGAAGGCCGAAGCGCCCGCGCCGGCCAGGGCCACGCCCTGCAGCGCCACCGCCACCGCGCCCGCCCCCACCTTGGCCTCCAGCCACTGCACGCTGTCGGCCGTGACCGAGATCGCGCCCAGATCGGAGACCTGGGTCTGCGTCAGGCCGGCGCGCGCGCCCGCGCTGTCGCTGATCTGGTTTTCGGCCAGAGAGGCGCCGATGGCCAGCGAAGCGCCGCCCGCCGTAAAGCCCAGGCTGGCGACCACCACGGTCGCCTTGATGGTGCCCGTCATATCGGCGTCGATGACCAGCGCATTGCCGCCATTGCCGCTGATGCGTGAGCCGTTGACCAGGGCCGTCGCCGAAGAGCCGATGAGGTTGCTGGCATTGGCGCCGCCGCCGGCCAGCGACACGCCGCCCAGGCTCACGCCCACGCTGACCGAGACCGCGACCGACACCGTCGTGATGCTGGCCTGGCTGTCCGCCTTGACCGTGATGGCCGGCGTGCCGACAAAGCCCACCCCGTCGATGCTGGCCAGGGCGGCATTGCTGATTTCATTCTGGGCCAGCGAGGCCGCCACCGACAACGCGGCGGTCGCGCCCAGCGACACCGCCACGGCGATGGCCACCGCGGCGATGGTGCTGTTGATCTCGGCCTGGTCCAGCGCCTTGACCGTCACGCTGCCCGCCGCAAAGGGCAATTGCCGGCCCTGGTCGCTGATGCGCGCCGTGATGCCGGTCTGTATCTTGTTGACGGCGCGCGCGCCCGCCCCGGCGCCGGAGATGGCCAGGCTGGCGCCGTCGACGATGGGCGGCGCATAGGCCACCGACACCGCGACCGCGCCCGCCACCACGACCGCGTCTATGCTTTGCTGCCGGTCCACGCTGCCATCGGCCTTGAAGCGCACATTGCGCGCATCCACCGTCACCGCGCCCGCCGTGACGGCGCTGCCGTCCACCGCCGCCACGATCTGGTTGACCGGACGGCCCGCGCCCAGCCCGACCACCTGGCCGGCGCTGTTGACGTCATAGCCGATCACATTCTCGGCCATGGCCACGCCGATCGAGGCCGAGGCGGCCGCGTAATGGCTGACCGATACCGAAGCCGACATGCCCAGCACCACGGCATTGATGCGCGACAAACCGAGCGCCAACACATCCAGGTCGCCCGCGGCGCCCGCGCCGCTGGTGTCGATACTGGCGTCGCTGATGCCGGCCTGCACGCTGGCGGAAATGACATTGCGCGCCAGCGCCCCGCCGCCGCCGATGGCGGCGTTGGCGCTCGCGCCCACCGACACGGCCACCGAGGCGCCCAGCACCACCGACAGGATGTCGGCCTCTTGCATGGCGCTGATCGCGAGGCTGCCGCCGCCCGTGGCGATGCTGCCGCCCGAGATCGCCGCCTCGACAGTATTGAAGACCTTGTTGACCGCCACGCTGGTGCCCACTGCGATGGCCACCCCCGCCGTGCCGGCCTGGACGGCAACCGCGCCGCCCACCGCGATGGCGGTGATATCGGCGTCGTCGGAGGCGCTGACCGTCACCCCCGCGCCCGAGGTGCGCAGATGGGAGTCCTCGATCCGGGCCCGGACCACGGTGGCGATATTGCTGATGGCCACCGATACGCCGATGGAGGCGCCAGCGCCCACGTTGCCGGCCGAGACCGCCACGCCCAGGGCGCCGGCCACGGCCACGATGCTGCCGCTGTTCTCGGCGTTGACGCGGATCGCGCCCTGGTTGCCGGCCGCGCTGTCCACGCGCGTCAAGCGCGCCTCGACCGAGCCGTCTATGGTGTTGCCGCTGCCGGCGCCCGCGCCGGCTCCCGCGAAGCCCTGTCCCACGGCCACCGCCGCGGCCACGCCTATGGTGGCCGACACGATGCGCGAGCTGTTGCTGGCCTCCACGGCCATGCCGGTCTGGGTGCGCACCGTCGTCGAGCTGGCGGCATTGCCGCTGCTGCTGCCGTCGATATAGGCCAGGGTGTGATTGCCGATCCAATTGTCGGTCACCGCCACGCCGGCCGCGATGCCCGCGCCGCTGCCCGGCGATACCGCCACGCCCAGGCCGCCGGCGACCGCCAGCACATAGCCCTCGTCGCGGGCCTGCACGGCCACGCCCGGCTGGCTGCCGCTGACGGCCAGCGATTCGATCAGGCGGGCATTGCGGATGCCGGCCTCATTGCGGCTGTTGACGCGGTTGATGGAGACCGAACCGCCCACCGACACGGCCGCCGTGCCCACGGCCACGCTGCCGGCCACGGTGAAATTGTGGATGCTGCCCGAGAAGACCGAACCCACCTGCACATGTCCGCCCCGCACCGCGCCTTCGGTATCGCGGATCTGCGCCGTGATGCTGTGCGAACGCGACACGCCCAGCGGCGCGCCTCCCACATAGTTGTATGACAGGCTGGCGCCCACGGCCACGCTCGCGCCCTGAGTGCCCAGGCCCAGCGCCACCGCCCCGGCCAGGCTGTTGATGGTGGAATCGTCGCTGGCCTGCACCCGCACATCGCCATCGGCCGCCACGGCCTGGCTGCTGGTCGTCTCGGCGATTTCCGCCGTGATCGAATTGGCGATCCAGTTCAGCACCGCCGAGCCGCCAAAGCCCACATTGGCCCCCGAGCCGCCGACAGCCACCGCGCCGCTGACGGCCATGGCCGCGATCTGCGCGTCCAGGCCCGGCGGCATGTCGTCAGGACGGGCAAAAGTGGCCAGGACCACGATATCGCCCGCGGCCGACAGCGCCGAGCGCAAGGCGCCGGCATAGATGGTGTCGAACACCTGGTTGACGGCGAAGGCCATGCCGGCGGCCACGCGGCCGCCGGCCGATACCGAGACATTGCCCGCCAGCGCCGAGATGCTCGCCGTGTCGCGCGCCAGGATACGGATATCCCCGGCGGTCGCGCCGACCGTCGAATCGCTGATGGTCGCCTGCACCGTATTCTGGATGGTATTGACGGCCAGCGAGCCGCTGACGGCCACGCCGGCGCCGCCGGCCAGGCCGACGGCCACGTTATAGATGCTGGCGCGCTCCTCGGCGCTGACCTGCACGGCCTGCGCCGTCACCTGTGCGCCCTGGATGCCGGCGCGCACGCCATTGCGCATATCGGCCACGCTGACCGAAGCGCCGATGGCCGCCGAGGCGCCCTGCGTGGTCGAGACACCCAGCGCGCCCGCGGCCGTCACGATCTGGCTCTTGTCCTGGGCCGACACCAACAGGCGTCCGCCCTCGGCGCGCACTTCGCTGCCGGCCGCCGCGGCGCGGTTGTCGATCACGGCCTGAACTTCGGTGCGCGACAGATTGACCCCGATGGCGCCCGCGCCGCCCAGGGCCTTGCCCCCGGCGCCGGCCACCGTGATGCTGAGCATGCTGTTGGTCAGGCCATGCCCCTGGGTCAGCGCCCCGATGTCCAGCGTGATCAGGCCGCCGCCGCTGTCAAGCCGGTCGATCACCTTTTGCAGATTGACGCCGCCCGTGCCGCTGCCCGCGCCCAGCCGGATGGCAATGCCGTCACGGGCATTCTCCAGCGAACTGGCCAGCTGGTAGGCAAAGCCGCCGTTCTGCGACACATTGATGACGTAATAACGCTGGCCATCGACCAGGCCGTCGATCACGCGGCCGCCGCTGTGATAGACCACCACGTCGCCCGTGGCCAGGCCCGCATCGTTGGCAAAGCCCAGGCTGTCCTCGCCCGCGATCTGGCTGTGAATGAAGGACGCGGCCAGGGTCGCGTCCTGCGCGGGTCCCTGGGCAATCGTCGTCTGCTCCGTGCCATTGGCCTCGGTCGAAGTCGTGGACTGCGAGGTCTGTTGCGCGAGCTGCACGCGGGTGATGCCTATCATGGCATCGGGATTGACCGCCGTCGGCTTGCCCTGGTTGTCCAGCTGCTTGTTGCCGGCGGCATCGGCCAGGTAGTAGTCATAGCGCTTGGTCGCGGCATTGAACTCGGCCACATAGCCCAGTTCGGCCAGCGTCACCGCGCTGCCGTCCACGTGGCTGAAACGCAGCGTCTGGCTGTCGATCACCTCCACGACATAGACATGGTCGTTGGCCAGCCCCGTCAGCACCCCGTTGGCGCCCAGGTTGATGACCACCTTGTTGCCAGTCTCCAGGCCATGGGCCTTGGGCAGCGTCAGGCTGCCATCGGCGTTGAGCCTGGCGCCGGCCGGATTGTCCACGCTGAAGCGCTGCGGCGCGCCGCCCACTGTCGCGCCGCTGAAATCCACCAGATTGCCCTGGCCGTCGCGCAGCTGGAAGGACACCTGTCCATTGGCGCCCCTGACCAGGCCGCTGACGTAATACGTCACCCCGACCTTGAGCACGTCCTGCCCTTGACGCAGGATGCGGTTGGCCAGCACGTCCTCGATCCGCCCATTGGCCAGCGAGCCGCTGTAGACAATGGCCGAGCCTTCCTGCAGGCCGTCAAAAGCCGCATGAATGACCAGGCGGTTGCCGGCGCCATCGACGCTCACCGTGGCGTCGGCCCCGTGGTAGGGCTGCAGATTGACGCTGATGGCCTCCTGCATGCGTACATGCGCGAAGCGCACGCCCGTGAGGGTGCTGCCGGCCGCGAAGGCCAGCGCCTTGCCGCGCAAGGCGTCTTCCTGCGTGGCGGCCAGCTGGATGATGGCCTGCCCGTCCGGCGCCTCGCGCCGGATGATGTAATAGATGCGGTCGGCGCTCAGGCTGCCGCCATCGGCCAGGCGGATATTGCCCGCGCCCGCGCTCAGATAAATGCCGTCTCCGGTCTGCCAGCCGGAGAATTCGCCGCCGCCCGCGCCTTGCGAGACCGGCAGGCCGGCGTTGCCGCTCGTATCCTTGCCATTGATGATCTCGGCCGCCGCGCCCTCGAAGACCAGCGTGCTGCCGCCCTGGTTCACATGGATATCGCTGTCGCCCACGGCCAGCACATCGCCGCTGGTGAGCTGCGCATTGCCGCCGGCGGCCATGGGATCGACCAGGCCGGCGAAGACATTGACATCGCCGGCGACGGCCCGCACGTCGCTGGCGACGATGGCCGCCGTGACCTTGGGATGAGTCGTCGGATCGCCATTGCCGTTGACGGTGGCGATCTGCACCCCGGCGCCCGAATCGGCCAGCTCTTCGTCGTCGAAGCTCAGGAGATCGCGATCGAAGGCGGTGTCGCCGCCCATGATATTGACCGCCACGGCCAGGCCCACGGCCGCGCCTCCAGTGGCGATGGCGCCGGCCACCGTGATGGCGTAGAGCGCCGCGGCATCCGAGGCATTGACGCGCACGGCGTCGCCGCTGAAATTGGCCGCCTGGCCGGCCTTGACCGTGCTGCCGGAAATGCGCGCCTCGGTCGAGCCGCGCATCATATTGACGTTGACCGCGCCGGCCAGGGCGAAGGTCTTGGACAGCGCGCCGGCCGCGCCCACCGAGACCATGAGCGGCGACGCGTGCGCGGAAACGTCCAGCTTGCCCTGCACGTCGATGGCGCTGTTCTCGATCAGCGCGCTGGTGCGCGAGCTGAATTCATTGACGCTGACCGATGCGCCCACGGCCACCGAGCCGCCCAGCGTCATCGCCACCCCGCCGGTCACCGCCGCCAGGGTATTGTTTTCGGTGGCCGTCACCGTCAGGACATTGGCCGTGATGCGGCTGCTGTTGGCCACCGCCGTGCCGCCGCTGTAGCGCGGCAAGACATAGGCCGCCACGGCCGAATGCACGCGGTTGACCTGCACCGACCCGGCGCCGGCGAACTGCGCGTCGCCCAGGCCCACGCCCACGCCGACCGCGCCGCCGCCCAGCGAGGACCGGTCCTCCGCGCTCACGCTGACCGCGCCGCCGCCCGCCGTATCCACGGTCGAACCCTGAATGCCGGCCAGCACCGCGTTGCCGATCTCGTTATAGCTGATGGCGATGCCCACGCCCGCCTTCTTGCCCACGCCGGCCGCGCCCGTGATGGCGATCAGCGTGGTCTTGTCCAGCCCCGAGACGCTGACGTCATGGCCGCTGCTGTCCGCACCGTCATAACGGACCTGGCTGTTGAGGATATAGCTATCGATGCGGTTGCCCACCACATTGACGGTGATGGAACCGCCCACGCCGGCGCCATCGCGCGCCATGCCCAGGGCGCCGGCAAAGCCGACCACCGTCTGGGTAGACTCGGCCGAGACATCGATCCTGCCGGTATACAGCAGATCGGTGGCCTGGCGGATGCCGGCCTCGACCTGGGTGCTGCTCACATTGACCGCGACGGCCGCGCCCACCCCGGCCTTGCCATCCGAGATCGCGCCCGAACCGGCGATCGTGACCAGCACGCTGGCATCGCGCGCCGTGACCGAGACATCTCGCGCCTTGATCTGGCCGGTGGCATTGCCCAGGCGGGCGATGTTGTCATAGAGCGCCACGCCGACGGCGGCCGAACCCGCCGCCGCCACGCCCTTCTGGCCCTTGGCGCCAGCCAGGCCGGCGGCCATGGTGGCCGTCACGCCGTTGCGCCGCGCCGACAGCGCCAGATCGCCCGCCACGATCAGGCTGCCCACGGCCGCCACCTCGGCGCGCGCCTCGCCGGACAGCAAGTTCATGCTGTAGGCGCCGGCGATGCCGATATTGGATTTGGCCGTATCGGATTGGGCGAAAGCCGCGGCGCCCGACAGGGCCAGGGCGTGGGTGTTATTCAGCGCGTCGATCTTGACGTTGCCGCCGATGGTAATCGTCAGGCCCTCCGCATTGATGTAGGCCTGGGCGGTGTCGTTGACGACATTGATGGCCGAGGCGCCGGAAATCGCCAGCCCGGCCTTGGACTCGGGCTGCTTGGCCGAGCCGCCGCCCGCCCCGCTGTCCTGCGTCAGCGTCGAGGTCGCGTCGCTGGCCGACTTCAGCTTGTCGGCGACGTCGCTCTGGGCGGCGGGGTCCGCCGGCGCGGGCGTCTCGCCCGGCGCCGCCTCGCCCTGATCGGCCGGCCCCTTGATGGCCAGCATGTCGCCGCCGGTGCCGCCGCTGGGCGTTCCGCCGCCCGGTACGGTGGCGCCCGTGCCGTCGCCGGCGCCGGCCACGGGGCTGGACACGCGCGACCCGGACACCGCCAGATTGCCGACAAAGCCCCGGTTCCGGCTCAACAGCTCCAGCGCGCCGGCCGAGAAACTGCCGATCCCCGAGGGGCCGTCGCTGCCGTCGAGCAACTCGCCGATCAGCGCCTGGGTGTGTCGATTGATATCGTTGATGGCCGCGCTCAGGCCCACGCCCACGGCCTGGGAGCTGGCGACCGAGCCGGCCACCGTGCCGACCCAGGTCGCGTCATCGGCGCGGATGGTGGCCGTACCCGCGGCGTCGATATCAGCGCCCCGGCGCACCTGGGCAATGGTCGTGGCGTCGCTCACATTGATCAACACCACGCCATTGGCGGCCACCGTCTTGGCCTGGCTGCCCGAGGCGCCCACCGTGACCGAGATCACTTCATTAGTGGCCTCGACCGTCAGGTCGCCGGAATTGATGACGGCGGCATTGTCCACTACCGCCTGAGTGTCATGCGTGGAGGCATTGACATAGACCGACACGCCGATGGCCGACCCCTCGCGCGAGCTGCTGCCATAGTCAAAACCATCGACGCGCGGCGTCAGATAGCCCTTGGCCAACTGCTTGCCATAGGCGAGGTAGTTCTGGCCCTTCTGCTTGGCCGGCGCCTCGGCCACGGCCTTGTCGCCGCCGATGGCGATATTGGGCAAGAGCACATTGCCCACCAGGTTCAGGTCCTGCTTGGAATTGACGGCCGCGATGCTTACCGCGCCGGCCGGCCCCCCGCCGGCCCGGGTGTCGATGCGGCCGCCGATCTTGGTCAGCGTCTCGGTGCTCTGCACCTGCACCGTGAAGGCGCCGGCCAGGGCCAGCTTCTTGCTCTTGGAGTTGGCGCTGGTCCAGCTGCTGAAGCTATTGGAAATCCCGCCCGAACTGGTCAGCGTGGCCTGCAAGGTATTGAGGAACTTGCCCGCCGCCGCCCCGGCCACCTTGGCCTTGGCGGCCGTGTCCGTGGCCTGGCTCCAGGCCGTCTCGATACCGTCGAAAGGTTTGTACAGGTTGACCAGCCACAAGCCCAGCGGATCGATCTGGTCCAGCGTCCTGGCGGCAATATCGACCTCTCCGCCCAGGGTGGCGATGCTGGCGCCCGACGCCATGTCCACCTTGGTGCGCAAGCTATCGATGGCGACGGACACGGCCGCCGCCGCGCCCAGGTCCGAACCATCCGGACCCACGTTGCGTTCGACCTGGTCGCTGGTGACGTCGTTCTTCTTCTTGAGGAAGGCCTGGCGATCGGCGATGGCCTTGTCATCCACGGCCGTCATCACCTGGTACTGCATCGTATAGCGGGTCACGGCCTCGACCGTCACACCGCCGCCAGCGGTCGAGATCAGCGCGTCACTGCCCAGGGTGACTTGGGTGTTGACGTTATTGATGCCCAGGCCGACAGCCGCCCCGACCTGGAACTCGGTGGAGGTGCTGTTCTGCTCCTTCTTGAGGTCTGCTTCATACTCATCCTTATCTTTCTGGGCATTCTCGGCCTTGATCTTGGTGATCTCGTCCTTGAGCTTGCCGTCTTTCCGCAATGCCGAAAAGAAGGCCTTGACGTTCTGCGTGACGACACCAAAGCCATTCACCGCGCCGCTGGCCACGGGGCCGCCGATCTTGCGGCCGGCCAGGCTCTTGGCCTCGAGCACCGTCTGGTCCACATAGCTCACGCCCGTGGCCTGGCGTCCGCCCAGGCTGGTCTTGACCGCCACCTTGCTGCCCTGGTCCAGGGTCAAGGCCTGCACGATCACCTTGTTGGCGCCGTCGGGCACCGTGGTGTCGCCCGTGCCGCCGGCCGTCAGCTTGCCGTTGACGACCACCTCGGTGCTGATATTGTTGATGGCCAGCCCCAGGGCGGCGCCCACCTTGGCGTAGCTGGCGTTATAGCGGCCCTTTTCCTGGGCCGGGCCGGTCGCGGGCGGGGCCGCCGGATCCTTCACAGGCTTGGTGTCGTCGCTCTCGGCCATGGCGCCCGAGGCGCTGACCGTGATGTCCGTCTTGTGCTTGGTGATGGCCTGCACCGTCACATCGCCGCCCGCGCCGCCAAACGAAATAACGCCGCCCGGGCTGACGTTCACGCCCGTCATCAGCTCGGCCGTGTTGCCGATGGTGACCTTGGCGCTGCTGTTGACGATGCCGATGCCCACGCCGACAACGCCCGGCAGCTTGCTGATGGTCGACGGCAAGAGCGAAATCGTCATCTCGTTGTCGACCTCGGAGAGCACCGAGATGTCGCCGGCGGCATAGATCTTGCCGTTGACCGTCACCTCGGCATTATTCTCCAGTACGCCGACGCCCACGCCCACGATCTTGGCGATCAAGGGGCTCAACTTGACCTGGGCCTTGGTCCCTGCCTTGATCGAGACGTCGCTGGCCGAGATGATGCTCGTGCTTGCGTCGATGTTGATGCTGGCGCTGTACTTCACCCGAGCCCAGGCCGCCTCGGCCGCCACGCTGTCAAGAAGGGGCATCAGGGCATCGTAGATGCTGTTCACGCCCGCGCCCAGCTTGGCGCGCAGGCCCGTATCGGCTTCGGCGTTCTTGACCAGCGGGTCCAGGTCATACTGCGAGCTGTCGAGCTTGGCGCTGATGGTCACGCCAGCGCCCGCGGCGTCGAGCGCCGACAGCGTGGCATTGGTGATCGTGACGCTGGTGCTCAGGTCGAAGATCTGCCCATAGGCGCTGCGCCAGGGGCGGTAGCGCTGGGCCAGCACCTCGATGGCGCCGGCGGCCAGCACGATATGAGTCGTGACGGTGCCGATCCGGATATCCTGCGCCTCCAGGCGCAGCAGGTGTGTGGAATCGAGGGTGATGTTCTTCTTGATCTGCAGCGTGCCGGCGCGGATGGTCACGT
The DNA here is from genome assembly GCF_000657795.2 of Bordetella pseudohinzii. GTDB lineage: Bacteria > Pseudomonadota > Gammaproteobacteria > Burkholderiales > Burkholderiaceae_B > Bordetella > Bordetella pseudohinzii. Next base: position 253,070 of record NZ_JHEP02000001.1, read on the forward strand.
CCGTACCCGACGTCGTTACATCCACGTCGATGACCGCGTCCTCGCCCAGATCGAGGATTCGCTCGAGATTCTGGGCATTGGTGCCGAGATTGACCCCGAACAGATTGCCCGCCGCGCCCATCAGCGAGGACAGCACGGCCGTGCCGGTTACGGGAGAAATCAATTGCAGCGTATTGCCGCTGCCCCCGCTTGCGGCCAGCGACACCGTCACCGAACCGCCCGCCACATTGACCGGCTGCACCACGATGAAGCTGACGTTGCTCTTGTTACCCTTGAGCGTGTTGTAGCCTCCATCGCTCTCCAGGGTCAGCCTGCCCGTCCAGTTCTCGGCATCCAGCGTCGTCGCCGTGCCGGCAGCATTGCGCGCGGCCAGCGTCACATTGTCCATGGCCGCGCCGCCGCCACCGGCGCGGGCCATGTTCACCGCGTTGGTGAACGTCCCGCCGTTGAGGTAAGACACCTGGGAGGACGTGAGGACAGCGCCGTAGACCGAGTCCACCCGCAGCGTGTTGTAGCCGCCGGCCTGAGTGAGGATGTTATTGCCCGCGCCGGTCGAAAAGCGCTCCCAGGCGTCGGCGGCCACATAGCCGTAACTCACCAGAAAGCTATTGCTGCCGCCGCCGGAGCGGATCGTCGCATTCGAGCCGGCCAGCATGAAGCGCGTCGAATGCCCGGCCGCCAGGGCGTCGCCCGTGAGCACACCGTTGGCCGAATCGCGGAAACTCTGGCTGGCGCCAAGAAGGCCCAGCCACTTGGCCGCCTCCGACAGCACCGTCGCGCTCTGCGACACATTGCCCTGGTCGTCGAGCGTGATCAGCGTGCCCGGCTCCAGGCGGAATTCGCCGCCATAGCCGGCGTCGCGCGCGGCCTGGCTGTAAGCAACCACGAGACGGCCATCGGCGCTCAGGCTGGCGTCCAGGGCATAGAGATAGTCCCAGGCCGTGGTGGTGTCGCTGTCGGGCAGCGGCCGTCCGGCATTGGGTCCTTCGGCCGCGATCCGGATCGGCTGGCCGTCTTTGTTGACCATCACACTGCCGGCGATGGCATTGAGGATGTCCTGCAGGGTGTTCAGACCCTCCAGGCCGACCTCCAGGCGGTCGTCATTGGCGAAGACGAACTTCAGCGCCGGCCCGCTATTGTCCTGGTATCCCGATGTCAGGTCGGACAAAAAGGTCTCGGTCGTCAGGCCGGTGAAGCCGGTGGTGTCCACCTGGCTGCCGCTGCCGCTGATCTTCAGGTCGAAATTCCTGACATGGCTGAAAGTGGTCTTGAACGCCCCCGCGCCCGCGCCGATGTCCATCTGGCCGTCGGTCAGCTTGAGATTCTTGCCGCCGGTATCGAACCGGATGGTGTTCCCCCCGGCCGAGCCGATCACGTCCGAGGCATATCGATTGCTCAAGACAAAGATATTGGACAGGCCAGCGCTGCCATCGAGCACCGCGCGCCCCTCGAAGGCCGAGGTATCGATCCAGTTGCCGTACTCGCCGCCGATGACGCGCGCCGAGGTGACATGGCTATAGGTCGAGCCCGTGGTCGCGCCTTCGGCGCGCAGGATCTTGCCAGCCTGGGTCCCCAGGCCGTCGGAAACAAAAGACACCCAACCCAGGCCGCCCGTCGCCTGCTTCTGCGCCAGCCATTGCGCGGGATCGATGCCGCTCAGGCCGTCGGCCACGACCACCAGCTCGGTCGCCGCATCCGCGCCCGTGCCGCCGGTGACCGCATACTGGCCGCCCATCAGGAGGATCTGGTGCTGGGTGCGATCGCCGCTGCCGGCCTTGATCGCGCCGCCAGCCATCAAGCCGCTGACCAGTACGGTATTGCCCGAAAAGGCCGAGGCGTCGATGAGGGTCGAGCCCAGGCCGCCATTGAGCTCGGCGTCGCTGAACACCCCTTGCAGCAGGTTGTGCAGCGTGGGCGTGGCCGCGCCCGCGGGCAAGGCCTCGCCGTCGCTGGCGTAGCTCGCCAGCAGTTCGCCGTCGCTGAGAGTGAAGTTCCAGTTGCCGTCTTCGGACAGGGTATTGCTCAGGGACCCCGCCTGCGCCACCAGCACATTCGAGCCCTGGTAGCCGGTAAAGATATTGTGGCCCAGGCCGCCGCGCAGCAGGTTGTCGCCCGCGCTGCCGATCAGCGTCAGGTCGCCCGCATAGCCGGAGCCGTCCAGCGTGACCCGCGTGCCGGCATGATAGACGCTGCCTGGCGCGGCGCTGCTGTCGATGGTGCGAAAATCCTGCAGCGTCACGGCGCTCACGCCGTAGAGCCGGACCGTGTTGGCAGACGTCGCGCCCGGCGGGGTATTGCTCAACACCGCCGTGACCTTGTCGCCGGTCAGCGTGGCATCGCTCTCGACGCCGCCGATATATGCGGTGCTGCCCCCGCCCAGGTTGCCATTGCCGTAGACGACGTCGTTGCCGCCCCCGCCGCTCACGCGGTTCACTCCGCGGCTATTGGCCACGGTGATGATGTTGTCGCCCAGGCTGCCGACGATGTCGTTGTCATAGCTGCCGCCCGCGCCGATCACATTGCTGATATTGAGCACGCCGGCCAGGCCGCTGGCGTCATAAAGCGCGGTCGCCTCATCCTGGTAGTTCAGGTTGACGGTGACGTTGTCTTCATAGGCGGAATAATCCAGCGTGGTCTTGCCCGCCACGCCGATGAAAATCTGGATATCGAGATTGCTCACCAGCGCCGTGGCGCCGGCAAAATTGCTCACGCTGCCGTCGCCCGCCACGCCCGCGCCCAGATATACCGTCACGCCGCCTTGCGTCTGCACGCGGGCGGTGACATCGGCGCCGAATTGGGAGAGGTCCAGGGTGTTGCCGCTTTGGCCACCCTGCTGGGTCAGGGTGAATCCGCTCAACCCCGCGCCGACGATGTAGGTATTGCCGCCGCCGCTGCCTGTGATGATGTCTTGCGCATTGTTGATGGTGACGGTGGTGTCGCCCACCACGGTGATACGGTTGCCGCCCTGCGTGGAACCCTTTACCGCGCTGATCGCCCGCACATAGCCGAATCCGGTCGGCGGCGGCGGCGGCACGGCTTCGCCATTGCTGTCCGCCGCGGGCCCGGACAAGTCCACGGTCACGCCGGTGGCATAGCCGCTGTAGTCCAGCAAGGTCTTGCCGCTTTGCGAGGTGCCCACCAGGTTGAAGGTCTTGTCGCCGATCTTCAGGTTCTGGCTGCCGTCGGCCGACTTGAACACCACATTGACCGTATGCTCGGTCCAGTTGTCATTGTTGTCGACCGTGGTGTAGCGGATCTGGTAGCTGTCGTTGTTGCTGATGATGGCGGTGACATTGCCCTTGATGGCCGAGAAGTCCAGCGTGTTGTTGCTGTTCTCGTCGTCCTCGTTGCGCACCCAGACGCCATTTTCCAGCTTCATGCCCTGGCGCAGTTCGATGGTCGTGGTGGCCGCGGTCGAATTGTTGTTGAACACAAACGTGTTGTCGCTGCCATAGCCCACCAGGGTGTCGTTGGTGGCCACGCCGGTCAGGGTCGAGCCGCCGGTCTGCGCGCCGGTGGACGTCGCCATCAGGCCGTCCCAGCGCGCCACGGTAAGCGTGGTGGCCTCGATGGCGCCCTTGCTGTAGTCCAGCACCCAGTCGCCGCCCAGCGCCGCGCTGCCCACGCTATGGGTGGCCGCGGCCACATCGGCGCGCGTGATGGCCGACAGGCTGTCGACAAAGGACACGCCGCCGCGGCCCGCGGCCACATTGCAGCCATAGAGCAGGATGTCGCCATCCTCGGCCATCGCATCGCCCCAGGCGCGCAATTGGTCCTTGTGAGCATCGAGCTGGCCCTCGCCCAGCGTGGCGCTGCCCAGCGTGAGCGAGCCCACGCTGCCATGGCTCATGATCTGCACCGCCGCCAGGTCTTTGTGCTGGGCCAGGATCTGCGTGATCTGGTCCACGCCATCATAGCGGCCGTCCAATACGATGATCTCGGTATCGTGGCTGCGCAGCACCTGCAGCTGCGGGCCCTCGCCCGTCGGCGTGGCCAGGCCGCCCAGGCCCTCGGTCTTGCCGCTCACCAGGCTGTAGAGGCCCTGGACCATCTCCTCGGCGTTCTCGATGGACGGATCCACGAAGATGATCTGGCGCACCGGCGTGCGCTCCGATTGCGTGGTGTAGCCCTCCAGCGCCGTCAGCGGCGCGGCGGCCTCATGGCCCGGCAGCCAGGCCTTGGCATCGCCCTGGCGCGCGGCATTGGCCTTGGCATACTGGTCCAGCGAGATCTGCTCGCCCAGCACGCCCTGCTTGTGAAAGGCGGCGCGCTCGACCAGATAGGGATGCGCGCCCGGCGCCTGGGGTTTCTTGGCCTGCGGACTGGCCTGGCCAGGATGCGCGGGCGCCACGATGGGCGCCTCGTCGCTGGCCGGCGGCGGAGGCGGCGGCACCAGTTCGGCCGACATCAGATAGCGTCGCTCCAGCGCCTCGAACAGGGGCCGCCGCCGGAACAGGGATTGCTGCACCTCGCGTGAGGAACGGCCGGTCCAGAGTTTGCGCGCCAGTTTCTTGATGCTCATATCGCTATCCGATATTCAATATGGCCGGAATGCTTCCGGCCCAAAAAGGTAATGGCCATCTCCCGCGGAAACGGCCTTGTCGCTGTCTGCCGCCTGGCGGACTACAGGATCTCTTGGCTGATCGCCGCGATGTCCGCCGCATTCAAAGTGCCCGCCGCCTGCTTGAGCTTCAAGCCGTCGAGCACGAAGTTGTATCCCGCCTCGGCCTGCTGCCGCTTCGCGTTGTACAGATTGCGCGTGGCGTCCAGCACGCTGACGATGTCGTTCAGTCCCGCCTTGAAGCCCTCTTCCTTCTGCTTGAGCGCCAGTTCGAAAGACTGCACCGAGCTGTTCAACGCCTTGATGCGGTCGATGCCGATGACAATGTTCTGGAAAGAAGAAAACACCTGGCGCTGCACCTTGCGGCGCGCCAGGCTCAGCTCCGAGGAGGCCGCGCCCAGGCGGCTGGCCGCCGCCTGGCTCATGCCATAGGTGTAGCCGCTCTGGAAGATGGGCACGCTCAGATTGAGCGTGATGCGAGTGTCGGCCACCGTGCTGCCGCCGCCGAACAGGCTGCCGCCTGTCTCATTGCGGCCGGTCGAGGCGCGCAGGGCCAGGCTGGGGTAATAGCCGGCGCGCTGCACCGACACCTCTTTCTCGGCCACGGCCACGGCCGCCGAGGCCGCGCGGATGGACCAATTCTGCTCCAGCGCCGTGCGCAGCCAGACCTGGGCGTCATTGGGCTGCGGCAGCGTCATGGGCAGGTCGCGGCGCACGCGCCGCAGCTTCACATTGCCGTAGCCAATGATCTCCTGCAGGCCCTGCTGCTTGTCCAGGTAATCGTGGCGCGCCAGCAGCGTATTGGCCTGCTGCAGATCCAGGCGGGCCTGGACTTCGCTCACGCCCACCTCGGTTTCCTGGCCGCTGTGATAGCGCGCCTGCACCAGCTCCATCTGCTTTTCGGTGGTGTTGCGCTCGGCCTCGGTCAGCTCGATCTGGTCCTGGGATGCCAGGATGCTCAGATAGGCCGTGGCCGCGCGCAGCATCAAATCCTGCTGCGCATAGGCATAGCTCGCCACTTCCTTGCGCTCGGCATCCTGCGACTGGCGCCACTTGTGATAGGCGCCCAGGTCGAAAATGGGCTGGGTCAGCGTCAGCGCCCAGCCGTTCTCGCTCCAGTTGGCCCGGCCCGTCTGGTAGACGGCGTTCTCGCTATCGACCACATTCTGCTTGACGCGCGCGCGATTGGCCTCGCCCGTCACGCTGGGCAGCAGCCCGGCGCGCGCGGCGGTCACGCCGTAGCCCACGGCCTGCAGCTCCTGATAGGCCCCGCGCAATTGCGGATCATTCTGCAGCGCCAGCAAATAGACCTGATCCAGCGTCATGGGCTCGGTCTGCGCCGGCAGCTCGGCGGCGTTATAGGCCGGCATGTCCTCGGCCCGGTAGCTCGCCGGCGCCGGCAACTCGGTCTTCTCATCGAAGGGCGGCGCGGGCACGGGATCGACCTGGTCCATGCGCGCGCTCGGCGCGGGCTGGCCGAAACCAGAGTCTTCCTGCGGACCGGCCAGTTCCGTCTTGAGCAGACCCGCGTCGGTCTGGATCTGCGCCGGCGTGGCCTCGGTCTGGTGCAGCTCGCGCGTGGCGCAGCCGCCCAGCCCCAGCGTGGCGGCCAGTATCGTCAGCGCCATCCAGGCCGGGCGGCGCGCAGCACGCTTATTGTCTTCAGTCATAGTAGACCGTCAAAAACTCATGACCATCCCGCGCGGTGCCGGCAGCCAGGCTATACAGGCTGCGAGGTTCGTCGGGCACAAGGAATCCCAGCACCTCGCTCTCGGGCAGCGCGAGGCTGGCGGCCAGGCGCAGCAGATCGGGAATGAAGCCGCGCAGCGGCAGATCCGCCCCGCGGAACGTCACCGTGAAGGAGTCGCGCCGGCTCTCGGCCTCGTCCACCTCCAGAAACATGAAGCGCGACGGATCGGCCGCCTCGGCCGCGCGGCCGATGACATCGCTGGCCATCCGCCTGAGCACCGGCTGGGCCAGGCGCTCAAGATAGGGCTGCAAATAGCCTTCGAAAGCCTCGCGATCCTGCAAGTGGCGCATGCGGTAGGCCGTGATGCCCGCCACGCGCCCGGTCGCCGGATGCCATTTGTAGCCGCAGCCCAAGGGCAGCACGCCATGCTGGCGCAGCGTCTCGGGCGCGGGCATGAACTCCAGATAGACGCGGTAGGTGTCGCCGTCGTCGATATCCGGCTCATAGGCAAAGAACATGGCGCGCGCCTGCTCCATGTCCTGCATGATGCGCATCCACAATGACTGCGGAATCGCCAGGGCGCGCGACAACGTCGCAAAGTCCAGCATGCGCCAGTGCTCGCGCTGCACGCCCAGCAGAAAGCGGTTGCCGACCAGGCCCGAGGCCGAGAACTTCATCGACCACTCCACGCCGTCGATCTGCTTGCCCTTGAACACCGAGAGCAGGCGGTCAGCCCAGAATCTGCGCTCCCCCCGCAGCGTATGCAGGGGGATATGCACATCCTCGCCGGCCGGGCCGAGCGTTGCGGTCACCATGGTGGCGCGGTCCCGCTCAGGCGGCCGCTTCCCGCGGCGCCGCGTCGGTCGTCGAGGCGACTTCCTGCTGCTGCAGGGCCTTCTGGCGGCGCTGCTCGTCCAGCATCATGGCCAGGCGCGGCACATTGCCCAGCGAGGCGCGGTGCAGCTCGATCAGGCGCAGGATGCCCGCGCGGTGCAGCTCGACCACGCGCACGTCGTCGATGCCGGCGAACTTCTGGTCATCCACGACCCAGAAACCGCTCAGGTAGCGATCGCCCTCGGCCTGCGAAATCGTGATGGTCTTGGCCACCAGCAGCCCCAGCTCGTTCAGGCGCTGCGCCATCTGCTTGGTCAGCTCCATCTCGCCCTGGAAAACGCGCAGGAACTCCATCATCTGGGTCAGATAGCCGGTCTCCTTGCCATCCTCGAACAGGGCCACGCCTTCGGCGCGGTTGATGCCCGGATAGGACTCGTCAATACAGACCGCCAGGCGATCGGTATCCGAGGTCGTGCCCAGCACAAAGGGATAGCGGCGCGCGAAGGCCGGGACATAGGTATCGGCCTTCCACATTCCCTCGGCGGTCACGAAGAGATTGGAGCGGTCTTCCAGACCCAGCAGCACGGCCACATGGAAATTGCCCTGCTCATCGCCCACGAAGACGATGGGATAGTGGCGTCCGGCGTCGGCGAACTCGCTGGCCGCGATGGGCAGCGCATTGGTGTCGCGCGCGAAGGCGTAGTGATCCGGCTGAATCTGGATCTTCGTGTCCTGGTGCGCGGCACGGTCCAGCGCCACGGCGCGCTCATAGAAAACGGTTGCGGACATTTGGTAAACCCCTCCTGAAAACTGTTACCTGTCTTGCTGGCCAGCGCCTGTGCCCCCCCCAACCGCCCCCAGGAAACCAAGGGTTTTCCCGTATTGAACAGAAAACGGCTGTTCGTGAGCAATAGTGTCAGACGCTAGGAAAAAACGAAATAATTAGACTGACTTCTGTCAATACTCGTCTATGCCTGAAACTGGGTATTTCCCCTCCGGAAAAGCCCGTGGCACAAGGCTCGCCGGCCACCGGCTGGGCCGCAGACAACACGAGCCTCCCCTCAGTCCAGCAGACCGCGCGCCCGCGCGGCATGAACCGCCTTGGTGCGCGAGGACACGACCAGCTTGCGATAGATATGTTTGATATGGCGCTCGACCGTGTAGCGCGACAGATGCAATTGCTCGGCAATCTCGCGATTGCCCAGGCCCGAAGCCACCAGGCGCAGAATCTGGGTCTCGCGCGGGCTCAGGGGGCCGACGGGATCGGGCAGGTCCGCGGGCCGGCCGCGGAACTCCTGCAGCAGACGCCGCGCCACGAAGGGATCGATGGGCGCGCCGCCGCTCAGGATGCTGCGCACCGCGATGCTGACCTCCAGGTCGTCGCGCTCCTTGAGCACATAGCCCGAAGCGCCAGCGCGCAAGGCGGCCAGGATGGCCTCCTCCGAACTCCAGGCCGACACCACCAGAATGGCCATCTGGGGGTTGGCGGCATACATCTCGGCGATGAGGTCCACGCCGCTGCCGTCCGGCAAGCCCAGGTCCACCAGCGCCACGGCGGCGGGCTGGCGCGAAAGACTGGCCCGCGCCTCGGCCAGGGAGCCGGCGAAATACAGCGCGTCCTGCTCATAGCCCAGGCGCAGCAATACCCTTTCCAGCCGGTCGCGCACCGGCGGCTCATCCTCTATCAACAGCACTGGTGCCCGCAGCGCGAAGTCGAGAATGGTTGGAAGGGCGGACATAGGATCGGGTCGCTTGCGTCAGAATATGACAGCCTCGGCGCCAAGACCGGCCGGGCTAGGAGTATGAAAAAAATAGATAAATCGGATTACAAGTGCGGGCGAAGAATAGCACTGCTGTCGCGTCAAGCGGGATGAAATCCAGCCCAACCCCCACGAATCCGGCATCAAGTGTTTTATATCGAAACATATCGGGGATATATATCAACGTGCAGCCACGTTAACCCCGAATCATTTTTTCGAAAATAGAAAAATCGCGCAAAACCAATACAAAACCTTGCGCGAGTCATCGCGAGCGAACGATAACAACATTGCCGGGGACCGTCATCCGCCTTTAGTCGTAGAGAGCGCGGGCCCAAAAGCCCTGTCTGCGGCAAGGGCTTGCTTCGCTTCAATAATAAAAATACATACCATTCTTATCATCGATCCAGGAAGTCCCCGACCATGCAGGCCCTCTCCGCTCCCGCCGCGCGCCATGCCGACGTTTCCTGTCCTCCCCCGACAAGAAGGAGATCGAAATGGCTTACACCCTGCCTCCCCTGCCCTATGCCTACGATGCGCTCGAGCCCCATATCGATGCCCAGACCATGGAGATCCACTACACGCGGCATCACCAGACCTATATCAACAACCTGAACACCGCCCTGCAATCCCATGGCCTGCCCTTTCCTCCCATCGAGGCGCTGCTGGCCGGCATCGACCGGCTGCCGCGGGACATCCGGGGCGCGGTGCGCAACAACGGCGGCGGCCACGCCAATCACAGCCTGTTCTGGGAAATCATGTCGCCCCAAGGCGGCGGCCGTCCCCAGGGCCGGCTGGCCGCAGCCATCGACGCCGAACTGGGCGGCCTGGATGGTTTCAAGGCGCAATTCACCCAGGCCGCGCTCACGCGCTTTGGCAGCGGCTGGGCCTGGTTGTGCCTGACGCCCGGCAACACCCTGCTCGTGCAAAGCAGCGCCAACCAGGACAGCCCGATCATGGAGGGCCATACCCCTATCCTCGGGCTGGATGTCTGGGAGCATGCCTATTACCTCAAGTACCAGAACCGCCGGCCCGACTATATTGCGGCCTTCTATGAGGTGATCCACTGGCCCGAGGTGGCGCGCCGCTACGAGGCCGCGCTGGCCTGAGGCCAGGCGTTTGCGCGGCGGGCCAAGCGGATGACGTCGCTTCCTGTCTGCGCCGCGGGTTCAGGCCCGCCTGCGCATATCGGCCAGCGCCCAATAATGGATCGCCAGGCCGGCCAGCGCCAGCAGGCCGCCCACCCAGCCGGTGGACGACCAGCCCAGGCCGGCGTCGATGGCCACGCCGCCCAGCCAGGCGCCCAGTGCATTGGCGATATTGAAGGCGGAGTGGTTCAGGGCGGCGGCCAGGGTCTGGGCGTCGCCGGCCACATCCATCAGCCGCGTCTGCAAGGTGGCGCCCAGGGCCACCACGGTGCCAATCAGCAACACGTTGAGCGAGCCCAGGACGGCGCTGTGCGAGGTCAGGAAAAAGGCGCTCATCACGATGGCCGCCCAGATCAGCACATAGCGGATGGTGCGTTCCATATTGCGGTCGGCCAGACGCGATCCCAGCAGATTGCCGCCCACCATGCCCGCGCCGAACAGCGCCAGCACCAGCGGCACCCAGGCCTCGGGCAGATGCGCCACCTCTATCATGGTGGGCTTGATATAGCTGAACACGGAAAAAATGCCGCCCGAACCGATGGCGCCTATGCCCAGGGTCAGGATGACCTGCTTGCGGCGCAGGGCATCGAGTTCGCGCAGCGGACTGGCGGCCTTGTTGCCGGGGCTGTAGGGCACCCAGCGCCAGACCAGCAGCGCCGTGAGCAGGCCGATGGCTCCCACGATGGCGAAGGCCGAGCGCCAGCCCAGCCACTGCCCGATGGCCGCGGCGATGGGCACGCCCACCAAGGTCGCGATGGTCAGGCCCAGCAGGACCATGGCCACGGCCTGGGTGCGCCGGTGCAAGGGCACCAGCCCGGCGGCCACCAGGGCGGCCACGCCGAAATACGTGCCATGCGGAAAACCCGTCAGGAAGCGCGCCAGCGCCATGGAGGCAAAGCCGGGCGCCATGGCGCTGACCATATTGCCCAGCGCGAAGACCAGCATCAGGCCGATCAGGAAACTGCGCCGCGGCAGGCGCGCGCCCAGCACGGCCAATAGCGGCGCGCCGATCACCACGCCCAGCGCGTAGATACTGATCAAATGGCCGGCCTGCGGGATGGAAATGCCGAGATCGCGGGCGGCATCGGGCAAAAGGCCCATGATGACGAATTCGCCGGTGCCGATGCCGAAACCGCCCACGCCCAGGGCAAAAAGGGCCCGACGGGTCTGGGCGGGAGACAGTTCGGAAGACGGAGGGGCAAGCTCGTCGGCAATGCCTGCGGAAGTGGACATAGACAAAGAGGGACTCGGAAACGGAAACAGGCCCGCCGCGGGGCGGGACGGGCCGGTGCAATGGTAACGCCAACCCGCCGGCCCGGCCCGTCATGGCCATGTCCGAAAACGGCGAGAAAAAGTAAGCTCTCCTGGCTACAGTAGACGCCATGGAGGACAGGGCAATGATCAACGACGCACCCCAGGCATGGTATTCCGCCTTCAAGGCGAAGGACGCGAGGTTCGACGGGCGATTCTTCGTGGCCGTTTCGTCCACCGGCATCTACTGCCGTCCCGTCTGCCCGGCCAAGCTGCCCAAGCTGGAAAACTGCAGCTTCCACCAGACCGCGGCGTCGGCCGAACAGGCCGGCTACCGCCCCTGCCTGATCTGCCGGCCCGAACTGGCCCCCGGCCAGGCGCGCATCGACGCCTCGGCCTCGCTGGCCCGCCGGGCGGCCAGGCTGCTCGAAGACCAATGCGGCAGCGACGCCTCGCTGGACGCGCTGGCGCGGCGCCTGGGCTGCACCGACCGCCACCTGCGCCGCGTCTTCAAGGCCGAACTCGGCGTCTCGCCCGTCCAGTACATGCAGACCGCCCGCCTGCTCCTGGCCAAGAACCTGCTCACCGACACCGACCTGCCCGTGCTCGACGTGGCCATGGCCTCGGGCTTCGGCAGCCTCAGGCGCTTCAACGCGCTGTTCAAGACCCGCTACCGGCTTGTTCCCACCGCCTTGCGGCGCCGCAAGCGCGCCGAGCCGGCCAGCCCGCTCACGCTCACCCTGAGCTACCGCCCGCCCTATCAATGGGAAGCCATTCTCGGCTTCCTGGCCTCGCGCGCCATCCCCGGCGTCGAACACATCGACGGCGCGCGCTATGCCCGGGCCGTTGCCCTCGATGCCCCCAACGGCAAAACCCATACCGGCTGGATACGCATCGCCCACCTGCCCAAGAAAAACGCGCTCGAACTGCAAGCCTCCCTGTCGCTGCTGCCCGTGCTCCCCCTGGTCCTGGCCCGGGTGCGCCACCTCTTCGACCTGGGTTGCGACCCCCAGGCCGTGCACCAGGGCCTGAGCGCGATGAACAGCCTCGCCCCCGGCCTGCAGACCCTGGGCACCCGTCTGCCCGGCAGCTTCGACCCCTTCGAAATGGCCGTGCGGGCCGTGCTCGGCCAGCAAATCACGGTCGGCGCGGCCCGCACCCTGGCAAGCCGCATCGTCGACCATTACGGCCATCCCGTGCCCACCGGCATCGCCGGCCTGAGCCACGCCTTTCCGTCGCCGCGGCGCATCCTCGCCCTGCCAGGCGACATCGAAAGCCATATGGGCCCGATCGGCATCATCCGCACGCGCGCGCGCACCATACGCGCCCTGGCCCAGGCGCTGGCCGAACAACACATCGACTTCGGCCCCGGCGCGCTGCCCGAAGCCGAGGTCGAAAAACTCCTCGCGCTGCCCGGCATCGGCCCCTGGACGGCCCAATACATCGCCATGCGCGCCATGGCCTGGCCCGACGCCTTCCTGCCCACCGACTACGGCGTCAAAAAAGTGCCTGTGTCAAGCCCCCAGTGAAAATCGCTGGGGGCTCAAAAGCTTATACAGGACACGGGTTTAGCTCTACTTCGGGCCGCTTTGCGGGGCTGCGGCTTTGTGGGCTAGGAGCCACATAAGAGCGTCGCGGTAGAAAGCCGGAGCGTACTGCGTCGGGGGCGATTGCCAGCAGACGGTAGGCTTGCCCGGCCATCATAGCCCAATCAGTCGCGGCGCTCCAGAACGAGAACGAAGAACGCGCAGCGTTGGGCTGCGCGTTCGAGGGTGCATCGGCAATGCGTCCGTGTATTGTCAGCTCGGCTTCGGCGGTGCGGGCTTGCTCGCGCCTCCCTTCCTGAATCCCCGGTCGCCGGCGATGAACGCCTCCAGCATGTGCGGGATCAGCGTCACGGCATCGACAGTCTCGCCATACGCCTGCGCGTGCAGCGCGGCGTAGCGGTCGAGATCGGCCTTCAAGCTGGCCGGGCAGGCAAAGGTCAGCTTGATGCTCTCGGTCTTGGGCAGCGGCCCCAGCCGCAGCTTTTTGGTCGTGCTCATCGTGAAGTCCCCCGATTGAAGAACAGCGGCTGATACGGCCGCAGCACCAGATCCCGATTGACGATGATGCGAACCGGCAGGCCAGGCCGCTCGGTCAAGGTGGGCTGGATGTTGAGGTTGCGCCGGGTCATCTCCTGCCCGACCTGGTTCACGCTGTCCTGCAAGCTGTCGCGCCCGGCGATGATGACGCGATCGCCGTTCTGGCGGTTTTCCGGCGCGGCCAGCTCGGCGCCGACGCCCAGCAGCGTGGTCAGCACCGCGCCAGCAAAGATGCGATCCCAATGCCAATCGACGCCATCCTCCAGGCCGGCGTAGCCGGCCGGGTCAGTGCCGGCCAGGTTGTCGAGCGTGAGCGATGACGTGTCGGGCAGGATGATCCGGTTCCAGACGACTTGAACGCGGCTCTGCCCGTAGCTGACCTGGCTGTTGTAGCGGCCGAGGATGCGCGAACCTTGCGGAATCAGCAGGAAGCGCCCGGTGGCCGTGTCATAGACCGGCTCCGTCACCGTGGCGATCACATCGCCGGGCAAGTCCGACTTGATGCCCGTGACCAGTGCCCCGGCGACCACCGTTCCGGCCATCACCTGATACGGCGATGCCGGCATTTGCAGGTTGCCGGAATTACGAGTTTCCGTGGTTCCGGCTTGCTGGAACGCCTCTTTCTGGTCTTGCCTGTTCTGCACGACCGTCGGGTCGGCGGGCTGGGCCGCCGTCGAGGCCGGCCCGCCCGCCATCGGGTCGAAGGCCGCATTGGCGGCGAAGCCCGACGCGGCGGCCACCTGCGACTGCACCACCGACGCGGCCTGCTGGGTGCCGGTGCGGAAGAACACCGACGATGCAGCCGCTTCCTCGGCCTCCTTCAACCGCGCCAAGCGTTCCGCCTCGGCCGGGTCGTGACCGGGGGCAGCGTAGGCGGCCACGGCCGGCTGCTGCGAGTTCACGATGGCCGGCCCAAGGTCGCCCGGCAGCGGCGGCCCCAGCTCGGGCACGTCGGGGGGCAAGGTCGGCGGCAGCTTGGAATAGTCGGCCGGAAGCTGGTCGAGTCCTTCGGAGCGTGAAACGCGATCGACGTTGTAAAGCTCGGTCTGCTCGTTGGCCGTGCGCCGCTGCGGTTGCAGCGACCACATCAGCGCGCCCAGCACGGCGACCGACAGGCCGCCGGCGAGGATGGCCAGCGTGCGCCGGTTCAGCCGTGTGACCGGCCGAGGCTGGGCGCGCAGCGCCACCGCCTCGGGTTCGACCTTGCCCGCCTGCGGCACGGCAACGTCGGGAGTGTCGTCCTGGCTCATGGTCAGTTCCTCCGCGTGCCATCCGTGCGCTCGATGCGCACCACGTCGCCACCGTCCCCGCCCAATCGCAGTTCAGCCGCACCGAACAGTCGATCGACGATGTAGTACGGCGGGCGGAAGCGGTAATTCACCAGTTGCCCGTCGCCCTGTGCGCCGATGACGAACAGCGGCGGCAACTCGCCTTGGGCGATGCCCGGCGGGAACTGGATATAGACCTTCTCGCCGTCATCGAAAGCGCGCAGCGGCTTCCACGGCGGATTGCTGCCGCTGATCGCGTAGCGGAAGCGGATGCGCTCCAGCGACAGTCCGGTCTCGACCGGCGCGGTCGCCTGCGCGGCCTGCGACTGGCGCTGCAAGGCCAGCATCCGATCTCTCGGGTAATCCCAGGACACCGATGCCATCCAGGCGCGTTCGGTCGAAGTCAGTTCCAGCAGGTACGTCCGGCGGCTGGTGGTGATGACCAGGTTCGTCTTCAGCCCGGAACGGATCGGCTTGACCAGCACATTGATGCGCAGCTCGTCGCCGCTGCCGCTGGACGTGTCGCCGACGATCCAGCGCACGGTATCGCCGGCGGCGACCGTCACCAGTTCTTCGCCGGGCTGGAGCGAAACCACGGTGACGCGCCCCGGCGCGGCATAGACCTGATACAGCGCGCCATCGGTGAAGGGCCAGACTTGAATCGCGTTGATGTAGCCCTCGCGCGTGGGCGCGATGCGCGCCTCGGCATTGGCCTTCGATACGCGCACGGTTTCGTCGGTCGGCTCCGGCGCCGGCGGCGCTTCGTCCACCTCGGGCAGCGGTTTCAACTGCGCCGGCATCGGCAGCACCGTGGGCACCTCCACCACTTCGACCGGCTTGGGCGGTTCAGGCAACGGCTGGGCCTGCACGGGTTCATCGAGCGAAATGGTCGGCGGCGGCTTGCCCTGCGTGGCGCAGCCCGCCAGGACAAGAAGCATCAACGGCAAAGCGTAAAAGCGGAAAGGCAGGTTCATGGCGTGGCTCCTTCGGAAGAATCCAGCTCGCGGCTCCACGACAGGCCGTTGACGTAGATGCCCAGCGGGTTGTGGCGCAGACGTTCCTCGGTGCGCGGGGTTTGCAGCACGATGGACACCACGGCCGTCCACCGCTCCAGCCCGGCGGCCGCGCCATTGACGTAGCGGCGTTCCGTCCAGCGCACGTTGAAAGACGTGTCGCTGGCGCGCACGACACTGGTGATCTGCACCGTCACCGACTCGCGGCCAATGCGGGCGAACGGGTCGTTACTACGGGCGTAGTCGTTGAGCACCGCCGCGCCCCTGTCCGTGGTGTAGTCGTAGGCATCCAGCCAGTTCTGTCGCACCACGATGGGGTCGATGGACAGCGACCGAACCAGCGTGATGAAGCGCGCGATGTGGTGCGCCGTCTGCGCGTCGTTGGGCCGGTACGGCGTGGCCGCTTCACCCACGGCGCGTACCTGGCCGGCGTTGTCCACTTCCACCACATAAGGCGTCACGAAGGACTGCGCCGAACGCCAGACCAGGCCGCCAGCCATCAGCAGCGCCAGCACCAGGCAGCCGAAGGCCATCAGCCGCCAGTTCTTCGCCTGCACGCGGGCCGAGCCGATACGCTCGTCCCACACCTGCGCGGCGGATTGGTATGGGGTGGCAGGCTGCGGCGTATCGGCATAGCGCACCTGCGGTCGCTTGAATCGCATGGTCGTCTCTCCTTATGAATCGGAATCGCGCAGGCTCGGGCCTTGCCCGGAGCCGCCACCATCGCCACCGCGCAGCGTGTGGGCGGTGGTGGTCGCGGCGTGGGTCATCTGCTGGCGGCGGTGCAGGCGCTTGGCCCAGGCCGGTTGCTTCTGCCCGGCGGCGGCCGGGGCATCGCCTTCGGCTGCACTCCCTTGGGCGGCGGCGCCGCTGGTCGCTGCCGCACCGCCACCAGAGGCCGGTGCCGCGCCGTCGGCGCGAAAAGCGGCTGCTGTCCGGTCTTTGAGCGAGCGCGCCCCGGCGGCGGCCTTCTGGCCGGCGGCCTGCGCACCGGTCTTGGCGACATTGCCCAGGCCCGCCATCGCGCCTTTGGCCCCGCCACCGGCTGCGGCGGAACCGGCCTGGAACGCCGATCGGGCGCTACCTGCCGTCGAGGCAGCGGCACGCGCACCGCTGCCGGCCAACTTGGCGGCGGCCGGCGCCACACGCGCCCCGGCCATGACCGCACCGCCCACACCAGTCGCGGCGGCGCCAATGGCAACGCCCGTGCCAACAGCGCCGACAGCGGCACCGGCCATCGCGCCCGCGCCAAGCTGCGGCGCACCGGACACGAGACCCGTGGCGATGCCCGGCCCGAAGATGCCCAGGGCCAACAGCGCAAGCGAGGCCAGCATCACGACCAGGGCATGGTCGATGGACGGTTCATCCGGCACGGTCTGGAATTCCGCGAACAGGCCCGAGCCGATGCCGACGATGACGGCCAGCACAAGTACCTTGACGCCAGACGACACCACGTTGCCGAGCACCTTTTCAGCCAGGAAGCTCGTCTTGTTCCAGAGCGCGAACGGCACCAGCACGAAGCCGGCGAGTGTGGTCAGCTTGAACTCGATCAGCGTGATGAAAAGCTGCACCGCCAGCACGAAGAAGCAGAGGATCACCACCAGCCAGGCGAGGAACATCACCACGATGGGGTCGATGTTCACGAACACCTCGGGGAAGCCGGCCATGTCGCCGATCTGTTCCAGAATCGGCGCACCCGCGTCGATGCCGGTCTTCGCCAGCCGCCCCGGTTGCAGGAAGTTCTCCATCGTGATGGCCGAGCCGGTGGCCGTCAGGCCCAGGCCGGCGAACGAGCGGAACACGATGCCGGCCAGCCAGTTGAAGTTGCCGATGATGTAGGCGAAGGCACCGACGTAGAGCACCTTGCGCAGCAGCTTGGCGATCACGTCCTCGCCCTGGCCGGTGGCGTGGCTCATCGCCCAATACAGGCCGGCGATGGTCATGTCGATGACGATGAGCGTGGCGGTCAGGAACGCCACTTCGCCTTGCAGTAGCCCGAAGCCGGAGTCGATGTAGCGCGAGAACGTGTCGAGGAAACGGTCGATGATGGTCACGTCGTTCATGGCGTGTCCTCGGATGCAGGCGAGGCCGGCGTTTCGCCGCCATCGGCGGGTTCATCGAAGCTCGGCGGAATGGGCGGCAGATCGGCCAGCGTCCGGTATTCGTCCGGCCCGGTCTGGCCGGCGAAGAAGCGCCGCCGGAACGCTTCGGCGGCAGCGCGGCAGGCGTCCTCGCCCACGGCTTGCCGGTCGGCCGCGCATTGCGCGCGCAGCGCCTTGAGCCGCACGGGATCGGCGGCCAAGGCATCGGCCAGGTCTTCGGCCTGCTGCTGGCCGCACGCGGTCAGCAGCAGGGCCAGCAGCGAAGCCGACAGGGCGAGGACGCATCGCATGGCTGTCTCCCGTCAGTTGCCGTAGAAGTCCACGCGCTGCGGCGTGTACGGCGTGCCGGTGCCAAGGAAGCGCCGCCGCACTTCGCGGGCGCGCTCGGTGGCCGCCGCCTGCCGCGCCAGTTCCAGCGAGGCCGCCCGGTCTTGCGTGATCTGGAGCTGCTGCGCCTGGATGGACTGCTTGGCCTGCAAGGCAAGGAGCTGGTTCGTCGCCTGCATCGCTTGCAGCGCGCCGGTGGCGGACTGGCTCTGGCTGACCAGATCGGCCAGCGCGCTTTCGTCTTGGGTCAGGTTCTGCGACACCTGGGCTTGCATCCGCATCGCGGTGTGCAGGCCGTTGAGCGTGTTTTTCCAACGCTCCTGCGCATCGCGGAACATCTGATCGCCACTGACGGTTGCGGCGTATTGCTCGGGATACAGGCGTGCGAACTCCCGATCCATGTTCGTCACGTCGTAGGCCAGCCCCTGCGCTTCGGCGATCAGGCGCTCGGTGGTGGCGAGCGTCGAGCGCAGCCGGTTGACGATGTTGAAGTCCAGATTCGCCAGATTGCGCGCCTGGTTCATCAGCATCTGGGCTTCGTTCTGGAGCTGGTGAATCTGGTTGTTGATCTGCTCCATCGTGCGAATCGCGGTCAGCGTGTTCTGCACGAGGTTCGTGGGATCGACCACGACCCATTGCGCCTGAACGCTGGAAGCAATGCAGAACATGGCCGCAACAGCGGCGGCGAGAAAGCGCTTCTTCATGGCAGGTTCTCCTGTGGTTGGGAATGGACAAAAGCGGCCGCCGGTGCGGACGGCAGCAGGTCGGCGGCCCAATCAAGGCCGCGATGGCGCAGCCACGCGCCGGCGAAGCCGGGTGCGCCGGCCTGCGTCAGCACGCGGTCGATGTCGCGTTGGTCTTGCGGTGTGGATGCGCCCGCGAACGCGAGCGCGGCCGGCCCCAGGTCGAGGTCGAACAGGCGATTGCCGAGACGGGATTGGTAGTAGTAGTCGCGCTTGGGCTGCGCGGTGGCGACGATTTCGATCTGCCGGTTGTTGAGGCCGAAGCCCTCGTAGATCGTGCGAATCTGCGGCTCGGTGGCCTGCGGGTTAGGTAAGAAAATCCTGCTCGCGCAGCTTTCGATGATCGCGGGCGCGATGGTCGAATCCTTGATGTCGGCCAGCGACTGCGTGGCGAAGATGACGCTGACGTTCTTTTTCCTGAGCGTCTTGAGCCATTGGCGGATGCGGGCCGCGAAAGACGGCTCATCGAGGAACAGCCACGCTTCATCCAGAATCAGCAGCGTGGGCGCACCGTCGAAACGCTCGTCGAAGCGGGCGAACAGGTAGCGCAGCACCGCTTGCACGGCGGCGGGGCTGTGCATCAGTTCTTCCATCTCGAAGCCCTGCACGTCGGCCATGCCCAGCCGGTCGTGGTCGGCGTCCAGCAGCTTGCCGTGGGAGCCGCCGAGCACGTAGGGCGAAAGCGCCTGGCGCAGCGCGTTCGATTGCAGCAGCACGGAAAGCCCGGTCATCGTGCGCTGTTCCTGCGGCGCACCGGCGAGGCTGCCGAGTGCCGACCAGATGGCCACCTTCTCGTCCGGGCCGACGGTCACGCCTTCATGCAGCAGGCGACCTTCCACCCATTCGGCGGCCCAGGAGCGGTAGCCCTCATGGTCGATGCGCGCGAGCGGCTGGAACGCGATGCCGCCATCGGCGCCCAGGTCGTAGTGCTCGCCGCCCAGGCCGAGGATGGTGGCGCGCATGGAGCGGCCCATGTCGAAGGCGAAGATCCGCGAGCCGAAGTAGCGGCGGAACTGCAAGGCCAGCGTCGCCAGCAGTACCGATTTGCCCATGCCGGTGGGGCCAGCGACCAGCGTGTGTCCCACGTCGCCGATGTGCGTGACCAGCCGGAACGGCGTCGCGCCATCGGTGCGGGTGACTATCAGCGGTGGGCCGTCGAGGTGGTCGTTCTTCTCCGGCCCGGCCCACACCGCCGACAGCGGCATCATGTGCGCCAGGTTCAGCGTCGAGATGATGGGCTGGCGCACGTTCGCGTAGGCGTTGCCGGGAATGGACGACAGCCACGCATCCACCGCATTGAGGGTTTCGGGAATGGTCACGAAGCCCCGGCCCTGGATGACGCGCTCCACCATGCGCAGCTTCTCGTCGGCCACGGCTGGGTCGGCGTCGAACACCGTCACCGTGGCGGTGAGATAGCCGAACGCGACTTGATCGCTGCCCAGCTCCTGCAAGGCGGCATCGGCGTCGGCCGCCTTGTTGCTGGCGTCGGTATCGACCAGCGGGCTTTCCTGCTGGAAGATGGTTTCGCGCAGCAGCGCGACGACGTTCTTGCGCTTGGCGAACCACTGGCGGCGCAATCGGCCCAGCTCCTTTTCCGCCTCGGCCTTGTCCATGCAAAGAAAGCGCGTGCTCCAGCGGTAGGCAAAGCCCAGGCGGTTGAGGTCGTCCAGCAGGCCCGGCCAGGTCGAGGTCGGAAAGCCCCGCACCGACACCACGCGCAAGTGCTGGTCGCCCAGCGTGGGCGCCAGGCCACCGACCAGCGCCGAATCGGCCAGCAGCGCGTCCAGATGGAAAGGCACTTCGGGAACACCGATGCGATAGCGCCGCGTCGAGACGGTCGCGTGCAGGTAGGTCAGCGTCTGGCTGTCGTCCAGCCAGGCGATTTCCGGCATCACGCCGTCGAGCAGGTCGAAGACGCGATCGGTTTCCGCCACGAAGGCATCGAGGCGGCCGTCCCAATCCACGCCATCGCCGGGCGAGTTCTCGTAGAGCAGCTTGGCGGCGCGGGCGCGGGATTCCTCCGGCGGCAGGAAAGCCACCGTCAGGTGATAGGCGCTCTCGAAGTGATGGCCCGATTCCTCGAAGGCGGCGCGGCGTTCTTCATCGACGAGCCAGGACAACGGTTCGGGGAAGTCGGAATGCGGATAGTCGGCGGCGGATTGGCGCTCTGCCTCGATGAACAAGGCCCAGCCAGAACCCAGCCGGCGCAGCGCGTTGTTGAGCCGTGCAGACGCGGCGATCAGCTCGCCTTGCGTGGCGCTGTCCAAGTCGGGGCCGCGAAAGCGGGCCGTGCGCTGGAAACTGCCGTCCTTGTTCAAGACGACACCCGGTGCGATCAGCCCGGCCCAGGGCAGCCAGTCGGCGAGCAAGGCCGGACGCTGGCGGTATTCGGCAAGGTTCAGCATCGCGGCGTCTCCCTACACGTCCAGCAGCGGCTTGTGCTTGATGTGCCGGGCGAACACCTGCATGAACTGCGGATCGACGCGCGCGCCCCACACGGCGAGCGAGTGGCCGACGATCCAGAGCACCAGCCCCGGAATCCACAGTTGCAGGCCCAGGCCCACGGCGGCGGCGAGCGTGCCGTTCGCAATGGCGACGGTGCGCGGCGCACCGCCCATGAGGATCGGTTCGGTCAGCGAGCGGTGTAGCGGCACCTCGAAGCCCGGAAGGTCGCTGGCCGTGCTCATACGACGGCCCCGCCGGAGAACGAGAAGAACGACAGGAAGAACGAGGACGCGGCGAACGCGATGCTCAACCCGAACACGATCTGGATGAGCTTGCGGAAGCCGCCCGACGTGTCGCCGAAGGCGAGCGCCAGGCCGGTGGCGATGATGATGATGACCGCGACGATGCGCGCGACCGGCCCCTGGATGGAGTCGAGGATGGATTGCAGCGGTCCTTCCCACGGCATCGAGGAACCGGCGGCCTTCGCCGTGCCGGCCGTCATCAGCATGACGGCGGCCAGCAGCAGGCCATGGTGTGCCGGCGCGGCCAGGCGCCGCAGGCGTGCAAGGATTGAGGCCGGATTTACGGAAAAACGGAAAGCAACAGCGTTTATCTGCGTCATGGCAGTTCTCCAGGGTGGTCAGGGGACGAGGAGGAAGGCGACGGCAGCGCGGGAAACGGCGTTTCCAGCGCGTCCGCCAGGCGATAGCCGGCAGCGTCGAAGCCGACGACGCGGGCAATGCTTTCGACGTGGCGCTTGCGGCCACGTCCGGCGATGTGGATCACGACGTTGACCGCTTCGGCGATCAGCGCCCGCGGCGGGTTCACCGCGACTTCGAGAATCAACTGTTCCAGGCGCAGCAGCGCGCCCAGCGCGGAACCGGCGTGGATCGTGGCGATGCCGCCGGGGTGGCCGGTGCCCCACACCTTCACCAAGTCCAGGGCTTCGCCGCCGCGTACTTCACCGACGATCACGCGGTCGGGGCGCAGGCGCATCGTGGCGCGCACCAGTTCCTGCATCGACACCACGCCGGCGCGGGTGCGCAGCGGCACATGGTCGCGGGCCGCGCATTGCAGCTCGATGGTGTCTTCGAGCACCAGCACGCGGTCGCCGGTGGCGGCGATCTCGGCCAGCAGCGCGTTCGCCAGCGTGGTCTTGCCGGTGCTGGTGCCGCCTGCGATCAGGATGTTCTGCCGCTCGCGCACCGCGCGGCGCAAGAACTCGGCTTGCGGTGCGGACAGGATGCCGTCGGCTACATACTGATCCAGGCCGATGATGTTCACGGCGCGCTTGCGCAGCGCGAACGCCGGGCCGGGTGCGGCAGGCGGCAAGATGCCCTCGAAGCGTTCGCCGGTTTCCGGCAGCTCGGCGGTCAAGAGTGGTTGACCGCGGTGCACTTCCGCGCCGACGTGGGCCGCGACCAGCCGGATGATGCGTTCGCCATCGGCTTCGGGCAGCTCCACGCCCAACGGCGCACGGCCCGACGACAGCCGATCGACCCATAGTGTGCGGTCGGGGTTGAGCATGACTTCCACCACGTCCGGGTCTTCGAGCGCGGTGGCGATCACCGGCCCCATTGCGGTACGCAGCATCTGGATGCGGCGATCGAGCGAGGTCGCGGCGGACGAACGAGGCTCGGGCGGGAACTGCGGAACGGCACTCATGAGGCACGCTCCTGGGCTTCGGCCAGCGCCGCCGCGTCATCCATCCGTGCGGTGTCCGGGTGCAGTTCTTCCACCACGTCGCGCACGAGGCTGCGGCCGCGCAGCAGGTGGCGGCCGAGTTGTTCGACGAACTGCTCGAAGCGGGCCTTGCCCTGGGCGCGGGCCGCGTCCTGATGGGCTTCGGGAACCGGCGTGCTGACGGTCAGGAAGTAGCGGACGAACAGCGCCAGCGTTTCGATCTGGATGTTCTGATCGCGCTCCAGGCGCTCGGCCTGCCGCGACAGGCGATCCAGCCGCTTGGCAATGGCGGCCTCGCGCTGGTCGCCGGCATCGGGCGACAGCCACGATGCGAGCGCCGCTGCGACGATGGACGATTTGGACACGCCTTTCTTGGCGGCCAGCTCGTCCAGGCGCTTGGCGTGCTCAGGCTGGATGAACAGATTGAGGCGGTAGTGGCTCATAGCTCGATTCCGTCGTTGGGGTCGAGGGAAGCCAGCCGCGCCGTGCGCTGCATGGATGGGTCAAGCTGGCGAGGAAGGGGAAGCGGCAGGTCGTCGTCGTCATCGAGCAGCGCGAGGTCGGCCGCAGGCGCGGCCAGCTCGGGGGCGTAGGCGACGGTTTCGGAGAGTTCGGGCTGACGGCGCGGGCCGCCGTCGTCGGCGGTCAAGCTCCCCATGCCTTCGGCGGATGCGGTGCCCGGTACGGCAGACGTTGGCGGAATCGCCAGCCCGCTCCAGTCGTCCGGACGCAGCGGAGGCGCGTCGGCGTACTGCCCGCCCGTAAGCGCAGGCGGCGGCAGCACACGGCGCTTGAAATTGCTGTCCGCGTAGTAGCGCAGCTTCTTGGCCTTGATCGGCGCTACGCTGGACACCATCACCACCGCCTCGTCGGGCGGAAGCTGCATCACTTCGCCCGGCGTCAGCAGCGGGCGTGCGGTTTCCTGGCGCGACACCATCAGGTGGCCCAGCCACGGCGCAAGCCGATGGCCTGCGTAGTTGCGCTGCGCGCGCAGTTCGGTGGCCGTGCCCAGCGTCTCGGAAATGCGCTTGGCGGTGCGTTCGTCGTTCGTCGCAAACGTCACGCGGACGTGGCAGTTATCGAGGATGGAATGGTTCTGCCCGTATGCCTTGTCGATCTGGTTCAGGCTTTGGGCGATGAGGAAGCTGCGGATGCCGTAGCCGGCCATGAAGGCCAGCGCCGTCTCGAAGAAGTCCAGGCGCCCCAGCGCCGGGAACTCATCGAGCATCAGCAGCAGCCTGTGGCGGCGCTCGATGCCGTCGGAGCCATCGAGCGATTCGGTGAGGCGCCGACCGATCTGGTTGAGGATCAGGCGAATGAGCGGCTTCGTCCGCGAAATGTCCGAAGGCGGCACCACCAGATACAGCGACACCGGATGTTCCGCAGCGATCAGGTCGGCGATGCGCCAGTCGCAGCGCGAGGTGACTTCGGCCACCGTGGGATCGCGATACAGGCCGAGGAACGACATGGCCGTGCTCAACACGCCGGAACGCTCGTTGTCCGACTTGTTGAGCACTTCGCGCGCCGCCGAAGCGACGACAGGGTGCGGCCCATCGCCCAGGTGGGGCGTGGTCATCATCCGATGCAAAGTCAGCTCGAACGGGCTGGCCGGGTCGGAGAGGAAGTTAGCGACGCCACGCAGCGTCTTGTCTTCGCCCGCGTAGAGCACATGCAGGATGGCCCCGACCAGCAGCGCGTGGCTGGTCTTTTCCCAATGGTTACGCTTCTCCAGCGCACCTTCTGGATCGACCAGAATGTCCGCGATGTTCTGCACGTCGCGCACTTCATGCGCGCCGCGGCGCACTTCCAGCAGCGGGTTGTAGGCCGCCGACTTCGCATCGGTCGGGTTGAATAGCAGGCAGTGGCTGAATCGGCTGCGCCAGCCGGCGGTGATCTGCCAGTTCTCGCCCTTGATGTCGTGGATGACGGCCGAGGCCGGCCATGACAGTAGCGTCGGCACCACGAGACCCACGCCCTTGCCCGAGCGCGTGGGTGCGAAGGTCAGGACGTGTTCCGGGCCTTCATGACGCAGGTATTGGCGATCGTGCTGGCCCAGGAACACGCCGGCAGGCTGTGTGAGGCCAGCCTTGCGAATGTCCTGTGCGTTCGCCCAGCGCGCAGAGCCGTAGGTTGTGACCATGCGTGCTTGACGCGAGCGCCAGACCGACATGGCGATGGCGACGCCCACGGCGACCATGCCGCTGGCGCCGGCAATCGCGCCGCCGGTGTCGAAGACCTCCGGTGCATAGGCGCCGAAGAAGAACCACCACTCAAACAGTTTCCACGGGTGGTAGATCGACGTGCCAAGAAAGTCGAACCAGGGCGAGCCAAGGCGTACTTGATAGCCAAGGGCCGCTGCTGTCCATTGTGTGGCGGCCCACACTCCGGCGATCACGATGCCGAGCACCACGGCGATCTGACCGAACAGCACGTTCGTCCCTTGCATGACCTGGCCTCCGATTTCTCCTGCGCTGATTCCTCATGGAAATCGCGGCACAGGGGCGTGCCGCAGGCGTCAGGTTCGGTGTCAAGTCAGTGCTGGTCAAAGACCGTGTTGAGCAGAAAAGTCGAGAAAAAAGAAAGAATGAGTGCAGTGGCGAGTCAAAGAAAAGCGCCGCAAGCGAAGACGCATTGCGGCGTGTCGAACAGGAAAATGAAGATGATTCGACGAACCGACAACGATCAGAACTTGGGCGGTTCCTTCGGAGGCGTGTATGGCGTTTCGCCGTCGCCATAGAACCGCTTGCGCGTGGCTTCGGCCACCCGGTTGCACAGCACGTCACCCAACTTTTGGCGGTCAGTCTTGCACTGCTGGCGCAATTCCCTGAGCCGTTCGGGATTGGCCGCAAGCTCTTCCACTGTTGGAATATTCGCTTCGGAAGCGTTGGTCTTCTGAGGCGTTTCGGATTGACCACAGGCAACCAGGGTCATGGCGATCAATAGCGAGATAAGCACTTTCATGGCTGGGTGTCCTCCAAGGTGATGATTCATCAAAGTGGCGCGGGCTTGTTGTCGTCAGGTGACTCAATCGAATTGGCCAGTGCTATGAAGCGAGAAAGGGTCTCTGATGTGCTGGCGCCGGGACGTAGCAGGTATGTCGTTAGCGTTGGCGGGCTTCCCGCCAATGGGCGGGCCACAATGCCCGTCTCTCGGCAGGTGGCGAACTGCGATGCACCAGCAAGCCCTAGAGCGAATCCTGCCGACACCAGCGCCATCATCAGATCGAATGAGGCCACCCGTTCCGCTACCAAAGGTTCCTGATCCAGTCGCCGGAGCAGGCGATCTATCTGGCGCGCATAGCCCTCGCAAACATGCGGATCGCCCAACACCAAGGGAAAGCGCAGAACTTCATCCAGTGGAATTCGCTTGTGCTTCAAAAGCGGATGCCGTGCCGGAATCGCCACCATCAGCGGGTCGCCCCAAACAGCTTCGGCGATGATCTCGTCACCTACCTCATCAGACTGTGCGAATCCCATGTCATACAGGTCGCTTTGCAGTCCTTTGATCTGCTGCGATAGCGGCACCTCGAATAGCCGGATCTCAACCTCCGGTTCCTCCTGTCGGTACAGTGCGAGCAGTGCGGGTAAGCGTGAAGGGGTGATGCCGTCGGATAGCGCGATACGCAACTGTCCATGAAAGCCATTGACTGCTGCCTGCACGCTGTCGCGGGCCTGCTGGAGAGAGGTAAATACGCGGGGAACATGCTCAAGAAAAAGTTCGCCTGCGCGGGTTAGCCTGGTGCTGCGAGTGGTGCGGGCAAACAGCGTAACGCCAAGCTCCTCTTCCAGCTCCTTGATGGCACGTGACAACGGTGACTGTTCCATATGCAGCCGCTCGGCTGCGCGAGCGAAGTGCAGCTCCTCTGCGACTGCTATGAAGCAACGAAGATGGCGAAACTCCATAACCTGCTCCTTTGCAGGGAGCAGCGTTACCGTTGCTCCCTGTCTATCCGATTTTTTCTGACTTTCAACGTGACTGCACCCATTGCAGCGCGGCATCCGCAACTTCCTCCCAGCCATCTCCGGCAATCAACCAGTGCCCACGGTTTGCGAACTCGCGCAGTTCCGTCGTTGCAGTGGATGCGCGGTAGCGCTTGAAGTGCTGCTTCACCATGCCGGGTTCGACGGTACGGTCGTTCTCCGCACTGACCAGCAGCAGGGGCGCGCGGTCGGGTTTGCTCCACTGGATCGAGGAGCCAATACCAAGCACCGACTGGTAGTAGATGCGGCCCGGCGCCGGCACAACATGACGGTCGAATGCCTCGCGCTGCCTTTCAGGACTGAGCCCATTGGTGAAGTCGCGTGCGAATCCCTTGAAACTCATCCTCAGTGCCCGGCTCCAGCCACGCCAGGCCAGGAACACCGGAAGGGCTGCCAGGAACGCTTTGGGGCCAGGCTTGATACCCGCCGCCGGTGCCGGCGAGATCGAAACAGCCGCCGCCCCCAAACCACGGTCGAGCAGCATTTGCGCCACGAGTCCGCCGTAGGAGTGGCCGATGAGGATTGGCGGTTCGGGCAGCGTGGCGATGATGGCTGCATAGTGATCGGCGATGCGTCCCAGTGTCAGCTTGCCGATAGCACCGTCGGGCGTGTCGCGCAGAGCCTGTACCGAACGATCCAGCAGCGGCCATGCCGGTGCGAGCGTGCGATAGCCGAGAGCCTCGTACCGCTGCTGCCAGGGTTGCCAGACAGTCGGGGTCAGCCAGGCGCCATGAATGAAAAGAATTGTCTTGGACATGATGGACTCCTTGGTTGTATCCATCTCGCAGGGTTCAGCCGAACCGCACGAGTTCGAGCGTGGGCAGCGGCCCGCCCGGGAATTGCGTCAGGCGACCGCCCACGGCCAGCGTGCCGAGGTCGATGCCTGCGAAGCCCAGCCGACCGATCAGCGCGCCGACTTCCGCCTTGGCCTGCGTATCGTC
This sequence comes from Bordetella pseudohinzii, assembly GCF_000657795.2. Classification (GTDB taxonomy): domain Bacteria; phylum Pseudomonadota; class Gammaproteobacteria; order Burkholderiales; family Burkholderiaceae_B; genus Bordetella; species Bordetella pseudohinzii. Next base: position 280,897 of record NZ_JHEP02000001.1, read on the forward strand.
GCCAGCGAAGAACAGCACACGCTGGCCGCCGCGTTCCGCCGGATCGGCGGCGAGCAGTTCGGGGCGCAGATGATTGAACGCTTTGACCACGCGCGCGCCCGGCACAAGACCAGCGAACACCTCGCTCGATGCTCGGCCATGCAACTCGGCGGGCTTGAACAGCGGCGCCTCGATCGGGTTGTTGGCGTCGATGACGACGCGCCCGCCGAAGTCCGGCAACCCGGCAAGGGCGCCCGGCAGCTTCGACCAGTTCACGGCGACCAGCACGATGGGCTGTGCAGCAGCTTCCTCGCGGGTGCCGGCGCGGATGCTGGGGCCGATGGATTGCACCAACGCTTGCAGGCTGTCCGGCCCGCGGCTGTTGGACAGGATGGCCGGGATGTTCCGGCGTGCCAGCGCACGGGCGAAGGCGGTGCCGATGTTGCCCGCGCCGATGATGCCGATGGAAGAAGACGACTTGCTCATGATGATTTCCTCGAAGAAATGTGACGATGTGGGTGATTACGGGTGTGCTCGGACTTGAAGCTGCCCTTGGGCTATGGAGCGGGCCAGTGGCCCGCTCCAAGGTCACTCAGGACGTGAAGCCGCCGTCGGCCAGAATGTCGGCGCCGGTGACGAACGCGGCTTGCGGGCTGGCAAGGAACGCCACGACGTTGGCGATTTCGTTCGGCTGGCCGTAGCGACCCACCGCCATGTGCGGGATCAGCGCCTTGGCCAGGTCGCCATCGGCCGGGTTCATGTCGGTGTTCGTGGGGCCAGGATGCACGGTATTGACCGTGATGCCGCGCGGCCCCAGATCGCGCGCCAGGCTGCGGTTGAAGCCGGTGACGGCACCCTTGGTCAGCGTGTAGAGGGAAGCGCCGGGGAACGAGGCGTACTTCGTCATCGAGCTGCCGATGTGGACGATGCGGCCACCGTCCTTCATGTGGCGCACGGCCTCCTGCGTGGCGACGAAGACCCCGGTGACATTGACGGCGATCATCGCCTGGTAGTCCTCGAACTTGATCTGTTCGATCGGGCCACCCAACGCGATGCCGGCGTTGTTCACCAGGATGTCCAGGCCACCGAAGGTTTCGACCGTCTTGGCGACGGCGGCACGCACGGCGTCGGGTTCACCCGAGTTGGCCAGGATGGCCAGCGCCCGACCGCCAGCCGACTCGATGGCGGCGGCGGTTTCTTCGGCCAGCGCGGGCGAGCCGACATAGGTAAAGGCGACCTGGGCGCCATCGGCTGCCAGACGCTTGGCGATGGCCGCTCCGATCGAGCGCGAGCCGCCAGTCACGAGAGCCGTCTTGCCGGCCAGGGGAAGGGATTGGGAAGGGGTTAAGTTGCTCATGGTTCACTCCGGTTGGTTGCCGAGGGATTCGGTGGAGTGACTTTCCCCCTTTCATTGCCTCTTGATTAGTGGCAAATCGCTTGGATTATTTTCAAGTGTTCGTTTAATATAGGGGAATGGAGACGCTGGCAAACCTAGAGTCGTTCGTGCGCAGTGCCGAGAGCGGCAGCTTCTCGGCTGCGGCGCGGCGGCTTGCGCTCACTCCGGCTGCGGTGAGTCGCAACGTGGCCATGCTGGAGCGCAATTTGGGAGTGCGGCTGTTCCAGCGTTCGACCCGCAAGCTGACGCTGACCGAGGCTGGTGAGTCATTCCTGACCGCGATTGGTGGCAATCTGGAGTCTTTGCAGAACGCCATCGCGGCGGTATCGGCAGAAGACGGCCAGCCCGCAGGCGTGCTCAAGATCAGTCTGGCGCCAACCTTCGGGATGAGCCATTTACTGCCGCTACTGCCGGAGTTCCTGCAACGCTACCCCCGCATCCGGCCCGAGTGGCATTTCGAGAACCGTGCGGTAGACCTGATCGCTGAAGGCTACGACGCCGCTATCGGTGGTGGATTCGAGCTGGCGCCGGGCGTGGTCGCCCGAACACTGGCGCCGGCGCACATCATCGCCGTTGCATCTCCCGCGTATCTGGCCCGACACACGCTACCAGCCGATCCTTCTGGTCTGATAGAGCTGGATGGTGTCGTCATGCGCTCGCTTTCGTCGGGCCGCATCCGTACTTGGAACATGCGCAATGCGCAAGGCGATGAAGTTGCCGCAGTGATGCGCGAGGCCGTGGTGGTCAATGATCCTGCCGCGCTGAGAGAGTCGGCGCGGCTGGGCTTAGGTGTTGCCATGCTCGCCGTGGCCGATGTTCTGCCGTGGCTGGAGTCGGGCGAGCTGGTGCGGGTTCTGCCGCGCTGGTGGGCTGATGCCGGGGCGATCTCGCTTTACTATGCCAGCCGCGATCTGCTGCCGGGCAAGACGCGGGTCTTCATTGACTTCGTGATCGAAGCATTCAAGCGTGAAGACTATGCACGGCGTTTCGCGGGCAGCTTGGGATAGCAGCGCATGGATGTTCCGGCGTTGTGAAATTAACGTCCCAAAGACTTGTTGAATTCCCATGACACTCCGCTGCCGCGCAGCGTCGCGGCAAGCTGCTGTCCCAGCCGCTGTTCGATCACTGGCCGCCACGGCACCAGGCTGAACCCCATGCCATCATCGAGCATCGCATAGCGCCCGCTGGTAAGCATGACGGAGCGCCGGTAGATGCCTGCAACGCGCTGCCCGTCCGTGGCGGGCCGATGCGCCAGGCCGGTTTCGGCGGCAATGTCCTTGGCGGCCTGCGCCAGTTCCCGATTGCGCAGCGTGCCCAGCAGGTTGCGCGCCAGGATCACGCGCTGCCCGCGCCGTTCGGCCAGCCCCTGTTCTTCAAGGAAGTCGGCGCGCTGTTGCAGGGTGTTCTTGACCTCGCCACCAAAGCCCAAGTCGCCCAGCCCCTTGCCGCCGCCGATCAACTGCTGGTCGAGCCAGGTGGCTCCGATCACGCGCGCCTGCCGCTCGATGGGCAAGTGCGATTTCAGCTCCACGGCCACGCCGCGCAGCCGCTGTGCGTCGTACTGACGGCCACGTTCCGGCAGGTCGTCCGGCACCTTCCATAAGCCATCGGCCACGCGCTCCACGATGCCGGCCCGGCGCAGGGCTTCCAGCCGGCGAACATGGGCCGCGACGACTTCCTGCGGGTCGCGGCCGGGCTTGGCTCGGCCCTGCTCGATCGCCAGGTGATGATCGGTGCGGTACAGGCTATCGCTCGCCAGCGCGGCGATGTTCTTGTCGGCCGCCCGCACCTCGGCGGAACCGCGTACCTCCACCACGGCTCCGGTGGGATAGTTCGCCAGCTCGTCGCGAGCGTTCAACGCGACGTAGTGGGCCTTGCCGTCCACGCCGTCGATGACCAGATAGCCGCGGTCGTGCAGTTCGTCGACCAGCCCCTTCGCAGCGACGCGGCCGATGACGGTACGGCCGTCGTCGCCCGGCTCGAACACCGCCAGCTCGCGTGGCTGGCCGCTCATGGCGCGCTGCATGGTGCGGATGATGTCGCCACGCTCGCCCAGGGCGCGCAAGGTCTTCTCCGCGTCCGCATGGACGGCCCAGGTGCCGGGCTGCGTCTCGTCGGCCAGGCCCAGGCGCTGCAAGCGTTGCAGGCGGCCGATCAGCAGCAGGCGCTGGCGTTGCAGCCGGGGTTCGTTGAAGCGTTCGATCTGCACCCGGCCATCCTCGCCGGCCTCGCGCTGCAACGTGCGGTCGAGGCTCGTCCACCGCTCTTGCTCCACCTCGCGCTGCAAGGTCTGCTGGATCTCCAGTTCGGTGCGCGGCCCCAGCCATTCCGTCGCCAGCTCGGCGGCGCGATGGCGGAAGCCGTGGGCGATGTAGTCGCCGGCGATGATGAGGTCTTTGCCGGTGTCGTCGCGCCCGCGCACGATCAGGTGGGTGTGGGGGTTGTCGGTGTTCCAGTGATCGACCGCTACCCAGTCCAGCCGCGTCCCCAAGTCGGCTTCCATCCGGTTCACCAGATGCCGGGTGTAGGTGCGCAGGTCGTCCAGCTCGGCCCCGTCCTCCGGGGAAACGATGAAACGGAAATGGTGCCGGTCGTCGGCGCAGCGTTCCTTGAACGCATCGAGGTCGGCTTCATCCGTCTGCGGCCCGTAGGCCCGGCCCGGCTCGCCATCGCGGCCGGCGCCGTCGCGCTCGATGTAGCGCAGGTGCTTGGCGAGCGACTGCGGGCTGGCGTTGCGCTGATTGACCAGCAAGGTCTTGATGGTCACGCGCCGCGACATGGGGGTCAGCTTCGCACCCGCGAAACGCGCCGCCGTGTGGCCGCGCCCCAGGCGCGAGCCGGGCCGCTGGCCGGCACGTGCGCCACTGCCGCCGGCTGCGGAATGGCGCATCGAGGACTTGCCGCCGCTGGCCTTGCCCGCCTGCTTGAGCACCTTGGAAACGAAGCGCTGGCCCTGGCCCTTGCCCCGGTTCTTCGGGGCGCTGGGGCGCACGCGGAAATCGTCGTCGCGGCGGTCGGTCATGGCCGCGCTCCCTGCAAGCTCTGGCGTGTCCTGTCGTGCGAAGCACGCGGACATGCCTGCATTGGCGCGGGCCTCGCGCCCCACGCGGCACGGCGGCGAAGCCGCTTCGTGCCGCGCCACCCCCATGTGCAGACAGGCTTTCGACGCGGCCCGGTGCCGCGTCCTTTTGTCTTGCCTTCCGCCTTTGCCCCTCGCTGTCGCTCCGGGCGGCGGCGGCCCGGCGGCGCGGCGCTGCTTGCAGCCAGCCCGCCGGCGAACGCGCCAATGGCCGCAGGCCGGGCGCGTTCGAGGCAAGACGCCTGCACGCTGGACGGCTGCGCCGGATGTTGCGCGAGGCGCGGCGCGAATGCGCCCGCGCTGCACGCGCGACGACACGGCGGCAGCCACTGGAACGACATGCTCGATGGCACGACGAGAGGCACGGCAACGTGCAGCGAATCGACGGCCATCATGGGCGTGTCTCCAGCCAGACCGGGTGCGCGACGCCGATCACGGCGGATGCGCTGACCGGGCCGAAATAGCGGCTGTCGAACGACGCCGGATTGGTCACGCTCAACAGGAACAGCTCGCCCGGTTCGAGGCGGCGGCAAAGCTGCAAGGATGGCAGCGGCCGGCCCAGCCGGTCGACAGGCAGCGCGGCGGCCGCAGGCACGCCGTCGATGCGTACCTGCCCGGCGACGATGCAAACGTGTTGCGGCGCGACCGCGCCCACACGTTTGAGCAGCGGAACGCGGGTCGGCAGGTAGCCGCGCTGCGCAGCCAGCGTGGCGGCCTTGTCGAGCAGCGGCACCAGCACGATGCTGTCCACGGACAGCGGACGTGGCAGCGAGGCGGTGCGCGGGTCGAACGGTTCGATGCGATACCAGCCGACCGCCACGCTGTCGGACGGGTTGTAGGTCAGACGCGGCAGCGGCGACACGAAAGCCGCCCAGGCCAGCGCAGCGAGGCCGACGGCGGCGAAGCCCGCCAGCACGATGCGAACGCGCAGGCGCGAGCGAGGATGCGGCGCGGCTTCGTGCGTGCATGTGGTGTTGGATTGGGTCGTCATGGCAGCGCCCTTCCGGCCAGCCAGGCGGCGTGCCGCTCGGCGGTGTATTCGGGCAGCGCCAGGCGGGCCGCCAGACGGTTGCCCAGCGTGCGCCAGTACGCGGGCGACACGTCGATGGCGGCGATGCCTTGCGCGTCGATGTCGTCGATGCGTTCCAGCACGGCACGCACCGCGTTTTCGCCTTCGGCGTGCAGCAGCAGGCGTGCGCCCGGCCGCACGCCAGGGATGCGCTGCATGTCGTCCAGCGGCGTGGCGGCTTGCATCACCATGAGTTGCCAGCGGATCGTGCCGTAGTCGTTTGCTTCCCAGCGCACGCGGCAGAACATTGCACGCGGCAGGAACACTGCGCAGCGCCGCCAGCGGTCGAGCCGCAGCGTGCGCGCCGGCTCGCCGAAGCGCAGGTAGAGCTTGAATCGCGGTTCGATGTAGGCGAGCGATACGCGAGTCAGCGGCACGCTGCCAGCCTGGCCGGCGAGCGTCGAAAGCGAAGGCGGCGGTGCAGCAGCCGGTGCAGCCGTCGCCGCGTGAGCGGCAGGCAAGGCGGATGCGTTCATGGCAGGTTCTCCGTGCGGTTGTCGGGGAACTCTCGTTCCAGCAAGCCGCGCAGCAACTCGGCCACGGTCACGCCTCGCGTGAAGGCCGACACCTTGATGCGAGCACGCATCGCGGGTGTGATGTCGAGGGTCAGGCGTGCGGTGTAGAGGTCGCCTTTGTTGAGTGCATCGGCATCGCCCTGGCGAATCCACGCCTCGGCGTGCGGATTCGCGGGCGGACGTGCGCCGATGCCGACGCGCTTGCTGCGCGGGCTGCTCATGTCGGCCACCGCAGCAGTTCATCGGTGAGCACGGCGATCTCGCGTGCGGCGGCGCTGTCGGGCGCGGTTTCGCGGGCGAGCCGGCCAGCGGCCACGCTGTCGGCGAAGACGATGCGCTGGCGCACTTCGCTGCGCAGCGCCGGCAGCGGCTGTTCGGCCAGCGATTGCCGTGCTTCCCTGCCGATGATGGTGGTACTGACGCGCCGATTGATGACGAAGGCCGCGCGCAGCGCAGGCCGGAACACCTGTGCCTCGCGGATCAGCGCCACCATCTCGGCGCTGGCCCACAGGTCATACGGACTGGGCTGCACGGGAATCAGCACGCGCTCGGCCGCCAGCAGCGCGGAACGCGCCAAGGCGGCGATGCGCGGCGGGCCGTCGATAATGACGTGATCGGCGCGGCGGGCCAGCTCCGGCGCTTCCTGATGCAGCGTTTCGCGGGCGAGGCCCACGGCGCTGAACAGCCGGGGCAAGCCCTGCTGGCTTCTGCGCTGTGTCCAGTCCAGCGACGAACCCTGCGGGTCGGCGTCCAGCAGGATGACGTGCAGGCCGCGCATCGCCAGCTCGCCCGCGATGTGCGTGGCGAGCGTGGTCTTGCCGACGCCGCCTTTCTGGTTGAGAAACGCGAAGATCATGACGCGGCCCTCCCTGCTGGAAAGCCGGCCTGGCCGTGCCGTTTCGTGGTTGTCCACCGAAACGGCGCGCTTCTACTAAAAGTTAGAGATTTATAGTTAGGTAAGTTAGAGGGGCCGCAAACCCGCGCCGCTACTGGCTTTGCGGCGTTTTCGTACTCCTGATAGCACGAGGGTCGTACTCCTGATAGCACGATACCCTGTACTCCTGATAGCACGAGGCCGTTCACAGGTTGTCCCGCAGTTATCCCCGTGCCGTGGACAGCACGGGCCGGAAGGTCAGCAGTTCCAGCCTTTCGTCCGGCATCGACTCGATACCCAGGACGTAGCCGGGCAGCGACTGCCGCGCGACCAGCACGCGCAGGTCGTAGGCGAAGTCCGAGAAGCGCGCCGCGCTGCCGGACTTGCGGTGCAGGTGCCGGAAGTCGAATTGCCAGCCGTGTTCCTGCCGCCCGCCGTGCTTGCGCACCAGGCGGTACAGCCAGCGTTCGATGCCGCCCTTCAAGCGGAAATAGGCCGGGTCGATGGTCAGCACCAGGGCGGCATCGAGCACGCCGGCATAGAACCAGTCCGGCAGGATCAGCTCGATGCCCAGCGGCGTGCCGCTGGCGTCGGCCAGCTCGCGCCATTCGTTCACCCACGAAAAGCGGTGCAACCGCCGCCCGGTGGTTTCGCGGATGGAAGTCGCCACGCTGGTCGATTGCAGCCGGTCGAGTGCGGCTTTCAGGCGCTGGTAGTCGTTGAGGGACGTGCCGCGCCCGATGAAGCGCAGGATTTCGTAGGGCGTGGCGTGTATCCAGCGCGACGGGCGAATGCCCGCGTCGCGCGCCTCCACGATCTGCGAGGCCGCCCAAATCAGAACGTCGGCATCCCATATCGTGGCGATGCCATGCTCGGCCGTGCCTTCCACGCGGATGGTGATGTTCCCGCTGCGGAAGTCGATCGGCGCGGTGCGCCGCGACTTCGCCAGCGAGAAGAACGGAAAGGCCATCAAGTCCTGACTGTCGCGCGGCGCCATGCCGTCGCCCGGTAGCGCACGGAACAGGTCGAGCTGTTCCCGCTGCTGCGATCGCTGCCCCGGCGGCAGCGATGGGCTGGACATGACGATGGCCACCGGCGAGCCGACGATCAGCGGCCATCACGGTAGTCGCCCGCATGACGCTCGGCATATTCCGGGTCGGACGTGGCCTCGTAGCTGCGCTGGTCGGCCCAGGCATCGAGGTCGGCCACCGCGTACATGACGCGGCGGCCGAACTTGCGGAACTTGGGGCCGCCGCCGATCACGCGCTGTTTCTCCAGCGTGCGCGGCGACAGCCGCAGGTATTCGGCGGCTTCGTCGTTGGTCAGGTAGCGCTGGGGCTGCACGGGCGCAGCGACAGCAGCGGCGGCAGGCCGCAAGGGAGCGGGTCGCATGGGATGTACCTCCATCAAGCCCGGCCACACCACGCGGCCGGATAGAGGCACTTTCAAGAAAGCAAGGCTTCCTGCTCAGGGACGTTTTGCAGGGGATGCAGCGCGTCCCTGTGCAACGGGCGGAAGCTGTGCAAGGCGGCGGTAGCCGCCGCGCATCAGCGCATCGCCCCGGCGTACCAGCCGGCGAACGCGGGCGCGCAAGGCGCTGTCGGCGTACCAGTCGTCGGCGACGGCATCGACGCCGAACAGCCCTTCGGCCACGTCGCGCAGGGATGCGCCCGCAAGGGTGCCATCGAGCGCCTGGAGCGTGTTCAACTCCAGCAGCGCAGCGGGTGTCGGCCGCGACCGTGCCGTTCCCGCCGGCGCTGCATCGCCGGCGGCCAGCTTGTCCAGTTCGGCCGCCAGCGCCTGATAGCGTCCGCAGGATGCGGCGCAGGCGCGAATGGCATAGGCGTAAGCCATGCCGTCGGCCAGGCCGGGAGCGATCACCAGCCGCAGGCAGCAGCCCGGCCAGCGTGTCAGCAGCACCAGGCGCTTGCCATCGTGGATCAGGTGCTTCTGGCCGGGGAGGCGCCAGAACGCGAAGGCCACCGCGTCAGGTGGCGGGTCGGCGTCCGGGTAGAGCTGCACCACCGCATCGTGATCGGGGAACCAGGCCGGATGCGCGTCGCGCGCATCCAGGGCGGGATCTTCCAGCAGGCGCAGTCCCCAGCGCCCGGCGGCCTCTGGCCGGCGGCGCCGGCGCAGCCAGTCGCGGCGGTAGTCGGGGTGGCGACGCAGGTATTCCCACGCCAGCGCGGGGCCGTCGAGGTGCAGCGTGTAGAGATACGCGGCGGTCGGATACCAGTGTTCGGCGCTCGGGTCAGCCATGACGCAGCCTCCTGTCATTCAGCAGGAACGTCGCCACGGATTCCGCCGTGCGGGAGCTATCGAGTCGCCATCAAGTCGTCATCGAAATCGGGATAAGCTGTAACTGCTGGTGTCAAGACTGATTCGCTCCAGGGCATTGCGGAAATCGTCTGAATGCGACGGCTGCGCCGCCACGAAAATGGTGCGCAGCATGGAGCACCGTGCAGCAGCCCGCGCCAAAGATCATGACTGTTTGCATCAGAAGCGCACCGCTTCGGTGCAAGAGTGCGGATTCAGACCAATCAGGTCTTGGGTGAGACTGAAATAGTCAGAATGCGCTGCTGTTGGCTGGGGGTTGGTCAGTCGGTGATCGAACCGTTTTCCTTGGCCAGCCGCAGGTACTCCGACAGCAGCCGCACGGGCTGGAAGTAGCGATCGCGCATCACAGGTTGCTGGTGCGGCCCGACGATGGACGCCAGATCGGACAGCTTCACATGGCCTAGGCCGGGCATGCCTATTCCCAGGTCGATCAGCCCCCATGCCGTATCGCCATCGGCCGGGTCGAGCGCGGCCAGCAACCAGGTGGCGTGCGCGTCAGGGGTGAACAGTCGCACCGCCGGCATCGGGTCGATGCCCCGATCAGCGGCGCGTGCCGCGCCGACGGCGAGCAGTTGCGCCCGCTGTTCAGCGGTGACGAGCGGCTGGGTCATGGCCCGAATCCCCACGCATCCGAGGATGCACGGATACGATTTTCCACCGAAGCGCGGAACCGCTGAAGCGGATGCGTGCTTTGGCGGGAAAGCACGAAGGCGCAAGCCATCGAATCCGTACATGCACGGAAACGCAGAAGCGGAATTACGCAGGTCAGGAAAGACACGGATGCGACTCCCCGGGTCTGGTGAAATCCGCAGTTGCGGATTTCAGCAAAAGCACGGAAGCGGACTAAATTACTGTCATGAGTTAAAGATAACGTGGTTTTAATTGTCCCGCGACTGGACGCTTCTGTCTATGCAGAAGCGATCCGTACAACCCGGCCGACCGGCCGGTGCCACCACCTTCGATGCCGAGTTGGCGCAAGCCTTCGGCGCGGCGGTGCGTGCGCTGCGGATGGAACGCGGGATTGCGCAGGAATCGCTGGCCAACCTAGCTGGCATCGAGCGTTCCCATATGGGCAAGGTCGAGCGTGGCGAGCACATGCCCACGCTGGCGATCATCTTCAAGATCGCCAGCGCGCTTAGTTGCAGTACCGCCGTGCTGATGGCCGCGACGGAAAGCCAGCTCGCGTCCGTGTCCGAGACGTAGGCTGTCAGCGAAAGGCGCCCCGCCGCAATGGGCGGGGCGCGGTGGGCGGCCGTCAGGCTGCCTTGGGCTTGCTGCGCGACCAGATCAGGTCGTGCGTGCCGTCCTCGTTCTCGATCAGGCGGGCATAGACCGTCGCCGGGAACGAAGGGTCGTCGATGCTCACGGACAGGTAATCCCGCCCGGCCTCACTGGTCTTCTTCCACGCCGCGCCGATCTCGTGGCCGGCCGCCTGAAGGTGGAAGTCGGGGGCGTTCTCGCTATCGCCCTTGTCGTTGGGAACCAGCTTGACCTTGACGTTGAGGGTCAGGGTGCGGAGCTGGCCGGTGAAGCCGTCTTTCTCTGCGGTGAAGGTGCCGATGTTAGCCATGATGTTTCTCCTTTCGGGTTGAACAAGGTCGCGCCAGTGCGTCCTTGTTGTGATCCGGCCGGCGGGGGATGGGCTGGCCGCACCGCGCAGCGGTCGCAACACCGTGGAGAGCCTGGAAGCGAAAAGAATTTGTCCCGCGAGGAATGCGCGCAGCGCAGGGGAAATTGTTTTCGCTGGAAGGTTGCGGCCATGAAGCCCAAGGCGCAGCCGCTCCCTCGCCAGGATTCACGACAAGCCAAGGACGCACGGGCCGCCCGCTCCCGAATGGAGACGTGGCCGACTCGGCATCCCCGCGTGACGGCTTCACCGGCTTGCGCCCTGACACTGGCAAGGCCAACACCCCAACGACGAGCGAGAACGCTTCTTGCCGCAGATTGCGACGACGTGGTTGAGGCGTGGCGTGGATGCTCCATAGCGAAGCCGGGGGGCGTGTCGGTGAACCGTCCTTCGTGACGTACAAGCGCGAACCGCCAGCGTCGAGGACGGCACGCTTTGGCACAACCTGCCGCAGCAAGCGGGGGCGTAGCCCCACAAGCCCCGCCCATTGCGGCGGGGCGCCATCGAAACCTTGCCCGCGCCAGCGGGCGCCGATCGCTGTACCGCGTGCAAGGCACTTGCACGTCCACCACGTCGCCGCCTGGTCGAAGGCGGCGACGTGGCGATTTTGCTTTGGACGCTGGAACCGGGCGCGGCCACCGCCGCGCCCGGATTTCCGACCACCGGCCCCAAGGCGGAACGGCTTGGGGCCGGTGCGGCTCGTTATTCCTTGGTTTCGATAATCCACCACATGGCACGCGGCAAGGCGCGGCCCGTGATGGGGTGAATGTCGATGAGGTCGGCACGGGCCGACCAGCCCGAGGGTGGGCGGTAGCCGCGCACGTCGCCTTCGCCGTGCCAGCGGCGGGCGCGTACTGCGCCGGGCGCATAGATCGCCGCCATGCGTGGGCGGCTGGTGGTGGTGCGGGTCATGGGGGCTTCTCCTTCAAGCGAAGCGCCCCGGTCGAGTGCCGGGGCGCTTGCCTTCGGCGCGGGTCAAGCGGCCAGCGCCTCGGCGGGTTCATCCGCCATTGCCTCGGCATCCTCCGGGGCGTCCTGCGCCTGCGTTTCCTGCGGCGCAGCTTCCGGGCCTTCGGTGTTGAAGATGGCGGGCATCCAGCCCGTACCATCGGCCAGCCGTTCCGCTTCGCTGGCAATGTCGGCCTTCTTCAACTTCGCCAGTCGGGCAGCGTGCGACGGTGCGAATTCGCCCACGGCTTCCAGAATCGCGGCCTTCGGCACATGCTGGAAATACCCGTCTGCGGTGGGCTGCCACCATGCGGCCATGTCCAGCCCCACAGCCTGCGCCAGTTCCGCGCCCGGCTGGTGTGCCGTGGCGCGAGGCGTCACCACGTCCACGGTCGCCGCTACGCATACCGCCAGCAGCCGCACCAGTTCGCCTTGCTCCATCGCCAGCAGCGCGACGAACAGTTCGGCGCTGTCCTGCGGCAGCGCTTCGCCCGCGACCTGCTGCAACTCGCGCAGGGCGACGGCGGCGGGCGACTCGGGCCAGTCGGGGGCCATGCCTTCCAGCCGGTCTTGCACTTTCAGGCTCACGCCCAGCGGCAAGTCGTGGCCGTAGTGGTTGTCCTGCAAGACGCTCTGCACCATGCCATGCACCAGCGCGGCCAGCGCGACTTGCGGATGGCGGGCGACTTCGATTTGCAGCGCGGCGGTGCGGTGCGCGCTCAAGCGCTGCGCCAGCCGGTCGGACAGGCTCGCGGCCTTGGGCTGCTCGGTGTCCTCGCCTTCGTCGTCGTTCCCTGCTTCGCCTTCCGCGCTGCCGAAACCCTGCCGCAAGCGTTCCAGCGTGCGCAGCGCCTTGGCCTCTGCCTCGCGCAGCAGCCCGCGATGAATCACGGCTTCGCCGCTGCGGTCGAGGGTGACGATGGCACCGGCCACGGCGCGCACATCCGGGGCGTAGCCCTGCAAGGCTTCCTCCACGGCTTGCAGTTCCCCGGCAACCTGTTCGCGGCGCGGTTCCAGCGCTTCGGTCTTGTCCTCGTCCTCGGCGTCGTAGGCTTCTTCCAGTTCGGCGTCGATCTTGTCGAGGCGGGTTTGCAGCGAGGCGATGCGGCGGGCTTCGCGGGCGTTCGGTTCGCGGCGCTGGCGCGGCGCGTTCTGGAACGCCTGCCGCTCGGCGTAGCTCATGTGCGGCACGGCTTCGACCCACGCCCAACCCTCGGCGCGCACGTCCCCGGTCAGCGCATCCAGCTTGCCACGCACCAGCGTTTTCAGCAGCGCGGCGTCGGTCAGGTAGGTTCCGGCATCGCCTTCCGCGAACAGGTCGCGGCGGATGCCGCCGCCCGCCGCCGTGTAGGCGTCCAGCCCGGCGAAGCGCACCAGCGGATGCGTGGCGTCGATTTCGCGTTCGGTCAGGCGTTCGCGCAGCGCGGACGCGCCACGCTGCCATTCGGGCGCACCGTAGAACGCGCTTTCCTGCGCGGCGTGGTCGTCGGTGATGGTCAGGGCCATCAACTGTTCCAGCGTGACGGCTCCGCCCCGGTAGTCGGCCAGCAGGCGCGGCGAGACGTTGGCGAGTTTGAGACGGCGCTGCACCACCAGCGGGGTCACGCCGAAGTCGGCGGCAATGTCTTCGATGGGGCGGCCTTCCTTGACCAGTGCGGCGAACGCCTCGAACTGGTCGGCCGGGTGCATCTGCTCGCGCAGCAGGTTTTCCGCGAGGCTGACGGTACGGGCCGAAGCGTCGGGCACCAGCAGGCACGCCACTTCGTAGTCGGCAGGGATGCGCTTCTTCTTCGCCAGCAGCTTCAAGGCGGTCAGGCGGCGGTCGCCAGCCACCACTTCGTAATGCTCGCCATCAGCGGCAAGGATGACGACGAGGTTTTGCAGCGGGCCGACGCGGGCAATGCTCGCGGCCAGTTCGGGGATGGACATGCGCGAGGTCGTCCGCGCGTTGCGCTTGGAGCGGCGCGGCAGCAACTGCGAGAGCGGAACCAAAATCAGGTTCTTGCTCGGGTCGGCCACTTCCAGCGGCGCGGCGGTTTCGATGGCGATGGTTTCGGTTTTCAGGACGGCGTTCATGGTGATGACTCCTTGCGGTTAGGGATGCAGCAGCGAGAGGAGCGGCAAGGGCTGCTGCCTGCCCCTGCCGCGTGGGGATTCAGGCTTTCAACTGGCGCATGCCATCGGCCAGCAGCCAAAGCGCACGGTTGAGGCGGATGTTTTGGTCGATGCCCTGCACCGGGCGGGTTTGCTGGCGGCGTCCGTTGGCGCTGCGCCCGCGCAGGCCGCCTTGGGTCAGGTTCTCTTGCGTGCGGTTGAACACGCTCCACAAGTCCGGGCGGCGGTCATCAAAGCGGCGCGGCATCAGGATTTGCGATTCCGTGATGGGCGCGGGCTTGTCGGGGTCGTCGTACTTGAGGGCCAGCGCGGCGCGGGCGAACACTTCGGATTCGCCATCGTTCAAGGTGATGGCGCGCATGGAATCGCGGGATTCCTGCACACGGTCGAAGCCGCGCAAGACTTCGTAAGCGCCTTCGATGACGGAACCGGCCACGTCGCCTTTGTGCGGCACGCGCACGTCTGCCACCGTGTCGCCGCAGACAAGGCCATTGCTGCACACGAACCGGAACATTCCGGCCAGCATCTGATAGCTGCTCGTGCCGTCATGCGAGTTCAACAGCACGATTTCATTGGCTTCCGCTCCGTTGATCTGGCTGGCGTGGCGCAGGCGCAGCATGTGCTTGGTGTAGTCGCGGCGGTCGTCGTGGCGCACGCGGGTTTGCGCTGCCATGAAGGGTTCAAACCCTTCCTTGCGCAGTTCTGCCAGCACGGCGGCGGTGGGGATGTAGGCGTACCGTTCGGAACGGCTTTCGTGCGGGGCGTCCGCGAAGATGGACGGCGCGACCTTGCGGATTTGATCGTCGGACAGCGGGTAATCGCTGCGCAGCGACGGGGAACGGGAAGCGAATCGGGATGCGAGTTGCATTGCATTTCTCCTGACGAAAAGGGTTTGCTGTTCAAACCGCACACCGGATTCCTAGATTCGGAGCCCAGCCTTTCGGCTGTTCGGTGCGGTCGGCACGAGGAACCCGGTTGGCCCTGTTGCCACCGTCTTTCCTGAGTTCATCGCCCGCGGCCAAAGGAGCGCGCGGACGGGGGCCGTCAAGGAGACAAGCGCAGGGTTGGTGCGGCCCGCAGGCGCAGCCGAGGACACGGCCCTGCGCGCCTTGACGGCACACGGGAGCGGGCTACGGTCGCGGGTAAGGTGATGAAGTCAGGGGAGACGGCTGGACATGGCAACGGCCGTCCCTTTGTGCCGACCGCACGCAAGCGAAGCGCGCAGGCCCGAAGCTGGAAGCCGGGCCGAAGGCGTCAGCCGAGCGGAGCGAGGGAACGATGGAAGCCCGAAGGGGGCGAGACGCTGCAGGCGGCTCGATGCGAAGCACGACAGCGCGACCGGCCATGCTTTTTGGCCGGGGACGCCCATGCAGTCATGGAGATGCAGCGTGGATCTTCTGTGGTGGACAAGCAGCCTTTGCGGCATCGGTATTGCCGCGCCGGCGCAGCCGGGGCGGCGGTGTTGTAGGGGCGCCAAGCGAAGCGCGGCGGGGATGTGCCAAAGGCACTTCCCCTGGAGTGCAAGCGCCAGCGCGCAGCGCCGCGGGCGCGAAGTCATCGGCACCAGGGCGCAGCAGAAAAAAAGGTGCGCCGCCCCGCAGGGCAGCGCACCGGATGGCACCAGGCGCGATCAGTTCGCCGTCATCGTCTGCAACTGCTCGATCACGCCGGGTTCGACGAAGACGCACGGCTGGTCGGCCGCGATCGGCACGTCGAACACCTGCGCGAAGGCTTCGCGCTTGAGGTGCGCCAGGCGGCCCGTCCGGTATGCCTGTTCGGGCTTCACGCGGCCACCGCCCGCCGGTGAGCCGCTGCGCTGCGGGTCGCACTCGACCAGCGCGACAAAGCCATCGTCGGACAGCTTCTGATGTTCGGGGCACAAGCCCCAGCCGGTTGCCGTGTGGCGCTCCATGCTCGCGCGCAGGCGGCGATCCAGCAGGACGGCGCCGGTGTCGAAGCGAGTACCGCAGACAAGGCAAACGTGTTGTTCAAGCGAAACGTGCGATTTGTCGTTCATGACGATCTCCGGTTGCACGGGCGGAATTGCCCGGAACCGTCGCCAGCACGGCGCAGCGCAAGCAGTCAGGGGTCGCAGACGGCCGCCAGGACGCAAGCGCGCAAGGCGCGTGCAGCCCTTGACGGCGAGAACGCCGTGATACGGTGCAGGGAACAGCAAGACCGCCCACACCCCGCCCACTGCACACACCCGTCTTTGGGCAAGCGAAGCGCGCAGGCACGGATCATCGAGCCGGGCCGGAGGCGTCAGCCGAGCGAAGCGAGGGAACGATGGAAGCCCGAATGGGGCGAGACTCGCGCAGCGAGGCTCGATGCGCAGCACGACAGCGCGACGGCGGCACACCGGGACGCCATGAGCCTTTGTGTGTTGCTCACTTGCACAATGATTCAATAAATGTTGTATTATCGAATAATGAATGAAGATCAAGCCGTTTCCGCCCTCGGTGCCTTGGCTCACACCCAGCGGCTGCGCGTATTTCGCGCCCTGGTGGTCGCCGGCCCCGAGGGACTGACGCCCAGCGTCCTTGCCGACCAGCTCGACGTGGCCCGTAACTCCCTGTCCTTCCACTTGAAGGAATTGGCCCATGCCGGGCTCGTCACCATCGAGCAGCAGGGCCGCAATCTGATCTACCGCGCCGACTTCGCCCGGATGAACGGTTTGCTCGGCTACATGACCGAGCACTGCTGCCAAGGCGGTGTCTGCGAGGTTTCCGACACAACCACCCGCTGCGACTGCTGACGCCATGACCACCTACAACGCCTTGTTCATCTGCACGGGCAACTCCGCCCGCTCCATCCTTGCCGAAGGCTTGCTAAACGAGCTAGGCCAAGGTCGCTTCCATGCCTATTCCGCCGGCAGTCACCCAAAGGGCGAGGTTCACCCGCTGGCGCTTGCCACGCTGGAGCGGCTGCGCCTGCCGACAACCGGCTACCGCAGCAAGAGCTGGGACGAGTTCGTGAAACCCGACGCGCCGGTGTTCGATTTCATCTTCACCGTCTGCGATAACGCCGCCGGCGAGGCGTGTCCGCTGTGGCCGGGCAAGCCCGTGTCGGCCCATTGGGGCGTACCCGACCCGGTTGCGGTCGAAGGCACCGAGGAACAGCAGCGCAAAGCGTTCCTCGATGCGGCGATCACGCTGCGTCGGCGCATTGAGCTGTTCCTGTCGCTGCCATTGCAGCGTCTCGATGCCATGTCGTTGCAGCGCGAGCTGCGCGACATTGGCCGCCAGTGAGGCCCCCCGATGACCGCAACCGATACCGCCGGCCCCGCGCCGGCCACCTCCGCAATGAACGGCTTTGAGCGTTACCTGACGCTGTGGGTGGCGGTGTGCATCGTTGCCGGCATCGCGCTCGGCCAGTTCGTGCCGGGCGTGTTCCAGGCCATCGGCCGCATGGAAATCGCCCAGGTAAACCTGCCGGTCGGGCTGTTGATCTGGGTGATGATCGTGCCGATGCTACTGAAAGTGGACTTCGGCGCGCTCGGCCAGGTCGGGCAGCACTGGCGCGGAATCGGCGTCACCCTGTTCGTCAACTGGGCGGTCAAGCCGTTCTCGATGGCGCTGCTGGCGTGGATCTTCATTCGTCAGGTCTTCGCCGACTGGCTGCCGGCTGACCAGCTCGACAGCTACATCGCCGGCCTGATCCTGCTGGCCGCTGCCCCATGTACCGCAATGGTGTTCGTCTGGAGCCGGCTGACCGGCGGCGATCCGGTGTTCACGCTCTCACAGGTGGCTTTGAACGACACCATCATGGTGTTTGCCTTCGCGCCGCTCGTCGGCCTGCTGCTGGGCCTGTCGGCCATTACGGTGCCGTGGGACACGCTGCTGGTGTCGGTGGTGCTCTACATCGTCATCCCGGTCATCCTCGCGCAGCTCTGGCGTCGTGCGCTGCTGCGCCGGGGCCAAGCCGCGTTCGACCGGACACTGGAACGCATCGGCCCGCTGTCGATCGCGGCGCTGCTGCTGACGCTGGTGTTGCTGTTCGCCTTCCAAGGCGAAGCCATCCTGCGTCAACCGCTGGTGATTGCCATGCTGGCCGTGCCCATTCTGATCCAAGTGTTCTTCAACTCCGGGTTGGCGTACTGGCTCAACCGCAAGGTAGGCGAGAAGCACAGCATCGCCGGCCCCTCGGCGCTGATCGGCGCATCCAATTTCTTCGAGCTGGCCGTGGCCGCCGCGATCAGCCTATTCGGCTTCCATTCCGGCGCAGCACTCGCAACAGTGGTCGGCGTGCTCATCGAGGTGCCGGTGATGCTGCTGGTGGTGCGCGTGGTCAACCGCTCGCGTGGCTGGTACGAACGCCGCGCGACCGCTTCGTAATCTTCAAGGTCATCCCATGAGCACCATCACGATCTACCACAACCCCGCCTGCGGCACCTCGCGCAACGTGCTCGGACTGATCCGCAACAGCGGCGAAGAACCGACCATCATCGAGTACCTGAAAACGCCGCCCGACCGCGACACGCTCCAGGCGTTGATCGCCGCGATGGGCGTGCCGCTGCGCGCTGTGCTGCGCGAGAAAGGCACACCCTATGCCGAACTCGACCTGGGCAATCCGAAGTGGAGCGATGACGACCTGATCGGTTTCATGCTCCAGCATCCCATTCTCATCAACCGGCCGATCGTGGTCACGCCGCTGGGCACGAAACTGTGTCGGCCCTCGGAAACCGTGCTCGATCTGCTGCCGCAGCCGCAGCGCGGCGCGTTCAACAAGGAAGACGGCGAGCCGGTGGTCGATCAGGACGGCCGCCGTGTCTGAATCCCGTCTCGACCTGCCGAACATCGACACGGCGCTGTTCCAGCAACCGGACACCGAACATCTGTTCGCGCCGGCACGGGCCACGCACGCGCCGCGCTTCCTGCTGCTCTATGGTTCGCTGCGCGAACGCTCGTTCAGCCGCCTCGCAGCCGAAGAAGCCGCACGCATCCTGCGGGCGCTGGGCGGCGAGACCCGATTGTTCAATCCGTCCGAGCTGCCTCTGGTGGACGATGCGCCGGCCGATCACCCGAAGGTCAAGGAACTGCACGAACTGGTGCAATGGGCCGAGGGCATGGTGTGGAGTTCGCCGGAGCGCCACGGCGCGATGACCGGCCTGATGAAGACCCAAATCGACTGGATTCCGCTGTCGGTCGGCGCGGTGCGCCCGACCC
The DNA here is from genome assembly GCF_000657795.2 of Bordetella pseudohinzii. Lineage (GTDB taxonomy): Bacteria > Pseudomonadota > Gammaproteobacteria > Burkholderiales > Burkholderiaceae_B > Bordetella > Bordetella pseudohinzii. The sequence continues at coordinate 300,004 of NZ_JHEP02000001.1, forward strand.
AGGGCAAGACGCTGGCGGTGATGCAGGTATCGGGCGGCTCGCAGTCGTTCAACGCCGTCAACCAGATGCGCGTGCTGGGCCGCTGGATGCGGATGCTGACCATCCCGAACCAGTCCTCGGTCGCCAAGGCGTACCAGGAGTTCGACGAGGCCGGACGCATGAAGCCCTCGGCCTACTACGACCGCGTGGTGGACGTGATGGAAGAACTGATGAAGTTCACGATGCTGACGCGCGACGTGGCACCGTACTTGGTCGATCGGTACAGCGAACGCAAGGAGAGCGCCGAGGCGTTGTCCAGACGCATGCGACAGGAGGCCATCTGACGCTGGCCCGAGACTCCGACACCCGCGACAGCGCCGGGCGCGTCTTTCTGGTCTTCCTGCGTCTGGGTCTGACCTCGTTCGGTGGGCCGATCGCGCACCTGGGCTATTTCCGCACGGAGTTCGTCGAGCGCCGCCGTTGGCTGGATGACCGCAGCTACTCCGATCTGGTCGCGCTGTGCCAGTTCCTGCCGGGGCCGGCCAGCAGCCAGGTCGGCATGGCGCTGGGCCTGGGACGCGCGGGCTGGCCGGGGCTGCTGGCTGCCTGGGCGGGTTTCACCTTGCCGTCGGCCATCGCGCTGATCCTGTTCGCCTTTGGCATCGCCCAGTACCAGGGCCTGGCTGAATCGGGCTGGGTACATGGGCTCAAGGTCGCGGCCGTGGCCATCGTGGCGCAGGCCGTGTGGGGCATGGCCCGGTCGCTCTGCCCCGATCGTCCACGCGCCGCGTTGGCGCTCCTGGCAGCACTGATGACCTTGTTCCTGCCATCGGCCGCAGGCCAGGTCGCCGCCATCGTTGTCGCCGGCCTGGTGGGTCGATGGGGATTGAAGATCATGCAACCCGCTGGCGGCCAGGCCCATGCCTATCCCGTCACGCGCAAGCTCGGTATCGCGGCCTTGCTGCTGTTCGCGGCGCCGCTCATCGCGCTGCCGCTGTGGGCAGCGGCCAGCGGCTCGTCCACGCTGGCTTTGCTCGAAGGCGTCTACCGTTCCGGCGCGCTTGTCTTTGGTGGGGGCCACGTTGTGCTGCCGTTGTTACAGGCAACGGTCGTGCCCAGCGGCGCTGTGAGCAATGCCGATTTCCTTGCGGGCTATGGTGCAGCCCAAGCTGTGCCGGGGCCGCTGTTCACGTTCGCGGCCTATCTCGGCGCCATCGCAGAAGGACCGCTGAGCGGCTGGAGCGGCGGATTGGTGTTGCTCGGCGTCATCTTCCTGCCGGCATTCCTTGTGCTCGTCGGTGCGCTGCCGTTCTGGGAGAGTCTTCGCCACCGCGAGGGCATCCAAACCACGATGGCGGGCATCAACGCCGGCGTGGTCGGCATCCTGCTCTCGGCCCTGTACGACCCAGTGTGGACCAGTGCCATTCATGGCCGGGCGGATTTCGGGCTGGCGCTCGCCGCCTTTGGGCTGTTGGTCTATGGGCATGTCTCTCCAGTCCTCGTCGTGCTGCTGGCCGGATTGGCGGGTTGGGTAATGGCGATGTAGAAGCGTAGGAGCCGCCGTCGCTCTCCCGACTGTCATCAGGTAAAATGAAAGCTGGGTGTTAGCTGCGCGTTGCAGCGAGACAGGTTCATGCGCTGGTCGGGCCGCCACGCGGAGTTTGCACGACCATGAATCAACACCCCTCACGGCAGGATTTGCCGCGGGCGCAGCGTTTGACCGAACGCGCTTTCGCCACGCTCGAACGTTTCCTCCACATCGAAGCCGTCAGCGGCATCGTGCTGCTGGTCGCTGCCGCCATCGCATTGATCTGGGCCAATTCCTCGTTGGCCGACAGCTACCATCACCTCTGGCACACACCGCTGTCGTTCGGGTTCGGTGGATTCGTGTTTTCCCAGTCGCTGCATTTCTGGATCAACGATGCGCTGATGACCGTGTTCTTTCTGGTTGTCGGCATGGAGATCCGGCGAGAGATGCACGAAGGCGCGCTGAGCAACCTGCGGCAAGCCAGCCTGCCCATCGCGGCGGCCCTCGGCGGCGTCGTGGTACCGGCGTTGATTTATCTGGCGCTGAACGGCGACGCCGTGCGCCGGCATGGCTGGGCTGTGCCGACGGCCACCGATATCGCCTTCGCAGTGGGCGTGCTGGCACTGTTGGGGCGCTCGATCCCTGGCAATGTGCGGGTCTTCCTGCTCGCGCTGGCCATCATCGACGACATCATCGCGGTGCTCATCATCGCGCTGTTCTACTCGGGCGGGCTTGACTACTCCGGGTTCGCGGTGGCTGGCGCGGGGCTCGTGCTGGTGCTCGGGTTGCAGCAGATGGGAATCGGCTCGGCCTTCGCCTATGTGGTTCCGGGGGCGATCGTCTGGATCGGCCTGCTGATGACCGGTGCCCATCCCACCTTGGCCGGCGTGGTGCTTGGCCTAATGACGCCTGTGGTGCCCGTGCGCATGCGCGAGCGGCCGTTGGACGTGCTTTCTCGCATTGCCGCAGAACTGACCGGAACGGACGCCAACGCCAGGCCGGACCCGAACCATTTGGCGCAGCCGCTACGACAACTTCGTCTGGCTCAGCGTGAGCTGCTGCCACCGGTGGTCCGCGTGCAGTCCGCGCTGCATCCATGGGTGGCCTATGGCGTGATGCCTCTATTCGCGCTGGCGAATGCAGGCGTCAGCCTCGGTGGCATGGACTTGTCCGCCGGCGGGGCGCAGTGGGTCGTGGCGGGCGTGATGCTGGCTCTGGTGCTCGGCAAGCCGCTGGGCGTGGTCACTGTAAGTTGGCTGATGGTGCGATTAGGGTGGTGCCGCCTGCCGCCCGGCGTGTCCTGGGGTGGCATCTGGCTCATCGGCCTGCTGGCAGGCATCGGCTTCACCATGTCGATCTTCATCGCCATGCTGGCCTTCACAGACGGCACCCTCTTGGGCGCGGCCAAGCTGGGGGTACTGATGGGTTCACTTGTAGCTGCGCTGCTTGGCATGGCCTGGGGCGTGGTCTATGTCAGACGTCAGGGCCGGAAGAATCCAGCGGTTGCGCAAGGGCATCCCATCACGCATGCGAACTGATCGGCTAGGACTCGCTCTCCTTGGAGTCTGAGCGGCGCTGCTCGATCCGCAACTGCGCCCTCTGCGTCGCCTGGTGCAGCCGCTGCGCCAAGACGGCGCGCGGCGGCAAGGTAGTCAGGTACTCGGCGACGTGAATACCGGACTTGTCCAACTCCAGCAACTCGATCTGCTCGGACTTCTTGCCAGTGCAGAGGATGATCCCCAGAGGCGAGGCTTCTTCCGGCTCCCGCTCATGCTTGTCGAGCCAGCGAAGGTAAAGCTCAATCTGCCCCTTGTAGGCCGCCTTGAACTCGCCGATCTTCAACTCCACCGCCACCAGCCGCCGCAGCTTGCGGTTGTAGAACAGCAGATCAAGGTGGAAATCCTCGTCGTCGATCTGGATGCGCTTTTGCCGGGCCAGGAAGGAAAAGCCCGCGCCCAGTTCCAGTAGGAAGGATTCCATTTCGCGGATGATCGCCGCCTCCAGGTCGCCTTCCTGCCAGGTATCCCGTAGCCCTAGGAAGTCGAGAATGTACGGGTCGCGCATGACCAGCGCCGGTGTCATGCGCTGCGCATCGCGCAGGGTCGCCAACTCCTGCGCAATCGTTTCGTCCGGCTTCTTGGATAGTGCCGTGCGCTCGTACAACATCGAGTCGATGCGCTCGCGCAGCGTGCGCACGCTCCAGCGTTCGGCACCGGCCATCTGCGCGTAGTAGTCCCGCTGGAGCGGTTCCTTGAGTGCCAGCAGCAGGACGAAATGCGACCAGCTCAATTGTCGCGACAGTGTCGCGACAATTGGTTCGTCAGGGAACGTGGCGGCGAACTTGACCATCCGGCGCAAATTCTTTTCCCCGAAGCCGCGCCCATAGTCGCGCGCAAGCTGCTCGGCCAGGGTCGGCAGGATTTCTTCGCCGTACCCGGCCCGCTGTCCGGCCAGCACCTCCGTATGGATGCGTTGGCCGATGCGCCAGAACAGCATGGTCAACTCCGCATTGACCGTTGAGGCGACGCGCTGGCTCGATGCTTCGATCAGTGCCCGAATATCCCCCAGCAGCGCCGTCGGCGCTGCGGTTGATGTGATGGATGCCTTGCGCTTGCTCATGCCAGGGCCTCCGTTGGTTGCCGCACGCCCGTGATGGCCTGCCGCCGGCTCGCCACCAGTTCGGCTGCCTCCCGCACCGGCTTGTCCTCGGTGTGGACGTAGTGCATGAACATCGCCACGGTCTTGTGGCCCGTCAGCTTCATGCCTACCTTGGTCGGCACGCCCGAATTGGCAATGTCGGTCGTGGAGCGGTGGCGGATGCCGTGCGTGCCGACGTGCGGGACGCCGGCGGCCTTGAGCACCCGGCACCAGCCGCCGTAGTGCTCGCCAAAGGTCAGGTGCTTGGTCGGGTCATTGGGCGACGGCAGGACATAGGGGCAACCCTCCCGGCGCGGCGCCGTCGAAAACAGCCGGTAGGCTTCCGCGCTCATGGGCTTTGAAAGGCCGCCGGTCTTGCTGTCGGGCCAGACCACGCGCCGGTTCTCCAGATCGACCCAATCCCATTCGAGCGTGCAGATTTCGGAGCGACGGCCGGCGAACTCGAATTGCAGACGGATCGCCAGCGGGATGACGTAGTTCTCCAGTCCTTCCCCCTCCAGCTTCTCCAGATGGCGGAAGATCAGCGCCAGCTCGTCGTCCACGATGAGCCGGGTTTCCTCGCCGGGCGGGTACATCGGGACGTGGCGGCATGGGTTCGTGCCGTCCGGGCGGTAGCCCCACACTTCGGCCAGGTTGAACATCTTGCGCAGCACGCCGAAGGCGTTGTTCGCCTCGGCCGGCTTGTAGGCCAGCTTCTCCATCAGCCCGGCAATGTCGGGCCGCTTCACGTCCTGCACCTTCTTGCAGCCGATCAGCGGGACGATGCAGCGGTCGATGACGGCCTGATAGCCGCGCTGCGTGCTGGGCTTGTTGCGCTTCTTGGAGTAGTCCTCCATGAACTTCTTGCACAACGCTTCGACCGTGGGCGCCTTGCGCGCCTCGGCCTTGGCGCCGCCGGGGTCACCGCCCCGGCGAACCTCGGCCAGCCAGTCCTGCGCCATGACGCGGGCCTGCTCCACGGTCAGTTCCCCGAACAGGCCCAGCGAGGGCTTGCGGGGCTGCCCGGAGTTCGTGCGGTACTGGAGCATGAACACCCGGCGGCCCTTCGGGGTAATCTTGCAGAGGAAACCCGGCACCACGGTATCCCGTAGTTCGATGTCCTTGGCCTGGGGTTGCGCCGACTCTACGGCGGTCTTGGTGAGCTTGATCTTTGCCATGATGACTCCTTGGAACGACCCGAATTCCAAGAGCCAGATAGGAGCGGCGCGAGGGAAAACCGGGTCAAGTTTCAGAAAGCACCGGCATATGATGGACGCGCGTAAGTTCTTGATAAACCTGCTGTATCGAGCTACGGCGCAGTCCAGCGAAGTACCGGGCTGGAGTCATCGTCAAACAAAAAAACCGTCCGCGTCGCTGCGCCCCTGCCCCAGCTCCCGCCAGGGAGGGGCGCCCAAGTCGCGGTCCTGGACGCTGACGATGGCATCCGGCAAAGGACGCCCGCCATCCGCGTCCAGCACATGACCGAACACCGCATACTCGCGGTCGCCGATCGCGCGCTCGACCCGCTCCCGCGTGGGCTCGTCGGCCTCACCGCTGACCCTCAGTCCGTGCGTGCGCTGGAAGTTGCACAGCGCGGCGTGTGTCGGCTCATCGAGTTCGCCGCTGGGCCGCGTCCGGAGATAGCCCAGGCTGCGCAGATGGGCTTGGAGTTGTTGCAGGTCGGGGTTCATGGCTGATGCGACTCCTGATAGGGGCGCGAGTTGCTGCCCGCTGTCTTGCGCTCGGCTGTCATGGGCTCAAAGGGCCTACCAGCTATCGAAGAAAGTACTGATCCGTTGCCGCGTTCTTTCCAGCTTGCGACCGATGGTGCTCAAGGGCGGCGACTTAGGGTCATTAAGCAGCTTGTGGCCGAGCTGCTCGTAGTAATCCTTGTAGACACTCTCGGCGCCCATGCTTGCCTCCCTGGTCGGATGTTCGGCGAGCACTTCGGCAACCAACTCCGGATTGGCGTCAAAGACATGGTGGCCCTTGGTGAGGCGTTGGTACAGCACATCTTCCGCACTGCCCGTTCCGCTCGCCCGCCCCACATAGCGAATACTCCCAGGCCCATCGGTAAAAATGTAGGTGATGTACGTCTTTGGCTTTGACAGCGCCCAACGCTCTGAAAAACTCATGAAGCCGGAGCCACCCAGGGACGACAGCGAGTTCGTCGGGACCGGCAACTTGCCGCCGGCCGCCTTGGCGCCCTGCGCCATCTCTCCCAGCGGCAGGAAGGAAAGCGCCAGTACAGTGGTATCGGTCGCGGTCTCTCCGGCACCGTAATAGTCGCTCAGGATCGAATCCTGCAACGTGTCGCCCGTGGAAGCCGGCTTCGGAACTCTGGCCCAGTCGAATTTGGCGGCGGGCATGGTCAAGGCCAGCGGGCCCATCATGGGCAGCGCGATAATCTTGCTCATGTTGATTAGCGATTCCGCGTTCTCGACCGCCGCATTCTGGGCGCCGGCGTTCGCAGCGGCCGTTCGCATCTCCCGCTTTTGCTCAAGCGAGAACTTAGGCGCTTTTGCCATATCGGCCCGTTGTTGCGCCCGCTTGGATTCGCCCTGCAATAAACGGTTGCGCTGTTCTTCTGTCCTCGAAGCCGAGGGTTGGGGCGGCGCGTCAAAATACTTCGGAACATCATCGACTGATTTATAGATATCCCCGATCTGGTCCGGGGTCAATGCTCCGCTATCCCGGCGAGCCGCATTACGGCGGGCCCCCTCCTCCTCGGCCGAAGTATTCCCGCTCGGATCCGAATACCTGACGGGGTTGCAGCGCGCATACACATAGACATTGGGGCCGTCGGCGATCTCCGCCGGGTCGCATCTTGTCCATCGGGCAAGCCAACAGGCGTAATACCGGGTCCCGTGGTAATACAGCCCGCTCTCTTCATCCCTTTCTTTGCCCGTATATCGATAACGTTTTGCGGCTTCCGTCAGACTGCGCACTGCCTGGTAGGTCGAACTGCCATAAGGAGAGTACTCTTCATAGGAGATGATCCGAGCCTGCTCGTCCAGCTCCAGACTGCTTGATCCGAGCGCGCTGCCCAACTGGTAGCGAATCAGTCTGCGCGGGATGCCTTGCTCATCTCCCTGCGTGCGTGTCTCGACCAAGGCGATGCGCAGCATGTCTTCCATCACATGCAGGGTCTCGCGCTCCCGCTTCAGCCGGCGGGCCTGGGACCCGCCGCCATAGACACGATAAACCTCGAATTCCCCCTGGTAGATGCGTTCGTCCTTGATGCCGCCGTTGGCGGCGAGGTCCGTCACCTTGCGCAAGCGCTGCCCTGTTGCGTCGTAGAGATACCAAGTGCACTCGGCCTGCCGCGACGCCTCGTCGCTGTTCTGGTCGTTGACCGATTGCCGCTGCGTCATCAACAGGCGGTCGCGGTAATCCCATTGCATAGTCCGCAACTGCGGCATCCCCAACAGATTCCCGTGGGCATCGTGGTCGAAAAGCGTATCCGCCGCATTGCCAAGCGAGGTGCTGCTCAATCGGTTGCTCGATTTTCCCGATTCGGTCAGGCTGGCATCGCTATAGGCATAGCGGCGTATCCAGTCCGACACGGCCGCACTACTGCGCGCATGCTGCATAAGAAGAAGATTCCCGACCGCGTCATAGACATAGCGCTCGGTATAACGTCCCATCGCAGCGCGGTCGTCGGGCGCGAAGCCGCCCGAAGGACTGGCACCGAGCATGCCCACGCGCTCAGCATCGTTATAGGTATGCGGAAACGGCAGGCCAGCTTGGCCGAGATGCTCACGGCCCTCGGCCTGGATCAGGCGGTAGCAGGCATCGTAGACGTAATCGTTGCTTGCTTCGATGCGCTGGTTGCTGAAGTAAATGCTTTGTTGCGCGGCGTCGCGAATGTGCGTGATGTTACCGGCGGGATCGTAGCTGTAATACAGATTCTGTAGACCACATCCGCCGCCCACGGGCGGCGTCCTGGGCGCGGCGATGGTGGCCGGTGGGGGCTGGGGATTATCGCAATCCCCTGGGAAGGCGACACCCTGGGCGGTCGAGGGATGCACACCCCGCCGGGTATACCGATGCACCAGGCGGAAAGTCTCGCGGTCATAGGTATAGCGGGCACGAATGACTGTCGCATCCGGGCCGGCGCACCGGTAGTCAATCAAGGTGCGCTGACCTTTTGCATCGTAATCGATATTGGCGACACCGACTGGCGACGGAGGATGATGTGCGGGCTCGAGCAAGGCCACCGGCTCGTCCTCCTGTTCCAGCCACACATCCACACGCTCCAGCAGATTGGCATCGTTGAAAACCGTTTGCACAATGTTGAACTTTCCGCGTCCCAGGCTGCTGCGCGGCGCAATGGACTGGACGGCACGGTTGAGCGCGTCGTAGCGGGTACGGCCCTGGAAGGACTCGGTCTCGAGGGCCGGCCCGGGATTGCCCGACCAATCCGCGATCGCCTTATAGTCACGGACAAACTTCCGCGTGCTGCAGCGCAGATTGCCCTTGAAGTCATAGGCTTCGATGGCGTGGCCATTGGCGTCTGGCCGGCCATGGATGAGCACCCCGGCAGAGTCAAAATGCCGCATGACGCGGGTACGCAGATTGATGCGCAACGCCGCGGCCTCTTGGGCGGCTGAAGCACCCGGCGGCGGCTCGCCATATTCGATCTTGTCAACCAGCAGGCCCGCTTCATTCGGTGGATTCAGCGTGCGCGGGTCGGAGTTCGGCTTGCGCGGATCGGGGTCGCTATAGTTTCCGCGCACGTATTGCTCGGTTGGGCGGCGCAGGGCGTCATACTTCATCGTAAAGCTGTGCCCCCGGCCATCCCAGTGACGGATGGTCTTGCCACAGGCATCGTTGAGCATCCAGCGTGCACCTGCCTCCATGCTGAGCCGGTAAATACGATTGCCGAGCATGTCGTAGGCGTAATGCAAGATAACGCGCAAGTCCCGCGGTCCGAGGGGCAAGTGGTTCGCGTCGGGGAGTCTGCGCTCGTCACATACCTCGCGCAGATTCCCCGCGATGTCGAACAGGATACGACTACGGCGCTCCTCGCCCTGACCGTGAAGCGAGTGGCCCTCGCAATCCACCCGATTACGTGTCACACAGAGAAAGGGGCGGCCCAGGGAGTCCAGATGGGCGCTGGCGGGGGTATCGGCATGGCCGGCGGCCCGCTCGGCCGCCCGGGTTTCGTTTAGACGATCTTCAGCGATGGGATAGCGGTTCGAGAAGGCGGCGGCATGAGCGGGCAGCGTTCTCAACTCGTGCCAGGTGGGCAGATAGTCGGCATCCGGCAAGCGGCCGAAATATGACGCGACGTCCACGTCGCGCAGCGGGTTGTCGGGTCGCACCGGAAACAGGACCGTATCATTGACGTCATAGGTGGTTTGTTCCCAAGGACCGAAAACCACCTTCTCCCAGCTATGGTTGGGATGCAGCGTGGCGACGACTCGTTCGGCTGCGTCGTAGAACAGCACGGGACTAACGCCCGTCTGGACGCCGAACTCAAAACGGTGATCACTGTAAAGACTGCCGTCCACCGCTTGTTGCCTGCTGAAAAACGGTTCATATTGCCGAACAACCTTGCCCTTGTTGTTGAAGATCGTCCAGCCACTGCCCACCCAGCGCGGATTGACAATAGGCGCATCGGGATCGGCAGCGTCCACCGGCCCAGGCTCGGCCTGGATCTTTTTCTGTATCTCGCGCCCGAAACCATCCGAGTAGCTGAAGCCGATCTGCAGCTTGCTCAAGCTCCCCTGGGGCAAATCGCTGACATGGGTTTCACGCGCAATGGTCGCGGCAAGGGGAGGTTCGCCCAGGCGCATATAGCGCGTCAGATCATAGACAATGCGCGTCGTCGCATTGCCGATCAGGTCTTGCGCCGCCTGGCTCGCCACACTCGCGCCCGCCGAGGCCTCGCGCGGCCTGTCCACGAAAGCATCGAACAGCGCCTGCGGCGGCTCGGGCGAAAAACCCTCGTCCAGCCGGTCTCCCTGGCGCGGGTTGTCCGTGGGCTTGCCCATCACGGCCGTCCCCACCACCATGCCAAGCGCGTCAAAGACCACCTCCGCCTGGTTGCGGTTGGGGTCGCTTAGCAACCGCGGCTGCAGCACGCGGTAATCATTGACCTGCACCGTGATACAGTTGTCCAGCGCATCGCGGCTCTCCACCCTCAACAGGTCATGCCGGTCGAAGTCCACTACGCTGCTCTGGCCGAATGGATCGCGATACCGGCGCGGCAGATAGAAGTGCGCACGCGCCTCGGCCAATTCCACAGGCGCCGCCACCTCGGCCGGGTGAAGAAATGAGCGGCCTGACGGTATCCACCAATGCCCGTCTCCTTCCAGGTCGACGTAAGCGCCCTGATCCGCGCCCTGCCCGCCGAGCACGCTGCTGCGGGCCGGCTCGGCCAACAGGCTCTCCGGAGGAAGGCCTGCCCGGGGCCGCTGAAAGACCTGGTCCAACAGCCCCGGCGTGAAGGCCAGCTTATAGCTTTCGCCGGGCAAGGCCAGCGGCTGCAATTCGCCCAGCGGCAACAGGCCGTCCAGATCGTCGCGCCGATAGCGCGTGCGCTGCCATTCGGTGCGGCGGCGCCGCCGCTCGCCGGTCGCGAGAGCCTCGTACTGGACTTCGGGAGCATTGAAAATATGCCGATAACGCTGCCGCCCGCCAGACCCGGGCGGGCCCGGCTGAACCAGATCCGACGCCTGGTAACGACGCATCGCCAGGCCTGGATCGGCGGCGGGAGCGATGGGCGGGCCGGAAGCCGCATAACCCGTCAACTCAAAAGTCATGGATTCGCAAGGCAGCGGGGTTCGATAGGCATCATCGCGCTCTATCGCCTCCCCGCCTCCCGCCGCATCCCGCGTGTACCGGTTTTCCGTATAAGTCAGCAGTGTCGTGGTCTGCCTGGCCTGGTCCGCCTCGTCGAGCCCGGCCAAGCCGGGGTTGGGCCGCCATTGCATGACGCCGCCCGGCTCGCGCAGCCCAATCTGCCGCCTGCGCCCATAAGCGATGGCCGCCTGCTTGAGCACATTGCCGAAGTCATCCACCTCCAGGGTCAAGACGTGCTGGACGCGCGGATCGGCGGGGTTGCGCTCATAGTGGTAGGTGATGGCTTCTCGCGCATGAGCCAGAAAGACGGCGTGGCGGTTGTCGCCGCGAGGCTGCAGCCGGCGCAGCGTGAGATTCTGCTCCGCCACGGAGTAAGGGATGCCGGAGGGGTGGTCCGCGCTTTGGCCCACGCCGTCGAGCGCGTAGACCTCTTTGCGCAGCATCGAGCCCCTGAGCGCGCGGCAGGCCTCGCGCGCCTCCGCCAGCGAAAGGCCCGGCGGAAGCGCGGTGTCATCGAGCAACAAAGGCCTTGCCGCTTCGACGCTCAGCCCGGGCTCGCGGAAATACTCCTCCTCGAAATGGCGCGAGACGCGCCGGCCGCCGAGGTGGGCGCCCGTGTGGAACCAGGTCTTGGTGTACACCGGCGGCACATGCGAAGCGGCATCGATATTCGCCATGGGAGACGTCCCGGCGGCAAGCGTGGCGTAGGCCTCCGTGTCCCACTGCTCCACCATGCCAAAGCCGCCAAACTCGCGCTCCTCGTCGTCAAAATAGCCATGATGGTAGGCGTAGCGGCTGACAAAACGGTTGCGCCCGATATGGTCGCGGGTTTCGACGCGCTCGACCACGTGCACCGGAAAAGGCAGGCGCGTGATCCAGGGCTTGCCATCGCGCCTATCCTGCAGGTAGAACTTGGTCGACGGCGCGTAATCGATGCGCGTTTCAGCGCCCAGATTATTGACGACCCCGACCAGCAGATGCGGCTTGCGGCCGCCCATCAGGTTCACATAGCGCATCGCCCGCCGCGCATCCCCCGGCAGGGCCGATGACCAGACCAGGCAGGCCGTGCCATTGCCCAGCAGGTCAATGGGGACGATGCTCGCCAGATCGTCCAGCCGCGGAAACAGCTTCAATATCCGCGGCGGGCTCCAGGCATTGCCCGACTGGTTGAAGTACAGGCGCACCCCATCGCGATGCAGGTAAATGATGTCGGTGGTTCCGCTGCCGTCGATGTCGGCGAGGCGGATGCGCCTATGCTCGAATTGATCGGGGCTGTCGAACCAGGGCGCATGGTCCATCGTCACCTTGGCGCCGAAACGGCCATAGCCCAGGTTGGGCCAATAGCAGACTTCGCCATTGCGCAAGCGCACGATGTCGGTCAGGCCGTCGCCCGAAAGATCCGCCAGATAGATGGACTGTGCGCCATCGGCGAAAACAATGCGCGGTCCCTTCTCCTCATCGATCGCCTGGGCCACGCGGCGGGCCGGTCCGAAACCCTCTTCGGCCAGCGAGGCATGCCAGACCAGGGCTTCGTCTTCCGTGATGAGCACGTCGGCGCAGCCATCGCCGTCCAGGTCGATGAATTTGAGATTGGGGTCGCCCAGGTCGCGATGCAGGCCGCAAGTGAAGGGCCGGAAAGGCTGCCAGCCATCGGCCTCGTCGTGTTCGTACAGACCGGGCGCGGGCCCCTCCATCACCACCACCGCCGGCCGTCCCTTGCCGGCAAGATCCATGACCTGCGCCGCGGCGCCCGGCGCGAGCCCGGGCCTGAGCGCCACCGTCTCCTGTGGAGCGAACATCGCCCGCGCCGCATCGCCGGGCAAGCGAACCGCAATCGGACTCCAATTACGCTTGTAGTACCAGGCGCCGGCCCGCTCGGCCAGAATGCCGGGGAGACCCTCGCCATGCAGATCAATCCAACGGTACATCGCGCCATCCAGGCCAACTGGCAGGTTCTCCAGGCTTGACGGATCGATTTCCTCCACGGCATCCTGCACCACGGCCTCGGTGTAAGCGAACTCCACCGGCGGCAGACTGCGCCGGGTGATCACCGCCCCATCCTGCCGCCACCCCGTCTGCCCCACCCGCCTGAGAAAAGCGTAGGCAGGCCGGCGGGCAAGCCCGGAATCATCGTCATAGCTGAACTCGGTGCTGCGCACCACGCCCTCATAACCGGGCTGCGCCGGACGGTCCGCGACGGCCGGCTGGTCGGGAATATGGTGCAACATGAGCACTCGCTCGCAGCGGCGGCAAGTGCGTACCTCAAAGCCCGACCGGTAGCTGGAAAACGCATCGGGGCGATACAACCAGGGCTGCTCGGCTTGCCCCATGGGATTGCTTTCGTCCAGCTCCCCATAATCGAAACGCAGCTCGAACAGCCAGTCGTTGTCCGAGGGCGGATGGGGCAGATCGCTCAAGAAGCGCGGACGGCCGCCCTGGGCATCAAGCAGCGGCCTGACGTTGCCATACAGTACCCGGTGCAGATAGCGCTGGGCGCTGCGCCGCGGGTCGGAGGCCGGGCCGCGGTTACGCTGATGAGGTTGCCTGAAGGGATCGGCCTGGCCCGGCTGCTCCTGATAGACGCCATCCTCTTTTTTGTAGAGATAGCGAATCCCATTGCCCCTGTCATCGCGCGACTCGCAGATCAGCCACGAGAAAATACGGCTGGCATCTTGCGGGTCGGCGATGCGCGAATCCGCGTCATAGCCGTAAAGCGTCAGGACATTGTCCTTGGAGATCGAACGCCAATGCACATCGGCGGGCGAACCTATCCGCCTCCAGCGCTCGATGCGCGCGAACAGCCCTTCCACGCGAGGACGATAGCGCTCGATGACGAAGCCGGGCGCGGTCGTATCGTCGCGCAGGCGCGAGCCGTCCGCCCTGAGGACCGGCACAAGGTCTTCCGCGCCAAAAAGAATAAAAACATCGGAATCGATCGCGTCGCGATACTGCGGCAGACCTTTGTCGGTCTTGCGCGTGACCGACGGCAAGGACAGCCGCCAGCCCAGGCCAAACGGGCCATTGCCCGCCGCCGAATCATAGGAGAGCGAGAGTTGCGGCCCAAAACCGTCCCGCCCCGGGCTGGCGGCGATGGGCAGCGACATCGAGCCCGCGCCCGTGACGGGATGGGCGGCGAACTTCTCGCCCATGCCTCGGATGGCGCCGCCTCCCTTGGGCAACTGGATCGTCGAAGCATCCGCTCCGAAAGCGGACAAGGGCGCTCGCACGGTCGCGTCTTGATCGGCCGCCGCTATCGCTGAATCTGTGGACTGCGTAGTACTGACCACGGCCAAGCCCCCCGGCGCCGACCCGCGCGCAAGACGCACTTGCGCGCTACATACCGCACGGACTCCAGATAAACGCGCGCCACCGACCCGCGCGCCAAGGCCTCATCGGCGCATGGCTGGCGTTTGGCAAGAAAGCTCTTGTACTGTCAAAACCCGCCAAGGTCCAGATCCCGGGCCGTGGTCACGCGCGCCGCGACGATCTCCGGCGTATCTTCCGGCAAGGGGCCCGGCGCGCAAGCTCGGCTTGCCCGCAACTCGTGTGCGTTATTATCTAAACACTACTATTTGTGTTCACGAAGCAAGCGCCATCCTGCCCTGCTTCGGCCAGCCAAAAGGCATGCCGCGGGCCGCGATACGAGTCGCCAATCATTCCGCCAATCACCCTTTCGCGCACAACCACAATGACATTGAAGAAACTCGCGATATCCATGACGGCGGCCCTGGCCGTCTGCGGTCACACAGCCCTCGCCTCGCCCGACCCGGCAACCGGGACGAACGCCGGCGTCTCCGGCGCCAGGCCCCTGCTGCCCATCCTCTGGACGGTCCTGAACGACTACGGCGGCGAGCGCGTCCTGTTGGGCTCGATGATTGACCAGATCTGCGGCGCGGGCCTGCCGGAACTGGTTTCGGCGGACCAATACCGAGACAAAATCCAACCCGCGGCGCGGGCCATGCTCAAGGGCAAACCGGGAGACAGCGAAGGCGTGCGCAAGCTGCTGGCCCCCGTGGCCAACCTCCTTAAACCCCAGCGAGAACAGCCGCGCATTTGCGCCGCCAACCTCAGCGGCCCCTTCTCCACCACATGGACTGGCTGGCCGATCGAGGCCAAGGACCTCTGGGGCAAGGAGGCCGACGCCGAAATCCGCGCCACCATGCAGGCCTGGCTCAATGCCAGCGACCCCACCGTGGCCTATCTGGAGCGTGTCGCCCACGCCGTGACGGCGCGACGGGGGCTGGACGAAGCCGGCTATCGCGCCCTGATCGAACAAGAACTCATCAAAGCCGGGCCCGACTTCGTGCGCGCCTTGATGCGTCAAATACAAAGCACCCAAGCCCAGCCCCCCGCCTTCACCACCGACAGCACCGGCTTCAAGGGCATCCGCTTCCTGGCCACCTACAAAGGCCAGAAATACGACTTCCAGGGCACCTCCAGCGGCACTGTCATCTACAAAAACGGCAGCACCTACCTGGGCAACAACTACATCAACGGCAAGCAATATGTAATCGAAATCGCTCAGGACAAAGCCGCCGCCACGAGACGGCCCGGCGCGCCGGCAAGCCAATAAGAGCGGTCAGGTCGGACGAGAAATGACGCGGAGCGCCGCCTCGCTCATCCCATCAGGGCCTCCAGCTCCTTGGGCGCCAAACGCGACAAGCTCCGCCTGCCGTCCGGCCGCGCGCCTCCAGGATCAGCATCCAAACCTTATCGGTTCCGCCGGCATCTTGTCGCGCACCCGCTCAATCGCGGCGACATCATCGTCAGAGCCATGCGTTGTCCAAGTTCCGCCAGGGCATCGCCCATACGGATACGCTTTTTCAGTTTCACCGCACCTGGCTCATCTCATTGAGCGCGGCTCAAGCCGAAAACAAAAGAGCCCGCGGTTACGCGGGCTCTTAGATGCTTCAATGCATTTTGGTGCCAGTCCATGTCGGACGCGGGATCATTCCCACTCGATTATCAACAGGCCACGCAAGCCCGCGTGGTTAAAGGGACTGGCCGTGATCGACATGGGGTCTTACCGTCGCTTTTACCGTCATCCGACAGGAGCTTTTCTTGACGTGGACGACAGAGGTTTGAGGGGCAACGCCGACTTCATATGCCAATCGGGTCAATCATACCAGGCAACTTTGTTTGCACGCCTTGAAAAGGTGAGCATGTCGCTGTACTGAACCGAACTCAGGCTGTTTCTAACTTGCCAACACGTACGCCTGTTCATGCGACCAACTCATCGCCAAGCGTGCCCCAGTATGCACCAGGCGTGGATCAAGGTTGACCGCCATTGCCTTGACGTCCTGCTGCCCGACCTTGCCGTGCACCAGCGCCCTGTCTCCAAAGTTCAGCACACTGCTTACGGTGAACACGCCCCTCTCCTGGGCAGCGTCCCGCAATGGAGCGAACTGAATAGCCTCCGGCCTCACCATGAGGTGCGCCTTGGTGCCTGCCGAGAGTTTGCTCGATATGGCCCGAACCGCCCCCAACAGTTCGCTATGAACGCGGCCTTCGGCCGGATCGTCGATCACGACGTCGAACAGGTTGCTGTCCCCGATGAAGGTGGCGACGAAGCGAGTCGCCGGCCGGTCATACACCGTCAGGGGCGCGTCGAACTGCTCGATCTTGCCCCGATTGAACACGGCTATGCGGTCCGACATCGCCATCGCCTCGCTCTGGTCGTGCGTGACGAACAACGTAGTCATTCCCAACTCGGTATGCAGCCGCTTGATTTCCAGTTGCATCTGCTCGCGCAGGTTCTTGTCGAGCGCGCTCAGCGGTTCGTCCAGCAACAGGACGTCAGGCTCGAATACCAGCGCGCGCGCCAGAGCTACCCGCTGCTGTTGTCCGCCCGACATCTGTGTGGGCAGCTTTTCGAGATGCCCCGACAAGCCCACGCTGGCAAGCGCACGCTTCGCGCGGTCCATCGCGTCCTTGGCATTGAGCTTGCGCATACGCAGGGGAAATGCCACGTTTTCCTGGGCCGTCATGTGCGGAAACAACGCATAGTTCTGGAATACCACGCCGATATTGCGCTGGTGCACGGGCGCGCTCACCAGCGAGCGGCCGTTGATGCTGATGTCTCCTTCGCTGGGCGCCTCGAATCCGGCGATCATCGACAAGGTTGTCGTCTTGCCCGATCCGCTGGGCCCCAGCAAAGTGACGAACTCGCCCTTGCGTATCTGCAAGTCCACGCCGTCCACCGCGCGTCCTTGGCCATCGTAGCTTTTACATAGCCGGGACACGCACAAGTAGCTCGGCTGCGGCGTCATGCAGGATACATGCGCCCCCTGTACGGCCGGCGCGGCCATGGTAAATGCGGACATGATTCCCCCTTGGATCAGCTATAGGAATTCGAAGTATTCACGGGCCCCGCAGGCGCGGCCTCGCACTGGCGGTGGCGGCCGGATCGGTAGTGTTTGGACACCGCATAGAGAATGGTGAATAGCAACACCGCCGCTAACAACAGCGTCGACACGACCGACATCACCGGATCCGATTCCATGCGCAGGCTTTCGAACATCTTTCTGGGAAGCGTGGGCACATCGCGTCCAGAGATAAAAAGCGCGACCACCGCCTCATCGAAGGAATGTGCAAAGGCGAACAAGCCGGCCGCCAGAAAGCCTGGGCGCAATATCGGAAACGTGACCAGCCAGAAAGTCTTCATGGGCGTCGCGCCCAGGCTGCGGGCCGCGCGCTCGAGATTCACGTCGAAATTCTTGAGGTTGGCCTCCAGGATCAGGTAGGCGATAGGCACGCATAGACATGCATGGGCCAGAATCACGCCCAGGTATGTCTGGGTCAGTTTCAGATTTCCCAGGTAAAGGTAGTAGCCCAATGCCATCACGATGTTCGGAACGATCAAGGGAAGAATCACCAATGCCCGTCCCAAGGCGCGTCCCCTGAAGGGGTAACGCACCAATGCAAACGTGGCGGGTACGACCAACGACAACGTCAGCAGCGCCGTCGCCAGACCGATCAACAGACTGTTGGCGGTGGGCAGCAGCCATGCGTAGTCCGAAAAGTACGCCGCGTAGTGTTGCAGTCCATAGCCCGGCGGCGGGAAGATCAGCGACGCCGAGGTGCTGAAAGACACCGGCACCACGATCAGCAAGGGGGCCCCCACGAGCACGACCAGGGGAAAGGCCAGCCAGTACATCCATCTCATTTCTTTGCTCCCTGGCTCTCGTGAGCGTCGAACCACCAGCTATAGATGCCGTAGAGCAGCAGCGTGACCAGGGTCAGCACGACCGCCATCGTCGAGGCATCGCCAAAATTCCCCATCTCGTCCATTTGCTGTCCGATCACGCCCGCTATCATCTGCTCGCGCGGCGACCCCAGCAGGACGGGAATGACGTAAAAGCCCAGGCAGATAATGAAGATCATGGTGCAGCCGTTGATCACGCCGGGCAGCGTCTGCGGAAAGAACACCTTGCAAAATGCCGTCCAAGGGCGGGCGCCCAAACTGCAGGCGGCGCGGACATATACCGGGTCGATCTTCTTCATGACCGAGTACAGCGTAATGGCCATTAGCGGAACCAGCACATGAACCATGGCGAGCGTGGAACTCAAGCGCGTGAACAGCAGTTCTGGCGGCGAGGACCAGCCCAGCGCCCGCAGAGCTCCCAGCACCGGCCCGTTGTTGCCCAGCAGGATCATCCAAGCGTAGGTACGCACCAGAAAACTGGTCCAGTAGCTCAACGCGACCACCAAGAGCGCGATGTTGCCGTATCGACGCCGGGCGCCCGCCATGAAATAGGCCAGCGGATAGCCCGCCAACAGACAGCAAAGGGTCACGATGCCCGCCGTCGAGAACGTGACTCCCAGCACGCGCCAATAGAACGGATCGGAGAAAAAGTTGCGGTAGTTTTCCAGGCCGGGCTCGGGGTCCGTGAAACTCAGCGCGAATACTTCCGCCAGCGGAAACAGGAAGAAAACGGCAAGGAAAACCAGCAGCGGGGCCAAGAGCAGATAGGGTAGCCGCCGGGCGGCAGAGTGAGAATCCATGCTCCATACCCTCCTTCAGCGCATGACCCAGCGATCGAATCGCTGGTTCAATTCCTGCAATTGCGGCGTGAGCTTGGCGAAATCCTGCTGCACGGTCTTGGCGTAATTCTCGGGATACGTTGGCATGTAGCGCGCGGCGTCTTCCGGGATGTGGGCGAATACCCGCTGGTCGATCGGACTGTAGTCCGCATCCATGCAAAAGCCGGCCAGCCGCTCCGCGCGCAGCGCCGACGCGATGAAACGCCAACCGGCTTTCGCGCGCGGCGATCCCTTGGAGACTACCCAATAGGCCTGGTCGATCTGGGCCTGGTTCCACACGATCTCGATGGGCACCCCTTCCTTGGCCATGTGCACGGCACGTCCGTGCCAGATGCCCATGGCGGTCACTTCGCCATCGCGGAGCAGCTGATACGACTGCTGCCCCTGGGTCCACCAAACCCGGATGTCGGGCTTAATGCGGTCCATCGACGCAAAAGCGCGATCCAGGTCCAGGGGATAGAGGTCCGCGGGCGCAACGCCATCGGCCATGAGTCCCAGCGGCAATACCCTGGCGGCATAACGCTGCAGGCTGCGCGAGCCGGGGTAGGTTTTGACGTCCCAGAACTGGGCCCAGTTCTGCGGCCCTTCTTTCAGTTTGTCTTTTCGATAGGCGATCAAGGTGGCGAAAACATGCGAACCGATGCCGTTGCCGAGGCGCTGGCCTGGCGCCAGCGACCCCACGTCCACGATACTCTCGTCTATGGGTTCGATCAGGCCGGCGCGCTCGGCGCGTATGAGTTCCGAACCGCTAATGGCCGTCACGTCGAAGTCGTAGACGCCCGTCTTCGCCTGGGCTGCCAGCCGTGCATAGGAAACGGGAGAGACAGTGCGTATCGGGATGCCCGTCTCCTTGGTAAAGGGGTCGAACAGGTGCGCCTGCGCGGCCCTGTCCCAGATCCCGCCCCAGGTATTGACGAACAAAGGATCCTGCGCGCGCGCCGTGGACACGTAGGGCGACAACGCCATGCCCAGCGCCGCGGCGCCCAAACGCTTGACCGCCGAGCGGCGCGCGGGATCGGCCAATGTACTTTGTGTCATGATGGTACCCC
The DNA here is from genome assembly GCF_000657795.2 of Bordetella pseudohinzii. GTDB lineage: Bacteria > Pseudomonadota > Gammaproteobacteria > Burkholderiales > Burkholderiaceae_B > Bordetella > Bordetella pseudohinzii. The sequence goes on from NZ_JHEP02000001.1 coordinate 320,050, forward strand.
CTCGAAATAGGTTCTCTTTTGCTTTGTGGCTCAGCGCAATACCCAGCGGTCGAATCGGCTTGTCAGCGCATTGAGCTGCGGCGCCAGAGCGGCGAAATCCTGCTCGATGGCTTGGCGGTAGTTGGCGGGATAGGTCGGCATGGCGACCGCGCGCGCCTGCGGGATGTGCTCGAACACTCTTGGATCCGCCGGGCTGTAGCCGCCCAGCATGCAGAACTGCGCTGCGCGTTCGGCGCGCAGGATGGATGCGATGAACTGCCAGCCTGCCTTGGCGCGGGGCGACCCCTTGGATACCACCCAGAACCCGCGGTCCATCTGCTGCTGATTCCAGGTGAAATCCACCGGCGCGCCATCGCCCATGAGCTGCTGGACCCGGCTGTGCCACATCCCGATGGCGCTCACCTCGCCGCCTCCGAGCAATTGATACGACTGCTGCCCTTGCGACCACCATGTCCGTATGCTGCTCTTGATGCGGTCCAGGGAACCGAAACCCCGGTCCAGATCCAGCGGATAAAGATGATGGGTATCCGCACCGTCGGCAACCAGGGCCAGGGGCACGACCCGGGCGGCGTAGCGCTGCAGGCTGCGCCCTCCGGGGAACTGCTGCGTATCCCAGAACTCAGGCCAGGACTGCGGCGGCTGCTGGAACTTGTCCTTGCGCCAGGCGATGACGGTCGAGAAGGCCATGACCGCGATACCGTTGCCGATAACCTGCCCCGGCGCCAACGATTGCACGGCGACGATGCTGGTATCTATGGGTTCCAGCAGGTCGGCATCGATGGCCCGCATGAGCTCGCTGCCGCCGATTTCCGTAACGTCGAATTCGTACACACCCGTGCGCGCCTGCGAAGCCAGGCGAGAAAAGGAAACCGGGGAAACCGTGCGGATGGGAATGCCGGTATCCCTGGTAAAAGGCTCGAACAGGCTCTGTTGCGCCGCCTTGTCCCAAGGACCTCCCCAGGTGTTGATAAACAGCGGCTCGGCGGCCCGGGCGGGCCTGGCCCAAGGCGCCGCTGCGAGCGCGGCCGCGGCGGCCGCTCCCTTCAAGAGGCTGCGCCGGCTTCGAGAATCCGAAAAAAAGGCTTTGCTCATGCCGGCGTTCCCGTCTGCAGCGCGCGCTCGCCCCTCGCGGACAACCGCGGGAACAGGGCCTGCGCATTGCCGCGCGATATCGCTTCGCGCTGCGCCCCGTCCAGCGGACAAGCGTCCAGCAAGCGGGTGAAATGGTCTACCCGGCTCGCCGAGGCATGCGGAAAATCGCTGCCGAAAGTGATCTTGTCCGGATCCGCGAAGGCCAACAGACAGGCAAGCGCGTAAGGGCTGGAGGACAAGGCCGTGTCGAAGTAGAAACGGCGCAGATTCGCCAAGCCGGCCTCGTGGTCTCCATCCGGGGAACACTGGCGAGCCATCCGTTCGGCGGCATAGGGCAGGAATCCCCCCGCGTGCGACAGGATGATCTTGAGATCGGGAAAACGCTGCATGTACCCGGCTCTCGCCATGTTGATCGCCGCGCGCGTGGTATTGAGCAAGAAGTCCGCCGCATGACCCGGTATGCCGGGCAGCTCCGGAGCCGGAAGCTCATTGGGATGCACCAGCACGACCGCCGCGCGGCGGTTCAGCTCCGCCATCAAGGGGTCCCATGCGGCCTGGCCCAGATAGGCATTGCCCACATTGCTCATCAGCACTACGCCGTCCGCCCCCAGCACGTCCAGCGCGTAGACCGCCTCTTCGATAGCCCCGGCAACGTCCGGCAAGGTCAGCGTGGCGAAGAAACCGAAACGGTCCGGCCGCGCCGCGACGACTTCGGCCGTGTAGTCATTGACCTCCCGCGCCTTGATGCGCGCCTCGCGGTCGTCGCCCAGATGCACGCCGGGTGTGGACACGGAGAGCACGGCCGAAGCAATACCCTGGCGGTCCATCAGTTCCAGGGCGATGGCAGGCGACCAGCGCGGATGCGGCATGCCGGGTATACCGTTATCGGTCAACCACGCCGCGTAGGCGGCGGGCACAATATGCTGATGCGTATCGATGCGGGCAAGCGTCACGATGGATTTCCTTGGATTGCCGGCCCGAAATTCAGAGCACGGACTCGATGATCTGGAGCGCATCCCTCGCCGCGTCGGCCACGCGGTTGCGGGTGCGCCAAAACTCGGTTTCCCTGCGCCACCGCAGCGGGCCAGGCTCCAGCGCGTGCCACTCATGCAGGTCGTGCAACCCGGGCAGCAAGGTGCTCTGGGCGCTCAGGCCGTAGGGATCATGGCCATAACGGCCGCAGGCGCTGGACTCCAGGTTGATCAGCAAGCGGCTAAGCCGCTTTTGCGCGTCGTCCAGCCGCTCGATACGTCCGTCACTGGGATGGCCGTTGCAGGCCTGGACCGCCTGCGCCAAACCGCCGGCCCTATCGGCCAAGCGATCCAGGCCGGCAGCCAGCGGCAGCAACTCCAGGGGATCGCCCGCGCCCGCCAACGCTCGCAGGCGTTCGGCCAGGCCTAGGGCCACGTCCGAGAAGTCGAAGGGCAATAGCGGCAGCGTGCACAAGCCCCAGAGATAAGACGCGTAGGCATGCATATGCCGTTCCAGGCTGGCGAAATCGACCTTGTCCAGCGTGTTGCTGGCCGTGTGGTGCCACCAGCCGAAAGGCGCGTTGGCATTGGCGCTCAATACCTGCGGCGAATACGAGGCCAGCCCGGCCAGCATGGGTATGCCCAACCCGAAAAAGGAAGCATCGCCAATCTTGGTGGAACGGCGCCAACTGCGTTCGGTGTCCTGAAAAAGCCGGGCATCGCAATCCTGGACATAGCGGCGTAGCTGCGTATTCGAATGGCTGCTCCAGCGCGTCGCCCCAAGGCAGCCGGGCTGGTCGATCTGAAGATAAGCCACGGCGTGATCGCGCAGCCTCTCCCAGTTGCGATCCGCATAATGCGCCGAACTGAGCATCCCTCCCGTCTCGTGTCCTTCCCAGAAGGCGAAGACCAGCCCCCGGCGCAGCTCGGTACGCTGCGCACCGAACAAGCGCGCCAGTTCCAGCAGACAGGCGCTGCCCGTGGCATTATCCGTCGCCGACGGCCCTTGCCAGGAGTCCTGGTGGCCGCCGGCGATGACGAAATCCCGGCCCTGCCCGCCAAGTTCGCCCACGGTGTAATGCACGATGCGCCAGTCATTATCGGGCCGCACATGCAGGCGCAGCGCCAGCGGCCGGGCTTTGAGCCTGGCCAGCAGATCCAGACCGTCGCGGCGCGAAATTCCGGCCGCGGGCAAGGCTGCCTCCAGGTCTTCCATATCATGCTGGCTGGCGGGATTGCCCCAGATGCTCTTGACGGACCCATAGGGCAAGGCATCGCCCGCGTCGCTTCCCCAGTTAATGGTAATAAGGCCGACGGCGCCCGCCGCGCGGGCAAGCCGATGCTTCTCGGGACGCGAGGGCGGCAGGCCCAGATCGACGAGCGCAATCTTGCCGGCCACTGCCGCCCGCTCCAGCTCTCCGGACGTGCCGCCCCCGGCGTAGACGACCTCCGCCAGCAGGCCGGTGGAAGGCGTCTGGCCGCAATGCGCGCACGTCTGCAATACGTAGCGCAGGCCCTCCCCCTCCAGGCGGGCGGGACCAGGCACGCTGACCAGACCCGGCGTAGCAACCACGCGCGCATCGACGCCCGCCTGCGCCAGGCGATCGGCGCTGTAGCGCGCCATCTCCGCGCCCGCGTGTGTGCCGGCCAGACGGGTGGGGATGTGCTGGCTGATGTGCTCGACATCGCGGCGCAATGCCGCCATATCGATCTGCTGGAGCAAGCGCAGGCGATCCATGTGTCAGAACGCCAGCAGGCGCTGGGGATTGTCCACCAGCATGGTGTCGAGATCTGCGCTGCGGAATCCCTTCTTCTCCAGGCGCGGCAGGAAATCGGTGTAGAGGTAGCCCATCTGCACCTTTTCGTTGAGGAGTTGCGGGTTGAGTTCCGTGGATCCGCCGCGCGGATTGAAGAACCAGCGGTCGTAGGTAATGACCATCCGGTCCAGATAACCGTCGCTGGCCAGGTCGCACATCAGGTTTGCCAGCTTTTCGTCCAGCTCGTCCGTATTACCGTGCCGCCAGGGGATGCCCATGTGGTCGATCTGCACCGTCGCGCCCCGGTCGCAGATGTCCTTGATCTGTTGCAGCGAGCCGTTGACGAAGGCGTGGCCGATGATGATTTTTCCAGGGTCCGCACCCTCATCCACCATGAGCTCGATCTGGTCGATGCCGGGATTGCCGACCGTGTAGTCGGTGGGGTCCGTGTGCGTATTCACACAGCAGCCCAATGCCTTCTGCGCGCGGCCCGCGCCGCGGATGGCGCGCTCCTCGAACTTGCCCACGCGGCGCCCGCTGGGCCCGATGGGGCTGGGCCGGGGGTCGACGCTATCCATGCCGGTGGCCACTTTGATGATGCCGGCCTTGATGCCGGTCTTGGTTCCGGCAAACACCATGCCGTCAGTGATGTCGCGAATGAAGAACTCGGCGAATTCTTCAATGGATTGCGTGCGCCACCAGTAAGGCAGGCCCAAGTGTTCGGGAAAGAATCCCGTGGTGCCGATGATGTTGCAACCCGATTTGAGCGCGACGTCGTGCATCAGCTGGGGGTGGCGGCCGACCTCGCAGGGAGTCAGGTCGACCATGGACGTGAAACCGTAGTCCCGCACAGCCGCGCCCAGTTCGGCCGCGATACGCTCGGTGGTTTCGGCCAGATCGAATGCACAGCGATGGTCGACTTCGGAGCCCGGCGTGCTGTAGAGCAGGTGCTCGTGAGTCAGCGTTCTGCCAAGGGAGGACGGGTCTATGTCACCCGTGACGGTACGGACAATGGCCATGCTATCTCCTGCGAGTTTTATCGGAAAATGAAGCCGGTAGCCGCTCTTGCGCCACCGGGAAAGAGACGGTCCTGGGCTCGCTCCTAGCGTGACGGGGCAGCGCCGGACGGCAGTAAAGAAAAAGAGTTGTCCGCGGCGTTCACATGCGCGGCCATGGCGCGGGCGGCCGCCTCGCCATCCCGCTGCAGAATCGCCTCATAGACCGCGCGATGCTCCTGGACCGCGGCCGACCGCCGGCCCGGTACCGTGGCCGCCGCGCGCGAATGTTCCTCAAGCACCGTGCGCAGTTCCTCGATGAGCTTGACGAACAGCGGGTTGCCTGTGGCATGGGCGATGGCCACGTGAAATGCGACATCCAGCTGATTGCGCTTGTAGGCTTCCTCTTCGGTTTCCATCGCATTGATGATCTCGGCCAGCGTGCCCAGGTCGGCCTGCGACCGGCGTTCCGCCGCGGCGCGCGCCGACGGCACCTCCAGGCAGCGGCGCACCTCGTTGAGCTGCTCCGGCGTGTACTGCCCCATCAGCATGGGCGTGGCGACCGTGCGCGAGGCTACGTAACAACCGCGGCCGTTGAGCGTCTTGGTCAATCCGAGGGCCTGCAACCCCACCAAGGCCTCACGAATGACAGGCCGGCTCACGCCGAAGCTGCGGGCCAGGTCGTTTTCGGAAGGCAGCTTGGAGTCCACTGCCAGTTTGCCCGTTTCTATTAGCGTAATTAGCCGCGCGCGGACATCTTGCGCGGCGCTGCGCTTAAGGACGGGGGCGAATTCCAAATCATCTACGCGTTGCATGTCTGTATAGCTGTATGACAGTTGTTGGACGAATTCTAAACATCGAATTCAATAAAAACAATAGAACCTAGTGTTTTCACTGAGTTATAGCAAAAAATCACTATCTAGATATTGCCAATCCTCTTTCTCATCCATACTATGCTGTATTACAGCTTTACATACAATGAAGAGGAAATGATGAATCAATCCAGCAAAAAGGTAGAGGTATTGCTGCTCCCGGGCTTCCAGGAACTGGAATTCTGGTATCCAGTGCTGCGCCTACGCGAGGCCGGCGTCGGCGTGAGTGTCGTCGGGCGCGACGACACTCAGACCGTTTTCAGCCGCCTGGGCTATCCGGTCGTCGCTGAACAGGCGGGCGACGGCGGCGCTGGCGATCTGCTGATCGTCCCCGGCGTCGTGGGAGAGCCTGATGCCGACACGCGCGAGCGGGCGCTCTCCTCGATCCGCGCGGCCCACGCCCGCGGCGCGCTCATTGCAGCCAGCGGCAGTTCGGTGGCCTTGCTTGCGGAAGCCGGCATGGATACGGCCAAGACCATTACCGCCGCCAGCGTGGACGACATGCCCGCATTCATGCAAACCGTGCTGGCCCGGACCTGCTAACCCCTGACAGATTGATATAGGATCGCCATGAATCTCGCTCAAGCACAAATTGCCGTTCTCGCCGAACACCAGTACCAGGAACTCGAACTCTGGTACCCGCTCATGCGGTTGCGCGAGGCCGGCTGCAACGTCCTGGTCGTAGGCCCTTCCGATACCCAGGTCTACGGCAGCAAGCTGGGCTATCCCATCGTCGCCGATCTGGCCGCCGAGGAAGCCGATCCGGCAGATTTCGATGCCGTAATCGTCCCCGGCGGCTTTGCCCCCGAGGGTCTGCGGCGCAATCCCGCCATCGTCAGCCTGGTCAAGGGCATCCACGACCAGGGCGGGCTCGTCGCCGCCATCTGCCACGCCGGCTGGGTTCTCGCAACGGCCGGCATTGCCCGAGGCCGCAATCTGACATGCGTCTCGCTCATCAAGGACGACGTCATCAACGCGGGCGCCAGCTACATCGATCAGCCTGTCGTACAGGACGGCAACATCATTACCTCGCGCCTGCCGGGCGATCTGCCCGAATTCGGCCGGGCCATCGTGGATTACCTCGTCACCCATCCGTCTACCCGCAGCAGCAACCGCCAACTGCAACCCAGCCGTTCGCGCGGCTTCGCCAGCGCGGCCTACGAAGCCCCCGCCAAGGTCGTCATGACCGCCCGCGGCAAGGCTTCGGCCAACTACATCATGACAGTCGTCTCCGAGGGAGACGGCAAATGAATGCCCGCGAAGAAACCGGCTTGCCGCGCATCGTCTTGCGGGGATCTCCCTACGAGCGAGGCTTGCGCTACGGCCAGTTGGCGCGAGACCGGATACGGCGGTCTATGGCGTTCTACGGCGAAGTCTTCCAGCACCATGCCGGCCTGTCCTGGGAAGACGCCATCCGCATGGCCGGACGCTATCGGCCTTACATCGCCGATTTTTCGCCCGACAGCCTACTCGAAATGCAGGGAATCGCCGAAGGTGCCGGCCTGACGGCCGACGACATCCTCGTGCTGAACGCGCGCAGCGAGCTGATGTTCTCTTCCGCTACCCGCCCAACCGCCGCGGCCGCCGGCGAGTGCACGTCTTTTGCGGTCCTGCCCGATGCGACGGCAAATGGACACACTTACGCGGGGCAGAACTGGGACTGGATCCCCACCGCGCTAGAAACGGCGGTCGTACTGGAGGTGCACCGCGACGACAAGCCCAGCTACGTCACGGTGGCGGAGGCAGGGCACTTGGCGAAGGCAGGCATGAACGACGCGGGCCTGGCCGTCTGCACCAATACCCTGGTGTCCAATCTGGACGGCGACCGCGTCGGCGTGCCCTATCACATCGTTCTGCGCTCGCTACTCGACGCCCCGACCATATCGGCAGCCACACGCCTGATTTATGCCGCCCAACGCGCGTTCTCCGCCAACTACCTGCTGGCCCATCGCGACGGACTGGCCGTCAATATCGAAACGACATCCGGCGATGCGCGCGGCGTTAGCACGCGCCTGCCCAAGGACGGCCTGCTGGTCCATACGAATCATTTCGCGGCCGACGACTTCAAGCAATACGACATACGCGTCAACCTATATCCGGGCAGCCTGTTCCGCCTTGATGATGTGCGGCGCAGTCTGCGCCGGGAAGGCCGGGCCTTGACGCTCGAGGGAATCCAACATGCGCTGCGCAGCCATCACAATGCACCGGACTCAGTCTGCTGGCATCCTGACCCTACAAAGCCTGCGTTGGATCGCAGAGCCACCATTACCTCCATCGTCATGGACCTGGACGCGGGTGAATTCCTTTTCACCGCTGGCCCGCCCTGTCTCTCGGACTACACCTCGCTACAGCTAGGAGCGCACATCGGCGTGCAGGACAAGGCCCCACTGACAGAAGGCTGACAGCCGCTGCAGGCCCACAACGACCTTCGGGCGAAGGTCATTGCCCCCCCCCATTTTCCCGATAGGAAACTGCTCATGAACGGCGCAGAAAGCCTGGTTCACTCGCTGCTCGATAGTGGCGTGGACACTTGTTTTGCCAACCCAGGAACCAGTGAAATGCACTTCGTCGCAGCCTTGGATCGCATCCCAGGAATGCGCTGTGTGCTAGGTTTGTTCGAGGGCGTCGCGACCGGCGCGGCAGACGGTTACGGACGCATGCTGGATAAGCCAGCAGCGACGTTACTTCATTTGGGTCCCGGGCTGGCAAATGGATTGGCCAATCTGCACAATGCCCGGCGCGCCGGCACGCCGGTAGTCAATATCGTGGGCGAGCATGCATCCTGGCATCTGGCCGCCGACGCGCCATTGCATACAGAAATCGCCGCGCTTGCGGCGCCGATGTCAGGATGGACCCGCACAACCGCTGGCAGCCGGCATCTCGGACAGGACGCGGTCGATGCGGTCTATGCCAGCATGGCAAAAGGTGGCCAGGTTGCCACATTGATTGCACCTGCCGATGCCGCGTGGCAACCGGGCGTTATCGGTGCCAGACTGGCGCCTCCATCCCAAGCTCCTGCGGAAGCCACAGCCATTGAAGCTGCGGCGCGGGTCCTGCGTACGCCCGGTCGCCGCATGCTCATGGTGGGCGGACGCGCCTTGCGGGCGTCCGCTTTGCAAGTCGCGGCGCGCATCGCCGCACACACCGGAGTCCGGTTGGCCTGCCCGACCTCCAACGCACGCATCGAGCGTGGAGCTGGGCGCGCATCGATTGAACGCATGCCCTATTCCCTGCCACGCGCGATGGAATTTATGCAAGGGCTTGAACGATTGGTCCTAATCGGAGCACGCGCTCCGGTAGCGTTCTTTGGCTATCCTGACGGCCCCAGCAGTCTCGTGCCGTCAGGGTGCGACGTACTCGAAGTGGCCGATGCCGGCTGCGACTTGCTGGCAACGCTTGAGCTACTAGCGCAGCGCTTGGGTGTGCCAACTAAGCCGCCCTGCCGGACCACTGAAGCGCTATGGCAAGAATGCGAACCGCGCTGGGACCCTGAGGGCATTATGCGAACGATCGCCGAACTTCTGCCTGACCAGGCCATCCTCGTAGACGAAGCGCTGACGTCTGGTCATACGCTATTCAAGCACACCGCACACGCCGCGCCGCACGATCATTTGCAACTGACCGGTGGAGCGATTGGGATGGGGCTACCTCTAGCAACCGGCGCAGCCGTGGCATGTCCCACTCGCAAAGTGATATCCCTAGAAGGCGATGGCAGCGGCATGTACACGGCACAGGCACTTTGGACACAAGCTCGGGAGCGCCTAGACATCCTGACGCTAGTGTTCGCCAATCGCGGGTACCAAATTCTACGGGGCGAAATGGCCGGCATGGGCATCGCCTCCATGGGGCCGCAGGCCAGCCGTATGCTGGACATCGAAGATCCAGAAATCAATTGGGTGCAATTGGCCAACGCCATGGGCGTCGACGCGGCACCAGCAGCTTCGATCGCGCAACTGCGCGTCCTGATACAGAGCGCCCTGAACAAGACCGGTCCGTTTCTCATCGAAGTACGCCTCAACCAATAGTCTTGCCTTGCGCGCTCGTCGCACAGCCGTGCCGCCCCCTACCCCCATCTCGATCCATGGAGTGCAACCAATCCTGGTTCGGCGCGCTGATGGAGATTGTCAACACCGTCACGATTGTTTTTTTTGTAACCCAGCTTCCTGATCTGGAATTTATGGAAAGGATACAGAGACATGCCGAGTCGGCTGGCGTAACTCTACACATCCACGTCAAGGGCCGAGATCCGCGCCTGACCGGCGAGGTTGTGCGCGAAATGTTGCCCGATTGGCAATCCGCGAGCATCCGGTTCTGCGGTCCTGCCGGTATAGGCGACGCAATCGAGGCAAACATGCAGGAGTGGGGAATGGATCCAACTGCATTCCACCGAGAACTCTTCCAAATGCGCTAATCGTGCCCGTCGCATCTATGCCCCTGGCTCAGTAGTAAAGCGTCGCGACGATTGTGTCGCTGTAACTGCCGATGGCGAGGTCGGGCTGCGGAGGCACTTCGCCATACACAGTAAGCGTAACAGTGTTGCCCGCAATATCGGTGGTACCCGTGGCTCTGTTGGTTTCGTCATCGTCGCCCCAGACCTGGGTATGCGCTTCGTCTAGATATAGCTGGTACTGCACATTCCCGGCGGGCCCGATCATTCTGCGCATGACGCCGTCAAAGTTCTGGCCATTGTTCAAACCAACTTTCCACGGCGTGCCCGGCGCGCACTGAACGCGAATAGATCCATGCTCTCTCAGTGCCTGCAGCGGCGGCGGTGTGGCCCCAAAATCAATGTCAGTTGCTACAATCCAGCATGCATTGTCGTAGCTAGCAAGTACGCCCGAAGAGTTGAACGTGACCGCCCCCCCGCCGCTACCGCCGGTTGCACAGTCGGCCGAGTTGGGATAGTCCACGTTGCTGTAACGGTATCGAAGTACCCCCTGGATACCTTGTTCCTGGTAATTTCTCGATGCGGACACAGCTTGGCCAGGATAGACCCAGCCGTATATAGGCGCATGTGTCGACAATGGTGAGCCGGCTGCTACGGCGGCTTGAAATTGGTAGACGGGAGTCGTCCCAGGCGCTCCGATTATCTGCGTGTGCGCGGGATCGGAAAATAGATCGTAATTGAGATAACCACCATTGTAATTCGTCATGCGCCGTGTGGGTTGACCTGCGCTCCAGTCACCCGGGCTGAGATAGAGACAGATCTGATAATACAGTGTCGTGCCGCCGGCGTAATCCGGTGCACATGTGTACTTTAAGTTACTGGTCGTAGCACGACCTGCCCCAGTGACGGTTCCAAAATTCATCGAAAATGAACCTTCGACATAGCACGTTTGCGCCTGGGCGCCTTGGCTACCAAATAGGAATAGACCTATGGCGATCAGTCTGGCCAGCGCGTAGGCGCCCCCTGGCGGCAGGAAACTCCCTATTGACATGTAAGCTCTCCAAGATCAAATCGGCCGTGCTGAGGGAGATCCGCGGGCAGATCGACCACACACCGTGATCCTCTTTCGAGGACTATTATTTGTGCGCCTTGTGGAGGATCCTCCATATAGACGCGGCCGTCATAGCCGACGATGAGTGTTTGATCGCCTGGACTTAGTTTTGCTTCCGTGCCCGGCAGGATCAAGGCGCCATTGGCATGTCGAATCGCAAGTTCGACTGCAAGCGTCACCTTCATCGGAAAACGCGCGTACATTCCGCTACCTGTGGAAGGGACCGCCTTCATCCGTACCCGCTCGACACTCACATCCGCCGGCAGCACTAACGGGTCAATAGAGACGTCGTTTTCCTGCCACGCGTTTAGCGGCGTAACTAGCAGCAGACCTTTATCGTCTGTAGTTCCGATCAGACGATTTTCTAGCTTAACGGGAACGTTCGCGATGCCATCGGTAGACACCACCGCGAACGAGTCATACACTCGTCGCATCGGAAAGACACTTCCCTTCATGAGCAGAAGGCCTCCGGTCGCGCCAGCATAAACGGTCGTGTTACTGGGAGACCCTTGATTGTGCCAGTACTGAGAGCCCGCCCGCCACTCTCCATAGCGACTTAGTTGATTGATTTCGGCCTGCCCACCAGCTTCTTGGCCCACGCTGGCTTGCGTCCGCCATCCCCAGCCATCTGCGTCACCCGGCAGATTACGGGAAGCCCCTGCTGTGACGGTATTCCCGTGGTTTTGGTGTTCAATGCTGGTCCACGCTTGAACCTTGCCACCGAGTGGCAAGGACCAGTAAAAGAACGCGCTTGTGCCGCCGTTACCGTCTAAGTCGCGATTGCCACCTATGCTCACGTGGCCGTATTTGCCCAAGGATTGGGACCAGCTCAGTCCAACGTAGCTTGCGCGAGGACTGTCGCGATAGTCCTGCCGGACATAGCTTGCACCCAACTGGCCTCTGCCAATGCTCCAACCCAGGAACGCCTGCGAGGTACGCAGCGGGAGTTGGGATCCTTGAAGTGTTCCTATGTCTCGGAATGACGAGTCTCGATGCAACGTTGACATGTTCACACTGAAACGCTGGCCCTGCCATTGATAACCAACACCGTATTGTTTGCCGCGCCGAGAATCTTGGTTGCTCGATGCGTGCGAGACATTTATCACACCAAGTTGGCCTAATCTAAACAGGGCGCCGATGCCGCCCATGGCCAGGGCGTCCGATCGTTCACCATGCGCCTCCAGCGTTACATAATTACTCAAACCATAGCGGACGCTGGCACTGTACATGACCTCGTCTGCATACGAGAAAGAACGCAGGCCATAGTCGTCGCGTAATTTCCCGACCTCCAACGACCAATCTCCGAGGCCCTGCTGCAATAACTGGGCACTGCTGTAGATAGAAAAATTGACAACGCGCCTCTGCCCGGTGATGTCGGTGATGACCATCTGCGCTGTGCCCGCACCAGTAATAACGGGAGTGCTCACGATTTGAAACTGGCCAGGTGGCACTCGGCTTTGTGCTTCTCGTATGCCGTTGACGTACAGATCCACGACAGACGGCAATGCCGTTTCTCCGGCGAAGGACGCTAGCGGCACCGTTAAACGATAGGGCTGGAGATCGAAATTGCGCGAGACACGCAATCCACCGAACCGCATGGTCCGAGTCCAAGATAGCGCGCTAGTGAACGCGTCGCCCATGGTCACTGTGATCATCGGGTCCGGGAAGTCCAGTTGCCACGAGGTGTCCAACCGCGTGCTAGTGAATGTACTCTCACCGCCACTGCCACCGACCGATTGCATCAGGTTGCTGGTTCTCCATAAGCCGGGGCCTACGCCAAACATCCTAAACTCAGTCCAGCCGCTGATGCTTCGTGAATTCTGATCTTTCTGACCATAAAGATCGTAGTTAAGAAGCAATCCTGGTGCTTGAGTCGCGGGATCTAGACGAGGCGACGCAGGAGTTCGATAGCCCAACTCGGTAGTCGGCCTATCCAGCGCACTTAAGGGAACGACCAATGCAAGTCGCTGATTTGCGACGTCATATTCTTGTCTGAGCCCCGGCACATCGTCCAATCTGACAAGACCCGAGGCCGATGCCGCGCCAGGCCAAGTCAAACCGAGATCAAACAGCGTCGTTGCGTCGGCAAGGAGTTGCCCATTTCGCAGTACGAAGTGCGCTACCTGCCTCAATTGAGCGCGGTTAAGCACGACCTCCAAATAGAGGTGTTCGTCTTGCCAAGGGCTGGCCGCCGGCTCTACCGACGATCCTTGGAGCGGATTTTCGAGACCCGCATGTACAGCCACCTCGGCAGCCCACGCGGGTTTCCACATCAAAATTACAACGACAACGTTACCGACAAGTTCCTTCCAAGGGCACCGCTTGTGCGTCAGTGTCATCATTGAATCGAGCCTTGAGAGTAAGGCCTGCCGTCAACTGTGTGGGCGACTTGATTGCCCATTCCATTTGCTTTCCGGGTAGAACATAGCCAAGCAGGCCATCTTCAAGAACTTGTGTTTGACCGTTGGCCGAGACCGCAGTCAGCGAACTTATCCGCAAGGATTGTGGGCTCCTATTGCTGACGCGCAATTCGGACGCACCCTCTTTTCGGGGAGCCAATTGAGCACACACCAAACTGAGATCAGTCTTGGGTGGGCCTTGTTCTTCGTGAGGGGCGTCAGGACTCTTGGTTGAGCTCGCCGCGATAAATACAGGAATGGAGTATCGCAGTAGGACCTTCAATTCGACGCCCTTGGGTGGTTCCTTTGGAGGCAGCTCGTCAATCAGAATTCGATAAGTTTGCTCGTCTGGGGATGGAGAAGGGTGAAGCCGCACGATACGTACCGTTTGCCGCTCACCAGGCGCCACTCGCATAATTGCTGGGCTGGCAACGACCTCCTTTGCGGGAACAAGGCGATCTTCGCCGTTTTCCTGCGTCCAACGCATGACGCGCACCTGGGCCTCCAGGGCATTCTGCCCGCTGTTGAACACTTGCAGCGCCTGTGCAGTCTGAGCAGACTCAAAATGCAGACGCACGGGCGACACCTGAAGCACTGCAGCCTGCGCAGCTTGAATACCCCCAAACGTGAGCCAAGTCGCTACCATGCCTATGATGGCGGCAGCTACATGTAGGCGCAGACAGCGGTGCGTCGGATACCTTACTGAGTCCATTTAGGCCTCCAGTTTTTTAATAAGTGATAGTGGCCGTGATTATGTCGAGATAGTTGCCGACGGGCTCGTTACCTGCCATCGTCGTCCTCGCATATACCGTAAGGGGAATGGTGTACTCAGCACCCATTCCAAGACCGATACCCGAGTACCATGAGGTGGAATCATTGCCCCAGTTTTGCGTACGCCCAGCATCGTGAGACAGTCTATAAGGGATGGTTATGCTGGAGCTTGAATGCAACATAGCTCGTGCCGTGGGATCACCAGAAGTTGTCCCCCCATCAAGGCCCAATGTGAATGGTAGATCCTTGGTGCACTGAACCTGAATGGTGCCGATCTGATCCACGTCGAAATTTGCGGCGGCGGGGTGGGTTCCAAAATCTATATCGGTGGCGGAAACAATCAGGCAGGTGCCTTGAATTGTGATTCGAACTTGGAAGGTCGTGTCCCCTGTTTGAGTTTGGGCTAATGCACCACCAGTTGTTGCGGCAATGGCGCTTGCCACAAGCGATCTTGATAACCAACGAAAACCGTACATAAGGTCAACCCTCACAGAAAGTCAATGAGTCCGTTGCTTAGATCTCGTCAAGCGCGTTGTATTCCGTCCAGTGCCAACGACTGCTCAAGCTAGCCCATCAGTGCGAAACGTTGCGGCGAGATGCCTGGCACGAATAACGCATGGACGATCAGGCTAGGAGGCATCCTATAGGACTAGACCTTTGGCGGCAACACATTCGAAGAACAGGCGCGCAACCGTGGTTAATTGTGATGTTTGCGCAACGGGGGCTTGGTTGGCATAAAGAGCGCTTGCCCCCGCGAAGGAAGGCATCATAATGATCATGGCCCAGCGCGCATCATATTATGATTCATTTTAACACTTTTAATTACATACTAAATTGTCTTGGTACCGTTTGTTCAAGGCCCGTGCACCCTAACGTCATTCCCGCAAGAGCTACCGAATTACGGATAAACTAAAAATTCCCTCTTACGATATGCGCAAGTACCGAGCGATCCACGCACTTTGTCAATATGGCCTACTCTACAGCGCGAGATGCAATGATTGAAGTCAATTGGACGTCATATGCGACGAGGACTCTTCTAGATCTGGATTATTCGGATCTCAAGCGGTTGGTGTTAGCGGTAAGTGAGCTCCGTAGCTTCCGCTCTGGCATAAGTGCCCTATGTTGTGAGACTGCGGGTGCAAGGCGGAATATTGAGGTGGAGGGGTTTGAGCTCCATTTGCTAGCAGGAGTGCACGTCGTTGAGATTTGTGAAGTACGGGTCAGAGCGCCCAAAGGGCGCGCTTCATGAAGAATTTCAAGACGACGATCCTGCACTTGGATGGAGAACCGACATTTGCCATTCTGCACTACGCTGATTACCAGCGACTCTTGGCCATTGCATCATCAACCGAAGAGCCTCTTTCCTTGCCGGCAACCAATCGAGACTTACAAGAGAGCTTGGAGATCGCAGCCGACCTTTTGGCATCGCCCTCGTGTGCCGAGGCCGCCGTTAGTCTCGCAGAGCGCCCTCCCCGTCGAATCCCTGAGAATGGCACTATTCCCCATGAAGTCATCGAAAGCGCGGTGCACAACCATTGGCTGTTGGTTCGCGCCTGGCGGGAATACCTTGGCGTTACTCCTTCCATGATGGCACACCGCCTTACCGTTCCAGCCGTAGTTTATTTGGACATGGAAGCCAAGTTCAATCGCCTATCAAATGAGGCTCGCCAAGATATTGCCGACGTGTTGGGTCTGAAGCCTGAACAGCTCATCGTAGCGACTAACCGTAGACTGCGGCGCGAGTTCCCTTAGAGCTAACCGTTAACGGAAACGGCGGCATTCGGTCTATAACCAGGACACGATATCCCTCATCCTCACGATAGCGTGGCCAAGAGCCTGGTTAATCCAGGTACCGTGCAGATACCGAGTGCAGTGTTTCCAGAATAGGGGCGACACTCGCAATGCGTGCGTGCAGATTAGTCCCCCTCAACAGTAGCCCCACAATCAGCAAAGCTGGTCGCGCAAAGGGAACGGCGGCTTCACGCTTACTCATTGATAATTCCAGCAAAACAAGGCAGACTCCGCGACCGCGGCTCTGGACACTGCCGTATATCATCTCTACGACAGGAATCAGCACCGTCCGCGAACACCATCTTTTCTATGGTTCCCGCCCTTGGCGTCAGCACCAACGCTCGTTAACCACCATATTTCGGGGCTCAGGGTAAGAAAAGTGACAGGAATGGCACCGCCCTTCCCTGCGCGGAATACCCAACATACGCAGCGCGCAGCCGCAGCAATCATTGAGGCCGAGCACGGGTTCCGCGGCACATTGAGTCTGACATGTGCCGCCACTGTGCCATGCACTGCAGCGCAATCCGCGGACGGCCCGCGCGGCATCAAGTGTCCTTCAGCAGTACGCCCTTGCTCGCAGTGCCTCGCCGGAATCCCCGATCTCCTGCCATGAATGCCTCCAGCATATAGGGGATCAGCATCATGGCATCGACAGCCTCGCCATATGCCTGCGCGTGCAGCGCGGCGTAGCGGTCGAGGTCGGCTTTCAGGCTGGCCGGGCAAGCGAAGGTCAGCTTGACGCTCTCGGTCTTGGGCAGCGGCCCGAGCCGCAGCTTCTTGGCCGTGCTCATTGCGAAGCTCCCCGGTTGAAGAACAGCGGCTGGTACGGCCGCAGCACAAGATCTCGATTAACGATGATCCGCAACGGCAGGCCCGGCCGCTCGGTCAGCGTCGGCTGGATGTTCATGTTGCGTCGGGTGATCTCCTGGCCCACCTGATTGATGCTGTCTTGGGCGCTGTCACGCCCGGCGATGACGACGCGGTTGCCGTCCTGGCGGTTCTCCGGCGCGGCCAGCTCGGCACCCACGCCCAGCAGCGTCGTCAGCACAGCGCCCGCGACGATGCGCTTCCAGTGCCACTCCACGTCGTCTTCCAGACCCGAGTAGCCCGCAGGGTCTGTGCCCACAAGGTTGTCGAGCGTCAGCGAGGACGTGTCCGGCAGGATGACCCGGTTCCATACCACCTGTACGCGACTCTGCCCGTAGCTGACCTGGCTGTTGTAGCGCCCGAGGATGCGCGATCCCTGCGGGATCAGCAGGAACTTGCCCGTGGCCGTGTCAAAGACCGGCTCCGTCACCGTGGCGATCACGTCGCCCGGCAAGTCCGACTTGATACCTGTCACCAGCGCTCCGGCGATCACCGTGCCCGCCATCACCTGATAAGGCGATGCCGGCAGCGCCAAGTTGCCTGAGTTGCGGGTTTCCGTAGCGCCGCCTTTCAGGAATGCCTCTTTCTGGTCTTGCCGGTTCTGCACGGCGGTCGCGTCGGCTGGCTGCGCCGCCGTCGAGGCCGGCCCGGCAGCGAGTGGGTCGAAGGCCGCGAGCGCGCTGGCAGCGTCAGGCGCCCCCGGCGCCGCCTGCGCCACCGTGACGGCGGCCTGGCCTTGGCCCCCCGAGCGGAAGAACACCGACGAAGCCGCCGCCGCATCAGCCTCCTTGCGCAAGGCGTCATTGGGATCGTGGCCGGGAGCCGCGTAAGCGGCCACGGCCGGCTGCTGTGAGTTCACGATAGCCGGGCCAAGATCGCCCGGTAGTGGCGGCCCCAGCTCGGGCACCTGCGGCGGTAACTTCGAGTAGTCGGCCGGCAGGCTGTCCAGTCCTTCGGACTTCGAGACGCGATCGACGTTGTAAAGCTCAGTCTGCTCGTTGGCGCCGCGCCGCTGCGGTTGCAGCGACCAGATCGTGGCCCCCAGCACGGCGATCGACAGGCTGCCGACGAGGATGGCCAGTGTGCGCCGGTTCAGGCGCGTGACCGGGCGCGGCTGGGCGCGCAGCGCCACCGCCTCCGGCGCAACCTTGCCCGCTTGCGGCGCAAGGTCAGGGGAATCGTCCTGGCTCATGGTCAGTTCCTCCGCGTGCCATCCGTTCGCTCGATCCGCACCACGTCGCCCTTGTCGCCACCCAGGCGCAGCTCGGCCGCGCCGAACAGGCGATCGACGATGTAGTACGGCGCACGGAAACGGTAGTTCACCAGTTGCCCGCCGCCCTGCGCGCCAATCACGAACAGCGGCGGCAGCTCGCCTTGGGCGATGCCGGCGGGGAACTGGATATAGACTTTCTGCCCGTCGTCGAACGCGCGCAGCGGCTTCCACGGCGGATTGCTGCCGCTGACCGCGTAGCGGAAGCGCAGGTTCTCCAGCGCCAGCCCAGTATCGACCGGCGCGGCGGCGCTGGCCGCCTGCGCTTGGCGCTGCAAAGCCAGTATCCGGTCGCGCGGATACTCCCAGGACACCGACGCCATCCACGTCTTCTCCGTCGAAGCCAGTTCCAGCAGGTACGTCCTGCGGCTGGTGGTGATGACGAGATTGGTCTTGAGTCCCGAGCGGATCGGCTTGACCAGCACGTTCACGCGCAGCTCGGCACCGCTGCCGCTGGACGTGTCGCCCACGATCCAGCGCACGGTATCTCCGGCGGCGACCGTCACCAGCTCCTCGCCCGGCTGGAGCGAAACCACGGTCACGCGGCCCACGGCCGCATAGACCTGATACAGCGCGCCATCGGTAAAGGGCCACACTTGAATCGCGTTGACGTATCCCTCGCGCGTGGGTGCGACGCGCGCATCGGCATTGGCCCGTGAGACGCGCACCTTCTCGGCGGCTGGCTCCGGCGTGGGCTTGGCGTCCTCGGCTTCGGGCAACGGCTTCAACTGCGCCGGCATCGGCAGCACCTCGGGCACGGCCACCACCTCCACCGGCACCGGCGGCTCTGGCAGCGGCTGGGCCTGCACCGGCTCATCGAGCGAGATGGTTGGCGGTGGCTTGCCCTGAGAGGCGCAGCCCGTGAACAGAACAGTCGATGCAAGCAGGATCACCGGCAAAGCGGCTTTGCGGAAAAGATCATTCATGGCTTGGTTCCTTCGGAAGAATCCAGTTCGCGGCTCCACGACAAGCCGTTGACGTAGATGCCCAAGGGGTTCTTGCGCAGGCGTTCTTCGGTGCGTGGCGGCTGGAGCACGATGGACACCACCGCCGTCCACCTCTCCAGGCCCGCCGCGGCGCCGTTGACGTAGCGGCGCTCCGTCCAGCGCACGTTGAAAGACGTATCGCTGGCGCGCACGACACTGGTGATCTGCACCGTCACCGACTCCTTACCGATGCGCGCGAACGGATCGTTGAGCCGTGCGTAGTCGTTGAGCACGGCCGCGCCCTTGTCGGTCGTGTAGTCGTAGGCGTCCAGCCAGTTCTGGCGGACGACGATGGGGTCGATGGACAGCGAACGCACCAGCGTCACGAAGCGCGCGATGTGGTGCGCGGTCTGCGCGTCGTTGGGCCGGTACGGCGTGGCGGCCTCCCCCACGGCGCGCACCTGGCCTGCGTTGTCCACCTCCACGACGTAGGGCGTCACGAAGGACTGCGCCGAGCGCCACACCAGGCCGCAGGCCATCAACAGCGCGAGCGTCAGGCAGCCGAAGGCCATCAGGCGCCAGTTCTTCGCCTGCACGCGCGGCGAGCCGATACGGTCGTCCCACACCTGGCCGGCAGCTTGGTACGGCGTGGCAGGCTGCGGCGTGTCGGCATAGCGCACCTGCGGTTTTCTGAATCGCATGGTCAGTTCTCCTTGTGAATCGCCCTAGTCGTCGGAGCCGCGCAGGCTCGGGCCTTGCCCCGAGCCGCCACCGTCGCCGCCGCGCAGCGTGTGCGCGGCGGTGGTCGCGGCGTGGGTGAGTTGCTGGCGGCGATGCAGCCGCTTGGCCCAGGCGGGTTGTTCCGGCTTCTGTGCAGCGACGCCGCCTGCGGGGGCTTCTCCTGCGGAGGCTTGGCCGGTTGACGCGCCAGCGTCGGCCGTCGAGCCATTCCAGCCAGCACGGAACGGAGCGGCCATCCGCTGCCCGGCAGCGGAAGCACGCGACGCAACCGCGCGTCCGGCCGACTGCGCGCCGGTCTTGGCGACATTTCCCAGGCCCGCCATCGCGCCCTTTGCGCCGCCGCCAGCGGCGGCGGAACCGGCCTGAAACGCCGACTTCGCACTGCTGGCCGCCGACGTGGCGGCGCGCGCGCCGCTACCGGCCAGCTTGGCGGCAGCCGGGGCCATGCGCGCGCCAGCAGCCACGGCGCCACCCACGCCCGTCGCAGCGGCGCCGATGGCGACCGCCGTGCCGGCAGCGCCGACAGCAGCACCGGCCATTGCGCCCGCGCCGAGCTGCGGCGCACCGGACACGAGGCCCGTGGCGATGCCGGGGCCGAAGATCCCGAGCGCCAGCAAGGTGAGCGAGGCCAGCATGATGACCAGCGCGTGGTCGATGGACGGCTCATCGGGATGAACTTGGAACTCGGCGAACAGGCCCGAGCCGATGCCGACGATCACGGCCAGCACCAGTACCTTGACGCCGGACGACACCACGTTGCCCAGCACCTTCTCGGCGAGGAACGCGGTCTTGTTCCAGAGCGCGAATGGCACCAGCACGAATCCGGCAAGCGTGGTCAGCTTGAACTCGATCAGCGTGATGAACAGTTGGATCGCCAGTACGAAGAAGCACAAGACCACGACCAGCCATGCGAGGAACATCACCACGATGGGGTCGAGGTTCACGAACACTTCGGGAAAGCCCGCCATCTCGCCGATCTGCTCCAGAATCGGCGCCCCGGCGTCGATGCCGGTTTTCGCTAGCCGGCCCGGTTGCAAGAAGTTCTCCATCGTGATGGCTGAGCCGGTGGAGGTGATGCCCAATCCCGCAAATGAGCGGAACACGATGCTGGCCAGCCAGTTGAAGTTATTGATGATGTAGGCGAAGGCACCGACGTAGAGCACCTTGCGCAGCAGCTTGGCGATCACGTCCTCGCCCTGGCCGGTGGCATGGCTCATGGCCCAATACAGGCCGGCGATCGTCATGTCGATGACGATCAGCGTGGCCGTGAGGAACGCCACTTCGCCCCGCAGCAGCCCGAAACCCGAGTCGATGTAAGCGGCAAAGGTGTTGAGGAACTGGTCGATGATGGTCACGTCATTCATGGCGTGTCCTCCGGTTCGGCGGGAACGGCCGGCGCCATGCCATCGGCCGGCTCCTCGAAGCTCGGCGGGATCGGCGGCAGGTCGGCCAGCGTCTGGTATTCGTCCGGCCCGGCCTCGCCGGAAAAGAAGCGCCGCCGGAAGGCTTCGGCGGCGGCAAGGCAAGCGTCCTCGCCCGTGGCCTGCCGGTCGATCGCGCATTGCGCGCGCAATGTCTTCAGCCGCACGGGATCAGCAGCCAGGGCATCGGCAAGGTTGTCGGCCGGCTGCTTGCCGCAAGCGGCCAGCAGCGCGGCACACAGGACGAGGGCGCATCGCATGGCGGCCTCCCGTCAGTTGCCGTAGAAGTTCACAGACTGCGGCGTGTACGGCGTGCCTTCGCCCAGGAAGCGCCGTCGCACCTCGCGGGCGCGCTCGGTGGCCGCCGCCTGCCTCGCCAGCTCCACCGACGCCGCCCGGTCTTGCGTGATCTGGAGCCGCTGCGACTGGATGGATTGCTTGGCCTGCAAGGCCAGCAACTGATTCATGGCCTGCATCGCTTGCAGCGCGCCCTCGGCCGACTGGCTCTTGCCGACGAGATCGGCCAGCACGCTTTCGTCTTCGCCCAGGTTCTGCGACACCTGCGCCTGCATCTGCATGGTGGTCTGCAAGCCGTTGAGCGTGTTCCGCCAACGCTCCTGCGCGTCGCGGTACATCTGGTCGCCGCTGACGGTGGCGGCGTACTGCTCGGGATACAGGCGCGCGAACTCCCGATCGAGGTTCGTCACGTCATAGGCCAAGCCTCGGGCCTGCGCGATCAGCCGCTCGGTCGTCGCCAGGTTGGCGCGCAACTGGTTCACCACGTTGGACGGCAGGCTGGTGAGATTCCGCGCCTGGTTCATGAGCATCCGTGCTTCGTTCTGGAGCTGGTTGATCTGGTTGTTGATCTGTTCCAGGGTGCGCACGGCTGTAAGCGTGTTCTGCACGAAGTTCGACGGATCGAACACAGTGATGGCTGCCGCCGGCTGTGCGAGCATCAGCGACACAGACAGCGCGGCAGCGAGCGAGGCGGACAGCAAACGGGGCTTGATCTTCATGGTGAAACCTCCAATGGTTGGGGGTTGAGGAACGAAGCAGCCGCCGGTGCGGACGGCAGCAGGTCAGCGGCCCATTCAAGGCCGCGATGGCGCAGCCACGCGCCGGCGAAGCCGGGTGCGCCGGCCTGCGTCAGCACGCGGTCGATGTCGCGTTGGTCTTGCGGTGTGGATGCGCCCGCGAAGGCGAGCGCGGCTGACCCCAGGTCGAGGTCGAACAGGCGATTTCCGAGGCGCGATTGGTAGTAGTAGTCGCGCTTGGGCTGCGCAGCGGCGACGATTTCGATCTGACGCCTGTTGAGGCCGAAGCCCTCGTAGATCGTGCGAATCTGCGGCTCGATGGCCTGCGGGTTAGGCAAGAAAATCCGACTCGCGCAGCTCTCGATGATCGCGGGCGCGATGCTCGAATCCTTGATGTCGGCGAGGCTCTGCGTGGCGAAGATGACGCTGACGTTCTTCTTGCGCAGGGTCTTGAGCCACTGGCGGATACGCGCGGCAAACACCGGGTCGTCGAGGAACAGCCACGCTTCATCGAGGATCAGCAGCGTAGGCGCCCCGTCGAAGCGTTCATCGAAACGCGCAAAGAGGTAATGCAGCACGGCCATGACGGCGGCCTTGCTGTGCATCAGCTCCTCCATCTCGAAGCACTGCACGTCAGCCATGCCCAGCCGGTCGTGGTCGGCGTCCAGCAGCTTGCCGTGGGCGCCACCTAGCACATAGGGGGACAGCGCCTGCCGCAGCGTGTTCGATTGCAGCAGCACTGAAAGTCCCGTCATCGTGCGCTGCTCCACCGGCGCACCGGCGAGACTTCCCAGCGCCGACCAGATAGCCGCCTTCTCGTCGGGGTCGACCGCCACGCCTTCGTGCAGCAAGCGGCCTTCGATCCATTCGGCGGCCCAGGTGCGGTAGCCCTCACGGTCGATGCGCGCGAGTGGCTGGAAGGCGATTTCGCCATCCGTGCCCAGGTCGTAGTGTTCGCCGCCCTGGCCGAGGATGGCGGCCCGCATGGAGCGGCCCATGTCGAAGGCGAAGATGCGCGAGCCGCGATAGCGGCGAAATTGCATCGCCAGCGTGGCGAGCAAGACCGACTTGCCCATGCCAGTCGGCCCCGCGACCAGCGTGTGGCCCACGTCGCCGATGTGCGTCACCAGCCGGAACGGCGTGGCGCCATCGGTGCGCGTGACGATCAGCGGCGGGCCGTCCAGGTGCTCATTCTTCTCCGGCCCGGCCCATACCGCCGACAACGGCATCATGTGCGCCAGGTTCAGCGTCGAGACGATGGGCTGACGCACGTTGGCGTATGCGTTGCCCGGAATGGACGAAAGCCACGCATCCACGGCGTTGAGCGTTTCGGGGATGGTCACGAAACCTCGGCCCTGGATAACACGCTCCACCATGCGCAGCTTCTCGTCTGCGACGGCGGCGTCCTCGTCCATGACGGTGACGGTCGCAGTCAGATAGCCGAAGGCGACTTGATCGCTGCCCAGCTCCTGCAAGGCGGCGTCGGCGTCGGCGGCCTTGTTGTTGGCGTCGGTATCGACCAGCGGGCTTTCCTGCTGGAAGATCGTTTCGCGCAGCAGCGCGATGACGTTCTTGCGCTTGGCGAACCACTGGCGGCGCAGGCGTGAGAGTTCTTTTTCCGCCTCTGCTTTATCGAGGCAGAGAAAGCGCGTGCTCCAGCGGTACGCAAAACCGAGGCGGTTGAGGTCGTCCAGAATTCCCGGCCAGGTCGAGGTCGGGAAGCCCCGCACCGACACTACCCGCAGGTGCTGATCGCCCAGCATGGGCGCCAGGCCGCCGACCAGCGCGGAATCGGTCAGCAGCGCGTCGATGTGGAACGGCACTTCGGGCACGCCCACGCGATAGCACCGCGTCGAGATGGTCGCGTGCAGGTAGGTCAGCGTCTGCGCGTCATCGAGCCAGTCAATTTCCGGCATCACGCCGTCGAGCAGGTCAAAGACACGATCTGTTTCCGCGACGAAGGTTCGCAGCCGCTCGCGCCAGTCCACGCCATTCGTCGGCGTGTTCTCGTAGAGCATCTTGGCTGCACGGGCGCGGGATTCTTCCGGCGGCAGGTAAAGCAGCGTCAGGTGATAGCCGCTCTCGAAGTGACTACCCGATTCCTCGAAAGCGGCCCGGCGTTCTTCCTCCACCAGCCACGAAAGCGGTTCGGGAAACTCCGAGTGCGGATAATCGGCCGCAGGCCGGCGCTCGGCTTCGATGAATAACGCCCAGCCCGATCCCATGCGGCGCAGCGCGTTGTTCAACCTCGCCGACGTGGCGATCAGCTCGCCTTGCGTCGCGCTGTCGAGGTCAGGCCCGCGAAACTTGGCCGTGCGTTGGAAACTGCCGTCCTTGTTCAAGACGACGCCCGGCGCGACCAGCCCGGCCCAGGGCAGCCAGTCGGCAAGCAAGGCCGGGCGCTGGCGGTATTCGGCGAGGTTCAGCATCTCGGGGGCCTCCCCTCACACGTCCAGCAGCGGGTGGTGCTTGATGTGCCGGGCGAAGACCTGCATGAACTGCGGATCGACGCGCGCACCCCACACCGCCAGCGAATGGCCGACGATCCAGAGCACCACGCCGGGAATCCACAGTTGCAGGCCCAGGCCGACAGCGGCGGCCAGCGTGCCGTTGGCGATCGCCACGGTGCGCGGCGCACCGCCAAGCAGAATCGGCTCGGTCAGCGAGCGATGCAGCGGCACCTCGAAGCCGTCCGCGAAGGTGTCCGAGGTACTCATACGACGGCTCCGCCGGAGAAGCTGAAGAATGACAGGAAGAAGCTCGAAGCGGCGAACGCGATGGACAGACCGAAGACGATCTGGATCAGCTTGCGGAATCCGCCGGACGTGTCGCCGAACGCGAGCGCGAGGCCCGTGGCGATGATGATGATGACCGCGACGATGCGCGCCACCGGCCCCTGGATGGATTCGAGGATGGATTGCAGCGGGCCTTCCCACGGCATCGAGGAACCGGCGGCCTGCGCGGTTCCGGCCAGGAACAGCAGCAGCGCGGCCAGCAGCAGCCCTTGCCCCGCAGGGCGGGCCAGGCTGCGCAGCCGCGCAAGAGGCAAAGCCGGATTTGCAGAAAAACGGAAAGCAGGAATGGTCATCTGCGTCATGGCAGTTCTCCAAGTGAGTCAGGGGATGGGGAAGTCGCTGCAGCGGATGCGGCTTTGGGAAATGGCGGCAGCTCGGGAAACGGCGTTTCCAGCGCGTCCGCCAGTTGGTAGCCCACGCCGTCGAAGCCGACGACGCGGGCGATGCTCTCGATGCGGCGCTTGCGTCCGCGCCCAGCGATGTGGATCAGCACGTTGACCGCCTCGGCGATCAGCGCACGGGGCGGATTCACCGCCACTTCGAGAATCAGTTGCTCCAGGCGCAGCAGCGCGCCGAGCGCGGAGCCCGCATGGATCGTGGCGATGCCGCCGGGGTGCCCCGTGCCCCACACCTTGATGAGATCCAGCGCCTCGGCGCCGCGCACCTCGCCGACGACGACACGATCGGGCCGCAGGCGCATGGACGAACGCACCAGCTCCGTCATCGACACCACGCCCGCGCGTGTGCGCAGCGGAACGTGGTCGCGGGCCGCGCATTGCAGTTCCACCGTGTCTTCGAGCACCAGCACGCGGTCGCCCGTGGCGGCTATCTCGGCTAGCAGCGCATTGGCGAGCGTGGTCTTGCCGCTGCTGGTGGCGCCGGCGATCAGCACGTTCTGCCGCTCGCGCACGGCGCGAACGAGAAAGCCCGCCTGCGCGCTGGTCATCATCCCGTCGATGACGTACCGCTCCAGCGGAATCACGCCGATGGCGCGCTTGCGCAACGCGAAGGCCGGCCCCGGCGCTGCCGGCGGCAAGATGCCCTCGAAGCGTTCGCCCGTTTCGGGCAACTCGGCGGACAGCAGCGGCTGGCCGCGATGGACTTCTGCGCCAACGTGGGCCGCGACCAGTCGGATGATTCGCTCTCCGTCCGCCTCGGGCAGTTCCACGCCCATCGGCGCGCGCCCGCTGGAAAGCCGGTCCACCCAAAGGGTGCGATCAGGATTCAGCATCACCTCCACCACATCCTGGTCTTCGAGCGCAGCGGCGATCAGCGGCCCCATTGCCGTGCGCAGCATCTGGATGCGGCGGTCGAGCGACGTGGCACTCATGGACTGCGGAACGGCGCTCATGACGAACGCTCCTGCGCTTGCGCGGCTGCCGCCGCGTCTTCCATCCGCATTGGGTCGGGATGCAGTTCCTCCACCACGTCGCGCACCAGGCTCCGGCCCCGTAGCAGGTGACGGCCCAACTGTTCAACGAACTGCTCGAACCGCGCCTTGCCCTGGGCGCGTGCGGCCTCTTGGTGCGCCTCGGGGATTGGTGTGCTAACCGTGAGGTAGTAGCGAACGAACAGCGCCAGCGTCTCGATCTGGATGTTCTGGTCGCGCTCCATGCGCTCGGCCTGGCGCGACAGACGATCAAGCCGCTTGGCTATGGCGGCCTCGCGCTGGTCGGCGGCATCGGGCGACAGCCACGATGCGAGCGCCGCCGCGACGATGGATGACTTGGACACGCCTTTCTTGGCGGCAAGCTCGTCGAGCCGCTTGGCGTGCTCGGGCTGGATAAAGAGGTTCAGGCGATAGTGGCTCATAGCTCGATTCCGTCGTTGGGGTCGAGGGAAGCCAGCCGAGCCGTGCGCTGCATGGCTGGATCGAGCTGGCGAGGAAGCGGAAGCGGCAGGTCGTCGTCATCATCGAGCAGCCCAAGGTCGGCCGCGGGAGCGGCCAGCTCGGGGTCGTAGGCGAAGGTTTCAGATAGCTCGGACTGGCGGCGCGGGCCGCCGTCGTCGGCCGTACCCAAGTTCTCCAAGCCATCGGCGGATGCCGTGGCTGGTGCGGCAGGCACGGCGGGAATCGCCAGCCCGCTCCAGTCGTCGGCGCGTGCCGGCGGCGCGTCGGCATACTGCCCGTCCGCCAGCGCGGGCGGCGGCAGAACGCGACGCTTGAAATTGGCGTCCGCGTAGTAGCGCAGCTTCTTCGCCTTGATCGGCGCTACGCTGGACACCATCACCACGGCCTCGTCGGGCGGAAGCTGCATGACTTCGCCCGGCGTCAGCAGCGGGCGCGCGGTTTCCTGGCGCGACACCATCAGGTGGCCCAGCCACGGCGCGAGCCGGTGGCCCGCGTAGTTGCGCTGGGCGCGCAGCTCGGTGGCCGTACCCAGCGTCTCGGAAATCCGCTTGGCGGTGCGCTCGTCGTTCGTTGCGAACGTCACGCGCACATGGCAGTTGTCGAGGATGGAGTGGTTCTGCCCATACGCCTTGTCGATCTGGTTGAGCGACTGCGCGATGAGGAAGCTGCGGATGCCGTAACCCGCCATGAAGGCCAGCGCCGTCTCGAAGAAGTCGAGGCGCCCCAGCGCCGGGAACTCGTCGAGCATCAGCAGCAGCTTGTGGCGGCGCTCGATGCCGTCGGAGCCGTCGAGCGATTCGGTGAGGCGCCGGCCGATCTGGTTGAGGATCAGGCGAATGAGCGGCTTCGTCCGCGATATGTCCGAAGGCGGCACCACCAGATACAGCGATACCGAATGCTCGGCCGCGATCAGGTCGGCGATGCGCCAGTCACAGCGCGAGGTGACTTCGGCCACCGTGGGATCGCGGTACAGGCCGAGGAACGACATGGCCGTGGATAGCACGCCCGAGCGTTCGTTGTCGCTCTTGTTGAGGACTTCACGCGCCGCCGATGCGACGACCGGATGCGGCCCATCGCCGAGGTGCGGCGTAGTCATCATCCGGTGCAAGGTCAGCTCGAAGGGGCTGGCCGGGTCGGACAGGAAGTTGGCGACGCCGCGCAGCGTCTTGTCTTCGCCAGCGTAGAGGACATGCAGGATGGCCCCGACCAGCAGCGCGTGGCTGGTCTTCTCCCAATGGTTGCGCTTCTCCAGCGCGCCTTCAGGATCGACCAGAATGTCCGCAATATTCTGAACGTCGCGCACTTCATGCGCGCCGCGCCGCACCTCCAGTAGCGGGTTGTAGGCCGCCGACTTCGCATCGGTCGGGTTGAACAGCAGGCAGTGGCTGAACCGGCTGCGCCACCCGGCGGTGATGCTCCAGTTCTCGCCCTTGATGTCATGAATGACGGCGGATGCGGGCCACGAAAGAAGCGTTGGAATGACAAGGCCAACGCCCTTGCCAGAGCGCGTGGGAGCGAAGGTCAGGACGTGTTCGGGGCCTTCGTGGCGCAGGTATTGGCGATCATGCTGGCCGAGGAATACGCCTGCCGGTTGCGACAGGCCCGCCTTGCGAATGTCCTGCGCATTCGCCCAGCGGGCCGATCCGTATGTCGTGACCAGGCGCGACTGTCGCGAGCGGCAGATGGACATGCCGATAGCGACGACCACCGCCAGTAGCCCACTGCCGCCCGCGATGGTGCCGCCGGAATCGAACACGCGCGGCGCGTAAGCATCGAAAACGAACCACCACTCAAATAGCTTCCACGGGTGGTAAATCGGCGTACCAAGAAAATCGAACCAGGGCGAGCCAAGGCGTACTTGATAGCCAAGGGCCGCTGCCGTCCATTGTGTGGCACCCCACACGCCGGCGATCACGATGCCGAATACCACGGCGATCTGACCGAACAACACATTCGTCCCTTGCATGACCTGGCCTCCGATTTCTCCTGCGCTGATTCCTCATGGAAAGAGCGGCACATGGGCGTGCCGCAGGCGTCAGGATCGGAGTCGGGTCAGTGCCGGTCAAAGACCGTTTCAAGCAGAAAGGTCGAGCAAAAAGACAGAATGAGTGCGGCAGCGAGCCAAAGAAAAACGCCGCAAGCGAAGGCACATTGCGGCGTGTTGAACAGAAAAAAGGAAGGCGAGGCGGTGAGCCGCCAACGGTCATAACTTAGGCGATTCTATCGGCGGCGTGTAGGGTGTTTCGCCGTCGCCATAGAACTGCTTGCGCATGGCTTCGGCGACCCGGTTGCACAACACATCACCCAGCTTGGCGCGGTCGGTCTTGCACTGCTGGCGCAGTTCCTTGAGCCGTTCGGGGTCGGCTACAAGTTCTTTCACTGTCGGGATGCTTGCCCGCGAATCGATGGCTTTCTGCGGTGCCTCAGACTGTCCGCAGGCCGTCAATTCCACGACCAGCAGGAATGGAACTATCATTTTCATAACGTAGGCTTCTCCGGGGGATCAAGACTACAGCTGGGGAATCGTCTCGGGCACTCCAGTGATTCGATGGCCTGGACTCGCTCAATGAAGCGCAGCAGCACATCAGAGGGCTCGCCTTCGGGACGCAACAGGTAGGTCGTCAGTGGCGGCACACGCGCCGCCAGCGGCCGGGCAACCACGCCTGGTTCACGACTGGCGGCAATATGCGCTGCGCCTGCCAGCCCCAGTGCGAAACCAGCCGATACAAGTGCCATCATCAAGTCGCAAGAAGCGACTCGCTCCGCAATGAGCGGTTCCACGTCCATCCGGCGTAGCACCCGATCAACATGTCTGGCATGACCCTCGCACGCATGTGGATCGCACAAGACAAGCGGATAGCGCAGCAATTCTTCCAGGGGAATTCGCTTGTGGGCCAGCAGCGGATGCCGTGCCGGCACCGCGACCATGAGCGTATCGCTCCAGGCTGGCATGGCGACGATGCCATCGCCTACCTCATTCGACTGTGCAAATCCAACGTCGTATAGATCATCGTGCAATCCCTTGATCTGCTGTGATAAAGGGATTTCGAAGAGGCGTATATCGACGTCGGGTTCTTCCTGCCGGCATAGAGCCAGTAGCGCTGGTAGGCGAGATGGAGAGATTCCATCCGACAAGGCAACACGCAATTGACGGTGAAATCCATTCGCAGCAGCCTTCACACTGTCTCGCGCCTGCTGCAACGCTGAAAATACACGTGGAACATGCTCTAGGAACATATTTCCAGAACGGGTCAGCCGAGTATTTCGGGTAGTTCGCACGAAAAGCTGGGCACCTAACTCCTCTTCCAACTCTTTGATAGTCCGCGACAAGGGCGATTGCTCGATGTGCAGTCGTTCAGCCGCGCGTGCAAAGTGCAGCTCTTCGGCCACGGCGAGAAAGCATCGCAGGTGCCGCAGTTCCATGGAGACTACTTACCTGAGGATCGCTCGGAGGCCAAGCGTTGGGCAAGCGTTCGGGCCTCGGCTTGCGATTCGACCGCCTCATGTTGCATGCCGAACGCTCTTGCCAGCATCAACCCCATCTGCCTTACCTCTTCTCGGCGCACAGGGTCGGGCTCAATACTGATGAATCCTTTGCACACACGGTTCATCTCCGCCTTGTTTTGCTTGAGCCAAAGCGCCCTATGCTTGCGATCCTCGTGATCTTCATCGCCCCGAAGTTGGTCATACACAATGACGAAGGGGACCCCGTGCCGAATAAGAGAAGCCGTTTCCACCTCCCATTGCTTTGCGTAGCCAGGTCTTGCAGCGTTGTTCCTGAAGACGACCATTGGATGTTGGCTAATGTCATGCACCAGGAAGTCCTGAGGATTAAGGTTCATAATCAGTCTTCTCCTCTAAATGATTGAGTGCCCGAGCGCGCCTGGGAATCACGGTGCTGTCAGGCGTGCACGCAACAGCTCCTCCCGGATGGCCGTCAGAATTCGGCAGAACACGGTGGCGGGCAGCGACGTCGTCGGCGCCTCTTTCCGCCCCGTATCGTGGACCAGATCCAGCCCATTCGTAGACAGCAGCGCCCTCTGCAGTCCTATGCATTGCTCGATCCGCACCCGGATTGCAGTTTCGATGAGTCGATGGTGCTGCGTTGACCCGTAAGGCAGGCGCTGCCCATTCCAGTAGGCACCGCTGCGATCCGCCTGATCGCCGAGGTGTTTTGCTTCCCATCCACTCAACTGAAAGGCTTGCAGACGGCGAGGATCGTTCTCCGCAAACTTGATACCTTGGACGAATCCCTCAACGGATGCGAACAGCATGTCGTCGAGTACGAACGGCGAGAGCCCGAAGTTGGAAAGCGCCAGCCCGCGCCAGTCAGCGGAGGTACTGGAGATATTCAGAGAGTTCGTCTTGTTGCTCATTTCTTTACCTCACAAACCTGTAATTGCGAGCGCGGGCTGCTCCCGGATAGCCACGGACCGCGCACGCGAAAACATCAATGACGAGCTTGCGGATGCTCGCCCCCGATCGTTCGAGAACGACCTGCTAGCAAGCCAAAGATCACCATGACAATTGAGAGCACTGCGCCGATGTACAGCACGGCGATCCAGCTACCAGTAAGGTCGTGGAGCTTTCCTGCAAGCGTCGGACCGCACGCAGCCAGAAAGTAGCCAACGCACTGCGCCATACCTGAAAGCGAAGCGGCCTGATGGGCGCTGTTAGCTCGCAGGCCCATGAACATCAGCGCCAGCAACACGCCACCACCGGAGCCCAGGCCGAAGCAGAACGCCCACAAGGAGGCCCAGGACGGCGCCATGCAGAACCCGAGAAGGGCCACGGTCATCAACCCGCCCATGGTGGCGGCGACCAGCCTTTGATCCCGCATGCGGCTGACAATAGGGCCAAGCAAGAGACCAGGCACTGCTGAAGCGAGCTGCATGACGCCGTGAAGCGAGCCGGCGACCTCTGGAGCAATCCCCGAGGAAGTAAGAACAGACGGTAGCCACGCGACCAAGACGTAGTACACCAGCGAATTGATGCCCATGAACAAGGTGACCTGCCACGCCAACGCGGAATGCCACACCCGTCCACCGTGAGGGGCCGATGCGGTTCCCTTGGCCGGCGCAGTATGACCGCTCAGTTGGCTGGTCCACACCAGCGCAGCAACCAGCGGAAAGACTGCCGTGGCGCCAAGCGCACCTTGCCATCCGAACGCATTTCCCAGTGGAACGGCGCTCGCCGATGCCAACGCTGCTGCGCCGCCTATGGCGATGGAGCAGACTCCCATGACGGTGGGCACTTTCGCCGGGAAGTCGCGTTTGACCAGGCTCGGGAGCAGTACATTGCCTACGGCAATGCCGGCGCCGATGGTGGCCGTACCCAGATACAGGGTCCAAACAGGACCAATAGATCGGACGACCACGCCGGCAGCGATCAGTAGCAGCGCCCCGAACAGCGAACGCTCCAGGCCGTATTCCCTCGCGAAAATCGCGGCCAACGGGGAAATGATGCCGAACGCCAACAACGGTAGCGTCGTCAAGAGCCCCGCTTGCGCCGGCGACAGCGCAAACGCCGACTGCAGTGTCTCCAGAACGGGAGCAACGCCCGTAATGGGCGCACGCAGGTTAGTCGCGATCAAAAGGAGCCCTGCTATCAGCAAAGCTGGTCGGGCAACCGCCAAGGCTGCATCACGATTACTCATTCATAACTCCAAAAACAGACAATCAGTACCGCAATCTATCGCTTGGACCTAAATATGAATTTAGCTAGAATGACAACAGATCGCTAAATTATGCCAAGGTAATTCCAATGGCCATGTCGCTAGAACCGTCGTTGAAAAATTTCGACGAAACCAAGGTGCGCGGCCCGGTAGTGGGGATGCGTGTGGACATCGCCGAGCAAAAGAGCGAAGTCCCGGTACATCAACATCGACAAGGACAGCTAGTCCTTGCTCTGAAGGGTGGCGTGACCTGCGAAGTACCTAATGCTATTTGGATGGTTCCCCCGCGCTGTGCCGTGTGGATTCCAGGACAAATGCCCCACAGTGTTCGCGCCACCGCAAACGCACGGATTTGTTACCTCTTCGTGCAACCAGGTGCAGCGCAATTGCCGGACCAATGCTGCACGCTCTCCATCACTCCCCTGGTGCGCGAGTTGGTGCTGCACATGGCTGACCAGGCTCCCGAATACCTTCCAGACAGCCGAGTGGGACGCAAGGCCGTCGTGCTTCTGGAGGAACTCGCACAAATGCCGGTCGAGCAGCTATACCTGCCAACATCGAACGAACCGCGGATGCGCAAGATCGCGAAGATGCTCTCGGACGATCCGGCGGATCGAAGGACACTTGCCGATTGGGCCAAGCTGGTCGCCATGAGCGAACGCTCGCTAGCCCGCCTCGTCCAACAGGAGACAGGCCTAACGTTCGGCCGCTGGCGCCAGCAACTGCACTTGATCGTTGCCATGCGCCAGCTTTCCTCCGGGCAGACGGTGCAGCGAGTAGCGGACCAATTGGGCTACGACTCGGTCACCGCCTTCATCACCATGTTCAAGAAGGCGGTCGGAAAGCCCCCTGCGCGATACTTCGCTGAACTCACACAAGGCGAAGAGCCGTAGGGACGTTCGGATCACTCGAACTTGTACGTCATATTCACCATGAAATTACGAGGCTCGCCGTACAGGTAGTGGTTGTAGAACCCCGTCATCGTGTAGTACTTGCGATCAAACAGGTTGTTGACGTTCGCCGTGATGGTGGTGTTTTTCGAGACGTCGTAGCGTGCCATCAACGAGGCGAGCGCATAAGAAGCCTGGCCAACTTGGACTTCTCCTTGAGGTCCCGTCGCCGTCCCATAAAAGCGGCTCTGCCAGTTCACCCCACCGCCGATCGTCAAGCGATTCCAGTCACCCGGTAACCGGTAAGTGGTGAACAGGCGCGCCGTCGTTCGAGGAATCTGCGTGCTCAAGCGCTGGCCGTCGCCTTGCGATGCTGTGAAATGAGAGATGCCCGCGTAAAGGTTCCAATCACGCGCAATCTCGCCCTGAACATCGATGTCAAATCCTCGCGACTTGGTGCCGTTGGCCGCGTAATACGCCTGAGAACCGTCGGGAAGCAGATGGCCGCTGTCAATCTGCGGCACACCGTCTAGTCGAGCCTCGAACACTGCGAAGGACGCGTTCAGACGCCCGTCCAGATACTCACCCTTGATGCCAACCTCGGTATTTTTCCCCTTGGTCGGCCCAAGCACCTTATCGTTGCGGTCGCGATCGGTCTGCGGCTTGAAGATTTCCGTGTAGCTGGTGTACACCGAGTAGGTATCGTCAATGTCGTAGACCAACCCCGCGTACGGGATCAGCTTGTTGTCCTTCTTATAGTGAAATGGCTCCCCCCTGCTGCTGTCCCGCTCCATTTCGTAGTTGCTCAGCCGAGCACCGACAATCAGCTTGAGCGGGTCAGCCAACGAGAAGCGGGCCGCGCTATAGAGGCCGGTCTGCTTGATGGTCGTACTGGATGCGTCGTGCGGAAAGCTGGCGAAGTCGGGCTTTGGATAGTTGCCACTCCAGTCGTAGATGCTACCGATAGGGTCCGTCGGGAAGATGAAAGCAGAGTTGTCATGTGCACGGAGCCGGGACGTTGACGCGCCTACCATCAGTTCGTGATCGCGCCCGAACAACGCAAACGGTCCAGAGGCCATAACGTCAAAATTGTTCTGCCGACTATTGCTGCGGCCTCCCAGGGCAATCGGCCACAAACCTTCCCCCGAGGCGCGATCCGGATAGCCGTTCATCGAGAACAGCTCGTTTGAGCTGTCCACACGTCGGTGCTCCGCGTTGACGCGAACGCTCCATCCGTTATCGAACTCATGTTCCAAGTGCGCGAAGGTCGTATTGATCCGGTTGCTCCAATGGCTCCAACGCGGCGCGGTGTTCTTGGACCGGGACCAATCGGTGCGCGAGCCATCGGAATAGAACAGCGGCTGGCCACCCCAGGTAATCCCCTTCGGGTCGCTATCCTGGTATTCGTGGCCCAGGCTCAGGGTCGTGCTCGACGTCAGATCTGCCTCGACCACACCGTAGAAGGCCTGCCGACGCTGCTGGTAATAGTCGAGGAAGGAATTGCGGTCCTGATAGGCACCTACCACCCGTGCACGGACATTGCCGGAGGTGGTGAGCGGCGTGGACACGTCCAATACCCCCCGATAGTTGTCCC
Source organism: Bordetella pseudohinzii (assembly GCF_000657795.2). Taxonomy (GTDB): domain Bacteria; phylum Pseudomonadota; class Gammaproteobacteria; order Burkholderiales; family Burkholderiaceae_B; genus Bordetella; species Bordetella pseudohinzii. Next base: position 355,260 of record NZ_JHEP02000001.1, read on the forward strand.
AAGAACCAGCCCCCAGCGAACCAGTCAGAGAGAACTCACGCAACGGCCGCTTGCGAACGAGGTTGACCGAGGCTGACGGATCGCCGACCCCCTGCAGCAGACCAGTGGCGCCACGTACCACCTCGACCCGATCGTAAAAGGCTGTGTCCAGCACTCCCTCACCTGGCAGGAACGATCCGGGAATGTATGTCGTGGGCACGCCATCGTACTGAAAGCTGTCGATACTGAAACCACGCGAATAGTAAGAAACGCGCTCCGTGTCCAATGTGGTCGAGCTGATCCCGGTCGTGTTTTCCAGAACATCCTTCACGGAGTTCAACTGCTGATCGTCCATGCGCTGGCGCGTCACGACGGTAACCGACTGGGGGGTTTCTCGCGGCGACAGGCTCAGTCCCGTGGCCGCTTTGGTCGTGCCAGTGGTGTATGAGCCGGTCCCCTCTGTATCGGCTCCTGGTCTTTGCGCAGAGACCGTCACTGCGGGAAGAACCGCAACACCGCCTCTTTCCTCCCTGCTTTGCGGCGATACCGCAGCGGGCTCTTCCGTTTCCGTGGAAGCCGCATATGCAGGTAGAACGGTTGGCAGGAGCAAGGCGCAGAGCCATGTCATTGGGTTGCGATGCGTTTTTTGGGCGCAAGCGGGCCCCTGGCGATGAATAGCCATCTTAAAAAATCCTCGAAGTCCGAAGCGCAACGGAAGCCGAGGTACTAGCTCTCAGGGATTTCCGTTAGCGTGGTAGGCACTGGGGTGTAGCAGCGTCGCTGGAGACAATGCGCAGGCGCGGTCCTATCAGCCGGTATAGCCCTTCAGAACTTCGTCGATGAGCATTTCCAGGGAAGTGACGCCGGCCCCGGTGAGATACCAAACATCCGGATTCACGAAGACCACATGGCCGGTCTTCCACGCCTTTGTCTGCCGCAGCAATGGATTGTCCAGCGCCTTGGGATCCACCGGCTTGCGGTCATGTGCGGCGGTCCGATCTACGACGTAGATGATGTCAGGATCAGCATCGTGAATGAACTCGTTCGAGATCGGCTGGCCGTGCAGTCCGGGTTCGATGTGCTGGCTTGCAGGCTTGACACCGAGGGTATCGAAGATGAACCCATAACGGGATTGAACACCGAAGGCGGTGAACGCGCCGTTGTTGTGCATCACGATGAGCGCCTTCTCCGGCCGGCCCTTGATAACCGCACGCGCGTCCTCGACCTTGGCTTCGATTTCATGGATCTTCTTGCGCGCCTGGTCTTCCACTCCAAACACATGTCCCAAGGTCATGAGCTGCTTTTTGACGCCACCGATGTAGTCGCCGTGTTGGTTCATGTAGTCCACATCGAAGTAGATTGTTGGCGCGATCTGGGACAGCTCCTGATAGCTACCAGCCTCCAGAGGGGAAATCAGCACCAGGTCAGGCTTCACTGCATGAAGTTGTTCGAGATTGGGCTGCAGGACCCCGCCCACATCCTGAATTGCCGGATTTTCCTGATACTTCGAGAGAAACTGGGGAACATAGTCCTTCGGCATACCGACAATCGGAATGCCAAGCTGGTCCAGAGAGTCGAGTACGCTCATGTCATAGGGAACGACCCGTTTCGGCCGAGCCTTGAGAACGGTGGTTCCCAACTCGTGCTGCACCGTGATGACGTTTGAATCTGAAACGGCATGCTCTTGCGCAGCCACAGCTTTCGCTTCCGTTTGCGCCGACTTCCCGGCTTTGCCATCGCAGCCTTGCAATGCGGTCAATGACACCAAGAGCAAGGCCGCGGCCCACCGATACCTGCTTCTATTCGACTTCATCTTAGTTCTCCTGCTGGTTTGAAGTAGTTGCATACGCAGCCGCGAGTGGTGCGCATGATCTCGAAATCCAACTCGTACAGTTCACGCAGCCTTTCCTCTGAAATGACTTCGTCAGCCGGGCCGCTGAAACAGATCAAGCCGGACTTCATTGCAACGATGTGATCCGAATAGTTGGCGGCAAAGTTGATGTCATGGACCACCATCACCACCGTACGGCCGCGTTCGTCACACAGACGGCGCAGGGCCTGCATGATCTGTACGGAATGCTTCATGTCCAGATTGTTGAGTGGTTCATCGAGCAATAGGCAGTCGGTCTGCTGTGCCACCGTCATCGCCAGAAACGCCATCTGGCGCTGACCGCCGCTGAGTTCATCGAGGTAGCGCTCTCTCAATCCTTCCAGGGAGAGAAAGGCCAAGGCTTCATCGATCTCCCTTTGGTCACGGGCATCGAGTGATCCACGGGTATAGGGGAATCGCCCGAAAGCCACCAGCTCCTCGACCGTCAGCCGAAGATTGATGTCGGGCGACTGACGCAGCGTGGCGACACGCGTTGCATATTCCCTGGGACGAAAATCCGAAACGGGCCTATCGCCGATCCTAATCGCGCCGCTCGCGGGTTCCAGCAAACGTGCGACCAGCATCAGCAAGGTGCTCTTTCCGGCGCCATTGGGCCCAATAAGGGAGGTCAGTTTCCCGGCGGGAAACCGAACGCTCACGCTGGAAAGCACCGGTTTGCCGTTGTATGCCTTGCAAAGGTCTTCTGTCGTGATCATGCATTACCTCGTGTACGCACCATCAGCATGAGGAAATAGGCCCCGCATACGAGGTTGACGAGAATGCTGACGGTGGTCGTGTAGTTGAAGACGTGCTCGACCAAGAGCTGGGCGACGATGAAGATGCCGACTGCCACCGCGCATCCGGTGGGTAGCGTCAAGCGATGCCATGTGGATTTGGTCATCGAGTACGTGATGTTCGCGACGAAGATCCCCATGAAGGCTGTCGGCCCGATCAGGCTGGTAGAGACAGCCACCAATGCCGCGATGAGGGATAGGTAGAGCCTCACACTCCGCTTGTAGTCCAACCCGAGAGATAAAGACTGCTCGCGGCCCAACGCTAGAACGTCCAATGAAGGAAGTGTTTTCGCCAATACGATGGCGATGGCGACGACCAGCAATGCCGCGTAGGCCAGTTGCTCGGGTTGCGCCCGATTGAATGACGCATAGATGAAACCCTGGACGATGCCGAAGTCTCCTGGGCTGATCTTGAGCTGGATGAACTGGATCATCGTGCCGAACAACATGGTCAGCACCAGCCCCAGCAGCAGCAGGAAATACACGTTGCGCCTGGTATCCTTGAAGAAATAGCGATGCACAGCCCACGAGTAGGCCAGCATGAGGATGATCGACAGAAAGAAGCTCTCGTTGCGGCCGATGGCGATCAGGCCATGCCCGCCCAGAACCAGCGTCAGCAACGATTGAAGAAGCAAGTAGACCGCTTCGTATCCCATGACCGCAGGGGTAAGTATCCGGTTACCCGCAATGGTCTGAAACACGATGGAAGAGACTGCGACGCAGACTCCGCCGATCACGATGGCTCCCAAACGGTTCAGGCGCTTGGGAATGACATATTCAAAGTCGAAACCCGATTGGACGAAGATGAAAGTCAACGCAGCCGCGATGACCAGGGCCCATAGCCAGTACCTGTTGTCCACGCGCGTCATTTGAGTTTCCTCAGCAACAGCACGAGGAACAGCAATCCGCCCAGGCCGCCTGCGGTCATACCGATGGGTACTTCAAACGGATAGATCAGAACGCGGCCAACGATGTCGCACCCGAGCAGCAATGACGCACCCGATAGCGCAACGGTGGGTAGAGTTCGGCGCAGGTTTTCACCGCAGCGCAGCGCCACCAGATTGGGAATCACCAGCCCGACGAAGGGAATGGCCCCCACCGCAATAACGGAGGCGGATACAGTGACCGCGACCAGCAGCAATCCCACGGCGGCAGTCCCCGAATAGTTCAAACCCAGACTGGTCGCTGCGTCTTCCCCCATTCCCATTACCGTGAAGCGATGGGCAAACAGGTAAGTAAGCGAAACGATGGGGACGATCAGATAAATAATCTCGTAGTTGCCCTGAACGATCTTGGAGAAATCACCCAGCAACCAACCCTGCATGCTTTGAACAATGTTGTGGCGATAGGCGTAGAACTCTGCGACCGCGCTCAGGACACTGCCGTACATCAGCCCTACGACAGGAACCAACACCGTGTTCCTGAACTTTATTCGCCGGATAATCGCGACATAAAGCATGCTCGCCGAGAAGCAGAACAGCAGCGCGAACAACATCTTTCCTATGGTTCCCGCCCCTGGCGTCAGTACCAGCGAAAGCAGAATTCCCAGTTTCGCTGCATCCAGGCCGCCAGAGGTCGCAGGCTCGGCAAACTTGTTCCGAACGATCTGCTGAAGAATCACGCCGCAAATGGATAGCCCCACCCCGGTCAAGACGAGTGCTGCCAAGCGGGGAATGCGGCTTACCGTTAGCGTCAGCCAGGAATCACCGGAAGCTGCGAAAACCTGCGACCACGAGAGGTGCGTCACGCCGACGAACAGCGACCCAACACAAAGGAGTCCAAACAAGCTGAAAAGACGCACACGAGCCACGAAATTGCCCTGACAGAGTTCGTTTCAGGCCGGCGTTCGATACGCGCAGCCATAGGACGTCTATGGTAGTTTTTGTGATGATAATGATTGCTATTAACAGCGGACTGCAGATCGCTAAATCCTGCCAATCGCAACGGTCCGTGAGGATTCCAAAAGGGCCGCGCTCGGGGTAGCCGAGCGCACGCAACTCGAACTGTGCCCTAGCAGGCTGCTGAAATAGCCGCCCAGCCGAAGTCAGCTCGGTGGCGTGCCGAAGCGTTGATTACACGACCCCGCTCAGTCTGAGATTCATGCGCGGCGCCGACACTTTCACCGAAGGCCTGTTCACCATGCGGCGGCTCGAAGATTTCGTGCCGAAATCGCATCCGTTGCGCCCGATTAGCTCCATGGTCAACCAAGCGCTGGCGAAGATGGACCGGCTCTTCGCCGGCATGTATGAAGCCGACATCAAGGGCGGACGCCCGGGCATTGCGCCGGAAAAGCTACTGCGCGCGATGCTGCTGCAGGTGCTGTACAGCATCTGCTCCGAGCGCCAACTGATGGAGCGAACGCAGTACAACTTTCTGTTCCGCTGATTCATCGGCCTGTCGATGGACGACGCAGTCTGGGTAGCGTCACTATGGGCGGTGGAGAAAAAAATAACGAAGGCGCCATTCAATCGCTGGCGCCTGCGGCACCAGGCTGAACCCTATTGTCGTCATCAAGTATGGTCTATCTCCGCCTGGGGAGCATGGCGCTGCGTCGGGCGATACCGGCCACGCACTACCCGACGCACGAGAAGAACTTATAGGCCACCCTATGAGGTCGATCTATCCGGGGCCAGAACCGCCATATGGATTTTTCAACGCAATTTTAGGGTTGAGCCAGAATCTCTGTCTCACTTGAAACTGCTGCTTCGGGGTAGTGCCTACATGCGGGTCACGCCAGCGCTGATGACTGGCGCCTTGTTTCGCGGCCGGGTAGCTACAGAAGAATGTTGATTACCTTCTTCTCCACATAGCTGTACAGCTCCTCTATGCCTTCCTCCCGGTCGATGCCGCTGTTCTTGAATCCGCCCCATGGCACGCCAAGGAAATGGGTATTGCTACCGTTGAGGAAGATGCTGCCGGCCCTGATGCGCTTCGCGGTATTCAGCGCCTGCTTGATGTCATTAGTCCATATGGCGGCGGAGAGGCCGTATTCGGTATCATTGGCCATCGACACCATCTGCTCAACGTCGCGCCACTTGGCAACGGCGAGAATCGGGCCGAACACTTCTTCACGCCAGAGCCTCATCGACTCCGTGATATCTGCGAACACGGTAGGTTCGATCCAATATCCCTTCTTGAAGGCGTCACCCGGAGGTCGCTTGCCGCCGGTCATCAGCCGCGCGCCTTTCGTCTGGTCGGGATCAAGAAAGCTTGTGACATGTTGATAGCTGCGCAGCGAGTTGATGGGTCCCATGCCGGTATCTGGCGACATGGGATCGCCGACGCGTATCGCCGCGACAAGCGCGACCACACGTTCCAGGACGGGCTCGTAAACGTCTTCATGGATCAGCAGCCGCGAGTTCGAACCGCATGACTGGCCCTGCCACGAAAAGTTCATGCCCTGCACGGCACTGGCGGCTGCCATGTCAAGGTCCGCATCGGGAAAAACGATCATCGGATTCTTACCGCCGAGTTCGAGCGTGACATGCTTGACCGCCGTCTCGGCCGCACTTCGCTGAATGGCCATGCCCGTGGGGACTGAGCCGATCAAGGCCAGACGCTTCACGTCCGGGTGACGAACCAAGGCGTCGCCCACTTCCGCACCGGTACCATTAACGATATTGAAAACACCTTTGGGAAACACCTCACGCGCAATCCCACCAAGCAAAAGTACGGATAGCGGTGAGGTTTCCGGCGGCTTGACCACGACGGTGTTGCCCGCGACCAGTGCAGACGCGGTGCGTGCAGCGGAGAACATGGCCGGATGGTTGTACGCAGCAATGCGTCCAACTACGCCATACGGCTCGTACACGGTCAGGTGCAAGTGACGGCTGCTAGCAGGTATGGTCTCGCCGTGCAGACTATAGGCCAGGCCTGCGTAGTAACGCAGGCTCCTGACCGTTTCACGCATGCTCGCCAGGGTCGGGCCATAGGTATTGCCGGAATCCAGCACCTCGACACGCGACAATTCCTCGGCTCGCTCCAAGATCCGATCGCCAAACGTACGTAAGATCTCGCCGCGCTCTTCTCCGGTACGCTCGGCCCAGGCTGGCCATGCGCGCTTCGCCGCAGCGACAGCCCGGGCCACGTCTCCGTGCGTCCCCGCCGGCGCGCGGCCGATCACGTTCTCGTCGGCTGGATTGATGGAGTCAATCCAGTTGCCGCTCTCGCTGTCTACGAGCTCGCCATCGATGAGATGCTGCCCCTTCGACCAAGGTTCGTTCATTTTCTCACTCCACATGCTTCGTATTGTTAGTCTTTAGGCCGTGTCTGGCCGCCACTATTGGACGCGCTTTTTCCACATCTCCCATGGACGGTCAATCTGGGTCTCGATGTGACGTTGCGCAGTTTCCGCTTCCTTGTCGCTCAGGTATGTCACCTCTCCTAGGCGCAGGGCATCTACCTGCAACCGGGCATTCACTTCAGCATAAACGGCACGATAGACGGCATGTTTGAGCGAAGGCCCCACTACGGTGGAGCCATGGCCTCGCATCAAAACGACGGAGGATTTCCCCAACCTTTGTGCCAGCGCGGCACCCAAGCCCTGATTGCAAATCAGCAGATCCGTACCATCCCCGGCCGCCTCCCTGATCTCGAAGACCGGAGTTCCGCCGCCCAAGAAGCCACTCATGTGGCAGATGGGCCTCAACCGGGTGCGTTGCGATACGCTGAATGGCAGGACGCTTGGCGAGTGGCTGTGAACAATGGCCTGGACATCCGGGCGAGCCTTGTAAATCTCGCCGTGGATGAAGCGTTCCAAGTAGACCGCCCTGCCGGCGGCATTGACCGGCGTGCCATCCAGCAAGAACTCAACGATGTCATCGGCACTGACCGTGGCCGGCGCCATGTTCCTCGTCAATAGGAAGCGATCGGGGTTCTGGTCGTGGCGAACGCTGACATGACCAAAGGCGTCTACGATGCCCTGATCAAAAAGAATATGGTTGGCGATGACGAGATCTTCGATCAGCTCGCGGCTCGCTGCAGGGCCGACTGCCGCCACGTCATCGGCATATGCCGCGACACCAACGTCTATTTGAGAGTTGCACATGTTCTAGCTCGACTCCATCGACGACAAACAGGCACCATCCCTCGGTCTGCTCGACGATTCGCGTTGCGGGGCATCATCAACGCCGAGGGATAGCATCCTTGGGAGGATAGGCCTGCCCAATCAATAGGTCTATTAGCTATTAATAAACAAATCCATACTCAAACAGCTATATATTGTCCCGATCCATCAGCGTCCCGAAGACTCAAGCAAGAACTGCACAAGGCCAGACTGATAAGCAGAAAAGCGCTTGTCCTCCCTGTGCACCAGGTATGTGGGAATCTTCATGGACATTCCGGGCCACTCCAAGGCGACCAGGTCGCCTCGCCGGATATCATCACGAACTGAACAGGCCAGCATGAAGCTCAAGCCGATGTCCTCGCGGACTGCGTGCTTCGCCGCCTCAGGATGCCCAAGCTCCATCACGACATGGCGCGTCTCTAACCCGTACTTGCGCAACTGCATGTCTTCGAGTTCCCGGCGTGCCAGGTTCTTCGGGGTGCTGATGAACGGTACGGCTTGCAGGTCCACGTCCTGCGGTCCGCCGCGCGTCCATTGGCTCGACGGTGCACACACTAGTAGTAGATCGTCTTCCCAGAGCGGAATTGCCATGAGCCCCCCAAGATCCTGGGTTGGGGCAAGAAGAATCACGGCGAAATCGCAGCCGCCGATCCGGGTGGCGTCCAAAGCAGCTTGCGGGTTGGAGATCTGGACCGTGATCAGCCCATCAGGATGCTTGCGGTGGAACGCCGAGATGAGGGGCGGCAGGGAATATGAGCCCACCGACATAGACGTCGCAATCACTGCATTGCCGGCACTGCCTTTTTCCATGCCGGCAAGCTCCCGCTCAATTTCCCGCGTTCTGGATATGACTTCCGCTGCCCACCGATACACCCTTTCGCCCGCCTCGGTGAGCGCAATATTGCGTCCGGACCGCGCAACCAAGCTATAGCCAAGCCTGGACTCCAGGCTGCGCAAGTGTGCCGTGACGACCGGTTGTGCAATGCAAAGCCTGTCCGCAGCGCGCGTCACGCTTCCCAATTCAGCCACCGTACAAAAGACCTCAAGCTTCTGGAAGGTTAAGTAGGAATCAAACCCCCGCATAGCTCCCCCAATTCATATCCATATGACTATAAATTAGCTAATTAATACGTATTTGAAGATATGGTTTAGCTTACGCACAATTACCGCATCAGACAACATGCGGCCGTGCAGAAGACTCTCCAATCGGGGAGGCGCTCTCTTCTCGTTGATTGCTGCAGCTCTGCGGCCTCGGTCCGTCATTCGTCTGCAGCGCACCGCCAACAAGGGACTTCTATTGCCTTCCCCTACGCCAATACCACGGACCGGCTGGCCCGTGCACAAGCATCCAGGCGCCCGTCTAGGCCCTGTGCTCGACCACAAGCCTGTCGGCACTCTCCGCCTTTTTCACGGGAAGCTCGTCCGTGTCAGCGTTCCGTTTCCGGAGCACGATGGCATCGACATCATCGCCCGTTCACTCGCCACCCAATTCTTGCTGACCACAGGACTCTCGATACGCATGTGGTTGGAGCTGGTGGCTCCCGCTGGTTTATCTGAAGACGTTTCACAACGTCCGTTCCCTTGCGTCCCTCGCCCTACGGACGCCGGAGCCGCGCCTGCCCCTAGCGGAACACAGCTACGAGGCCGTTCACAGTGGCCCAGAAGCCCTTGCGGCAAGAATCCGCCAACGAGATTCCGAGATGGAAGCAACTTTCAGCGAAATACAGCATTTCTCGACTGACGCAGGCTCGAGAGCAGGCGAACGGTAGAGCTTCTACCTGAAGCCGAACAGACAAGGAGGAGACAATCATGGAAGCCCACGGATCTATCGACCCGACACACCTGATCAACACACGGCCGCTTGGTCGATACCAGGTCAGTGTCATCCTGATGTGCACGTTAAGCATGATTCTGGACGGCTATGACGTACAGGTGATGAGCTACGTCGCCCCCGCGCTATTGGCTGAATGGGGTTTTCAAAAGACGGCATTGACACCCATCTTCACCGCCAGTGTCGTCGGTATGCTGGCCGGATCCTTGCTGTCAGGACTGGCTGCGGACAAGTATGGCCGGCGCGCCGTGCTACTCGCCTCGACTCTCTGGGTCACCGTCGGCATGCTCGCGGCTTCCTTTGCCGGCACGCTCACGCAATTGATAATCGCCCGCTTTCTTACAGGGTTGGCCATGGGTGCGATCGTGCCGAACGCAGTCTCGCTCGGCGGCGAATACAGTCCGATTCGGCTACGTGCAACGCTGGTAATGATGATAGCCTGCGGGTACCAGGTCGGCGCCATGCTTTGCGGGTTCATTGCTGCGGTCATACTGCCCGAGTTCGGCTGGCGTGCCGTACTTGTTGCAGGAGGTGCGGCGTCCCTGCTCCTTAGCATCGCCATGGCGGTCTGGATGCCCGAGTCCCTCCAGTTCCTCGCGCTGCGGCCTGAGCGGCGTCAGGAAGCCTTGCGCCGCTTGCGGCAGCTTTGTCCGGAATTATCAATCAGGCCCGATGCGACACTGAGCGGCATACCTCCGATAATTCATGGAGGCCGGCTCGCCGAGCTGTTCCATCAGCGGTACCGGCGAAACACATTGCTGCTGTGGAGCACCTACTTTATGAACTTGCTTGCGGTATTTTTTCTGGCCAGTTGGCTGCCAATTCTACTCAGAGATGCAGGCCACTCCGCCCAGCAGGCCATCTTTGCCAGCGCAGCGCTATGGGGAGGCGGCATCGTCGGAACGCTTTCACTCGGCTGGGTGATCGACAGATTCGGATACGGCAGAGTGCTGGCGGGGGTCTATCTGCTGGCGACCTCCGGCATCTTCGCCACCGGAGTGTTTCTCTCCCAACTTCCGCTCTCGATGCTGGCAATCGCGATTTCAGGATTCTCCGTCATGGGTGCGCAAGCCGCCCTGAACGCACTCGGGGCGACACTCTACCCGACTCACATCAGGGCCACCGGCATAGGCTGGGCATTAGGGATGGGCCGTCTCGGCTCTGTTGTAGGGCCGATTGTAGGCGGGCAACTGATCAGCATCTACTCGGATTCCACAACTTTGCTAGCGGCTGCCGCGATCCCGACATGCATTGCGATGTTTGCCGTGTTCCCTATTGGCGACCGGCGTCGCGCCAGCTCAAACTAGGCAATGAGCAACGTCTAGGCCGACCACCGCTATACCCCGCGGGAACGCCCAACATCCCATGAGACTTCGCTGTGGAACACCGTGGCGGCAATTTTCTGCCCCAACTGCTGCTCAATCACGGGCTTCCACGGTACGAGGCTGAACCCCATTCCGTCATCGAGCATCGCGTAGCGCCCGCAGGCGAGCATCACGCTGCGCCGGTAGATTCCGACCACGCGCTGACCGTCGGCCACGGGGCGATGCACCAGGCCTGTATCGGCGGTAATGTCCTTCGCAGCCTCCATCAGTTCCCGGTTGCGCAGCATCGCCAGCAGGTTGCGGGGGAGGATCACGCGCTGTCCGCGCCGCTCGGCCAGCCCTTGTGCGGCAAGGAAGTCGGCGCGCTGTTGCATGGCCTGCTTGGCATCACCCCCAAAGCCTAGGTCGCCCAGCCCTCGGCCGCCGCCGATCAGTTGCTGGTCGAGCCAGGTCGCGCCGATGACGCGGGCCTGCCGCTCGATGGGCAGGTGCGATTTCAGCTCTACGGCCACGCTACCAAGGCGCTGTGCGTCGTACCGGCGGCCACATTCAGCCAAGTCGTCCGGCACCTTCCATAAGCCATCGGCCACGCGCTCCACGATGCCGGCTCGGCGCAGCGCTTCCAGCCGGCGGACGTGGGCCGCGACGACTTCTTGCGGGTCGCGGCCGGGCCTGGTCCGGCCCTGCTCGATCGCCAGGTGATGATCGGTGCGGTACAGGCCATCGCTCGCCAGCGTGGCGATGTTCTTGTCGGCGGCGCGGACATCCGCGGAACCGCGCACCTCCACCACCGATCCGGTGGGATAGTTCGCCAGTTCGTCGCGGGCGTTCAGCGCAACGTAGTGGGCCTTGCCGTCGGTGCCGTCGATGACTAGATAGCCGCGGTCGTACAGCTCGTCGGCCAGCCCCTTTGCAGCCACGCGGCCGACGATGGTGCGGCCGTCATCGCCCGGTTCGAAAACCGCCAGCTCGCGCGGCTGGCCGCTCATGGCCCGCTGCATGGTTCGGATGATGTCGCCACGCTCGCCCAGGGCGCGCAAGGTCTTCTCGGCATAGGCATGAATAGTCCAAGTGCCGGGCTGCGTTTCGTCGGCCAGCCCCATGCGCTGCAAGCGTTGCAGCCGGCCGACCAGCAACAGGCGCTGGCGTTGCAGCCGGGTTTCGTTGAAGCGCTCGATCTGCACCCGACCACCCTCGCCGGCCTCACGTTGCAGCGTGCGGTCGAGGCTCGTCCAGCGCTCTTGCTCCACTTCGCGCTGCAAGGTCTGCTGGATCTCCAGTTCGGTGCGCGGCCCCAGCCATTCAGTCGCCAGTTCGGCGGCCCGATGGCGGAAGCCGTGGGCGATGTAGTCGCCGGCGATGATGAGGTCTTTTCCGGTATCGTCCTTGCCCCGCACGATCAGGTGCGTGTGCGGGTTGTCGGTGTTCCAGTGGTCGACCGCCACCCAATCGAGCCGCGTTCCTAGGTCGGCTTCCATGCGGTTCATCAGGTGCCGGGTGTAGGTGCGCATGTCGTCCAGCTCGGCGCCGTCTTCAGGTGAGACGATGAGGCGGAAATGGTGCCGGTCGTCGACGCAGCGCTCTTTGAAGGCGTAGAGGTCGGCTTCATCCGCCTGCGGCCCGTAGGCCCGGCCCGGTTCGCCATCGCGGCCCGCGCCGTCGCGCTCGATGTAGCGCAGGTGCTTGGCGAGCGACTGCGGGCTGGCATTGCGTTGATTGACCAGCAGGGTCTTGATGGTCACGCGCCGCGACATGGGCGTGAGCTTCGCCCCGGCGAAGCGCGCTGCCGTATGGCCGCGCCCAAGCCGTGAGCTGGGTCGCTGGCCAGCGCGCTGGCCCTGGCCGCCGGACGCGGCGGAATGGCGCACCGCCGACTTGCCGCCGCCGGCCTTTCCAGCCTGCTTGAGCACCTTGGAAACGAAGCTCTGGCCCTGGCCCTTGCCACGGTTCTTCGGGGCGCTCGGACGCACCCGGAAATCGTCGTCGCGGCGATCGGTCATGGCTGCGCTCCCCGCAAGCTACGGCGTGTCCTGTCGTGCGAAGCACGCGGACATGCCTGCATTAGCGCGGGCCTCGCGCCCCACGCGGCACGGCGGCGAAGCCGCTCCGTGCCGCGCCACCCCCATGTGCAGACAGACTTTCGACGCGGCCCGGTGCCGCGTCCTTTTGTCTTGCCTTCCGCCTTTGCCCCTCGCTGGCGCTCCGAGCAGCGGCGGCCCGGCTGCGCTGCTGCGCGAGCAGCCAGCGCGCCGGCGAACGCGGACACGGCCGCAGGCCGAGCGCGTTCGAGGCAAGACGCCTGCACGTTGGACGGCTGCGCCGGAGGCAGCGCGAAGTGCGGCGCGGATGCGCTCGCACTGCACGCGCGACGACACGGCGACGAACAGCAGAACGACACGCCCGATGGCGCGATGAGATGCACGGCAACGTGCAGCGAATCGGCGGCCATCATCGGCGGGACTCCAGCCAGACCGGATGCGCGACGCCGATCACGGCGGATGGGCTGACCGGCCCGAAATACCGGCTGTCGAACGACGCCGGGTTGGTCACACTGAGCAGGAACAGTTCGCCGGGTTCAAGGCGGCGGCATTGCTGCCAGGATGGCAGTGGCCGGCCCCAGCGGTCAGCAGGCAGCACGGCGGCCGAAGGCACGCCGTCGATGCGGACGACGCGGCCAGTGATGCACACCTCCTGCGGCGCGACGGCGCCCACGCGCTTGAGCAGCGGCACGCGCGCCGGCAGGTAGCCGCGCTGCGCGGCCAGCGCGACAGCGTCTGGCGGCAGCGCGGTCAGGACGATGCTGCCCACGGACAAGGGACGTGGCGGCGACCCGGCACCGTGGTCCAGCGGATCGACGCGATACCAGCCGACCGCCACGCTGTCGGACGGGTTGTAGATCAGGCGCGGCAGCGGCTGCACGAAGGACGCCCAGGCGAGCGCAGCGAGGCCGCAGGCGGACAGGCCCGCCAGCACGAGGCGAGCGCGCAGGCGCGAGCAAGGTCGCGGCGCGGTGCCAGCAGTCGAAACGGCGGTCATGGCAGTGCCCTCCCGGTCAGCCAGGCAGCGTGCCGCTCGGCGGTGTATTCGGGCAGCGGCAGGCGCGCAGCGAGCCGGTTAGCGAGCGTGCGCCAGTACGCGGGCGAGACGGCGACGGGGGCGATGCCCAGCGCCTCGAAGGCGTCGATGCGCTCCAGCACCGCGCGCACCTGGTTCTCCCCTTCGGCGTGGAGCAGCAAGCGCGCCCCCGGCTGCACGCTGGGGATGCGTTGCGCTGCATCCAGCGGCGTGCAAGCCTGCATCACCATGAGCTGCCAACGCACAGTGCCGTAGTCGTTGGCCTGCCAGCGGATACGGCACAACATGGCGCCTGGTAGGAACACCGCGCAGCGCCGCCAGCGGTCGAAGTGGTGCGTGCGCGCGGGTTCGCCGAAGCGCAGATAGAGCTTGAAGCGCGGTTCGATGTAGGCCAACGCCACGCGCGTCAGCGGCGCGCTGGCAGGCTGGCCGGATGGTGCTGCTAGCGCGGCCGTGGCCGCGCCAGCGGCAGGCGAAGCGGATGCCGTCATGGGGTGTTCTCCCTGCGTTGCTCGGAAAACTCGCGCTCCAGCAGGCCGCGCAGCAGATCGGCCACCGTCACGCCTTGACCGAAGGCGGCGATCTTGATGCGAGCGCGTAGCGCGGGCGTCACGTCGAGGGTCAGGCGTGCCGTGTAGAGGTCTCCCTTGTTCAGCGCATCGGCGTCGCCCTGGCGAATCCACGCCTCGGCGTGCGGATTCGCGGGCGGACGCGCGCCGATGCCAACGCGCTTGGCCGTGCGTCTCCCGTTCGGTGGCGGCTTCGCTGTCATGTCGGCCACCGCAACAGTTCGTCCACCAGCGCGGTGATTTCGCGGGCGGCGGTGCTGTCCGGCGCCGTTTCGCGTGCAAGCCGGCCAGCGGCCACGCTGTCGGCGAACACGATGCGCTGATGCACTTCCGCGCGCAGCGCAGGAAGAGGCTGGTCGGCGAGCGCCTGGCGCGCTTCGCGCCCGATGACGGTGGTGCTGACGCGCCGGTTGATGACGAAGGCCGCGCGCAGCGCAGGTCGAAAGACTTGCGCCTCGCGGATCAGCGCCACCATCTCGGCGCTGGCCCACAGGTCGTAAGGGCTGGGTTGCACGGGGATCAGCACGCGCTCGGCTGCTAGCAGCGCGGAGCGCGCCAAGGCGGCGATCCTGGGTGAGCCGTCGATGATGACGTGATCGGCCCGCCTGGCGAGTTCTGGCGCCTCTTGGTGCAGCGTTTCGCGTGCGAGCCCTACGGCGCTGAACAACCGTGGCAAGCCTTGCTGGCTTCTGCGTTGCGTCCAGTCCAGAGACGAACCCTGCGGGTCGGCGTCCAGCAGCACGACATGCTGGCCGCGCATCGCCAGCTCGCCGGCGATGTGCGTGGCGAGCGTGGTCTTGCCCACGCCGCCTTTCTGGTTGAGCAAAGCGACGATCATGGCCTGGCCCTCCATGTTGGAAAGCCGGGCTGTTGCTGTTGCGCTTCGTGCCAAGTGGCAGTTATCCACTGTGGCGCGGAGCTTCTTCTAAAAGTTAATGAATTTAAGTTAGGGAAGTTAGACGGCGTGAAAACCCAGTGCTGGCGCTGGTTTGCGGCCGATCGGCACGCCTGATAGCACGATAGTCGCACGCCTGATAGCACGATACCCTGCACGCCTGATAGCACGACGCCGTTCACAGGTTTTCTCCGAGTTATCCCCGTGCCGTATGCGGCACGGGCCGGAAGGTCAGCAGTTCCGTTCCGTCGTCTGGCATTCGCTCGATGCCCAAAACGTAGCCGGGCAGTGACTGCCGCGCGACGAGCGCGCGCAGATCGCAGGCGAAGTCGTAAGGCTTCGCCGTGCTGCCGGATTTCTGATGCAGATAGCGAAAGTCGAATTGCCAGCCGTGCTCCTGCTTGCCGCCGTGCTTGCGCACCAGGCGGTACAACCATCGCTCGATACCGCCGGTCAGCTTGAAATACCCTGGGTCGATGGTCAGCACCAAGGCGGCGTCGAGTACGCCCGCATAGAACCAGTCCGGCAGAATCAACTCGATGCCCAGCGGCGCGCCGCTGGCATCGGCCAGTTCCTTCCATTCGTTGATCCACGAGAAGCGATGCAGGCGCCGCCCGGTCGTCTCGCGGATGGACGTGGCCACCGTGGTGGATTGCAGCCGGTCGAGCGCGGCCTTGAGGCGCTGGTAGTCGCGCAGCGACTTGCCGCGCCCGATGAAGCGCAGGATCTCGTAGGGTGTGGCGCGCATCAGCCGCGTAGGGCGCAGGCCCGCGTCCTTCGCCTCCACGATTTGCGAGGCCGCCCAGATCAGTATGTCTGCATCCCAAATCGTGGCGATGCCATGTTCCTGCATGCCTTCCACGCGGATCGTTACGTTGCCCGCGCGGAAGTCGATGGGCTTGACCCGCTTCGACTTGGCGAGCGAGAAGAACGGATAGGCCATCAGGTCCTGGCTGTCGCGCGGTGCCATGTCGCCGGGCAAGGCGCGGAACAGGTCGAGCTGTTCGCGCTCCTGTATCGGCCGCTGCCCGGACGGCAGCGCAGAGCTGGGCATGGCGATGACCTGGCGCGCGCCGCCGATCAGCGCCCACGGCTGTCGGCCGAGTGGTGCTCGGCGTATTCGGGGTCGGAAGTCGTCTCGAAGCTACGGTCGGCGGCCCAGGCATCGAGGTCAGCCACGGCGTACATGACGCGGCGGCCGAACTTACGAAAGCGCGGACCGCCGCCGATCACGCGCTGCTTTTCCAGCGTGCGCGGCGACAGCCGCAGGTACTCGGCGGCTTCATCGTTGGTGAGATAGCGTTGGGGCTGCGCGGCAGCGGTCGAGACAGCGGCGGCAGGCCGCAAGGGAGCGGGACGCATGGTGAGAACCTCCATCGTTTGGAAACGCCCGGCCACACAGCGCGACCGGATGGAGGCAGTCTCAGAAAACCAAGCTGTCCTGCTCAGGGTCGTTTTGCGTCGTACTCAAAACGACCCTTCTCAAGCGACGGAAGCTGTGCTAGCCGGCGATAGCCGCCGCGCATCAACTCATCGCCACGCCGTACCAGGCGGCGCACCTTCGAGCGCAGCCCGCCGTCGCTGTACCAATCGGCCACGGCGTCCACGCCGAACAAGCCTTCGCCGACCTCGCGCAAAGACGCGCCAGCCAGGGTCGCGTCGAGCGCCTGCAGGGTGTGCAGCTCCAGCAGCACGGCCGGTGTTGGTCTGGGCTTGGCATCGGCCAACGCCGACCCGGGAGCATGGCGACGCACAGGCGCGGTAGCGCCGCGATGGGCAAAGGCGACCGCCATGCCGTCCTCCACGCCAGGGGCTAGCGCGAAGCGCAGGCAATGGCCGGGGCTGTGCGCGATCAGTGCCAGCCCTTTCCCGTCATGGAGCAGTTGCTTATGACCTGGCAGGCTCCAGAACGCGAATGCCGCGGCGTCAGGTGGCGGGTCGGTATCGGGATGGAGTTGCACCACGGCAGAGTGACCCGGGAGCCAGGACGGATGCGCATCGCGCGCATCCAAGTCCGGGTCTTCCAGCAGGCGCAGCCCCCAGTAAAACGCCGCGTGCTGTGCAGCCTGCGGGCGGCGATGGTGGTGCAGCCAATCGAGGCGGTAGTCGGGATGCCTACGTAGGTACTCCCAAGCCAGCGCGAGCTTATCCAGCCATAGGATGTAGAGGTACGCCGCAGTCGGATACCAATGCGCGACGTGATGGGGATCGACCATGACGCAACCCTCCCGCAAACAGGAATGGCCGCCACGGCAGGGCTACGCATTACATCGCCTTCATCGGAACGTCATGGGGTAAAACGGTGAGTGGTGCTGTCAAGACCGATTGGCTCCGATGCGTTGCAGTATGCGTCTCAATGCTGGGGCGGCAGCGCCCCAACCGTGGGACACCCGTGCAAGCCAGCGTGCCGCAGCCTGCGCCGGGCATCATGTCTATTTGGATCAGACTTGCAGGGCTGCGCCGCAAGAATCTCGATTGAGACTTGTTCGGTATGAAATCAGACTGAAAAAGTCACAGTGGGCCGTCGTCAGTCCGGGATTGCCCCGTCTTGCTCGGCAAGCCTGGTGTATTCCGACAGCGTGCGCGTGGGACGGAAATAGCAGTCGCGCATCACAGGTTGCTGGCGTGGCCCGACGATGCCGGCTAGCTCGGACAGCTTGACGGTGCCCTGCGCCGGCATCCCGAATCCCAGGTCGATGAGGCCCCAGGCGGTGTCGCCGTCGGCGGGATCGAGCGCGGCCAGCAACCAGGTCACATGCGCATCCGGCGTGAACAGCCGCACCACAGGCAGCGGGTCGATGGCTTTGCCTGCGGCGCGGGCCTCGCCATTGGCGAGTAATTGCGCTCGCTCCGGGGCGGTGGCGAGTGGCTGAGGCATGGTCGGCAATCCCACAAATCCAATGATGCACGAATGATGTTTCACGCCAAGAACAGAACCGCCAACGTCTCCGTGCTTCTGTGCGTAAGCACGGAGGCGATTATGCGACTTTGCGGGAATCCGTCGATGCGGATTTCCGTAAAGGCACAAATACAGAGAACAACACCAAATGAACACTATAGATTGTAGCCCTATAGGGCGCAATGGGCTGTCATCTTGGTTTTTGAGAGGAAACCATAGGTGGCGGCAGGAAGCTCATTGGCGAAGGCGTTGAAGACGGTCAGGAAGGCGCGTGGCTTGAGCCAGGAAGCCTTCTCTGACGTGTCCAGTCGCACCTACATGAGCACCCTCGAACGCGACCTCAAAAGCCCGACCCTGCATAAGCTGGCCGAGCTGTGCGAAGTGATGGAAGTCCACCCGCTCACACTGCTGACGCTGGCCTATGCGGGCGACAGCCCGCGCAAGGCCGACGAGCTGCTGGCGCAGGTGCGCCGGGAGCTGGAGGCGGTGCTGAAGGAGCGCGACGCGGCGAAGCCGCGCGCGTGACGTGGTGATGTGCTGCGAACAGCAGCACAGCACCCCGCCGCGATGGGCGGGGCGCTGCGGCGGTCACGCCGCCTGGGGTTTGCTGCGCGACCAGATCAGGTCGTGCGTGCCGTCCTCGCCTTCGATCAGGCGGGCATAGACCGGAGCCGGGAACGAAGGATCGTCGAGGATCACGGACTTGTATTCCCGCCCAGCCTCGCTGGTCTTGTTCCATGCCGCGCCGATGTCGTGGCCGACGGCCTGGAGGCGGAAGTCGGGGGCGTTCTCGCTGCTGCCCTTGTCGTTGGGAACCAGCTTGACCTTGACGTTGAGCGTCAGCGTGCGAAGCGTGCCGGTGAAGCCGTCTTTGTCTGCGGTGAAGGTGCCGATGTTGGCCATGATGTTTTCTCCTTTCGGTTGAACAAGGTTCGCGCCCATCGCGTCCTTGTTGTGATCCGGCCGGCGGGGGACGGGCGGGCTGCACCGCTTGCGGTCGCAACGCAGTGGAGAGCCGGGAGGCGAAAAGAATTTGCTGCGCGAGGAAGCTGCGCAGCGGCGGGGAAATTGTTTTCGCCGGACGGTTGCAGCCATGAAGCCCGAGGCGCAGCCGCGCGCTCGCCAGGATTCACAACGAGACAAGGACGCCCTGGGCCGAACCGCTCCGAAAGGAGATGGGGCCGGCTCGGCATCCCCGCCCGAGGGCTTCCCCGTTGCGCTTCCTGACGCGGGCCAGCTCAGCCACCCGACGACGGGCGAGAACGCCCCCAACGCACCTTGCAGCGCCGCTCTTGAGGCGTGTTGTGGAAGCTCCATAGCGATGCCGGGCGGGTTGTCCGTGAACCGTCCTTCGTGACGTGATGGGCAGGAACCGCCAGCGTTGAGGACGGCACGCACCTGCACAACCTGCCGCAGCAAGCGCCAGCGTGTTGGCCAACTCCTCGTCCATCGCGGCAGGGCGCTGGCCGGGCCGATCCGGCGCAGCCGGTTCGGCGGCATCGAGGGGCGCCAAGCATTGCGCGGCGGGGATAGCCCGCAGGGCTTTCCCCTGGAGGCAAGCGAAGCGCGCAGCGCCGCAGGCGCGAAGACGTGAGGGATTGAAGCCGAATGGCCGTGACGGCAAAGGCGGCACGGGGCGCAGCCCGAAAGCCCGGCGGCGCTACGCGCCGACACGCCTGGGGTTATCGCTGGAACTTCGCCTGCCGATCAGTCAGATTCAGGTTCTCGCTCCGTCTTGATCGCGTGAATACGTGCCTCTATGGCGTCATCCTGCACACGTATCGAATCAAGGCGTTCCAGTAAGAAATCCTCCCGAACGACCTCCACGACGGTCGTTCTCTGGTCTTCACCATCGTGCCAATTGAACTCCAATCTAGCGAGCGGAACTTCTTGCAATTGCACCGCTCCGCCCTCCGTCACCTTTGCGGTCAAGAGCTGACCGCTCACAACCACAATGGGATGCCAGAAGAACAAGCGCCAATACCTTCCGGTTTCCTCTGCAACCCACTCGTTGAATGAAATCACCTCATCTTCCGTGTACCGGCTCGCGTTGAGAAGTGACGAGTAAATGTCATCCGATTGGCGTACGGTGAATTCATCCAGTCCGTGCGGCTTGTCCAGCGCACAAATCTCCGCGAACAGGTTGTGCCAGTTTGCCGCGCGCTCGTCGTAGACGTGCACTTGATCAAGGAAGGGGCACGGATCTGGGCTTGTGCCGAATTTGATGTAACTCTCGAAGTCCGCGTTGGGCGTTGATGGCCGTTCTGTCAGAAGAACAATGGGATAGGCGTTGTTGAGGGTCTGAATCACGAAGGTTGTCTTCACGCAAACACCACGGTGATTCAGTCCACCGGCGACTTCCGCCGTGAGGTCAATTCCTCGCGCTGCTCCGTGAGGGGCTTTGTGCGTGACATTGGGCTCGACAAAGAAACTCGCTTCCGCGAGCGCGCGTACAACGCGAGACTTCATCAAATATCCCGAGCGTTCAAGGGCGTCGCGGATGACGTCGATTGAAATTGGCGGTTCTGTGGGCATACCGGCATTGTGCTGTCTGCGAGGGACTAGCGAGCAAGAATACTTTCAATGCCGCCGCCTGAGCCAGCGCGAAAGCGGCGGCGTTCCGATTCGGCTGTTGGCCTTGAACACCGGGCGCGGCCACTGCCGCGCCCGGATTTTTGCGTCCACCGCGCCCAGGACGGAACGGCCTGGGCGCGGTGCTGAACGCGGTTATTCCTTCGTCTCGATGGGCCACCACACGGCACGCGGCAAGGCGCGGCCCGTGATGGGATGAATGTCGGTGAGGTCGGCGCAGGCCGACCAGCCCGAGGGCGGGCGGTAGCCGCGCACGCCGCCTGCGCCATGCCAGCGGCGGGCGTGCACCGTGCCGGGGGCATAGATTGCCCATGCGCGGGCGGCTGGTGATGGTGACGCGGGTCATGGGGGCTTCTCCTTCCAGCGAAGTGCCCCGGTCGTCGAGGCCGGGGCGCTTGCCTTCGGCGCGGGTCAAGCGGCCAGCGCCTCGGCGGGTTCATCCGCCATTGCTTCGGCATCCTCCGGGCCTGCCTCCTGCGCGTCATCCTGCGGGCCTGCGGCCTTGAAGATGGCGGGCATCCAGCCCGTACCATCGGCCAGCCGCTCGGCTTCGCTGGCAATGTCGGCCTTCTTCAACTTCGCCAGCCGGTTGACCTGCTCGGGCGCGTACTCGCCCACAGCATCCAGAATCACGGCCTTGGAAACGTGCTTGAAATAGCCTTCTGCGGTCGGCTTCCACCATGCGGCCATGTCGAGGCCCACGGCCTGCGCCAGTTCCGCGCCGGGCTGATGCGGCGAGGCGCGAGGCGTCACCACGTCCACCGTGGAAGCCACGCACACGGCCAGCAGCCGCACCAGTTCGTCTTGCGACTTCGCCAGCAGCGCGGCGAACAGTTCGGCGCTGTCCTCCGGCAAGGCTGCGCCCGCCACCTGTTGCAGTTCGCGCAGCGCCACGGCGGCGGGCGATTCCGGCCAGTCCGGGGCCATGCCTTCCAGCCGGTCTTGCACTTTCAGGCTCACGCCCAGCGGCAAGTCGTGGCCATAGTGGCTTTCCTGCAAGACCGCCTGCACCATGCCATGCACCAGCGCGGCCAGCGCGACTTGCGGATGCCGGGCGACTTCGATTTGCAGCGCGGCGGTGCGGTGGGCGCTCAACCGTTGCGCCAGCCGGTCGGACATGGCGGCGG
Source organism: Bordetella pseudohinzii (assembly GCF_000657795.2). GTDB lineage: Bacteria > Pseudomonadota > Gammaproteobacteria > Burkholderiales > Burkholderiaceae_B > Bordetella > Bordetella pseudohinzii. The sequence goes on from NZ_JHEP02000001.1 coordinate 377,281, forward strand.
TCTTGGGCTGCCCTTCGCTGTCTCCGTCCTCGCCTTCGTCGTCGTTCCCGGCATCCTCGCCGCCGAAAGCTTGGCGCAGGCGTTCCAGCGTGCGCAGCGCCTTGGCCTCGGCCTCGCGCATCAGCCCGCGATGAATCACGGCCTGCCCGTTGCGGTCTATGGTGACGATGGCACCGGCTGCGGCCCTCACGTTTGGGCTGTAGTCCTGCAAGCCATCTTCCAGCGCCTGCAACTGCTTGCCCACGGCTTCGCCTTCCTCTTGCAGCGCTTCGGCCTTGTCCTCGTCCTCGGCGTCCAGCGCATCATCGAGGGTTTCGCCAATGGCCTGCACCTTGGCTTGCAGCTTTTCGATGCGCTGCGCTTCGCCCTTGTTCGGTTCGCGCCGTTCCTGCGGGGCGCGCTGGAAGGCGTGCAGGTCAGCATGGGTCACGCCCGGCGTGGCATCCACCCATGCCCAGCCTTCGGCCTTCACCTCGGCGGCGATGCCTGTCAGCCGGTCTTGCGCCAGCCTGTCCAGCAGCGCGGCATCGGTCAGATACACGCCTGCGTCACCTTCCGCGAATAGGTCACGGCGCACACCACCGCCTGCGGCTTCGTAGGTGTCCAGCCCGACGAACCGCACCAGCGGATGCCGGTAGGCGTCGATTTCGCGCTCGGTTAGGCGGTCGCGCAGCGCGGACGGCTGGCGCTGCCACGTCGGCGCATCGTAGTAGGCGGCTTCCTGCGCGGCATGGTCGTCGGTGATGGCAAGGGCCATCAACTGATCGAGCGTCACGGCTTCGGCGCGGTAGTCGGCCAGCAGGTGCGGCGACACGTTCGCCAGCTTCAAGCGGCGCTGCACCACCAGCGGGGACACGCTGAAATCAGCGGCTATGTCCTCGATGGGTCGGCCTTCGGCCACCAGCGCGGCGAATGCCTCGAACTGGTCAGCGGGGTGCATGGCTTCGCGCTGCACGTTCTCGGTGAGGCTGGCCGTGCGGGCGGTGCCATCGGCCACCAGCAGGCAAGGCACGTCCCATTCCTTGCTGATGCGGCGCTTCTTCGCCAGCAGCTTCAACGCGGCCAGCCTGCGGCCGCCGGCCACCACTTCGTAATGCTCGCCATCGGCTGCGGCAATGACGATGAGGTTTTGCAGCAGGCCCACGTGCTGGATGCTCGCGGCCAGTTCGGGGATGGACATGCGCGGGGTCTTGCGCACATTGCGACCCGTGGGGCGCAACACCAGCCGCGACAGCGGAACCAGAATCAGGTTCTTGGTCGGGTCGGCGGCTTCCAGCGGGATAGCGGCGGCGGTATTGACGTCGCGGGCTTCGGTTTGGGTAACGGCGTTCATGGTGATAGCTCCTATCGGTTCAGGGATGCAGCAGCGAAAGAAGGGGCAAGGGCTGCTGCTTGCCCCTGCCGCGTTGGGGTTCAGGCTTTCAACTGGCGCAGGCCATCGGCCAGCATCCAGAGGGCGCGATTGAGGCGCACATCGGAATCAATGCCCTGCACGGGCCGGGTCTGCTGGCGGCGTCCATTGGCGCTGCGGCCATGCAATCCGCCTTTGGTCAGGTTTTCTTGGGTGCGGTTGAACACGCTCCACAAGTCCGGGCGGCGGTCATCGAACCGGCGCGGCATCAGGATTTGGGATTCGGTGATGGGCGCGGGCTTGTCGTCGGTGGGGTCGTACTTGAGGGCCAGCGCGGCGCGGGCGAACACTTCGGCTTCGCCTTCGTCCAGCGTGATAGCGCGCATGGCATCGCGGGAATCCTTCACCCGGTCGAAGCCCTGCAAGACTTCGTAAGCGCCTTCGATGACATGCCCGGAAACGTCGCCTTTGTGGGGCACGCGCACATCGGCCACCGTGTCGCCGCACACCAGCCCATTGCTGCACACGAACCGGAACATGCCAGCGAGCATCTGATAGCTGCTCGTGCCATCATGCGAGTTCAGCAGCACGATTTCATTGGCTTCCGCGCCGTTGATCTGGCTGGCGTGGCGCAGGCGAATCATGTGCTTGGTGTGCTCGCGCTTGCCTTCGTCGCGCACGCGGGTCTGCGTCACCATGAATGGCTGGAACCCTTCTTTGCGAAGCTCGGTCAGCACGGCGGCGGTGGGGATGTAGCTGTACCGCTCGGAACGGCTCTCATGCGGGGCGGCCGCGAAGATGGACGGGGCCACGCGGCGGATTTGGTCATCGGACAGCGGGTAGTCGCTGCGCAGTGCCGGGGAACGGGAAGCGAAACGGGATGCGAGTTGCATGGTCTTTCTCCTGACAAAAGAGGTTTGCTGTTCACACCGCACACCGGATTCCTAGATTCGGAGCCCAGCCTTTCGGCTGTTCGGTGCGGTTGGCACGAGGAACCCGGTTGGCCCTGTTGCCACCGTCTTTCCTGAGTTCATCGCCCGCGACGGTCAGGAGCCCACGGACGTGGGCCGTCAAGGAGAAAAGCGTCAGGTAGGTGCGGCCCGCAGGCGCAGCCGAGGACACGGCCTGGCGCGCCTTGATGGCACGCGGCCACGGGCTACAGTCGCGAGCAAGGTGATGGAGTCAGGAGAGACGGCTGGACATGGCAACGGCCACCGTGATGTGCAAACCGCACGCAAGCGCAAGCGCGCAGGCACGGATAGAGGAATCCGGGCCGAAGGCGTCAGCCGAGCGGAGCGAGGGAACGATGGAAGCCCGTCAGGGGCGAAACCCCACAGGGGGTTTGATGCGCAGCACGACAGCGCGACCGGCCATGTCTCCCTGGCCGGGGACGCAGACTTTGCTGGTAACTACCTAGTCGTATGGTCTAACACGACTATTACTCAAACATCTGTTACATTCCATACAAAATGTTCGAGGCACACCCAAAACACCATTTCGAATAGAGAGGATCACATGGCAGAAAAGAAAGTTATTTTCGTTGCATTCGCTATTGAAGACGAAAGGCAAAGGGACTTTTTGAAAGGTCAATCACTCCTTACAAACTCTCCTTTCGAATACATAGATATGTCAGTCAAGGAAGCCTACACGTCGGAATGGAAAGACAAAGTTCGCACCCGAATTCGCCGATCAGACGGCGTGATCGCCTTGATCAGCAAAAACTCCTTGTCGTCTAGTGGGCAGAAATGGGAGATTGCTTGCGCACGTGAGGAAGGGAAAAAAGTATTGGGAATCTGGGCCTATTCCGATGATCGAACCAAAATTGAAGGCGTAAACACCGTTGTATGGACATGGGACGCCATCAAAAATTTTATCAATAGCCTTTGAAATGCGAGGGGTGATGTTATGCGCATAGCTCTTATCGTAGGCATAAATCACTACGAACATGGAGGCTCTTTGTATGGTTGTGTCGATGATGCTCATGCGGTGCAAGCTGTCCTAGCTCGCCACGGGGATGGATCGATCAACTTCGATTGCAAATTGTTCACAGGGACTGGGCCAACCGATCGCGTTGAACGGTCTTTACTAAAAGATCGCGTCGAAGAACTTTTCAAGGCGCAAGCTGATATTGCTCTTTTTTATTTTGCTGGTCATGGGCATATTGAAGCGACTGGAGGATATTTGCTGGCGACGGACTCTCGCCGTGGTGACGAAGGGTTATCGCTTTCCGAGGTTCTTGCATTGGCTAATAAATCGCCTGCACGCAACAAGATAATCATCCTTGATAGCTGCCATTCAGGAATAGCCGGCACCCCCCCAGTCGCAGGAGAGCTTGCCAGTTTGTCTGAAGGTTTGACGATCCTCACTGCTTCAGCGGCTGATCAATATGCAACGGAAGAAAATGGTAGGGGCGTATTCACAACCCTATTGGTAGATGCTCTTCATGGCGGGGCGGCTAACCTCACTGGCGACATCACCCCGGGCAGCATTTATGCACATGTCGACCAATCCCTGGGGGCTTGGGAGCAGCGCCCTATCTTTAAAACCAACGTCCGGCAATTCGTCTCGCTTCGAAAGGTCAATCCGCCTATCTCCCTTGATGACCTCAGGCGCATAACAGAATTTTTCCCTCAACGTGGTTTTGAATACCAGCTTGATCCTACGTTCGAGCCGGAGATGAAGGGCAGAGATCCCGGCATGCCTCCGCCAGACCTTGAAAATACGCGGAAATTCGCACTACTGCAGCGATACAATCGCCTTAATTTGGTCGCGCCTGTAGATGCGCCACACATGTGGCACGCAGCCATGCAAAGCAAGTCGTGTAAATTGACGGTGCTAGGCGAGCATTATCGACTTCTTGCTGAAAAACAACGTCTATAGCGTATTCGAAAAAGGATTAGTTATGAGGATATTTCTATCCCATCAGAAAACTGACTCGGCGTTGGCCTTGAAGGTACAAGGTCACCTAAAAAGCAATCATGATATTGATTGTTATCTGGATGTCATTGATCCTAAGCTGACTAATGGCGAAGACATTGCGGCGCATGTCAGAAATGAATTGGATAGATGTACGCAGCTTCTAGCTGTTGTTTCTGATGCGACTAAAGGGTCATGGTGGGTGCCATGGGAAATAGGTGTGGCGACGGAGAAAGATTTTCCTCTCGCCACGTTTGGCGGAAGCATTGAACTACCAGAATATTTAAAAAAATGGCCATACCTCAGAAGCATTTCTGATCTGGATAAATATGCTGAGGCCTCTAAAGATGCATCCAAACGCGTGCTAACAGCAAACGTGGAATCAGCTTCGTCTGGGACGACTGTATTCAGGGGTGAGGCTACAAAATACTTCTATAAAGCCTTGCGGGCAAAACTCGGACAGTGAAAGCAAGGGGGGCACGCCCCCCTGGTCCGCTTGGGTCCCTTGGACAGCGTCGATGTTAGTGATCGGGCCGTCATGAGCCTCCGGCTTGCTGTCGGAGGCTGTATTTCCGGGCAAATTCGCCCGGTGTTAAATCGTTCAGGGCCATGTGAGGCCGAGTTTCATTGTAGTCCTGGCGCCAAGCCTCGATCTCTCGTTTGGCTTCTGCTAATGATTCGAACCAATGCAAGTTCAGGCATTCGTCCCTGAACGATCCATTGAAGGTTTCAATGAAGCTGTTGTCGGTCGGTTTGCCCGGCCGGCTGAAGTCGATCTGCACCTTGTAGTGATAGGCCCACATATCCAATAGCCGCCCGGAGAACTCGCTGCCGTTGTCGGCAAAGAGAAAGCGCGGCACCTGCCGCTGGGCGACCAATCGGTTCAACACGCCGACGACGTCTTCGGCGCGCAAACGTTGCCCGACCTCCGTGGCAAGGGCTTCTCGGGTGAAGACGTCCACGATGGTCAGCACCCGTAGGCGCGCCCCATTGGCCAATTGGTCCGCGACAAAGTCCAGGCTCCACACTTCATCCGGCTGCCTCGGTACGCACCGTTCACGGCGCGGCACCGCCATCTAGCGTCGCCTGGGCAGCTTGCTACGCAACTGCAATTGCTCATCGGCATAGAGTCGATAGACTCGATTGCGGCTGACCTGCCAGCCTTCCCGGCGCAGGAGGACGTGGATGCGCCGATAGCCATAGCGGATCCGCGTCTGAGCGATCTCACGCATGCGCTGCCGAAGCGCCGTTTGCGGATCCTTAACGCTGCGGTAGTAATGTGTGCTGCGTGCCTGTTTGACCAACCTGCACGCCCGCTGTGTGCAAAGGCCGTAGTGATCCTGGATGTAGGTCACTGCTTGCCTCTTCACCGCGGGCGCGGCCATTTTTTTATGGCGATCTCCTGCAAAATCACCTTATCCAGGCTGAGTTCGGCGACGAGCTTCTTGAGCCGAGCATTCTCATCTTGCAGTTGTTTGAGTTCGCGGACCTGGTTCGACTCCAGGCCCGCGTAAAGGCGCTTCCACCGGTAATACGTCTGCTCGGATACGCCAAGCTGACGCACCAGATCGGCCACCGGCATGCCCAACTCTGCCTGTTTGAGCGCCGCGACGATCTGCTCGACCGAATATTGCTTGCGTTTCATGGCACACCTCCCGTTCTCGCTGGGAAACTTGCCCTAAAACACTAACACTCATTTCTGTCCAGGATTTCGACAGCAGATCAGCGCATTGGATGATGGTCTTGCGGGCCGGCTGGTCATCGAACGGTTCAATACCCGTGATGTCCCGCCCCTGGTCGCGGCCCGACTGACCGCGCCAAGTCAGATCGCCAACCAGCACGCACATGGTACGCAAAGACAAGGCGCTCGAACTGGATGCCGCTGAAATCCTCGAAATGGATTGGAGAAACCATCACTGTCGCCATGTCCCTGCCCTTCTGTAGTTATCTGTTCTTCAATACGCCCCGCTACGCCCCAACGAGTTTCGCCGATAGCCAATGAAAGCCACCATTGCTTCATGGTTTGCGGCATCAAAACTCATGGAGTTCGATATGGAGAATACCTCGTTACCCCAAGTGGGCGGAGCCCAAGAATCCACGAGCCCCGTAGCCACTCCGCTGCCCGGCTCAGCCGCCTATGGGGAACTCCCGCAGTTTCCGAAGTCCGGCGTTCTGCCCTTTCGCCGGACCATCCGCCGTCAGGAACTGCGGCAGATCGTTCCTCTGGCTGAAACGACCATCTATGAAATGGAGCGCCGCGGAGAATTCCCGCGTCGCTTCAATCTGACACCTCGTTGCGTCGTGTGGGATCTGGCCGAAGTGGAAGCCTGGATCGAAGAACGCAAACAAACCCCACGCGGCGGCAGCGCGAAACCGGATGTCCACCTACGAAAAACTCGCCCTGTTTGGGCGGGTTCGAGCGAAGGATGATGCGGGTAATGCCTCTCATCTGACCAGAGCCTGGAGTTCCTTGGACGCCGACTGCGGCAACCGCTGGCCCTCCTTCGCCACGTTGACCTGCAGGGCAATCCGCGCCACATCCAGCACGTCCTTGGCCAGCGAATGGCTGCCCTTGGCCTGCAGCCAAGCCAGCACATCCGCCAGGTGCCAAATCGACGCACTTCCTTCATGCACCGGTGCGGGGAAGCTGCCGGGATATGCCAGCATCAACTTGCGCATGTTCTGCCGCGATACGCCAACAATCTCCGCCACATCGGTCAGACCAACCAAGTCCGGCGCCACCTCGATCAGCCGTGCCGACGGCACGACACGGCGCACATCTGCTAGCGCGCTGCGAACCGCTTCGTCCGCATCCGCCGCCTCGCGAGTGAACTCCAGCGCCAGTCGCCCCGGCTGGCCGATACCGACCAAGGCATCGTCGCAACCGGCTCCGCCCAGGCGTTCGACCAGAGCGTCCGTGTCGCGGTCCTCGTCGGCAAGCTGGTACTTCAAGGTGAAGGTGTATTCCATCGCGCTACTCCTTGACATCATCTTCAGCCATGCGCTGCTTGCGATGCGTGGTGCAGTTGTCCACGACTCGCCGCAAGGCGCGGGCGTGGTTGCCAGGGTTCTTCGGCGTACTCCATATCGACGTGATACAGAACTCGCCGCAGCGACACTCCTCATCGTTGTACGGGCAATACATCCGCCCCCAAGCGTGGCTCCCACCGACCTCGACGCGCCAGCCCTGTCCTTCGGCGTGCCTGAGAGCTTCCTCGACCTCTTGCTTCGGATGAGAGGAACGGGTCATCAGTGATCTCCAGTATGAGGATGACCGGCAAGGTTGTCAAGTGACAACCTTGCCGGTCTTTCAGACCGTCGCGCTCAACGTAGGAACGACGACGTTTTCTGGCATCAGCTTCGGCACGTAGGTCTGCCCGTCGATCCAGGCATCAACCATGTTCGCCCACTCCTGCAGCATGTGGCGCCGCTGCTCGGCATACTCGGCCTTGTTGTAGATTGAGCGTGAGGAGCGCCCCTCTTCATGTGCCAAGCACTTCTCGATCCAATCGCGGTTGAAACCGATTTCGTTGAGCAGTGTCGAGCCGGTACGGCGCAGGTCGTGGACGGTGAAAGGCTCCAGCGGCAAACCGGCCGCCTTCGCACGTTCCGCGACGATCTGCGTGACGCGATTCAAGGTAGCGTTCGACATGCAGCGGTCGGCGTCATAGCGAGATGGCAGCACGAACTTGGAGCCGGCAGCGCAGGTGTGCAGCGCTACGAAGATGTCGAGTGCCTGGCGGGAGAGATAGACCACGTGCGGATTGCGCCCCTTCATCCGCTGTTTTGGAATCGTCCAGGTCGCGTTCTCGAAATCGACTTCATCCCAAGTGGCCTGGATCAACTCGCTCTTACGCACCAGCGTCAGCAGGATCATGCGCAACGCCAGCCGGATTGTCGGATAGGTCGCCACTGATTCCATCTGTCGCGCCATCAGGCGGATCTCCAACGGCGACAAGGCGCGATCCTTCGGCACGAAGGTCGCGATCGACGTAGCGCCGACGCCGTCGGCGGGATTGTCCACCTTCTCGCCATGCAGGATGGCGAAGGCATAAACCTGCTTCACGATGTCGCGGATATGCACCGCAGTGGCGGGCGCACCACGTGCCTTCACCTTGCTGCAAAGGGCGCGCAGGTCATCGGCAGTGATTTCATTGAGTTGTCGGTTCTGGAAGATCGGCAAGATGTCCCGATCGACGATGTGCTTGCGCATCGCCTTGGTGCTATCGGCCATCCGGGCACCTTCCAGCCACTTCGCGGTCACGTCGCCGAAGGTCTTCGCGGCAGTCAGCCGGCGCTTCTCGCGCTGCTTCTCCAGCGCGGGGGACTTGCCCTGGGCGACGGCCTTCTTGGCGTCGATCAGCTTTTCGCGGGCCAATGCCAACGAAATGCCCGCCGGACCGTAGCGGCCAATGGTCAGCGTCTCGCGGCGCCCGTTGAGACGGTAATCGTAGCGGAAGGTGACGGTACCGGTAGGCGATACCGTCACGTACATCCCATCGCGGTCAGAAGCCTTATAAATCTTGGACTTAGGCTTGAGGTTGCGCAGTGCGGTGTCGGTAAGCATCGAGGTATTTCCTCCTGTTCGTGACGGCATTTACCGTCAGGGGCCAGGAGACCTGCTGATGCTCGGAAAGCCGCATGAAACAAGCTTTCCCGAGGAGACTTTTACCGTCAAAGACGGCTTTGGTCCGAATAGTGAACGGGAGGGTCTTAATCCGGCCTCCGGTTCTTACCGCCACTTCCACCGTCAACCTGTTCTGCTGGCCGGCGATAGTCACCGATAGATGCCGCGACGTATCCACTTGAAAATCAACACGTTACGGCAGTTTTTCGATAGCTGGCGATAGTCCCCGAAGGACGTCAATTCACTCCCACTCAATCGTCGCCGGCGGTTTGCTCGAGACGTCGTACACCACGCGGTTGATGCCGCGCACTTCGTTGATGATGCGCGAGGAGACGCGGGCCAGCAGCGGATGCGGCAGCGGGGCCCAGTCGGCGGTCATGAAGTCGAAGGTCTGGACGGCGCGCAGGGCGACGACGTATTCGTAGGTGCGGCCGTCGCCCATGACGCCCACGGATTTCACCGGCAGGAAGACGGCGAAAGCCTGGGAGGTCAGTTCGTACCAGCTCAGGTCGCTGGCGGGGTCCTTGGTGTTGCGCAGTTCTTCGATGAAGATGGCGTCGGCGCGGCGCAGGAGTTCGGCGTACTCGTGCTTGACTTCGCCGAGGATGCGCACGCCCAGGCCGGGGCCGGGGAAGGGATGGCGGTAGACCATCTGCGGCGGCAGGCCGAGGGCGACGCCCAGTTCGCGGACTTCGTCCTTGAAGAGTTCGCGCAGGGGTTCGAGCAGCTGCAGGTTGAGGGTGTCGGGCAGGCCGCCGACGTTGTGGTGCGATTTGATCGCGGCCGCTTTGCCGGTCTTGGCGCCCGCGGATTCGATGACGTCGGGGTAGATGGTGCCCTGGGCCAGCCATTTGGCGCCCTTGAGCTTGCCGGCTTCGGTCTGGAAGACTTCGACGAATTCGCGGCCGATGATCTTGCGCTTGGCTTCGGGGTCGGCGACGCCGGCCAGTTTGCCCATGAACTGCGCGGTGGCATCGACGTGGATGATTTTCACGCCCATGTTTTCGGCGAAGGTCTGCATGACTTGCTGGCCTTCGTTCAGGCGCAGCAGGCCGTGGTCGACGAAGACGCAGGTGAGCTGGTCGCCGATGGCGCGATGGATGAGGGCGGCGGCCACGGAGGAGTCGACGCCGCCGGACAGGCCAAGGATGACTTCATCGCCGCCGACCTGTTCGCGGATGCGCGCGACGGCTTCGGAGATGTAGTCGGGCATGTTCCAGTCGCCTTCACAGCCGCAGATTTCGCGCACGAAGCGCGAGATCATGGCCTTGCCTTGCACGGTATGGGTGACTTCGGGGTGGAACTGGACGGCGTAGTAGCCCCGGCTTTCGTCGGCCATGCCGGCGATGGGGCAGGACGGCGTGGAGGCCATGAGGCTGAAGCCCGGCGGCAGTTCGGTGACTTTATCGCCGTGGCTCATCCAGACCTTGAACATGTCCTGGCCCGCGGCGTCCTGGAAGTCGGCCAGGCCGGCGAGCAGCTTGGTGTTGCCCTGGGCCGCGACTTCGGCGTAGCCGAATTCGCGGTGGTCGCTGAAGCTGACCTTGCCGCCCAGCTGTTGAGCCATGGCCTGCATGCCGTAGCAGATGCCCAGCACCGGCAGGCCCAGTTCGAAGACGGCGGCCGGCACGCGCATGGAGCCTTCTTCGTAGGCCGAGGCGTGGCTGCCGGAAAGGATGATGCCTTTGAGGCCCTGGCCGGCCTGTTCGCGCACGAAGGCGTCGTCGACGTCGCCCGGATGGATTTCGGAGTAGACGCCGGCCTCGCGGACGCGGCGGGCGATCAGTTGGGTGACTTGCGAACCGTAGTCAAGGATGAGGATGCGCTGATGCATGGTGACTCTGCCGGTTGGAAATAAAAACGCACCGGCCAGAACGGTTTAGGGTTCTGCCGGCGCGCGATGCATTGCGGGGTTGACGATCCGGGGATCAGTCGGCGCGGTAGTTGGGCGCCTCCTTGGTGATCTGGACGTCGTGGACGTGCGATTCGCGCACGCCCGCCGAGGTGATTTCGACGAATTGCGTTTTGGTGCGCATGTCGTCGATGGTGGCGCAGCCGCAATAGCCCATGGAGGCGCGGATGCCGCCGACCAGTTGGTAAATGATGGCGAGCACGCTGCCCTTGTAGGGAACGCGGCCTTCGATGCCTTCGGGCACGAGCTTGTCGGCGTTGTTGGCCGGGTCCTGGAAGTAGCGGTCGGCCGAGCCGTCGGCCATCGCGCCCAGACTGCCCATGCCGCGATAGGATTTGTACGAGCGGCCCTGGAAGAGCACGACTTCGCCGGGCGCTTCTTCGGTGCCGGCGAACATGCCGCCCATCATGCAGGAGAAGGCGCCGGCGGCCAGGGCCTTGGCGACGTCGCCCGAGTAGCGGATGCCGCCGTCGGCGATCAGCGGCACGCCAGTGCCTTCGAGCGCCTTGGCGACATCGGAGATGGCGGTGATCTGGGGCACGCCCACGCCGGCCACGATGCGGGTGGTGCAGATGGAGCCCGGGCCGATGCCGACCTTCACGCCGTCGGCGCCGGCTTCGACCAGCGCCAGGGCGGCGGCCGCGGTGGCGATGTTGCCGCCGATGACTTCGACCTTGGGGAAGTTCTGCTTGACCCAGCGCACGCGCTCGATCACGCCGGCCGAGTGGCCATGGGCGGTGTCGACGATGATGACGTCGACGCCGGCGGCCACCAGTTTTTCGACGCGCTCTTCGGTGCCGGCGCCCACGCCGACGGCCGCGCCCACGCGCAGCTGGCCTTGGGCGTCTTTGCAGGCGTAGGGGTGTTCGGTGTTCTTGACGATGTCCTTGACGGTCGCCAGGCCGCGCAGCTCGAAACCGTCATTGACGATGAGCACGCGCTCCAGGCGATGCTTGTGCATCAGGGTCTGGGCTTCGTCGAGGGTGGCGCCTTCGTGCATGGTGACCAGGCGATCGCGCGGGGTCATGACGTTGCGCAGGGGCTGGTCCAGGCGGTCTTCGAAGCGCAGGTCGCGGTTGGTGACGATGCCGACCACCTTGCCGCCTTCGACCACGGGCAGGCCCGAGATGCCATGCTGGCGCTGCAGGGCGATGGCGTCGCGCACCTTCATGTCGGGCGTGACGGTGACCGGGTCGATCACGATGCCGAACTCGTGCCGCTTGACGCGGGCGACCTCGCGGGCCTGCGCATCGGCGCTGAGATTCTTGTGGATGATGCCGATCCCACCCTCTTGCGCCATGGCGATGGCCAGGCGCGACTCGGTCACGGTGTCCATGGCGGCGGACACGAGCGGAATATTGAGGGTGATGTTACGGGTGAGGCGAGTGCTGAGCGAAGTGTCGCGCGGCAACACTTCGGAATACGCAGGCACCAACAACACGTCGTCGAAGGTGAGCGCTTTTTGGACGAGACGCATGGGGAACTCCGGGCGCAAAGCAAGATTATACGCCGATCAGCCCGGGTGACTAGGTGTTAGCCCTAGGTTTTTCCCGGAATGTGGCGCGGACGTCAAGACCCATGCGTCGGATCCCGCAAGACGCGCTTGTGGCAAGGCCGCCACATTTATACCCGGGTTATATTGACAGACCCGACGGGGGCTGCGCATACTGGGTTTTCCCTTTTTTACCCGGGTATATCCATGACGCAGCAATTCACGGCTTTCGATGGCATCCGCCGCGTCGCGCAGGGTTCGCTGGCCGAGGTGGCGCTGGCCTTGCACGACCGCCCGGCGGGCCAGGTCCTGGTCTTTGATGACCGCAGCGGGCGCCAGACCGATCTGGATCCCCGGCTGCTGGCGGGCGCCCCCGCGCTGGCGCCCGCCGCCTTGGCCGACCCCGCCCAGGAGGGCGCGGAGCTGGGCCGGGGCCGCGGGCGGCCGCGCCTGGGCGTGGTGGCGCGCGAGGTGACTTTGCTGCCGCGCCATTGGGAATGGCTCGCCCGCCAGCCCGGCGGCGCCTCGGTCACCCTGCGCAAGCTGGTCGAAGAAGCGCGCAAGCGCGACCAGGGCGCCAGCGACCGGCGCGAGCGCCAGGATGCGGCCTACCACTTCCTGCAGGCCATCGCCGGCAACCTGCCCCGCTATGAAGAAGCGCTGCGCGCTTTGTACGCCGACGACCGCCAGGCGCTGGCCGCTTGCATGCAGGATTGGCCGGAGGATGTCCCGGCCTATGCCCTGGCCTTGTTCGACGGCCATTAACGCCCGTCCCGAATAGCCGCGGGTCTTGGGATACCCGGGTTTACGCGAACCCGGGTATTTGCTTATGCCCTTTAAGTATTTGTGGTGCGCATACTTGGCACGCAAGAATTCACTTAAAGCATAAAAGCACCCCATGGAATTACGCCAACTCGAGGCCTTCGCCGCCGTCATGAGCAGCGGCAGCGTCACCGCGGCCGGCCGTCTGCTGGGCCGGTCCCAGCCGTCCATCACCCGTTCCATCCAGGAACTGGAGGCGGAAATCGGCTATGCGCTGTTTCTGCGCAGCGGACCGCGCGTCACGCCCACCGAGCAAGGTTTTCTGCTGTACGACGATGTGGCCCACGCCCTGTCCAGCCTGCGCCATATCCGGGCGCGGGCGCGCGAGATCGCCGAGGGCAAGCAGCAGCCGATGCGGCTGGCGGCCACCTCGGCCCTGGCGGCCGGGCTGCTGCCGCATGCCATCGCGCGCGCCGAAGCCGCCCATGGCGTGCGCGCCCTGCAGGTGCGCAGCGTCTCGCCCGAGCAGGTGCTGCATGCCGTGCTGACCAGCTCGGCGCAATTGGGCCTGACCAGCCTGCCGCTGGAGCATCGCGGCCTGGACGTGCACTGGATAGGCCAGGCCAATTGCGTGGCGGCCCTGCCCGAGGCCGACCCGCTGGCGCGCCTGGCCACGGTGCCGGTGGCCGCGCTGGCCGGGCGGCGCTTCATCACGCTGGCCAATCCCTACCGGCTGCGCGGCCGCCTGGACCAGGCGCTGGCGCAGGCCGCGCCCGGCCTGATTGAAAGCAATTCCTCGCTCAACGCCCTGGCGGCCGTGCGCGCCGGATTGGGCGTGGCCATCCTGGAACCCGTGTCGGCGCTGGGCCTGCCCGTGCAAGGCGTGGCCATACGTCCCATCGACCAGGACATCCCCTTTTTCTTCGGGGTGGTGACCCCGCAGGCCACGCCCATCGCCCCGGCCGTGGCCGCCATGACCGATGTGCTGGCCGAGACGGCCGCCGCGCTGCTGCCCGACTTCATGCGCCATGAGGCCAGCGCGCACGCCAGCCTGCTGCACAGCATCCATGGCAAAGACGAATTTTCGACGGACCCGATATGAGTTTTCCTCTTGCCCACCCTCCCCTGGGCCTGACCGAGCTGGAGGCGCGCCTGCGCCAGGACTTGGCCTGGCTGGACCTGCCCGCCCGCCCCTGGGTGCCGCCCCGCGAGGCCGGCGGCCAGCCCCTGCAGGACGTGGCCATCATCGGCGCCGGCATGGCCGGCCTGGCCGCCTGTGCCGCGCTCAAGCAGCTGGGCGTGCGCGCCTTCTGCCTGGACCGCTCGCCCGAGGGCTTCGAAGGCCCCTGGGCCACGACCGCCCGCATGGAGACCCTGCGCTCGCCCAAGCAGCTGACGGGTCCGGCGCTGGGTTTGCCGGCGCTGACCTTCCGCGCCTGGTTCGAGGCCCAGTTCGGCCTGACGGCCTGGGAGGCCCTGGACAAGATTCCGCGGCTGCAATGGATGGACTATCTGCGCTGGTACCGCCGCGTGCTGGCGCTCGATGTGCGCAACGATCATCATGTGACCGCCGTGCTGCCGCGCGCCGACGGCGTGGTCGAACTGGCCGTGCGGACGCCGGCCGGCGCGCAGACCGTGCTGGCGCGCCATGTGGTGCTGGCCACCGGCCGCGACGGCCTGGGCGGCCCCTCGGTGCCGGCTTTCGCGCAGCGCCTGCCGCGCGCGCGCTGGGCGCACTCTTCCGATGAGATGGACTACGCCAGCCTGGCGGGCCAGCGCGTGGCCGTGATCGGCGCCGGCGCTTCGGCCATGGACAGCGCGGCCACCGCGCTCGAAGCCGGCGCGGCCAGCGTGGACCTGCTTATCCGCCGCGACGATATTCCGCGCGTGAACAAGGGCAAGGGCGCCGGCAACCCGGGCCTGACCCATGGCCATCTGACGCTGCCCGAGGACTGGAAGTGGCGCTTCCGCCACTACATCAACAGCCAGCAGGTGCCGCCGCCGCGCGGCAGCACGCTGCGCGTCTCGCGCCACCCCAATGCGCGCTTCAACCTGGGCTGCCCCATTCTGGACGTGCAGGCCGACGGCCGCGAGATCCGCCTCGCCACGCCCAAGGGCGTTTTCGCCGTGGATTTCGTGATCTTCTCCACCGGCTTCAAGCTGGACTGGCAGGCCCGTCCGGAGTTCGCCGCCATCGCGCCGCATATCCGCCTCTGGGGCGACCGCTACCGGCCCGCGCCGGGCGAAGAAGACCAGGAGCTGCACGACTCGCCCGACCTGGGCCCGGTCTTCGAGTTCCAGGAAAAAACGCCCGGAGCCTGTCCGGGTCTGGCCCGCGTGCACTGCTTCTGCTACCCGGCGGCCCTGTCGCACGGCAGCGTGTCCGGCGACATTCCGGCGGTCAGCGACGGCGCGCGCCGCCTGGCCCAGGGCATCGCCGGCCAGTTCTATGCCGAGGATGTGGAAGCGCATTTCGCCAATATGCAGGCCTATGCCGAACCCGAGGTCTTCGGCGACGAATGGACCGTGGCCCCGCCGCCGGGAGCCCGCCCATGATGTTCTGGCTCTTGCGCCGCCTGGCCCAGGCGGTGGTCGTGGTGCTGCTGATGACGCTCATCGTCTTCATCGGCCTGCACGCCATCGGCAATCCGGTGGACATCCTGATCGGCCAGGACGTCGACCAGGTGGACCGCGCCCGCATCATCGCCGAACTTGGCCTGGACCAGCCCCTGTGGCGCCAGTACCTGGGCTTTCTGAACGGCGCGCTGCACGGCAACCTGGGCAACAGCTTTGTCTACAACATCCCGGCCGTGGAACTCATCCTGCAACGCCTGCCGGCCACCCTGGAGCTGGCCATCGCCGCCTTGCTGCTGGCCGTGGCGCTGGGCGTGCCGCTGGGGCTGTTCGCCGGCCTGTTTCCCGAGCATCCGCTGTCCAAGGCCATCATGACGGGCAGCATCGTGGGCTTTTCGCTGCCGACCTTCTGGGTGGGCCTGATGCTCATCATGGCCTTCAGCGTGTCGCTGGGCTGGCTGCCGGCCAGCGGCCGCGGCCAGACCGTGCCGCTGCTGGGCATGCAATGGTCCTGGCTGACGGCCGACGGCCTGCGCCACCTCATCCTGCCGGCCCTGAATCTGTCGCTGTTCAAGATCTCGCTGGTGATCCGCCTGACCCGGGCGGGCGTGCGCGAAGTCATGCCGCAGGACTTCGTCAAATTCGCGCGCGCCAAGGGTTTGTCGCCGATGCGCGTGGTCCTCGTGCACATCCTGCGCAACACCATGATCCCGCTGGTCACGGTGCTGGGCCTGGAGCTGGGTTCGACCATCGCCTTCGCGGTCGTCACCGAGAGCATCTTCTCCTGGCCGGGCGCCGGCAAGCTCATCCTGGACAGCATCAACGCGCTGGACCGCCCCGTCATCGTCGCCTACCTCGTGGTGGTGGTGTGCCTCTTCGTGCTGCTCAATCTCATCGTGGACATTCTGTACAAAGTGCTGGACCCGCGGGTCAGGCTGGAGGGCGCGCAATGAGCCAGACGCTCGCCCCCGAGCTCAAGCGCGAATCTCCCTGGCGCCGCCATGCGGCCGAATTCTTCGCCTCCAAGACGGCGGTGCTGGGACTGGCGGCGACGGTGCTGCTCATCCTGGCCGCGGCGCTGGCGCCCTGGATCACGCCGCAAAACCCTTACGACCTGCTGCAGCTGGACGTGCTGGACGCGCGCCTGCCGCCCGGCTCGCCCAACGGCATGGGCAGCTACACCTATTGGCTGGGCACCGACGGCCAGGGCCGCGACCTGTACTCCGGCATCCTGTATGGCCTGCGCATCAGCCTCATGGTGGGCGTGGGTTCGGCCCTCATCGCCGCGATGATCGGCACGCTGCTGGGCCTGCTGGCCGCCTACGCCGGCGGCAAGACCGACACCCTCATCATGCGGCTGGTCGATCTCATCCTGTCCTTCCCGTCCATCCTGGTGGCGATGATGATCCTCGCCTACCTCGGCAAGGGCGTGGGCAATGTGGTGCTGACCCTGGTGATCCTGGAGTGGGCTTATTACGCCCGCACCGCGCGCGGCCAGGCCCTGGTCGAACGGCGGCGCGAATATGTCGAGGCCGCCCGCTGCCTGGACATCCCCAATTGGCGCATCATGCTGCGCCACATCCTGCCCAACTGCCTGCCGCCGCTCATCGTGATCGGTACGCTGCAGATCGCGCGCGCCATCACGCTGGAGGCCACCTTGAGCTTCCTGGGCCTGGGCGTGCCGGTCACCGAACCGTCGCTGGGGCTGTTGATCGCCAATGGCTACCAGACCATGCTGTCGGGCCAGTACTGGATCAGTTTCTATCCCGGCATCGCGCTGCTGGTCACCATCGTGGCCATCAACCTGGTGGGCGACCGCCTGCGCGATGTGCTCAACCCGAGGACGCACCGATGACCCGCGCCACGCCATCCCAGGCGCCGGTCACGCTGGAGGTGCGCAATCTGCGCACCCAGTTCCAGACCCGCGCCGGCATCCTGCCCGCCGTGGACGATGTGTCTTTCCGGCTGGAGCGCGGCAAGATACTCGGCCTGGTGGGCGAGTCCGGCTCCGGCAAATCGGTCACCGGCTTTTCCATCATGGGCCTGGTGGACCCGCCCGGCCGCGTGGTCGACGGCAGCATCCTCTTCCAGGGCCGCGAGCTCACCCGGATGCGCCCGCGCGAGCTGCGCCAGCTGCAGGGCAATCGGATCGCCATGATCTTCCAGGATCCGATGATGACGCTCAATCCGGTGCTGCGCGTCGATGCGCAGATGATAGAGGCCGTGCGCGCCCACAGCCGCGTCAGCCATGCCCAGGCGCGCGAGCGCGCCCGCGAGACCCTGGGCATGATGGGCATCCCCAGCCCCGAAGAAAGGCTGCTGGCCTATCCGCACCAGCTCTCGGGCGGCATGCGCCAGCGCGTGGCCATCGCCATCGCCATGCTGCACCGGCCCGACCTCATCATCGCCGACGAGCCGACCACGGCGCTGGACGTCACCATCCAGGCCCAGATCCTCTCCGAGGTGCAGAAACTCGCGCGCCAGCACGGCACCAGCCTGATCTGGATCACCCACGATCTATCGGTGGTGGCCGGCCTGGCCGACGAGGTGGCCGTGATGTACGCCGGCCGCATCGTCGAGCATGGTCCGGTGGACGCGGTGCTCGATGCGCCCATGCACCCCTATACGGCGGGCCTGATCGGCAGCCTGCCCAGCAACAATGTGCGCGGCCAGCGGCTGCGCCAGATTCCCGGCATGACTCCCAACCTGCTCGCCCTGCCCCAAGGCTGCGCCTTCGCCGCGCGCTGCCCGCGCGCCTCGGGCGCCTGTAGCCAGCGGCCGCCGCTGTCCTCGCCCCGGCCGCAACACCTGGTGCGCTGCTTTCACCCGGCGCTGGAGGTGGCGGCATGAGCGCCTCGCAGCATCCCCCGCTGATCAATCTGCGCGGCGTCAGCAAGCGCTTTGGCGAGCGCCCCGACACCGCCGTCTCGCGCGCCCTGCGGTCCCTGGGCCTGGCCAAGCCGCCGGCCGTCACCCGCGCCGTCGACGACGTGGACCTGCTCGTGCGCCCCGGCGAAGTCGTGGGCCTGGTGGGCGAATCCGGCTGCGGCAAGTCCACCCTGGGCCGCATTGCCGCCGGCCTCATGCCGCCCACCGAGGGCGAGGTGCGCGTCAATGGCCGCCTGGCTTCGGAAATGAGCCCGGAGCAGGCGCATCGCGCCCGCCTCAAGGTGCAGATGATCTTCCAGGACCCCTACGCCAGCCTCAATCCGCGTCTGCGCGTCGATGAGATCGTGGGCGAGGCCGCCCGCATCCACGGCCTGGTGGACCGCGCCGGCTTTGATGACTATGTGAGCGAGCAGCTGCGGCGCGCCGGCCTGGATCCGGCCCTGCGCCAGCGTTATCCGCACCAGTTCTCGGGCGGGCAGCGCCAGCGCATCGGCATCGCGCGCGCCCTGGCCGTGCGGCCCGACATGCTGGTCTGCGACGAAGCGGTGGCGGCCCTGGATGTCTCCATCCAGGCCCAGATCCTCAATCTCTTCATGGATCTGCGCGCCGAACTCAAGCTGACCTATCTCTTCATCAGCCATGACCTGGGCGTGGTCGAGCACGTTTCGGACCGCGTCATCATCATGTACCTGGGCCGGGTGGTCGAGTCCGCGCCCGTGGAGGAGGTGTTCCGCCGCGCCAACCATCCCTATACGCAGGCGCTGCTGGCCGAAATCCCGCGCCTGGACGCGCGCCACAAGACCTTCACCGCCATCAAGGGCGAGATTCCCAGCCCCTTGGCGCCGCCCTCCGGCTGTCATTTCCATCCCCGCTGCCCGCATGCCATGCCGCGCTGCAAGACCGAAGCGCCTCGCCTGAAGGGCATCGCCATCAACCACCTGAGCGCCTGTCACCTGAACGACGGCAGCTAGCCTTCAACGACCTCATCAGGACTTCGCACCATGAAACGACTGCTCCTCACCACCCTTGCCGCCGCCCTCGTGGGCGCCGCCGCCCCCGTCTCGGCCGAGACGCTGTCCATCGGTTTCGCCGATCCGCTGTCCTCGCTGGATCCGCAGCTCAACAACCACGCCGGCGACCGTTCGGTGGCCCTGCATTTCTGGGACCTGCTGGTCGAAAACAAGTGGAACAAGCTGCAGCCCGGCCTGGCGCTGTCCTGGAAGCCGCTGGACAACACCACCTGGGAGTTCAAGCTGCGCCCCGGCGTCAAATGGCAGGACGGCACGCCCTTCACGGCCGACGACCTGATCTACTCCTACACCCGCGCGCGCGCCGTGCCGGGCAGCGTGGCCACCTACGCCGGCTACCTGCGCACCATCGAATCCATGAGCGCGCCGGATCCGCTGACCTTCGTGGTCAAGACCAAGGCGCCCAATCCCGACCTGCCCCTGAATCTCGCCTCGGTGCACGTGGTGAGCAAGCACGTGGGCGAGAAATCGACCACCGAAGACTACAACTCGGGCAAGGCCATGGTCGGCACCGGCCCCTACAAATTCGTCTCGTATACGCCGGGCGACCGCGTGGTCATGACGCGCAATGACGCCTATTGGGGCGGCAAGCAGATCTGGGACAAGGTCAATTACCGCTACATCAACAACGCGGCCGCGCGCACCGCGGCGCTGTTGGCCGGCGATGTGGACGTGATCGACAAGGTCTCGGTGTCGGATCTGGACAAGCTCAAGAAAGCGCCCAATATCTCCGTCTTCCCGTATGACGGCCTGCGCGTCATGCTGCTGCAGCCCAATTTCAATCCCGCGCCCAATCCCTTCATCGCGGACAACGCCGGCAAGCCGCTGGACAAGAACCCGCTGCTGGACGTGCGCGTGCGCCGGGCCATGAACCTGGCGATCAACCGCCAGGCCATCACCGACCGCATCCTGCAGGACGCGGCCACCGAGGCCAATCAGTGGATGCCCAAGGGCACCTTCGGCTACAACCCCGAGATCAAGAATATCCCCTACGATGCGGCCCAGGCCAAGAAACTGCTGGCCGAAGCCGGTTTTCCGGAGGGCTTCAAGCTGACCATGCACGTGCCCAATGACCGCTACCCGCAAGGCCCGGAAACGGCCCAGGCGGTGGCCCAGTTCTGGACGCGCATCGGCATCAAGACCCAGGTCGAGGTCGTGCCATGGGCGGTGTACTCGGGCCGCGCCAACAAGAACGAGTATGCGGTGAGCATGCTGGCCTGGGGCAATGGCACGGGCGAAGCCAGCTATGCCCTGGTCAATATCCTGGCCACCGTGTCGCCGCAAAAAGGCCTGGGCGCCTCCAACTGGGGCCATTACAGCAACCCCAAGGTGGACGCGGCCCTGGACGCCTCGACCTCGGAGTTCGACGTGGCCAAGCGTGAAGCCATCCTGCGCGACTCGGCCAGGATCGTCAGCGACGACGTGGGCATCATCCCGCTCTATCACTACAAGAACATCTGGGCCGCGCGCAAGGGCCTGAAGGTCGAACCCATGACCAGCGACCGCACCGCCGCGCAGATGGTCAGCAAGGACGCCAAGTAATGTCCGCGCTCACCCTCACCATCGAGCCGGCCGACGCGCTCATCGATGTGCCGCGGCGCATCGTGGTGCGCGGCGCCCGGCCCGGCGCCGAAGTCCGGCTGTCGACGGCGACCGCGCGCGCCGGCGTGACCTGGCGCGCCGAGGCGCGCTTCGTGGCCGACGCCCAGGGCACGGTGGATCCGGCCCGCGACGCCGCCACGGGCGGCAGCTATGAAGGCCTCTCGCCCATGGGCTTGATCTGGTCGCAAGTGCCGGATGTGGCCGGCCGCCGCGAGACCTTCAACCAGCCCGTCACCGAAGCCCTGAGCACCGAGGTCGAGGCCGTCAGCGAGGCCGCCCGCGCTTCGGGCCGCTTCGTGCAGCGCCTGGCCGGCCCCGGCGTGACCCGCCGCGAAGTCCGTGAGGACGGCCTGGTGGGCACGCTCTACCTGCCCGCCGGTCCCGGCCCGCATCCGGCCGTGATGATCCTGAACGGCTCGGGCGGCGGCATCAACGAACCGCGCGCCGCCCTCTATGCCTCGCATGGCTACGCCGCCTTCGCGCTGGGGTATTTCAAGGCGCCCGGGTTGTCCGACTACATCTCCAACACGCCGCTGGAGTACTTCCAGCGCGGCCTGCAATGGCTGCGCCGCGAAGTCAGGCCGGCGCACGGCTTCGTCGCCATCAGCGGCCAGTCGCGCGGCGGCGAACTGGTGCTCCTGCTGGGCGCGACCTTCCCCGAGGAAGTCTCGGCCGTGGTGGCCTATGTGCCCGGCGCCGTGGTGCACAGCGGGCAGAATGCCGCCGACCCCAAGATCGGCCGCGAAGGCCCGACCTGGCTATTGGGCGGCAAGCCCCTGCCCCATGTCTGGGAAAACAACCGCACGGCCAGCTGGAAGCCGTTTGACGAAGGCCCCGCGCCGCATCGCCACGAACGCGCCATCCTCACCGCCTTGCAGGACCCCGAGGCCGTCGCTCGCGCCCGCATCCCGGTCGAGCGCATCCAGGGCCCGGTCATGCTGCTGTCGGCCACCGATGACGGCTCCTGGCCGTCTTCGCTGTACTCGGGCATGGTGCGCGACAAGCTGGCCGAAGTCGGCCACCCCCACGAGGTGCGCTGGCTGGACTTCCAGGACGGCGGTCACCTCATTGTCTTCCCCTATGTGCCGACCACGCAGATGGTCTATGCCCATCCCGTCTCGGGCATGATCAGCACCAGCGGCGGCAATCCCCGCGACAACGCCCGGGCCGACGAGGCCTCCTGGGCGGGGGTGCTTCAATTCCTGCATGATGCCGTGGCCGCGCGCGCCCAAGGAGATGCCTGATGCCTACGCAAGACCTGATAGACCAATTGGTCGGCCTGGCCGACGGCGACGCCCTGCACGCCGTGCGCCACCAGCGCGAGAAAGTCGTGGCCGCCACCCAGGGCAGCCTGCAGGCCCTGTTCGATCCCGCCCTGCCCGGCCTGCCCCTGGTCGAGCGCCTGGCCGTGGCGGTGTATGCCTGCCGCCTGACGCCGGCGCCCGAGCTGGCCGCCTATTATCTGGAACGCCTCCAGGCCGAGGGCGCCGACGCCGCCGTGCTGGACGCCGTGCGCGATGGCCGGCCAGCCGGCACGCCGCGCCTGGCCACCATCCTCGAATTCACGCGCAAGCTGATCGAAAAACCGGTCGAAGGCGATGAGGCCGCGCTCAAGACGCTGCCGGCCGCCGGCCTGTCCACGCCCGCCGTGGTCGCGCTATCCCAATTGATCGCCTTTCTGTCGTACCAGGTGCGCCTGGTGGCCGGCCTGAAGGCCATGAAATCGCTGGAGCAAGCCGCATGACGACGCCCATCAAAGCCCATGGCTTCACCAATGAGAGCCTGGAATGGAAAGCCTGGCTGGACACGGTGAAAGTCGAGCAGGCCACGCCCGAGCAGATCGCGGTGCTGGAGGAAAGCCATCCCAAGGCCAAGACCTCCGACTACTACCTCTTTCTTATCCACCAGCCGGAGATCCTGCGCCAGCGCTCCACGGCCTTCAACGCCATCATGTACGCTCCCGGCGGGCTGTCGCGCGCCGAGCGCGAATTGGGCGCCACCGTGGTCTCGCGCATCAATGGCTGCGTGTACTGCGCCTCCGTCCATGCGCAACGCTTCGAGCAGCTGGCCAAGCGCAATGATGTGATCGCCGAGGTTTTCGAGGACCCGCGCAGCGCCGGCACCAGCGAACGCGAGCGGGCCATCGCCGCCTTCTCGGTCAAGATCACCGAGCATCCCGCCGCCCTGGACGCGGCCGATATCCAGGCGCTCAAGGATGTCGGCCTGTCCGAAGGCGAGATCCTGGACCTGATCCACGCCGACGCCATCTTCGCCTGGGCCAACCGCCTGATGCTCAACCTGGGCGAACCGGTGTTTCCGCCGGCTTGATATCGGCCGACGCCCGACCAGGGCCCGGGCAGGCCCGTGGCTTGCCCGGTTTTCGGTAAACTGCGGTTTTGGCGGCCCCGCCCCCTGTTGCACCGATGTCCAAGACTTACGATATCCGCCCCGACCAGTCGGTCGAACTGCTCAAGGCCCTGCACATCCTGACCCGCGACGGCAAGATGAACCAGGACAGCCGGCGCAAGCTCAAGCAGGTCTACCATCTGTTCCAGTTCATCGAGCCCTTGCTGGCCGAGGTGAAGTCGCGTCGCGGCCGCGTCACCCTGGCCGATCACGGCGCGGGCAAGTCCTATCTGGGCTTCATCCTCTACGACCTGTATTTCAAGCAGCTGGCCGACGACTCGCACATCTACGGCATCGAGACGCGCGAGGCCCTGGTGCAAAGCTCGCAGGACCTGGCGCGCCGCGCCGGCTTCACGGGCATGTCCTTCCTCAACCTGTCGGTGGCCGAGTCCATCGTCTCGCCGCTTTTGCCCGAGACCATCGATGTGGTCACCGCGCTGCACGCCTGCGATACCGCGACCGACGATGCCATCCGCTTCGCCCTGGTCAAGCGCGCCGACCACATCGTGCTGGTGCCCTGTTGCCAGGCCGAGGTGGCCTCGGCCCTGCGCCAGCACAAGGCGGCGGCCCTGGGCGACCCCATGGCCGAGCTCTGGCGCCATCCCCTGCACACCCGCGAATTCGGCAGCCAGCTCACCAATGTGCTGCGCTGCCTGCAGCTGGAGGCCCACGGCTACCAGGTCAGCGTGACCGAGCTGGTAGGCTGGGAGCACTCCATGAAAAACGAGCTCATCATCGCGCAGCGCAAGGCCGATCGGCCCCGCCGCAAGGCCGCCCAGCGCCTCAATGAGATCCTCGACCGCGTGGGCCTGCCGCAATTGCGCGAGCGCTTCACCGTCCCCGCCGACCTCTGATCCCACCCATGACGATGTTTCTGCGCGCCGCCGCGCCGCTGGCCGCTGCCGCCCTCTCCCTGACGAGCCTGCCCGCGCGGGCCCATGATTGCGCCGCGCCGCTGTCGGAGGCAAGCTACCAGGCCCTGGTCTGCGCCCAGACCGCGCTGGCCGAACGCCAGGCCGCCCTGCAGGCGCGCTACGAAGCCTTGCGCGAGACGCTGGCCGACGACGAGGCCGACAGCCTTGCCGGCGACCAGGCCAAATGGCAGACCTTCGCCGAGGCCGATTGCGCCGTCTATGCCGACATGGCCGGCCGCGACAACGACGCCTGGCGCCTGACCTGGGGCGAGATCGCGCTGACGTCCTGCCGCGCGGACATGGCGGCCGCGCGCGAGCAAAGGCTGGGCCAGTACCAGGCCCTCATCAAGCGCCGCGGCGACCAGCGCGCGGCCATTCTGGCGCCCTGACGGGCCGTGTCAGCGCCCGTCCTTGCCGGGCGTCTCGTCCATCAGGCGCTGCCATCCCTCGTGGCCCAGCTCGCGCAGGGTCGCGATGTTCTTCTCGTAGATCTCGGCCGCGTCCGGAAAGGCCTCGACCGCGCGGTCTATGCTGTCTTCGCGCAGCAGATGCAGGATGGGATAAGGCGAACGATTGGTGTAGTTTTCGATGTCGTCCGGCTCGGTCTCGGCAAACTGGAACCGCGGATGGAAAGTGGCGACCTGCAGCTCGCCCACCAGCCGCATGCGCTTTAGCAGCCGCTCCGACAGCGCTTCGAAATCATTGAAATCATAGAAGTCCGGCAAGGCCTCGGGCAGGATGAGCAGCGTCGTGTCGACGGCCTCGGGGTCGGCTTCGGACAGCAGCATGAGCTCGGCTTCGAGGTCTTGCAGCACGCCTTCGGCGTCGGTGGCGTCGCTCACGGCATAACGCACCTGGCCCTTGATCTGCACGGCCTTGGCGAAAGGACAGAGGTTCAGCCCGATGACCGCGCGGTCCACCCAGCGGCGGACCTCGTCGGCGACGGCCTGGGCGGCGGAAGATTGCAGAATCATGCGAACCTCAGGCCAGGGGCATGGCGGCCATGGTCTGGGCCACGGCGGCGGTCAGTTTCTTGCCGTAAGGCACATGCAGGAACTCGTTCGGGCCGTGCGCATTGGACTTGGGACCCAGCACGCCGCAGACCATGAACTGCGCCTTGGGGAAGCCTTTTTGCAGCATGCTCATGAGCGGGATGGTGCCGCCCTGGCCGATATAGCCGCAGGGCGCGCCATAGTAGTCCTGCGAAGCGGCGTCCAGCGCCTTGGACAGCCAGTCCGCCGTGGACGGCGCGTTCCAGCCGGTGGCCGCGCCCTCGTTGGCATGGAAAATGACCTTGGCGTTATAGGGCGAGTCGGCCTCCAAGAGCGCCTTGATCTCCTGCGAGGCGGCCACCGCGTCGATCAGCGGCGGCAGGCGCAGCGACAGCTTGAACGCCGTGCGCGGGCGCAGCACATTGCCCGCGCTGGACAGGGGAGGCAAGCCCTCGGCGCCGGTCACCGACAGCGTCGGGCGCCAGGTGCGGTTGAGCAGGGCCTGTTCGGGATCGGTGGTCATGGGCAGCACGAAGCCGGCCTCGGCGCCGCAGCTCCAGGGAAAGCGGCGCCACACCTCATCGCCCAGGATCTGGGCCGTGGCCTTGACCTGTTCAACGCGGTCGGCGGGGATTTCGCAATGCAGGCTTTGCGGCAGCAGGCGGCCCGTGCCGCTGTCCTCCAGGCGGTCGAGCAGATGGCGCAGGATGCGGAAGCTGGAAGGCACCACGCCGCTGGAGTCGCCCGAGTGCACGCCTTCGTCGAGCACCTGCACTTCCAGCGTGCCGGCCACCATGCCGCGCAGCGAGGTCGTCATCCACAGCTGGTCATAATTGCCCGCGCCCGAATCCAGGCAGACCACCAGGGCCACATTGCCCAGGCGGTCGCGCAAGGCATCCACATAGGGCAGCAGATCGTAGCTGCCCGATTCTTCACAGGTCTCGACGATGCCCACGCAACGCGGACGCGGCACGCCCTGCTTGTCCAGCGCCATGATGGCGGTCAGCGACGCATAGATGGCGTAGCCGTCGTCGGCGCCGCCCCGGCCGTAGAGCTTGCCGTTTTCATACTTGGGCGTCCAGGGGCCCAGGTCCGAGCGCCAGCCCGAGAACTCCGGCTGCTTGTCCAGGTGGCCGTAGAGCAGCACCGTATCGCCGTTGTCCTTGCGCGTGGCCGGCACGTCGAAAAAAATGACCGGCGTGCGGCCCGGCAGGCGCACCACCTCCAGCGTCATGCCGGCAACCTTCTGCGCCTCCACCCATTGCGCGGCGTCGCGCACCACACGCTCGATATAGGCGTTTTTTTCCCAGTCGGCATCAAAGGCCGGGCTCTTGGCCGGGATGGCGATGTAATCGGTGAGCGCGGGGATGATTTCCGTATCCCACTTGTCATCGACGAAGGCCTGCAAGGCTTTCGGATCCAGGGTGGGCGGCAGGGCGTCGTCGGGTACACGGGCGTTCATGGGGGGTTCTCCTGTTGGGAGCGGCGTAGGGCGAAAGCCGTATTTTATGCCTCAAACTCTGCGCCCCGTTTCGACGTCGCTCCCGTTGATCAGGACGCCCGACGCCCTTTTTCTCCTGGTTAGTCCCTATGGTCGCATCCGGCCAGCTGACCTAGCTTTAATTAACATTTAAAAACATCAGGAACCATTATGAAAATAATGCGTAGGGGCTGCCTGGTGGTAATCGCTTGCCTGCTGCTCGTGGCATGCAGCTCCATTGATGTCTTCAATCAAAAGGCATACGAACAGGCCACCGCTCTGAAGGCCGAATCCCTGCTCCTCATTGACAAGGCCGGCGAGCCCTATGCACAGCATGCCAAGGAAGCTGAAGCCCTGCGATTAAATCTGGCCAAGGCCTATGAGTACGCCAAGGGCCGACCCAAGAATGACGAAATCACGCGCCAATGGGCCATCCTGATCGATCCCTCGCGTCATGCAATCGGGGGCCTGTTGGCCCGCTGGCAGAGCCAGAAGAAACTCAGCCCGGCCTCGGTGCGTGAGTCCAAGGGCGTCATTTCCGACCAATTCGATCAGATCATCGAGCTGGAAAGCGGCAAGCGCAAACCCGACACCGGGAAAGACAAATAGCGAGGCGCACCATGGCTACGTTCGAGCAGTTTCTTGAATCGCTGGACAAGGACATCATCGAATATGCGGAGCACAGCTGGTCGGCACTCAGGCAGGCGGCCACGGCGGACGCGCGGGCCTTCGTACAGAAGTCTCGCCAGGATCTGGAACGCTGGAGCCGCCTGCTGGCCCTGGGCGAGCTCAGCCGTGACGACTTCGATTGGCTGGTAAGAAGCAAGCGGGACTTGGCCGAATTAATGTCCCTGAAACAAAAAGGTCTGGCCAAAGTCGCCCTGGACCAGTTCGTCAACGGATTGATCGCCCTCATCGTTTCGGCAGCATTCAAGGTTTTCCTATGAACCTGACAACATCCATGCGTCCGCAGGCACGCCGAGCCCTGCATCTGCTGGTCGCAATGGCCGCGGCCTGCGTGATAGCCAGCTGCGTGTCGGTGGGTCGGCCCAGCGTGACACAGTTGGCCATTAGTGACCCGCCAGTCTTCATGACCTCGCATGCGCTGCGATTTTCAGCCGATGCTGTGAACAGCATGAGCGTACCGGCCGGCTTTCTGACTGACCTGGCGAGTATTCCGAAGATGCTGTGGTGGTGGCAGTCGCCCCATGAAGACACACTGGCCCCCGCCATACTGCATGACTACCTTTATTGGGAGCAGCCCTGCAGCCGCGACGAAGCCGATGCGGTGATGTATGTAAGCATGATCCAGGTCGGCATGAAAAAAAGCACGGCCGACCGCATATACCAAGGCATACGCACAGGCTTCGCCGTCGCGGCCTGGGATAACAACCGGCAGGCTCGCGCTGGCGGCGAGCCACGTTTTTTTTCCGCCGCTTATACCGAGCAGTTGATGGATGGCAATATCGAAGCTCAGGCCACTCTCGCCAAGATCCAGGCAAATGCCGTTCAGGCCAAGGGAACGGTGGTGGCCGATACTCCTGTCGACTCTATCCGGACCGTCTGCGCGGCGGCGGCGAAAAAGTTCACGCAATTGCGCAAGGGTTGATAGATAAGCCGGGCCTAGACGAATCAGCCGCCCGAAGGCGGCTGATTCATTCGATGTGTCAGAGCGTGATCAGCCCAGCCACACCCGCGCATTGCGGAAGAAACGCATCCACGGCGTATAGGCGCCGCCGCTGTCCTTCTCGCCCCATTGCGCCGGCGCCCAGGACATCATGACATTGCGGGTCACGCGCTCGGGGTGCGGCATCAGCACGGTGAAGCGGCCATCGGCCGTGGTCACCGAGGTCAGGCCTTGCGGGCTGCCGTTGGGGTTGAAGGGATAGGCTTCGGTCGGCGCGCCGCGGTTGTCGATATAGCGCGCGGCGGCCAGCACGCGGCTGGCATCGCCCTGCTGCGAGAAGTCGGCATAGCCTTCGCCATGCGCCACCGCCACCGGGATGCGCGCGCCTTCCATGCCGGCAAAGAAGATGGACGGCGAGGCCTGCACCTCGACCAGCGACAGGCGGGCTTCGTACTTCTCGGATTGGTTGCGCGTAAAACGCGGCCAGAATTCCGCGCCGGGGATCATGGGCGCCAGGGCGGCCATCATCTGGCAGCCGTTGCACACGCCCAGGGCGAAGGTGTCGGGGCGGGCGAAGTAGGCGGCAAACTGATCCGACAGCTTGCTGTTGAAGCGTATCGTGCGCGCCCAGCCTTCGCCGGCGCCCAGCACGTCGCCGTAGCTGAAGCCGCCCACGGCCACCAGGCCCTGCATGCCGGCCAGGTCGATGCGGCCCGACAGCAGGTCGGTCATGTGCACGTCCACGGCCTCGAAGCCCGAGGTGTCGAAAGCCCAGGCCATTTCCACCTGGCTGTTGCAGCCCTGCTCGCGCAGGATGGCCACGCGCGGACGCTTGCCGGTGGCGATGAAGGGCGCGGCCACATCTTCCTGCGGGTCGAAGGCCACGCGCGGCGACAGGCCGGGATCGGTGGTGTCATTCCAGACATCGAGTTCGGCCTGGGCGCAGGCCGGGTTGTCGCGGCGCGCCATGATGCGGTAGCTGACCTCGCTCCAGGCGCGGCCCAGTTCGGCGCGCGGCTGGCCCCAGATCTTCTTGCCGTCGCGGAAGAATTCGATCTCGTCGCTGGCGTTCAGCCCGCCGATGACATGCGAGTGGGCCGACAGGCCCGCGCCGCGCAGCACCTGCATGACGGCGTCGCGCTCCGAGGCCGGCACCTGGATGACGGCGCCGGCTTCTTCGGAGAACAGGGCCTTGAGCGTGAGCTCATCGCGCTGCACGGCCACCTGCTCGGGACGGATCTTGTAATCGCCCCAATCGGCCGACTGCGGATCGAAGGTCAGCATGTCGAGGTTGATCGACACGCCGGTGCGGCCGGCGAACGCCATTTCGGCCACGGTGGCGAACAGGCCGCCGTCGGAGCGGTCGTGATACGCCAGGATGGTGCCGGCCTCGGCCAGGGTGCGGATGGTCACGAAGAAGGCGCGCAGGTCTTGCGGCTGGTCGATGTCGGGCACCGTCTCGCCGACCTGGTTGTAGACCTGCGCCAGGATGGAGCCGCCCATGCGGTGGCGTCCGCGGCCCAAGTCGATGAAGATCAGCACGCTGTCGCCGGCATCGCCGCGCAGCTGCGGCGTCAGGCTGGCGCGCACATCGCCCACGGGCGAGAAGGCGGTCACGATGAGCGACACGGGCGCGACGACCTGGCGCGACTCGCCGCCCTCGGTCCAGGTGGTCTTCATGGACAGCGAATCCTTGCCCACCGGAATGGACAGGCCCACGGCCTGGCAAAGCTCGCTCACGGCCGAGACGGTGTCATACAGCGCCGCGTCCTGGCCGGCCACGCCGCAGGCAGCCATCCAGTTGGCCGACAGCTTGATGTCCTCCAGGCGGGCCACATCGGCCGACACCAGGTTGGTGAGCGCCTCGGCCACGGCCATACGGCCCGAGGCCGGCGCGTCCAGCATGGCCAGCGGCGTGCGCTCGCCCATGGACATGGCCTCGCCGCGGAAGCCTTCGTAATCGGCCAGCGTCACGGCGGCGTCGGCCACGGGGATCTGCCAGGGCCCGACCATCTGGTCGCGGCTGGACAGGCCGCCCACGGTGCGGTCGCCGATGGTGATGAGGAAATTCTTGTTGGCCACGGTGGGATGGCGCAGCACGCGATAGGCGGCTTCGGTCAGGTCGATGCCGGCCAGGTCCAGGGGCGCCGAGACGCCCGGCAGGCGCTGCACGTCGCGCGTCATGCGCGGCGGCTTGCCCAGGATCACGTCAATGGGCACATCGACCGGACGCACTTCGTCGGCGCCCTGCGCGCGCACGGTGTCCAGACCGGGCAGGCCTTCGCCGTCGACCACGCGCAGCTGGCGCGCCTCGGTCGCCACGCCCACGACCGCATAGGGGCAGCGCTCGCGCTGGGCGATGGCCTCGAAGCGCGCCAGGTCCCGCGGCAGGATGGCCAGCACATAGCGCTCCTGCGATTCATTGCTCCAGATCTCGGCCGGCGACAGGCCGGACTCCTCCAGCGGCACGCGCTTGAGGTCGAAGATCGCGCCGCGGCCGGCGTCGTTGACCAGTTCGGGGAAGGCATTGGACAGGCCGCCGGCGCCCACGTCGTGGATGGCCAGGATGGGGTTGGCCTCGCCCTGCTGCCAGCAGCGGTCGATGACCTCCTGGGCGCGGCGCTCCAGCTCGGGGTTGCCGCGCTGTACGGAATCGAAATCCAGCTCGGCCGAGTTGCTGCCCACGCTCATGCTGGAGGCGGCGCCGCCGCCCATGCCGATGCGAAAGCCCGGCCCGCCCAGTTGCACCAACAAGGCGCCCGGCGGCAGCGGATCCTTGTGCGTCAGGCCGGCGTCGATGCTGCCCAGGCCGCCCGCGATCATGATGGGCTTGTGATAGCCCCAGCGCGTGCCGCCGGCGGTCTGCTCGAAGCTGCGGAAATAGCCCAGCAGATTGGGCCGGCCGAATTCATTGTTGAAGGCCGCGCCGCCGATGGGCCCGTCGATCATGATGGACAGCGGCGAGGCGATGCGGTCCGGCAGGCCGTGATGATCGGCTTCCCAGGGCTGCAGCGCGTCGTCAAAGCGCAGGTGCGACACCGTGAAGCCCGTCAGGCCGGCCTTGGGCTTGGAACCGCGCCCGGTGGCGCCTTCGTCGCGGATCTCGCCGCCCGCGCCGGTCGCCGCGCCCGGGAAGGGCGCGATGGCGGTCGGGTGATTATGCGTCTCGACCTTCATGAGGGTGTGCACGACGGTGTCGCGGCGCACATAGCGCGCGGCCTCGGCGCCCTCGCCGGCCACGCCCGGCACGCCCGCCTGGAAACGCTGCGCGGGGCCGCCTTCCATGATGGCCGCGTTGTCGGAATAGGCCACCACCGTGCCTTGGGGCTGGGCCTTGTGCGTGGCGCGGATCATGCCGAACAGCGTATTGGGCTGCGCCTGGCCATCGATGACCCACTCGGCATTGAAGATCTTGTGGCGGCAGTGTTCGCTGTTGGCCTGCGCGAACATCATCAGCTCCACGTCGGTGGGATCGCGGTCCAGGTCGCCGAAGGCCTTGGCCAGATAATCGATTTCGTCTTCGGACAGGGCCAGGCCCAGGCTTTTGTTGGCCGCTTCCAGCGCGGCCCGCCCCTCGGCCTTGACGGCCACGGTGCGCATGGGCTTGCCGGCCAGGGGCGTGAACAGCGCCTGGCCGTCGAAATCGCCCTGCACCACGGTCTCGGTCATGCGGTCATGCAGGCAGTCGGCCGCGCGCGCCAGCATGTCGGGATCGAAAGACTTGCTGCCCAGCAGGCCGCGCTCGGGCGTGATGAAGTAGCGCACGCCGCGCTCGATGCGGTGCACGCTGTCCAGGCCGCAGTTGTGCGCGATGTCGGTGGCCTTGCTCGCCCAGGGCGAAATCGTGCCCAGGCGCGGGATGACCAGCAGCGCCAGGCTCTTGGCGCCCGGCTCGCCGGCGGCCGGCGTGCCGTAGTCCAGCAGCTGGACGAGATGGGCCTGCTGCTCGGCGGACAAGGCCTTGTCGGTTTGCACGAAATGTTCGTAGCGGGCGGATACGTCCGCCACCGGCAGACCGGCCTTTTTCAGTTGCGCGAGAAGCCGCTCACGGCGAAACGAGGACAGGACGGAGGAACCGGGCAAATGCTGGACAAGGGACACGATGCGGGCGCCGTAGGGAAGAAAGAGGAACAAACCGTGATTTTACCTGCTTGGCGGGGTAAACCCGGACCAAACCCCAAGGAAGCTCATTTCCGGCCCGAAGCGCCCGCCGGCCGCAGTTGTTACAAAATCACCCATTGGGGCCGCAAGCGGCATGCTGCATCGCAATAAACCCGCGCCCTCTCATGCACCCCAATGGGGCACATCCTGCGCTTATTCGCGACTTTCAGGCTGGCGTAAGCGCGAATTATTGCTCTGCAGCATGTTGCAATCGCCCCGCACCGCGGGAAAACACGAAGACATGCGGCGATTTCCCGACGGTAGGATGCAGCCTCCCCTTTACCTATCAGAGCTGTTCATCAGCCTTTGCCGCAGTTCGTGATGCAACGCCCCCAAGAAGAGCCGCTCGAACCCATCATCCCCACGGAAACCGATCCCCCGGTCAAAGTTCCTCTCGCCATCGAGGACTGGCTGGCCGTCATCCTACTGGCCGCCCTGGCCCTGATCACCTTCGCCAATGTCGTGGTCCGCTATCTGACCGACCAGTCATTCGCCTGGACCGAAGAGATCTCCGTCTTCCTGCTGATCGTGCTGACCATGGCCGGCGGCAGCCTGGCCTTTGTGCGTAACCACCACATCCGTATCGAGATCATCGCCGATAACGGCACGCCGCGGCGCCAGCGCATCCTGGGCCTGATCTCCAACGCCTGCGTGCTGGCTTTCTTTGTCCTGCTCACCGTGCTGTCGACCCGCCTGGTCTATGACGAGTTCCGCTTCGAGGAAACCTCGCCCGCCATCGGCGTGCCGACCTGGTGGTACTCCATCTGGCTGCCCATTTTCGCGGCCGGCATCACGCTGCGCGTGCTGGGATCGCTGATCCGCCTGGCGCGCAGCCGCCCGGAGGCCGGCCAATGATCGCGGCGCTGCTGTTTCTCGTCTTCATCGGCCTGATGGTCATCGGCGTGCCCGTGGGCGTGGCCCTGGGCCTGGCCGGCACGGCCGCCATCGCGCTGTCCAATACCGATGTCGCCTGGTTCGGCCTGCTGGCCGTGCCGCAGAACTTCTACGCCGGCCTGGCCAAGTATCCGCTGCTGGCCATTCCGATGTTCGTGCTGGTCGGCTCGATTTTCGACCGCTCGGGCGTGGCCAAGCGGCTGGTGGATTTCGCCACCGCCATCGTCGGCCGGGGTCCGGGCATGCTGCCCATGATCTCGATCTTCGTGGCGATGTTCCTGGGCGGGATCTCCGGCTCGGGGCCGGCCTGCGCGGCCGCCGTGGGCGCGGTCATGATCGCCGCCATGTCGCGCGCGGGCTATCCCAAGCCCTATTCGGCCGCCGTGGTCGCGGCCGGCGCGGCCACCGACATCCTCATCCCGCCTTCGGTGGCCTTCATCATCTATTCGGTGCTGGTGCCCCAGGCCTCGGTGCCGGCGCTGTTCGCCGCCGGCATGGTGCCCGGCATCCTGGCCGGCTTCGCGCTCATCATCCCGGCCGTGTGGATGGCGCGCAAACATGGCATGGGCCACCTGGAGGCCAGGCTGCCCCGCCCGCCCTTCTGGGCCAGCCTGCGCGAAGCGCTCTGGGGCCTGGCCGCGCCCGTCCTCATCCTGGGCGGCATGCGCATGGGCTGGTTCACGCCGACCGAAGCCGCCGTGGTCGCGGTCTTCTATGGCCTGTTCGTGGGCATGTGCGTGCACCGCACGATCACGGTCCGCGATCTGTTTCCCATCCTGCGCGAGGCCGCCGAGCTGTCGGCCGTCATCATGATGGTGGTCACGCTGGCCGGCATCTTCGCCTGGGCCCTGTCCACCCTGAGCGTCATCGATCCCATCACCCATGCCATCGTCAATTCCGGCCTGGGCGAGTATGGCGTGCTGGCGCTCCTGATCGTGCTGCTGATGACGGTGGGCATGTTCCTGGACGGCATCTCCATCTTCCTGATCTTCGTGCCGCTGCTCATGCCCATCGCCAACGCCTACGGCTGGGATCCGGTATGGTTCGGCGTCATCCTGACCCTGAAGGTGGCGCTGGGCCAGTTCACGCCCCCGCTGGCCGTCAACCTCATGGTGTCCTGCCGCATCGCGCGCGTGCCCATGGAATCGACCGTGCCCTGGGTGCTGTGGCTGCTGGCCGGGATGATGGCCGTGCTGATCGCGGTGCTGGCCTATCCGCAACTGGCACTCTGGTTGCCGCATCGGCTGGGCTATTAGGCCCGGCCCCATAACAAAGCAAGCACAAACGGAGGAGACACCATGAAGCTATCCAGACTGTTCGGCGCGGCCCTGTTGGCCGCCACCACCCTGGCCCTGCCCCAGGCCCAGGCGCAGACCTATAAGCCGGAATACAAACTGTCCATCGTGGTGGGCACCACCTTCCCCTGGGGCCAGGGCGCCGAGATCTGGGCCAACCTGGTGCGCGAGCGCACCCAGGGCCGCATCAACATCAAGGTGTATCCGGGCACCTCGCTCGTGCAGGGCGACCAGACCCGCGAGTTCACCGCCATCCGCCAGGGCGTGATCGACATGGCCGTGGGCTCGACCATCAACTGGTCGCCCCAGGTCAAGCAGCTCAATCTGTTCTCCCTGCCCTTCCTGATGCCGGACTATGCCGCCATCGACGCGCTGGTCCAGGGCGACGTGGGCAAGGAGATGTTCAAGTACATCGACAAGGCCGGCGTCGTGCCGCTGGCCTGGGGCGAAAACGGCTACCGCCAGCTCTCGAACTCCAAGCGTGAGATCAAGGCGCCGGCCGACATGAAGGGCATGAAGCTGCGCGTGGTGGGTTCGCCGCTGTACATCGACACCTTCACGGCGCTGGGCGCCAATCCCACCCAGATGAGCTGGGCCGACGCCCAGCCGGCGCTGGCCAGCGGCGCGGTCGATGGTCAGGAAAACCCCCTGTCGATTTATACCGGCTCCAAGCTCTACACTGTGGGCCAGAAGTATCTGACGCTGTGGAACTACGTGGCCGATCCGCTCATCTACGTGGTCAACCGCGACGTCTGGAACTCATGGAGCGAGAAGGACCGCGACATCGTGCGCCAGGCGGCGCTGGATTCGGCCAAGCAGCAGATCGTCATCGCCCGCAAGGGCGTCACGCCGCAAGATCCCTCCCTGCTCAAGGAGATCGAGGGCCATGGCGTGACCGTCACCAGCCTGGATGCCGGCCAGCACGCCGCCTTCGTGGCCGCCACCAAGGCCGTCTACGACAAATGGAAAAAACAGATCGGCGAAGACCTCGTCAACATGGCCGAGAAGTCCATCGCCAACCGTAAGAAATAAGCAGCAGCCCAAGGGGGAAGCGGTGGCGCATGCCACCGACGCAAGGCAGGGGCGTCATAACCCTTCCAAACCACGGGCGCTGGCCACAAGCCAGCGCCCGTTTCTTTGCCCGCGCCGCTGTCAGTCCGGATAGCGGACCTCCAGGATATCGAGCTCCTCCACCCCGCCCGGCGTGCGCAGGACCACGGTGTCGCCCTCGCGGGCCTTGATGAGGGCGCGCGCCACGGGCGAGATCCAGCTGATCTTGCCCGCCAGGGGCTCGGCCTCGTCCACGCCGACGATGGTCACCGTGTGTTCCTCGCCAGCCTTGTCGGCATAGACCACGGTGGCGCCGAAAAACACCTGGTCGCGGTTGGGCTGCTGCGAGGCATCGACCACCTCGGCGATGTCCAGCCGCTTGGTCAGGAAACGCATGCGCCGGTCGATTTCACGCAGCCGCTTCTTGCCATAGAGATAATCGCCGTTCTCGGAGCGGTCGCCGTTGGACGCCGCCCAGGAAACCACCTGCACCACGCTGGGCCGCTCGACATTCATCAAGTGGGCCAGTTCGTCGCGCAGACGCGCATACCCCTCCGGCGTCATGTAGTTGCGCGTGCCCGCCGGCAATGCCTGCGCCTGAGGCACATCCTCGTCGTCGTCGCGATCGGATTCTTTGACAAAAGCCTTGTTCATGGCAAAACCGCTGCGTATGAGGCGCCAGCCGGGCGCCGGGTCAGGAGGGAAGGCTCAGAGCCAGTCGTGCCAGACCGGCTTCAGGTCGTCCGGCAGGGGAGGCAGGCGGCCCAGGTCGGCCTTGCTCTCGCGCACGCTGTGAAAGTCCGAGCCGCGCGAGGCCAGGAAACCATAACGCCGGGCCACGCCCGCGTAGTGCGCGGCTTCTTGCGCGGTATGGCTGCCAGTCACCACCTCGATGCCCTCGCCGCCGAGCTGCAGAAACTCGTCGAACAGCGCCGCG
This sequence comes from Bordetella pseudohinzii, assembly GCF_000657795.2. Classification (GTDB taxonomy): domain Bacteria; phylum Pseudomonadota; class Gammaproteobacteria; order Burkholderiales; family Burkholderiaceae_B; genus Bordetella; species Bordetella pseudohinzii. The sequence continues at coordinate 414,190 of NZ_JHEP02000001.1, forward strand.
AACTGCAAGGGCGTGTATTTGTAGCGGCCGGGATGCGCGATCACGGCGCGGCCGCCCGCCCCGCGTATCCAGCCCACGGCCTCGGCCAGGGTGGCCCATTGCATGGGCTCGTGCCCGGGGCAGTCGTCGCCCAGGTATTTATTGAATACCGTCTGCACATCGGGGCAATAGCCCGCCTCGACCAGGTAGCGCGCAAAATGCGTGCGGCTGATGAGCTCGGGATTGCCGGCAAAAGGCAGGGCGCCCTCATAGGCGCCGGGCATGCCCAGCGCCGCCAGGCGCTCGCCTATCCGCAGCGCGCGGCCGGCGCGGCCGGCGCGCGTCTTGCGCAGGCCCTCGACCAGGGTGTGGTCTTTATCGTCAAAGCACAGCCCCACGATATGCACCGTCTGCCCGGCCCAGGTCACCGAGATCTCGGCGCCCGTGAAATAACGCAGCCCGACTTCGGCGGCCGCGACGCGGGCCTCGTCCTGGCCGCCCACTTCGTCATGGTCGGTCAGGGCCCAGACGTCCACCCCATTGGCGCGCGCGCGGCGGGCCACCTCGGCCGGCGGCAGCATGCCGTCGGACACCGTGGAGTGGCAATGCAAATCGATATTGAGGCGGGCGCTGTCCATGCGGCTATTGTAGGCCTGGCCGAAGCGGCTGGAAAATACCGTCCGTCCCTGTTCTGTCAATCCGCCTCCAGAAAGCGGGCGACGGGCGCGATCTGTTCCGGCGTCATCAACGTAGGCGCATGCCCGACCCCGGGAAACACCACCTCCTGCGTGCGCGGATTGCGCTGGCGCATCTCCTGGACGGTGGCCTCGGTCAACAGATCCGATTGCTCGCCGCGCAACACCAGGATGGGGCAATCCAGCCCTTCATAGGCATGCCAGAGCAGGCGCTCGCCGGCCTCATAAGCCTGCGGGCTGGCCTGGGCGGCCAGCGCCAGCGCGATATTGAGGTCGTAGCGCTTGATCCAGTGCTGGCCCTCGCGCACATAGCTGTGGTCGGCCAACTCCTGCCAATGCGCCTCGCTGTGCGGCCCGAAGGTGGCGCAGGCCAGCTTGGTGGCCTGCACGGCTTCGTCAAAGGTGTTGAAAATCCCCGGCGCGCCGACGTTCTCGCAAATGCGGTCCAGCGCCCCGCGCTGCAGGCGCGGGCCCACGTCGTTCAATACGATGCGGTCAAAGCGCAGGTCTTGCGCGGCGGGCAAGGGCGCGCCCGCATGGGTCTGCGCGGCGTGAGCCTGGCGCGCCAGACCCAGGGCGCCGGCCAGGCCCAGCCCGATCAGCCCGCCCATGGAAGTGCCCACCCAGGCCAGGGAAGCCGGCTGCAGACGGGCCAGCAAGGTCATCATGTCCGAAGCATATTGGGCAATGGTGTAGTGCATGGGATTGGTCAGCCAATCCGACTGCCCGCGTCCCACGACATCCGGGCACACCACGCGATAGCGCGCCGACAGGCGCCGGGCCAGATGGTCGAAATCCCGGCCGTTGCGCGTCAGGCCATGCACGCACACCAGCACGCGCGCATTGTCAGGATCGCCCCACTCCCAATAGGCCATGCGATGAAACCCTGCCGGACTGACGCAGGTGACGGAATCCAGACGCGGTTCTGACATGACGGGCCCTGTAGACGGGAAACATATTGAGGTCCATCTTACCCCCGCCCGGACGGCCTTGCCCAAAGACTGACCACCACGCCGGAGATGATGCACAGCGCGGCGACGGCCAGCTCCGGTCCCGGCCGTTCGCCCAGCAACAGCGTCGAACCGAGGATGCCCACCACCGGCACCAGCAACAGGCCCAGCGAGGTCAGCCCCGAAGGGATCGCGCGATTGACCGTGGTCAGCGCCCAATAGGCCACCGCGATGGCAAACACCCCGCCATAAAGCAGCAGGCCGAAATCCCGCGCGCTCACGGCAAAGCGCGCCGGGCCTTCCAGCGCCAGCGTGATGGGCAACAGCAGCAGGGTCGCCAGCAAGGCCTGCCAGAAGGTGAGCTCGAAAGGCGGCGTCAGCCAGCGGTGCGCCCGGATATAGACAATGCTGCCGGCCCAGCACATGGCGCCCAGCAGGATCAGGACATTGCCGCGCCAGGCAGCGCCGTCGCGCCAATCGAAACCGGCCGGCTGAAACAGCACCAGCAGGCCCGCCAAGGCCAGCGCCGCCCCCAGCCATTGCCCTCGGGTGGGCCGCTCGCGCAACGCCACGGCGGCCAGCGGCAGCACCCACAGCGGTGTCGTATAGGCCAGCAGAACCGACCGCCCCGCGCTCACCTGGCTCAAGCCCACGCTCACCAGGGCCGAGAACGCCGTCATGTGCAAGACGCCGACCGAAGCGATCACCGGCCAATCGCCCCGACGCGGCCACACCAGCCGCCGCCGCGCCAGGCACAGCAGGAACAAGGCGACCGTGCCCAGCGCCGAGCGCAGCAGGACTATCCACAAGGGCGGCAGGTCTTCGAGCAGCATTTTGCCGAAGGGCCAGTTCAACCCCCAGCAGATGGCGACCAGCACAAGCAGGATGAAAGCGTGACGTCGGCTCATGGTTGCGGCAGGATAAAAGCGTGCGCCCATTCTAGGTAGCGCGCCGCCGCCACGGCCAGTCCAGGCTGTGCTCGAATCATAAGGCCAGTCAAGGCACAAAGCCGTCCCAGCGCTCATGCCGCCAGCCGCTGACGCGCAGGCGGGCGCCCGACTCCACCACCACCGCGCCATCGCGGTCGCTGCGCCAGACATGGGCGCCCGCGCGCTCCCAGCGCCGCACGGCCGCCGCCGCCGGATGCCCGAAGCGGCTGAAGCGGCCGGCCTGGACAATGATGTGGCGGGCCTGGGCGGCGGCCACCAGCGCCGGGCTGGAGGAGCCGGCCGAACCATGATGCGGCGCCAGCACCACCTCGACAGCGGGCAGGCTGGGCGCCCAGTCTCTTTCCTGCGCGGCCGCCACATCGCCCGGCAGCAAGGCCCGCTGCGAGCGGCCCTCGATCAGCAAGACGCAGCTGCGCGCATTATTGCCCTTGGGCCAGAGCGCCCGCTCGCCCGATGGGTGCAGAAAGCGCAGACGCACGCCGTCCATTTCCCAGCCCAGGCCGGCGCGGCACTCGTGCTGGCGCGCCGGCAAGGGCAATACGGCGGGCAAGGCCTCGCCATCGCGCTCGCGCAGACGCCGCTCGCGCGCCAGCCAGGCCGGCAAGGCGAAAGACGCCCAGGACTGCGCCACCGGCAAGGCCGACAATACGCTGAGCAGGCCGCCGGCATGGTCCATATCGGCATGCGACACCACCAGGTGGTCCAGGCGGGTGATGCCGCGCGCCCGCAGATAAGGCAGCACCAGCCGCTCCCCCGCATCCCAGGAGCGATAGTGGCGCGGCCCGGCGTCATACAGCAGGACGTGGCGGGCGGTCTCGAGCACGACCGCCGTGCCCTGCCCGACATCCAACGCGGTCAGGCGCCACTCGCCCTCGGCCGGACGCTCCGGACGCCAGGCCAGCATGGGCAGGACGCACAGCCACCCCACCCAGCGCGCCGGCCAACCCCAGCCCTGCAGGGCCCAGGCCACGCCCGCCAAGGCCAGCAGCAAGACCCATAAGGGCGATGCCGCCACGGGCAGCGTGGCCCAAGGCCATTGCACCAGCCAGGACAGCGCCCGCATCAGCCAGGCGAAACTCTCGTGCGCCGCCACGCCCAGGCCGCCCGCCAGACCGTCGGCCAGCCCGCCGGGCAGGCTGGCCAGCAGGCCCGTGAGCAAGGCCAAAGGGGTCACCCACAGGCTGACCCACGGTATGGCCACCGCATTGGCCAGGGGCGATACCAGCGACACTTCGCCCACCCAGAAGGCCAGCAAGGGCAGCAGGCCCAGTGTCACCGCCATCTGGGTACGGCAGAAATCCCAGGCCGCCGCCCGCAGGCGCTGGCGCCTGTCGCCCGACCGCGGCGTCAAGACCACGCGCATCAGAATCGCCACCGCCCCGAAAGACAGCCAGAAGCCCGGCGTCATCACCGCCCAGGGGTCGAGCACCACGACGGCCATCGCGGCCAGCAGCAAGACCGTGACCGGCCTGAACGACAGGCGCGCCTGCAAGGCCCAGGCCACCACGGCCAGCATAAAGAAGGTGCGGCGGGTCGGCACGCTCCAGCCAGCCAATAGGCAATAGCCAAGCGCCACGGCCACCGCCGCGATGGCGGCCGCGCGCTGCGCCGCCCAGCGCTCGGCCAGATAGCGTCCGCGCCAGCGCACGCGCGGCCATACCCAGCGCGCCACCGCCGCGGCCAGCCCCGAGAGCATGGTCACATGCAGCCCGCTGATCGACACCAGATGCGTGATGCCGCTGCGGTTGAAGACCCGCCAGTCTTCGGGGCGCACCGACTGCTGGTCCCCCATGACCAGGGCCGTGATGACGCCCGCATAAGAACGCTCGCCCAGGACCTCGGCCAATCTGGCGCGCAGGCGATGCCGCGCGCGCTCCAGCGCGTGGCCCCGGGGCGGGGCCAGCAGCTGCGGCCGGCCGCGCACCGATGCCGTGGCGCCCACGCCTTCGGCATGCAGGCGCCGCTCCCAGTGCGGGCCATGCGGATTGGCCGGACCATAAGGCCGCCGCAACACCAGCGCCATGCGCCAACGCTGGCCCGGCACGAGCTCGGGCACCTTGCCGCCCGGCAGCGCCCGCCAGTTCACGCGCACCTGGGGCGGAACACCAGGCGGCCGCGAGGCATCAAGCCGGGCCATGAATGTCCGCCCGGCCGCGTCGCCTTGCGCCAGGCTGGCGACGGTCAGCGGCAAGACAAAGATCTGGTTGTCATGCTCGCTGGCCAGCAGGCCGCTGTCCCAGGAGGCGCCGCGCCCCAGCGCAAGCAAGACAGCCAAGAGCGCCAGCCAGCCCATCCCCCCTCTGATCGCCAGGCGCCTACGCCACACTACCGCCGCTCCAGGACACAAAGCTCGAGTCTGCGGCCTGCACGCACCCGCCAGGGCCCTAGGTGTATCTCCGCATGACTTCGTGGAACTACCTGGCTGGCCGCCTGGCGGCGGGAAGCGCTAGCCGGCGCATGACCGAAGCGGCGGACCGCGCGGCGCTAGCCATCATCGCCGCGCGGGTCTTCCTGTGCTCAGTAGTCAAAAGATATCGGCGCCAGCAGGAACATGTGCTTGCCCGTGCCCTTGTCGAACACTTTGACCTTGAGGTTGGCACGCTTGCCCACATCCGCCGCAGAGAACGTGCCCTTGGGCCAGCTCACCCGGATGTCGTACAGCCTCCGCCAGTCGTTCGATCGCACCACCTGGACGCGGAAGGCGGCCGCCGCCCGCTTGGCAAACTCACTGTCATCCGCGCTCGTCAGGATTTTGACCGCGGGCGTGCCGCCCGAGTAGTAGGACTGCGGAACAGCAAGAAGGACCGCGGAGGTGTCGGAGGTGGCAACGCCGTGGAACTTCTGCTCAAAAAACATGAGATAGTTGAAATCTTGGCCGCCCTTCGTGAACTTGTCCGCATAGTTGCGCTTCGCCACGACAGTGGGTACGCCATTGACGTCCGTGACCAGCGACACAACGCCGCCCGGGACATCCATGGGCGAGGAAACACGGAAAGTGCCATCGCCCTGCGTCCGCGTCCGCTCTTCGTCGCCGCCGGGGAAACGCAGCACAACATCGGTGTTGGGCTGGGCCTTGCCCGAGACGGTGATGATGCCGTTCTTCGGATTGGTGTCGATCTGCGTGATCGCGATGGCCGGCACGAATTCGTCACGGTAGTCTTTCTGCACCTCGGGGCTGGCATTTCCCGCCGGATTCGTGGCGGACACCTGGATGATGCCCGAAAAGAGGTCATCATCCGACGTCACCGAATAGCTGCCATCCTTGCCCGCCTTGACGGTCTTGCTCACGCCATCGGGGAAACGGACCGTCACGTCATTGTCAGGATCTGCCGTGCCGGCCACCGTCACCACACCCGAGGAGGTATCGGTCGTCACGCGGGTGATCGTCGGCGCGGCCGGCGCGCTCTTGTCCACCGCATCGACGTATTCCTGCGTGGTTTCCGGGCTCTTGTTACCCGCCGGATCAGTGGCCGTCACGCCGATCGTACCCGCCGGCACATCATTGGCCGACGTCGCCGTATAGACGCCCGCGCCATCGGCCTTGACCTTCAGCGTCGTGCCATCCGGGAAGCGAACCGCCACCTCGGCGCCCGCCTCGGCCTTACCCGTGACAGTCACCTGGCCGGACGACGGATCGGTCGCCACATGGGTGATCGTGGGCGCGGCCGGCGCGGTCTTGTCCACGGCATCCGCGTAGTTGCGGGTGGTCTCGGGGCTGGCGTTGCCGGCCTTGTCGGTGGCCAGGACACGGATATCGCCCGCGACCATGTCGCCATCCGAGGTCGCGGCATACCCGCCATCGCCCGCGGCGACGACCGTCTTGCGCGTGTTGTCCGGGAAGTTGACCGTCACATCGGCGCCCGGCTCGGCCTTGCCCTTCACCGTGATGCGGCCAGAGGTCGCGTCGGTCGCCACATCGGCGATGGTCGGCGCGGCCGGCGCGGTCTTGTCGGCGGCATCCGCGTAGTTGCGGGTGGTCTCGGGGCTGGGATTGCCGGCCTTGTCGGTCGCCAGGACGCGGATATCGCCCGCGACCATGTCGCCATCCGAAGTCACGGTATACCCGCCGTCGTCGCCGGCGGTCACCGTCTTGCGCGTGCCGTCCGGGAAGCTGACCACCACCTCGGCGCCCGGCTCGGCCTTGCCCTTCACCGTGATGCGGCCGGTGCTCGCGTCGGTCGCCACATCGGCAATGGTGGGCGCGGCCGGCGGCATCCTGTCCGTGGAGTCCGCGTAGTTGCGGGTGGTCTCGGGGCTGGGGTTGCCGGCCTTGTCGGTCGCCTGGACGCGGATATCGCCCGCAACCATGTCGGCGTCCGAAGTCACGGTGTAACCGCCGTCGTCGCCGGCGGTCACCGTCTTGCGCGTGCCGTCGGGGAAGCTGACCACCACCTCGGCGCCCGGCTCGGCCTTGCCCGTCACCGTGATGCGGCCGCTCGCGGCGTCGGTCGCCACCGTGGCGATGATGGGCGCGGCCGGCGCGGTCTTGTCCGTGGCGTCGTCATAGGGGAGCGTCGCTTCGGGGCTCTTGCCGCCCGTCTTGTCCGTGCTCTGCACACGGATGTCGCCCGCCACCATATCGCCGTCCGAGGTCGCGGTATAGGCGCCGTCGGCGCCGGCATTGACCGTCTTGGTGGTGCCGTCCGGGAAATGGACATCGACCTGCACGCCCGGCTCCGCCCGGCCGGCCACGGTCACGCGGCCGCTGTCGGCCTGCGTGGTGACCGTGTCGATCGTCGGCGCCGGCACCACCGGCGGCTGGTAGTTCATGGTCGTGCTCGCTTCCTTGTGCGTCTGCGGATGCGTGGCCTGCACCACCACCTGGCCCTGCGCGACCTCGCGCGTCGAGCGCACCTTGAACAAGCCCTTGTCATCCGCCTTGGCCAGCACCGACTCGCCATTGGGGAAGGACACCTTGATATCGACCTTGGGCTCCGTCTTGCCCTGCACCTCCAGCGTGCGATCGGCCGCCAGCGGCACCAGCGCCGTCACCGCGACCTGCAGATCGCCCAGCACCACCTCGTCGACGTACTGATGGCTCACTTCGCGGCTGCTGTCGCCCTCGGCGTTGCGGGCACGCAGGACGATGACGCCCGAGGGCTGATCGCCGGCGGAGGTGTAGACAAAACGGCCGGCGGCGTCCGCCGTGGCGCTGCCCATCGTGCCGTCGGGCATGCGCACGGTCACCGTCGCGCGCGGCTGGGTCGTGCCCATCACCGTCACCCGGCCGTCGGCCTGATGGGTGGAAACCTGGCTCACGGCCAGCGGCAGGATGATTTGCTTGCGCCGCGTATTGAGCACGATGCGGTTCTCGCGCTCGACCAAGGCATGCCGGCGGGCGTCCAGCGAGAAGGCCGGCGCGCCCGAGGTGTCGCGCTGCAGCTGCTTGGACAGCGGCTCCGAGAGATTGATGGACAGGCCCAGCTGCACGCGGGTTTCGCGGCCGCCGCCGATCACCTTGGTCTGCTCCAGACCCACGCTCACCAGGGGCACCGGGCGATACTCCACGCCGACCTTGAAGCCCTTGGCGCCAGCCTGCGTGCGGCCGTTGTCGAAGTAGTCCACGTGGGCGCCGTTCCAGCGGAAATGCGAGGCCTTCAGGCTCAGCCCGGGCGCGAACGCCGGACGGTAGCTGACCCCCACATCCATGCCCGAAGCGGGCTTTTCTTCGCGGCGGTTATCGCGCTTGGCGCCCTTCCAGCCGGAAATCGGCGCATACACATTGCCGTACAGGCTGAACTCCGGCGCGATCGCCTCCACCCCGACGGAGCCGCGCAGATGCTGCTTGCCGAATTCATAATCCAGGAAGCCGTTGACGCCCACCATCAGCGCATCGTTGACCTCGCGGCGATACACCGCGCCCACATTGGCCGTGGGACGGTCGTTCTGGTTGTGCGCCCCCAGCTGCACCAGGCCGGTGTTGCGCCCGGAGCGGTAGACCTCGTCGATCGTGTTCAGTTGCACCGAGGTGCGGCCCGACTGGAAGTCGTGGCTCAAGCCGCCTTGCAGATTGCGCAGAAAGGGCAAGCCGGTTTCCCGAGCCAGGTTCACGCCATCGCGCAGGACATCGTTGACCTGGGCCTGCGCTTCCCGCTTGAGATAATCGCTGTCGACGCGGGCGCCGGGCTCGCGCTCGGCCTGGCGCCGGGCAAGCGACTCGGCCTGGGCGGCCAGCTTGCGCGCCAAGGCGGAATCCTGTTGCGCCTCCTGCGCCGCCCGGGCCGGACGCAGCGTCGGCGCGCCCTGAGCCAGCGCCGCCAGGGGCAGCAAGGCCTGGGCCAGGATGCTGCCGCCCACCATCGCGGCCACGCCACGGCGGGCGCGCTGGCGGCTGCGGCGCGGGCTGCCCGACTTGCCGCCCGCGCGCGCCGATTCGCTAGCAACGACCCAGGCGCCACGGACCAATGACCAGACTACGCGGTAGATGTTCTTGTTCATGGAAGTTCCTTGAGTGTTTGGCGCACTGCCCGGAAATCGCAGGCAAAACGACGCCCTGGCTGCTTGGAAGCGGCCGACTATCGATTAAGGGAAAATTGAGCTCAAAGAGGCTGTGTCACTGGCATCCAGAGGACTTCGACTACATGACCCTGAGCACTTGGGAGAACTTTATCGATTAGGTCGGACGAAATAAGCCGCCTGATTCCTAGGCTCGTGTAGGACATTTCCTAAGAACAAAGACCAGACCTACGGGAAGATCAGGGCTGGCGCGGCCACTGCCGGACCGAGCCAGCCGGATCACGTCAGTCGTACAGGCCGACGTTCAGCTTCAGGTGATAGACACCTTCGCCAGGAATCGTCACCCGGACTTCCAGCAGATTGGGATAGCGCCCGGAGGGCACCTTGGCCACGGGCTTGTTGCCCTGCATCTGATCGTGGAAGCCAATGGCAAAGACATCCCGCTGCTTGAAGGGATCGAAGCGGACGGTCTGCTCGATATTGCTCTCCACATAACGCGCCACCACCTGGGCATTGGCGTTGGACGCATTGACCGCGCGCACGCTCACCTGGACCTTGCCGGCATACTTCGGATCCAGGTACAGCATCCAGAGCCTGCCCCCCGCGTTCGGTGACTTGGTGATGGAGAGGTATTGCCTGCTCGGTATCTCGAACAGCACGGCGCTGGGCGGCAGGGTCGGCGTCCAGCTGTCGTCATAGCGCCGGACCGCCGGCGCGCTCGCATTGCCGGCGTCGTCCCTGGCCACGGCGCGGATATCCCCTGAACCGATGTCCCGGGCAGAGGTGACGGCATAGCGGCCGCCGCGATCGGCACGCGCCGATTGCTTGCTGCCGTCGGAGAAAACCACTTCCACCAGGGCCAGGGGCTCGGCCTTGCCGCTCGCGGTCACCAGGCCATTGCTGGGATTGGTGTCCAGGCGGTCGATGGTGGGCGGGCCCGGCGGCGTCTTGTCCACCGTATCCGCATACGCGCGCCGCGCCGGCGGACTCTGATTGCCGGCGGCATCCGTCGCGGTGGCCATGAGGGTGCCCGAAGGAATATCGTTGACGGAGGTCGCGTCGAAGCCGCCGTCGGCCCGCGCCTTCACGCGCTGCCGCGTGCCATCGGTGAACACCACGGTGACATCGACCCGCGGCTCGGCGCGCCCGGAGACCGTCACGCGGCCCGTGCGGCTGTCGGTCGTCACGCCCGAGATGACGGGCGCGGCCGGCGGCGTCACGTCCACCCGGTCTTGGTAGGCATGCGTGGTCACGCCGCTCTTGTTGCCGGCGCGGTCGGCGGCCTGGGCGGTGATGTCGCCCGAATCGATATCGCGGTCCGACGTGGCCCTGTAGCTGCCATCGCCAGCGGCCGTCGTGGTCTTGGACGTGCCATCCGGGAAGCGCAACGTCACCGTCACGCCCGCTTCGGCCCGGCCGGTCACCGTGACCCGGCCGCTGGCGGGATCAGCCGTGGCGGCCGTGATGCTGGGCGCGCCCGGCGGCGTCGCGTCCACGCTGTCGTGATAGGCATGCGTGGTCACCCCGCTCGTGTTGCCGGCGCGGTCGGCGGCCTGGGCGGTGATGTCGCCCGAATCGATATCGCGGTCCGAGGTCGCCGTGTACCCGCCGCTGCCGTCGGCCGTCACCGCCTTGGACGTGCCGTCCGGGAAACGCACCGTCACCGTGACGCCCGCCTCGGCCTGGCCCCTCACCGTGACCCGCCCGTTGCCGGGATCGGCGACGGCGGTGACGATGCTGGGCGCGGCCGGCGCGGTCTTGTCCACCGTGTCCACGTAGGCGTGGGTGGTCTGCGGGCTGCGGTTGCCCGCCGCATCGGTGGCGGCCGCCTTGATCGGGCCGGACTCGATATCGCGCGCCGACGTGGCGCGGTAGTTGCCCCCGGCGTCGGCCCGCGTCCGCTGGATGCTGTTGTCCGGGAAAACCACTTCCACCAGGACGTCGGGCTCCGTCCGGCCCACGACCGTCACACGGCCCGTCGCGGGCTCGGCCACGGCCGAGACGATGGTCGGCGCACCCGGCGCGGTCTTGTCCACGGCATCCACATAGGGGCGTTCGGTTCGAGGACTGCGATTGCCCGCGGCATCGGCCGCCTGGGCGATGATGCGGCCGGAGGCGATATCGCCAGGCGACTCGGCGCGATACCGGCCGTCGGCGCCGGCGGGCACCGTCACGGCGCCGCCTCCGGGAAAGGTCACCGTCACCGAGGCATGGGGTTCGGCCATCCCCGCGACCGTCACCTGGCCGTTGTCGGCGCGGGTCTGAACCTGGTCGATGCTGGGCGCGCCCGGCGCGGTCTTGTCCACGGTGTCGACGTAGGCATGGGTGGCCTGCGGGCCACGGTTGCCCGCCGCATCGATGGCGGCCGCCTTGATGAGGCCGGACTCGATATCGCCCGCCGACGTGGCGCGGTAGTTGCCGCCGGCGTCGGCCCGCGCCCGCTCGATGCTGCCGTCCGGGAAGACCACCTCCACGTCGGCGTGTGGCTCGGCCTTGCCCACGACCGTGACCCGTCCCGTGGCGGCGGCCGCCACGGCCGAGACGATGGTGGGCGCGGCCGGCGCCGTCTTGTCCACCGTATCGGCATAGTCCAGGACAGCCTGCGGTCCTTGGTTGCCGGCGGCGTCCGTCGCGCCGGCACGGATCGGGCCCGAGGGGATATCGTTTTCAGAGGTGGCGCGGAACCCCCCGTCCTCGCCCGCCACGACGCGCTCACGCGAGCCGTCCGGAAACACCAGCTCGACCGTCGCGCCCGGCTCCGTCTTGCCGGTGACCGTGACACGCCCGGTATCGGCAGCCGGCACGGCGCTGACCAGGACCGGCGCGGCCGGCGGCGTCTTGTCAGTGGCGTCCACATAGGGACGACTGGCCGATACCTCTTCCTCGCCGGGTCCCGGGACCCGCAAGGCGCGCACTTGCCCCGAAGGCACGTCGGCCGCCGAAGTCAGTTCGTAGCGGCCATCGGCGCCGATGCGCGTGCGCTGGCGGCTGCCGTCGGGAAAGACCAGCTCCAGCTCGCTGCCCGGCTCCGCCTGCCCTTGCACCGTCAACCGGCCGCTCGCCGCATCGGTCGTCATCTTGTCTATCGTGGGCGCGACCACGGCCGGCGGCACGTACAGCGCCGCGGCGCGCGCCTCCTTGCGGGTCTGGGGATCGATGGCCCGCACCATGACCTCTCCCTGCCCCACCGCGCGCAGCGAGCGCGTGTGGAACAGGCCCTCGGCGTCGGATTTGGCCGCGACGGACTCGCCATTGGGAAAATGCACCATCACATCCATGCCGGGCTCCGTCCTGCCCGACAGCATGAGCGCGCGGTCCGCCGGCTGCGGCGCCATGGCCAGCACCACGACCTGCATATCGCCCAGCACCACCTCGTCGACATATGGCCGGGTCAGCTCGCGGCTCTGGTCGCCCTGGGCATTGCTGGCGCGCAGCACGATGCTGCCCGAAGGCTGGTCCGTGGCGGACGTATAGGTATAGCGCCCGGCCGCGTCGGCCGTGGCCGAGCCGCTCGATCCATCCGGCATGCGCAGCGCGACCGTGGCGCGCGGCTGCGTCAGGCCAATGACGGTCACCCGGCCGTCGATAGGATGGGTGGACAGCTGCGTCACCGACAGCGGCAGGATGATTTCCTTGCGGCGCGTATTGAGCACGATGCGGTTCTCGCGCTCGACCAGGGCATGCCGCTGGGCGTCCAGCGAGAAGGCCGGCGCGCCCGAGGTGTCGCGCTGCAGCTGCTTGGACAGCGGCTCCGAGAGATTGATGGACAGTCCCAGCTGCACCCGGGTTTCGCGTCCGCCGCCGATCACCTTGGTCTGCTCCACACCCAGGCCGATCAGCGGCACGGGACGATACTCGATCCCATACTTGAAACCCGTGGCCCGATCCTGGACACGCCCATTGTCGTAGTAGTCCACATTGGCGCCGTTCCAACGGAAATACGCGGCGGACAGGCTCAAGCCCGGCGCCCATGCCGGCCGGTACTTGCCCCCCACGTCCACGCCCGACGCCGGCCGCTCCTGGCGGCGGTCATCCCGCTTGGCGGCTTTCCAGCCGGAAATCGGCGCATACACATTGCCGTACAGGCTGAACTCCGGCGCGATCGCCTCCACCCCGACGGAGCCGCGCAAATGCTGCTTGCCGAACTCATAATCCAGGAAGCCATTGGCGCCCAACATCAGGCCATCATTGACCTCGCGCCGATAGACGGCGCCCACATTGGCCGTGGGACGGTCGTTCTGATTGTGCGCGCCCAGCTGCAGCAACACCGTGTCCGCGCCGTCGCGATGCAGCTCGTCTATCGTTTTCAGCTCCACGGACGTGCGTCCGGATTCGAAATCGTGGTTCAGGCCGCCTTGCAGCTGCCGCAGAAACGGCAGGCCCGATTGCCGCGCCGCGTCCACGCCGCTTTGCAGCACGTCATTGAACTGGGACTGCGCCTGGCGCTTGAGATAGTCGCCGTCCAGATGGGCGCCGGCCTGGCGCTCGCCCTGGCGCACTGCCATCGATTGCATTTCGCCGGCCAGTTTGCGGCTCCAGGCCGACCCGGACTCGGCGGCCTGAACGGACTCGGCGGCCCGCGCCGGCGCCAGGGTGGGCGCGCCCTGGGCCAGCACCAGCAGCGGCGGCTGCGCCAGAAGGCTGCCGGCCACCGCCGCCGCCACGGCCTGGCGGGCGCGGACACGCGCACGGCGGGCAGGCTGGCGGGCCGCCCGCTTGGCGCGTGCCCACTCGCTCGCCACCACCCAGCCTCCCCGGGCCAGCGACCAGACTACGCGATAGATGTTCTTGTTCATGGCTGTTCCTTGAGCGTTCGGCGCGCGGCGAAAGCAGGCAAAGCTTCGCCATGACCGCTTTTGAGCGGCCTGCGTATCGCAAATGGGAAGGAGATATCTGGAGAGGACCGTACGGTTCGACCACCGTGCGGTCCGAGGACCGTGCTATCCGAAGGCTATGGCTCCGGCACCGGTCCTACACCATGAGAGAAACTGTATCGATAGGATCGGACCGCAGGAATCAACGCATTCTTATGAATGCGTAGGAATATTCCTAACAAGAGCAAGGCCGATCGCGCCGGGCAAAAAAAAGACCGATGCATCGCATCGGTCTGGCAAGGCGGCCTGGGCCTAGAACTTCTGGTCGCGCAGCAGCTTGGCCAGTTCAGGCGCGGTCATGAGAGAAATGTCTTGCAGCTTGGCGTAGTGCCAGGCCTTGTCGGAGACCTCGCCCAAGGCGATGAAAATGGCCTCGCGGGCGCCGCGCTTTTCGCGCAAGGACTGGAGTTCGCGCAAGGGTTCGACCCCCACGCTGGCGGCCTTCCAGCGCCGCGCGCTGACCACCGCCTCGTTTCCGTTTCGGCGCAACGAGAAATCCGCGCCAGGCAATTGCAGTCGCTCGACCTGGCAGCCGTCGCGCGCAAAGCCGGCTTCGGCCGTGCGGGCGAACTCGGCCCAGGACATGCCGGCCACCGCTTCGGCCACGGCCAGCACACGCGCCTGCGACGGCTGCTTCCATTGGCGGACGGCCGCCACGACGGAGATGGCCGCAAACGGCACGGCCACGAAAACGCCCATCACCGCGAGATCCTTGGGCAGCACGGCAAAGCCGCCCAGGCAGAACAGCAAGGCCACGCCGGCGCTCATCCACCACGGCGAACGCAGCAGCACGGCGAAGATGGAGTTGCGGGACATCTGGAGTTTCATGGCGGCGCCCTATCGGCCAGCCCGCAGCACGATGCGGGCATCGCCACAGCTCACGACCTGGCCCTCGCGGATCTTGGCGGTCTTGCGGGTTTCGACGACGCCGTCCACGCGCACCCGTCCCTCGGCCACCAGGGCCTTGCCCGCGCCCCCGCTGTCGGCCACGCCGGTCGCCTTGAGCAACTGGCTGATCTCGATATAGGAAACGCCCTCGGCGAGCATGAATTCGATTTGCGGCATGCGACAGACAGGAGATAGAGAGGAAAGTGGGCCATGATACCCGAGCCTCCGGGTCGCCCTGGCGCGCCGGTCAGCGGCTGGCGCCCAGGCGCGGCAGCACGCGGCGCGCGGTGGCCGTCGTGCGGCGCCCGACCTCCTCCAGCGGACAGCCGCGCAAGGCCGCCAGCTCGGCGGCGATGCGGGGCAACTGGCCGGGCGTGTTGCGCCGGTCGGGCGCGTGCAGCCAGGCGGGCGGGATATCCGGCGCATCGGTCTCCAGCACCAGATGATCGAGGTCCAGCTCGGCGGCATGCCGCCGGATCTGCAGGGCGCGCGCGAACGTCATCGCCCCGCCCATGCCCAGGGCAAAGCCCAGGTCGATGAAGGCCTGGGCCTGCTGGGCGCTGCCATTGAAAGCGTGGGCGATGCCGCCGCGCTGGCCGCGCTGGCGGCGCAGATGCTTCAGCAGGATGTCCTGCGAACGGCGCACATGCAGCAGCACGGGCAGGCCGAATTCGGCGGCCAGGGCCAGCTGGGCGGCGTAGAAAGCCTCCTGGCGCGCGCGCGGCGCGCCGCTGGCGATGGCGGGCACGAAGAAGTCCAGCCCGATCTCGCCGATGGCCACGAAGCGCGGATCCGGCAAGGCGGCTTCGACGGCCCGGCGCAAGGCGGCCAGGTCCTCGTCGCCGGCGCGCTCGACATACAGCGGATGGATGCCCAGGGCGTAGGCGCCGCCCTCGATGGCATGGGCCAGCTCGCGCACCACGGCGAAATTTGCGCGCTCGACCGCCGGGATGACGATGGCCCCCACCCCCGAGGCGCGGGCCTGCCGCGCCACCGCCATGCGGTCGGCGTCGAATTCAGCGGCATCGAGGTGGCAGTGCGTGTCGATCAGCATGGCAGGCAGGCTGCCCAGGATCAACCCGGCAGCAGGCGTCCGTTTTCCATATGGAGCTGCCGGTCGGCGCGGGCGGCCAGCTCGGGATCGTGCGTGACGATGGCAAAAGCCGTGCCCGACTCGCGGTTGACCCGCGTGAGCAGCTCAAACATATTATGCGCCGTATGGCGATCCAGATTGCCGGTGGGCTCGTCGGCCAGCACGCAGGCCGGGCGCGTGACCAGGGCCCGCGCCAGCGCCACGCGCTGCCGCTCGCCGCCCGACAACTGGCCGGGATAATGGCCTTCGCGCGCGGCCAGCCCCACCTGGGCCAGCACCTCGCGCGCCTGGGCCCGGGCCTGCCCGCGATCGGCGCGGCGCACGATCAGGGGCATGGCGACATTGTCCAGCGCCGTGAACTCCGGCAGCAGGTGATGAAACTGGTAGACAAAGCCCAGGCTGCGATTGCGCAAGGCGCTCTTGCGGGATTCGGACAGGCCGTCGGCTGGCGTGCCATCGACCACGACCGAGCCGCTGCTGGGCACATCCAAGAGGCCCAGGATGTGCAGCAGCGTGCTCTTGCCCGACCCGGAGGCGCCGACGATGGCGACCATTTCGCCGCGCGCCACGGCCAGCGACACATCATCCAGCACCTGGATGCGGGCCGGGCCTTCGTCGTAGACCTTGGACAGGTGCTCGGCGCGCAGCGCCGGCTGGAGGGAATCAGTCATGGCGCAACACCTGGGCCGGTTGCAGGCGCGAGGCGCGCCAGCTCGGATAAAGCGTGGCCAGCAGGGACAGCACCAGCGAGGTTACGCCTATGGTGATGATGTCGCCGGCCTGCGGATCGGAAGGCAGCGCGCTGATGAAATAAATCTCGCGCGGCAGGAAGTGCACGCCCAGCATGCGCTCGATGAAAGGCACGATGATATGGACGTTGTAGGCGATGGCGATGCCGCCGGCCACGCCCAGCAGCGTGCCGATCACGCCGATCAGCGCGCCCTGCACCAGGAAGATGCGCGCTACTTCGCGCGGACCGGCGCCCAGCGTGCGCAGGATGGCGATGTCGGATTGCTTGTCCTTGACGGCCATCACCAGCGAGGACAGCAGGTTGAAGGCGGCCACCGCCACGATCAGCGCCAGGATAAGGAACATCATGCGCTTTTCGGTCTGCACCGCGGCGAACCAGGTGCGGTTGTTGCGCGACCAGTCGCTGGCCATGACATAGGGCGGCAGCACCTGGGTCAGTTCGGCGGCCACTTCGGGCGCGCGCTGCATATCGGCCACGCGCAGCCTCACGCCGGCCGTGCCGCTGTCGCGGAACACCTTGGCGGCGTCTTCGTCATCGACGAACACCAGGGAGGAGTCATACTCGTAGTGGCCCGAAGTGAAGGTGCCCACGACGGTGAACTGGCGCATGCGCGGCGCGAAGCCGGCCGGGCTGATGGAACCCTGGGGCGCCAGCATGAGCACCGTATCGCCCGTCTTCACGCCCATGCTGTCGGCCAGATCGCTGCCCAGCACCGCCCCGAAACCGCCGGCCACGAGATCGGATAACTTCCCGCTCACCATCTGCCTGGGCAGGTCGGAAACCTCGCCCTCCAGCGCCGGATCGATGCCGCGCACCTGCACGCCATGCAGCGACTGCCCGCGCACCAGCATGGCGCCGGCGGCCACGAAGGGCGCGCCGCCCTTGACCGCGGCATTCTGGCGCGCCGCATCGGCGAACTGCCGCCATTGCGCCAGGACGCGGTCGGGCAAGGCGCCCGGGATATAGAGTTCGATATGCGGCAGGACCGACAGCATGCGGTCGCGCACTTCTTTCTGGAAGCCGTTCATCACGGAAAGCACGACAATCAGCGCCGCGACGCCGAGCGCGATCCCCGCCATGGAGGATGCCGCGATGAAGGAAATGAAGCGGTCCCGGCGCCCGCCGCGCCGGCCCAGACGGGCCAGGCCCGCATAGCGGGCGCCGATCCAGAGTTCGTAAGGTAATTTCAGCACCCGCGCATTATGGCATTAACCCGCGCGCCAAGACACGTCCCCGCAAGCCGGGATGTGACGGTCTGTTCTGCCGCCGGGCGGGACTACAATCCCGGCCATGCACATCGTGATTCCCGGCGCCTTGCCCGATCTCGCCGTGGCCAGCGAACTCGCCCGGCACCTGCCCGAACACGCGCCTGTCTTCAGCCGCTGGCTGGCGCTGGGCCGGGCCCGGCCGGCCGCCTTCGACCTCCAAAGCCATGGCTGTACGGCCTATGAAGGCTGGCAGCTGCGCGCCGCCGGCTTCCAGCCCGAGCCCGGCCTCCCCCTGGGCGCGGGCCTGGGTCCGCTCCTGGCCGAGGCCCGGACCGGGGACGAAGCCGTCTGGCTCGGCGAACTCGTCCATCTGGCCCTGGGCACGGATTCGGCAACCTTGCTGGATCCCGGGCTGATGGACATACGGCCCGACGAAAGCGCCGCCCTGTTCGAGGCCCTCGAACCGCTGCTGGCCGATGGCGAATTCGCCATCCAGCCCATCAGCCCGCAACGCTGGCGGCTGCGCCTGCCGCCCGGCCTGTCGCCCCGCCCGGCCAGTCCGCTGGCGGTCGCCGGCGACCGGCTGCAGCATTGGTGGGCCCAGGATGCCGCCAGCCGCCCCTGGCGGCGGCTGCTCAACGAAATCCAGATGGCCTGGTACGAACACCCGGTCAACGAGGCCCGGGCGGCCCGGGGCGTCCCGCCGATCAATGGGCTGTGGCTCTATGGCGGCGCGCGGCCCTGGACACCCGCGCCGCATGGCGCCCAGGTCTACCCCGAGCTGGACGCGCTGGCGCGCGCCGGCGATTGGGGCGGCTGGCTGCGCGCCCTGTCCGTGCTGGACGGCGAGCGCCTCAAGCCGCTGGCCGACGCCGGCGGCCAGGCCCTGCGTCCGCTCGAATTGACGCTGCTGGGCCGCGACCGCAGCGTCGGCCTCACTCTCCAACCCCGCCCGGGCCTGCTCAAATGGCTGCCCGCGCGCAAACACAATTGGAACGCCTGGTGGTCACACCCCGTCTAACCGTCCGCAATACCGACCTGTCCGCCTGCCAGGCGCTGCAAAACGCCGGCATCCACCCCCTGCTCGCCCGGCTCTGGGCCGCGCGCGGCGTGACCGAACCCGGCCAGACCCAGATGGGCTGGCCGGCGCTGCTGCCCCCGGGCACGCTGACCCACTCGGCGCATGCCGCCGCCGTCTTGGCCGACGCCATCCAGGCGGGCAAACGCCTCCTGATCGTCGCCGACTACGATTGCGACGGCGCCACCGCCTGCGCCGTGGGCCTGCGCGCCCTGTGGGCCATGGGCGCGAACGTCGATTTCCTGGTGCCCAATCGCTTCGAGACCGGCTACGGCCTGTCCCCGGCCGTGGTCGATCTGGCCGTGGCCCACCGGGCCGGCAAGCCCGACCTCATCATCACGGTGGACAACGGCATCGCCAGCGTCGAAGGCGTGGCCGCGGCCAACGCCGCCGGCATCGGCGTGGTCATCACCGACCATCACCTGCCGGGCGACACCCTCCCCGAGGCGCTGGCCATCGTCAATCCCAATCAGCCCGGCTGCGGCTTCCCGTCCAAGAACCTGGCCGGGGTGGGCGTGATCTTCTACATGATGCTGGCCCTGCGCGCCGAGCTGCGCCGCCGCGGCGTCTACCCGCCCGATGGCGGCCCGCGCCTGGATGCGCTGTCCGACCTGGTCGCGCTGGGCACGGTGGCCGACGTGGTCAAGCTGGACGCCAATAACCGCCTGCTGGTCACGCAAGGCCTGCAGCGCATGCGCGCCGGGCGCATGCAGGCGGGATTACGCGCCCTGTTCGCCGTGGCCGGCCGCGAGCCGCGCTCGGCCAACGGCTTTGACCTGGGCTTCGCCCTGGGCCCGCGCATCAACGCGGCGGGCCGGCTGGCCGACATGAGCCTGGGCATTGCCTGCCTGACGACCGACGATGAAGACCAGGCCCTGGCCATGGCCCGCGAGCTGGACAACATCAACCGCGAGCGCCGCGGCATCGAGGCCGAAATGCGCGAGCAGGCCATGGCCGCCATGCAGGCTCCCGACGCCGTCGCCGGCGCCACGGTCTGCGTCTTCGACCCCTCCTGGCACCAGGGCGTGGTCGGCCTGGTGGCCTCGCGCCTGAAAGAAAAATTCTGGCGCCCCACCCTCGCCTTCGCGCCGGCCGGCGACGATGAAATCCGCGGCTCGGGCCGCTCCATCCCGGACGTCCACCTGCGCGACGCCCTGGACCTGGTGTCCAAGCGCCATCCCGGCCTGATCCGCAAGTTCGGCGGCCACGCCATGGCCGCCGGCCTGACCCTCGGCCGCGACGGCTTTGAGGCCTTCGCCCCGGCGTTCGACGCCGCCGTGCGCGAGCTCACCGGCCGCGACCGCTTCGAGCCCCTGATCGAAACCGACGGTTCGCTCGAAACCGGCTACGCCAACGCCGAGGTGGCGGGGCTGCTGCAACAGCAAGTCTGGGGCGCCGGCTTCTCCGCCCCGCTTTTCCTGGACGAATTCACCGTGCGCAACCAGCGCCTGGTGGGCGAAAAACACCTCAAGCTCTCGCTGGAGCGCGGCCACCAGCGCTTTGACGCCATCTGGTTCGGCCATGACGAGAGCCTGCCCGAACGCATCCAGGCCGCCTATCGCCTGGAGCAAAACGTCTGGAACGGGCTGGTGTCGGTGCAATTGGTGATCGAGTACGCCGGCGCGGCCTGAAAACAGGGCCGGACTCCATTGTCCGGCCCAAGCACGCTAAAATGCCAGGTTTCGCATAAAAGTCACCAGGATCACTCATGGAAGCCGAACGTCAGAACCAGATCGCCGCCCGCCTTGCCGACTACGCGGAGCGCGAGCAGGCTCTACGGAGGTATCTTTGACTACGATGCCAAAACCGAACGCCTGCAGGTCGTAAACGCCGAACTGGAAGACCCCTCCGTCTGGAACGACCCCAAGCACGCCCAGGACCTGGGCCGTGAAAAGAAATCGCTCGAAGACGTGGTCCAGACGCTGACCGAACTGGGCCAGGGCGTCGCCGACGCCCGCGAGCTCTTCGAACTGGCCGCCTCGGACGACGACGACGCGACGCTGGAATCCATCGAATCCGATGCCGACGGCTTCCAAGAAAAACTGGAAGGCCTGGAATTCCGCCGCATGTTCTCCAACCCGGCCGACCCGCTGAACTGCTTCCTGGACATCCAGGCCGGCGCCGGCGGCACCGAAGCCCAGGATTGGGCCTCCATGCTGCTGCGCCAGTACCTCAAGTACGCGGAACGCAAGGGCTTCAAGGCCGAAGTCCTGGAAGAATCCGAAGGCGAAATCGCCGGCATCAAATCGGCCACGATCAAGATCGAGGGCGAATACGCCTTCGGCTATCTGCGCACCGAAACCGGCGTGCACCGCCTGGTGCGCAAGAGCCCCTTCGACTCTTCGGGCGGCCGCCATACCTCGTTTGCCAGCGTCTTCGTCTACCCCGAGGTCGACGAATCCTTCGAGGTCGAGGTCAACCCGGCGGATCTGCGCGTCGATACCTACCGCGCCAGCGGCGCGGGCGGCCAGCACATCAACAAGACCGACTCGGCGGTGCGCATCACCCACATGCCCACCGGCATCGTGGTGCAATGCCAGAACGACCGCTCGCAGCATCGCAACCGCGCCGAAGCCATGCAGATGCTCAAGTCCAAGCTGTATGAGCTCGAAATGCGCAAGCGCATGGCCGAACAGCAAAAACTCGAAGACTCCAAGACCGATGTGGGTTGGGGCCACCAGATCCGTTCCTACGTGCTGGACCAGAGCCGTATCAAGGATCTGCGCACCAACGTCGAGATCTCCAATACCCAGAAAGTCCTGGACGGCGACCTGGATCCCTTCATCCAGGCCAGCCTGAAGCAAGGCGTTTGATTCCCCGGGGGGCGCGAGCCCCCCGCCTCGTAGCCCACGGAAACCCGCAATCATGACCGACACGTTTGCCATCCTGACCGGCGCCTCGCGCGGACTGGGCGCCGCCCTGGCCCGCGGCCTGCTCAAACCGGGCACCACACTGGTGACCCTGGCGCGCCGCAACGATCCCGAACTGGCCGCCCTGGCCCGAGAGCGGGGCGTGGCCCTGACGGAAATCCAGGTCGACCTCTCCGACCCGGCCGCCGCCACGCGCGCCGCCCAGGAGCTGGCCATCCCCCGTGACGCCAAGCGCTACGTGCTCATCAACAACGCCGGCACGGTGCACCCGGTGGCCAACACCAAGGCCCTGGCCGACGCCGCGGCCATCGGCCAGGCCCTCACGCTCAACGTCACCGCCGTCATGCTGCTGACCGCCCGTTTCCTGCAGGCGGTCGACGGCTTGCAGGCCGAGCGGCGCATCATCAACATCTCCTCGGGCGCGGGCCGCAATCCCACCGCCGGTTGGGGCGTGTACTGCGCCACCAAGGCGGCCCTGGATATGTACAGCCGCGTCCTGAAGGCTGAACACGGCGCGGCCGGCGTGCGCGTGGTGTCGCTCGCGCCCGGCATCGTCGATACCGGCATGCAGGCCGATATCCGGGCCAGCGATCCCGCCGCTTTCCCGGGCCTGGCCCGTTTCCAGGAATTCCATTCCACCGGCAAGCTGGCGGCCCCGGCCGATGTGGCCGCCAACATCCTCGCCTACCTGGATCGCGAAGACTTCGGCCAGACCGAAATCGACGATATCCGCAATTACCACTGACCCACCATGACTGATCACTCGCCCACCGCCCAGGATGAAAACCGCTTGATCGCCGAGCGGCGCGCCAAGCTGGCCAAACTGCGCGAAACCGGCGTCGCGTATCCGAACGATTTTGTTCCGGACGCGCAAGCCGCCCGCCTGCACGACAAATATGACGACCAGGAGCCGCAGGCCCTGCTCGATGCCGCCGTGCAGGTCAAAGTGGCCGGGCGGATGATGCTCAAGCGCGTCATGGGCAAGGCGAGTTTCGCCACCCTGCAAGACGGCAGCGGCCGCATCCAGATCTACCTGGATCGCGGCACGCTGGGCGAAGAGGTCTATGCCGCCTTCAAGCAATGGGATATCGGCGACATCATCGCCATCGAGGGCTCGGTCTTCAAGACCAACAAGGGCGAGCTTTCGGTGCACGCCGCCCAGGCCCGCCTGCTGTCGAAGTCGCTGCGCCCCCTGCCCGATAAATTCCATGGCCTGGCCGACCAGGAATTGCGCTATCGCCAGCGCTATGTCGACCTCATCATGACCGAGGCCACGCGCCGCACCTTCGAGGCGCGCAGCAAGGCCGTGGGCGGCATCCGCCAGGCCATGCTGGCCGCCGGCTTCCTCGAAGTCGAAACGCCGATGCTGCACCCGATCCCGGGCGGCGCGGCGGCCAAGCCCTTCGTGACGCACCACAATGCGCTGGACATGGAAATGTACCTGCGCATCGCGCCCGAGCTCTATCTCAAGCGCCTGATCGTCGGCGGCTTTGACCGCGTCTTCGAGATCAACCGCAACTTCCGCAATGAAGGGGTGAGCCCGCGCCACAACCCCGAGTTCACCATGATGGAGTTCTACGCGGCCTATGCGGATTACCGCTGGCTGATGGACTTCACCGAGTCGCTGATCCGCCAGGCCGCGATCGCCGCCACCGGCAGCGCCGTGCTGACCTACCAAGAGCGCGAACTCGACCTCTCCAAGCCCTTTGACCGCCTGACCATCTGCGAGGCCATCCTCAAGTACGCCCCGCAATACACCCAGGCCCAGCTCGATGACGCCGCCTTCGTGCGCGCCGAACTGAAAAAGCTGGGCGCCGATGTCGAGCACGCGCCGCTGGCCCGGGCCGGCCTGGGCGCGCTGCAGCTGGCGCTCTTCGAAGAAACGGCCGAGTCCCAGCTCTGGAACCCGACCTACATCATCGACTACCCGGTCGAGGTCTCGCCGCTGGCCCGGGCTTCCGACAGCCGCGCCGGCATCACCGAGCGCTTCGAGCTCTTCATCACCGGCCGCGAAATCGCCAATGGCTTCTCCGAGCTCAATGATCCCGAAGACCAGGCCGAGCGCTTCCGCGCCCAGGTCGAGGCCAAGGACGCGGGCGACGAAGAAGCCATGTATTACGACGCCGACTACATCCGCGCGCTCGAATACGGTATGCCGCCGACCGGCGGCTGCGGCATCGGCATCGACCGCCTGGTCATGCTGCTGACCGACAGCCCCAGCATCCGCGACGTGATCCTGTTCCCGCACCTGCGGCGCGAAGACTGAGGCCGCGCCACGATGCTTGCCAAGGCGCTCTTGCTTGCAGGCCTCGTGGTGCTCGGGCTGTATGTCCTGCTGCCGCGCCGCCGCGCCCCGAGGGGGCCGGCCCGGCGCGGCTTTCTTTTTTGCTGCGGCGCCTGCGCCGTCCTGCTGGCCAGCGCCGTGCTCGCCTGCCTGCTCTGGATGAGCCGCGCCAGCCTGGCGGGCGCCGACGGCAAGCTGGATTTCCTGCTGCCCTTGGCCATGGCGCAGCTGATCCTGGCCCTGGCCTGCGGCCTGCTGGCCTACCAGCGCCGGCCGCGCTGAACTCCGATCAGGCCGGCGGCGGCCAGTCGCCAGCCTGCGCCAGCTCCGGCAAGGCCGCCTGCAGCATGGCCTGCACGAACTGCGCCGGCGACAGCCGGCCCCGGGGCCGGTACCACTGCACCGTCAGGTTAAGCCCGCCCAGCAGATAGCGTTTGATCACGCGCGCATCGCCGCGCAGCACGCCCGCCCCCACGGCCTGCTCGACCACGCGCTGCCACATGGACTCGTAGCGGTCGCTCAGGGCCTTGACGCCGGCCCGCGCCTGCGGCGACAGGCTGCGCCAGTCATAGACCAGGGCATGCATGGCGTCGCCGCCGGCGCCGGCCAGCATGCTCCACAGATGCACGCGGAACAAGGCCGCCAGGCGGTCGCCCGGCGCCTCGTAGCGGCGCAGGGCCTGGCCGCCCTGCTCCAGCACCTCCTCGATGCCGCGCGACATCACCTCCAGCAGGATTTCCTCCTTGCTGCGGAAGTGATGAAACAGGCTGCCGGACTGCAAGCCCACGGCGCTGGCCAGCTCGCGCACGGTGGTGCGCTCATACCCATGCTGGCGGAACAGGCGTCCCGCCGTCTGGATCACCGCCTCGCGCCGCACCTCGCCCGCGCCCTGCGCCGTGGTTTTCATGCCGTCTCCCGGTACAGGGCCTCGATCTCGGCCGCATAGGCCTGGTGGATGCTGGCGCGGCGCACCTTCATGGTGGCGGTGACTTCGCCGTCATCGTGATCCAGCTCCTTGACCAGCAGATGAAAGCGCTTGATCCGGGCCACCTGGGCCAGGTCTTTGTTGGCATGGTCCACGGCCTGCTGCACCAGGTCGCGCACGCGCGGGTGTTCAGCCAGGGAACGGAAATGCGTGTACGCAATGCCGTTGATCTCGGCCCACTTGGCCACCGTGTCGAACTCGATCTGGATCAGCGCGCTCACGAAGCGCCGGCCGTCGCCGATGGCCACGCACTCCTTGACATAGGGGCTGCCCTTGACCGCGGCCTCGATCTCGGTGGGCGTGAGATTCTTGCCGCCGGCGGTGATCATGATGTCCTTGAGACGATCCACGATGCGCACCTGGCCATCCTCCACCGCGACCACGTCGCCGGTATGCAGCCAGCCGTCGCGCACCGCCTGCGCCGTGGCCTCCTCGTTACGGTAGTAGCCGCCGAAGACCATGCCGCCCTGCAACAGCAGCTCGCCCTGTTCGCCCACGCGATAGCGCACGCCCAATATGGGTTCGCCCACCGTCCCCACCCGCACGGCCTGGCGGCGCTGGCCAAACACCATGCCGGTGGACTCGGTCAGGCCGTAGACCTCGACCAGGGGCAGGCCCAGGCTGCGGAAATAGCGCAGCACCTCCTGCGGAATCGGCGCCGCGCCGGTCAGGGCCACCCGCACCCGCCGCAGGCCGATGAAGTTCTGCAAGGCGCGCAGGATCAGCCAGTAATAAAACCCATAGGTCAGCCGCTCGCGCCAATTGCGCTGGCTGCGGTCTTTGTGCAAAAACGCCCCGCAAGCCGACAGGCAGCGCCGGTACAAGGCCTGCCGCAGGCGTCCGGACTCCTGCATCTTGATCGAAATCGCCGCGTGCAGCTTCTCCCAGATGCGCGGCACGCCCAGGAAGACGCTGGGCGCCACCTCGCGCAAATCCTCCTGCACCGTGCGGATGGATTCGCCGAAATTGACCTGCGCCCCCAGATAGACCGGCACAAAGGCCGACAACATCTGTTCGGCCACATGGCATAGCGGCAGATAGGATAGATGCACGCTGCCGCCGTCCATCTCCAGCCTGTCGGCGATGCCCGGCGCCACCGCCCGCATATTGGCATAGCGGATCATGGCGCCCTTGGGCTTGCCCGTGGAGCCGGAGGTATAGATCATCAGGCCGACCTCGTCCAGGCGCTGGGCGTCCAGCCGCGCCTGGACCTCGCGTCGCGCCACATCGCCGGCCGCCGCGCCGCGGGCGATCAGGTCCTGGAACGGCAGGATGAACCGCCGCAGCTCGGGCGGATAATTGCGCAAACCCTTGGTTTCGATCATGACAATGCCGCGCAGGCCGGGCAGCCGCTCCTTCACCGCCAGCACCTTGTCGGTCTGCTCCTGGTCTTCGCAGATGGCCAGATCCACGCCGGCATGCTCCAGCACATAGCCCATCTCGCTGGCCGGGCTGGTCGGATAGACGCCCACGCACACCGCGCCCAGCACGCCGGCGCCCATCTGCGCCAGCAGCCACTCCTGGCGGTTTTCGGACACGATGGCCACATGCGCCCCCGGGCCCAGGCCCAGGCTTCGCAGCCCCAGGGCGAGATCCAGGCTGCGTTGCCAATAGCCCTCCCAGTCCAGCGCGCGCCAGATGCCGAACTCCTTCTGGCGCAAGGCCACTTTGCGCGGCTGGCGTTCGGCCTGCCGGCGCAGCATCTGCGGCAATGTCAGTTCCGGCCATTGCGCCGGGTCCAGCCCGTCCATGGCGTCTCCTATGAAAGCCAGCGCTTGCGCCGCTTGTAATGCTTGAGTTCGCGGAAACCGCGCAGCTCGCCGCCGCCGCCCACGCCCAGATAGAACTCGCGCACATCCGCGTCGGCGGCCAGCCGCTCGGCCGTGCCGTCGATGACGATCTTGCCCGTCTCCATGATGTAGCCATAGTGGGACACGGCCAGCGCCACCGAGGCATTCTGCTCCACCAGCAGCATGGACACGCCTTGCTCGGCATTGATGCGCGAGATGATGGCGAAAATATCCTCCACCAGCATGGGCGACAGGCCCAGCGAGGGCTCGTCCAGCAGCATCAGGGCGGGCCGCGCGATCAGGGCGCGCCCGATGGCCAGCATCTGCTGTTCGCCGCCCGACAGATAGCCGGCCAGGCCGCGCCTGCGCTCATACAGCCGCGGGAAATAGCCATAGACCAGGTCAAAATCGGGCTTGCCCTGGACCGGGCGGCCGGTCAGCGCATAGGTCGCGGCCACCAGGTTTTCCTCCACGGTCAGGTCCTCGAAGACGCGCCGCCCTTCCATCACATGCGCCAGGCCTCGGCGCACCAGGTCCTGGGGCGCGACGCCCCGGGTATCGCCGCCCTGGAACTGGACCGCGCCGCCCACCAGGGCGCCGTCTTCCAGCGCCAGCAGGCCGGAGATGGCCTTGAGCGCGGTGGACTTGCCCGCGCCATTGCTGCCCAGCAGCGCCACGATGCTGCCCCGCGGCACCGACAGCGACAGCCCGCGCAAGACCTGCACGGCCTTGTTGTAGACCACCTCGATATTGCGCAACTCCAGCACCGGGGCCGTCATGCAGGCCTCACTTGAGCACGATCCAATCCGAGGCCGGCAGCATCTTCTTCTGCTTGAAGTCAGCCTGGTAGATGCGCCCCACCGGTATGGAATTGCCCTTGATGGTGATGGGCACGCCGATCAGGCCGCCCGTGTCGAAGTCCTTGATGCCGTCCAGAGCGGCTTTCATATTGGCCGCCGTAAGCGGCTTGCCCTCGGCCAGCGTGCGGCGCGCGGTCTCCGCGAACAGCATGCCCGCCAGATAGCCCTGCATATAGCCGGTGCTCTGGTATTCAGGCCGCATGGCCCGTATGGCCTTGAGCGCGGGCGCATCGGCCGCGTCATCGTAGTAATAGCGATAGGGCATGACGCCCATGAAACCATCGCCATCCTCGCCCATCTGCATCACCGTGGAATTGTCCATGGTCCAGAAGGTGCCCATGTAGCGGGTCTTGAGCCCCATGCGCTTGCCCTGGCTGACGAACTCCGGGATGGGCGCCAGCACATAGCCATGGAAGATGGTGAAGTCCGGGTCGGCGCGCCGCAGCTTGATGACCTCGGTCGAGACGTCCACGCTGCCCGGCGGCGTCATGATCTCGGTGGCGACCTTCAAGCCCAGCTTCTCGGCCACGCCGCGCGAACTGGCGATGGGATCGCGGCCGAACTCGGTATCGGAGTAGACAAAAGCCACCTTGGCGCCGGGCTTTTCCTTGGCGATATAGCGCAGCAGAATGCCGAACATCTCGGTGTAGTCCGGTCCCAGCATGAACTGGTTGGGATACTTGGCCGGGTCGTTCAGCTCGGTGGCGAAAGACGCGCCTGTCATGATCATGGTGCCGGCGCGGTTCAGCTCGGCATTGATGGTCTTGGAAAAACCCGTCGAGTCGCCGTAATAGAAATTGACCTTGTTCTGGCTGGTGATCTTCTTGAAGGCCGCCACCGAGGCATCCACCTTGTAGGCGGTGTCCTCGGGCACATAGACCAGCTTGCGCCCCTGTATGCCGCCCTTCTCGTTGACCATCTTCACATAATCGCCCAGGCCGGCGTGGATGCCCTGCCCGGCAAAGGCGAACACGCCGCTCAGGGGAATGGAACCCCCGATCACGATATCATCGGCCGCCTGGGCCGAAGCCATACCTGCCAACATGGCCACGGGCGCCAGCAACCGGGCCCATCCACCGCTACGGAACAGCTTCATGGTTTGTCTCCTGCTGGTTATTGCCTGTCGCCGTCGCGATCAGGTACGGAAAGGCCATAGATGAAAGAAGCGCCGCACGCGGCGCCATATTTCGGCCAGGCCATGCGGCTCGAAAATCAGGAATCCCACGATCAGCAGGCCGAAGACGATGGTGCGCACCGGCGACAGCAGGCGCAGCGCGTCGCCGCCCACCGGCAGCCAGCCCACGATGAGCTTGAGCACCTCGGGCACCATGGTCATGAACAAGGCGCCCAGGATGGAGCCCAGTATCGTGCCCATGCCGCCGACGATGATGGCCGCCAGGAAGAAGATCGACATGATGAGCGGGAAGCTCTCCGGCGTGACCACGCGGAAGAAATAGGCCCATAGCCCTCCGGCCACGCCGGCATAGCACGACGACAGGCCGAAGGACAGCAGCTTGTAGCGCAGCAGGTCGATGCCCAGCACCTCGGCGGAAATATCGCGGTCCCGGATGGCGATAAAGGCGCGCCCGATGCGGGTGCGGAACAGATTGGCCGCGCCCAGCAGCATCAGCACCGTGAGAGGCATGATGAGCCAATAGATGCGAAAAGAAGTGTCCAGGTCCCAGCCCAGAAAGCGCGCGGGCGCGACCTGCAGGCCGGCCGTGCCCCCCGTGAAACCCAGGTTGGCGAACAGGAAGTGCGTGATGAAAGACGCCGCGATGGTCACGATGGCCAGGTAAAGGCCCTTGACGCGCAAGGACGGGATCCCCACGATGACGCCGCCCACCATGGCGACCACGCCCGCGGCCGGCAGCGTCAGCCAGAAAGGCAGGCCCCAGCGCGTCTGCAGGACGGCCACCGTATAGGCGCCCAGGCCCATGAAGGCCGCCTGGCCCAGGCTGACCAGGCCGGTATAGCCGGTCAGGATGTTCAGCCCCGTCGCGCTGGCGATATTGATGGCCACCAGGCAGGCCAGGTAAAGCCAATAGGCATTGGCCGCGAAGGGAAAGACAACCAGCGCGGCCGCCAGCAGGCACAGCCACAGGCGCTGGGTCGCGGTGTCAAAGAGCGCCTGGTCGGCGGCATAGCTTTGCTTGGCGGTCGCGATACGCATGTCAAAGCCTCTCGATGTCGCGCGTGCCGAACAGGCCGTATGGCCGGATCATGAGCGCGGCCACCAGCACCACGAAAGTGGCCAGCAGTTTGTACTCCCCGCCCAGATAGGCTCCGGCCCAGGCTTCGAGCAGGCCGATCAGAAAGCCCGCCACCAAGGCGCCGGCCACGCTATCCAGGCCGCCCACGATCACCACCACCAGCACCGACAGCCCGAAGGTGCCCATGGACGAAGAAATCCCGCCTATCGATCCCACCACGATGCCGGCCACCGCCGCCAGCACCCCGGCCGCCGCCCAGGCCAGCGAAAACACCCGGGGCACGTTGATGCCCATGGCATAGGCCGCCCCCTGGTCCGAAGCCGTCGCGCGCAAGGCCACCCCGCCGCGCCAGAAACGGAACAGCGCCAGCACGGCCAGCGACAGCCCCACCGCCACCCAGAAACCGTAGAACACCTTGGAAGCCACGAAGGCCTCGCCCAGCATGACCGGCGCGCGCGGGAAGAACTCCGGCAGGCGCCGCTGATCGGCCGTCCAGACCAGCTCCACCACGCCGACGGCGATCGAGGCCAGGCCCACGGTCACCATGAACACTGAAATCGGCGATTCGCCCAGCATGGGCCGGATGGCCAGGCGCTCCACCGCCGCGCCCAGCAGGCCGCTGGCCAGCAGCGCCGCGGCAATCGCCGCCCAGATCGGCCACTGCCAATCCGCGGCGAAGGCATAGAACAGATAGGCGCCCATCATCAGGAACTCGCCGATGGCGATATTGACCACCCGCGTCGCCTTATAGACGATCACAAAGGCCAGGGCGGCCAGCACGTAGAGCCCGCCCGCCCCCAGCCCGGCCAGGCTCACCTCGAAGAAGAACCAGCCGTCCATCAGGCGGCCCTCGCCAGCAGCCGGGCGCGCAGGTCGGCCACATCGCCGGCGCCCAGATAAGCCTTGATCACATCGGGATGGGCCTGCACCTGGGCCGTCGAACCCGCGGCGATCACCTGCCCGAAATTGAGCACCACCACATGGTCCGAAAGATCCATCACCATGCCCATGTCGTGCTCGACCATGAGCACCGTCAGGCCCCATTCGGCACGCGCATCGAGGATGAAGCGCGCCATATCCTCGGTCTCTTCGCGGTTCATCCCCGCGACCGGCTCGTCGAGCATCAGGATGCGCGGCTGCATGGCCAGGGCCCGCGCCAGCTCCACCCGCTTGCGCAGGCCATAGGACAGCGCGGCCACCGGCGCATGCCGGATATGATCGATCTCCAGGAAATCGATGATGCGCTCCTCGATCTCGGCGCGCAGCGCTTCTTCTTCGCGGCGCGCCCGGCCGAGATAGAACAAGGCATCGAAGACATTGGTGCGCAGGTGGGCATGGCGGCCCAGCTTGATGTTGTCCAGCACCGTCATGCCGCGAAATAGCGCAATATTCTGGAAGCTGCGCGCCAGGCCCAGGCGCGCGCGCTGCGGCGGCGCCAGGCGGGTGATGTCCCGGCCCTCGAAGCGTATCGCGCCTTGCGAGGGCCGGTAAAAGCCGGAGATGGTGTTGAACAGCGAGGTCTTGCCGGCGCCATTGGGGCCGATGACGGCGGTGATCGAGCCGGGCTGGACCGCGAAGCTCACGCCCGACAGCGCCTTGACCCCGCCAAAGGCAAGCGTCACCCCCTGAACCTGCAATAGCGGTTCTTCCACCTGCTGTCTCCTCGCCCTTCTCTTGCCGCGGGTGGTCCCGCGGCTGGTTTGACTGCGAAGTGCTGCTGGCGGCGCTTACGGCAATGCACCGTGATGCGTTACGCTATGCCCGTCCCTGCGACCGAGCAAGTGCTTGGTTCGCAACATAGCATCGCGGTTTTCGAATCAAAACCGGGTACTTACCCGATACGGAGACAAGCATGACGCCTGCTGCGCCGCAATACGGCACACTTGAGCTGATCCTGGACGGCCCTTGCGCCTGGCTGACGCTCAATCGCCCCGCCGCCCTCAATGCCATCGACGTCGCCATGGCGCGCGATCTGCGCGCCACCGCCGACTGGCTGGCCGCGCGGCCCGAGCTGCGCGTCGTCGTGCTGCGCGGCGCGGGCAAGGCCTTCTGCGCCGGCGGCGATATCGGGATGTTCGAAGGGGCTGGGGCGCGCGCCACGCTGCAGGAGCTCTTCGATCCCCTGAACGCCTTCATCGCCCATATCGCGCGCATGCCCAAGATCTGGCTGGCCGATGTGCATGGCGTGGCCGCGGGCGCCGGGCTTTCGCTTGCCCTGGCCTGCGACCTGGCCTGGGCCGTGCAGGACACGCGCCTGGCCACCGCCTATCTGAAGATCGGCGCCAGCCCCGATGCCGGCATGACCCACGCCCTCGTCCGCCTGGTGGGCCGCCGCCGCGCCATGGAATTGCTGCTGCGCACCGAACCGCTGACCGCCGAAGAGGCGCGCGACTGGGGCCTGCTCAATGCCGTGGTCGGCCCCGCCGAACACAAGGCCCGCCTGAGCACCTACGCGCGGCATATCGCGGCGCTGGCGCCGCACAGCCTGGCCTCGGTCAAAGCCTTGCTGCGCCAGGCCGGCGACGCCCCCCTCGAGACGCAGCTCAAGGACGAAAGCGCCGCCTTCCTGGACATCGTGGAGAGCGCGGATTTCGCCGAAGGCGTGCGCGCCCTGAAAGAAAAACGCGCCCCGCAGTTTCGCGGGGCATAGCGCGCCAACGCTACATCGCCTGGCGCTTGCGCACGGCCTCGGCCCAGCGCCGCGCCACCGAGGGCGAGGTCGCGCAAGTGGCCGAGTCGGTCACCACGCGCACGGCGCGCTCCAGCAACTGGATATCGGCCTCGTGCTGGCGCGCCACATGCGGGTCCTCGAAAAAAATCACGCGCTGGCATTGATGTTCCAGCACCAGTTCGGCGATCTGGGCGTCGCCGCCCAGCGGCCCGCTCAGGTAGCGCGTGACCCAGGGCTGGTCCTTGGGCCAGCCGCGCGACCAGGCCAGTTCATTGAGACGCGCGCCCGTCGTGCCGGTCGCCACCCGCCGGGCAAACTGGGACAGCACATCGAAATAGGCGTCGGCAAACGCCACCATTTCGTCCTTGAGCGCATCGTGGGCGATCATGGCCAGCGTCTGGCCGTCGAAACGGAACAGGCGGCCCAAGGCCGGATCGGGCGCGAGGCCGGCCATCACGCGCTCGACCTCGATCCACTCGATGGCGCCGGCCAGGGTGGAAATAAAGGGCCGGCCATGCGTGATGCATTGCCGCTTGAGCGCCAAGGCCTCCGGGAAGATGGACGAAGGATCCACGGGATCGATCAGGTAGATGGCGCCGTCGAACGGCGCCTGGCCGTCCCGGCCCTCCGTCACCCGGGCCACCAGCTTCATCAGCCCGCCTTCCCGGCCATACGGGTAGCGGATAAGGCCGCGATACCCCTGCAGCATGCCTTCGCGCGCGATGGCATCGTGGGTGCGCCCGACGGTATGCAGCTCGATGCCCATCTCGCGGATGGAGGCGCCGCTGGCGCGCAGCCAGGTGAACAAGGCCGCATCGGGCGTCTCGTGATGCAGGCGGTTGGCGGCCAGGCCAAAGCGTAGAGAAGGCACGGTCATGATGCGAGACAAAGTGGCAATGGAAGCTGGAATCATACCGCTCAAGCGCCGCGGGACCGGGCCGGCGCCTTACAGCCTGAAACTTGCGCCCGAGCTGGCGGCAAGACTAGGATAAGCCCACCCTTAGCGAGGAGCCTGTCATGAAGCGCACTCTCCCGTATGCCGCCCTCCTGCTGGCGCTTGCCGCCAGCGCGCAGGCCCAGTTGCTCGACAGCGTCAAAGGCCAATTGGGCGCTTCCACGCCCAACAATCCGGGCGGCCTGGCCACCCTCAGCCCCGGCACCACCGGCAATGCCGCCGGCGTGCTGGACTTCTGCATCAAGAACAACTACCTCGCCGGCGGCGATGCCGGCGCCATCAAGGACAAGCTCGTCGGCAAGCTGGGCGGCGGCGCGGCCAAGCCCGAGGCCGACCCGGGCTATGCCTCGGGCATCCAGGGCATACTCAAGGGCAAGGACGGCAAATCCATGGACTTGAGCGGCGGCGGCCTCAAGCAGGAGCTCGCCCAAAAGGCCTGCGACCAGGTCCTGCAGTACGGCAAATCCCTGCTCTAGGCCAAGAAAAACCCCGCGGGCGCGGGGTTGGGTCCAGACCAGGCGGGCTTAGTCGTCGGCCTCTTCGATCCAGGCCATCTGTATGGCCTCGAGGATTTTTTCGCCCGAGCGCGCCGGATCATCGGAAAAACCGGGCAAGGCCAGCACCCAGTCGCGCAGCTGCGTAAAGCGCACGGTCTTGGGGTCCACGTCAGGATGCGCCTCGACCAGCGCCTCGGCGATCTGGTAGGTGTCGATCCACTTCATGTCAGTGGTCCTCCTTGGCGTGGTTGATGGTGTACTTGGGGATCTCGACGGTGAGATCTTCGTCGGCGATGATGGCCTGGCAGGACAGGCGTGAAATCGAGGTCAGGCCCCAGGCCTTGTCCAGCAGATCCTCCTCGCTGTCGGTCGGATCCTCCAGCGACGAATAACCCTGGCGCACCACCACATGGCAGGTCGTGCACGCACAGGACAGCTCGCAGGCATGCTCGATTTCGATATGGTTGTCCAGCAGCACGCGGCAGATGGATACGCCGGTCGGTGCATTCTCGATCACCGCCCCTTCGGGGCACACATCGGGATGGGGCAATACGGTCAGTTTCGGCATGAGGTTTAAGCGAGTTCGTCCAATTTACGGCCGGCCAGCGCGGCGCGGATGCTGCGATCCATGCGGCGGGCGGCGAAATCCTCGGTAGCATCCGAGAGCGATTGCACCGCCTGGCGCACCGCGTCCACATCGGCGGCGCCCTGGGCGGCCGCGGCGGCGGCCAGCGCCGCATCCACGCGCGCTCTTTCGCCGGCATCGAGCAGATCACCATCGGCGGCCAGCGCGGCCGTCACCGACTCGACCAGCTGGCGCGCCTCGACCTGCTGCTCGCGCAGCATGCGCGCGCGGGCATCGTCGTCGGCGTGCGACACGCTCTCGGAGAGCATGCGCGTGATTTCATCATCGGAAAGCCCATAAGAGGGCTTGACCGTGACCGAGGCCTCCACGCCGGTGCTTTGCTCGCGGGCGCTCACGCTCAGCAAGCCATCGGCGTCGACCTGGAAGGTCACGCGGATGCGCGCCGCGCCCGCCACCATGGGCGGGATGCCGCGCAGCTCGAAGCGCGCCAGCGAACGGCAATCGGCCACCAGATCCCGCTCGCCCTGCACCACGTGCACGCTCATCGCGGTCTGGCCGTCCTTGAAAGTGGTGAATTCCTGGGCACGGGCCACGGGGATGGTGCTGTTGCGCGGGATGACGCGCTCGACCAGCCCGCCCATGGTCTCCAGCCCCAGCGACAAGGGCGTGACATCCAGCAGCAGCCAGTCTTCGCCCGGCGCGCGGTTGCCGGCCAGCAGATTGGCCTGCAGCGCCGCGCCCAGGGCCACGACCTGATCGGGATCCAGATTGGTCAAGGGCGGCGTGCCGAAGAAGGCGGCCACCGCCTGGCGCACGGCCGGCATGCGCGTGGCGCCGCCGACCAGCACCACGCCCTTGACCTCATCCAGCGCAAGCCCGGCATCGCGCAGCGCGCGGCGGGCCGCTTGCAGGGTGCGATCGATCAGGGGCGCGGCCAGCGCCTCGAAATGCGCGCGGCTCAGCATGACGTCCAGCGTGCGGCCGTCGTCGAGACTCAGGGAGATCGGCGCCTGTTCGGCATCGGTCAGCGTCTCGCGCGCGGCGCGCGCGGCCACCAGCAGGCCGCGGCGATCCGACAGCGACAGACCGTCCAGACCGTGTTCGGACATCAGGTCGGCCACGATGGCATGATCGAAATCATCGCCGCCCAAGGCCGTGTCGCCGCCAGTGGCGATCACTTCAAAGACCCCCTTGGACAGGCGCAGGATGGAAACATCGAAAGTGCCGCCGCCCAGGTCATAGACGGCATAGACGCCCTCGGCGGCCTGGTCCAGGCCATAGGCGATGGCCGCGGCGGTCGGCTCATTGAGCAGGCGCAGCACATTCAGGCCGGCCAGCTTGGCGGCATCGCGCGTGGCCTGGCGTTGGGCGTCGTCAAAATAGGCCGGCACCGTGATCACGGCGCCCACCAGGTCGTCGCCCAGAACATCCTCGGCGCGCTGGCGCAGCGTGGCCAGGATCTGCGCCGACACCTCGACCGGGCTCACTTCGCCATGCTGGGTGCGCAGGCGCACCATGCCGGGCGCATCGACGAAGTCATACGGCGCGCCGCCGTCACGCGCATCCTGCGCGGCCCGGCCCATGAAACGCTTGACCGAGACGATAGTGTTGGAGGGATCGGAGGCCTGGTGCGTCAGGGCGCCGCGGCCTATCGTGACGCGGCCTTCGGGCAGATAGCGCACCGCCGAGGGCAGCAAGGCATGGCCGTCCGCATCGCACAGCACTTCGGCCACGCTGCTGCGCACCGCAGCCACCAGGGAGTTGGTCGTGCCCAGGTCGATGCCCACCGCCAGCCGACGCTGGTGCGGCGCGGGCGATTCGCCGGGTTCGGAAATCTGCAATAAAGCCATTTGTATTCGTTGTCGCTGAAAGCGCCCGGCAGGGCCGCCCTAGGAATGGACGGCCGCCAGCTCCTGGGCCAGTTTCTCGATGAACATCCATTCGCGCACTTTCTGGCCCGCGGCGGGATAGTCTTTGCGCGTGTCGATCAGGTCGGCCAGCGTCGCCCGCATGGCCGCGCGCGCCTGCTCCAGTTCGGCGCCCAGGGTTTGACGCGCGCGCTCGTCATGGCGCGCCTCGTCCAGCAGCTCGCGCCACTCCATCTGCTGCATCAGAAAAGCGGGCGCCATCGCGGTATTGCTTTCGGTCTGCAGATCCACGCCGGCCGACTCGCAAAGATAGCGCGCGCGCAGCAGCGGATCGCGCAATTGCCGATAGGCCTCATTGGCGCGCGCCGCCCATTGCATGGCGACGCGGCGCTCGGGCGCGCTGGCGGTGGCGAAACGGTCGGGATGCACGCGGGCGGCCACGGCGCGCCAGGCGGTTTCCAGCGCCTGGCCGTCAAGCTCGAACCTCGCGGGCAGCCCGAACAGGCTGAAATAATCGTCCGCGGCCAAGACCTACACCGTGAACGACTCGCCGCAGCCGCAGGTCGCCTTTTCGTTGGGGTTGCGGAACTTGAAGCCCTCGTTGAGGCCTTCGCGCGCATAGTCCAGCTCGGTGCCGTCCAGATAGGCCAGGCTCTTGGGATCCACGAAGACCTTCACGCCAAAGCTCTCGAACACCGCGTCCTCGGCCTGGACGTCGTCGACGTACTCCAGCTTGTAGGCCATGCCGGAGCAGCCGGTCGTGCGCACGCCCAGGCGCAGCCCGATACCCTTACCGCGCTTCTGCAGATAACGGCCGACATGATTGGCCGCTTGTTGGGTCAGGGTGACGGCCATATCAGTCTGCCGCGACAGCCTCGGCCACGCCGTGCTTGGTCTTGTAGTCCTGCACCGCGGCCTTGATGGCGTCCTCGGCCAGGATGGAGCAGTGGATCTTGACCGGCGGCAGGGCCAGCTCTTCGGCGATCTGGGTGTTGCGGATGGCCATGGCCTGATCCAGCGTCTTGCCCTTGACCCACTCGGTCACGAGCGAGCTGGACGCAATGGCCGAGCCACAGCCGTAGGTCTTGAAGCGCGCATCTTCGATGACGCCGGCCTCGTTGACCTTGATCTGCAGCTTCATGACGTCGCCACAGGCGGGAGCGCCGACCATGCCGGTGCCGACGGAATCGTCGCCCTTGTCAAAGGAGCCGACGTTGCGGGGATTTTCGTAGTGGTCCAGGACCTTATCGCTGTATGCCATGATGATTCTCCACGTATGTTGTATCGTGCGGCGCGTTCAGTGCGCGGCCCATTGCACGGTGTTCAGGTCGATGCCTTCCTTGGCCATTTCCCACAGCGGCGACATGTCGCGCAGCTTGCCGACACGGCTCTTGAGGAGTTCGACGGCGAAATCGACCTCTTGCTCGGTCGTGAAACGGCCCAGGGTGAAGCGGATCGAGCTGTGCGCCAGTTCGTCATTGCGGCCCAGCGCGCGCAACACATAGGAAGGCTCCAGGCTGGCCGAGGTGCAGGCCGAACCGCTGGAGACGGCCAGCTCCTTGATCGCCATGATCAGGGACTCGCCCTCGACATAGTTGAAGCTGATGTTCAGGTTGTGCGGCACGCGGTGTTCCATGCTGCCGTTCACGTAGACTTCCTCGATCTGCGACAGGCCCGCCAGCAGGCGGTCGCGCAGCATGCGCACCCGTTCGTTTTCGGTGCCCATTTCTTCGCGCGCCAGGCGGAAGGCCTCGCCCATGCCCACGATCTGGTGGGTGGCCAGGGTGCCCGAGCGGAAGCCGCGCTCATGACCGCCGCCATGCATCTGCGCCTCGATGCGCACACGCGGCTTGCGGCGCACATACAGCGCGCCGATGCCCTTGGGGCCATAGGTCTTGTGGGCCGAGAAAGACATCAGGTCGACCTTGAGCTTTTGCAGGTCGATCTCGACCTTACCCGTGGCCTGGGCCGCGTCGACATGGAAAATAATGCCCTTTTCGCGGCAGATTTCGCCGATGGCCTCGACATCCTGGATGACGCCGATCTCGTTGTTGACCATCATCACCGACACCAGCACGGTATCCGGGCGCAGCGCGGCCTTGAAGACCTCCAGGTCCAGCAGGCCGTCTTCCTTGACATCGAGATAGGTCACTTCGAAACCCTGGCGCTCCAGTTCGCGACAGGTGTCCAGGACCGCCTTGTGCTCGGTCTTGACGGTCACGATGTGCTTGCCGCGCTCGGCATAGAAGTTCGCAGCGCCCTTGATGGCCAGGTTGTCGGATTCGGTGGCGCCCGAGGTCCAGATGATCTCGCGGGGATCCGCGTTGACCAGCTTGGCCACTTCGGCGCGCGCGTTCTCGACCGCTTCTTCGGCGTCCCAGCCGAAGGCGTGGCTACGCGATGCGGGGTTGCCGAAATTGTCGTAGAGCCAGGGGATCATCTTCTCGACCACGCGCGGGTCGACCGGCGTCGTGGCGGAGTAGTCCAGGTAGATGGGGCGGTTGCTCATGAGTACAGTTCCTGATGCTTCTTAGACGGTGGCCGCGGCATTGGCGGCCGTGCCCGTGGCGGCGGCCGTTGCGGCGTTGGCGCCTGTGCGGTTGACCCGCACCGAACAGCCTTGGGCTTGATTGTTGGCTTCCTGCAATTGGCGCACGCGCTGCTGGTCCACCAGATCCTGCAGGGAAACCGAATCCAGGTAATCGACCATCTTGCGGTTCAAGGTGGCCCACAGTTCATGGGTCATGCACTTGCCCGGCTTGCCGTCATTGCCGCTGGTGCAATCCCGCTTGCCGCCACAGCTGGTGGCGTCCAGGGGCTCGTCGACCGCGAAAATGATGTCGGCCACCGTGACATTGCGCGCCAGGCGGGCCAGGGAATAGCCGCCTCCGGGGCCGCGCACGCTGTCCACGAGCTCGTGGCGGCGCAGCTTGCCGAACAGCTGTTCCAGGTAGGAGAGGGAAATATTCTGGCGCTGGCTGATCGCCGCGAGAGTGACCGGACCGCTATGCTGCCGCATAGCCAGGTCGATCATGGCAGTCACGGCGAAACGTCCTTTGGTGGTTAGCCGCATGATGGGTTTCCTGTGAATCCGTCGGGACCCGCCTGCCCGATACAGGCGGCAATCCCGGCAACGCACTCTGGCCTAATACCCGAGTAATTGCCTCAAGTATAGCAAATTCCCGAGTAATTTGCTAAGTATCTCAAGTTGAAAAAACCGCGCCGAAGCGCGGTCTTGGCAAGGCGCCCAAGCGCCTCCTGCCCTCTCTGGCCTCAGGCCGCCTGGTACTGGGTCGCGCGCTTGCGCACCAGTTCCAGCACGCCCTGACAGGCATCCTCGAGGTAATCCAGCACTTTGCCGAAGCCTTCCGGGCCGCCGTAATAGGGATCGGGCACCGTGGCCTCCTCGAAATCATTGGCAAAGCGCATCAGCAGCATCAGCTTGTGCTGGTAGGCCTTGGGGCATTGCTGCTGCAAGGCAGACAGATTGTCCCAGTCCATCGCGAGGATCAGGTCGTACTCGCGGAAGTCTTCCGGCGTCACCTGGCGAGCCAGGCACTGGCTGATGTCGTAGCCGCGCTTGCGGGCAGCAGCCACCGCCCGGGCATCCGGGGCCTCGCCAATATGAAAGGCATGAGTGCCGGCGGAATCGATCCGCACGATCTCACCCAAACCAGCGTCGTTCACCAGGTGGCGAAAGACACCCTCTGCGCTCGGCGAGCGACAGATATTGCCCATGCAAACGAAAAGTACCTTGGT
This sequence comes from Bordetella pseudohinzii, assembly GCF_000657795.2. Lineage (GTDB taxonomy): Bacteria > Pseudomonadota > Gammaproteobacteria > Burkholderiales > Burkholderiaceae_B > Bordetella > Bordetella pseudohinzii. Next base: position 454,450 of record NZ_JHEP02000001.1, read on the forward strand.
CATCATGGGAGCTAGTGTGCGGGAAAACCCGGAATTTAGCAAGCTTTTTTTGCGTTTTTATGATTTAGCGACCAATCTCGTACAACTTAAATTTATTCAACAAAAACAATAGGTTATTAAATTAATTTAACGTGTTTGATGACGTTTTTTGGCGTCTTTTTGCTTATTTTCCGCCAATGTGCTTGACACACCCCTGGATAAGCATATTCCGCGATGCAGCAACGCGCGCGGCACGCCGGCCGCGCGCGCCCGCGCCGCTATCGCGCCCCGTCCAGCAGCACCCGGTTCTTCAGCGCGGTCAGGGCGTCGCGCGCCGCCGCCGCCTGCTCGAACTCGAGGTTGCGGGCATGATCCATCATCAGTTTTTCCAGGCGCTTGATCTCGCGCGCCATGGCCTTTTCGTCGGTCAGGGCGGCGGACGGCACGGCGTCTTCCAGCGCGTCGTGCGAACCGGCCGGCGCCAGCACGCCGTCTATCATTTCGCGCACCGCCTTGCTTACCCCGCGGGCGGTGATGCCGTGGTCCTTGTTGTGCTGCAGCTGCTTGGCGCGCCGCCGGCTGGTCTCGTCCATGGCCCGCCGCATGGAATCGGTGACATGGTCGGCATACAGGATGGCGTGGCCATGCAGGTTGCGCGCCGCGCGCCCTATGGTCTGGATCAGGCTGCGCTCCGAGCGCAGGAAGCCCTCTTTGTCGGCGTCCAGGATGGCCACCAGCGACACCTCGGGGATGTCCAGGCCTTCGCGCAGCAGGTTGATGCCCACCAGCACGTCGAAAGTGCCCAGGCGCAGGTCGCGGATGATCTCGACCCGCTCCACGGTGTCGATATCCGAGTGCAGATAGCGCACCCGCTCGCCGTGCTCGGTCAGGAAGTCCGTCAGGTCCTCGGCCATGCGCTTGGTCAGCGTCGTCACCAGGACCCGCTCCTGCCGCGCCACCCGCTTGCGGATCTCGCCCAGCAAATCGTCGACCTGGGTGCGCGCCGGCCGGACCTCCACCTCGGGGTCCACCAGGCCAGTGGGGCGCACCACCTGCTCGACGACATTGTCGGCATGCTGGCGCTCATACTCGGCCGGCGTGGCCGAGACGAACACGCACTGGCGCATGCGGGCCTCGAACTCCTCCAGCCGCAAGGGACGGTTGTCCAGCGCCGAAGGCAGGCGGAAGCCATACTGGACCAGGGTTTCCTTGCGCGCCCGGTCGCCGCGGTACATGCCGCCCAGCTGGCCCATGGTCACATGGCTCTCGTCGATGAACATCAGCGCATCGGCGGGCAGATAGTCGATCAGCGTGGGCGGCGGCTCGCCCGGCGCGGCGCCCGAGAGGTGGCGCGAATAGTTTTCGATGCCCTTGCAGAAACCCAGTTCCTGCAGCATTTCGAGGTCGAAACGGGTGCGCTGCTCCAGGCGCTGGGCCTCGACCAGCTTGCCGTCGCGCGTAAAGACGTCCAGCCGCTCGCGCAGCTCTTCCTTGATGGTCTCGATGGCCCGCAGCACTGTTTCGCGCGGCGTCACATAGTGCGAGCCCGGATACACGGTAAAGCGCGGCAGTTTCTGGCGCACCTTGCCCGTCAACGGATCGAAGAGCTCCAGCGTCTCGACCTCGTCATCGAACAGGGTCAGGCGCAGGGCCAGCTCCGGGCTTTCCGCCGGAAAGATGTCGATGGTCTCGCCGCGCACGCGGAAGGTCCCGCGCGTGAAATCGGCGTCGTTGCGCGTGTACTGCATGGCCACCAGCCGGGCCAGCACCTCGCGGCGCGAGATGTTGTCGCCCGTGCGCAGGATGAGCACCATCGCGTGGTAATCGCCCGGATTGCCGATACCGTAGATACAGGACACCGTCCCGACGATCACCGTATCGCGGCGCTCCAGCAGGCTTTTGGTGGCCGACAGGCGCATCTGCTCGATATGCTCGTTGATCGAGGAGTCTTTCTCGATGAACAGGTCGCGCGTGGGCACATAGGCCTCGGGCTGGTAGTAATCGTAGTAAGAGACGAAATACTCCACCGCGTTCTTGGGAAAGAACTCGCGCATCTCCGCGTAGAGCTGGGCCGCCAGCGTCTTGTTGGGCGCCAGCACCAGCGCCGGACGCCCCAGCCGGGCGATCACATTGGCCATGGTGTAGGTCTTGCCCGAGCCCGTCACGCCCAAAAGCGTCTGGTACATCAAGCCATCGGCCACGCCCTGCGTCAGCCCCTCGATGGCCGCGGGCTGATCCCCGGCCGGCGGATAGGGCTGGTACAGCTGAAAAGGGCTGCCGGGAAATTCCACGTATCCAGGGTCTGTCATGCTAGACTGTCCGAGGGTAAACCCCCCATTATCCACAGCACACGAATGTGCGTCCACCCATACTCTCCAGTCCCATGAGCACCCTCTTCGCTTCCGTCGAACTCGCGCCCCGCGATCCCATCCTTGGCCTGAACGAACAGTACAACGCCGACACCCGTCCCGGTAAAGTGAACCTGGGCGTGGGCGTGTATTACGACGATGAGGGACGCATCCCCTTGCTGGGCGCCGTTCGCAAGGCTGAAATCGCTCGCGTCGAGGCCGCCGCCGCGCGCGGCTACCTGCCCATCGAAGGCATCGCCGCCTACAACAAGGGCGCGCAGACCCTGCTGCTGGGCAATGACTCCACCCTGGCCGCCGAAGGCCGCGTGCTGACCACCCAGACCCTGGGCGGCACGGGCGCCCTGAAAGTCGGCGCCGACTTCCTGAAGCAGCTGCTGCCCCAGTCCAAGGTCATGATCAGCGACCCCAGCTGGGAAAACCATCGCGCCCTGTTCGAGCGCTCCGGCTTCAAGGTCGAAACCTACCCCTACTACGACGCCGCGACCCGTGGCCTGAACTTCGAAGGCATGCTGGCCGCCCTGAAGGCCGCCCCCGAGCAGACCATCGTCGTGCTGCACGCCTGCTGCCACAACCCCACCGGCGTGGATCCGACCCCCGAACAATGGAAGCAGATCGCCGAGGTGGTCAAGGCCCGCAAGCTGGTGCCCTTCCTCGACATCGCCTACCAGGGCTTCGGCGAAGACCTGGAGCAGGACGCTTCGGTCGTGCGCCTGTTCGCCAGCATGGACATGACCATGTTCATCAGCTCCTCGTTCTCGAAGTCCTTCTCGCTCTATGGCGAGCGCGTGGGCGCCCTGACCGTGGTGGCCGGCGACAAGGACGAAGCCACCCGCGTGCTGAGCCAGCTCAAGCGCGTCATCCGCACCAACTACTCCAACCCGCCCACCCATGGCGGCGTTGTTGTCGCCAACGTGCTGAACACGCCCGAGCTGCTGGCCGAATGGAAGCAGGAACTGGCCGGCATGCGCGACCGCATCCGCCTGATGCGCAAGCAGCTGGTCGAGAAGATCAAGGCCCAGGGCGCCACCCAGGACTTCAGCTTCGTGCTGCAGCAGCGCGGCATGTTCTCTTACTCCGGCCTTAGCTCGGCCCAGGTGGACCGCCTGCGTGAAGAGCACGGCGTGTACGCCGTGGCCAGCGGCCGCATCTGCGTGGCGGCCCTCAACAGCCGCAACATCGACGTCGTGGCCGCCGCCATCGCCGCCGTGCTGAAGTAAGCGCATCGCCCGCCTTGCGGCAAAAAGGAGCCTCCGGGCTCCTTTTTTCATGCGCGCCGGCTCTCAAGGCCCGCCTCCGGGCCGCTTGCTTTTTTTCGCTTCGTCCCCCAGAATCACGCTGTATATACATACAGTCCGTGGTTTATACAAGCCCCGGGCCATCAATGGGATCAATACCATGGCCACCAAACTCACGGATCGCCAGCAGGAAATCCTGGACCTCATCCGGCAGACCGTCGCCCGCACGGGCTTTCCGCCCACGCGCGCCGAGATCGCCCAGGCCCTGGGCTTCCGGTCGCCCAACGCCGCCGAAGACCACCTGAAGGCCCTGGCGCGCAAGGGCGCCATCGAACTGACCGCCGGCGCCTCGCGCGGCATCCGCCTCAAGGGGCCGGAGCCCGCCGCGTCCAGCCAGGCCCTGCTGCCCCACCCCGCCCTGGCGCAGCTGCTGCTGCCGCTGGTGGGCCGCGTGGCCGCCGGCAGCCCCATCCTCGCGGCCGAGCATGTCGAGCGCGAAGTCGGCGTGGACCCGGGCCTTTTCGCCCAGGCGCCCGATTACCTGCTCAAGGTGCGCGGCATGAGCATGCGCGACGCCGGCATCCTCGAAGGCGACCTGCTCGCCGTCAAGAAATCCACCGAAGCGCGCAACGGCCAGATCGTCGTCGCGCGGCTGGGCGACGACGTCACCGTCAAGCGCCTGCAGCGTCAGGGCAGCCGCATCGAGCTGCTGCCCGAAAATCCCGAGTTCTCGCCCATCCTCGTCAGCCCCGAAGACGAGTTCGCGCTGGAAGGCATCGCCGTCGGTTTGATCCGCACCCAGCCCCTGCATTAAAGCGGCATGAGCGCGCCGTCGTTTCGGCGCGCGACACGCCGCGGCGCCGGTTTACCAGGTATACCGATAGCCAACGTGAAAACTCCACGGAATGCTGATGCGGGCGCCCTTGCTGTACTCGTAGGATGCAAACAGGCTGCTATTCCTGCCCAAGGCCGCCGCCAGACCCAGATCCAGCTCGGTGCGCCCCCCGCGCAGCCTGACATGGTGACGCCCCATATCGGCAGTGCGCGCCTTGGCTACGCCATCGAATTCCTGCAACCAGCTCAGCTTGGCATAAGGCTGCACCGCCTTGCCGCCGCCCAGGTCGAACTTGCGGCCCAATTGCAGGCCGACACGGCCCATCACGGACTTAAGGCTCTTGATGTCGACATGCATGCCGTTGCTGGCCGTGTAATGTGCGCCACCCAAATGCAAGACAGCCATTTCGAGCTGCGGCTCGACAAACCAGTCACTCCCCCAGCTGATACGCTTGCCCGCCTCCAGTGACAGTCCCGCGCCGTTGGCGCGGTAATTGCCCCCACGGGTACCGCGGGCATGACTCACCTTGACATCGTGCTTGTAGCGATTGACCCGCACAATACCGTCGACGTAAAAGCCGCTGTCGCCGATATAGGTCGCATAGGCGCCCACATGCACGCTATCGCTATCACCGCGCGCGCTGTGATCCCACTTGCGCCGTGCGTGGCTGTAACCGGCAACCCCGCCCACATACCAACGGCCGCGGCGCACGGACCAGCCTTTGTCGGCGCCGATCTCAATCCCTTCCACGGTCTGGCTGAGTCGATCTGCTGCGTTGACCTTCAGGTGCTGGTGCTGTCCGAATGCGCGTCCCCACACACCGCTGGCCGCCGGCGTCAGGCGCAATTCGCCCATACGCTTGCTCAGGGCGTTCATCTCCGCCAGCCAAATCCCCATCGACGCGCTGTGCATCCCTAAATCCACGGTGTCCCCGCCGGCGGCTCGGCCAGCGCCAAGATCGCCACCGCTATTGGGAGCCTCGCCCCCGGGGACGCCATCAACGCCGGCGGCACCGGGGACAGCGCCTGGAACTCCTCCAACCCCAGGGACGCCGCCAAGCCCGGGAGCACCCGCAGCGCCTGGAACTCCTCCAACCCCAGGGACGCCGCCAGCCCCAGGAGCACCGGCGGCGCCCGGGACTCCTCCAACCCCGGCGGCGCCGCCAGCACCACCGGCGGCGGCGCCACCATTGCCGGGTCGAGCGTCAGCAGCACGACCGCCGCCCCCCGGACTGCCACTCGCGCCGCGACCGCCTCCACCGCCGGCATTACCGCCAGCGCCACCGGGGGGAACGCCGCCAACGGAGGCGCCGCCATTGCCAGGAGGACCGCCAACCGCAGCGCCACTACCGCCGCCAGGACCGCCGGCAACACCAGGGGGGCCACCGTTGGGGACGCCTCCAACTCCGGGAACGGCGCCAGGAACGCCGGCACCGCCAGAGGGGCCACCCGGGACTCCGCCGCCCGAGTTGCTACTACCATCGCCAGCGTTGCCACCGCGGCCGCCAGCTCCGCTGGGAGAGACGCCGCCAACGGGGGCACCGCCAGTGCTGGGGAGAGCACCAACAGCAGGGTTGACAACGCCGCCAGGACTGCCACCAGCACCAGAGACTCCGCTGCCACCAGGGACTCCTCCAACACCAGGACTGCCGCCAGCGCTGGGATTGCCGGCAGGACCAGGGACACCGCCAACAGTGGGGTTGTTACCACCGCCAGCGCCGATGACACCACCGGAACTGCTCCCGCCAGCGCCCGCGCCAGGACCGCCGACAGTATCGCCCCCTCCACCAGGGGCAGCGACAGCGCCGGGGACTCCGCTGCCACTAGGGGCTCCGCCAACGCCAGGGCGACTGCCTCCGCCGACGTTGCCGCTAACGCTGGGGCTGCTGGCACCGCCGGGGTTGCCACCAGCGTTGGAGCTGCTGCCACTACCGCCACCGGAACTGCCGCTGCCGGGGTTGAGGCCGCCAGCACCGCCGGAGGGAAGGCCACCCGGAAGGCCGACGCCAGAGCCGGCACTGCCGCCACCGCCGGAGCCCGCTCCTCCAACGGGAGCACCTCCAGAGCCAACGCCAGCACCGCCGCTGGGGCCAGCGCCAAGCACACCTCCTCCACCGGGCATGACGCCCACACTGGGCGCGCCGCCACCGCCGAGGGCGCCGGACCCGACATTGGAGCTGAGGCCTCCCCCTTGGCCTATTGTTGCCCCGCCGCTGATTCCCTGCTCTATGTTTAGAGAGCCTCCCCCACCGCCACCGAGTCCCTGTCCTTGGCCTCCTCCCCCTATCGTTATTGTTATTCCACTACCCGTTATCGTATTGATCTGCGATACCGCCTGAGATGGCACCAGCCAAACGCCAAGCAAGGAAGTGCCATATATGCAGAAGCGCTTTAACTGACGCCGGTCATCGGCAGCGCACGAACGAAACACCAACCGTCTTGAGGACACTGACTTCATAAATGGGCACGAAGAACATATGCGATCCTTGCGGCCCCCGCTGATTTTGCAGCACCCGTCAAGAATCCACTGGCGCCAGGTGAAATAACGCTTTCGCCGCTACCTGGCTGAACAACGCGACATCAATGCATAGTCTGTCGCACAGCGGCCGCCCAGAAATCCGGCGCCTTCGCCTTTCCGATAGCGAAAAATCCGACCCCCCCCCCCCCCCACAAACCTACTTTCTGTAGTACGAATCCCCAACCGTGTTATCGAGTACACGACGAGGACCATTGGGATGGGAAGACAAGCGCGTTCCATACAAGCTAGAAATAAAAAGGCCTGAGCCCGGTGCGATACCGGGCTCAGGCCTGTGGGCGTCAGCTTCCGACCGTCTAACTTCAGGGGCCGGGGCATCCTTCACGCCCTGTTGCGTGGGCAGCTGGCCGCGGCCAGCGCGACCTCAGTGCTTCATCACGGGATCCGACGACCCGGTTTCCGACGGCTTGGTCACGATGGCGTCTTTAACCGCCTCTTCGTCCGACAGGGGCTCGGGCTGACGCTCCAGCGCCAGCTCCAGCACCTTGTCGATCCAGCGCACCGGCACGATCTCCAGGAAGTTCTTCACATTGTCAGGGATCTCGGCAAGATCCTTGACGTTCTCTTCCGGTATCAGCACGGTCTTGATGCCGCCGCGATGCGCCGCCAGGAGTTTTTCCTTCAGGCCGCCGATGGGCAGCACCTCGCCGCGCAGCGTGATCTCGCCCGTCATGGCCACATCGGCGCGCACCGGAATGCGCGACAAGGCGGACACCATGGCCGTGGTGATGGCGATACCCGCAGACGGACCGTCCTTGGGCGTGGCGCCCTCGGGCACGTGCACGTGCATATCGTGCTTTTCGAACACGCTGTCGGCAAAACCCAGACGGCGGGCACGCGAACGCACCACCGTGCGCGCGGCCTCGACCGATTCCTTCATGACGTCGCCCAGCGAACCGGTGCGCTGGATATTGCCCTTGCCGGGCATATCCGCGACTTCGATGGTCAGCAGGTCGCCGCCCACCTCGGTCCAGGCCAGCCCCGTCACCTGACCGATCTGGTTTTCCTTCTCGGCCATGCCGAAGCTGTAGCGGCGCACGCCCAGATAGTCATTCAGGTTCTCGGCATTGACCACGATCGGGCCCTTTTCGGGCTCGCCCTTGTCCTTGGCCGTGAGCAGCTGCTTGACCACCTTGCGGCAGATCTTGCCGACCTCGCGTTCCAGCGAGCGCACCCCGGCCTCGCGGGTGTAGTAGCGCACGATGTCGCGCAGCGCGCTTTCCTCGACCGTCAGCTCATTCTCCTTCAAGCCGTTGTTCTTCATCAGCTTGGGCAGGAGGTGGTCGCTGCCGATATGGATCTTCTCGTCTTCGGTATAGCCCGACAGACGGATGACTTCCATGCGGTCCAGCAGGGCCGGCGGAATGTTCAGCGTATTGCTGGTCGCCACGAACATCACATCGGACAGGTCAAAGTCGACCTCGATGTAGTGGTCCTGGAAGGTGTGGTTCTGCTCCGGATCGAGCACTTCAAGCAGCGCCGAGGACGGATCGCCACGGAAGTCCATGCCCAGCTTGTCGATTTCGTCGAGCAAAAACAGCGGATTGCGCACGCCCACCTTGGTCATGTTCTGCAGGATCTTGCCCGGCATGGAACCGATATAGGTGCGGCGGTGGCCACGGATCTCGGCCTCATCGCGCACGCCGCCCAGCGCCATGCGCACGAACTTGCGGTTCGTGGCCTTGGCAATGGACTGCCCCAGCGAGGTCTTGCCCACGCCCGGAGGACCGACCAGGCAGAGAATGGGCGCCTTGACCTTGTCCACGCGCTGCTGCACCGCGAGGTATTCCAGGATGCGTTCCTTGACCTTTTCCAGGCCATAGTGGTCGTCATCCAGCACCCGCTCGGCATTGGCGATGGAGTTGTTGATCTTGCTCTTTTTCTTCCAGGGAAGATTGATGAGCGTGTCGATGTAGTTGCGCACCACCGTGGCTTCGGCGGACATGGGCGACATCAGCTTGAGCTTTTTGAGTTCGGCATCGGCCTTCTTGCGCGCCTCTTTGGGCATGTGCGCGGCGATGATTTTCTTCTCGAGCTCTTCGATGTCGGCGCCTTCCTCGCCCTCGCCCAACTCTTTCTGAATGGCCTTGACCTGCTCATTCAGGTAGTAGTCGCGCTGGCTTTTCTCCATCTGCTTCTTGACGCGGCCGCGGATACGCTTTTCGACCTGAAGAATGTCGATCTCGGTTTCCAGCTGCGCCAGCAGGCCTTCCAGGCGCTCGGCGGTGGGGACGATTTCCAGCATCTTCTGCTTCTGCTCAAGCTTGAGCGGCAGGTGCGCGGCTATCGTGTCGGCCAGACGGCCGGCGTCGTCGATGCCCGCCAGCGAAGTCAGGATCTCGGGCGGGATCTTCTTGTTGAGTTTTACGTACTGCTCGAACTGGGCCACGATGGCGCGGCGCAAGGCCTCGGCCTCGGGACCGGCCGAGGCGTCGGGCGCGATCGGCGTGACCTGGCAGGTGAAGTGCGAATCGGCGTCCTGGACGCTGTTGATGCGGGCGCGCTGCGTGCCCTCGACCAGCACCTTGACGGTGCCGTCGGGCAGCTTGAGCATCTGCAGGATGCTGGCCACGCAGCCGATGTCATAAACGTCCTCGGGAGTCGGGTCATCCTTGCCGGCGGATTTCTGGGCCACCAGCATGATGCTCTTGCCCGCTTCCATAGCCACTTCCAGCGCACGGATCGAGCGCGGGCGCCCGACGAACAGCGGAATAACCATGTGCGGAAACACCACCACGTCGCGCAGGGGCAACAGGGGCAGGTCAATCGGATCTGAAGGCAGGGTCTGGCTTGCAGACATAGGGGGTTCCTCAGAGTGAATGAGAGGGACGCAAGGGCTGCGTGGGCCGATGCGTCGGTTACGTCTGATATGGGAACAATAGCCCAAAAATCAAGATGCAGATCGCCGGTCGGCATCAAGATGCAAAAAAACCCGTCAAAGACGGGTTTTTTGCAGAACTCGCGGCTCAGGCCGCCGCGTCTCGGACCTCGCCTTGTCCGGGCTTGTCGGACCCGGCACTCTCGTCGGCGTAGATCAGCAGGGGCTTGCCGCCGCCTTCGATGGCGTTGCCATCGAGCACGACACGGCTGACATTGCCCTGCGAGGGCAGATCGTACATGGTGTCGAGCAAGGCGGATTCCAGGATGGAGCGCAGGCCGCGGGCCCCCGTCTTGCGCTTGAGCGCCTTGTGAGCAATGGCCGTCAGGGCGTCCGGACGGATGTCCAGCTCGGCGCCTTCCATCGCGAAGAGCTTCTGGAACTGCTTGACCAGGGCGTTCTTGGGCTCGGTGAGGATCTGCACCAGGGCGGCCTCGTCCAGCTCGTCCAGCGTGGCCACCACCGGCAGGCGGCCGACCAGTTCGGGGATAAGGCCGAACTTGATCAGATCCTCGGGCTCGGCTTCGCCGAACAGCTCGCCCACGCCGCGCTCGGACTTGGCGCGAACCGACGCCGAGAAGCCGATGCCGGATTTTTCGGTACGGTCACGGATGACTTTTTCCAGGCCGTCGAAGGCGCCGCCCACGATGAACAGGATGTTCGTCGTGTCAACCTGGACGAAGTCCTGGTTGGGATGCTTGCGCCCGCCTTGCGGCGGCACCGAGGCCACCGTGCCTTCGATCAGCTTCAGAAGCGCCTGCTGCACGCCCTCGCCCGAGACGTCGCGCGTGATCGAGGGGTTGTCGGACTTGCGCGAGATCTTGTCGATCTCATCGATGTAGATGATGGCCCGCTGGGCTTTCTCGACATCGTAATTGCAGTTCTGCAGCAGCTTCTGGATGATGTTCTCGACGTCCTCGCCCACGTAACCGGCTTCGGTCAGGGTGGTGGCGTCGGCCATCACGAAGGGAACGTTGAGCATGCGCGCCAGCGTTTGCGCGAGCAGCGTCTTGCCCGAGCCGGTAGGCCCGATCAGCATGATGTTGCTCTTGGACAGCTCGACCTCGTCGCCCTTGATCTCGCCGTGGCGGATCCGCTTGTAGTGGTTGTAGACGGCCACGGCCAGCATGCGCTTGGGGCCCGTCTGGCCGATCACGTACTGGTCCAGGAAGGATTTGATCTCAACCGGGGTCGGCAGTTCGGAGCGAATTGCCGCGCGCGCAGTCGCCTGCGCTTCTTCGCGGATGATGTCATTGCACAGGTCGATGCATTCATCGCAGATGAATACCGACGGACCTGCGATCAGCTTGCGGACCTCGTGCTGGCTCTTGTTGCAGAAAGAGCAATGCAGCACTTTTGCGTCTGCCGATCCCTTTTTTTCAGGCATAAGTGTTTCTAGTCTCTGGTAGAGGATGCGCCCCCAGTTACCGGGGGACGCATTCAACGCTTATCGGACGTGGCGGCAGGGCCTGCAAGCCAGGCAAAGACGACTCAAACGTCTTCGCGTCGGGCCAGAACCTTGTCTACCAGACCATACGATACCGCATCTTGAGCCGACATGAAGTTGTCACGCTCGGTGTCTACGGCGATGCGCTCGACCGGCTGGCCGGTATTCTCGGCCAGGATGCGGTTCAGGCGCTCGCGCAGGTCCAGGATTTCCTTGGCCTGGATCTGGATATCGCTGGCCTGGCCCTGGGCGCCGCCCGAGGGCTGGTGAATCATGATGCGGGAGTTGGGCAGCGAGAAACGCTTGCCCTTCTTGCCCGCGGCCAGCAGGAAGGCCCCCATGCTGGCCGCCAGCCCGGTGCACAGCGTGGACACATCGGGCTTGACGAACTGCATGGTGTCGTAAATGGCCATCCCGGCATACACCGACCCGCCAGGCGAGTTGATGTAGAACGAAATGTCCTTGTCAGGATTCTCCGATTCCAGGAACAGCAGCTGGGCGACGACCAGGTTGGCCGTGGCGTCATTGACCGGCCCGACCAGGAAGATCAGGCGTTCGCGCAACAGGCGCGAGTAAATGTCATAGGCGCGCTCGCCGCGGCCGGACTGCTCTATCACCATCGGGATATAGCCCAGGCCGGTGGGCGTCACCGACGCCCCGCCGTGCATTGCCGCATAGAAATCGGTGAATCGCTGCATAGTTATGCCATCCCCATCAACTGATCGAAGGGAACCTTTTCATCGGTTACCTTGGCCTTTTCCAGCACGTAGGCCACCACGTTGTCCTCCAGCACGATCGCTTCGATTTCAGCGCGGCGCTGGCGGTCCGACAGATAGTAGCTGACAACCTGGGCCGGCTGCTCGTAGTTCTGGGCGAACTCTTCGATGCGGGCGCGGACCTGCTCGGGCTTGGCTTGCAGCTGGGCTTGCTTGACCAGTTCCGACACCAGCAGGCCCAGGCGCACGCGGCGCTCGGACTCGGCGGCGAACACTTCGGCCGGCATGGGCATGGTGTCGGCATTGGGCACGCCGCGCTGCTTGAGCTCTTCGCGGGCCTGGGCAATGCGGCCCTGCACATCGTTGTCCACCAGCGCCTTGGGCACGTCGAACTTGGCGGCCTCGACCAGGGAATCCATCACGCTGGTCTTGGTGCGGCCTTGCGAACGGACCTTGACCTCACGCTCGATGTTGCTGCGGATGTCGGCCTTGAGCTTTTCGACGTCGGCATCGGCCTGGCCCAGCGACTTGGCGAATTCGGCGTCGACGGCCGGCAGGACAGCCTCGGCGACTTCCTTGATGGTGATGGTGAACTCGGCGGTCTTGCCGGCGACTTCCTTGCCTTGGTAGTCCTCGGGGAAGCTCAGCGGGAAGACCTTGGTTTCACCGGCCTTCAGGCCGCGGGCAGCGGCTTCGAATTCGGGCAGCATGCGGCCCTGGCCGAGGACGAAGGGGAAGTCTTCGGCCTTGCCGCCTTCGAAGGGCACGCCGTCGATGGTGCCGGCGAAATCCAGGATGACGCGGTCATCGTCCTGGGCCGCGCGGCCTTCACGGGTTTCGTAGGTGGCGCGCTGCTTGCGCAGGACGTCCAGCGTCTTGTTGACTTCAGCGTCGCTGACTTCGGTTTCGTAGCGGGTGACGGCCAGGGCGGAGAGGTCGGGCACGGCGACTTCGGGATAGACCTCGAAGGTGGCCGAGAAGGCCAGCGTGCCTTCGTCCACGCCTTCCGTCTTGGGCTCCAGCGAGGGGCTGCCGGCCACGCGCAATTGGGCGCCTTCGACGGCCTGCTCAAAGGCGCGGCCGACTTGGGAATTGATCACGTCGTAGCGGATGCTCGGACCATGGCTGCGCTCGAGCATGGCCATCGGCGCCTTGCCGGGACGGAAACCCGGCACCTTGGCGGTGCGGGCCACGCGCTTGAGCTGCGCCTGGACTTCCTTTTCCACGTCGGCCACCGAAATGGCCAGATCAACACGGCGCTCCAGGCCGGAGAGGGTTTCAACCACAGGCTGCATTAAAAGACCTATTTTCCGAGGGATGAGAAGAAATCGAACCAGGTAAACCGGCAATTTTACCGGAAAGTCGCCCAACAGCCCCAAAGCCCGTGGATCAAGGCCCCTGATCCGGCCCCGCGGCGGCTGGCGCCCCCCTCTGCCGCGGGCGGCATACCGTTGCTAGAATGCGTGCCGCCTGATTCAACCGCCAAAAAGCCCGCAACAATGAACCCCGAACAACGTCCCTCGCTCGGCCTCCTGCCCGCCCTCATCTTCAGCTCCCGCTGGCTGCAACTGCCCCTCTACCTCGGCCTGATCGTGGCCCAGGGGGTCTACGTCTTTCTCTTCCTCAAGGAACTGTGGCACCTGGTCTCGCACACCAGCAGCTTCGGCGAGATGGACATCATGCTGCTCGTCCTGGGACTTATCGACGTCGTGATGATCTCCAACCTGCTGGTCATGGTCATCGTCGGCGGCTACGAGACCTTTGTCTCGCGCCTGCGCCTCGAAGGGCATCCCGACCAGCCCGAGTGGCTCAGCCACGTCAACGCCAGCGTGCTCAAGGTCAAGCTGGCCATGGCCATCATCGGCATCTCGTCCATCCACCTGCTGCGCACCTTCATTGAAGCCGGCAGCCTGGGCTCGGCCAATACGCGCTTCACGGAGACCGGCATCATGTGGCAGACCATCATCCACGTGGTGTTCATCCTGTCGGCCATCGGCATTGCCTACGTGGACCGCCTCACCAGCAACAACGGGCACTGAGCACCGCGCAAATGAAATAAGCCCCGGCGACGGGGCTTATTTCATTTCAGGCTTCAGGCGATGATCTTGATGTTTTTCGCACTGGGGCCCTTCGGGCCTTCGCCGATCTCAAAAGAAACACGCTGATTTTCCTGCAGCGTTTTGTATCCTTCACTGCGAATTTCGGAGTAATGCGCGAAGAGGTCCTTGCCACCATCGTCGGGCAGGATGAATCCGTAGCCCTTTTCAGCGTTGAACCACTTAACAATACCGGTTGCCATGAACTGTCCTTGAACCAAAGAGGCGATTGCTCGCGGGATGCCGGACGCCAAGGATGGGACGGGAAACACGCTTGCGACATAGGACCTGTACCGCGTCGCTTGACCTCGCTGGATCAGTGTAGGAGTGTTTTTATGCAACGGTCAAACCGAACGTAACATCCCTGATTCTTGGAACAAAAGTTACGCCCGGAAACAACATTGACCCCGTGCGTGCATACAACACAACAGCCGGACTCGAATATTCCGCGCCCCAGCTCCATTATTCATCCCGCAAATCCGCCATTGTCGAGAAAATACTGTTCCTCGGGCAGGGTATCCCGGCCCAGGCTGGCATTTCGGTGCGGAAACCGACCAAAACGCGCAATAACATCCCGATGGATAAAGGCATAGCGCAAGGTTTCTCCACCGAGCGGCGTCATTAACCGAACCGCCTCATCCTGGGCCGCGATATTTTCGGCATGCTCATAGGGCAAATAAATGAACGGCCGCAATTCCGCCTCCACGGCCAAATCGAGGCCGCGCGCGACGGCCCGCCGCGCGACCGCCAGCGCCAGGCCGTCCGTCGCGAACATATGGGCCGTGCCGCGAAACGCATTGCGCGGGAATTGATCCAGCAGCACCAAGAGCGCCAGCACGCCCTCGGCATCCCCTTCCCAGTGCGCCAGCTCGCCCCGGGCGGCGGCGTAATGCGCCTCCAGGAAACGCTCGCGGAACTCCCGATCGAAGTCCGCATCGCGGGCGAACCAGCGCCGCGGGCCGGCCTGGCGCCAGAAGCCGACCACATCGGCAGCCTGGCAAGATGGTGAACAAGACATGTCGGACTCCTGAAAACGAGGGCGCGCGGGGCCCGTCGGCCCAAGGCCGCCCAGGCCGCGCCACGCCCTCGCAGGCAACAAAAAAGCCCCTTGCGGGGCTTCGGCTGTGGCCGGGATTCAGTGACTTATTAGATGATCTGAATCTTGGTAGCCTGGGGACCCTTGGGGCCCATCGCCGTGACGTAGCTCACGCGCTGGTTCTCTTCGAGGGTCTTGAAGCCATTGGACTGGATCTCGGAGAAATGTGCGAACAGATCCTTACCGCCCGATTCGGGGGTGATGAAGCCATAACCTTTCTCTGCGTTGAACCACTTAACGACGCCGGTTTCCATACTGTATTTCCTAAGATAGTGGGTGCGGACGCACCCGGAGCCACGATGCAATCAAGGAGGGGACAGCAGGACAATAACGGACGCCGGAAAAGGCACGGCACTGAACAGACTTCGCAACACTTGATCTCTCGTGCCGACACTATCGTCAGGTTCCTCTCCTAAGTCAAGATAATCCATAAAAAGGCGTCCCAAGAATGCAACAAATAGAAACGGCCGTTACGGCCTGCTTTATGTTCGCGCAAATATTTGCGGACGTCTTATTTACTAATAATCAAGGGGATAGCCCAAAAACTGTGCTAAACAGGGCCGCTTGGGCGCTCAATCGTCCACCGGCAGGCCCAACAGGTCGAGCGCGGCGGCGAAACAGTCCGCATCCGCGCAGAAGAACACGACCACATCGGCCGGATTGAGGTTCTCGAGCACCTCGTCGATCTGTTCCTGGGCGCCGTCCACCGTGTCCACGGAAGCCGCATGGATGGAGGCGCCTTCGGCCAGGGCCTCGGGCGGAACAAAGTCCGCGATGGCATCGAGGTCCGGTGCGCCCAGGACGATATAGACGCCGAAGCTGGCGCCATCCATCGTGGTTTCCAGGCTGATGCCCGATTCAAATTCGCCGGTCTGGCGGCTGATGATTTCCATTGATGCTTCCTAGTTGGCGGAAACGGCGCCTCAGGGTTGCGCGCCCAAATTGCGGCGCCGGATGCGCCGGGTCAAGAGTGCGCACGCGCAGGCGATCACCAGGCAGAAAAGGCCCGAGGCCAGGCCCAACGGCAAAGCCATGCCATCCGTTTCCCGGCCCTGGGCCAACGAAACCACCATGGCCAGCACCAGGGCAGCGGCCAGGACCACGCCGGACAGCGTGGCGCCCAGCGTCTTCAAACAGCCGGCGAGCACGCCCGCGCACAAGGCGAACGCGACGATGGCGGCCATGGACCAGAAAAGGCTCTCGTAGGGCATGCAGGACTCCGCGCGATTGCGACGCGCGCATTATAGGCGGCGGGCCCCTGCCCCTCAGAAGCGATAGGCGTAGCCCAGCACCAGGGTCAGCTCGCGCGAGATATCCGAGCCGTGCCCATAGCGCAGATCGGCGAAGGCGCGATGCGGGCCCGAGTCCAGGGCAATGCCGCCGCCCACTCGCCAGCGATTGCCCGGCAAGGCTGCCTTGAAGGAATCGCCGCCATAATCGACGGTGTTGTCATTGGACAATTGCGCCAGATAGGACAGCGTCACGTAGGGGCGGACATTACCGCCCCCCGACAAGGCGAAGTCGCGGCCGGCGCGCACCCCCAGCCGGCCGATCACCGAATGCTGGCTGCTATGTTCGTACAGCAGTTGCGCCTGGGGCTCGACGAACCAGGCCCGAGGCAAGGCGAAGTGATAGCCGGTCTCCAGGCTGCCCGTGAAGGCCGCATGCTTGTCGTCGGCATCGTAGGTTTTGTTGATCTCGGGAATATCCACCTTGAAATCCAGCTTCATGCGGCCGACCCGCGTGGCCAGGTCGACATACCAGCCTTCAGGCTCGAAATAGGTGAGATAGCTGCCGGCGTAGTAATTCCTGATCTCGCCATTCAGGGGGCCGCCATCATCATGGACGTCGGCCTTGCCCATCCCCACATAGCCGCCCAGGAACAGGGTGCCTTTGCCGAGTTTCCAGCCGTAGTCACCGCCCAGCGAACCGTATTTGAGACGTTCTTTGAAAGCCGGCGTATCGCTGGTGTCGGCATGATAGTCCGTGCCGCCCAGACGGACCCAGAGGCCGCCATCGCGGCCGTCGCGCAGCTCCCACATACGCTGCTGCAGGGTGCCCATCTGCGCGTCGAGCAGGAGAATGCCCGCGGTCTGGGTCATGGCCACGGCCTGGCGCGTGCGCTCCGCGACCAGCGCCTTGATCTGGCTGACTGTCGCCGTCGGCAGGGCCTGGGCCTGGGGCGCTCTGTCGACTTCGAGATGGACCCCGCGGATCGAGGGCCGGGCCCCCCATGCCGGGGCCTGCCCCAAGGCTATTACCGCGCACAGACACACACCATAGCTGACCAACCGCCGCTGGACCATGAAGCCGCTCCCTGAAATGTTTGCAATCGAGACGCTCTTGCTTACATGCTGCCCGGCGGCCCACTCCTGCCGTCAGAAGTTCGGACTACCGCTCGGATGTCTGATCGTATCTTGCTTCTATGGATTGCGACAGGCTTTCGTAAGCCAGCCTAGACGGTCACCCACAATCCCATAACCATAGACAATAAAGCCAATAAATAATTTATTACCACTAAAAATGGAATAATTTTTCTCATAACCAAGGGTTTATCCCAGTGATTTGACGGCGCACAATGCAGTCATTGGGAACAACAACGAACTTCGACGGAGAGGCCGCCGAGTCCGGATCCCAGATCCAAACGAATCGGAGGAATCATCATGAAGACCCTTGCTAGCGCTGTACTGGTTTCCCTGGCCGCCCTGAGCGCCGGTGCCTATGCATCCCAGAACATCGAACCCAACAACATCCCCTTCCAGGGCGTCTATAGCCAGAACGACAGTTCGGCCACGCGCGCCCAGGTCGCGGCGGATCTCCAGCAAGCCAAGGCCGACGGCCAATACACTTTTGGCGAACTGGACTACCCGCCCGTGCAGGCCCGCGCCGCGTCGCTGAGCCGCGACCAGGTCAAGGCCGAACTGGCCCAATCCAAGGCCAGCGGCCAGTACAGCTTCGGCGAACTGGACTATCAGAACTGATGTTTTTGTAGCGAGCAGTACCGGACCCCCGGGTCCGTAGCGGTAAGCAGGACGCCGGCGCAAGCCGGCGTCCTGTCTTTTTTGAAGCGCCGGCTAGAAACGGTAGGCATAACCCAGCATCACGGCGGTTTCCTGGGAGACGTCCGAGCCATGGCCGTAACGCAGATCCGCATAGGCACGATGCGACCCCTGGTCGAAGGCAAGACCCGCCCCCACGCGCCAACGATCGCCTGGCAGGGCGGCCTCGACGCTCTCGCCGCCATAGTCGACCTCGTCGTCCTCGGCCAGCTGCGCAAGATACGACAGGGTCAGATACGGCTGCAGCCGCCCATCTTCCGACAATGACAGGTCACGGCCCGCGCGCACGCCCAGCCGGCCCACGACCGAATGCTGGCTGCTGCGTTCGTAGAGCAATTGCGCCTGGGGTTCGACAAACCAGTCATCGCGCAATGCGAAGTGATAGCCCGTTTCGATGCTGCCGGTAAAGGCCTGGTGCGTATCCTCGTCGTCGTAGACCCGGTCAATCTCGGGCATCTCCACCTGGATCTCGGACTTCAAGGACCCCAGTTGCGAGGCCAGATCCACATACCAGCCGTTCTCTTCAAAATACGTGAGATAGCTGCCGACAAACCGGCGCTTGAGCTTGCCGCTGATGATCTCGCCATCGTCGATATCCGCCTGACCCGTGCCGCCATAGAGGCCCACGTACAAAGATCCGCGCCCGAGCCGCCAGCCGTAATCGCCGCCGACCGCGCCATAACCCATCCGCGCCTTGAATGCCGGGGTATCGTCGGTATCGGCATGCAGACGGCTGCCGCCGCCGGTAGCCCAAAGCCCGGCCTTGCCGCCATCGCGCAAGGCCCCCATGCGCTGCTGCACCCCCACCATCTGGGCCTCGAGCAGCAGCAGCCCCGACGTTTGCGACAGCGCGACGGCCTGCCGGGTGCGCTGCCTGGCAAGCTGCCGGATAGCCTGCTGCCGGCTGGCCTGGATGGCCTTGAGCTGGGCCGCGGCGGCCGCGGCGGCGGCCGCCCGCGCCGAGCCCGCGGTCGGCTGCGCGCCCCACGCTTTCCCGAGAAATATGGCCATGGCAATGCAGCCAGCTTGCCCGATCACTCTTAGGCGAATCATGAAGCATCTCCTGTGCGCTGGAGCGGGGATGCCCTGATCCTATCGGCGGACCGCGCAGAAGACCGTGACCGGCTTTTGCTGGCGACGGCGCATGAGCGTCATATCCCGTTTCCGGCGGGTAGAAGCTGTTCCTTTCTTGCAGGCGGCCGGCGCTGGCCGCCGCCCTCCATGGGCGCGCGCCGCATCAAACGTTTCGTAGCAACTGAGCAAGATTGCGCGGACACTCGCCCTCGCGGCAGCGGGCGGCGCTGCATGCAAGGCGAACACAAAGACGGCGCCCCGGATTTCGCGGCAAAATCCCCCCATGAGCCCGAACTTTCTTCTCTATGACAGCGATTGCCCTTTCTGCGCGAACTACGCGCGGCTGGTGCGACTGCGCAAGGCCGCGGGCCCCATCGAGATGCTCAACGCCCGCGACCACCCCGACCTTGCCGCCCAGTGCCTGCAACGGGGCTACGATCTCGACCAGGGCATGCTGCTCCACCTGGACGGCCAGGACTACTGGGGCGCCGATTGCATCCACCGGCTGGCGCTGCTGAGTTCGAACAATGATTGCTTCAATCGGCTCAATGCCCGACTGTTCCGGCACCGGGCGCTGTCCCGCGCCTTCTATCCCCTGCTGCGCGCCGGGCGGAATATCAGCCTGAAGCTGCGCGGCCGCCATAATATCCACGGCTAGCACGCGCCGACCGCACCAACAAAAACGCGCCGGCTCCAGGGCGGCCTGACATGGCCGCGCCAGGACGGCGCGCTATTGCGGGATACCGGCAAGCCCTCGCGGCGGCCGGCGGCCCGGATCATGCTTGGAAGAATAAACCCAAGCCCCTGATCCATAAGGAATATAGTGGTGCGAAGGGCGGGACTCGAACCCGCACACCTGTTACGGCGTCAGGACCTAAACCTGGTGCGTCTACCAATTTCGCCACCTTCGCAAGGCCAAGCCCGCTATTGTAGCTTGCTTGTTAAAATCTTGCTCTATGAATCCCAGACTTGATGCCCTGCATCCCTATCCCTTCGAGAAACTGCGCGCCCTGCTGGCCGAGGCCGGCACGCCGCCCGAAGGGCTGACCCCCATCAATCTTTCCATCGGCGAGCCCAAGCATGCCGCCCCCGCGCGCGTGGGCGAGGCGCTATGCGCCAATCTGCAGGGCTTGTCGGTCTATCCGACCACCAAGGGCGAGCCCGCCTTGCGCCAGGCGATCGCGCAATGGCTGGCGCAGCGCTACAGCATCCCGGCGCCGGACGCCGATCGCGAGGTGCTGCCGGTGCTGGGTTCGCGCGAGGCGCTGTTCGCCTTTACGCAGGCCGTGGTGGATCCGACCGCCGGCGCCCTGGTGATCTGCCCCAATCCTTTCTATCAGATCTACGAAGGCGCCGCCTTGCTGGCCGGCGCCACGCCCTATTACGTCAATGCCGACCCGGCGCGCAATTTCGCCTGCGATTGGGCAACGGTGCCCGAGGACGTCTGGAAGCGCGCGCAGCTGGTTTTCGTGTGCTCGCCGGGCAATCCGGCCGGCAACGTGATGTCGCTGGAAGACTGGCGCGTGCTGTTCGAGCTTTCCGACCGCCATGGTTTCGTGATCGCCTCCGACGAGTGCTATTCGGAGATCTATTTCGATCAGGCGCCCCTGGGCAGCCTGCAGGCCGCGCGCCGCCTGGGCCGCGACGACTACCGCAACGTGGTGGCTTTCTCCAGCCTGTCCAAGCGCTCGAACGTGCCGGGCATGCGCTCGGGTTTCGTGGCCGGCGACGCCCGCCTGATCGGCCGCTTCCTGCTGTATCGCACCTATCATGGCAGCGCCATGAGCCCGGTGATCGCCGCGGCCAGCGTGGCGGCCTGGACGGACGAGACCCATGTGGCCGAGAATCGCCGCGAGTATCGCGCCAAGTTCGAGGCGGTAGTGCCTATACTTCAGCGCGTGATGGATGTGCGCATGCCCGATGCGGCGTTTTATCTGTGGGCGCCCACGCCGGGTTCGGACACGGCCTTCGCGCGCGATCTGTATGGCCGCACGGGCGTGACCGTGCTGCCGGGCAGTTTTCTGGCCCGCGAGGCGCACGGCGTCAATCCGGGCGCCGGCCGCGTGCGCATCGCGCTGGTGGCCCCCTTGGCGCAATGCGTGGAGGCCGCCGAGCGCATCGCCCATTTCATCAAGACTTCCGTTTGACCAACCTTTGAAAAGTAAAGCGTCATGACTCTCGATCTGCAAACCACTATCGAAAAAGCCTGGGACGACCGGGCCAACCTGTCGCCTTCCGATGTGAGCGCCGAAGTGCGTGAAGCGGTCGAGCACACCATCGACGCCCTGGACCACGGCCGCCTGCGCGTGGCCGACAAGTCCAGCGGCGAGTGGGTGGTGCATCAGTGGATCAAGAAGGCGGTGCTGCTGTCTTTCCGCCTGCAGGACAACGAAGTCATGGGCCAGGCGCCCCTGACCTTCTACGACAAGGTGCCGACCAAGTTCGCCGAATACGGCGCCTCGGCCTTCAAGTCGGGCGGCTACCGCGTGGTGCCGCCGGCCGTGGCCCGCCGCGGCGCTTTCATCGCCAAGAACGTGGTGCTGATGCCTTCCTACGTCAACATCGGCGCCTATGTCGATGAGGGCACGATGGTCGACACCTGGGCCACGGTCGGTTCCTGCGCCCAGATCGGCAAGAACGTCCATCTCTCCGGCGGCGTGGGCATCGGCGGCGTGCTCGAACCCCTGCAGGCCAATCCCACCATCATCGAGGACAACTGCTTCATCGGCGCGCGTTCCGAGGTCGTCGAAGGCGTGGTGGTCGAGGAGAACTCCGTGCTGGCCATGGGCGTGTTCCTGTCGCAAAGCACCAAGATCTACGATCGCGCCACGGGCAAGATCAGCTACGGCCGCGTGCCGTCGGGCTCGGTGGTGGTGCCGGGTTCCCTGCCCTCGGCCGACGGTTCGCACAGCCTGGCCTGCGCCGTGATCGTCAAGCGCGTCGATGCGCAGACGCGCGCCAAGACCAGCATCAATGATCTGCTGAGGGCTTGATGAGCACCGTACTGGATCTGGTTAAAGACCTGATCGCCCGACCCTCGGTCACGCCGGACGACAAGGATTGCCAGCAGATGCTGGCAGCCCGCCTGGCGCGCATCGGTTTCAAATGCGAGACCATCGCGCGCGGCGGCGTGACCAATCTGTGGGCCCGCCGCGGCTCGCAGGCGCCGCTGGTGGTTTTTGCCGGGCACACCGATGTGGTGCCGCCCGGTCCGCGCGAAAAATGGGACAGCGACCCCTTCGTGCCCACCGAGCTAGATGGTTTCCTGTACGGCCGCGGCGCGGCCGACATGAAGAGCTCCATCGCCGCCTTCGTGGTGGCGGTGGAAGAGTTCGTGGCCGCCCATCCCGCGCATGATGGCTCCATCGCCTTCTTGCTGACTTCCGACGAAGAAGGCCCGGCCGTGGACGGCACCGTCATCGTCTGCGAGGCCCTGAAGGCGCGCGGCGAGACGCCGGATTTCTGCATCGTGGGCGAGCCGACCTCGACCACCGATGTGGGCGATGTCTGCAAGAATGGCCGGCGCGGCTCGCTGTCGGGCGAGCTGACCGTCAAGGGCATCCAGGGACATGTGGCCTATCCGCATCTGGCGCGCAACCCGGTACACCAGGTTGCGCCGGCCCTGGCCGACCTGGTCGCCATTGAATGGGACCGGGGCAATGAGTATTTCCCGCCCACGACCTTCCAGATCTCCAACATGAAGGCCGGCACCGGCGCCACCAATGTGGTCCCGGGCGAGGCGGTCGTGTCTTTCAATTTCCGCTTCTCCACGGCCAGCACACCCGAGTCGCTGAAATCGCGCGTGCACGAGGTGCTGGATCGCCACGGCCTGGAGTACGACCTGCGATGGGAACTGGGCGGCGAGCCCTTTCTCACGGCCCGCGGTCCGCTGACCGATGCGCTGTCCTCGGCCATCCTGGCCGAGACGGGGCGCACGACCGAGCTGTCGACCACGGGCGGCACCTCGGATGGCCGGTTCATCGCCAAGATCTGTCCGCAAGTGATCGAATTCGGTCCCTGCAACGCCACGATCCACAAGATCAACGAGCGTATCGCGCTGGACAGCCTGGTCCCCCTGAAGAACATCTACCGGCGCACGTTGGAAAACCTGCTGCCGGCACACTGAGGCGTTATGCCGTCTACCGACCGCCAAGAACTGCAGACCCTGCGCGACCTGATCCGCTACGCGGTGTCGCGCTTCCATGCCTGCCACGTCGCCCTGGGCCATGGCTCCGACAATGCCTGGGACGAGGCCGTCTACCTGGTGCTGCATGGCCTGCACCTGCCGCCCGACACGCTGGATCCCTTCCTGGACGCGCGCGTGCTGGGCAAGGAGCGCGAGCGTGTGCTGGACCTGATCGACCGGCGCGTCAACGAGCGCCTGCCGGCCGCCTATCTGACGCATGAGGCCTGGCTGCGCGGCCACCGCTTCTATGTCGACCAGCGCGTGATCGTGCCGCGCTCGCCCATCGCCGAGCTGCTGGACCACGGCCTGGCCCCCTGGGTGCGCGATCCGGCATCGGTGGGCCGCGTGCTGGACATGTGCACCGGCTCGGGCTGCCTGGCCATCCTGGCGGCCCTGGCTTTCCCCGAGGCCCAGGTCGATGCGGTCGACGTGTCGCCGGAGGCCCTCGACGTGGCCCGCCGCAACGTGGACGATTACGGCCTGCAGGAACGTCTCTCGCTGCGCCAGAGCAATCTCTTTGATGATCTGCCCCAGGCGGCCTACGACGTGATCGTCTGCAATCCGCCCTACGTCAACAGCCAGTCCATGGACGAACTGCCGGCCGAGTACCGCGCCGAGCCCGCCCTGGCCCTGGCCGGCGGCAGCGACGGCATGGACCTCGTGCGGCGCATCCTGCAAGCCGCGCCGCGCTATCTCGCGCCGCAAGGCGTGCTGGTGCTGGAGATCGGCCATGAGCGCGATCACTTCGAGGCCGCCTTCCCCGGCCTGGAACCCGTGTGGCTGGATACCGAACAGGCTTCCGACCAGATCCTGTTGTTGACCCGCGAGCAGTTGTGATACGTGCTTCTGGATTGACCTTGCGCCGTGGCACCAAGGTGCTGCTGGACGGCGCGGAATTCGTCGTCAACCCCGGCGAGCGCGTCGGCTTCGTAGGCAAGAACGGCGCGGGCAAGTCTTCGCTGTTCGCGCTGCTGACCGGCGCGCTGGACCAGGACGCCGGCTCGCTGGATGTGCCGGCGGGCTGGCGCATCGCCAGCGTGCAGCAGGAAATCGCCGCCGACGACAAGCCGGCGCGCGAGTTCGTCATCGATGGCGACACGCATCTGCGCGCCCTGCAGGCCGAACGCGCCGGCCTGGGCGACGACCAGGGCACGCGCATCGCCGAACTGGAGGCCGCGCTGGCCGAGGCCGGCGTCTGGAGCGCCAACTCGCGCGCCGAGCAGTTGCTGGCGGGCCTGGGTTTCGCGCCCGACGAATGGATGAAGCCGGTGGCCAGCTTCTCGGGCGGCTGGCGCATGCGCCTGGCCTTGGCGCGCGCCCTGATGGCGCCTTCCGAACTGCTGTTGCTGGACGAACCCACCAACCACCTGGACCTGGATGCCATGCTCTGGCTGGAGAAGTGGCTGGCGGCCTATCCGGGCACCGTGCTGCTGATCTCCCACGACACGGAGTTTCTCGATGCGGTGGCGCGCGTCATCCTGCATTTCGACCATGGCAAGCTGATTCGCTACCGGGGCGGCTATGAAGACTTTCTGACCCAGCGCGCCGAGCGACTTCGCCAGGCCAGCATCGCCCACGAGCGCCAGGCCCGCGAGACCGCGCGCCTGCAAGGCTTTATCGACCGTTTCAAGGCCAAGGCGTCCAAGGCCAAGCAGGCGCAGAGCCGGGTCAAGGCCCTGGCGCGCATGCAGACGCTGGCGCCCTTGCATGCCGAGGCGGGCATCGACATCCGCATCCCTTCGCCCGAGCACACGCCGGATCCGCTGCTGGTGCTGGACAAGATGGCGGCCGGCTATACCGACGCCAACGGGCAGCCTGTCTCCATCCTGCGCAACGTCACCCTCATGGTCCGGGCGGGCGCCCGGGTGGGCGTGCTGGGCGCCAACGGCGCGGGCAAGAGCACGCTGATCAAGACGCTGGCCGAGGAACTGCCCCTGCAGGCGGGCGAACGCCGCGCCTCGCGCGGCCTGGCGATCGGCTACTTCCACCAGCATCAACTGGACATGCTGGACCTGGACGCCACGCCGCTGCAGCACCTGGCGCGCCTGGCGCCCGATACGCGCGAACAGGAGCTGCGCAATTACCTGGGCGGTTTCGGTTTCTCGGGCGATACCGTCAACGGCAAGGTGGGCCCCATGTCGGGCGGAGAGAAGGCCCGCCTGGCCCTCTCCCTCATCGTGTGGCAAAAGCCGAACCTGCTCTTGCTGGACGAACCGAGCAACCACCTCGATGTCGAAACCCGCGAAGCGTTGGCCGCGGCGCTGGCCGAGTTCTCGGGCAGCATGCTGCTGGTCTCGCACGACCGTCACTTGCTGCGCACCACGGTCGACAGCTTCTGGATCGTGTCGGACGGCCAGGTCAGGGAATTCGACGGCGACCTGGAGGACTATCGCGACTGGCTCAATGCCCGCAATGCCGAAGAGCGCGCCGAAGCCGCCCCCCGGGACGGCGAGGCCATCGACCGCAAGGCGCAGCGCCGCCAAGAGGCCGAGCAACGCCAGAAACTGGCCGCCCTGCGCAAGCCCTTGCAGGCCCGCTTGAGCAAGGTCGAAAGCGAGATGGACAAGCTGCGCGCGCGGCTGCAGGCGCTCGACGCCCTGATCGCCGACGCCGATCTGTATTCCGATGCGCGCCGCGCCGAGCGCCAGCAGGTCATGGCCGAGCATGGCGAACTGGGCAAGCGCCTCAATACGCTTGAGGAAAGCTGGCTGGAGATCCAGACCTCGCTCGAAGACATCGAGCAAGGCGCGGCCGGCTAGCCTGCCCTGGCGGGACGGGCCGTTCGCGCCTGTCCTGCCGGACCATCGTCCCATGTCCCGGCAGGAAAACCGTAATCATCCGTCTTTCCTGTGAGACGTTTCCTTGGTCATGCAAGCCCGGTCGCAACCGGGCCGCGGCTCGCCTATAGTCTAGGTTCTCATTGGCTATCGGTTTTCCCATGCACGGCTGCTTCCCCCTGTTGTTCCGCGACTGTCTTTCACCGTCCTCCGGAACACCAGCATGTGGATTTCCCCGCTACGCCGTATCGCGGCGCTGACTCCGCTCCTGCTCTGCGGCAACGCGCAGGCCCAAGACCCCTCCCCTCCCGCCCGAACCGGCCCGCCCTGGCTGGAGCCGGTCACCGTCACGGCCCCCTTGCCGCGCGAGCACATCTTCACTCGGAGCGAAATCCAGGCCACGCCCGCGGCCAACCGCGACCTGAGCTCACTGATCTCGACATTGCCATCCATACGGCTGGACAATGCCGCGGCCGACAGCGCCGACCGCGGCTCGCTGGACGTGCCCAATATCGTGATCCACGGCGCGAGCCCCTACCAGAACCTTTTCCTGCTCAATGGCGTCGACGCCACCAGCCGGGTGGATCCGGCCAACAAGGACCGGCAGCTGGGCAGCGTGCCAGGCAATCCGCAAGCCTATTTCCTCGATACCGCCCTGCTCGGCGAAGTCCGGGTCTTTGACAGCGGCATCCCGGTCGAATACGGCACCTTCACCGGCGGCGTGGTGGACGCCCGCCTGCGGCGCCCCTCCGGCGGCAATCATGTCGAGTTTGGCTACCGCTGGAACGGCTCCAACCTGACCCGCCAGAAAATCCCCGATTACGACGCTGAACAATGGGCTCAAGGCGAGCCGGGCTTCTCGCCAACCTGGCGCAAGCGCTTCTACACGGTCACGACCGATCTCTCCCTGGGAGAACAGAGCGCCGTGATCCTGGGCGGCTCCCGGCGCGAATCGCGCATCGGGCGCTGGCGCCTGGGCTCCGCCAACCATCTGGACCAGCTGGAGCACGACAACTATCTGGACCGCGTCGATAACTTCATCGCCACCTTCAACCACCAGCCGAGCGCGGCGACCACCGTGGAGCTGGACGTCAAGCACGCGAACCGGCGCGAGCATCTGGTCAGCAATGTGTCGCGCGACACGGACTGGCGCAACCAGCACATCGCCCAGGGCCTGGGCGTGAATCTGGAGCACGACACGCGCCTGGGCCTGTGGTCGCTGCGCGCCGGCCTGGATGGCTTCAACAGCCGCCAACGCTCGGCCCACAATGCCTTTGTCCAGCATGAGTTCGAGGACGGCAGGCCGGAGTTTTCAAGCGGCGGCTATGGCAAGAGCGAACGAGGCCAGCGCAACCTGACGCTTGACGCCCGCCTGGACATCGAACCCTGGCAACACGGAGCCCTGCGCTTGAGCCCTTATGTCGGCGCCCAGCTCGAACATGTCAGCGCCCGCTTCAAGCGCTATCAGGTCGCTTATTCCTATCGCGCCATCCATTTGCAGGATGGCACGGAGGAACAGTCGACCAAGGTCCGGCACCTGCCGGGCAGCGTCAATCTGCACCACACCCGGCTGGGTCTTTACGCCTCGAATGAGCTGCGCTGGCGGCGCTGGAACCTCATGACAGGCTTGCGCTATGACGGGGATGATTTCCTGCACCAGCATCATGTCGCGCCGCGCAGCCGGCTGGACTGGGACGCGCTGGGCGATGGCAGCACGGTGCTCAGCGCCGGTTGGTCGCGCTACTACGGCACGCAGGCGCTGAAGATCGCCATGGAGGAGGAGTTCAGCCGCCTGAGCGAACTGGTCCTGGATTATTTCGGCAACCCGGTGGCCGATGGCAGCCTGGCCACGCGGGTGGACTACAAAGGCATACGCAGCCCCTACGACGACGAATGGGCCTTCTCGCTCACCCGCAAGGCTTTCGGCCTGCAGGGCGTGCTGTCCTTCGTGCACCGCAATGGGCGCGAACAACTGCTCAGGCGCGGCAACTCCTATGACGGCTACCGCTACACCAACGAAGGCCGTTCACGGACGCGCGATTGGAGCCTGAGCATCAGCAACGAGACGCCTTGGCGCCTGATGCAGACTTTCTGGCAGGCATCCTTCAGCTGGAGCTACCAGAAGCAGGAGCGCAACGCCCGCCTGGTCGAAGGCTATGACGCCACGCCGGCCGAACGCGATGTCTACGTGATCTACCAGGGCAAGCGCATCCCCGCCTCCAAACTGCCTCCCGGAGACTTCAACCTGCCGCACAAGCTTACGCTGGACATCCATGGGCAATGGCCCCGCCTGGGCTTGAGCTGGACCAATGTGTTGAATTGGCAAGGCCGCCGCAGCGACATCATGTACGTGGACACCACGCCCGGCCGGCGGCCGCTGGACATCTACGCCCCCGTCCGCCTGCCTTCGCACTGGACGTGGGATACGCGCATTGCCTGGCAGCCGGCCTTCGCCCGGGGTCTGATGGTGGCCGTGGATGTGCTCAACGTCCTGAACCGCATGCCGCCGCTGACGGCCACGCGCCCGGGCAACGATATCGACGAAAGCCGCTATCGCACCGGGCGCGAGATCTGGCTGCAGGTGGCTTACCGGTATTGAGCGCGGCGCTCAGGCGATGATGTCCAGCTTGGCGATGCCCAGCGCCAGCGTCTTGGTGCCGACATCGCGGAACTGGATCTGCGCCTGGGCGTCCTGGCCATTGCCGCTCAGGCCGATGATGGTGCCTTCGCCGAAGCGCGCATGCCTGACCCCTTGGCCGACCCGGTACTGGATCTCGCCCACGGTCACGCCGCTGGTGCCCGTGCGCGGCGCGCGCGGCGCGATGGCGCCGGTCTGGCGCCGGCCATAGGCGTCGCCACGCTCGGTCCAGGCGATGCCGCCGCTTGCGAAACCATTGCCGGCGCCCGCCCGCGGCGTAAGCCACTTGAGATGGGCCTCGGGGATTTCTTCCAGGAAGCGCGAGCGCATGGCGTAGCGCGTCTGGCCATGCAGCATGCGGCTTTGCGCCAGCGTCAGGTAGAGCCGTTCGCGCGCGCGCGTGATGGCCACATACATGAGACGGCGTTCTTCTTCGAGTCCCGCGGGCTCGAGGATGCTGTTCTCATGCGGAAACAGACCCTCTTCGAGGCCGGTGATGAACACCGCATCGAACTCCAGGCCCTTGGCCGCGTGCACCGTCATGAGCTGCACGGCGTCCTGGCCGGCTTGCGCCTGGTTGTCGCCCGCCTCCAGCGCCGCGTGCGACAGAAAGGCCGCCAGCGGCGTCATGCCGGCCACGGGCGGCGCATCGGGCCCGTCCGCGCCGGCATCGGGAATCCGCCCCGCCGGCAGGCCGTCGAAGTTTTCCTCGGCGGCGAACACCGCCGCCGCGGTGATGAGTTCGTTGAGGTTCTCGAGGCGTTCGGCGCCTTCGCGCTCGGCCTGGTAATGCGCCTTCAGGCCGCTTTCCTCGATCAGATGCTCGACCATCTCGGGCAAGGGCAGGTCGCGCGTCTCCGCCTCCAGGCGGCCGATCAATTGGGCGAAAGCGGCCAGATTGGCGCCGCCCTTGCCGGGCACGCGGGCCACGGCGCCGAACAGACTGGTCTGGCCGCTCGAGGCGGCGTCGGCCAGCTGTTCCAGGGTGCGCGCGCCTATGCCGCGCGTCGGGAAATTGACAACCCGCATGAAGGAGGTGTCATCGTCCGGATTGGCGATCAGCCGCAGGTAGGCCAGCGCGTGCTTGACTTCCTGGCGTTCGAAGAAGCGCAGGCCGCCATAGACTTTGTAGGCCACGCCCGCGGAAAACAACGCATGCTCGAGCACGCGCGATTGCGCATTGCTGCGATAGAGCACGGCGATTTCGCTGCGCGAACGGCCCTCGTGGATGAGCGAACGGATTTCATCGACCACCCACTGGGCTTCCATGCCATCCGAGGGCTGCTCGATCACCCGTATCGGCTCGCCCTCGCCCTGGTCCGTCCAGAGGTTCTTGCCCAGGCGGCCCTGGTTATGGCCGATCAGGGCATTGGCGGCATCCAGGATATGGCCGAAGGAGCGGTAGTTCTGCTCCAGCCGGATGACCCGCCCGTGGGCGTAATCGCGCTCGAAATCGGCCATATTGCCGACATTGGCGCCCCGGAAGGCGTAGATGGACTGATCGTCGTCGCCCACGGCGAAGATGGCCGCGCCGCCGCCGGCCAGCAGCCTGAGCCATTTGTACTGCAGCGTATTGGTGTCCTGGAACTCATCGACCAGGATATGGCGGAAGCGCCGTTGATAGTGCTCGCGCACCGGGGCGTTGCGTGACAGCAGCTCGTAGGCGCGCAGCAGCAGCTCGGCGAAATCGACCACGCCTTCTCGCTGGCACTGCGCTTCGTAGAGCTGGTAGATCTCGATCAGCTTGCGGCGATGGGCGTCCCAGGCCTCGACGTCGGCGGGCCGCTGGCCCTCTTCCTTGGCCCCGGCGATAAAGCGCTGCACATCGCGCGGCGGGTATTTCTCGTCGTCGATGCCCTGGGCCTTGAGCAGGCGCTTGATGGCGGCCAGCTGGTCGGCGGTGTCGAGGATCTGGAAGGTCTGCGGCAGGCCGGCGTCGCGATGGTGGGCGCGCAGCATGCGGTTGCACAGGCCGTGAAACGTCCCGATCCAAAGACCGCGGGTGTCGATAGGCAATAGGGCCGCCATGCGCGTCAACATCTCGCGGGCGGCCTTATTGGTAAAGGTGACGGCCAGAATGCCAAAAGGACTGGCCTGGCCGGTTTGAATCAGCCAGGCCATGCGGGTCGTGAGGACCCGTGTCTTGCCGCTACCCGCCCCGGCCAGGACCAGGGCGTGTTGCGGTTCGAGGGTGACAGCGGCGCGTTGTTCGGGATTGAGCTTGTCGAGCATCATGCCGCGTAGCGGCGCAGATGGAGGGCAAATTGCTCGAGCCCGGCGATGCCGCTTTGCTGGGCGCGCTGGCACCAGGCCTGCAGGTCATGGAGCAATTGCTCGCTGCTGGCGCTGGAGCTTTCCCACAGGCGACCCAGCTCGCGGCGCATCTGCACCAGCGTGGACAGGGAAGCATTCTTGGCGATGACCTGGTCCACCTCGGCCAGCTGGGCCGGCTGCAGGACGTCCTCGTTGCGGGTCAGCGTGCGGCGGGCGCGCTTGAGGATGGTCCAGTTGCAATCGGCGCTGCCCTTGCGGCGCGAAGCCTTCAGCTTGGCGAGTTCTTCGCCGGCGGCCTTTTTGATCACGTCGGCGTAACGGGCCATGACTTCGTAACGGTGCGTGATCACGCCTTGCAGCGTGCGCAGGTCGATGTTCTTGGCGTCCGGATCCAGGGTCAGCTTGGGAGCGACCTTCTTGACCTTGGCCAGGCCCAGCCAGCGCATGACGGTGATGTAGCCCCAACCGATATCCAGCTCATACCACTTGGCCGAGAACTTGGCCGAGGTGCCATGGGCGTGGTGGTTGTTGTGCAGCTCTTCGCCGCCGATCACGATGCCCCAGGGGAACACATTGGTGCTGGTGTCCGGGCTGTTGTAGTTGCGATAGCCCCAGTAGTGGCCGATGCCGTTGACCACGCCGGCGGCCCAGAACGGGATCCAGGCCATCTGCACGGCCCAGACCGTCAGGCCCATGGCGCCGAACAGGGCGATATCGATGGCCAGCATCGTCAGCACGCCCCACAGGCTGTGCTTGGCATAGACGTTGCGCTCGAGCCAGTCATCGGGCGTGCCATGGCCGAACTTGGCCATGGTTTCCTTGTTGGCGGACTCCTGGCGATACAGTTCGGCGCCGCGGAACAGCACCTTCCAGATGCCGAACAGCATGGGCGAGTGCGGATCGCCCTCTTTTTCACATTTGGCGTGGTGCTTGCGGTGAATGGCGACCCATTCCTTGGTGACCATGCCCGTGGTCATCCACAGCCAGAAACGGAAGAAATGCATGACCGCGGGATGCAGGTCGAGGCCCCGGTGGGCCTGGCTGCGGTGCAGGAAAACCGTCACCGACACGATCGTGACGTGCGTCATGATCAGGGTGTAGGCAAGAATCTGCCACCAGCTGGCTTGGGTCAAACCACCGGATACGAAAGAAAGGATGTGATCCATAAAACCGTTTTCTGAGCCTCATAGAAAGAGTGGGTGAAGTGTAGCCCACCTGAATTTCATATGACAGCGCAGTTTCAAAATAGTTTTTGAGAGAAATCAAGCACTAAGCCCATATTGGCATGCCCCGCGAGGGTTCTCATGCGCAAGCCTTGGCAAGGGTGCCTGCCCGCCTCTGTTATGGGGATGGCGCGGCCATATCCCAGGGCGCGCCTACATTTTGCTACAAGAAGGCTGGCACAATATATTGTGTCTTACCCCATGCCGGCCCCAAGAGGCCCTACCGCCATGTTACGCCTTTTCGCCGCTTCGCTGCTCGCCTTGGCCGTCGCGCCGAGCTGGTCCGCCCCCATTTCGGTAAAACCGGGACAGACGGTTGTGCTGGCCAGTTATTACGAACTGCGCGGCTGCCAGGCGCTGGCGGCCCCGCGCCTGCGGCTCACGCAAGAGGCCAGCCTGGGCCGGGCCACCGTGGTCGGCCGCCAGGGCAATACCGGCGGCAGCGGCGGCTGCGGCTACCTGGCCGCGCCGGTCTCCCAGGTGATCTATCGCGCCGGCAAGACCGGCCGCGACACCGTCAGCTGGGAGGTCCGTTACCAGACACGCGGCCGCGCGCCGGAAACCGGCAGCGCGGACATCGTGGTCCTGCCCTGAGCCCGGGGCATCAATCCTGGCCGCCCTGCGCCTTGGCAACCGCCTCGGCCGGCGCGGCGGCCTCCTCATCGGTTTCCTCGGCGGCGGCCTGGATCACGGCCTCGGCCTGCGCCTTGGCCTGGGCCGCGCGGTCGGCCTTCTTGCGCTCGAACACCGCGGCAAAAAAGCCATCGGTGCCGTGTAAATCGGGACGCAACTGCACATAGGGGCCATCCAGCGCCAGATTTTCGCAGCGATTACGCAACAGCGCGGCCGCATCCAGGCGCTCGAAATCGGGGTGTTCGGCCAAGAAGCGGTCGGCCTGATCGGCGTTTTCCTCGGGCAGCAGGCTGCAAGTGGCGTAGACCAGGCGGCCGCCCGGCGCCACGCAGCGGGCCGCGCTCTTGAGGATGCGGTACTGCAGCTCGCACAGTTCGCCCAGCGATTGCGGCTGCTGGCGCCATTTGAGGTCGGGGTTGCGGCGCAGCGTGCCGATCCCGGTGCAGGGCGCATCGACCAGCACGCGCTGCGCCTTGCCCGCCAGGCGCTTGACCCGGGCGTCGTTTTCGCTGTCGATGACGACCGGCACCACATTGGACAGGCCGCTGCGCGCAAAACGCGGCTTGGCCTTGGCCAGGCGGGCGGCCGAGACGTCGAAAGCGTACAGCCTGCCGGTCGAACGCATCAGCGCGCCCAGCAGCAGCGACTTGCCGCCGGCGCCGGCGCAGAAATCGATGATCATCTCGCCGCGGCGCGGGCCCACGAGCAAGGCCAGCAGCTGGCTGCCCTCGTCCTGCACTTCGACCAGCCCGTTTTCGAATTCCGGCCAGCGGTTGATGGGCGGGTGGCCCTTGAAGCGGATGCCCCAGGGCGAATACGGCATGGGCTGCGGATCGTAGCGTCCGGCCGGGCCCTCGCGCAGCTTGGCCAGCAAGGCATCGCGCTCGATCTTCAGCGGATTGGAGCGGACATCCAGCTGGGCGGGCTGCTGCAGGGCCTCCATCAGCGCGTCCGGCTCGGGCAGGCTGCCCAGGCGCTCTTCCAGCCAATCGGGCAGGCTGAAACGCACCGCGCGCGGCAAGGAGGCGGGATTGACGTGGTCCACCCGCGCCACCCAGTCGGCCTCGCCCGGGTCCAGGGCGTCTTTGAGCCACTCCAGACCGCGCGTGGCGGCCAGTCCCAGGATGGCGAGACGGCGGTTCGCGTTGCCGACCCCGCTTTCGGCCAGCTGGCGGTAGCGGCGCAGGTTGCGCACCACATCGTAGACGCCCTCGGCCAGTTCGGCCCGGTCGCGGCCGCCCAGGGCGGGATTGGCGCGCAGCCAGTGCGACAGCACGGCGTCGGCGGGGCTGGCCCACTGAAGCACCTCGCCCAGCACGCGCTGGACCTGTTCGATGCGGAAAGCCGCCAGCGAGCGGCGCGGACGATTGTCGCCGCGCTCGGCCGGCCGTGCCTGGGCCGGCCGCGCCTGGGCCTGGCGTTCCGGCCTGGCGTTGGAGGGCCGCGGGCTTGGGTTCTTCTTGTTCATGATGATTCCTGGGGAAAATCCCCGATTGGACCGCCGCGCCTTACTGGGCGGCGGACGGCCAGGTAAACAGTCGCGCCGGGTCGCCTTCGACCTCGACGCGGTGATCGGCGGTCAGGCTGACACGCCGTTCGGCCAGCCAGCGCGCCGCGGCCGGGTAAGCCACATGCTCGACTTCGAGCACGCGCCCGGCCAGCGCCTCGGGCGTATCGCCGGCCAGCACCGGCACGCAGCCCTGGGCAATGATCGGCCCGTGGTCCAGCACGGGGGTGACGAAATGCACGGTGCAGCCATGGACCCGCACCCCGGTGGCCAGGGCCTGGGCATGGGTATGCAGGCCCGGAAAGGCCGGCAGCAGCGAGGGATGGATATTGACCAGCCGGCCGGCATAATGATTCACGAAACCGGGCGTGAGCACGCGCATGAAGCCCGCCAGCAGCACATAATCGGGCTGGAATGAGTCGACAAGCTCGGCCAGCGCGGCATCGAAGGCCTCGCGGCTGGCGAAATCCTTGTGAAACAGGGCCGCCGTGGGGATGCCCCGCTCGGCCGCCCATTGCAGGCCGGCCGCATCCGGGCGGCTGGCGATCACGGCGGCGACCTGCGCCGGCCAGCCCTGGTCTACGCAGCTCTGCACCAGCGATTGCATATTGCTGCCCCGCCCTGAAATCAGGATGACGAAGCGGCACGGAGTCGATTGGGATTGAGGCAAGATAAGAAATTCCAAGGCGAGCCAACCCAAAATTGTAAACTCTTGCCCGTGAAACCATCGCTGCGCATCTACCACCACCTGCCGCCCGCCGGGCAGCGCTCCCCCTGTGCCCTGACCATCGGCAACTTCGACGGCGTGCACCGGGGCCATCAAGCCATCCTCGCCCGGGTGCGCGAAGCCGCGCAACAGCGCGGGCTGACGCCTTCGGTCATGACGTTCGAGCCGCACCCGCGCGAATACTTCGCCCAGCTGCACCAGCGCCCGGAACTGGCCCCCACCCGCATCAGCGGCCTGCGCGACAAGGTCGCTTCGCTGGCCCGCGCGGGCATGGCGCAGATCCTGATCGAGCCTTTCGATGCCCGCCTGGCCGAAATGTCGGCCAATGCCTTCATCGAGGACCTGCTGGTCGCCGGGCTGCAAACCCGCTGGCTGCTGGTGGGCGAGGACTTCCGTTTCGGGCACAAGCGCAGCGGCGATATCGACCTGTTGCGAGAGGCCGGCCTGGCCCATGGCTTCGAGGTCGCCACCCTGGCCGACGTCACGGACCGCCAGGGCCACCGGATTTCCAGCTCCGAGGTGCGCACCGCCCTGGCCGTGGGCGACCTGGCCCGCGCCGAACACCTCCTGGGGCGGCCCTTCCATATCAGCGGCCATGTGATCCACGGCCGCAAGCTCGGCCGGCAGCTGGGTTTCCCGACCATGAACCTGCGCGTGGCGCCCCGCTGCGCGGCGCGGTCGGGCATTTATGTGGTGCGTGTCCAGGGCCTGGGCGCGGGGCCGATGGCCGGCGTGGCCAGCCTGGGCGTGCGGCCCAGCGTCGAGGACGCCGGCCGGGTTCTGCTGGAAGTCCACCTGCTCGACGAGAGTCTCGACGCTTACGGTAAACTCGTATGCGTTGAATTCCTGCACAAACTGCGGGACGAAGAAAAGTTTCCCGATCTCCCTTCCCTGACTGCCGCCATCGCCGAAGACGCGCGAAACGCGCGCGCCTATTTTGCCGTTCATGGACTATAAAAAGACCCTCAACCTGCCCGATACCTCTTTCCCCATGCGGGGCGACCTTGCCAAGCGCGAGCCTGGCTGGGTGCAGCAGTGGGAGGAAAACCGCGTCTACCAGGCCATCCGCGCCGCCAGCAAGGGCCGGCCGCGCTTCATCCTGCACGACGGCCCGCCGTATGCCAACGGCGATATCCACATCGGGCACGCGGTCAACAAGATCCTGAAGGACATCATCGTCAAGAGCCGCAACATGGCCGGCTTTGACGCGCCCTATGTGCCGGGCTGGGACTGCCACGGCATGCCGATCGAGATCCAGATCGAGAAAAAATACGGCAAGAACCTGCCCGTCACCGAGGTCCAGTCCAAGGCTCGCGCCTACGCGCTGGAGCAACTGGACCGGCAGCGCAAGGACTTCAAGCGCCTGGGCGTGCTCGGCGACTGGGACAACCCCTATCTCACGATGAACTTCAGCAATGAAGCCGATGAGATCCGGGTGTTGGCGCGCATCCTCGAAAAAGGCTATGTCTTCCGCGGCCTGAAACCCGTGAACTGGTGTTTCGACTGCGGCTCGGCGCTGGCCGAGGCCGAGGTCGAATACGCCGACCGCGTGGACCCGGCCGTGGACGTGGCCTTCCCCTTCATCGACAAGCCGGGCCTGGCGCGCGCCTTCGGGCTGGACAGCGTCGAAGACGGCGCCATCGTGATCTGGACCACCACGCCCTGGACCATTCCGTCCAACCAGGCGCTCAACGTCCATCCCGAGATCGAGTATGCGCTCGTGCGCGTCTCGCCCACGCCGGTGCATGGCCCGCTCATCCTGATCGCCAAGGAAAGGGTCGAGGCCTGCCTGCAGAGCTGGGGCCTGGAAGGCGAAATCATCGCCACGACCCAGGGCGAGGCCCTGTCCGGGCTGCGTTTCGCCCACCCGCTGGCCAAGGCGGCCGAAGGCTACGACCGCAGCTCGCCCATCTACCTGGGCGATTACGTCACCCTGGACGCCGGCACCGGCGTGGTGCATTCGGCGCCCGCCTACGGCATCGAGGACTTCGTTTCCTGCAAGGCGCACGGCCTGGCCGACGCCGACATCCTGAGCCCGGTCATGGGCGACGGCAAATACGTCTCCACCCTGCCGCTGTTCGGCGGCCTGTCGATCTGGGACGCCAATCCCAAGATCGTCGAGGCGCTCAAGCTGGCGGGCTCGCTCATGCACGTGCAAAAGCTCTCGCACAGCTATATGCATTGCTGGCGCCACAAGACGCCGGTGATCTATCGCGCCACGAGCCAATGGTTCGCCGGCATGGACGTCACCCCGGTCGACAGCGGCCCGACGCTGCGCGAGGCCGCGCTGGCCGGTATCGAGGCCACCGCCTTCTACCCGGCCTGGGGCCGGGCCCGCCTGCACGCCATGATCGCCAACCGTCCGGACTGGACGCTGTCGCGCCAGCGCCAATGGGGCGTGCCCATGGCCTTTTTCGTGCACAAGGAGACCGGCGAACTGCATCCGCGCACGGTCGAGCTGCTCGAAGAAGTCGCCAAGCGCGTCGAGAAGCACGGCATCGAGGCCTGGCAGGCGCTGGACCCGCGCGAACTGCTGGGCGATGAGGCCGACAACTACGAAAAAAACCGCGACACGCTGGATGTCTGGTTCGATTCGGGCAGCACCCACGCCACCGTGCTGGGCGGCAAGAACCACGCCCTGGCCGGCTCGCATGGCGAACAGCTGGCCTGGCCGGCCGACCTCTACCTCGAAGGCTCCGACCAGCACCGCGGCTGGTTCCACTCTTCCCTGCTCACCGGCTGCATGCTGTATGGGCAGCCGCCCTACAAGGGCCTGCTCACCCATGGCTTCGTGGTCGATGGCCAGGGCCGCAAGATGAGCAAATCGGTCGGCAATGTGATCGCCCCGCAAAAGGTGTCGGACTCGCTGGGCGCTGAAATCCTGCGCCTGTGGGTGGCCTCCACCGACTACTCGGGCGAACTGTCCATCTCCGACGAGATCCTCAAGCGCGTGGTCGAGGGCTACCGCCGCATCCGCAATACGCTGCGCTTCCTGCTGGCCAACGTGGCGGATTTCGATGGCGTCAGCCAGGCCGTGCCCTTTGGCGATCTGCTCGAAATCGACCGCTATGCGCTGGTCATGACCGCGCAGATGCAGGCCGAGGTGCTCGGCAACTACGAGCGCTACGACTTCCATCCGGCGGTCTCGCGCCTGCAGACCTTCTGTTCCGAAGACCTGGGCGCCTTCTATCTCGACATCCTGAAGGACCGCCTCTACACCAGCGCGCCGGACAGCCATGCCCGCCGCAGCGCCCAGACGGCCCTGCTGGAAATCACGCAGACGCTGCTCAAGCTGATGGCCCCCATCCTCACCTTCACGGCCGAAGAAGCCTGGAAGGTGCTGGTGGACTCGGCCCTGAAGCACCAGGCCGATGCCGCGCGCCTGACCATCCTCACCGAGGTCTACCACCAGCTGCCGCCCTATGCCGACGCCGAAGCGCTGGCCGGCCGCTGGAGCCGCCTGCGCGCCATCCGCGCCGAGGTCCTGCGCAAGCTCGAGGACGTCCGCGGCGAAGGGCTCATCGGCTCCTCGCTGCAAGCCGAGGTCGACCTCTACGCCGAGGGCGACGACCATGCGCTCTTGTCCAGCCTGGGCGATGACCTGCGTTTCGTGCTCATCGTTTCGCGCGCCACCGTGCATGCCCGCGCCGGCGAACTCGCCATCGAGATCGCGCCCTCGGGCCACAAGAAGTGCGAGCGCTGCTGGCATTGGCGCGCCGATGTGGGGCAGGACGCCGATCATCCCGAGATCTGCGGCCGCTGCGTGTCGAATCTGTTTGGCGCGGGCGAGCCGCGCGAGAAGGCCTGAGCATGACGCAAGCAGCCCGGGGAAAACTGGGCGGCGCGCTGGCGCTGGCCCTGTTGATCATCGTGGTGGACCAGATCACCAAGGTCTATTTCAACACCGCGTTTTCCTTTGGCGAGCGCGTCAACGTGCTGCCTTTTTTTGACTTCACGCTGCTGTACAACCGCGGCGCGGCCTTCAGCTTCCTGGCGGCCGAAGAAGGCTGGCAGCGCTGGTTCTTCACCGGCCTGGGCCTGGCGGCGGCCGTCGTCATCCTGTGGCTGTTGCGCCGCACGCCGGGCCAGCCGCGCTTTCGCGCCGCCCTCATCCTCATCCTGGGCGGCGCGGTGGGCAATGTGATCGACCGCCTGGTCTACGGCCATGTGGTGGACTTCCTGTTGTTCTACTGGAAGGACTGGTATTACCCTGCCTTCAACATCGCCGACGTCGCCATCACCTGCGGCGCGGTGCTGCTGGTGCTCGACGAGCTGTTGCGCGGCCGCGCCAAGGCCAAGCAGTCTTCCGGCGCCTGACACGCCTACAATCCGTATCACCGACAACCA
Source organism: Bordetella pseudohinzii (assembly GCF_000657795.2). Lineage (GTDB taxonomy): Bacteria > Pseudomonadota > Gammaproteobacteria > Burkholderiales > Burkholderiaceae_B > Bordetella > Bordetella pseudohinzii. The sequence goes on from NZ_JHEP02000001.1 coordinate 494,081, forward strand.
GGAAAGCGGCGCCCGCGCCGCGCAGCCACCATGCTTGATCTCGCCCGCAAACGCATCGTCCTCGGAATGACCGGCGGCATTGCCTGCTACAAGATCGCCGAACTCGTGCGCCGCCTGACCGAGCAAGGGGCTACCGTCGATGTCGTGATGACCGAGGCGGCCACCCACTTCATCACGCCGGTGACCATGCAGGCCCTCTCGGGCCGGCCGGTCTTCGTCGATGCCTGGGATGCGCGGGTGCCGAACAACATGGCGCATATCGATCTGACGCGCGGCGCCGATGCCGTGCTGATCGCGCCGGCCAGCACGGATTTCATGGCCAAGCTGGCCCATGGCCTGGCCGATGACCTGCTTTCCACGCTTTGCGTGGCCCGCGCCTGCCCCCTCCTGGTCGCGCCGGCCATGAACCGCGAGATGTGGGCCAACCCGGCCACGCAGCGCAATGTCGCCCAGCTGCTGGCCGACGGCGTCACCCTGCTCGGCCCGGCTTCGGGCGAGCAGGCTTGCGGCGAAACCGGCTCGGGCCGCATGCTGGAGCCGCATGAGATCCTCGCCGACCTGATCGCTTTTTTCCAGCCCAAGCTGCTGGCCGGCCTGCACGTGCTGCTGACCGCGGGCCCCACCTCGGAACCCGTGGACCCGGTGCGCGTGCTGACCAACCGTTCGTCGGGCAAGACCGGCTACGCCCTGGCGCGGGCCGCGCACGAGGCCGGCGCGCGCGTCACCCTGGTGACCGGCGCCACGGCGCTGAAGGTGCCGCGCGGCGTCACGGCCATCCCGGTCATGACCGCCCGGCAGATGTATGACGCCGTCATGGCCAACGCCATGGAGGCGGATATCTTCGTGGCCGTGGCCGCCGTGGCCGATTGGCGCGTGAAGAACCCCGCCGGCCAGAAACTCAAGAAAGACAGCGAAGGCGGCGGCCAGCCCAAGATGGAGTTCGAACCCAATCCGGACATCCTGGCCGAGGTGGCGCGCCTGCCCAAGGGCCCATGGTGCGTCGGCTTCGCGGCCGAAACCGAGAAGCTGTCCGAACACGCCGAAGCCAAGCGCCAGCGCAAGGGCATTCCGCTCCTGGTGGGCAATCTGGCGCACAAGGTCATGGACGCCGACACGACCGAGCTGGTGCTCTTTGACAGCCAGGGCGTTCATCCCCTGCCGGCCGCGCCCAAGCTGGACGCCGCGCGCCGCCTGGTGGCCGAGATCGCGAGCCGCCTGCCCAGGAAAGGCTGATTACCGCCCGGCGGCCCGCCGTCAGCAGTTGCCGGGCGCCGCGGCGACGCGCTCGGTCCAGAGGCGGGCCAGCGCCGCGACCACCAGCAAGGTCAGCGCTACCCGGCCCAGGAGCACGATCCAGCCATTGGCGCCCACCGCCATCAAGAGCAGCGTGTCCTCGATCAATGAGTGAGACAGCGACAGCCAGGACAGGGCAAGAAAGCGCGTGCGCGCCGAGAACTGCCGCCGCTGCGCCTCCTCGATGATGAGCGCCCCGCCATAGGACAGGCCCAGCAGCACGCCCAACATGGTCACCGGCGCGACCTGCGGGTCCAGGCCGGACCAGCGCAGCACCGGCGTCAGGCCGCGCGTCAGCAGGGCCGTGATGCCGCTGCGCTCCATGAGGTCCAGCACCAGGAGCAGCGCCAGTATCACGGCAAGGGTCAGCGCCATCGAGACCGCGGTGCCATAAAGCCAATCCAGCAGGCTGGGATCGCCGCCGGCCATTTCCGAGCCCTGCAGCCACTCAAAGGACATGGGCTGCGACAGCCAGCCCATCGCATGACAGGTCCAGGAGACCGCGCCGCCGTAGACAACCGCGGCCCCCAGGCGCAGGCCGCCGGTCGCCCAGAAGCTCGCCCCGGCGCGGCGCACAATGGCCTGCTCGACCGGCAGGCCGTGGGCAAACAGAATCATGGACGCCAGCGCGCTGAACTGGGCCGCCGTCATGTCCAGGCCGCCGGCCAGGCCGGCCAGCGCCGCGAGCGCGCCATACACGCCGACAAAAATGCTCGCCATCCAGATCAGGGCGGCCTGGGCCGGCAGATTCAGCCAGCCCATGACGGGGCCGAAGAAATGGCCCAGGGCGTCGATCCAGCCCAGCCACTGCCCGATCTGCACCAGCAGCATGATGGGCAGCATGACCTTGGCCAGGGCGTAGAACAGACGCAGGCCGCGGCGCAGCAGGTGTTGGAGGTAGGCAAGCATAAGCGCTGTCTTGTGGGCGGAAGTCGTAAAGGCGGCAGCATATCGCGGAACCCTCGCAATGAGTACGCTATTCATTGCTGTGCGGGCGAAAACTACGCTATAAATCGCCCGTGATTCACAACAATATTGTGCCCATGCTGCTGGACCCCATAGACCACCGGATTCTTGCCCTGCTACAGCGCAACGCGGACCTCTCCAACGCCGCGCTGGCCGAACAGGTCGGCCTGTCCGCCTCGGCCTGCCTGCGGCGCGTGGCGCGCCTGAAAGAAACCGGCATCATCCAGCGCGTGGTGGCCCTGCTGGACCCGGCGCATACGGGCCGGCCCCTGACGGCCATCGTGACCATCGAGTTCACGCGGCATGGTTCGGACTACCGCCGCAAACTCATGCAGGCCCTGGTGGCGGAGCCCGCGGTGACCCAATGCTATCTGGTGACCGGCCACGTTTCCTGCGTCATCGTCGTCCACATGAACAATATGGACGAATACCTGGCCTTCGCCGACCGGCATTTCGACCAGGACGAGAACGTCGAGGCCTTCTATACCCATGTGGTGATGCAGACGGTCAAGTACGAACCGGGCCCCCCGCTGCCCGATCTGCCCTGAGCGGCGCGGCAGCCGCCCCCTTAGCCCAACGACAGCTTGCCCGGCGCCAGCGCGCGCGGGGCAAGCCCGCCATGAAAGAGCATGGCGTCATGCGGGCCCAGCAAGGCCAGCCCGCGCGCATCCAGGCGCAGGGCGTCGCCTTCGGGCAGGGCCAGCACCATGCGCTGCGGATTCAGCGCGCAGAACTCCGCCAGGCGCTGGTCGCGCGTCTCGCCGCGATGGCCCGGGGGATGGGCATTGGTGTAATGGGGGTTGATCTGGAAAGGCAGCAGGTCCAGCGCATCGAAGCCGCCCGGATCCACGATGGGCATGTCATTGGTGGTGCAGATGGTGGGCGAGGCCAGATTGGCGCCGGCGCTCCAGCCCACATAAGCCGCGTGGCCGGCGCGCACGCGCTCGGCGATGAGCGCCAGCAGGCCCCGGCGGCGCAGCTCGCGCAAGAGCTGGAAGGTATTGCCGCCGCCCACCACGATCAGGCGCGCCTCGGCCAGCGCGCAAGCGGGATCGGCCTCCTGGTGCAGGGCGCGCGTGGCGATGCCGGCGGGCAGGAGCGCGTCGGCGACCTGCTGGGCGTAATCATCCCAGGAGCGGGTCACGCCGGCGAAGGGCACGAACAGCGCCGGGCCGCTGCCGGCCAGCGTGGAGGCGAACTCCGCCAGCCAGGGCCGGGCGTGCGTCAGGTAGCCGGCGTCGCTGGCCGAGTTGCTCAGGAGAAGTGCGTTCATGGTTCTCGTATTCAATCAAAATTGCGCTCGGCCCATTGGGCCAGCGGCAGCGGCGTGCCGGCGATGCGCGCCAGTATTTGACGCAATTCCGTCCAGCCGCCCCGGTCGCTGGGCCAGCGCCGGGGCGTGATCGCCTGCCAGGCCGAACCATGGCGTTCGGCCATGGCGAAACGAAACGTATAGTAGCCGGGCAGCCCCATGCGCAGGTCCGTGACCACCAGGGTATCGCCCATGACGTCATACCGCAGCCAATCGTTGGTGAACCAGCGCAGACGCGCCAGCAGGAAGTCGTCGTCCAGGGCCTGGCCCAGGTCCGCGTTCAGCGGCTGGGCCAGGAGCTGGGGCGGGCCGCGATCCAGCCAGCCGCTGATGGCCTCGTAATAGCCCCCGTCCTCGGTCTTGGCGATGACGCGCCACAGCAGGATATTGAAAGGCGTGGGCGTGGCCAGCACCCGGGTGGGCGGCCGGCCTTGCGCTTGCAGGGCGGCCGCGACCTCGCGTTCGGCATGAAACCGTCCCGCCAGGCCGGCGAACAGATAGGCGGTACTGAAGACCAGGGCGGCGGCCAGGATGCGCCGCATGCGCAGGGACAGCCCGGTCAGGCCCGCGGCCAGCACCGCCAGCAGGAGAGGCACGGTATAGACCGGATCGATGATGAAAATCGCCGACCAGCTCTCGGGCACCCAGGCCAGGGGCCAGAACAATTGCGTGCCGTAGACGGTGAAGGCGTCCAGCAAGGGGTGGGTGACCAGCACGAGCCACAAGGCCAGGAACAGACGCCAGGCCGGATAAGGCGCGGCGGGCCAGCGCTTGCGGATCAGCCAGGCCAGTACCGCCGCCAGGGCCGTCAGCACGAAAATCGAATGCGAGAATCCCCGATGGAACGTCATGACGGACACCGGATCCGGATAGGGAATGACGACATCCAGGTCCGGCAGGGTCGCCAGCACCGCGCCGTAGATGAGCGCCCGCCGGCCCTGCCAGCGTCCCATGAGCGTGGCCTGTATGCCGGCGCCCAGTACCGCCTGTGTCACTGAATCCATATATCCGCCTGTCCTAACCTCGATCGCTTCCGCCATCCTGCACTGGGACGGCATCTCCCCGGCTCGCAGGCGTTAAGATACAGGATTGATTTTCATCGGTTTTCGCATGGATGCTTATATCGACAGAATCGGGACGTTCATAGAAGCCAACCAGGCTTGGGCCGGCCCCATCACCTTTTTGCTCACGCTGGGCGAATCGCTGCTGGTCGTGGGCCTGCTGATCCCGGCCACCGCCCTCATGCTGCTGACCGGCGGGCTGATCGGCGCGGGCACGCTGCCGGCCTGGAGCATCCTGGCCTGGGGCCTGGCCGGCGCCGTCTTGGGCGATGCCCTGTCCTATCTGATCGGCCGCTGGCTGGGGCCCGGCATCACCCGGCGCTGGCCGCTTTCCACGCAGCGCACGGCCGTGGCCCGCGCGCGGCTGTTCTTCTACCGCTACGGCTTTGCCTCGGTCTTCCTGGGACGCTTTCTGGGCCCGATCCGCTCGACCATCCCCACGGTGGCGGGCATCATGGGCATGAATCACGCGCGCTTCCAGCTCGCCAATGTGCTCTCGGCCCTGGTCTGGCTGCCGGCCATGCTGGCGCCGGGCTATTTTGCCGCGCGTGGCCTGGCCGCCGCGCGCGACAGCCAGCAGTTCGGCCTCATCGCGGGCGCCCTGGCGTCCGTGCTCGTGGGCGTGTGGCTGGCCGCCAGCATGCTGAAAAAACGCCGCCAGGCCGCGCACCGCGGCCTGGATAACTCCTGACCGAGGGCCATCATGTCCATCTACGGCGAACCCAAGAATGGCGATTTTGCCCGCTACGTCGAGGAACTCTCGCGCCGCGGCATGGCATCCGCCGCGCCATCGCCCGGCGAGATCCCGCGCCGGGGGCGGCAGGCTCCAGACGCCGCTCCCGCCGCCCCCGTGCCGGCCGCCACGCCTGCCGGCGCCCCCGCGGGCCAAGCGCCCACGCTGGCCCAGCAGGCCAGCCTGCGCCAATCCAGCTCCCGCCAGACCTTCCTCGGCTTTGTCGCCCTCTGCCTGGCGGTCTGGAACCTGGCGGCCTATGTCGCCCAAGAGCACCAGAGCGCGGCGCGCTTCATCATCCCGGCGCTGGTGGGCTTCTGGCTGTTCCGCGGCGCGGCGCGCAAGCGCGCCCGCTCCCGCGCCGCCGGCCGCATCCTGCCGCCCCTGAATCTTCCGCCCAAGCCCTGAGCCTCTGTTAGGCTTGAGGCTTTTTCCGCCGCTCTCCTTCCCGCAATGAAATCCGTCGACCTCAAGATTCTCGACGCGCGCATGCGCGACTGCCTGCCCACCTATGCCACGCCGGGCTCCGCCGGCCTGGACCTGCGCGCCTGCATCGATCAGGCCATGGTGATCGAACCGGGCGCCACGGTGCTCATCCCCACCGGCCTGGCCATCCACGTGGCCGACCCCGGTTATGCGGCCGTCATCCTGCCGCGCTCGGGGCTGGGCCACAAGCACGGCATCGTGCTGGGCAATCTGGTCGGTCTGATCGACTCCGACTACCAGGGCCAGCTCATGGTCTCGACCTGGAACCGCGGCCAGACCGCCTTCACGCTGGAGCCCATGGAGCGCCTGGCGCAGCTGGTCATCGTGCCGGTGATGCAGGTCAGCTTCAATGTGGTGGAAGACTTCGGCGCCTCGGAACGCGGCGCCGGCGGCTTCGGCAGCACGGGCCGGGGCTGATGCCCCGGGGCGGCCTCAGCGCTGCCCGTGGCGCGCCCCCGCGAACAAATCCTTCACGCCATGCGGGGGACTGCGCCAGTATTGGGGCGGCGCCGAGACCTGCGCGCCCAGCCGCGCGGCCGCATGCCAGGGCCAGCGCGGGTCATAGAGCATGGCGCGCGCCAGGGCGATCATGTCGGCCTGGCCTTCCTGCAGAATCGATTCGGCCTGCGCGGCCTCGGTGATGAGGCCCACCGCCATGGTGGGCAGCCCGGTGCCCGCCTTGATGGCCTGGGCAAAAGGCACTTGGTAGCCCGGCCCCACCGGTATCTGCTGGCGCGGCGTCAGGCCGCCGCTGGAGACATCGATGAAATCGGCGCCGCGCGCCTTGGCCGCCGCGGCCAGGCGCAGGGTCTGGTCCAGATCCCAGCCGCCCTCGACCCAGTCGGTGGCCGACACGCGCAGCCCCACCGCCAGGTCGGGCGCGGCTTCGCGCACCGCCTCGAACACCTCCAGCGGAAAGCGCATGCGACGCTCCGTCGAGCCGCCGTAGGCGTCGTCGCGGATGTTGGCCAAGGGCGAGAGAAACTGATGCAGCAGGTAGCCATGCGCGGCATGCACCTCGATGGCGTCAACGCCTAGCCGCGCCGCCCGGCGCGCGGCCTGGGCAAAGGCCTGGCGCAAGGCCTGCAGGCCGGCGGCATCCAGCGCGGCCGGCGCGGCCTCGCCCTCGGCATGCGCCAGGGCCGACGGCGCCACGCACTCCCAGCCGCCATCGGCCAGGCTCAGTTGGCGCCCACCCTGCCAGGGCGCGCCGCTGGAGCCTTTGCGCCCGGCGTGGCTGAGCTGCACCCCCAGCCGAATCGGCGAATAGCGCCGCACCGCGTCGATCACGCGCCCCAGGGCCTGTTCGCAGGCATCGTCATACAGGCCCAGATCGCTGGGCGAAATGCGCCCCTGGGCGGTGACCGCCGTCGCCTCCGTGAACATCAGGCCGGCTCCCGAGAGCCCCAGATGCCCCAGATGCATCATGTGCCAGTCGGTGGCCCGCCCCTCGGACGCCGAATACTGGCACATCGGCGCGATCACGATACGGTTGGCCAGGCTCAGGCGGCCCAGGGAATACGGCGAGAACAGCAGGCTCATGGCTCGGTCCGGAAAGGCAAAACCGCAGCATACCGCCAGCGCGGGACGGCGGGCTACACCGCTTCGATCACGCACTGCAGGAACTGGCGCGTGCGGTCTTCCCTGGGATCGGCGAACAGTTCCGCCGACGGCCGGTCTTCGACGATATTGCCCTCGTCGAAGAACAAGGTGCGGTCGGAGCTGCGCTCGGCGAATTTCATCTGATGGGTGACGATGATCATGGTCATGGTTTTCCTGGCCGACAGATCGCTCAGGATCTGCAGGATGCCGCCCACCAGTTCGGGGTCCAGCGCCGACGTCACCTCATCGAAGAGCATTACCTCGGGGCACATCGCCAGGGCGCGCGCGATGCCCACGCGCTGCTTCTGGCCGCCCGACAGGCGCGCCGGATGCGCGTCGAGCTTGTCGCCCAACCCCACCATCTCCAGGTATTCGCGTCCGCGCGCCTCGGCCTGCTCGCGCGACAGGCCCAGCACCCGCAGGGGCGCCTCGGTGACATTGCCCAGGGCCGTCATGTGCGGGAAGAGATTGAAGTGCTGGAACACCATGCCTATCTTGCCGCGCACCTTGCGCACATGGGCCGAATTGGGGCCGACCTCCCTGCCCTGGGCATCGCGCCACATGGACTCGCCGTCGATCTCGATCTCGCCGCCGCTGGGTTTGTCCAGGGTCATCAAGAGCCGCAGCAAGGTGGACTTGCCCGAACCGGAGGGCCCGATGATGGACAGCGTCTGTCCCGCCGGGATCTCCAGATCGATACCGCGCAGGACCTCATGATCGCCGTAGCGTTTGCGCAGGTTCTTCAGGCGTATGCTCGCGCTCATCGCGCACCTCCATAAATGATTTTCAGCCGCGCCTCCAGGCGGCGCACGCCCCAGGCAGCAACCAGGCTCAGGACCAGGAACAGCACGCCCACCAGGGTCAAGGGTTCGGTGTAGCGGAAGGTGCTGGAGCCGATGATCTTGCTCTGCTGCAGGAGTTCGACCACCGTGATGGCCGACAGCAGCGGCGTGTCCTTGAACATGGCCACAAGATAGTTGCCCAGGGCCGGCACCACCGGCGGGATGGCCTGCGGCAGGATGATGTCGACCGCCGCGCGCCAGGGCGAGAGGTTCAAGGCCGTGGCCGCCTCGAACTGGCCGCGCGGCACGCCCTCCAGGCCGGCACGGTAGACCTCGGCGCAGTAGGCCGCGTAGTGCAGGCCCAGGGCCAGGATGCCGGTGGTCAAGGGCGACATGCTCATGCCCAGCGTGGGCAGCACGTAGAACAGGAAATACATCTGCACCAGAAGCGGCGTGCTGCGCACGAACTCCACGAACAGCCCCGCGGCCCAGCTCACCGGCCGCCATGGCGAACGGCGCAACAGCGCCAGCGCCAATCCGACCACGATGGCGAACAGCATCCCCAGCACCGTGGCCTGCACGGTGATCCGCAGGGCCGAGCCCAGCGTGGGCAGGATTTCCCAGGCGAACTTCCAATCGAAGATAGGGCTCATTGGATACGCACCCTTCTCTCCAGCCAGCGCACCACGGCCGTGATGCAAAGCGCCACCGCAAAGTACATGAGCAGCATGATGCTGAAGATCTCCGTGGTCTGCAGGGTCTCGCTGCGCAACATCTGGCCGCGGAAAGTCAGATCGGTGATCGTGACGAGCGACACCAGCGCCGTGTTCTTGAGCAGCTCGATCAGCAGATTGCCCGCCGGCGGCAACATGGCGGGCAAGGCCTGCGGCAGCACGATGCGCCGCATGATCTGGCGGCGCGTGAAGTTCAAGGCCACGCCGGCCTCGCGCTGCCCCGGCGGCACCGCCTGGATCGCCCCCCGGACGACTTCAGCGCCATAGGCGCCGGCGTTCAGGGCCAGCACCACGATGCCGACCAGGATGGCGGGCAGGCGCAGGCCGAACATGGGCAGCACGAAGTAGAACCAGAACAGCTGGACCAGGGCCGACGTCCCCCGGAAGATCTCCACATAGACCGTGGCGATCATCCGCAGCCAGAGCAGGCTGGACAGGCGGGCCAGGCCGGCCAGGACCGCCAGCGGAATGGCCAGCAGCGCCGCGCCCAGCGTGATGCGCAACGTGACCTGCAGGCCCAGCCACAGGGGCCCGATCAGTGACGAGATGGTGTCCATGACCACCCCGTCAGGGCGTGCCGCAGAGCTTGGCGGCGGTCATCTCGCCCGGCAGTTCAGCCTTGGTAAAGCCGAAGGGCGCCACCAGCTTGGCATGTTCCTCGGTGCCGATGAATTTGGCCAGCTCCGCATTGAAGGCATCGGCGAAGGCCTTGTCCTCCTTGCGGAAGGCGAAAGCCCCATAGCCGCGTGTCTCCTTGCCGTCGATGACCGGATTCTTGAACGGCTGGGCGCGCTCCATCCCGCCGCCGCCATTGGTCTTGTTCAACAGGTCGTTGATGGTCAGCGCGGTGGCGGCGTAGGCATCGGCCCGGCCGGCCTGCACGCCGGCAAAGGCGCTGACCGCGTCCGGGAAGACCACCATCTGGCCCGCCGCGACCTTGGACTGGCGGGCGTAGTCCGCCTCGATCGCGCCCACGACCACGCCCAGCTTCACATCCTCTTTATTGGCCACGTCCTCGAAACTGTGCAACTGCTTGGGATTGCCCTTGGGCACCAGAAAGCCCTCGTCCACGCCATAGGTGGGGTTGGAGAAGGCGACTTGCTGGCAGCGCTCCGGCGTGACATACATGCCGGCGGCAATGATGTCGAAGCGTTTGGCCTGCAGGCCCGGAATCAGCGAGCCGAATTCCGTCAACACGCCCTCCACTTCATCGATGCCCATGCGCTTGAGCACCACCCTGGCCACCTCCACGGCCTCGCCGGTCACGCGGGCCTTCTGGCTGTCCATGAAGGCATAGGGCGCCTCATTGGCATAGCCGATGCGGATACGGCCCGCCGCCTTGGCCGCCTGCAGGGTGTCTTGTGTACCGCTTTGTTTCTCGGGGGCCGGCGGCGCCGCGCTATTGCTGCCGGAATCGCAGGCCGCCAGGGCGGCCAGGCTGAGCATGGCGGCCAAGCGTTTGGCCCAGGTGGTCGTATTTGTCATCTTGATGCTCCCCGAAATGAATTCACCAAGAATGTTATGCGAATAAATAATTTGAGTGCGAATCAAAATTCAACAAAAAGGGGCAGGATCATGCCTGCCCCTCTTGCGCGCCGCTATTTAACCCGGGTATATATCAGGGTTGTCCCGCATAAGAAAACTTGCCGTCCTTGATCACGCCCATGACGCGGGCCCGCTCATCAAAGCCCTGGTGGTCCTGGGCCGTGACGTTGAGCACCCCGTTGGGCACCACCAGGCCGCGGGTGTTTTCCAGCGCATCGCGCAGGGCGCGGCGGAACTCGGGCGTGCCGGGCTTGGCGCCCGTCTTGAGGGCACGCCCCACCGCGGAATCCAGCAACATCCAGGCGCCATAGGCATCGCCCGCGAACTGCGTCAGGCTGTGGGCCCCATGCTGGGCCTCGTACTTGTCCGCAAAGGCCACGGCCACCTTCTTGACCGGATTGCCGTCGGGCAGCTCGCGCGCCACCACGCCGGGGCCGGTCGGGAAGAGCGTGCCCTCGACATCACGCCCGCCCACCTGCAGGAACTCCAGGGTTCCGATGCCATGGGTCTGGTAGATGGCGCCTTTGTAGCCGCGCTCCAGCAGGGTTTTTTGCGGCAGGGCCGAAGGCGTGCCCGCCCCCGCGATCAGCACCGCGTCGGGCTTGGCGGCCAGGGTCTTCAGCGCCTGGCCCATCACCGAGGCGTCGGTGCGCTGGAAGCGCTCCTGCGCGACGATGTTCAGGCCGGCGGCCTGGGCCGCCGCCGAGAACTCCTTCCACCAGCTGTCGCCGTAGGAGTCGGCGAAACCGATGAAGGCCACGGTCTTGAGACCTTTTTTCTTCATGTCCTGGGCCAGCACCGAGGCCATGAGCGAGTCGTTCTGCGGCATCTTGAATGCCCAGGCCCGCTTGGGGTCGGACAGCGGCTCGACGATGACGGCCGAGGCGGCCAGCGCCACCATGGGCGTGCCGGTCTCGGCCAGCACGTCCAGGCCAGCCAGGGCCGCGGCGGTGGTATTGGGCCCCACGATGGCGTCGACCTTGTCTTCCGAGGTCAGCTTGCGCATGTTCTTGACCGCGCGGCTGACGTCGGTGCCGTCATCCAGGACGACATAGCGCGCCGGCTGGCCGCCCAGGGTGGCGGGCCAGAGGCGGATGGCGTTATTGGTCTGGATGCCGATGGCCGCGGCCGGCCCGGTGGTGGACACATCCACGCCGATGACGACTTCGGCCTGGGCGCCGAAGGCGCAGCCCATGGCAAGCGCAAGCGCGGCGCATCGCTGGAGAATCGAAGACATGAGGGGAATCCGAAGAAAAGAAAGAAAAGGCCTGGCGGCGGGGCCCGCATTGAGGCGTATTTTGCCCTATGTCCGCGCCGTCCGCGTCCGCCGGCGCCCCGCTGCCCGCGGCTTGGCCTGCAGGGACTCATAGACGAGCGCGGCCAGCGCAAGATCCTCCAGCGCGCTGCCCACCGCCTTGAACACCGTGATCTGCCCGTCGTCGGCCCGGCCCGCCACCTTGCCGGCGACCAGATCGAACAGGGTGCCCCGGATGTCCGGCACCCGCAGCGTGCCGGCCTTGAAGGCCTCCAGCAGGTCGCCGGACTTGGTCGGCGCCTCGTCGGTATCGACATAGACGGCGTGACCGGCGAAACAGGCGGGATCGGTCTCCTTCATCTCGGGCTTGAAACTGCCGATGAGATCCAGGTGGGTGCCCGGCCGCAGCCAAGCGCCGCGCACCAGCGGCACCGTGGACAGCGTGGCGCAGCTGACGATGTCGGCCTGGCGCACGGCGGCCTCCAGATCGGTGACGGCGGTCGCGGCAAAGCCCTCTTCGCCCAGACGCCGGGCCAGGGCCTGCGCGCCCTCGGGACGCACGTTCCAGACCAAGACCTCCTCGATGGGGCGCACCGCCTTCATGGCCGCCGGCAGCAGCCCGGCGATGCGGCCGGAGCCCAGCACCAGCAGGCGGCGCGCATCGCGGCGCGCGAGATAATCCGCGCCCAGGGCGGCGGCGCCCGCCGTGCGGAAGGCCGTCACCACATCGCCATCGACCTGGGCCAGCGGCACGCCGTTGCGCGCGCTGTACAGCGTATAGGTCGCATGCAGGCCCGGCAGGCCGTCGCGGGTGTTCTCCGGGAAGATATTGATGACCTTCACGCCGAAATAACCGGCCTCGCTCCAGGCGGGCATGATGAGGGATGTGCCCTGGCGATCGCCCGAGACGATGCTGTGCACATGCCGCGGCGGCACCGTATAGCCGCCGGCAAAGGCGGCGCGCAAGGTGGCGATGACGGGTTCGAACGCGAGTGCCCGGCGCGTGGCGTCGGTATCGATGATCTGCATGGTTGGCCTCCTGCGCTGCATTATGACCGCATCCTGTCCCGGTTTTCCAGTCGCTGGCGCGGCGATATGATGGACCGACCGGGAGCGCGTCTCCCCTGACATCACGCAACAGGAGTTCCCCATGAAAAAGACGGCATCCGCGGTCTGGCAAGGCGACCTGAAGAACGGCAAGGGCAGCATCTCGACGCAGAGCGGCGCGCTCAAGAACCAAGCCTATGGCTTCCGTACGCGCTTTGAGGGCGAGCCGGGCACCAATCCCGAGGAGCTGATTGGCGCGGCGCATGCCGGCTGCTTTTCGATGGCGCTGTCCAATGTGCTGGGCGAGGCCGGCCTGACCGCCGATCGTATCGACACCACGGCCGACGTCACGCTGGACAAGACCGACGATGGCTTTGCGATCACGGCCATCCACCTGACCGTGGTGGCGGCCATTCCCAATGCCAGCGACGCCGCCTTCCAGGAGGCCGCCGCCAAGGCCAAGGCCGGCTGCCCGGTCTCCAAGGTGCTCAACGCCAAGATCACCATGCAGGCCTCGCTGGCCTGACAAGAAAAAAGCCAGCCGCAAGGCTGGCTTTTCTCGAGACGGCGGGCGTCTCAGGCATTGTCGAGGTGATCCAGGTCCACCGGCAGCGCCCGGTTGAGCACCGAGGCCACCTTGACGCGCAAGGCGTTGGAATGGGCGCGCCGCACCTCGCGCTTGACGTCCAGCAATTGCTGCGGATGCATGGAAAACTCCGTCAGGCCCAATCCCAGCAGCAGGCGCGTCAGGCGCGCGTCGCCCGCCATCTCGCCACAGACCGCCACTGGCTTGCCGGCCCGCTCGCCCGCATTGATGGTCGCGGCGATCAGCCGCAGGACCGCCGGATGCAGGGGGTCATACAGGCCCGCGACATCATGGTCGCCCCGGTCGATGGCCAGGGTGTACTGGATCAGGTCATTGGTGCCGATGGACAGGAAATCCAGCGCCTGGGCAAAGGGCTCGATGGCGATCGCCATGGCCGGCACTTCCACCATGGCCCCGACGTCCATCCTGGGCGCATAGGCCTGGCCGCGCAGGTCCAGCTCGCGGCGGGCGGCGTCCAGCGCCGCATAAATCGCCTTGACCTCGTGCATGTGGGCGATCATGGGCACCAGCATGCGCACCGGGCCATGGGCCGAGGCGCGCAGGATGGCGCGCAGCTGGCTGGCGAACATATCGGGACGCGCCAGGCAGTAGCGGATGGCGCGCTGCCCCAGCGCCGGATTGGTGGCGACCGTCGCCTCGCCATCCAGCGTCTTGTCCGAGCCGATGTCCAGGGTGCGTATCGTCACCGGCCTGCCGGCCATGGTCCGGACCACGGAAACATAGGCCTGGTACTGCTCTTCCTCGCCCGGCAGATCGGCCCGCCCCATGAACAGGAACTCGCTGCGGAACAGGCCGATCGCATCGGCGCCACAAGCCAGGGCCAGGGCGGCTTCCTCGGGCAATTCGATATTGGCTTCGAGCTTGACGTCTATCCCGTCCAGCGTGATGGCGGGCACATCGCGCAGCAGCGCCAGTTCGGCCCGCTCATCGGCATAGGCGCGCTGGCGGGCCCGGTACTCTTCCAGGATGGCGGCTGAAGGGTTGATGACCAGGGCGCCGGCCGCGCCGTCGACGATCAGCACATCGCCGTCGCGCACCAGCTCGCGCACATTGCCCATCGCCACGACGGCCGGCACGCCCATGCTGCGCGCCACGATGGCCGTGTGCGACGTCGGTCCGCCCAGGTCGGTCACAAAGGCCGCGAAACGCCCGCCGCGCAGCCTGAGCATGTCGGCCGGCGAAATATCGTGGGCCACCACCACCAGGGCATCGTCGCCGTCGACGCTGGAACCATCGGGCAGCATGGTCGAAGTGCCCGAGAGCACCTGCAGCACGCGCTCGATGGCCTGGCGGACATCGCCCCCGCGCTCGCGCAGGTACTCGTCCTCCATGGCGTCGAACTGCTCGCTCAGGATCTGGCCCTGGGCGGTCAGCGCCCATTCGGCGTTGTAGAAACGCTCGCCTATCATGGCGCGCGCCTGCTCGGCCAGCAAGGGATCGCCGATCAACAGGCGGTGCACGTTCAGCATGGCGCCGAGTTCGCGCGGGGCGTCTTCGGGCAGGCTGTCAGCCAGCTGGAGCAAATCGGATTGCGCCTGCAGCAAGGCCTCGGTCAGGCGCTGGCATTCGGCGCCGACGTCCTCCGGGGCGATGCGGTAGTGGGCCACTTCGAGCGCGGCGGCGCCCATGACCACGGCGCGGCCGATGGCATAGCCGCGCGCCACCCCCTTGCCGAACAAAGACAAGACGGGGCTGCCACAC
>NZ_JHEP02000010.1 GCF_000657795.2 Bordetella pseudohinzii
ACTGCCGGCTCCCTGACTGCCGGCTCCCTGACTGCCGGCTCCCTGACTGCCGGCTTATTCATTGTATGGAGGCCGGCCTATGGTCTTGGGCGATTGGCGCGAACTCAAGCGCCTGGGGGATGAGCGCATCGCGCGCGTGCGGGCGCTGGAGGGCTTTTACGTGCTCTGGCCGCGCTATTGCAGCAACTGGACCCAACATCTGCATGAAGTGGCGCAAGGGGCGACCTATCGCGCCGATCCCCGTTTCCTGGGCTTCTGTGAGGTCGGCGAGAAGCCCAATATGGCCAATGCGATGACGCCGGCCCCGGCCCGCCAGGAGGGCGCGATTTCAATGCTGGAGTATCTGCGCCAGCGAAGCCGCAATCCCAATATCGGCCTGATGTGTTTTCCTGGCACCTACGGCGAGTGGGCGGTGTGGCAGGGCGTGCAGGGCAGCTTCGATTACCTGGCCCACATGGCCGCCAGCGGCGCCGCGCATACCTATGTGCCGGTGGAACAAGAGCGGGAGCACTATCTCGCGGAGATCGACAGCTATCTGGCCTTGATGGCCGAGATGGACCTGCTGTCGCAGCAGACGCTGGCCGCGCGCATTCATGCCTATCTGGCGCTGGATCGCGGCCTTCTGCTGCGCTATATGATCTCCAGCGAATACCAGTACTTCAACGGCGCCAGCCCGCATTGTTCTTTCGTGCCGCGCGAGCGCGAGATCTATGTCGACGTGGGGGCCAGCCAGGGCGAGCTGGTGGGGCGCATGGCCGGCCTGGTGGGGGCGGATTCGCAGCTCTGGGCCCTGGAGCCCAACCGCCTGGATTTCGCGAGCCTGCGCAGCCTGTCCTGGCTCTTGCCTATCCGGGCCGAGCGCGTCGTGGCGGGCGCCGAGCATGGCGGCTCGGTGGATTTTTATACCGACCCGGCTTGTCCCCATGGCTCGCGTTTCGTGCTGCCTTCGGACACGCCCGAGTGGCGCGAGGCGCGCAAAGACTGGATAGAGACCTTGCCGGCGGTCTCGCTGGATCGCCTGGTGCCGGACGAGGCCACCATGATCAAGGCCGACGTGGAGGGCGGCGAGCTGGGCATTCTGCAAGGGGCGACCCGGCATCTGGCCCGGCCGCAATGCCGCCTGAGCATCGCGGCCTACCACTATCCCAATGATCTGCTGACCCTGAGCCGTTTCGTGCAGGCGCTGGGGCGGCGGCGCCTATCCGTGCGCGGTCATCATGCGGGCGTCTGGGATATGGTGCTCTACGTGCATGAAGATGCCGCCTAGCGGCGGCGCGGGCCGCAGGACGAAAAAAAACCGGGCTTTCGCCCGGTTTTTTTGCACCCTGCAAGGATTACTTTTTTTCGTCCTTGAGCTGGGGCAGGGCGGCATTGCCCGAGGCGGCGAGCAGGCCGGTCTTCACATAGGTGAACAGCTTGTCGCGGGTGTCGCTGATGTCCAGGTTGCGCATGGTCAGCTGGCCGATGCGGTCGGCGGGCGTGAACGGGGCGTTCTCGACCTTTTCCATGGACAGGCGCTCGGGCGCATAGGTCAGGTTGGGCGATTCGGTGTTCAGCAGCGAGTAGTCATTGCCGCGGCGCAGTTCGAGCGTGACCTCGCCGGTGACGGCGCGGGCCACCCAGCGCTGGGCGGTCTCGCGCAGCATGATGGCTTGCGGGTCGAACCAGCGGCCCTGGTAGAGCAGGCGGCCCAGCTTGCGGCCGTTTTCGCGGTACTGCTCGATGGTGTCCTCGTTGTGGATGCCGGTCACCAGGCGCTCGTAGGCGATGAAGAGCAGGGCCAGGCCCGGGGCTTCGTAGATGCCGCGGCTCTTGGCTTCGATGATGCGGTTTTCGATCTGGTCGCTCATGCCCAGGCCGTGGCGTCCGCCGATGCGGTTGGCCTCCAGCAGGAGCTCGACCAGGTCGCCGTACTCGACGCCGTTCAGGGCCACCGGACGGCCTTCCTCGAAGCGCACGGTGACTTCTTCGGCCTTGACGGCCACGTCATCGCGCCAGAAGGCCACGCCCATGATGGGCTTGACGATGCGGATGCCGGAATTGAGGAATTCCAGGTCCTTGGCTTCGTGGGTGGCGCCCAGCATGTTGGAGTCGGTGGAATAGGCTTTCTCGGCCGACATCTTGTAGTCGAAGCCGGCGCGGCGCATGTACTCGGACATTTCGCTGCGGCCGCCGAGTTCGTCGATGAAGGTCTGGTCCAGCCAGGGCTTGTAGATCTTCAGGTCCGGGTTGGTGAGCAGGCCGTAGCGATAGAAACGCTCGATGTCGTTGCCCTTGAAGGTGCTGCCGTCGCCCCAGATGTTGACGCCGTCTTCCTTCATGGCGGCCACGAGCATGGTGCCGGTGACGGCGCGTCCGATGGGCGTGGTGTTGAAGTAAGTCAGGCCGGCGGTGGAGATATGGAAGGCGCCGCTTTGCAGGGCGGCCAGGCCTTCGGCGGCCAGCTGGGCGCGGCAGTCGATCAGGCGTGCATTCTCGGCCCCGTACTGCATGGCGCGGCGCGGGATGTCTTCGTAGTCGGGTTCGTCGGGCTGGCCCAGGTTGGCGGTATAGGCGTAGGGGATCGCGCCTTTTTCGCGCATCCACAGCAGGGCCGCGCTGGTGTCCAGGCCGCCGGAGAAGGCAATGCCGACCTTCTGGCCGGTGGGAAGGTTCGGGAGAATGGTAGTCATTGTGTGATCGAAAGCGTCAAAAAGGCTGACGGCGGGGGCTCAAGGCGCCTATTTTAGCGCGTTTGCCCCCTGTCAGCCGGCGGGTCGGGTCGCAGGCCGTCAGCGCAGTTCGCCCAGGAGCAGGAACTCCATCAGGGCCTTCTGGACATGCATGCGGTTTTCGGCTTCGTCCCAGACCACGCTTTGCGGGCCGTCGATGACTTCGCCGGTGACTTCTTCGCCCCGGTGGGCGGGCAGGCAATGCATGAAAATGGCCTGCGGGTCGGCGGCGGCCATCATTTCGGCGTCCACGCACCAGTCGGCGAAGGCGGCGCGGCGCTCTTCGTTTTCGGCCTCGTAGCCCATGCTGGTCCAGACGTCGGTGGTGACCAGGTGCGCGCCCTGGCAGGCCTGCATGGGGTCCTTGAACTGCCTGAGCACCGAGGCCGGCGGGTTGCCGACCCGGGCCGGGTCGAGTTCGTAGCCGGCGGGGGTGGACACGTGCAGCGTGAAGCCGAGCATCTCGGCGGCCTGCAGCCAGGTGTAGGACATGTTATTGGCGTCGCCCACCCAGGCGACGATCTTGCCGGCGATGGGGCCGCGGTGTTCGATATAGGTGAACAGGTCGGCCAGGATCTGGCAGGGATGGTATTCGTTGGTCAGGCCGTTGATGACGGGCACGCGCGAATGCGAGGCAAAGCGCTCGATGCGGGTTTGCTCGAAGGTGCGGATCATCACGATGTCGACCATGCGCGAGATCACGCGCGCGGTGTCCTCGATGGGCTCGGCGCGGCCGAGCTGCGAGTCGTTGGAGGTCAGGTTGATGACCGAGCCGCCCATCTGGTACATGCCGGCTTCGAAGGAGACGCGGGTGCGCGTGCTGGCCTTTTCGAACACCATGGCCAGCGTGCGGTCATGCAGCGGCATATGGGGCTCGTAGCGCTTGAACTTGTCCTTGATGATGCGGGCGCGGTCCAGGACGTAGCCGATCTCGGCGGCGGTGAGGTCTTTGAACTGCAGGAAATGCCGCAGGGGGCCGTTTTGCGTCGTGGGAGAAGTCATGGTGAGGTCACAGGTCGATGGACGGCGGCACGGCTCGTGGCCGCGCCGCCTGTGATTATGCTTGTTCGGCCAGGAAAGCCTTGATGAGAGGCGCGAGGATCGCGACGATCTGATCGGCCTCGTCCCGGCTCAGGATGAGCGGCGGCAGCAGGCGGATCACACGGTCGCGCGTGACGTTGATGAGCAGGCCGGCCTGCATGGCGCGCAGGGCGAGCACGCCGCAGGGGCGGTCGAGTTCGATGCCCAGCATGAGGCCGCGGCCGCGCACCTCGGCGACGCCCTTCACGCCGGCCAGGGCCTGGCGCAGCGCCTCCTGCAGATGCCCGCCCACGCGCTCGGCGTTGTCCAGCAGCTTGTCCTGCTCCAGGGCGTCGAGCACGGCCAGGCCGGCCGCGCAGGCCAGCGGGCCGCCGCCGAAGGTCGTGCCGTGGCTGCCCGGGGTAAGCACGCCCGCGGCCGGGCCGCGGGCCAGCATGGCGCCGATGGGCACGCCGCCGGCCAGGCCCTTGGCCAGCGTCATGACATCGGGCTGGATGCCGGCCCATTGGTGGGCGAACCATTTTCCGGTGCGCCCGATGCCGGACTGCACTTCGTCGATCATGAGCAGCCAGCCGCGTTCGGTGCACAGCTCGCGCAGGCCCCGCAGGTATTCGATATCCGAGGGGCGGATGCCGCCTTCGCCCTGGAGGACTTCCAGCAGCACGGCGGTCACGCGGCTTTCGCGGTCGCCCGCCGCGCGCACGGCCGCCAGGTCGTTGTAGGCGACCTGGATGAAGCCGGTGGGCAGCGGCTCGAAGCCCTTGCGCGCCTTCTCGCTGCCGGTCGCCGCCAGGGTGCCCAGGGTGCGGCCATGCCAGGAGGATTCCATGGTGATGATGTGGGCATGGGTGTTGCCGCGCTGGTAGGCGTAGTAGCGGGCCAGCTTGATGGCGGCCTCGTTGGCTTCCGAGCCGCTGTTGTTGAAGGCGACCTCTTGCATGCCGGACAGCGCGTTCAGGCGGGCGGCCAGGGCGGTCTGCTGGGGAATTTCGTAGATATTGGAGGTGTGGATGACGCGCGCGGCCTGCTCGGAGATGGCGCGCACCAGGCGCGGATGGGCGTGGCCCAGGCAGGAAACGCCGATGCCGGCCAGGGCATCGAGGTATTTGCGGCCTTCGGGATCCCACAGCCAGACGCCTTCGCCGTGGGTGAAGGACACCGGCAGGCGGGAATAGATATTGGCCAAGGGCGAACTCATCGCGGTGTTCTCCACGGGAAAAACCAGGGATGCGGCCCCTTCATGCCCCAGGGCGGAAGCGGACCAAAGGATCAATCATATACAATTCGCGGCGCGGGTCGCATGTTTGAGACGCGGCCGATCCGGCGTCCGCGCGCGCAGCCCGTAGTGAAGGTCCCATGGCAACTCGCGTCAAACAATTCGTTATTCATGGCGTCACCGAAAGCGGTGCGCGTTTCCGTCCCAGCGACTGGGCGGAGCGCCTGGCTGGCGTCATGGCTCAGTTCCGGCCGCCTGGCAGCGCCGGCAACCATCTCACGTATTCGCCCTATGTGCTGCCTGTCGTGATCGACGGCGTGCGCGGCATCGTGGTCGACCAGCGCTTGCGCGAACTGGAGCCGCTGGCTTATAAGTTCGTGGTTGATTTTGCGCGAGATAACGGCCTGAAGACCGAAGAACGCGAAGTTTAGGCGAAAATACCCCGCCAAATAACAAGGCCCCCGCGGGGGCCTTGCGCATGGGGCGTCATACCGGCGTGATGACGTTGCCGGTGGCGAAATAGGCCGCCAGGTTGTCCAGCATGAGGTTTTCCATGTCCATGCGGGTCTCGGCGGTCGCGCTGCCGATATGCGGCAGCACCACGGCCTGGTCCGTGGTCTTGAGGAAATCCGGGACCTCGGGTTCGTGCTCGAAGACATCCAGGGCCGCGAAGCCCAGCTCGCCGGACGCCAGCAGGGCCACCATGGCCGCCTCGTCGATCACCGGCCCGCGGGCGATGTTGACGATGATGCCCTTGGGCCCGAGGGCGCGCAGCGCCTCGCGCCCCACCAGATGGCGGGTGCTGGGGCCGCCCACGGTGGCCACGACCAGGAAGTCCGCCCACTCGGCCAGCTCGGTCAGGCTGGCGGCATAGCCGTAGTCCACGTCGTCGCGCTGGCGGCGGTTGTGATAGCGCACTTGCATGTCAAAGCCCAGGCCGCGGCGGGCGATGGCCTCGCCGATGCGCCCCAGGCCGACCACTCCCAGTTTCTTGCCGCTGACGCGCATGCCCAGCGGGATGCTGCCATGGACCTGGCCCCAGCGGCCGGCCCGCACGAAGCGCTCGCCCTGGCCCATGCGGCGGGCCGCGGCGATCAACAGGCCCCAGGCCAGGTCGGCCACACAGTCGGTGAGCACGTCGGGCGTATTGCTGACCTGCACGCCGCGTTGACGGGCCGCCTCGACGTCGATGGTTTCATAGCCCACGCCCCAGCTGCAGATCGCCTTCAGGTCGGGCAGGGCGGCGATGAGGTCGGCCGAGGCGCCCATATTGGCCGAGGTGACCAGGGCGGTGACGCCGGGGCCGAACTTGGCCAGGGCGGCCTGGCGGTCCTCGTGTTTCCAGAGCTCGATCACGTCGTAGCTTTCGGCCAGCCGCTGATTGGCCGAGGGAGAGCCGGCCAGGGAGCCGACCTGGATGATGCGATGCTTGCTTGTCATGGCGTCCAACGTTGGGGGAAATGGCAAAGCAAAAATGCTACTTGATTCCCGGGGCGCCTGCCGGCGCGCCCGGGCGGGGGCATTACTCCAGCGTGATGCCGCTCTTGCCGATGACATCCTTCCAGCGCTTGACCTCTTCCTGCTGGAAGCGGGTGAATTCCTGCGGCGTATTGGCCACCACCTCGAAGCCCAGCCCCTGCAGGGTCTTGGCGACTTGCGGGTCGCGCAGCGTTTCGCGCAGGGCCTCGGCCAGCTTCTTGACCACGGGGGCGGGGGTGTCGCGCGGCACGGCAAAGCCCTGCCAGGAATAGACCACCATGTCCTTCACGCCCGCCTCGGCCAGGGTGGGCACATCGGGCAGTTCGGCGATGCGCGCCTCGCCGGTAGTCGCCAGGGCCTTGAGCTTGCCCGCCTTGATGTGGCTTTGCACCGCGCCCAGGTTCTGGAAGGAGACATTGACCTGTCCGCCGATCAGGTCGGCGATGGCCGCGCCGCCGCCGCGATAGGGCACGTCCACGCCCGTGGTGCCGGTGCGCTGGCGGAACATGACGGCCGACAGATGATCCGATGAGCCCGTGCCCGACGAGGCATAGGAAACCTTGCCCGGATGCTGCTGGGCGTAGGCCACCAGTTCCGCCACGGTGCTGGCGGGAAAGCCGGGCGGCGCGACCAGGACATTGGGGTTGCGCACGGCCTGGGTGAGGTATTGGAAGTCCTTGCTGGGGTTGTAGGAGAGGCTGCGGTAGAGCGCCTCATTGATGGCGAAGGTGCCGATGGAGCCCACCATCATGGTGTAGCCGTCGGCGGTGGCGCGCGCCAGGGCCTGCGCGCCGATCGAGCTATTGGCGCCGGGCTTGTTTTCCACCACAAAGGTCTGGCCCAGCCGCTGCGACAGGCCGGGCGTGACCGCGCGCGCGGTGATGTCGGACGATCCGCCCGGCACGAAGGGCACGATCATGGTGACCGGTTTTTCGGGATAGGCGGCGGGGGCGGCGCCGGACCATCCGGCGCAGGCGGCCAGGGTCATGGCCGCGCAGGTTTGCAGAAAGCGATTCACCTTGTCTCCTCGGGTCGCGTGCATGAATCGAGCGCTCCCGTGGCACGCGACGCGGGACCGCCTGTGATCTGCTGCGCAGTGGGACACCTACTTGGGGACGGCCACTTGTAAAACAAATATAGGTATTGGTAGTATGCTTGTCAATCAAGTGAAAGCCCGCCCCTACCGCCTCTTACTGGAGTCCGCGCCGCCATGAAGACCAGCCCGGTTACCGCCGTCGACCTGCAACGTTCCGTGATCGCCGTGCCGCCGCTGGCGCGCCATGCCGACCTGTCCTTGAATCCGCAGGCCAACCAGGCTTTGCTGCGGCATCTGGAGAGCGGCGGCGTGCGCAGTGTCATGTACGGCGGCAACGCCAATTTCTACAACATCGCGGTGAGCGAATACGCCAGCGTGATCGACGCGCTGGCTGATTCGGCGGGCGCCGACACCTGGGTGCTGCCTTCGGCCGGACCCGACTATGGCAAGTTCATCGACCAGGCCCGCATCCTGCGCGCGCGCGCCTTTCCGACGGCCATGCTGCTGCCCATGTCCTTTCCCTATACGGATGCCGGGCTGGCCGAGGGCGTGCGCCGCTTCAGCGACGCGCTGGGCCGTCCGGCCGTGGTCTACATCAAGTCGGCCAACTATATGGCGCCGGCCACGCTTGCCCGCCTGATCGAGGAGGGCCGCATCGCGGCCGTCAAATATGCGGTGGTGCGAGAGGATCCCGCCCAGGACGCCTATCTGGCTTCGCTGCTTGCGGAGGTGGATGCGCGCTATGTGGTCAGCGGCATCGGCGAGCGGCCGGCCATCGCGCATTTCCGCCAGTTCGGCCTGAAGAGCTTTACCTCGGGATCGGTATGCGTGGCGCCGCGCGGCTCGATGCAGCTGCTGCGCAGCCTGCACGCCGGGCGCTTCGATGAGGCCGAGCGCCTGCGCGAGGCCTATCTCCCGCTGGAGGATTGCCGCGACGGCATCAGCCCCATCCGCGTGCTGCACGATGCCGTGACGCTGGCCGGCGTGGCGGACATGGGGCCCATGCTGCCGCTGTTAAGCGGGCTGGACGCGGCCGAGCGCGAGCGTGTCGCGCCGGTGGCGCGGGCCTTGCTGGCCCAGGACGGCAAGGCCGTGGCCGCCTGATGATGCCGCGGCGCGGCCCGGGTACCATAGCGGCTTCTTGCCCGTCCATTTCCAGGAGTCCGCGTGGCCACGAGAAACACACTGGATAAGCCGGCGCCGCTGGAAAGAGGCCAGCGCGTGCGCCTGGCCGACCAGCTCTACGGACAGATCTTCGAGCAGATCGCCTCGGGGCGGCTGGGCGTGGGCGACAAGCTGCCTTCCGAACACGATATCTGCGACCGCTTCGGCGTGTCGCGCCCGGTGGTGCGCGAGGCGCTCCTGAGGCTGCGAGCCGATGGCCTGATCACCGCGCACCAGGGCCTGGGCACCTTCGTCAGCCACCAGCCCGCGCCGCGCCTCAAGACCTTTCCCGATGTGCAGAACGTGGGCGCCTATCTGCGGGCCCAGGAGGTGCGCGTGGCCCTGGAGGGCGATGCGGCGCGCCTGGCGGCCTTGCGGCGCAGCGACGAACAGCTCCAGCATATCGAACAGGCGCATGAGGCTTTCGTGGCCATGCTGGCCGACGGCAGGGTGTCGCCCGAGGCGGACCTGGCCTTTCATGCCAGCATCGCCGAAGCCAGCGGCAATGATTTCTACCTGGGCGTGCTGGAGACCATCCATGAGGCCATCAGCGGTTTCATGAGGCTGGCCCTGAACCTGACGCGCACCGGCTCGCGCCAACGCGCCCAGCGCGTGGCCGACGAACACGCGGCCATCCTGGCGGCCATCCGCGCGCAGGATGGCGAGCGCGCGCGCGTGGCGATGCAGTTCCACCTGGGCCAGGCGCGGCACAGGCTGGTCGACAGGGAGCGCGACTGACACTGACGGCGCCAGCGGGCGGCAGACCCGGGCGGCGAACCCCCAAGGAGACAAGCGGTGCAAGACGAAGCAGCAGGCAGGCGCGCCACGGTGGCGCGGGTGCGCGAACAGATCGAGATTGTCCTGACCGCCTGGGGCATGCCCCAGGATCTGGCGGCCACGAGCGCGCGGCTGATGGCCGAGACGGACCGGCTGGGCGTGGATTCGCATGGGATCTCCATGCTGCCCATGTATGAAGAAAAATGGCGCGCCGGCACGCTGGACCTGGGCGCGCGGCCGCGCCTGGTGCGCGAGGGCGCGGCCAGCGCCTTGCTCGACGCCATGGGCGGCCTGGGGCATCCCGTGTCGCAGCAGGCCATGGACCTGGCCTGCGACAAGGCATTGAGCCATGGCGTGGGCGCGGTTTCGGTTCGCAACTCCCATCATTTCGGCGCGGCCGGGGTCTACGCCCGGCTGGCCCTGGCGCGCGGCCTGGTCGGCCTGGTGACCAGCAGCGCCACCACCCTGATCATGGTGCCCACGCGCGGCGCCATGCCCATGCTGGGGACGAATCCGCTGGCATTCGCCGCGCCCGCCACGCATAACGAGGGCCTGGTGCTCGACATGGCCACCACGACCGTGGCGGCCAACAAGGTCAAAGTCTATGACTTCTACGGCAAGACCCTGCCGCCAGGCTGGGCCGTGGACGGCGAAGGCCGCGGCGTGACGGACGCCGGCCTGGCCATGCAGTTCTTGTTCCAACGCGAGGAGGGCGGCTTGACGCCCCTGGGCGGCACGGCCGCCATGAGCAGCCACAAGGGCTATGGCCTGGCCCTGCTGGCCCAGACCTTGGGCGGCACCCTGGGCGGCAGCGCCCTGGCCGCCCGGCATGCGCGCAGGCGCCGGCCGGGACAGGGCGATGACGTGGGGCATTTCTTCCTCGCGCTCAACCCCGACGCCTTTCGCGATGCGGGCTCTTTCGAGGACGAGATGGACGAACTGATCGACACCATGCGCGATACGCCCGCGGCCGATCCGCGGGCGCCGGTGCTGGTGCCAGGCGACCCCGAGGCGGCCGAGGCCCGGCTGCGCGATGCGGCCGGCGTGCCGATATCGCCGGCGCTGGAAGAAAAATTGCGCGCGATCTGCGAGCGCAGCGGCGCGCGCTATGTATTGGGACTCCAATAGAGGAAGACAGCACAATGAGCAAACCCCCCAAGCGCAAACAGCCCGAGGAATTGCGCAGCCATCGCTGGTATGGCGTGAAAGACCTGCGCTCCTTCGGCCATCGTTCGCGCACGGCGCAAATGGGCTATCACCGCTCCGACTATGCCGGCAAACCGGTGATCGCCATCATCAATACCTGGAGCGACATCAATCCCTGCCACAGCCATTTCAAGCAGCGGGTCGAGGAGGTCAAGCGCGGCATCTGGCAGGCGGGCGGCTTTCCGGTGGAGATGCCGGCCATGAGTCTGTCCGAGCCCTTCCAGAAGCCCACCACCATGCTGTATCGCAATCTGCTGGCCATGGAGACCGAGGAGCTGCTGCGCTCCTATCCGGCCGATGGCTGCGTGCTCATGGGCGGTTGCGACAAGACCACGCCGGCCTTGCTCATGGGTGCGATCTCGATGGACCTGCCGACGATATTCGTGCCGGCCGGCCCCATGCTGCGCGGCAACTGGAATGGCGTCACGCTGGGCTCGGGTTCGGATACCTGGAAGTACTGGGCCGAGCTGCGCGCCGGCAATATCACCGAAGAAGACTGGCAGGGCGTGGAGGACGGCATCGCCCGTTCTCCCGGCCATTGCATGACCATGGGCACCGCCTCGACCATGACGGCGGCGGTCGAGACCCTGGGGCTGTGCCTGTCGGGTTATTCATCGATTCCGGCGCCCGATTCGCGCCATGCCCAGATGGCCAGCCTGACCGGCAAGCGCATCGTCGAGATGGTCTGGCAAGACCTCAAGCCCAGCGATTTCCTGAGCGCGGCCTCGTTCGACAATGCGGTGCGCGCGGTGCTGGCCCTGTCGGGATCGACCAACTCGGTGGTGCACCTGATCGCCATGGCGCGCCGCGCGGGTTTCGATCTCGATCTCGACCGCTTCGACGCGCTGGCGCGCAGCACGCCCGTGCTGGCCAATCTGCGTCCGGCCGGCAAGTATCTGATGGAAGATTTCTATTACGCCGGCGGCCTGCGCGCCTTGCTGGCGCAGCTGGGCGATCTGCTGGACCTGGGGCAGGGCACCGTCGATGGCCGCAGCCTGGGCGAGAACATCGCCGGGGCGCGCGTCTTCAATGACGATGTCATCCGCGGCCGCGACCAGGCGCTGGTGCCGCGCGACGGCCTGGCGGTGCTGCGCGGCAACCTGGCGCCCGACGGCGCGGTCATCAAGCCGCCGGCCATGGAGGCAAGGCTGCAGGTGCATACCGGCCCGGCCGTGGTCTTCAAGGACTACAACGACATGGCCGAGCGCATCGACGACCCCGAGCTGGATATCAGCGCCGACAGCGTGATCGTGCTCCAGAACGCCGGCCCCCAGGGCGCGCCCGGCATGCCGGAGTGGGGGCAGCTGCCCATTCCGCAGAAGCTGCTCAAGCAGGGGGTGCGCGATATGGTGCGCATCTCGGATGCGCGCATGAGCGGCACGAGCTATGGCGCCTGTGTGCTGCACGTGGCGCCGGAGGCCTATGTGGGCGGCCCCCTGGCGCTGGTCCGCACGGGCGACCTGATCGCCCTGGATGTGCCCGGGCGGCGTATCGACGTGCTCATCACGGATGCCGAGATGGCGGCGCGCAGGCAGGCCTGGCAGCCGCCGGCGCCCAAGTTCGATCGCGGCTTCGGCGTGCTGTATCTCAAGCATATCGGCCAGGCCGATAGCGGCTGCGATTTCGACTTCCTGCAGACGCGCAAGGCCGTGGAGCCGGGAGAGCCGGAAATCCATTGACCGCGGATGGCGGGCGGCCCTGCCGGCCCGCCGGTTTCAGACTTGCTCAATACACATAAGATGCCGGCCGGGCCGGCACGAGGAGACAAAAGCATGCTGCGCCGCAACCCCCTGTCCATCCGTCGCCGCCGCGCTTTGGCGGCCCTGATCGCTTCCGTGGGCCTGTTGGCCGGCCTGCCTGCCGCGGCCGCGGCCTGGCCGGACAAACCCCTGCGCCTGGTGGTGCCGTTTCCGCCGGGCGGCAGCACCGATGCGGTGGGCCGGCTGCTGGCCGCCGAGCTGGGCAAGCAGCTGGGGCAGACCGTCATTGTCGAGAACAAGGGCGGCGCCAATGGCAATATCGGCTCCGACGCCGTGGCCAAGGCCGCGCCCGACGGCTACACCCTGCTGTTGTCGGGCGTGGGCTCCAATGCCATCAACTATGCCCTTTATCAGTCCATGCCCTACCAGGACAAGGATTTCGCGCATATCTCGCTGCTGGCGACAGGCCCCAATGTTCTGGTCGCCAACCCGGAGTTCCCGGGCCGCACGTTTGCCGAGTTCATCCAGCTCGCCAAGGCCAGCCCGGGCAAATACACGCACGCCAGCTCGGGGAATGGTTCCTCCGGCCACCTGGCCATGGAAATGCTCAAGCAGGCCGCGGGCATCAACCTGGTCCATGTGCCTTACAAGGGCGGCGCCGCGGCCATCACGGACACCATAGGCGGCCGGGTGTCGGTGCTCTTCCTGAATCAGGACAATGTCCTGCCCCAGGTGCAGGCGGGCAAGCTGCGCGCGCTGGCCGTGGCCAGCGTCAAGCGCAATCCGGCCTATCCCGATATCCCCACCATTGCCGAGTCCGGCTATCCTGGTTTCGCCGCCGAATCCTGGTTCGGCCTGTCGGCTCCGGCCGGCACGCCGCCCGCGGTGATCGAGCGCCTGCACGGCGCCACGGTCAAGGCCATGGCCGAGCCCGCCTTGCGCGACAAACTGGAGAAAGTGGGTTTTGTCGTGGTCGGCAATGATCCCAAGGCGTTTTCGGCCTTTGTCGGCGCGGAGATCGACAAATGGGGCAAGGCCGCCAAGGCTTCGGGCGCCCGCATGGATTGAGTACCGGCCGACCGGCCAGATGTTTTTTGCCTAGTGGACAACACATGACCTCACCTTTGCCCAATCGCTTCCGCCAGCGGATACTGGCGCGCGAGCGCCTCATCGGTTTCTGGCTTTCCATGCCCAGCCATCTCAGCGCGGAACTGGCCGGCCTGGCGGATTTCGACTGGCTGCTGCTCGATGGCGAGCATGCGCCCAATGAGATACCGCTCTTCGTCCAGCAGCTGCAGTCCCTGCAGGCCAGCCAGAGCGCGCCGGTGGGCCGGCCCGCCTGGAATGATCCGGTCGAGATCAAGCGCATGCTGGATATCGGTTTCTACAACCTGCTCATTCCCTTCATCGAATCGGAAGCGCAGGCGCGCCAGGCCGTGGCGGCCACGCGCTATCCGCCGCAGGGCATGCGCGGCGTGGCGGGCCTGCATCGCAGCAACCGCTACGGCACCGTGCCGGACTATCTGCACACCATCAATGACAATATCTGCGTGCTATTGCAGATCGAAAGCCGGCCGGGCATCGAGGCCGTGGACGATATCGCGGCCGTGGAGGGGGTGGATGGCGTCTTTATCGGCCCGTCCGACCTGGCGGCGGCCCTGGGCCACCTGGGCAACCCCGGCCATCCCGAAGTGCAGGAGACCATCCGCCACCTCTACCAGCGGGTCAACGCGGCGGGCAAGGCCGTGGGCATTCTGGCGCCGGCCGCCGCCGATGCCCGGCGCTATCTGGACATGGGCATGCATTTCGTGGCGGTGGGCACGGATATCGGGGTTTTCAAGCAGGCGGTCTTTGGCCTGCGCGAAGCATTTCCGACTTGAGCGCCAAGGCGGCGCCCATGAAAAAGGATGCCCGAGGGCATCCTTTTTTTTGCCGTATTCATATGCGGCCCCTGCGCCCCGGTCGCGGACCAGGGCCAAGGGCGGCATAGCTGCTTAGGCGAGCGCCTTGACAGCGGCAGCCAGGCGGCTCTTGTGGCGAGCGGCCTTGTTCTTGTGGATGATGTTCTTGTCAGCCACGCGGTCGATAACGCTGCTGGCTTTGCGCAGCGTCTCGCCAGCCACAGCCTTGTCGCCGGTAGCGATGGCTTGGCGAACGCGCTTGATCGCGGTACGCAGCATCGAGCGCAGGCTGGAGTTGTGCTTGTTACGCTCAACCGATTGGCGAGCGCGCTTGCGGGCTTGGGCGGTATTGGCCATGTTGCTTTGAGTTTAGTGAATTCGGCAAAGTCGGATATTGTATCAAGCTTGCCGGAGAATGCAAGTCCCTTGAGACAAAGCTTTTTTTGGCCGGGCGGCGCCATGTGTTTGCGGCCGGCCGGCGATGTCTTGCTGGCGCTAGTGTACCGCGAGCCGGCCGGAATGGCGCGGGCGTGGACGGTATTAATGGGGCCAGGTCAGGACATGGCGACGTGGATGGAGACAAACCAGGGGGTCAGGCGCTGGATGGCGATGGGCATGCGCTCGCCCAGGGCCTGCAGCGCGGCCTCGGAATCGTCCAGGGGGTACATGCCGGTGACCGGCAGGCCGCCCGCGGCCATGGACACGCGCAGCGTGCCGTGGCGATAGGGGCGCAGGGCCGCGATGATTTCGGCCAGGGGGCGGCCGTTGGCATTGATCCAGCCGCCTTCCCAGGCGGCTTCCGTGGATAGCTCGCTGCGGGCGGCGTCCAGGCGCGCGGCATCGAAGCGGGCCCCCGTGCCTTGCGGGATGCTGCCGCGCGTGCCGCCCACGGTCTCGACGTCCAGATCGCCCTCATGGGCCACGACCAGGGTGCGGCGGGCCTGCTGGCGCACCATGTAACGCTTGCCCGAAGAGCGCACGACGCCTTCGGCGGTCTGCACCAGGAAAGGCCGGTTGGGATCTTCGGGCGCGGTCACGGCCACCGCGCCTTCGAGCAGCATCAGGCGCCGGTAGGTGGCGGTGAACTCCAGGTTGACGCGGCTGCGGGCATCGAGCAGCAGCTCGGTGCCGTCGGTGAGCTGGTAGCGGCGGCGCTCGCCCGTGGCGGTGGCGGCGTCCGCCGCCACGCTGGACAGGGGATAGAAATCACGCACGGCCACCAGCGCGCCGGCGCCGGCCGCGGCCGTCACGGCCAGCGCGCCCGCCAGGAAACGCCGGCGCGGCGGCGCGGGCGTTTCTTCGGCGTGCGGGGCGATGACTTGCGGGCGCGGCGCCGCCGCGGCGTTGCCTTGGTAGCCCAGCGGATAGGCGTCTCCCAGCCGTCCGGCCATGGAATTGCCCAGGGTCTGGGAAACCTGTTGCCAGGCGCTCTCGTGCATGGGACTGGCTTCACGCCATGCCATGAAATTCGCGTAATCGCGCCGGGTCGCTCGGCCGGAACGCAGCAGGAGCAACCAATCAATTACCTGGTCCGAGAGCGGCGGTATGTCGGTGGATATCACTTCTTTTTCCACGCTGGACCCCGCGGGGGCCTCAGTAATGCGGTTAATAAATCATAGTCTTTTTTACTAAACCTTACCCTAGCGTAGCAGGCTCTTTGCATTCCACCAAATGAAAAGACCACTTTTTCGAGCGGTCTTTTCGTTTTGTTGCAATACAGCGAAATATAGTATCGGTATCTGAGACTTTACTTCAAGGTTTCGAGGTATTTGATCAGGGCAGCACGTTTTTCCGCGTCCGCCATGCCCGAGTAGGGCATGCGCGTGCCCGGCACCAGGGCCTGCGGATTCTCCAGGTATTTGTCCAGGGTGGCCGCATCCCAGGTCAGCCCGCTGCGCTTCATGGGGCCGGAGAAGCGAAAGCCCGGCACCTCGCCCGCCTTGGCGCCGAAGATGCCGGCCAGGCTGGGCCCGACCCCGTTTTCGCCCGACTTGACGCTGTGGCAGGCGATGCACTCCTGATAGGCCTGCTTGCCAAGGTCCAGCACCTTGTCCTGGGCCCAGGCGCCCGGGCTACAGGACAGCGCCAGGGCGAGGGCGGCGAGGCTAGTCGATGTCTTCATCATTGCCAACTCCTTGGATCAGGCGTGCAGCAGCGCGCCGGGTTGCTTGAGGTATTTGCCCTTGATGGCGTCGGCCGTGTAATAGGCCAGCGCGCCCACCGGGCCGGTCGGGTTGTAGGCCGCGTTGTGGCCGAACAGCGATGCGCCGCAGATGAAAAGGTTGTGCGCGTCCCAGCACTGCCCGTACTTGTTGGTCACGCTCAGCGACGGGTCGGTGCCCATGATGGTGCCGCCCGTGTTGTGTGTGCTCTGGTAGGGCACGACCGACCAGGACATGCGCGCCTTGGCTTCGTTCAGATGCGTGGGACTCATCGAGCGGGCGATCTCGTTGATGATCTTGGCCGCATGCGCCGAGATGCGCTGTTCATTCTCCTTGTAGTCAAACGTCATGCGCATCAGGGGCTGGCCGATGGCATTGCGGTAGGTGGGATCCAGGTCGAGGAAGTTGTAGCGGTTGGCCATCACGCTGCCCGAGGATCCGATGCTCATGGCGCGCAGATACCATTTCTGCACCGCCTCCTTCCAGGCCTTGCCCCAGCGCGGCGTGCCGGCCGGCACCGGGTGGTACTCGATGGGCCGCCCGTGGTACATGCCGCCGCTGAGGGTGTAGCCGCCCACGAAACGCGCGTCGGCCTGCGAGCGGTCGAAGTCCCAGTTGGCATTGAAGTCGTCGATGACGGTGGACAGGCCGCCCGCCGACATGAAGGGGTTGAAGATATGCCCTTCTTCGAAGAACAGGGTCGCGCCGGCGCCGGTCTGGTAACAGTAGTTGCGGCCCACCACCCCCTTGCCCGTGGCCGGATCGTAGGGCTTGCCGATGCCCGAGAGCAGCATCAGGTGCACGTTGTTCAGCGCATAGGCCGACAGGACCACCAGCTTGGCGGGCTGGAACAGCTGTTCGCCGGTGCTGATGTTGGTGTACTCCACGCCCGTCGCCATCTTCTTCTGCTTGTCCATGACGATCTTGGTGACCCAGGCATGGGTGCGCAGCTCGAAGGTGGGCTGTTTCTTGGCCAGCGGGATGACGGTGATCAGCGGGCTGCCCTTGGCGTTGGATTCGCAGCCGAAGCGCTCACAGAAGCCGCAATACTGGCATTGCCCGAATACCGAGCCATCCGGGTTGGTGTAGGGCTTGGAGGCGTTGGAGGTGGGCATGGGAAAGGGGTGGTAGCCCGCTTTCTTGGCGGCCGCGCCGAACAGGTCACAGGCATGGCTGCGTTCCAGCGCGGGCAGGGGATAGTCGCGCTTGCGTTCGGCCTCGAAGGGGTTGCCGCCCTCGGTCTTCTTGCCGCCCACATTGCCGGCCGTGCCCGATATGCCCGCCACATACTCGAAGCGGTCGTAAAAGGGCTCCAGCTCGGCATAGGTGATGCCCCAGTCCTGGACGGTCATCTCGGCCGGGATGAATTTCTTGCCGTACTTCTGTTCATACAGAGAGCGGACCTTGAACTCATGGTCGGTCCAGCGCCAGGTATGGCCGTTCCAGTGCGAGCCGGCTCCGCCCAGGCCGTCGCCCGGCAGAAAGGAACCCAGGCGGCGCATGGGCAGCGCGGTTTCCTTGATGTTGTTGCGCACGGTGAGGGTGTCGCGCCGGGTGTCGATCATTAGGCCGTGGCGGGTGCTGAAATTCAGCTCGTCGCGGATATGGGGCACCGAGAAATCCTCGGCGGGGGCGCGATGCTCGCCACGCTCAAGCGCCACGACCTTCAGGCCGGTCTCGGCGAGTTCCTTCGAGAGAATGCCGCCGGTCCAGCCCATGCCGATGACCACGACGTCGACTTCGGGAAGTTTCTTGGCCATGTCGTGCTCCTACGCCAGGTCGGCGATGCTCAGCGGATTGTTGGGGAAGGGCTTGTTCTTGAAGTCCACGATGTTGCGCGCGTGGGTGGCGACCACGCCGGGAAAGCCGATGTCTTTCCAGACCGCCTTGTCGTGATTGCCGCCGTAGATGGGGTCGGCGAACATGCCTTCCATGACCAGCTGATAGACCATGGCGAAAAAGACCTTGGACGGCGGGCCTCCGTCAAAGGCGAGGCTGCCGGTTTCCAGTCCCTTGAGCACCTCCTCGCGCTGGGCCTCGCTGGCCAGATCGAAGGATTTGCCCCCGTACTGCTTGCTACAGTAGGCGTTGGTCTGCAGGATGCCCGAGCGCATCAGCTCGGCCGGCGAGAGCGCCAGCTGATAGCCCTGGTTGGGGCTGCCCAGCTGCCAGGGGCCTTGCTGGTAGAGGCGGTCTCCCTTGCCCCAGTTGCCGGCCAGGGCCCGGTCGATATAGGTGTGCAGGCCGAGATCCATGCCGCTGCCGCCCAGGCCGCCTTCGGCCGGCACCATATGCATGACAAGCGCTTCGACAAAGGCGGCTTCCTCGGGCGTGAGAAAGACATAGCCGGCCGGTGTCTCGTCGGCGGCCGGCGCGGCCGCCGCGGGGGCCGCCGCCTGCTGCGCCAAGCCCGCCAGCGGCAGGCCGGCGCCGGCCGCGGCCGTGCCTCCGATCACCGCGCCGCGCAGGAAGACGCGGCGGCTTTCCTTGAACTCTTCCATAAACCCCTCCGTGTAGTGCTTGCTGTTTCGGGTGGACAAGGCAAGGTCCGCCAGCGCCATGGCGAGGGCGAGCGTCATCGGAGGGGGGGGAGACAACGTCGAGTTCAGAGCACCGACACAGGGCGTTGCGACGGCCGCGGTGCTCCGCGGCAGAAGGGCAGCGTAAGGTTCAGGACTCGGACGTGGCAAACACGGCGCGGCTAAGACCCCTGGATCACACTTGCACTGGCAGGATGCAACAAGCCTAGGCTTGTAAGCTGAATTTCAGCTGAACAAGGTGGGGTCAGGAGGCGGCGCGGCGGTTGAAATCGCGCGGACGCAAGCCGAGGGCGAACAGCACGCCGAAGTAGGCCAGGCCGCTGGCGGCAAGCACGGCGGCCAGCCAGCCGGCGCGCAGCAGGGGATAGTGCTTGAGCGCGATCCAGTCGATGTGATGGCCGGCCCACAGCAGCACGGCGGCCAGCGCCAGCAGCGCCGGCACGATGCGCAGGGCAAAGCGCAGCCACTGCCGCCCGGGCTGGTAGACCCCCCGGCGGCGCAGGCCGGCAAGCAGCATCAGGGCATTGAGGCAGGCGCCCAGGCCGATGGCCAGGGCCAGGCCGGCGTGCGCCAGCATCGGCACGAAGATGGCGTTCATGATCTGGGTCATGATCAGCACCAGAATCGCGATCTTCACGGGCGTGCGGATATCCTGCTGGGCATAGAAGCCGGGGGCGAGGATCTTGACCGACAGCAGGCCGATCAGGCCCACGGAATAGGCGATGACGGCCAGCCGGGTCTGCTGCACGTCGGCGGCCTGGAAGGCGCCATAGTGAAACAGCGTGGCCACCAGCCCGTCGGCCAGCAGCATCATGCCCAGCGCCGCGGGCAGGCCGAGCAGCAACACCATGCGCAGCCCCCAGTCCAGCAAGGCGCTGTAGCCGGCCTGGTCCTGGCGGGCGTGGGCGGCCGACAGGCTGGGCAGCAGCACCGTGCCCAGCGCCACGCCCAGCAGCGCGGTCGGAAACTCCATCAGGCGGTCGGCGAAGGACAGCCAGGTCACGCTGCCCGCCTGGAGCCAGGTGGCGATATTGGTGTTGATGAGCAGCGAGATCTGCGCCACCGAGACGCCCAGGGTGGCCGGGGCCATCTGCCGGAGGATGCGCTTGACGGTGGGATCGGCCCATGCCTGGCGCACGCGCAGCGTCGGGCGCGGCGTCAGGCCCAGCCGGGCCAGCGCCGCCCACTGGATGACCAGCTGGGCGACGCCGCCGGCCATCACGCCGATGGCCAGCGCGTAAATGGGCACGTCCAGGCGCGGGGCCAGCCAGATGGCGGCGGCGATCATGGAAAGATTGAGCAGCACCGGCGTGAAGGCCGGGACGGCGAATTTGCGCCAGGTATTGAGCACGCCGGAGGCGAAGGCCACCAGGGACATGCACAGGATGTAGGGGAACATCACCCGCGTCATCCAGACCGCCGCGCCGAATTCGGTGGCGCGCGCGCTGCCGCGCAGGCCGCTGGCCATGGCCGTCACGACCCAGGGCGCGGCCAGGATGCCCGCCACCGTGACGGCCATGAGGGCCAGGGTCAGGAGCAGGGCCACGCGGTCGAGCAGGACGCGGACGTCCTGGTCGCCGTGGCGCGTGCGCGCGGCGCCCAGGATGGGCACGAAGGCCTGCGCGAAAGCGCCCTCGGCGAACAGGCGCCGCAGCAGGTTGGGAATACGGAAAGCGACCCAGAAGGCATCGGTCAGGGCTCCGGCGCCGAATGCGCGCGCAATCAGGATGTCGCGGATCAACCCCGTGATGCGCGAGAGCAGCGTGAAGCTGCTGACCGTTGCGGCCGAGCGGAACAATGCCATGGGAACGCTTGAGAGGAAAAGCGTGCCGGCCACGGCCGGCACGCGGGACTGCTTGGCAGTTTACTTCGGCGGCATCCGGATCGCGCCATCGAGGCGGATCGTTTCGCCGTTGAGCATGTCGTTGGTGATGATGCTCTGCACCAGCTTGGCGTAGTCTTCGGGACGGCCGAGG
This sequence comes from Bordetella pseudohinzii, assembly GCF_000657795.2. Classification (GTDB taxonomy): domain Bacteria; phylum Pseudomonadota; class Gammaproteobacteria; order Burkholderiales; family Burkholderiaceae_B; genus Bordetella; species Bordetella pseudohinzii. Next base: position 20,910 of record NZ_JHEP02000010.1, read on the forward strand.
CGGGCGGGGAAGGGGATGCTGGCGGCCAGCGAGTCCTGCACGTCCTGGGGCATGCCGAAGATCATGGGCGTGCCGAAGATGCCTGGGGCGATGGTCATGCAGCGGATGCCGGTCTTGGCGAGATCGCGCGCGATGGGCAGCGTCATGCCGGCCACGCCGGCCTTGGAGGCGGCATAGGCGGCCTGGCCGATCTGGCCGTCGAAGGCCGCGACCGAGGCGGTGTTGATCAGCACGCCGCGCTCGCCGGTGGGCTCGGCCGTGTTCTGGCTCATGGCCTCGGCGGCCAGGCGCATCATGTTGAAACTGCCGATCAGGTTGATGGACACCACCTTCTGGAACAGATCCAGCGGGTGGGCGCCATTCTTGCCGACGATCTTGGCCGCCGGCGCCACGCCGGCGCAGTTCACCAGGCCGAACAGCGGCCCGAGTTCGAGGGCGGCGGCCACGGCGGCCTTGCCATCGGCTTCCTGGGTGACGTCGCAGTGCACATAGCGCTGGCCGAGCTCCTTGGCCAGGGCCTGGCCCGGTTCGTCCTGCAGGTCGGCGATGACGACTTTGCCGCCTTGGGCGACCAGCATGCGGGCGGTGCCGGCGCCCAGGCCGGATGCGCCGCCCGTGACGATGAATACCTTGTTGGCGATTTCCATGTCAGATCTCGAAGAAGTCCGAAGCCCGGCCGGGAGCGGCGGGCAAAGAAAACCGGCTGCCGCGCGCTGGGCGGGGCAGCCGGCGGGTTTGCCTCAGCTTTGCAGGGCGGCGGCCAGGCGGGCCTTGATCTCGTCGACCGAACCCACGCCCGAGATCTTGCGATACTTCGGGGCGTTGGCGGCGTCCTGGGCGGCCCAGCCGGCGTAGTAGTCGACCAGCGGGCGGGTCTGCTTCTGGTAGACGGCCAGGCGGTTGCGCACGGTTTCCTCGCGGTCATCGTCGCGCTGGGTCAGGGCTTCGCCGGTGACGTCGTCCTTGCCGGCCACTTTGGGCGGGTTGGATTGCACGTTGTAGGTGCGGCCGCTGGCCAGATGCACCCAACGGCCGCTCATGCGCTGGACGATGTCCTCGTCCGGCACGGCGATCTCGACCACGTAGTCCAGCTTGACGCCGGCGTCCTTGAGGGCGTCGGCCTGGGGGATGGTGCGCGGGAATCCGTCGAACAGATAGCCCTTGGCACAGTCGGGCTGGTTCAGGCGGTCCTTGACCAGGCCGATGATGATCTCATCCGACACAAGGCCGCCCGCGTCCATGACCTTCTTGGCTTCGATGCCCAGGGGCGTGCCAGCCTTGACGGCCGCGCGGAGCATATCGCCAGTGGAAATTTGCGGGATCCCGTAGGCCTGCGTGATGAAGGCGGCCTGGGTGCCTTTGCCAGCGCCCGGGGGGCCGAGCAAGATGAGACGCATAAGTGCTCCTGAAAAGATGGTTTTTTTTTGTGGTCGGGGGCGATTATGCCGCAATGCAGCAGCCCATGTGAGGCAGCGCCATCGGAAATAACCCTTAGTGCGCGCGGATTCCTTGATCTGGCTCCATTTGCGGAGGCGCCGCGCGCCACGGCCGTGCACGGCCCGCGCTACTCCCCTCCGGCGTAGATGGCGCGCACCCGTTCGAGGTCCGCTGGCGTATCGACGCCGGCGGCCGGCGCGGCCGGGCTGCGGTGAACCACAATACTGTGCCCATACTCCATGGCGCGCAACTGCTCCAGTGATTCGAAGCGTTCCAGCTGGCCTTGGGGCAGGGTGGGATAGCGGAGAAGAAAGCCGACGCGATAGGCGTAGAGGCCGATGTGATGCAGGGCGGGCAGGCCGGGGGCCATGATGCGCTCGCCGCCGGCCAGGGCGTCGCGCGCCCAGGGGATGGGGGCGCGCGAGAAATACAGCGCCCGGTCCTGGGTGTCGCAGACCACCTTGACCACATTGGGATTGAACAGCGCGTCGGCGCCGGCCAGCGGGCAGGCGCAGGTGGCGATATCGGCCGAGGGGGTGGCGGCCAGGCGTGCGGCCACGGCGTCGATGAGGGCCGGCTCGATCAGGGGTTCGTCGCCCTGCACATTGACCACGATGGCGTCGTCGGCCAGGCCCAGCAGGCGCACGGCCTCGGCCAGGCGGTCGGTGCCGGTCGGGTGGTCGGCGCGGGTCATTACGGCCCGGAAGCCATGCTCGATGACGGCGCGCTCGACCCGGACATCATCGGTGGCCACGCAGACCTCGGCCGCGCCCGAGCGCGCGGCGCGCTCGGCCACGCGCACCACCATGGGCTTGCCGGCGATGTCGGCCAGGGGTTTGTCGGGCAGGCGCGTGGAGGCGGCGCGGGCGGGAACGAGGGCGACGAAGCTCAAGGTCGGCGCTCGCGGACTCAGCTGCCAGCCGTCGCGTCGAGCGAGCGCGCTTCGCTTTCCAGCATGACGGGAATGCCGTCACGGACCGGAAAGGCGAGGCGGTCCGCGTGGCAGACGAGCTCGCCCTCGGCGCGCAGAAGTTCGAGACGGCCCTTGCACAGCGGGCACACGAGAATGTCGAGAAGGCGGGATTCCATGGCTGAATTCTAAAGCAGAACGCGGCTAGCGCGGGGCCAGGGCGCGCAGGCGGCTGTCGAGCCAGTCCAGGAAATCCGGCGCTGAAAAACGCGCCCGCACCTGGACCGACCAGAGGCGGGGGTCATCGAAGCCGGCGCATTTCACGGCGTCCTTGGCGGTGATGAAGATGGCGTCGGCGCTCAGGCCGGCGAAAGGGGAGTGGGCGTAGTCGTAGTGGTCCGGCAGCGCCAGGCGCGGCGTGGGCACCAGGCCCGCGCTTTCCAGGGTGCGGAAGAAGCGGCCGGGATTGCCGATGCCGGCCGCGGCGGCCACGCGCTGGCCGGCGAAGGCCGACAAAGGGCGCTGCTGCCCGTCGCACAGTCGGCGGGCCTCTTGCGGCTCCAGCCACATGGCCCATTGGCGGGCCGGGCCCTCCTGGGGCACGCGGCCCGGGCCGGTGTTCAGGTTGGTGATGACGGCGTCGACCTCGGCCAGCCGGCTGGCCGGTTCGCGCAGCGGGCCGGCGGGCAGCAGGCGCCCGTTGCCGATGCCGCGCTCGTCCTGCACCACGATTTCGATATCGCGCGCCAGGGCCAGATGCTGCAGGCCGTCGTCGGCCACGATGACATCGATCTCGGGATGGGCGGCCAGCAGGGCCTGGGCCGCCTCGGCGCGGCGCGGATGCACGGCCACGGCCGCGCCTGTGGCCGCCGCGATGAGGGCGGGCTCGTCGCCGAAGTCCGCCGCGGCCAGCGCGCCCTGGCCCACCCGCGGCGGGCCCTCGATGCGCACGCCATAGCCGCGGCTCACCATGCCGGGCGTGTAGCCGCGCGCGCGCAGGCCCTGCAGGATGGCCACCACCACCGGGGTCTTGCCGGTGCCGCCGACGTAGATATTGCCCACCACGACCACCGGCACTGGCGCCCGCCAGCCGGTCTTGCGGCCGTCCAGGTAGGCCTGGCGCTTGCGGCGCACCGCCAGGCCGGCCAGCGCGGACAAGGGGCGCAGCAGCGTCGACAGCCAGCCGCCCTGGCGCCATTGGCGCTGGACCTGGCGATGCAGGAAGTCGCGGATCTTCACCGGGCGGTCTGGGCGGCGAAATTGACCCGGCCGATGCCGGCCTCGCGCGCGGCCTGCATGACGTTGACCACCGATTGGTGGCTGGCCTGGGCATCGGCATTGATGACGATCACGGCATCGGGCCTGCCCTCGGCCGCCTGGCGCAGGGCCAGGGCCATGGCCGCCGGGTCGCCGCTGTCGAGCAGGGTGCCGTTGAGCGCGTAATGGCCGTCCTGGCTCACGGCGATCTCCAGCGTGGCCGGCGGCTGGGCCTGATCGGCCTGGGCCTGGGGAAGGGTGACTTTCAGCTGGCTGTGGCGGGCGAAAGTGGTCGTGGCCGCCAGGAAGATCAGCATGACCAGCAGCACATCGATGAGCGGGATGAAATTGATGTCCAGCTCATCCTGCGGGCCTCGGCGGCGGCGGAAATTCATGGCCGCGCTCCGCGGGCCAGGCGCGCGGCGGCCTGCTCCATGGCGCTCATGTAGTTGTCCACCCGGCTGCGGAAGTAGCGGTGGGCGATCATGGCGGGAATGGCGATGAGAATGCCGAAGCCGGTGTTGTACAGGGCCACCGAGATGCCGTGGGCCAGCTGGGCCGGGTCGGTGCTGCCCGGGCTGTAGGCGCCGAAGATCTCGATCATGCCCACCACGGTGCCGAACAAGCCCATGAGGGGCGCGACCATGGCGATGGTGCCGATGGCGGGGATATAGCGGTTGAGCTCCTGGGCCACGCCCTGTCCCACGGTCTCCACGGCGTCGCGCAGGGTCTCGCGCGGGGCCTGGCGCATGCGCAGCACCTCGGCCAGGATGCGGCCGAAGGGCGAATTGCGCTCCAGGCGGGCCAGCGCTTCCGGGCTGTCCTCATGGTTGCGCAGCATCTCATTGACCTGCTCGCCCAGGCCGCGCGGCATCACCAGCGAGCGGCGCAGCGACAGCAGTCTTTCGAGAACCAGGGCCAGGCCGAGAATGGAAGTCGCCAGCAAGGGCCAGATCGGCCAGCCGGCATCGCGCAAAAGGGATAGCAAGACGGGTGCTCCTGTGGTCGCGGCCTGTTTGGCCGCAAGGCTTATAAGGCGGCAATGTAACGGCGGGCCGGCATCAGTGGCAAGTCGCGGGGACAGGGCAAGCTATCCACAGTTTTTGTGGATAATTCTGTGCAAAACTTCCCGGAAACACACGTCCGCATTGGGTTTAGGGTGGGTTGCGTCTCTTTTGCTCAGTGTGATGTTTGTATTAAATGCATATAAATCAAAGGCTTGCACGGAAAATCAAGGCGTTCCGGGCAGCCGGCGGGGCGGCCGGGATTGCGCTATCATGCGAGCCCGCAATTTCAAGCCCTGTGGACACATTTCGCCCCTCCGAGCCCCATGACAATTGGATTTGCTGTCAAAGATGACGTATTCGCGCGGGATATCCTGTCGGTTGCCCAGCTGAACCAAGCCGTGGGGCAGCTCTTGGAGCGCAACATCCCGCCAATATGGGTGCGCGGCGAGGTGTCGAACTTCACGCAGGCGGCTTCCGGGCATTGGTACTTCACCCTCAAGGACGCCCGCGCCGCGGTGCGCACCGTCATGTTCCGCAGCCGGGCCTCGGCGGTCGGTTTCGTGCCGCGTCCCGGCGACCAGGTCGAGGTGCGCGCCCGGGTGTCGCTTTATGAACCCCGGGGCGATTACCAGCTGCAGGCCGACGCCATGCGCCGCGCCGGCGTGGGCGATCTGTACGAGGCTTTTCTGCGCCTGAAGGACAAGCTGGCGGCCGAGGGGCTGTTCGACCCCGAACGCAAGCGCGCCCCGCTGCGGCTGCCGCGCGCCATCGGCGTGGTGACGTCGCTGCACGCGGCGGCGCTGCGCGATGTGCTGTCGGCCCTGGCGCGGCGCGCGCCCCAGGTCGGGATCGTGATCTACCCGGCGCCGGTGCAGGGCGCCGACGCGGGCGCCCGCCTGGCGGCCCAGGTCCGCGCGGCCAGCGCCCGCCAGGAGGTCGACACGCTGCTCCTGGTGCGCGGCGGCGGCAGCATCGAGGATTTGTGGAGCTTCAACGATGAGGACCTGGCCCGCGCCGTGGCCGGCTGCGCCATGCCCGTGATCAGCGGTGTCGGCCATGAGACGGATTTCACCATCGCCGACTTCGTGGCCGACGTCAGGGCGCCCACCCCCACGGCAGCGGCCGAACTGGCTTGCGTGCCGCGCGCCGAGCTGTTGGCCTCGCTGGGGCATGCGGCCTCGCGCCTGGCGCGGGCGCAGCAGCGCCGCCTGGACCAGGCCGCCCAGCGCCTGGACCGGGCCAGCGCCCAGCTGATCTCTCCGGCCCAGCGCCTGGCGCATCAGCGCGAGCGCCTGAACACGCTGCGGCATCGCCTGGCCTCGGCCGCCCAGCGGCCCCTGGCCGCCAGCGGCAGCCGCCTGGCGGCATTGCGCCAGCGCGTGGCGCGCCACGCGCCGCAGACGGCGCGCGCGCTGGACCGCGTGCAGGGATTGATGCAGAGACTGGCGCGCGGCCAACAGGGCTTGCTGGCCGAACGGCGGGCGCGCTTGCAGGCCCTGTCCGGACAACTGCGCGCCCTCGATCCCGAACATACGCTGGCGCGCGGCTACGCCGTGCTGCGCGATGCCCAGGGGCGGGTGGTCAGCCAGGCCGGCGCGCTGGCGGTGGGCGAGCGGGTGAGCATCGATCTGGCCCAGGGCCGGGTAGGCGCCGATGTCACGGATATTGAATCCAGCCGTTAACCCCGCGGCGAGCCCGGGTTAAGGCGAAACCCCGCGAAGAGCCGATACAATCCAAGGGCTTGATCGTGCATTCAACAAAGAAGGAACCGACTATGGCACATACTCTTCCCCCTCTGCCTTACGCGCTGGACGCGCTGGCCCCGCGCATCTCCAAGGAGACGCTGGAGTACCACTACGGCAAGCACCATCAGACCTACGTCACCAACCTGAACAACCTGGTCCCGGGCACCGAGTTCGAGAACGCCTCGCTGGAAGACATCGTCAAGAAGTCCTCCGGTGGCATTTTCAACAACGCCGCCCAGGTCTGGAACCACACCTTCTACTGGAACAGCCTCTCGCCCAAGGGCGGCGGCGAACCCAGCGGCGCCCTGGCTGACGCCATCAAGGCCAAGTGGGGCAGCGTGGATGCCTTCAAGGAAGCCTTCAACAAATCGGCCGCCGGCAACTTCGGCTCGGGCTGGACCTGGCTGGTCAAGAAGGCCGACGGTTCGCTGGACATCGTCAACACCAGCAACGCCGCCACGCCGCTGACCACGGCCGACAAGGCGCTGCTGACCTGTGATGTCTGGGAACACGCCTACTACATCGACTACCGCAATGCCCGTCCCAAGTACCTGGAAAACTTCTGGGCCCTGGTGAACTGGGAATTCGCCGCGAAGAACTTCGCCTGATTGGCAGACGGCGCGCCTGGCGCGCCTTGCACGATCGACGGCCCGGCTCCTGCCGGGCCGTGTCATTTGTGCGGCGCCCTGGCTATCAGGCGCCTGTTACGGCGGCGGTGGTAAGGTTGGGCTGTCCCGCCACAAAAAGAATATGTCCCAGACCGCTTCTTCTTCGCCCCAGGCCCGCCCCTGGATCCGCGCCCGTCGCCTGGCCCGGCGCAAGACCCGCCAGATGCGGCGCTTCTCGCGCAAAGGCCTGCAGATCTCGCTCCTGCTGGCGGGCGCGGCCCTGGTGGCCCTGGTCTCCATGGGCTTTGCCCAGCTGGCGGATTGGGCCTTGGACTGGAACCGTCAATGGGCGGCCGCCCACGGCTGGCTGGCGCTGATCGTGCTGCCTTGCGCGCTGGCCGGCCTGCGCTGGCTGACGCTGCGCTATGCGCCCCAGGCCGCCGGCAGCGGGATCCCGCAAGTCATCGCCGCCTTGTCGCTGCGCCCGGGCCCGGCGCAGACCAGTCTGGTGTCCCTGCGGCAGACGCTCTGGAAAATCCCGCTCACCTTCCTGGCCATGCTGGCTGGCGCCTCGGTCGGGCGTGAAGGCCCCTCGGTGCAGGTGGGCGCGGCCGTCATGCTGTCCTGGGGCAATCTGTGCCGCCGCCTGGGGCTGCGCATGCGCGGCTTCCATGCCCAGGAATTGATCGCCGCGGGCGCCGCCGGCGGCCTGGCCGCCGCCTTCAATGCCCCGCTGGCCGGGGTGATCTTCGCCATCGAGGAGCTGGGGCGGGGCGCCGCGCTGCGCTGGCAGCGCCTGGTGCTGCTGGGGGTGCTGGCCTGCGGTTTCATGGTGGTGGCGCTGGCGGGCAACAATCCCTATTTCGGCGTATTCGGGGGGCAGGCCCTGGCCGAGAACATGATCGGCTGGGTCATCGCCTGCGGCCTGCTCAATGGCTGTCTCGGCGGCTTGTTCGCCCGCCTGCTGGGCAAGGGCCTGACCGGCGTGCTGCCGCAAGCCTGGCGCGAGACCGTGCGCCGCCGCCCCATCGCCGCGGCCTTCGGCCTGGGGCTGGCCGTGGCCCTGATCGGCCTGGCCAGCCAGGGCGCCACCTATGGCACGGGCTATGGCACGGCGGCCGTGCTGCTGGCCGGCGATGGCGCGGCGCCGGCGGGTTTCGGGCTGTCCAAGCTCGCGGCGACCGTGGCCTCGTATTGGGCCGGCATCCCGGGCGGCATCTTCACCCCGGCCCTGACCACCGGCGCGGGCCTGGGGCACCAGTTATGGCTCTGGACCGGCGGCAGCGTGGACGGCAAGGTGCTGGTGCTGATCTCGATGGCGGCCTTCCTGGCCGCGGCCACGCAGTCGCCGCTGACCGCCAGCGTGGTGGTCATGGAAATGACCGGCAGCCAGCCCATGCTGTTCTGGCTATTGGCCGGCTCGCTGCTGGCCTCGGTGGTGTCGCGCCAGTTCTGTCCCCAGCCTTTCTATCATCTCTCGGCCGGCCGTTTCCGCCGGGTCGCCCAGCTGGAGGCCGCCCGCCGCCAGGCGCCCAAACCGCCCGAGGTGTCCAAGCCGTAGACAGCGTCCGCAGCCTGGACATCTGCGGCTGCACCAGGATGGCGCGGGAAACGCTGCGGTAACATGGCCGCGATCCTGTTTCACCCATTCATCTTCTGACTAGCCATGACCCAGCAAGCCTTTATCTGCGATGCGATCCGTACTCCTTTTGGCCGCTATGGCGGCGCCTTGTCGTCGGTGCGCGCCGATGATCTGGCCGCCATTCCCATCAAGGCGCTGATGGCGCGCAACCCCAATGTGCGCTGGGAAGAGCTGGACGATGTGATTTTCGGCTGCGCCAACCAGGCCGGCGAAGACAACCGCAACGTGGCCCGCATGGCCACGCTGCTGGCCGGCCTGCCCATCGAGGTGGCTGGCTCCACGATCAACCGCCTGTGCGGCTCGGGCCTGGACGCCATCGGCACGGCCGCGCGCGCCATTCGCGCCGGCGAAGCCGGCCTGATGCTGGCCGGCGGCGTGGAAAGCATGAGCCGCGCGCCTTTCGTGATGGGCAAGGCCGACAGCGCGTTTTCGCGCAATGCCGCCATTTTCGACACCACCATCGGCTGGCGCTTCGTCAACAAGCTGATGAAGGCCCAGTACGGCGTGGACTCCATGCCCGAAACCGCCGAGAACGTGGCCGACGACTTCAAGATCTCGCGCGCCGACCAGGACAAGTTCGCCCTGGCCAGCCAGCAAAAGACGGCTCGCGCCCAGAAAGAAGGTTATTTCGACGCCGAGATCACGCCGGTGTCCATCGCGCAGAAAAAAGGCGATGCCATCATCGTCGACAAGGACGAGCATCCGCGTGAAACCAGCCTGGAATCGCTGGCCAAGCTCAAGGGCGTGGTGCGCGAGGGCGGCAGCGTGACGGCGGGCAATGCCTCGGGCGTCAATGACGGCGCGGCCGCGCTCCTGCTGGCCGACGAGAAGGCCGCCGCCCGCCATGGCCTGACCCCGCGCGCCCGCGTGGTCGGCATGGCCACCGCTGGCGTGGCGCCCCGCATCATGGGCATGGGCCCGGCGCCCGCCACCCGCAAGGTGCTGGCCCAGACCGGCCTGACCCTGGCCCAGATGGACGTCATCGAACTGAACGAAGCCTTCGCCGCGCAAGGCCTGGCCGTGCTGCGCGACCTGGGCATCGCCGATGATGACGCCCGCGTCAATCCCAATGGCGGCGCCATCGCGCTGGGCCACCCCCTGGGCGCCAGCGGCGCCCGCCTGGCGACCACGGCCATCAACCAGCTGCACCGCACGGGCGGCCGCTACGCCCTGTGCACCATGTGCATCGGCGTGGGCCAGGGCATCGCCCTCATCGTCGAGCGCGTCTGATCCGCGCCTCGCGGGGCAAGAAAAAGGAGCCGCGAGGCTCCTTTTTCGCTTCCGGGGCGGCCGTGCTCAGGGCAGGCCGTCGATCTTGGCGCCGGCCTTCACGCCGCGCTGGGCGAACCAGCCCTGGCTCATTTCGAGGGCATAGCGCACGGGTTTGCGCGAACAATGCGCGTCGTCGGTCTGCGGCGCCATGTCTTCGATATTCGATATCGTGCCATCATCGGCGATAAAGGCGATCGACAGCGGCAGCAGCGTATTGCGCATCCAGAAGCACTGCAGGTCGGGCGCTTCGAACACGAAAAGCATGCCGTTGTTGCCCGGCAGTTCCTGGCGGTTCATCAGGCCGATGCGGCGCTTATCTTCCGTGTCGGCGACTTCGGCCTGGATGACATGGATGCCCGTGGACAGCTGGGTGGTGGGCAAGCTGCCTTGGCGCGGGCCGCTGGCCATGACTGACAAGGGGGCGAGCGCCAGGGCCAGGACAGCCGGGCGCATCAGGGCGGAGAGGATCTGCATGTACGACAGCTAAGAGGGTCGGCGGATACGGCCGCCAAGCATGGCGCGCCGCGGCCGGTTGCAAATGAAAAGGCGGAGCCGTGGGCTCCGCCTGCATAATACCGTCTGTCAGGGTTGCTTAGGCCGACGTAATATTGAGTGCTTGCTTGCCTTTCGGACCCTGGATAATCTCGAAAGCGACTTTCTGGCCTTCCTTGAGGGTTTTGAAACCGTTCATCTGGATAGACGAAAAATGCGCGAAAAGATCTTCTCCGCCGTCATCGGGTGTAATGAAGCCAAAACCCTTCGCGTCGTTAAACCACTTGACGGTTCCGGTGGATTTTGGATTGTCCCCTTGGACGGCGGTTGCGGTCGTGTCAGACATGCGGACTGCCTCTTTTGAATCGTATGTTGGACGAAGGGGCCGTGGCTTGGCCTGAAGCCCATCCGGGAACGGTTGCCCTACAACGAGTTGAAAGGCTCCCGAATGCATGGATAATGCGCTCCTTTTCTTTCTGGCGTCAAGTATGGAAACTACGCATGTCTGTGTGTAATTTTGAGTAAGTGTGACGCGAATATTTGGACGATTAAATAGAATAGCCGCCCTATGAGTTCTACCTTGGATTCGCAGCACGATGTCGTGGTCGAAAAACAGCCGGCGCGCACCGCGCCGCCGCCGATGTACCAGGTCGTGCTTCTCAATGATGACTACACCCCGATGGAATTCGTGGTGAAGGTCCTGCAGAAGTTCTTCGGCAAGAACCAGGAAGAAGCCACCCGCATCATGTTGCAGGTCCATCACGAAGGCCGCGGCATTTGTGGCGTCTATCCACGCGATGTGGCAGCCACCCGGATCGCCCAGGTGGCGCAGTATGCGCGGGCCCGGCAACATCCCCTGCAATGCATCATGGAGCCGGTCTAGCCCGTTGACGCGGGGCGGCCAGCGCCCCTTATCCCCTCTTTCAAGTAAGGCCGTATCGGCCAGTGTCCTGGCGGCGGTCTGAGACGTAGCAGCACGAGGTGCGCCTTGGCAAACAAAAAGCAAGTCTGGCTGGGAGTGGGGGGCGCGGTCATTCTGGCCGCCGCCGTGGGGTTGGGATGGCTGGCCGGGCGCGGACCCGCGCCGCAATCCGTCTCGCCGCAGGCCGGGCAGGCGGCGGTCGCCGCCGCCGAACAGGCCGCGGCGGCCAAACCGGCCGGCCAGGCCACGGTGGGCAAGCCCGATCCCTTCGCCGCCTTGAATTGCCAGCCGCGCCAGTACAACGACAGCCTGGCGCTGGCGCTTACCTTTACCCAGCCCGTGGACCGCAAGGCCGATCTGGGACGCTATCTCCAGGTGACCGAGCTGGGCGCGGCCGCCCAGGACGAGGAGGGCGGCGGCCAGGGCCAGGCCCGGACCGGCCAGGCCGCGCCCAAGGGGCGCGCCGTCCAGGGCGGCTGGGTGGTCGGCGACAACCCTCGGGTGGTCTACTTTCCCTATGTGCAGCCGCTCAAGCGCTATGCCATCAGCGTGCGCGAGGGCCTGCCCGGCGGCGAGCCGCCAGGCGCCTTGCCGGAAGCGGCGCGCTGCGATGCCGCCACCCAGGCCATGCCGCCTTCCTTCTACTTCGCCAGCCGCGGCGTCGTGCTGCCCGCCGGCCAGAACGGCGGCCTGCCGGTGGCGACGGTCAACATGCCCGAGGTCGATGTGCAATTCCTGCGCGTGGACCCGCAGCGCGTGCCCGAGTTCTTCGACACGGTGCTGGGCGTGGGCCGCCAGCGCGGCGCCCGCGCCGACGCCGATGACGATGACGAGGGCTCCGAGGAAGACGAGTGGCGCTATGCCGATAACCGCAGCCTGAAGGGATCGGTCAGCAACTGGGACCTGGATCGCCTGAACACGCTGACCACCAGCGTCTACCAAGGGCGCTTCGTGACCGATGACAAGCCCAACCGGCGCCATGTGACCTTTCTGCCGGTCGAACACATCAAGGAACTGCAGGATCCTGGCATCTATATCGCGGTGATGAGCCAGCCGGGCCGTTTCCGCTACGAGTACCAGACCACCTATTTTTATGTCAGCGATATCGGCCTGCATGCGCGCCGCTACCCGGATCGCAGCGAAGCCTATGCCGTGTCCCTGAAGACCGGCCAGCCGCTGTCCGGGGTGCGCGTGGAACTGGTCGATGGCGCCGGCAAGACGCTGGCCCAGACCGACGCCGACGACCAGGGCCATGTGCGTTTCGAGGGCTCGCACGCCAATGCGCGCGTGATGCGCGCCACCCGCGGCAAGGAAATGACGCTGCTGGCCCTGGGCGAGCCGGCGCTGGACCTTTCCGAATACGACATCGGCGGCCACCCGGCGCGCAATAACAATCTCTTCGTCTATGCCGGGCGCAATCTGTACCGGCCGGGCGAGCAATTCCATGTGTCGGTGCTGGCGCGCGACCCGGACGGACAGCCCTTGCCGGCCAGCCCGCTGACGGCCACGCTCAAGCGTCCGGACGGGCGGGTGACGCGCACGACGCTGTGGCATCCGGCCAAGGACCTGCCCAACTACATCGAGCAGGCCATCGACATCCCGCAGGACGCCCAGACCGGCAACTGGATGCTGGAGCTGCGCGTGGATCCCGCCGCGCGGATTCCGGATGCCAGCTGGAAGTTCCAGGTCGAAGAATTCCTGCCCGAGCGCATGAAGCTCGCCCTGGCCTCGGAGCAGCCCGTCCTGGCGCCCGGCCAGACCTGGGAGGTGGCATTGCAGGGCGATTATCTGTACGGCGCGCCGGCGGCGGGCAACCGCGTGCTGGCCAGTTTCCAGGTCAAGCGCGACCGCATCGCGCTGCCGCGGCAATGGCCGGGTTTTGTGTTCGGCGATGTCGCCGACGACGCGCTGCGCCGTTTCGAGGAAGTGCCCGACAGCGAGTTGGACGAGGGCGGGCATGGCGAGATCCGCGTCGATCCCCAGGCGGGCCAGGCGCGTTCGCCCCTGAAGGTCCGGCTGTCGGTCAGCCTGCTTGAGTCGGGCGGGCGGCCCGTGGTCCGTTCCATCGAGCGCAGCGTCTGGCCGGCCGATACGCTGATCGGCCTGCGGCCGCTGTTTGACCGCGATGTGGCGCGCGAAGGCGCGCCGGCCGGTTTCGAAATCATCCGCGTCAACGCCGAAGGCAAGCCGCAGCCCATCGATGGCGCCCAAGTGCGCCTGTACCGCGAAGAGCGCCAATACTACTGGCGTTTCGATGATCAGCGCGGCTGGAACAGCGGCTATACCGAGACCGAAGAGCTGACGGATTCGCGCGTCATCGACATCGGCGAGCGCGCCTCGCTGTCGGTGGATGTGAAGTGGGGCCGTTATCGCCTGGAGATCGCCGATCCGCGGACCGGCCAGGTGGCGCGCTATCGCTTCTATGCCGGCTGGAACGCGCAGGACGCCGACGCCGTGGGCAACCGGCCCGACCGCGTGCAGCTCAAGCTGCAGGACTTGCCCGCCCAGCCTGGCGGCAAGGTCCGCATGACGGTCCTGCCGCCGCATGACGGCCAGGCCTTGATTACGGTCGAAGGCGACCGCATGCTGTGGTCGCAATGGCTGGCGGTCAAGGCCACGGGCACCGAGATCGAGATCCCGGTCGACGCGGCCTGGAAGCGCCACGATCTCTATGTGTCGGCCACGGTCTTCCGGCCGGGCAGCGAGGGCGACCGCGTGACGCCGGCCCGCGCGCTGGGCCTGGCCTATCTGCCGCTGGCCAGCAGCGGGCGCAAGCTGGAGGTGAGCCTGAACGCCGCGGCCAAGGTCGAACCCGAGAAGCCCGCCACGGTGCGCGTGAAGGTCGACGGCGCCTCGGGCGGCAAAGCCTATGTGACGCTGTCGGCCGTGGACGTCGGCATTCTCAACATCAATCAGTACGCCACGCCCGATCCCATGGACTTCTTCTTCGGCAAGCATCGTTATGCGCCGGAGCTGCTGGACATGTACGGCAAGCTGATCGAAAAAATGGACGGCACCCAGGGCCGCCTCAAATGGGGCGGCGACGCGGCCATGCGCGGCGACAGCCGCAGCCTGCCCAAGAAGGTCAAGCTGGTGGATCTATTCTCGGGCGCGGTGGCGCTCAATGAACAGGGCGAGGCCGAGATCAAGCTCGACCTGCCCGACTTCAATGGCACTTTGCGCCTGATGGCCGTGGCCTTCTCGGCGGACCGCTATGGCAGCGCCGAGGCCGAGATGACGGTGGCCGCTCCCGTGGTGGCGGAACTGAACACGCCGCGCTTCATCACGCCGGGCGACCAGGCCGCGGTGGCGCTGGACCTGACCAACCTGAGCGGCGCGACGCGCAAGCTGACGGTCAAATTGCAGGCGCTCGATCCGCTGGCCATCGCCGATAGCACCCGCAGCCTGACCCTGAAGGACAAGGAACGCGCGACGCTGCGCTTTGTGGCGACCACGACAGGTTCCTATGGCCTGGGGCGGATGCGTCTGGTGGTCCAGGGCGAGGGGCTGGACATCACGCGCGAGTCCGTGTTGCAGGTGCAGCCGGCCCATGCGGCCGAGCGCCGGGCGCGCCGCGTCCGCCTCAATCCCGGCGAGGAGTGGACACCCGCGGCCGATCTCCTGGCGAATTGGCATGCCGACTCGGTGACGGCGTCGATGACCTTGTCCAACCGCCCGCCGCTGAACGTCAACCGGCTGGTGCAGGGGCTGTTGAACTATCCCTATGGCTGCACCGAGCAGACCATCAGCGCAACACTGCCCTGGGTCATCATCGATGACGCCGCGGCCAAGCGTTTCGGGATGACGCCGCGCACGCTGGCCGAGCGCCAGGCCAGGATAGACGGCGCGCTCGCGCGCCTGTCGGGCATGCGCGGGGCGACGGGCGCCTATTCCCTGTGGGGCGATTCCAGCTCCCGCGATGTCTGGCTGACGGCCTATGCGCTGGGCTTCATGCAGGACGCCCGCGAGCGCGGCTTCAATGTGCCCGACAGCGGCCTGGAGCGCAGCCGGCAGTGGCTGCTCGAACAGCTGCAGCAGACGCCCAACAGCTTCGGCAGCTGGTCGGCCAATCTGCGCAAGGGCCTGGAGAGCGGCCGTTTCGACAGCGGCAGCGCCGACGTGCTGCGCAATGACCACCGCCGCTTCGCCGGCCTGGCCGCCGCCGCCTTGGCGCTGGCGCGGGATGGCAAGGCGCCCCTGTCCACGGTCCGGCAGCTGTTCGACAATTATGGCGAGCGGGCGCGCTCCCCCTTGCCGCTCATCCAGCTGGCGGCGGCCTTCAAGCTGCTGGGCGACGAAGGCCGCATGAAGACCGCGCTGGAGCAGGGCATGACGCGCGCCTATGGCATCACGCGCCGCGGTTCCGGTTATTACGATGAGTGGCTGGGCGACTACGGCAGCAGCGTGCGCGACTATGCCCAGGCCTATGCCTTGCTCAACCAATACGGTTTGCGCGATGCGCGCAGCGAAAACCTGCTCGAACAGGCCTCGGCCCGGATGGGGAACCGCTCCTATCTGTCCACCCAGGAACAAATGGCCCTGCTGCTGGCGGCCCACGCGGCCGGCGGCGACCGCGCCGCGCCCTGGCAGGCCCTGCTGCAACAGGGCGGCGCCAGCCGCAATCTGAGCAGCCCGCAGGACCAGACCCTGGAAATCGGGCCGGCGGACCTGGCGGCCACGCGCCTGCGCAATACGGGCAATCAATCGCTGTTCATGGAGTTTGACGCCCAAGGCACGCCCAGGACGGCGCCGGCGCCCCGCAATGATGTCATCGGCCTGCAGCGCGGCTGGTATCGTCCCGACGGCAGCGCCTGGGATGGCGGACTGTTGCAGACGGGCGACATGCTGGTGGTCTGGATCCAGGCCGATGCCACGCAGTATGTGCCCGATGCGCTGATCGTCGACCGCGTGCCCGCCGGCTTCGAGGTGGAGAACCTCAACCTCTCGCAAAGCCCCGAGATGCAGGATTGGCAGATCGGCGGGCGCCGGGTGGCCGAGGCCATGGCCAATCCCAATATCAAGCATCGCGAATTCCGCGATGACCGCTATGTGGCCGCGGCCACGCTGGGACGGGGCAAGGTCGATATCTTCTATCTGGCGCGCGTGGTGACGCCTGGCCGCTACAGCGTGCCTTCGGTGGTGGCCGAAGACATGTACCGGCCCGAGCTGCGCGGCGTGGGCGACACATGGAGCAGCATCGAGATCCGCGACCGGCAGCCGCGCAAATGACGCGGCGCGGGCGGCGCCTGGCCTGGGCCGGCGCCGTCCTGGCGGCGCTGCCGCTGGCTGCCCTGTTCGCGCTGGACCGGGCCTATCCGCTGCCGCCGGCCGGTTCGGCCGGGGCGCGCGTGGTCGTCGCCGACGATGGCACGCCTTTGCGCAACTACCCGAGCCGCGATGGCGTCTGGCGCTATCCCGTGAGGCCTGCGCAGGTATCGCCGCGCTATCTGCAGACCTTGCTGGCCTATGAGGACCGCTGGTTCTATTGGCATCCGGGGATCAATCCCTGGGCCATGGCGCGGGCGGGCTGGCAATGGGCCGCGCAGGGCCGCATCGTCTCGGGCGGCTCCACGCTCACCATGCAGGTCGCGCGCATGCTCGATCCGGCGCTGGCCGGGCAGCCCTCGCGCAGCCTGCGGGCCAAGGCGCGCCAGGTCTGGCGCGCGCTGCAGCTGGAAATACACTACAGCAAGGACGACATTCTCGCCCTGTATCTGGCGCATGCGCCCATGGGCGGCATCGTCGAGGGCGTGGAGATGGGCGCGCGCCTGTGGCTGGGCAAATCCGCAAGCGACCTGAGCGATGCCGAGGCGGCCTTGCTCACGGCCCTGCCGCAGGCGCCGTCGCGCCTGCGTCCGGACCGGCATCCGGAGACGGCGCGGCTGGCGCGCGACAAAGTGCTTGCGCGCATGCAGGCCTTGTCGATCTGGCCGGCCGATCGCGTGGCCGATGCGCGCATCGAGAATGTGGTGGCGCCGCCTTTGCGCGCGCGCTGGCTGGCGCCATTGGCCGCGCAGCGCCTGCTGGCCGGCCGGCCGCGCGCGCAGACGGTGGTGGCCAGCACGCTCGACGCCGACATCCAGGCCACGGTCGAGCGCATGCTGCTCGACCGCGTCGACGGCCTGCCGCCCAAGGTGTCCATGGCCGTCCTGGTGATGGACAACGACAGCCTGGAGGTCAAGGCCTATGCGGGTTCGGCGGACTTCTCCGACGACAGCCGCTACGCGCACGTGGACATGGTGCGCGCCGTGCGTTCGCCGGGCTCCACGCTCAAGCCTTTTCTCTATGCGCAGGCGCTGGACGACGGGCTGGTGCACTCGGAGAGCCTGCTCATGGACGTGCCCCTGTCCTTTGGCGGCTATGCCCCGGGCAATTTCCAGGCTTCCTTCTCCGGGCCGGTGAGCGTGTCCCAGGCCTTGCAGCGCTCCCTGAACGTGCCCGCCGTGGACCTGCTGGACCGCGTGGGGCCGGTCCGCTTTGCCTCGGCCATGCTCAATGCCGGCGTGCGCCTGCGCATGCCGGCCGGCGCGGCGCCCAACCTGAGCCTGATCCTGGGCGGGGGAGGGACGACGCTGGAAGAACTGGTGGGCGCTTATCGCGCGCTGGCGCGGGAGGGCCTGGCGGGCCAGCCGCGCCTGAGCCCCGATGAGCCCCGGCGCGAGAGCCGGGCCATGAGCGCGGGCGCGGCCTGGATCGTGCGCGATATCCTGGAGGCGGGCGGCCATCCGGAAAGACCCTTGTTCCAGCAGGGCGGAGCCGGGCCGGCGCTGGCATGGAAAACCGGCACCAGTTTTGGATTCCGCGACGCCTGGGCCATCGGGGTGACGGATCGCTGGACCCTGGGCGTCTGGGTCGGCCGCCCGGATGGCACGCCCAATCCGGGGTTTTTTGGCGCCAATGTTGCCGCGCCCCTGTTACGCGATGTGGCCTCGGCGCTGCCGGCCGGCCCGCCCGCGGCCCGCAAGCGCCCCGGCACGGTGCGCGCCGTCGTCACCTGCTGGCCCCTGGGCTGGCGCCTGGACCGCGCGCCCGGGGGCGTCTGCCCCGAACAACGTGCCGCCTGGGCCTTGAACGATACGGTTCCGCCCTCATTTGCGGAGTATGCCAATGTGTCGCGCGGCCCCATGCGCATCGAGGGGGTGGCCCAGGGTTCGGTGCTGCGGCCGGTGCCGGGCGCGCGTGCCGTGGCGCTGGATGTCGGCGTGCAGGGCGCCGAGGGCCGGGTATGGTGGATGCTTGATGGCAAACTCTATCGGCAGGCCGGCGCGGCCGAAACACAGGGATTGGCCCTGGCGCGCAATGGCTTGCACCGTCTCACCGTGATGGACGAAGCGGGCCGGTACGCCGGCCTCGAATTTGAAATCGCTGGCGTTACGCCCTGATCGGCATAGAATATGAAGCGTGTACCTGCCGCTTCGTGCGTTACGGAGGAAGCGTGATTTCCCAAGAGCTTGAAGTCAGCCTGCATATGGCATTCGTCGAGGCCCGCTCCGCCCGACATGAGTTCATTACTGTCGAGCATTTGTTGCTGTCGTTGCTGGACAACGCCTCGGCAGTCGAGGTCTTGCGCGCCTGCGCGGCCAATCTGGACGACTTGCGCCGAAACCTGCGCCAATTCGTGACAGAAAACACCCCGGTCATTCCCAGCGGCGCCGAGGTCGATACCCAGCCCACGCTGGGCTTCCAGCGCGTGATCCAGCGCGCCATCATGCATGTGTCGGCCGGCGGCACGGGCAAAAAGCCCGTCACCGGGGCCAATGTGCTGGTCGCCATCTTCGGCGAAAAAGACTCGCACGCCGTGTACTACCTGCAGCAGCAGGGCGTCACGCGCCTGGATGTGGTCAATTTCCTGTCGCATGGCATCACCAAGCAGCCCCAGGAAGAACCCTCGGCCGTCCAGAAAGAACAGCAGAGTCCCGGCGAAGAGGGCGGCGAGTCGCGCCAATCGCCGCTGGACCAGTACGCCACCGACCTGAACGCCGCCGCGCTGGCCGGCCGCATCGACCCGCTCATCGGCCGCGAACACGAGGTCGAGCGCGTGATCCAGGTGTTGTGCCGCCGCCGCAAGAACAACCCGCTGCTGGTGGGCGAGGCTGGCGTGGGCAAGACGGCCATCGCCGAAGGCCTGGCGTGGCGCATCACGCGCGGCGAGGTGCCCGAGATCCTGCAATCGGCCCAGGTCTATGCGCTGGACATGGGCGCCTTGCTGGCCGGCACCAAGTACCGCGGCGATTTCGAGCAGCGCCTCAAGGGCGTGCTCAAGCAGATCCGCGGCAATCCGGACGCGGTGCTCTTCATCGACGAGATCCACACGCTGATCGGCGCCGGTTCGGCCTCGGGCGGCACGCTGGATGCGTCCAATTTGCTCAAGCCGGCCCTGTCGTCCGGGCAGCTCAAGTGTATCGGCGCGACCACCTACACCGAATATCGCGGGGTCTTCGAGAAAGACCACGCGCTGTCGCGCCGTTTCCAGAAGATCGACGTCCCCGAACCCAGCGTCGATCAGACCGTGCAAATCCTGCGCGGCCTGAAGAGCCGCTTCGAGGAACACCACAGCGTGCGCTATTCGGCCGCCGCCCTGAGCGCGGCCGCCGAGCTGTCGGCGCGCTATATCAATGACCGCCATCTGCCGGACAAGGCCATCGACGTCATCGACGAGGCCGGCGCCGCCCAGCGCCTGCTGCCGCGTTCGCGCCAGAAGAAAGTCATCGGCAAGGCCGAGATCGAGGCCATTGTCTCCAAGATCGCGCGCATTCCGCCGCAGTCGGTCTCCAGCGACGACCGCAGCAAGCTGGCCACGCTGGACCGCGACCTGAAGACCGTCGTCTTCGGCCAGGACCAGGCCATCGACGCGCTGGCCGCCGCCATCAAGATGGCGCGCTCCGGCCTGGGCAAGCCCGACAAACCCATCGGCGCCTTCCTGTTCTCCGGCCCCACCGGCGTGGGCAAGACCGAGGTCGCGCGCCAGCTGGCCTTCACGCTGGGCGTGGAGCTGCTGCGCTTTGACATGTCGGAGTACATGGAGCGCCACGCGGTCTCGCGCCTGATCGGCGCGCCTCCCGGCTATGTCGGCTTTGACCAGGGCGGCCTCTTGACCGAAGCCATCGCCAAGCAGCCGCATTGCGTGCTGCTGCTCGATGAAATCGAAAAAGCCCATCCGGACATCTTCAATATCCTGCTGCAGGTCATGGACCACGGCACGCTGACGGACAACAACGGGCGCAAGGCCGACTTCCGCAACGTCATCCTCATCATGACGACCAATGCGGGGGCCGAGACCCTGAACCGCGCGGCCATCGGCTTTACCAATACGCGCGTGGTCGGCGACGAGATGGCCGAGATCCGCCGCATGTTCACGCCGGAGTTCCGCAACCGCCTGGACGCCATCATCCCCTTCGCGCCGCTGGATCGCGAGATCATCCTGCGCGTGGTCGACAAATTCCTCATGCAGCTGGAAGACCAGCTGCATGAGCGGCGCGTCGAGGCGGTGTTCACCGAGAAGCTGCGCGACTACCTGGCCAAGCATGGTTTCGATCCGCTCATGGGCGCGCGTCCGATGCAGCGGCTCATCCAGGACACCATCCGCCGCGCCTTGGCCGACGAGCTGCTGTTCGGGCGCCTGGTCGACGGCGGCAATGTCACGGTGGACCTGGACGAGAACGACAAGGTGGTCCTGTCCTTCGACGAGCCGGCCAAACCTACGCCCCGCGCCAAGGACAAGCCGGAAGTCGAGTTGGTCGACTGAAGCCGGCTGACCCGGGCCCGCCCTTGGAACGCCACTCTCTCATCGCCTGCGAACACTGTGCCAGCGTTTATCGCTGGCACAGTCTTGAGCCGGGCGAGGCGGCCGCCTGCGAGCGTTGCGGCGCCACGCTGTGGCGCTATAGCGGCCTGACGCTGCCGAACTGGCTGGCGCTGGCCATCACCGGCCTCATTCTTTTCGGCGTGGCCAATGCCTATCCCGTGGCCGCGCTGTCCGTGCAGGGCATGACCAGCACGGCCACGCTGCTCGACGCCGTGGGCATCACCTGGCGCCAGGGCCACTATGCCGTGGCCATCATGACCGGCACGGTGGGTTTCGGCATTCCGCTTATGCAATTGCTGGCCTTGCTCTGGGTGCTGGGGCCTTTGTCGCGGGGCGCCTTGCCCTATGGCTTTGCCGGGGTCGTGCGCCTGCTGGGCCTGTTGCGGCCCTGGAGCATGGTGCCGGTGTTTCTGCTGGGCGTGGTGGTGTCGGTGGTCAAGCTCGCCGGCATGGCCTCGGTCGAGCCGCGGGTGGGCTTGCTGGCCTTCGGCGCGCTGACGGTCTTTCTCACCATGCTCAGCCGGCTGGCGCCGGCCGTCATCTGGCGCATGGCCGAGCGGGCGGGCGTGGTGCCGGTGCACATCCCCGAAATGACGGCCGACACCGTGCTGGCCGGCTGCCATGTCTGCGGCCAGGTGCAGACCCTGGACAGCGACGAGGACCCACAGGCCATGCATCATTGCCGGCGCTGCCGCGCCGTGCTGCATTACCGCAAGCCCGATACCTTGTCCCGCACCTGGGCGCTGCTGGCCGCGGCGGTGATTTTCTACATCCCGGCCAATACCTTGCCTGTGATGCAGATCCGCTCCATTACGGGCGACAGCGCGCACACCATCCTGGGGGGCGTGGTCGAGCTTTGGCAGCTGGGCTCCTGGGATATCGCGCTCATTGTCTTCATCGCCAGTATCGCGGTGCCGCTGACCAAGCTGCTGTCGCTGGGCTTCCTGGCGCTGACGCTGCAGTGGCGCAGCACGACCAATCTTCAGCAACGCACACGGCTCTACCAGATGGTAGAGTTTATCGGCCAGTGGTCGATGCTGGATGTTTTCGTGGTTATCATTCTGGCGGCGCTGGCCGATTTCCAGGGGCTGATGGAGATCAGCGCCGGCGCGGGGGCCGCGTCCTTCGGCCTGGTGGTGGTCCTGACCATGCTGGCGGCCATGACCTTCGACCTGCGCCAGGCCTGGGATCTTGAACATGCCTCGGAATGGCATGCGGATCATCCCGAGGCCGCCGCGGGCGCGCCCGCGGGCAATGCCTGAATAAAAAGCGATATCACAAGGAAGCGCACGACATGGCTGAGTCGACCGAGTTGCCGGACAATCCGTTGGGCAAGGTCAAGGTGTCCAGAAAAGAGCGTTCGCGCATCTCCTGGATCTGGCTGGTGCCGCTGGTGGCCGCGCTGGCCGGCCTGTCGCTGGTCGTGCGCACCTGGATGCAGGCCGGTCCCGAGATCTCCATCGAGTTCAATACCGCCGAAGGGCTGGAGGTCGGCAAGACCCAGCTGCGCTACAAGGATGTGGTCATAGGCACGGTCAAGGGCATCCACTTCAACCGGGACCGCAGCAAGGTCGTGGTCGAAGCCGAGCTGGCCAAGGAAGTCCAGAACATGGCCAGCGAGGGCACCAATTTCTGGGTCGTGCGGCCGCGCCTGGGGATCAGCGGCGTCTCGGGCCTGGGCACCTTGCTGTCGGGCGCCTATATCGGGGTGGATGCCGTGGGCGATCCCGAGGCGCTCGGCCGCAAGCCCACCAAGACGCATTTCGTCGGCCTGGAGACGCCGCCGCCCGTGGCGCATGACCGGCCGGGCAAGCGCTTCACGCTGCGCGCCAATGACCTCGGTTCGCTGGATGTCGGCTCGCCCGTCTATTACCGGCGCATCAGCGTCGGGCAGGTGATCGACTATGCCTTGAGCGAGGATGGCAAGGCGGTGGACGTGCAGGTCTTCGTCGATGCGCCCAATGACCGCTTCGTCACCGAGGGCGCGCGCTTCTGGAACGCCAGCGGCGTGGATTTCTCCGTCAATGCCGACGGGCTCAAGGTGCGCACCCAGTCCCTGGTGTCCGTGGCCATCGGCGGGGTTGCCTTCGACAACGTGGTCGATCGCCAGGGGCAGGAGGCCCAGCCCAACAGCCGCTTCCAGCTCTATGGCACCGAGGCCGCCGCCAAGGCCAATACCGATGGCACGCCCTTCCGTATCCGCATGCGCTTTGACCAGTCCGTGCGCGGCCTGTCGGTGGGCGCGCCCATCGACTTCCAGGGCATCTCCCTGGGCGAAGTCACGCATGTGGCCATCGATTTCGACGGCAGCAAGAAGCGTTTCTATGGCGTGGTCGACGCGACCATCTACCCGGAGCGCCTGGGCAGCCTGTTCGATGAGATCGTGCGCAGCGTGCAGCGCGACACGGGCAGCACGGAGCTGGCCCCGGGCCGCACCCTGAGCGTGCTCGTGAAGTACGGCCTGCGCGCGCAGCTGCGCTCGGCCAATCTGCTGACCGGCCAGATGTATGTGGTGCTGGACCACTTCCCCAATGTGAAGCCGGTCAACTACGAAGTGACCGAGCCGGCCAACATCCCGACCATCCCGGGCCAGTTCGACCAGTTGCAGGAGCAGATCGGCAGCATCGTCGCCAAGATCGAGAAGATTCCTTTCGACCAGATCGGCCAGGACCTGCGCAACACCCTGAACAGCACCTCCAAGCTGATGGCGCGCCTGGACAAGGACCTGGCGCCGGACGCGGCGGCCATGATGAAGGAGGCGCGCCGCTCGCTGGCGCAGATCAACGAGCTGCTGGCCTCGGATTCGGCGCTGCCGGTCAATGCGGAGCGCTCCATGCAGGAACTCTCGCGCGCGGCCCGTTCGCTGCGCAATCTGGCGGACTTCCTGCAGGCCAATCCCCAATCCCTGCTGCGCGGCAGGGGTGAAGATCCCATCCCCGGCTCCGGTCCCGTCAGGAATTGAATCCCATGAAATCCCCCCGACTCTGCGCTGCGCTGATCCTGTTGTCCGGGCTGGCCGCCTGCGGCAGCTCGCCGCCGGCCCGCTACTACACCCTGCAGGCGCCGGCCGCCGGCGGGTCGGCCGGCAACGCCGGCTTCATGATCGAGGTGTTGCCCGTCATCGTGCCGGCGCAGGCCGACCAGCCGCAGATCATGTTGCGCACCGGCGCGGGCAGCATCGCGCCCCTGTATTCCGACCGCTGGAGCGCGCCCCTGGGCGACGAGCTCCGTTCGGCGCTGTCGGATGGCCTGACGCGCGAGCTGGGCGCCCTGGACGTCCAGGTGGTGCGGCCGCCCGCCGGCACGCCCGTCTGGCGGGTGCAGACCGATGTGCAGCGCTTCGAGGTCAGCGCCCAGGGGCCGGCCGTGCTCGATGTCACCTGGCGCGCCCGCCCCGTCAGCCTGAAGGGCCAGGCCCTGATCTGCCGCAGCATCATCACCGTGCCGGCGGCCGGCAGTGATGTGCCCAGTCTGGTGGCGGCCCAGCAGCAGGCCGCCGCGCTATTGGCCCGGACCATCGCCTCCGGCATCCGCCGGGGCGGGCAGGGCGCCGAGCCCGCCGGCCCCGAGGTCAGCCTGCAGGGCTGCAGGGCCGCGTCCGACTGAGATCCAGGCCTCGCGCTTGATGTGGCTTCACCTAGGGTTAACCACCATTTCTAGCGGGTTGCAACTTCTTTAGCATTCGGTTCCACCGGTAGGGGCCGGTACCGCCGCGCGCGGTCGCGGCAGTTTGCCGCGGTATCGAGGAAGCAAAACGCTATGGCTAGCACCACCCTGGGCGTCAAGGTTGATGACGCATTGCGGGATCGCCTGAAGGCGGCCGCCCAAAAACTCCAGTGCACGCCGCACTGGCTGCACAAACAGGCCTTGGTCGCCTATCTGGACAGGATCGAGCGCGGCCACCTGCCGGCGGAGATGGCCCACCTGGGCCGTGACGAAGAGGCCGGCGAAGACGCCTCCGACGCGGGTCCGACCCCGCCGTTCTATGAATTCGGCCAGGACGTGCAGCCGCAGTCGGTGCTGCGCGCGGCCATTACCTCGGCCTACCGCCGCCCGGAACCCGAGTGCGTCCCGCTGCTGCTGGGCCAGGCCCGCATGCCGCAGCTGGAGAAAATCCATGCCATGGCCGCCAAGCTGGTGCAGACGCTGCGCGACAAGCGCAGCGGCGGCGGCGTCGAAGGCCTGATCCAGGAGTTTTCGCTCTCCAGCCAGGAGGGCGTGGCGCTCATGTGTCTGGCCGAAGCCTTGCTGCGCATCCCGGACCGCGCCACCCGCGACGCCCTCATCCGCGACAAGGTCGCCCGCGGCGACTGGAAGTCCCATATGGGCGGCTCGCAATCGCTGTTCGTCAACGCCGCCACCTGGGGCTTGATGATCACCGGCAAGCTGGTGGCCGTGAGCAGCGAGCAATCGCTGTCCAAGGCGCTGACCCGCCTGATCGGCAAGGGCGGCGAGCCCCTGGTGCGCAAGGGCGTGAACATGGCCATGCGCATGATGGGCGAGCAGTTCGTTTCGGGTCAGACGATCTCCGAGGCGCTGGCCAACAACCGCAAGATGGAAGCCCGGGGCTTTCGCTACTCCTATGACATGCTGGGCGAGGCGGCCACCACGGCCGAGGACGCCGAGCGCTACAACGCGGCCTACGAGCAGGCCATCCACGCCATCGGCAAGGCGGCCGCCGGCCGGGGCATCTACGAAGGCCCGGGCATTTCCATCAAGCTTTCGGCCCTGCACCCGCGCTATGCCCGCGCGCAGCGCGAGCGCGTGATGAGCGAACTCTTGCCGCGCATGAGGCACCTGGCCATTTTGGCGCGCCAGTACGACATCGGGCTGAACATCGATGCCGAGGAGGCCGACCGCCTGGAGATGTCGCTCGATCTGCTCGAAGCCCTGTGCTTCACGCCCGAGCTGGAGGGCTGGAACGGCATCGGCTTCGTGATACAGGCCTACCAGAAGCGCGCGCCTTTCGTGATCGACTATGTGATCGACCTGGCCCGGCGCAGCAGCCACCGTTTGATGATCCGCCTGGTCAAGGGCGCCTACTGGGACAGCGAGATCAAGCGCGCCCAGGTCGACGGCCTGGAGGGCTATCCCGTCTACACGCGCAAGGTCTACACCGATGTGGCCTATCTGGCCTGCGCCCGCAAGCTGCTGTCCGCGCCCGAGGCCGTCTATCCGCAGTTCGCCACCCATAATGCCTACACCCTGTCGGCCATCTACCACCTGGCCGGGCAGAATTACTATCCTGGGCAATATGAGTTCCAGTGCCTGCATGGCATGGGCGAACCGCTTTATGACGAGGTGGTCGGTCCGCTGGCGCAGGGCAAGCTCAACCGCCCCTGCCGGATCTACGCGCCGGTGGGCACGCACGAGACCCTGCTGGCCTATCTGGTGCGGCGCCTGCTCGAAAACGGCGCCAACACCTCCTTCGTCAATCTGATCGGCGACGACAGTATTTCGGTCGAGCAGCTGGTGGCCGATCCCGTGCAGACCGCGGCGCGCATCGTGCCGCTGGGCGCTCCACACGAAAAAATCCCGCTTCCGCGCGATCTCTACGGCCCGGCGCGCGCCAACTCGGCCGGCCTGGACCTGTCCAATGAGCATCGCCTCGGTTCCCTGTCGGCCGCGCTGCAGGCCAGCGCCGGCACGCCCTGGCGCGCCATGCCCATGCTGGGCGAGGGCGGCGAGGTCTGGGACGAGGCGCGCGCCCAGGACCTGCTCAACCCGGCGGACCAGCGCGACGTGGTGGGCCGTGTCATCGAGGCCGATGAGGCCGCTGTCGAGGCCGCCCTGCGGGCCGCCGGCCATGCCGCGCCCATCTGGCAATCCACGCCGGTGGCCGAGCGCGCGCAATGCCTGCGCCGCGCCGCGCAAATGCTCGAAGAGCAGATGCAGACCCTGCTGGGCCTGATCGTGCGCGAGGCGGGCAAGACGCTGCCCAATGCCATCGCCGAAGTGCGCGAGGCGGTGGATTTCCTGCGCTACTACGCCGACCAGGCCGAGCGCGAGTTCGACAACGACAGCCATCGCCCGCTGGGCACGGTGTTGTGCATCAGCCCATGGAATTTCCCGCTGGCGATCTTCACCGGCCAGGTCGCCGCGGCGTTGGCCGCGGGCAACACGGTGCTGGCCAAGCCGGCCGAGCAGACGCCCCTGATCGCCGCCCAGGCCGTCGGGATTCTGCGGGCCGCCGGCGTGCCGGCCGGCGCGGTGCAATTGCTGCCCGGCCGCGGCGAGACGGTGGGCGCGCAACTGGTGGCCCATCCGGCCGTGCGCGGCGTCATGTTCACCGGTTCGACCGAAGTCGCGCGGCTGATCGCCCGCAACCTGGCGGACCGCCTGGACGACCAGGGGCATACCATCCCGCTCATCGCCGAGACCGGCGGCCAGAACGCCATGGTGGTCGATTCTTCCGCGCTGGCCGAGCAGGTGGTGTTCGATGTGCTTAACTCGGCCTTCGATTCGGCCGGCCAGCGCTGCTCGGCCCTGCGCGTGCTCTGCGTGCAGGAAGACAACGCAGAGCACGTCCTGACCATGTTGCGCGGCGCCATGCGCGAGCTGCGCATGGGTAATCCCGACCGCCTGTCCACGGACGTGGGGCCGGTCATCGACGCCGAGGCGCGGCAAAACATCCTGCGCCACATCGACGCGATGCGGGCCGCCGGCCATGAGGTGGTCCAGGTCGAAGGCGCGCCGGAATGCCGCTTTGGCACCTTCGTGCCGCCGACCCTGATCGAGATCAACGATATCGCCGAGCTCAAGCGCGAGGTGTTCGGGCCCGTGCTGCATGTGCTGCGCTATGCGCGCGACGAGCTGGATCGCGTCATCGAAGGCATCAATGCGACCGGCTATGGCCTGACCTTCGGCGTGCACACCCGCATCGACGAGACCGTGGCGCGGGTGACCGAATCGGTCGACGCGGGCAATATCTACGTCAACCGCAATATCGTCGGCGCCGTGGTGGGCGTACAGCCCTTCGGCGGCGAGCGCCTCTCGGGCACCGGTCCCAAGGCGGGAGGGCCGCTCTATCTCTACCGCCTGCTGTCCTTGCGCCCCGGCGGCTTGCCGCCGGCGCTGGAGGGCGCGGGCGAGATGCCCATCACCCTGGCCTTGCCCGGCCCCACCGGAGAAAGCAATACCTATCGGGTCGAGCCGCGCGGCGCGGTGTATTGCGTCGCCGCGACCCCGCTGGGCGCGCGCGCCCAATGGGCCGCCGTGCGCGGCACCGGCAACCTGGCCTGGTTCGCCGATACGCCCGCGGCGCGCGACCTGCTCGCCACCCTCGATGCCGCCGCCCTGGATGGCCAGGCGGCGCTGCTGGAGGCGTCCGAAATCGACGCGGCGGATTTCCAGGCGGTGCTGTTCGAGGGAGACGGGGACGCCTTGCGGGCCCTGAATCAGCGCATCGCCCGCCGCGAGGGGCCTATCCTGGCCGTGCATGGTCTGAGTCCCGACGAATTGGCCGCCGGGGCCTCCTATGCTCCCGAACGGCTGCTCAATGAGCGGGCGGTCAGCATCAATACGGCCGCGGCCGGCGGCAACGCCAGTCTGATGACCATAGGTTGAGCATCCTGCGGTATCGGGTTAGCCCGGGGGTGGGCCTCGGGTTATCTCCAATAGGCGACCGGGTTGTACTCCAAGGACAATCCGGTCCCACTCGCTGACCGGCCAGGCTGCACGCCGGCCGGCGGCCTCTCCCCGCGGCATATCGGCGCGGGGAAAAAACGGCACCTTCGCCACAAGCGCGGGTATAACAAGCCAGACCCAGTACGTCATTACGGGAGGAAACCATGACGTTGCGCACCCCCATCAAGCTGCTGGCCGCGGGTATCGCCGCCGCCTGCCTCACCAGCGTGGCCCAGGCCGCCGACATCAAGTTCGGTTTCGCCGCGCCCCTGACCGGTCCGCAGTCGCACTACGGCGAGGACATGCAGAACGGCCTGACGCTGGCCCTCGAAGAAGCCAACCAGAAGGGCGTCCAGGTCGACGGCAAACCGGCCAAGTTCGTGCTGGTGTCGCGCGATGACCAGGCCGACGCCCGCGTGGCCGTGCAGGTGGCCCAGCAGCTGGTGGACCAGGATGTCAACGGCATCCTGGGCCATTTCAACTCGGGCACCACCATCCCGGCCTCGCGCATCTATCACGATGCGGGCCTGCCGCAGATCGCCATGGCGACCTCGCCCGAGTACACCAAGCAGGGCTATGAAACCACCTTCCGCATGATGACCAGCGACACCCAGCAGGGCGGCGCGGTGGGCAAGTTCATGGTCGAGAAGCTCAACGCCAAGAAGATCGCCCTCATCGACGACCGCACCGCCTACGGCCAGGGCCTGGCCGACGAGGTCGAGAAGGCGGTCAAGGCCGCTGGCGGCCAGATCGTGCGCCGCGAGTACACCACGGACAAGGCCAACGACTTCACGTCCATCCTGACCAATATCAAGGGCGTGGCGCCGGACGCCATCTTCTATGGCGGCCTGGACGCGCAGTCCGGCCCCATGAAGCGCCAGATGGTGACGCTGGGCCTGAAGGCGCCGCTGGTCTCCGGTGAAATGACCCGCAGCGACACCTTCATCAAGCTGGCTGGCGATGCCGCCGACGGCACCTATGCCTCGCTGGCCGGCGTGCCGCTGGACAAGATGAGCGCGGGCAAGGATTTCGAGCAGCGCTACCAGGCTCGCTTCAAGAAGGCGCCGGGCGTCTACGCGCCCTATGCCTATGACGGCGCCTGGAACATGATCACCGCCATCGAAAAAGCCGGTTCGGCCAAGCCGGAGAAGTACCTGCCCCAGCTGGCCAAGCTCAACCGCAAGGGCGCCACCAGCGAACACATCGCCTATGACGACAAGGGCGATCTGAAGGAAATCTCGGTCACCATCTACCAGGTCAAGAATGGTAAGTGGGAGATGGTCGAGACCATGGTCAGCCAGGCGCAATAAGCCTCGCGCGGCGGCGCCTGGCGCGCCGCCGCTCCGGGCGCCCCGGGCGTCCGGCCGGGCGCACCCGTCCACGCCGCGACGGTTTTTTTCCGGCTCTTTACCGCAGCCCGTATGGATATCTTCATTCAGCAACTCATCAATGGCCTGACGCTGGGCAGCGTGTACGCGCTGGTCGCCCTGGGCTACACCATGGTCTACGGCATCATCGGCCTGATCAACTTCGCCCATGGCGACGTGGTCATGATCGGCGCGATGACGGCGACCATGATCGCCGCCTCCCTGGTCGGCGCCGACGCCAATGCCTCGGCCTTCGTCGTGCTGGGCGTGGGCCTGCTGGCCGCCGTGCCCTTGTGCATGGCCGTGGGCTGGACCGCCGAGCGCGTGGCCTACCGGCCGCTGCGCCGCGCGCCGCGCCTGGCCGCCCTGATCACCGCCATCGGCGTGTCCATCATCCTGCAGAACCTGGCGATGATGGTCTGGGGGCGCAACTATCTCAATTTCCCGCAGATTCTCTCGCCCAAGGTGATGGACGTTTTCGGCGCGCGCCTGAGCACGCTGCAGATCGCCATCGTGGTGATCGCCGCGGCCATCATGGGCGCGCTGCTGCTGGTGGTGCACAAGACGCGGCTGGGCACGGCCATGCGCGCCACGGCGCAGAACCGCGAGGTGGCCGGCCTGATGGGCGTGAACATCAATACGGTGATTTCGGCGGCCTTCCTGATCGGCTCGGCGCTGGCCGCCGTGGCCGGGATGATGGTCACGACCTACTATGGCGTTTCGCAATACACCATGGGTTTCATGCTGGGGCTCAAGGCCTTCACGGCCGCGGTGCTGGGCGGCATCGGCAACCTGGTCGGCGCCATGGCGGGCGGCTTGCTGCTGGGCGTGATCGAAGCCCTGGGATCGGGCTATATCGGCGACCTGACCGGCGGCTTCCTGGGCAGCCATTACCAGGACGTCTTTGCCTTCATCGTGCTGGTCATGGTGCTGATTTTCCGCCCCTCGGGCCTTCTGGGCGAACGTGTGGGAGACCGCGCATGACGGCCAGAAAGATTCCTCTCGCCACCTTGCTGGGCATCGTGCTGATCGGCGTGGTGCTGGCCGTGCTGCCCTTCGTGCTGGGCATGGCCGGCCAGAGCTGGGTGCGCATCCTCAATTTCGCGCTGCTCTACGTGATGCTGGCCCTGGGCCTGAACATCGTGGTGGGCTTCGCCGGCCTGCTGGACCTGGGCTATATCGCCTTTTATGCCGTGGGCGCCTATACCTGGGCCTTGCTGGCCTCGCCGCACTTCGGGCTGCACCTGCCGTTCTGGGCCATCCTGCCCATCGCGTTGGTGCTGGCCTGCATCTTCGGCGTGCTGCTGGGCGCGCCCACCTTGAAGCTGCGCGGCGACTATCTTGCCATCGTCACCCTGGGCTTCGGGGAGATCATCCGCATCTTCCTGAACAACCTGAACGCGCCGGTCAATATCACCAACGGCCCCCAGGGCATCAACCGGATCGATCCCTTCAAGATCGGCGACTTCACCTTCGGCCGCACCGAGACCCTGCTGGGATTGCGCGTCACCGGACCCGAGAAGTATTACTACCTGCTGGTCCTGCTGACCCTGCTCATCGTGCTGGTCTGCGCGCGGCTGCAGAACTCGCGCATCGGGCGCGCCTGGGAGGCCATCCGCGAAGACGAGATCGCCGCCAAGGCCATGGGCATCAATACGCGCAATATCAAGCTGCTGGCCTTCGCCATGGGCGCGTCCTTCGGCGGCGTGGCGGGCGCGCTCTTTGCTTCCATGCAGGGCTTTGTCAGCCCCGAGAGCTTCAGCCTGACGGAATCGATCTCCATCCTGTGCATGGTGGTGCTGGGCGGCATGGGCAACATCTCCGGCGTCATCCTGGGCGCCCTCATCCTGGCCGCGTTGCCTGAATTCCTGCGCGCCGTGGTCGAACCGGCGCAGCACTTTCTCTTCGGCGCGGTGGTGCTGGATCCCGAGGGCATACGCATGCTGCTCTTCGGCCTGGCCATGGTCTGCGTGATGCTGTTCCGGCCGGCGGGGCTGTGGCCCTCCGCGGTGCGCCGGCGCGAGCTGGCGGGCAACCGCCAGGGAGGCGCGGCATGAGCAAACTGCTGCAAGCCCAGGGCCTGGGCAAGCGCTTCGGCGGCCTGCGCGCGCTGACCGACGTCAGCTTCGATATCGAGGCCGGCGAGATCTACGGGCTGATCGGCCCCAATGGCGCGGGCAAGACCACGCTGTTCAACGTGCTGACGGGCCTGTATATCCCCGAAGAAGGGCGCTGCGAATTCAACGGTCTGTCCATCGTCGGCAGCAAGCCGCATGAGGTATCGCAGGCCGGCCTGGCGCGGACCTTCCAGAACATCCGCCTCTTTGCCAACCTGAGCGCCATCGAGAATGTGATGATAGGGCGACACGCGCGCACCCGCGCCGGCGTCCTGGGCGCCGTGCTGCGCACCCGCGCCCAGCGCGCCGAAGAGGCGGCCATCGAGCGCCGGGCGCATGAACTGCTCGACTACGTCGGCATCGGGCATCGCGCCAATGACCTGGCGCGCTCCTTGCCCTATGGGGATCAGCGCCGCCTGGAGATCGCCCGGGCCCTGGCCACCGATCCCAAGCTCCTGGCCCTGGACGAGCCGGCCGCGGGCATGAACGCCTCGGAGACCGTGGTCCTGCGCCAATTGATCGAGAAAATCCGCGCCGACGGCATCACCGTGCTGCTGATCGAGCACGATATGAAGCTGGTCATGGGTTTGTGCGACCGCGTGCTGGTGCTGGAATACGGCAAGGTGCTGTCCATGGGCCGGCCCGCCGACGTCCAGCGCGATCCCAAGGTCATCGAAGCCTATCTGGGCGCGGGCGCGGCCCAGGACCCCTTGTTGCATCTTTCGACGGAGCAGCCCTCATGACGCAGGCCTTGCTTGAACTACGTGGCCTGGAAGTGGCGTATGGCGGCATCCGCGCGGTGCGCGGGGTCGATCTCAGGGTGGACGCCGGCGAACTGGTTTGCCTCATCGGCGCCAACGGCGCGGGCAAGAGCTCCACGCTGCGGGCCATCTGCGGCCTGGTGCCGGCCGCCGGCGGCGAGATCCGCTACGACGGTCAATCCATCTCGGGGGCGCGTTCCTTCGAACTGGTGCGCCGCGGCCTGGTGATGGTGCCCGAGGGGCGCGGCATCTTCGGCCAGCTCACCATCGAGGAAAACCTCGCCATGGGCGCCTATGTCCGCCGCGACGCGGCCGGCATCCGCGAAGACACCGAGCGGGTCTTCGCGCTCTTTCCCCGCCTGGCCGAACGCCGCCGCCAGGCCGCCGGCACGCTGTCGGGCGGCGAACAGCAGATGGTGGCCATGGGCCGCGCCATGATCGCGCGACCAAAGCTGCTCTTGCTGGATGAACCCTCGATGGGCCTGGCGCCGCTGATGGTGGACAAGGTCTTCGAGGTCGTGCGCGGCATCGCGGCCGAAGGCGTGACCATCCTGCTCATCGAACAGAACGCCCGCCTGGCCCTGGAGCACGCCGATCGCGGCTATGTGATGGAGTCGGGCGAAATCACGCTGACCGGGGCGGCGCGCGGGATGCTGGACGATCCCAAGGTGCGCGCCGCCTATCTGGGCGAGGTCGAGGCTTAGGCGGCCTCGGCCTGCCGCATCTGCGGCGCGGCCGGCTTGCGGTTGATGAGCAGGGCGATCACCGCGGCCACCAGGCCGGTCGAGCCCGCCAGCACAAAGGCCATCAGATAACTGCCCGACATTTCGCGCACGGCGCCGGCCATCCAGGCCGCGGCCGCCGCGCCGACCTGGTGGCCTGCCACGATCCAGCCAAAGACCACGGGCGCATCGCGTTCGCCAAAGGCCTCGGTGGCCAGGCGCAGCGTGGGCGGCACCGTGGCGATCCAGTCCAGGCCGAAGAAAATCGCGAAGATCGACAGGCTGTAGAACGAGAAGTCGGAGTAGGGCAGGTACATCAGCGACAGCCCGCGCAGCCCGTAGTACACGAACAGCAGCTTGCGCGGATCGTAGCGGTCGGTCAGCCAGCCCGAAGCCGTGGTGCCCACCAGGTCGAAAATGCCCATGAGGGCCAGCAGGCCGGCCGCCTGCACTTCGGCGATGCCATGGTCGCCGCAAAGCGAGATGAGGTGGGTGCCCACCAGGCCATTGGTGGTGAAGCCGCAGACGAAGAAGGTGGCGAATAGATACCAGAAGGCGCGCGTGCGGCGGGCGCGGTTCAGGGCGCCGAAGGTCTGGGCCAGCAGGCCGGTGCGCGGGGCGGCCGAAGCCAGCGGCGCCTGCGGGTCGGCGCCATAAGGACGCAGGCCCACGCTGGCCGGCCGGTCGGGCACCAGCCACCAGGCAAAGGGGACGATGACGGCGGCCCCGGCGGCCACGGCCCAGACCACGCGCGTCCAGTCGCCCGAGGCAGCCAGGGCGGCCAGCACGGGCAGAAAGAGCAGGTTGCCGGTGGCCGTGCTGGCGGTAAGCAGGCCCATCATGAGTCCGCGGCGGGTGACAAACCAGCGGTTGACCACCGTCGCGCCCAGCACGACGGCCACCGCGCCGCTGGCCAGGCCCGAGAACAGGCCCCAGGTCAGCAGCAGATGCCAGGATTCGGTCATGAAGGCGCTGGCGGCGCTGGAGGCCGACATCACCACCAAGGCCGTGATCAGTACGCGGCGCAGGCCGAAACGCTCCATGGCGGCGGCGGCGAAGGGGCCGACCAGGCCATACAAAAAGATGCCCAGGGCGGCGGCCGCCGAGATGGTCGAGCGGCTCCAGCCGAAATCCTCCTGCAGCGGAGTGAGCAGCACGCTGGGCGTCGAGCGCAGGCCGGCGGAAATCAGCAGGGCAAAGAAAATCACGGCCACGACCACGAAGGCATAGTGTTGGCCTAGGCGCTGGAAGGGACGGGGCAGGCGGGCTATACTCATGTTACTCACCGGTACGTATTGGGTTCGTGAATAGTACGTACCGGTCAGTAACATCGTCAAGCTTTTTTTGATGGCGGAGGACGCATGACCACACTGAGCTCACCGGCGCCCAAGGGCAAATCGGCCGCCGAGCGCATCCGCGAAACGGCGCGCAGGATGTTTTACCGCGAAGGCATACGCGCGGTGGGCGTGGACGCCATCGTGCATGAAGCCGGCGTCACCAAGCCCTCGCTTTACCGCGCCTTTTCGTCCAAGGACGAGCTGGCGGCGACCTATCTGCGCGATTACGAGGCCGAGTTCTGGAAGCGTTTCGAGGCCGGCATGGCCGAGCATCCCGATGATCCCCGCGCCCAGTTGATGATGTATTTCGACGTTCTGGCCCAACGCGCCACCCAATTGCATGACTATCGCGGCTGCGGCCTGAGCAATGCGGTGGTCGAGTACCCGGAGGTCGGGCATCCGGCCAGGCGCGTGGCGGTGGAGCACAAGCGCGTGCTGCACCAGCGCCTGCAGGACATGGCGCGCGGCATGGGTGCGCGCGACCCGCAAGAGTTGGGAGACGCGCTCATGCTGCTGATGGAGGGCGCTTTCATGACGGGCCAGCTGTTTTCCAGCCCGGACGGTCCGGCCCGCAGCCTGGTGGCCGCGGCCCAGCGGCTGATCGACGCCAGCCTGCCCGCCAAGCCCTAGACCTTCGCCATGCGAAAAAAAGGCGGCGCCCGCAAGGGCGCCGCCTTTTTTCGCGGGCCGGGCAAAGCCCGGCCTTGCGGGGGATCAGCTGTGATAGGCCGATTCGCCGTGGCTGGTGACATCCAGCCCTTCGCGTTCCTGGTCTTCCGGCACGCGCAGGCCGCAGACCATGTCGGCGATCTTGTAGGCCACCCAAGCCACCACGCCCGACCACACAATGGTCAGCAGGACGCCTTCGAGTTGCACCCAGACTTGGCCGAGGATCAGGCCGGCGCTGTCCAGGCCCGGGCCGCCCAGCGCCTTGGCGTTGAACACACCGGTCAGCAGGGCGCCGATGATGCCGCCCACGCCGTGCACGCCGAACACATCCAGCGCATCGTCGGCGCGCAGCAGCCGCTTCAGGCCATTGACGCCCCAGACGCAGATCACGCCGGCGACCACGCCGATGATGAAGGCGCCCACGGGGCCGACCAGGCCGGCGGCCGGCGTGATGCCGACCAGGCCGGCGACCGCGCCCGAAGCCGCGCCCAGCATGGAAGGCTTGCCCTTGATGGACCACTCGGTGAAGATCCAGGCCAGCACGGCGGCGGCGGTGGCGACCATGGTGTTGAAGAAGGCCAGCGTGGCGCCTTCGTTGGCGGCCAGGGCGGAGCCGGCGTTAAAGCCGAACCAGCCCACCCACAGCAGCATGGCGCCGATATAGGTCATGGGCAGGTTGTGCGGCTGCATCGCTTCGCGGCCGTAGCCCACGCGCTTGCCGATCACATAGGCGCCCACCAGGCCGGCCACGCCGGCGTTGATATGCACCACGGTGCCGCCGGCGAAGTCCAGCGCGCCTTGGGCATTGAGCAGGCCCGGCGCCGTTTCGGAGGCGAACCACACCATGTGGGCGATGGGAATATAGGCAAAGGTGAACCAGATCGCCGTAAACAGCAGCACGGCCGAAAAGCGCGCGCGCTCGGCAAAGCTGCCCACGATCAGCGCGCAGGTGATGCCCGCGAAAGTCGCCTGGAAGGAAGCGAACAGCAGTTCGGTCAGCGTGGCCGACATGGAATAGCTGCCATCGGCGGCGTTGAACATGCCGGAGAAAAAGGTCCGCGACAGACCGCCAAAGAAGGCATTGCCTTCGGTGAAGGCCAGCGAGTAGCCGTAGACAAACCACAGCACCACGGCCAGCGCAAACGTGCTCAGCACTTGCATGAGGACCGACAGCACGTTCTTGCTGCGCACCAGGCCGCCGTAGAACAGCGCCAGCCCCGGCACGGCCATCATCAGCACGAGCAGGGTCGATACCAGCAACCAGGAGATATCCGCTTTATCCATTTTTCATGGCTCCAATAGGGTCTTGATTTTTTGTTCTTGCGTGCTTGAGTTAGAGGGCGGCCTCGCCCGATTCGCCCGTGCGGATGCGGATGACCTGCTCCAGCGGGGCGGTGAAAATCTTTCCGTCACCGATCTTGCCGGTGCGGGCTGCCTGTTCAATGGCTTCGATGACCTGGTCGACGAGATGGTCCGGAACGGCCGCCTCGACTCGCAGCTTGGGCAGGAAGTCGACGGCATATTCGGCGCCGCGGTAGAGCTCGGTGTGGCCTTTCTGGCGCCCGAAGCCCTTGACTTCAGTGACCGTCAGACCCTGGACGCCGATGCCGGACAGCGCCACCCGCACTTCGTCCAGCTTGAATGGCTTGATGATGGCGATGACAAGTTTCATGGCTTTTTCCTCTCATGGTTGCACGTGGGCATCGCCAATCAAGCAAATTCTGTGCCATCTTTTTTTGCCCGCGGGGCGGGCAAGCGCAGGCACCGAGCGTGCGCACACGCCCCAATTTGGGGCAAAAAGCCGGGCATGCGGCGTCAAAACAGTGCGCAGTCCCTGCGCGCCACGAATGTTGCGGTCGGCATGCAACGGTTTGTTTGAACGGCGCCAAAAGTGTTGCAAATTGCTGGCGATGTTCCGGTTGTTTCCGGCAAAAAGGGGTCGGGTTAATGGCGCCATCGGCCGCCAGATGCCGTCAAACCGGTGTTTTCGGGACGCATGCCTGCGGCGGCCGGCCGCTTGCCGCTGCCGGGATTTGGGCATGCTTTGTCATGATTGAAACGCGGGATTACAGCTGGCGGCTTGTTACGCGGCGGCGGCTCATGAAGAATCAAATCAGCGCAGGCTCTGCAACAGCCTGCCTCGGTGTGCAAGCCGCGGCAATCGGTTTGCGCACCGCGATGTGGGCCAGTCTAGGGCGGCTGGCCCCCGGATCGCTTCCCGGCGATTCTGTTTTTCTCCTGTGCTTTGAAAAGCGGCACCGTCTCCGGGCCGCTTTTTTTTCGCCTGAAGGTCTTACACTCTCGGTATGACTGTTTCAAGCGAGGGCATCATGAATCGCACCCAATGGATGGAAGACCTGCAGAAGAATATATCGGACCTCATCGCCCGCAGCCCCGCGGCCGATGTGGAGCGCAATGTGCGCGCGATGCTGATCCAGGGTTTTGCGCGCCTGGATCTCATCACCCGGGAAGAGTTCGACGTGCAGACGGATCTGCTGGCCCGCGCGCGCACGCGCATCGACCAGCTCTCGGCCCAGGTGCAGCAGCTGGAGGAGCGGGTCAACGCGCTGGTGAACGACCAGCCAGGCGACTGACCCCCGGCAAGCCGCAAGGGGCGGCGGCATCGCGCCGGCTCCATGTCGGGGCGCGGCACGGCGGATACTGGGCTTTTGCCTTCGCCATGCCCCATGACGCTTGCCATGCTCAACAGCCGCGCCCTGGCCGGCCTGCAGACGCCCATCGTGCGCGTCGAGGCCCATGTGGGGCCGGGCCTGCCCGCCTTCTGCATCGTCGGCCTGCCTGACCTCGAAGTGCGCGAGAGCCGCGAGCGGGTGAGGGCGGCCATCGTCAACAGCGGCTTTGACTTCCCGGTCGGCCGCGTGACCATCAATCTGTCGCCGGGCGATCTGCCCAAGGCGTCTTCGCGTTTCGATCTCCCCATCGCCCTATGCATCCTGGCGGCCTCCGGCCAGGTGGCGCCCGCGGCGCAGGCCGACCGCCTGGTGCTGGCCGGCGAGTTGTCGCTGTCCGGGGCGCTGGTGCCGGTGGCCGACCCGCTGGCCCTGGCCTTGGGGGTGGCGCGCGACCCCGGCGTGAGCGCGCTCATCCTGCCCGAGGCCAGCGCCGCCCAGGCGGCGCGGGTGCCGGGCCTGCGGGTGCTGTCGGCGCGCTGTCTGACCGAGGCCGC
The DNA here is from genome assembly GCF_000657795.2 of Bordetella pseudohinzii. Taxonomy (GTDB): domain Bacteria; phylum Pseudomonadota; class Gammaproteobacteria; order Burkholderiales; family Burkholderiaceae_B; genus Bordetella; species Bordetella pseudohinzii. Next base: position 59,793 of record NZ_JHEP02000010.1, read on the forward strand.
GGCGCATCTGGCCGGGCAGGCCGATTTGCCTGTCGCCCAGCCGCCGCCCCGGCCGGCCGTCGCGCCCGGGCCCTGCCTGTCCGATGTCCGCGGGCAGGCCGGGGCGCGCCGCGCCCTCGAAATCGCGGCGGCCGGCGGCCACAGCATGCTCATGAGCGGGCCGCCTGGCGCCGGCAAGAGCATGCTGGCCCAGCGCCTGCCCGGCCTGCTGCCCGCCCTGGACGACGCCGCCGCCCTGGAGGCGGCCGCCATCGCCCGCCTGGCCGGCAGCGCCGACCCGCCCTTCGGGCTGCCGCCGTTTCGCGCGCCCCATCATGGTGCCACCGCCGCGGCCCTGGCCGGGGGAGGGACGCCGCCGCGGCCCGGGGAAATCTCCCTGGCGCACCAGGGCGTGCTCTTTCTCGATGAGCTGCCCGAGTTCGAGCGCCGCGCCTTGCAGGCGCTGCGCGAACCCATGGAAACCGGCGAGGTGAGCCTGTCGCGCGCCTCGGGGCGTTTGTGTTTTCCGGCGCGTTTTCAGCTGGTGGCCGCCATGAATCCCTGCCCCTGCGGCTGGCGCGGCCATCCCGCGCGGCCCTGCCGCTGCACGCCGGAGCAGGTGGCGCGCTATGCCGATCGCATCGGCGGGCCGCTGCGCGACCGCATAGACCTGCATCTCTGGCTGCCGCCGGTCGATCCCGATTGCCTGGCCGGGCCGCCGGGCGAGACCTCGGAGGCGGTGCGCGAGCGGGTGCGCGCCTGCCGCGAGCGGCAATGGCGGCGTCAGGGGCGCCTGAATGCCCAGCTCGACGGGGAGGCGCTGGCCCGTCATGCGTCCCTGGATCATGCGACGGGCGGCTGGTTCGCGCAGGCCATGCGGCGCCTGGGCGCTTCGGCCCGCGCCAGCCACCGGGTGCTGCGGGTGGCCCGCAGCGTGGCCGACCTGGCCGGCGACACCCGGATCGGACGGCCGCACCTGGCCGAGGCGCTGCGTTTCCGCGAGACGCCCAAGCCCGGCGCCTGAATCCGGGACGGTCGCGCCGGCTTCTCCGGGGGATTTAGGCAGGCGGCTCGACAAAACCACGGAAATCGCCATATAATCAAAGGCTTTCCGGCATTTGCCTTGTTGCCGGCTTTCGATCGTCTGGCGCGGGATCCTCAAAGAGGGGTTTTGCGCGGATGCATCGCAGCCGATTCTTGAGCTTCGGGCTTTAGCATCAAGGCCAATCCACCGGGAAAGAAGAGAAGTGGCGCAGGTTTGCCAAGTGTCGGGCCGGATCCTCTTGGGCGGCTCGATCACCTGTGGCCATGTACATCAACAAACTGTTTTAGGAATCATCATGCCCAAGATGAAGACCAAGAAAAGCGCCGCCAAGCGCTTTCAGGTCCGCGGCAGCGGCTCCATCAAGCGTGGTCAGGCGTTCAAGCGTCACATCCTGACCAAGAAGACCACCAAGAACAAGCGCCAACTGCGCGGTTCGGCTGCGGTCCATGAAACCAACGTCGCCTCCGTCAAGGCGATGATGCCGTTCGCTTGATAAGGGAGATCTACTATGCCTCGCGTTAAACGTGGCGTTACCGCCCGTGCCCGTCACAAGAAAGTCATTTCCGCCGCCAAGGGTTACCGTGGCCGCCGTGGCAACGTATTCCGCATTGCCAAGCAAGCGGTCATGCGTGCCGGCCAGTACGCCTACCGCGACCGCCGCAACAAGAAGCGCACCTTCCGCGCGCTGTGGATCACCCGTATCAACGCCGCCGTGCGTGAGCAGGGCATGAGCTACAGCGTGTTCATCGCCGGCCTGAAGAAGGCTGCGATCGAACTCGACCGCAAGGTGCTGGCCGATCTGGCCGTGCGCGACAAGGCCGGCTTTGCCGCCATCGTGCAACAAGCCAAGGCTGCGTTGGCTGCCTGATCGCGTTCATTCATCGCGGATCGCTGCAAACGGGGCTCGAAGGGCCCCGTTTGCGTTTTGAAGGCTAATTCTCATGACTCTACCGGTTGACGACCTGGTTTCCCAGGCGCAAGAACGATTCGCCGCCGCCACCGACGCGGCCGCGCTGGAAAACGCCAAGGCCCGCTTCCTGGGCAAAGAGGGCGCGCTGACCGTGCTGCTCAAGGCGCTGGCGCAACTCGATCCTGCCGCCAAGCGCGAAGCCGGCGCCCGTATCAATCAGGCCAAGCAAAAGGTCGAGGAGTTGCTCAACGCCCGCCGCGCCGAACTCGCGCAGGCCGAGCTGGACGCCCGCCTCGCCTCGGAAACCATCGATGTCACGCTGCCCGGCCGAGGCCGCGCCGCCGGCGGCATCCATCCGGTGATCCGTACCTGGGAGCGCGTGGAAGCCATCTTCCGTTCCATCGGCTTCGATGTGGCCGACGGCCCCGAAGTCGAAAACGACTGGACCAATTTCACCGCGCTGAACAATCCGCTGGATCATCCGGCGCGGTCCATGCAGGACACCTTCTACGTCGACATGCAGGACGCCGACGGCCTGCCGCTGTTGCTGCGCACGCACACCAGCCCCATGCAGGTGCGTTATGCGCGCATGAACAAGCCGCCCATCAAGGTGATCGCCCCGGGGCGCACCTATCGCGTGGACAGCGACGCCACTCACTCTCCCATGTTTCACCAGGTCGAGGGTCTGTGGATCGCCGAAGACATTTCCTTTGCCGACCTCAAGGGCGTCTACACCGATTTCCTGCGTTGCTTCTTTGAAAGCGACGACCTGGTCGTGCGTTTCCGCCCGTCTTTCTTCCCCTTCACGGAACCCTCGGCCGAAATCGACATGATGTTCACCTCCGGCCCGAATCGCGGCCGTTGGCTGGAAATCTCCGGCTCGGGCCAGGTGCACCCGCAAGTCGTGCGCAACTTCGGCCTCGATCCGGAACGCTACATCGGCTTTGCCTTCGGTTCGGGCCTGGAGCGCCTGACCATGCTGCGCTATGGCGTGAACGACCTGCGCCAATTCTACGAAGGCGATTTGCGCTTCCTGCGCCAGTTCAACGAATAAATACGGCTGATCATGCAATTTTCCGAATCCTGGCTGCGCACGCTGGTCAATCCGGCCATCGGCACCGAAGAACTCGCGCATCAGCTCACCATGGCTGGGCTGGAAGTCGAAGAAACCCATCCCGCCGCGCCCGCCTTCAGCGGCGTGGTCGTGGCCCGCATCGCTGAAATCGCGCCGCACCCGGACGCCGACAAGCTGCGGGTGTGCAAGGTGGACGATGGCAGCGGCGAGCTGCTGCAGATCGTCTGCGGCGCGCCCAATGCGGCGGCCGGCCTGGTGGTTCCGCTGGCCCGCGTGGGCGCCGAACTGCCTGGCGGCATGAAGATCGGCGTGGCCAAGATGCGCGGCGTGACCTCCGCCGGCATGCTGTGCTCGGCCCGCGAACTGGGCCTGTCCCAGGACCACGGCGGCTTGCTGGAGCTGTCCGGCGATCTCAAGCCGGGCACCGACATCCGCCAGGCCCTGGATCTGGATGACACGCTCTTCGTCCTGAAGCTCACGCCCAACCGCGCCGATTGCCTGTCCATCCTGGGCGTGGCGCGCGAAGTCGCCGCCCTGACCGGCGCGCCGTTGTCGGCGCCCCAGGCCCGGGCCGTGCCGGTCGGCATCGAAGACCGCCTGCCGGTGCGCGTCGAGGCGCCCGATCTTTGCGGCCGTTTCGCCGGCCGGGTGATCCGGGGCGTGAACGCGCGCGCCGCCACGCCCGACTGGATGAAGACCCGCCTGGAACGCGCGGGCCAACGCTCCGTCTCGGCCTTGGTCGATATCTCCAACTACGTGATGCTCGAAGTCGGCCGTCCCTCGCATGTCTTCGACCTGGACAAGATCCAGGGCGAGCTGACCGTGCGCTGGGCCCGCAAGGGCGAGCGCCTGGAGCTGCTGAGCGGCACGCATGTCGACCTGGACGAAAAAGTCGGCGTCATCACCGCCGGCCCCATTGTCGAGAGCATGGCCGGCATCATGGGCGGCGAGGCCACGTCGGTCACGCTGGACACGCGCAATATCTACCTCGAGGCCGCGTTCTGGTGGCCCGGCGCCATCGCCGGCCGCGCCCGCCGCTACAAATTCAGCTCCGAGGCCAGCCACCGCTTCGAGCGTGGCGTGGACTACGGCAGTATCCCCGAGCACATGGAGCTCATCACCGCCCTGATCCTGGATATCTGCGGCGGCCAGGCGGGTCCGGTCGATGACCAGATCATCGCGCTGCCCAAGCGCGAACCGGTGCGCATGCGCCTGGCGCGCTGCCACCGCGTGCTGGGCGTGCCGGTGACGCACGACGAGGTCGCGCAGATCTTCACCCGCCTGGGCCTGGTCTTCACGACCGACGGCGAGACCTTCAGTGTCACGCCGCCGTCCTACCGCTTCGATCTCGAGATCGAAGAAGACCTCATCGAGGAAGTCGCCCGCATCTACGGTTTCGAGCGCATCCCCAGCGTGCCGCCGGTGGCGCGCGCCAAGATGCACGCCCAGCCCGAGGCGCGCCGCGGCCAGCATGCCCTGCGCCGCGCCATCGCCGCGCGCGACTACCAGGAAGTGGTCAACTACAGCTTCGTGCAAGCCGAGTGGGAGCGCGACTACGCCGGCAACGACAATCCCGTGCGCCTGCTCAATCCCATCGCCAGCCATCTTTCGGTCATGCGTTCCAGCCTGATCGCCGGGCTGGTGGCCATCGTGCGGCACAACGCCAATCGCAAGCAGTCGCGCGTGCGCCTGTTTGAACTGGGCCGCGTCTTCCAGCGCGATGCCGCGCTGGCCGACGGCCCGCTCGACGTGGCCGGCGTGCGCCAGCCGCTCAAGCTGGCCGGCGCCGCCTGGGGCCCCGCCAGCGAAGAACAATGGGGCGAGGCGGCGCGCCAGGTGGACTTCTTTGACGTCAAGATGGATGTCGAAACCCTGTTCGGCAAGCGCGCCCGCGATCTGCGCTTCGTGGCCGGCAGCCATCCGGCCCTGCACCCCGGGCGCGCCGCCCGCATCGAACTGGCCGGCCAGAACGTGGGCTGGATAGGCGAACTGCATCCGCAATGGGCGCGCGAGGCCGACCTGGCGCATGCGCCCGTGGTCTTCGAACTCGACGTCCAGGCCCTGTCCCAGGGCGAGCTGCCGGCCGTGCGCGAACTGTCGCGCCAGCCCATCGTGCAGCGCGATCTGGCGCTGTGGGTTGACGAGTCCGTCCAGGTCCAGGCTATGCTGGATACCGTGGCCGGCCTGCTCAAGGCCGATCCGCAACTGGCCGTGGTGCAGGACGTCCAGCTCTTCGATGTCTGGCGCGACCAGCCCCAGAAGAGCGGGGGCGCCGGCGAGAAAAGCCTTGCCTTCCGCTTCTGGCTCCAGGACACTGCGGTTACATTGGATGAGGCGCGGGTCGCTGACTGCATCAATCGCATCAAGGATGCCCTGGTCAGCGCGCACGGCGCGCGTCAACGGGTTTGATCATGGGGAACGCTATGCTTGCCGAGCCGCGTACGCTCACCAAGGCCGAGTTGGCCGAACTGCTCTTCGAGCGGGTCGGCCTGAACAAGCGCGAGGCCAAGGACATCGTGGACACCTTCTTCGAAGAAATCCGTGAGGCGCTGGCGCGTGGTGATTCGGTCAAACTGTCGGGCTTCGGCAACTTCCAGGTCCGCGACAAGCCGCCCCGTCCGGGGCGCAACCCCAAGACCGGTGAAACCATCCCCATCGCCGCCCGTCGCGTGGTGACTTTTCATGCCAGCCAGAAATTGAAAAGCATTGTGGAGCAAAGCGGCGGCGCCACGGATGATTCTGACGACGAGCCGGCGGAGTGATACGCTTTGTCGGCAATTGTTAACGGCCTTCGACGTAACGCGGCATAAAATTCATCCATGACGAAACCTGAATCCACTGTCACGCTACCGCCCATCCCCGCCAAGCGCTACTTCACCATCGGTGAGGTCAGTGAGCTGTGTGGCGTCAAGCCTCATGTCTTGCGGTACTGGGAGCAGGAATTCACGCAGCTCAAGCCGGTCAAGCGGCGCGGCAACCGCCGCTATTACCAGCACCACGAAGTATTGCTCATCCGCCGTATCCGTTCCTTGCTCTATGAGCAGGGCTTTACGATCAGCGGCGCCCGCAACCGCCTGGGCGACACCCGCGATACGCCGCATGACAGCGCCGAGGCCGCGGTGCGCCTGTCGGCCGCCGAGCTGCAATCGCTGCGCAACGAGCTCAACGATATTTCCGCCAGCTTGAGCCAGGCCTTGGGCCAACGGCCCGCCGCCTGACGAGGCTTGCCGGATGAAGAACCCCGCCCCAGGCGGGGTTCTTTGTTTTTTGGGGTTAGAACTGCTGGTACTGGAACTCGACCGTTATCGGGCGGCCCAGATTGGCCGATGTATCGCACAGCAGCAATATCGTCAGAGCCAGGCCCAAGTACAGCAGATACAGGCGCAGAAAACGCTTCATTTTCCGACGACCTCCACGATCTCGCGGCTGACTTCAAGCCAACCCAGTTCGCCCAGATGCTGGCTGTCGCGCAGCGTGCCCAGGGCGTAGGGCTGGGCGCCATACATATCCATGCAAGCGACCGCATATTGCTTGCACAGCGCGGAGATCCGCAGTCTCGTGGCTTCGAAGCGATCCAGGTCGCGGTAGACCAGCGGGTTGAAGGGCTGCAGGACAAACAGGGTTTTTGCCTGGCGGCGCGCGAGCAAAGCCATCAAGCGTTCCAGGTCGGCCAGTTCTGCGGCCGGCTCGAATTTGTCCGAGTAGGCCAGCAGGCGCGCCGGGGTCAGATTGCCCAGGTATTTGTCCAGATAGTCCTGGCGGACTCCATAGGGATTGGTGGCCATGAAACTGGTTTCCTGGGCCGTCGCCTCGGCGCGCAAGCGTGTCCAATCAACGGTCTGACGGCGCCAAGGGGCAGGGGCGGCCAGTTCGGAGGCGGCCGTTGCGGGCTGCAGCCAAAGACGCAGTGTCTGCGCGAGCTGGCCGCGCAGTTTGAATCCCAGCTCGGCCACCGCGGCGCGCGCCACCTCGGCATTGCCCCGCCGGTTCCACCATTGAAGCATGGCCTCGCGCGCCTCGGCGTGTCCGATGAGCCGCGGGAGCAAAGGCAGCACATGCTCCTTGAATGCCTCGCGGTTCAGGCCTCGCGAGTCGAACCACCCTGGCGACACCATGATCACCACGCGGGACTGGGGCGACAGCTTGTCCTCCTGCGAGGCCAGCAGGAAATACATCCCCAGCGACTGGAAATAGGCATGGCCGTAGGCCAGCACCGGCATGGCCAGCTCATCACTGAGAAATTTGTACGGAATGAAGCGCAGATCGGCGCTGGTCAGCTCGGAAGAACCGAGCATCACGATCGCCTCGCCGTGCTGGAGCGCTTGTCCCAGGCGCTGGCCCGCGGCTTGCTGTGTTTCGTAGTCCGCGCCGAGGTTGGCCATGTGGCCGGACGTCACCGCCTGCTGCGGAGGATCGCGCGGGGGCAGGGCAGCCTGCAAGGCCAATACCGTTGCCAGCGCCGCCAGCGCGGCCAGGACATGGGCACGGCCGCGTCCGGGTTGCGTATCTCCCAACTTCCAGCGCTCCTCATGGCAAGACAACGGTTTGGGGCGAGCAGAGACGAGATCCCGAATCGGAACCAGCGCGGATTTTATCAATGAATCATTGGCGCCCAGCCATGGGTTAGGCGCATGTCCCCGGAAGGACGCGGAGCTTCGGCTTCGCGACAGACGCGCCAAGAGGCTTGCCGGCAGCGGTTTTGCGCAAGGCTTGCGCATTTTTGCCTGGACAGCGCGCGGCTTTGCTTCTTCCTTGAGCAAAGCTGCAAAAAAAATCCCGCGCAACGACAAAAAACCTGTTTGATCCGTGCGCGCTTAATTTTTTTCTGCTATAGTTTCGTTCTCTTTCGGGGCGTAGCGCAGCCTGGTAGCGCACTTGCATGGGGTGCAAGGGGTCGCGAGTTCGAATCCCGCCGTCCCGACCAAAAAAGAAAGCCGTTAGCGAGCAATCGCTAGCGGCTTTCGCCATTCTGGCTACGCGATAAACCGCCGCCAGCGTCAGGCTTGGCGTCGGAAATCTAGTAACGGCAATTCGGACCTTGTTGCAGCCTTGGGCACTACACTGGCGCCACCTTGCTGACTTGCCGGAACACTTATGAAAATCTTGTTAGGTCTTGCCTTGATGGCATCCGTATTGACGGGCTGCGCGGTGTATACGCCGGACGGCGGCGCGGTCGTGGTGGATCCGTATCGCGGCGGCGGCGGGGGCGGCTTCTGTCCGCCCGGGCAGGCAAAGAAAGGTAATTGCTGAGCGCGCCTGTCTGTAGCGGGCCCGGGCCGGCGCAGCCGGTCCGGGCCTTTGTGTTTTTAAACCTGCCTCGGGCGCGGATTTTATGCTCGCGCTCAAGGCGCTATGGACGCAGATCATGATGCGCGTCCTCTACAATCGCGGCACCGGCAGTTTTCCAATACCGGCAGGTCCGCCAGAAGCAGTATGACGCGCAAGAGAAAAGCAGTATCCACAACAAAGCGACGCCCTTCAGTCTCCCGATCCTCCCAGCGCGCCAGCCGGTTTTTCCGGGCCCTGGCCGTTTCTTCGATTGCCAGCTTCGGCGCGGCCACCTATGCGCTGGGACCGAAGTTTTCGATTTCGCCCGCCGATATCCTCGCGCGCCTGGGATGGCCGCCGCAGACACAGGTGGCGCCCGCGGTGCTGCCTGCCGGGGATGTGGTCCAGACGCAATTCGCGCAATGTCCGCAGTTTTTTCCAACCGGGCAATTGCCCGCGGTGCCTTTCAGTCCGGGCTTGCGCGAGCTGTGTTTTTCTTCCTTCGCCGTCTTGCATAACGGGCAGACGAAAACGCCCGTGCTGGTGGCCGAGCGTTTGAACCGCGCGCATATCAGCCAGGCGCAGGGGATGGCGCGCACGGACAAGTTCTACGCCGAGGCGCGTCTGCCGCGCGCCGAGCGGGCCGAGCTGGATGATTACCGGGGTTCGGGGTACTCGCGCGGCCACATGGCGCCGGCCGGCGATATGGCGACGCGGGAGGGCATGGCGCAGAGTTTCTCGCTGGCCAATATGGTGCCCCAGGACCAGAAGCACAATGCCGGGCCCTGGAGCCGGATCGAGCAGGACACGCGCAAATATGCCTTGCGCGCGGCCGGCGATGTGTATGTGTATACGGGGCCGGTCTATGCCGCCCATCCCAAGCGGATCGGCGATGGCGTGGCCGTGCCCGAGACGCTGTTCAAGGTGGTCTATGACGCGACCACGCATCGCGCCTGGGTGCATTGGCAGAACAACAGCCCCGACACGCGGGCCCAGGCGCCGATCAGCTATGCGGAATTCGTGCGGCGCACCGGCATGCGTTTGTTGCCGCCGGCCGCGCACTGAACGCGGCGCGGCCCGCCGCCCGCGCTAGCTCACGACATGCAGGTAATGGCGGTGGCGCTCATACTGGTCCAGGATGTCGCCGATGACCTCGGCCCGGCTCCAGCCCATGATGTCGTAGTCCTGGCCGCCTTCGCCCAGATGGACCTCGGCGCGGAAATAGCGCCGCTCTTCTTCGTCGTGGGCTTCTTCCGGCGTGAGGCTGGGCCGTATTTCCGCCACGGGGATGACGGCATAGGTGAAGTCCAGGTACTGGCCGTGGTGGGCCACGCGCAGCGCGACCCGGCCGTCGTCGCCATCCTCGACCTCGCTGGCATAGCCTTCCTTGGCGAGTTCCTCGGCCACGTCTTCCAGGGCCGGGCGGGCCACATCGGCGATGAAACGCAGCACGTGGGCGCGGCGCGGCATCATGACCATGTTGCGGATGCGGCGCTGCCAGGTTTCGGACTGCGGCCGCACCGGCCCCCGGCTGGTGCGGCGGTAGCGCAATTTGCGCTTGGCGCTGTCCAGTCTGAGCGCCTTGAGCAGACCGTAGATCGAGATCAGGATGACAATGGAGAAGGGCAGGGCGCTGGCGACCGTGGCGGTCTGCAGCGCTTTCAGGCCGTCGGCCAGCAAGAGCGCGATGGCCAGCGCGCCCATCAGCACCGACCAGAAGATGCGCTGCCAGACTGGCGCGTCGTCCACGCCCGAGGCCAGCATGTCCACCACCAGCGCGCCCGTGTCGGCCGAGGTGACAAAGAAGATCAGCACCATCAGCACGGAGAAGAAGGATATCGCCGTGGTCCAGGGGAATTGTTCGAGGAAGACGAATAGCGCCAGGGTGCTGTCATTGCGTATGGTCTGGCCGAAATCGGCCATGCCGCCCGTGAGGATGTGGAAGATGGCCGTATCGCCGAAGACCGTCATCCAGAAAAAGGTGAAGCCCGTGGGCACCAGCAGCATGCCGCCCAGGAACTGGCGGATGCTGCGCCCGCGCGAAATGCGCGCGATGAACACGCCCACGAAGGGCGACCAGGCGATCCACCAGCCCCAATAGAACAGCGTCCAGCCGCCGATCCAGTCCGTCTGCTCATAGGCATAGAGGTTGAAGGTGCGCGCGACGATGCCGGAAAGATAGACACCAACGTTTTCGACAAAGGCTTGCAGCAGAAAGACAGTGGGTCCGGTGAAGAGCACGAAGAGCATCAGCAGCACCGCCAGGACCATATTGGCTTCGGACAGGTAGCGCACGCCTTTGTCCAGGCCGCTGGCGGCCGACAGCGTGGCCAGCCCGCAGGCAATGATGATGAGCACGATCTGCACCGGGATGCTGATGGGCACGCCGAAGAGGTAGTTCAGGCCGGCATTCATCTGCGCCACGCCCAGGCCCAGCGACGTGGCCACGCCCAGCACCGTGCCAATGATGGCGAAGATGTCCACCGCATTGCCGATGGGGCCGTAGATGCGTTCGCCCAGGATGGGGTAGAGCGCCGAGCGCAGCGTGAGCGGCAGGCCGTGGCGGAAGGAGAAATACGCCAGGATCAGCGCGACGGCCGCATAGATGGCCCAGCCGTGCAGGCCCCAGTGAAAAAAGGTGATGCTCATGGCCTCGCGCGCGGCCTCGGGCGTGCCGCCCTGGCCCAGCGGCGGATCCAGGAAGTGCATCACCGGTTCGGCCACGCCGAAGAACATCAAGCCGATGCCCATGCCGGCGGCAAACAGCATGGCGTACCAGGTGGGGTCGCGGTAGTCCGGTTGGCTGTGGTCGGGGCCCAGCTTGATGTCGCCGTAGCGGCTGAAGGCCACCAGCACCATGGTCACCAGTATGGTGGCCACGGCCAGCATGTAGAACCAGCTGGCATTGGTGAAGATCCAGTCCTGGACCGCCCCGAACAGGCGCTGGGCATGCGCCGGGGCCAGCACGGCGAACAGCGCCAGGGCAAGAATGAGGGCGCCGGAGGTGAAGAAGACCGGACGATTGATATGGATGCGTGCCTGTTGCGCCATGCTGTCCTCTCGGGTCTCTCGGGTTCTTGTAGACCTATTAATACTCCAGTGCCCGAGTGCGTGGCAATGGGCTTTGTGCGACCATGCTGCAGACGCGGCCATGCAGGGCGGCGCGGGGAGACCATGCCATGACGCTGATTTTTCGAACGGAGATTCCCACCGACGCGCCGGCGATCGAGGCGCTGACGCTGGCGGCTTTCAAGCAGGCGCCGCATACCTCGCATACCGAGCATCTCATTCTGCGGGCCTTGCGGCGCACGGGGCGGCTGACGGTGTCGCTGGTCGCCCAGGACGGCGCGCAGCTGGTCGGGCACGTGGCCTTGTCGCCGGTGCGTATCAGCGACGGCACGCCCCGCTGGTTCGGGCTGGGGCCGATTTCGGTCTTGCCGGCGCGCCAGCGCCAGGGCATCGGCACGCAGCTGATGGTGCGCGCGCTGGCCAGCCTGCGCGAGCGCGGCGCGGCCGGCTGCGTGCTGGTGGGAGACCCGGCCTATTACGGCCGTTTTGGATTCACGGCCATGCCGCAGCTGCAGGTGGCCGGCGTGCCGCCCATGTATGTGCTGGCGCACGGCCTGGACGGCCCTGTCCCGGCGGGGCTGGTGAGCTTTGACCCGGCTTTCGCGGCGACGGCCTGAGCGCGGCTAGCCGGGGTCGCGGTTGGTGCCGCGGCCGGTATCGGCCGTGTACAAGGGCAGGCCTTCGCGGCTGGCCAGCGCCGCGCGCGCCTGTTCGGCGGTAAAAGGCAGGCCGAACTCATGCGAGAGGGCGGCCAGCGTCTCGGCCGCGGCCGAGACGCTCCAGCGTTCCAGAGGCCGCAGGCGAGCCGCCACGGCGGGATCCGTATCGGAAAGATGCAACAGACGCAGTACGTTGGCCTTGCTCATGTCGTCCCCTGAAACGCCGCTATCGGAAAGACTGGGCCTGGCGTCGCCGTTGGCGCGGCCGGCTTGTGCGATCCTACCGCGAAACGCCGTCGCGCGGCAGTCAGGGAAAGCGCAAGGTGGGCAGGGCGTCAGGCGGCCGGCGCTTGCAGCGGCGGCCGGCCCGCCGCTTCCAGGTAGGCATTGACGGCCAGGGTCAGCTGGGCGAGCGCATGCCCGGTCAGGGGGCGGTCGGCCCGCGGCTGGACCAGCCCGGCGGCGACCTGTTCGAAAGCGGCGCCGAAGCGGGCGCGGGTCTCCGGATCCTGCGCCTCGATCAGGCAGTGCAGGGCGGATTCGGCCGTGGCGGTCTTGGCCGCCAGTTCCTGGATGGCCTGGGCGAAGGCGACGAGGACTTCCTGGTTTTCCATGTTATTTCCTGATGCAAAACGCCAGTGTAGGCGATTGCTCCCGGCAGGCTGGCGCGCTATGGTCGGTGAGCCACCATCAGGGGGGATGCATCATGACCCAGTCCAGGCGCCGGCCAACCGCCACCGCCGTCCAGCCGCAGGCGGTTTCGCGCATGGCGCGCGGTTTTGATCATTTCGCGCGGTTTGCCACGCGCTGGACCGGCAGCTCCGTGGCCTTTGCCGGCGCGGTGGCGCTGGTGCTGGGCTGGGCGCTGTGCGGGCCGCTCTTCGCGTATTCCGAAACCTGGCAGCTGGTCATCAATACCGGCACGACCATCATCACCTTTCTGATGGTCTTCCTGATCCAGCAAAGCCAGAACAAGGACAGCCAGGCCGTCCATCTCAAGCTCGACGAACTCTTGTTGGCGGTCAAGGGCGCCAGTGACAGCCTGGTCGATGCCGAAGACCTGGACGAGGCCGAACTGCGCCAGCTGGCCGAGCACTATGCCGAACTGGCTCATCGCCTGCAGGGACGCCTGCGCCGCATCGATGAGCGCGGGGCCTAGCGCAGCGGCACGGCGGTGGTGTAGAGCACCTGCTTGAGCGCGAAACTCGAGCGTATGCTGGCCACGCCGGGAATCCGCGTGATGCGTTCGACAATGAGCCGCTCCAGGGCGTCGACATCCTCGACCAGGGCGCGCACCAGATAATCGGCATCGCCCGACATCAGGTAGCACTCCATGATCTCGGGCAGCACGGCGATCTCGCGCTCGAAGACATCCAGCGCCGCCTTGCGCTGCTTGTCCAGCGAGATCTGGATAAAGACATTGACCTTCAGGCCCAGCTTGCGCGCATTGAGCAGGGTCACGCGGCGATCGATCAGGCCGTCGGCCTCCAGCCGCCGCACCCGCGCCAGGCAAGGCGAGGGCGAGAGGTTGACGCGCTGGGCCAGTTCGACATTGGACAGGCGCGCGTCGCGCTGCAATTCGTTCAGGATACGGATGTCGGTGGCATCGAGGTTGATTTCTGGCATGAGCGAATTGCGTTTCCTGGCCTGGCCATTCAAGTGTGCTGCAATCGTAGCGGATAACGGCGCAATACGGCAGCGCCGCTATCGCCGCGGGGGCGGGCCGCGGGCATGACCAGATGTGTCGTGCGCGCGGAGGAGGCGCGGCCCCGCGGCTTACCGTCAGTAGCATTTGCAGTCTATCTGTCGCCGGATTGTTGCGATCGGGTGCCATCGCTTTGCTAAGGTGAAAGACACTTCAACCACGGAAGGAGAGTCCCATGTTTGATGCCTACACTCGAACCCGGCGCGCGGGGATGGCCGCCGCGGCGGTGGCGCTGGCAGGGCTGGTATTCACGGGTTGCACGACGACCAAGCCCGAGGACAGCGGCACGGCCGCGAGCCAGCGGCAGGAAATCAACTCGGGCGCCGACAGCGCCTTGTCGCGCCTGAACCAGGCGTCGCCCGATGCGCGCGGCCTGGTGCAAAAAGCCAAGGGGGTGCTGGTCTTCCCGGCGGTGGTGAGCGGCAGCTTTATTGTCGGCGCGCAGTACGGCAAGGGCGTGTTGCGCGTGGGCGGCGCCAATGCCGGCTACTACAGCACGACGGCGGGGTCGGTGGGCTTTCAGGCCGGCGCGCAGTCCAAGGCGGTCATCCTGCTCTTCATGACGCAGGACGCCCTGGATAGCTTCCGCAAGAGCAATGGCTGGACCGTCGGCGCCGATGCCTCGGTGGCGGTGGCCAATATCGGCGCCAACGGCCGCATCGACACCAACACGGCGCAGCAGCCGGTGGTGGGCTTTGTCATGAATAACACCGGCCTGATGGCGGGAGTCTCGCTGGAAGGCGCTAAGATCAACAAGCTGGATCTGTAGTGCTGGCGCGCCGCCCGTGGGGGGCGGCGCCATCACAGGAGCTGACGATGTCGATAGATACGGTGACAGGCAAGATGAAGGAGCTGGCGGGCCGCAGCGAAGAGACGGCCGGCACGATACTGGAGGATGCCCGCTTGCGCGCGCGAGGCCTGGCGCACCAGATCGAAGGCAAGGTGCAGGGCGCGATGGGCACGGCCGCCGACAGCATCGATGATGTGGCCGATACCGTGCAGTCGCTGGTGCGGCGCCATCCGGTGGGCGCGCTGGTGGCGGTGGGCGTGGCCGCCTATCTGCTGGGGCGCGTGGCGGGCGCCATACGCCGGCGCCATTGACCGCGGCGCCGCCGCGTCCAAAAAAGATCCCGGTCTGGCCGGGATCTTTTTTGCGCCTTACTCCAGGGACGATACGAGCAGAAAGCCCAACGGTATGATCAGAAGAAAGGCATATGTCGATCCCGCCAGGGCGGCGGACATCTTCGCCGCCACTTCGGTCCCCGCTGACTGCCAGGTTTTCACGACGAGGCCGACGATGGCCAGGATCACCAACAACGAACAGACTGCTACATAAGTCATGTTGCCTCCGTCACACCCTCTAGGGGTACAACGGCGTCGCGGGGTCGCGGCGCCTTGTTCATGCTGTTGTGATTTCATTGTGCGCCGCTTGGGCTGAAAGTGTCCTAGGGTTTTCCAGGGGCGGATCAGGCGGCGGCCAGCCATGCTGCGCTGCGCTCGATAGTCCGGTTGCGCCGCGTCAAGCGCGGCGCCAGGCCGCCATCCCAGGGTGGGCGCCAGGGGAACAGCCTCATTCCAGGGCCGCGAGGGTAAAAATGGTGCGCCGCAGTATTGCGGTGCGCAAACCTTGCGCAATGTAGAAAGGGGTAGGGGCGTGTTGCCGGTCCGCCGCGTGGCGCGGCCGGCAAGTCAAGAAAGGACGGGAAGGCTTGCACTTTGAGAGGCCCGGACGGGTCCCAAGCGGCACACTGTCTCCAGGCCAGGCCAGGCCAGGCCAGGCCAGCGGGGCGCGGCCCGAATGAAGAGCGCCCCAGCTCGCGGATGAGTCTGGGGCGCTCTTGCCGGCTCGCGCACGCAATGGGTGTCAGCAGCTCGGCGATTTCAATGTAGTGCGATGCCATGCCGGCCGCAAGGGGAAAATTGTTTCAGGCGCCCGCAAGGCGCCGGAAGCGGGCATGATATGTTCTGCGCTTTCAGATTTCCGAGGTTCAGATGGCGAGGCACCCGTTTCAACAAGGAGAATTGGCCTATTGGCTGCAAATCATTGCCGAGCAGGGCAGTGAGGCGCAGGTGCCGGAGAATTTCGCCGAAGCGTTGTTGACGCTGCGCTGTGTCCAGCGCGGTGAGCAGGGCCAGCTGGTGATCACCGAGAAAGGCAGGCTGGCGCTGCACATGGAAGGACCGGGAGCGATTCATCGCCATTAAGGGGAATAACGGAACACACTGTTGCGCGACTCGCTCATCGGATGGTTGAACTTGCAGGCATTGGGACAGTCCAAGAAATAAAGGCGGGAAGTTTCCGCCCTCCACAAGACGGCCAGCCGGCCGGCTTGAAGCAAACTGGGAGGACGCCATGCAGCTTCGCGACCAGGAAGTACTGATAGACCTGTCTACCGCCGCGATGGACACAGGCGGATATGGGGTTTTGCTGACCGTGACGGCCGAAGGCGGCACCGAGATTGACGCCGCGTTTTCCTACCTGGGCCAGTGCGCTTCGCTCGATGAAGCGCGCGATCGTGCAGAGTCTTTTGCGCAGGATTGGCTGCGCGAGAACGTCTATCGCTGAAACTTGACCATTGTTGACGATCGGGCCGGTCCCTGTAGCGGGGCCGGCCCTCGTCGTTTCTGGGGGGCATGCGGCGACTTGGGTTATCCTGCAAGTCGATTGCGATGCCCCTCTTTGCCAGCAAGCATGTCCCAATCCGTTCTCCCCGACATCCTGTCTGCCTTGCGCCAGCATTATGGCGACGTCGTGCTGCCCCTGTGGCGCAACGCCGGTTTCAACACCCAGCTCGCTTTGCCTGTCGAGGCCCTGGACGGCGCGACGTCGCGGCCCTTGCCGGTCACGCGCTATCGCGCCATGGCCTGTGCGCGCCAGATCTTCATTTATGCGCGCGCGCCGCAAGGCCAGGCGCACGCCAGCCGTTTGTTCGATGCCCTGTCGCGGTATTTCCGCAATCCGGCGGGAGGGTGGTACTACAGCGTCGATGCCGCAGGCCAGCCCCTGGACACGACGCAGGACCTCTACACCCACGCCTTCGTGGTGCTGGCCTGCGCGGTTTTCTTCGAGCGCACGCGGCGCAGCGACGCACACCAGCTGCTGCTGGCGACGGTGCGCGATATCGAGAGCCGCTTTCGCGATGCGCAAGGCCTGTATATCGCCGCCCGCGCGGCGGACGGCCAAGCGCTGCGCGGCCATGAGCAGAACCCCGTCATGCACCTGACCGAGGCCTATCTGGCGGCGGCCGCGCTGGTCGAGCCGGCCTGGTTCGCGCAACGCCTGCGCGAGCTGGCGCAGCAGGTCTTCGATGTCTACGTCGATGCGGGCACGCATTGCGTGCTGGAATTGGCGCGAGGCGAGCCGGACAATCGCATCGAGCCCGGCCACCAGTTCGAATGGTATGCGCTGCTCGACAGCGCGCCCGAGGTCTTCGCCGGGCTGGAGCTGGCCGCGGTGCTGCCCCGGGCGGCGGCCTGGGCCGAGGCCCATGGGGTGTCGCCCCAGACCTGTGGCGTCTGCGCCGCGCTGGCGCCGGATGGCACGGTGCTCGACGCCCGGCAGCGCATCTGGGCCCAGACCGAGTACGCGCGGTATCTGGCCCTGCTGTCCAGTCCCCAGCGCGCAAGACAGCTGCAGGCCCTGCGCGGACGTTTTCTGCACGCCGGCGGCTGGCACGAGCTGCTGGGCCCGGACGGCGAAGTCCTGCGGCGCGATATGCCAAGCACCACGCCGTACCACCTCTGGACGGGTTACATCGCTCAGCCCTGATCGCGGTGGGGGGCTGACGTCATTCGTTACTTCGCAGGCCTGTTTTGTGGCTATCCCTTACAATTTGGAAATTGTTGAAGAGGGAAGCCATGAGTGTGATGTGTCCTGCGTGCCAGTCTATCCAGCCCGGGCTTTCTGGCGTCGCCCCGCATCAGCAGCTGGGCCACCAGGGGTACACGCAGCCCACGCAGCGTGGGCGCGAGTCCCATCGTGAAGACCATTTTCGCTGCATCGAGTGCGGGGCCAAGTGGCTGCGCGAGACGGATAAATGGGGGGCGGATCTGGGTTTCCGCCTGGCGCCATGAGCGGCGCATTTAAGTTGCACGCCACGCCGGCCGTCAAGCCCTGGTGTCGTGACCGGTCAATAAAGGACGCATGATGGCGCAGAAGGTACTGAACGGCTTCAGCATCGTGGCCTATGCCACCCAGGCCCAGGGCCGGACCCCGCCGCGCGCCTTCATCGAGACCTCGCGCCTGCCCGGCCCGCCTCCGCCCGAGGGCGAGACGGCCCCGCCACCCGAGGCGCCGCTGGTGTTCGAGATCTTTCTGTCGCGGCGTTTCCGCAGCACGGTCGAGGCCATGTCGGCCGCGCGCAATGCCCTGGACCAGGTGCGCCTCGTCACGGAGGAGGGCGTGCCCGACCCGCTGCCGGATGCGGCCTGGGTGCCGCCCGAGGAAGATTGAAGCCGTATCAGAGCGGCTGTATCTTGCCGGCCGGCTGCCAATAGACCGCGCCGTCGCGCTCTTCGACCTGCAGGGCGGTCAAGCGGCTGTTTCTCGCGGCGCCGCCCACGCACACCCCCGTGTCCGGATGGAAGGTGGCGCCATGGCGGGCGCACATGAGCAGATCGCCCGCGCGCGTGAAAAAGCTGTTTTCCCAGTCCATTTCGACGCCGATGTGGGTGCAGCGGTTGAGATAGCCATAGACCTTGCCCTGGTAGCGGACAAAGAAGACCGTGCCGCGGCCCGCGCCATCGGTGACGGGCAGCTTGACGCCCAGGCCGCCATCGACCAGGGATTGCGCGTCGCACACGCGCACGGCGCAGGATTGGGACATACAGGTGTTCCGAAAGCAAACAGGCGCCCATTTTGCCATGGGCGCCCGCCGCTCAGATGGCGATGGGAGCCCCTGACTCCCGCTGGCGCGCCCACATGCTGGCATAGACGCCCTTGCGCGCCAGCAACTCGGCATGGCGGCCGCGCTCCACCACGCGCCCGTCGCCCAGCACGATGATGTCGTCGGCATCGGCGATGGTCGAGAGGCGATGGGCGATGATGAGCGTGCTGCGGCCCTGGCTGACTTCGCGCAGGTTGTCCTGGATCTCGCGCTCGGTGTGCGAGTCCAGCGCGCTGGTGGCCTCGTCAAAGAGGAAGATGCAGGGATTCTTGAGGATGGTGCGGGCGATGGCCACGCGCTGTTTTTCCCCGCCCGACAGCTTCAGCCCGCGCTCGCCCACGACGGTGCGATAGCCTTCCGGCATGCTCATGATCAGCTCGTGGATATGGGCCAGGCGGGCGGCCGCCTGGATCTCGGCCTCGCTGGCCTCGGGACGGCCATAGGCGATGTTGTACTGGATGCTGTCGTTAAAGAGCACCGTGTCCTGCGGCACGACGCCGATGGCGGCGCGCAGGCTGTCCTGCCTGACATCGCGGATGTCCTGGCCGTCGATCAGGATGGCGCCCTCCTTGACGTCATAGAAGCGGAACAGCAGGCGGGCCAGGGTGGACTTGCCCGCGCCGGAGCTGCCCACCACGGCCACGGTCTTGCCGGCCGGCACCTTGAAGCTGACGCCCTTGAGAATGGGGCGGCGGTCGTCGTAGCCGAACACCACGTCGCGGAACTCGATGGCGCCGCCTTGCAGCCGCAGCGCCGGCGCGCCGGCTTTGTCGGCCACCTCGCGGTCCTGGCCCAGGAGCTCGAACATGCGCTCCATATCGATGAGCGCCTGCTTGATCTCGCGGTAGATGAAGCCGAAGAAGCTCAAGGGATCATAGAGCTGCAGCAGATAGGTATTGACCAGCACGAAGTCGCCCAAGGTATAGCGGCCCTGGGCGATGCCTTGGGCGGCCATCCACATGACCACGGTCAGGCCGGCCGAGATGATGAGCGCCTGGCCGATGTTCAGGATGGACAGGCTGACCTGGCTGCGCACGGCGGCGCGCTCATAGCTGCGCAGCGAGCTGTCATAGCGGCGCGCCTCGTGCTCTTCATTGCCGAAATACTTGACCGTTTCGTAGTTCAGCAGGCTTTCCACGGCCTTGGTATTGGCCTGGGAGTCGGTTTCATTCATCTGGCGGCGGAACTTGGCGCGCCACTCGGTCACGATCAAGGTATAGGCCAGGTAGAGCGTGACCGTCAGGCCGGTGGCCAGGGCCAGCCAGCCGTCGAACATCTTCCAGAGCACCGCGCAGACCAGCCCGATCTCGAAGAAGGTGGGCAGGACGTTAAAGAGCAGAAAGGTCAGCAGGGTCTGGATGCCCTTGGTGCCGCGCTCGATGGCGCGCGTCAGGCCGCCGGTCTGGCGTTCAAGGTGAAAGCGCAGGCCCAGGCCGTGCAGGTGGCGGAAGATCTGCAGGCCCACCGCGCGGATGGCGTGCTGCGCCACGCGGGCGAAGATGGCGTCGCGCAACTCCGAAAACAGCAGGGACAGCACGCGCGCCGCGCCATAGGCCAGGATCAGGCCCACGGGCACGGCCAGCGCGCCCGGCGTGCCCTGGCCCAGCGCGTCGATGGCTTGCTTGTACAGGATGGGGACATAGACCAACGCGACCTTGGCGATGATCAGGCTGAGCACGGCCAGCACCACGCGCGCCTTCAGGCCCGGCTGGCCGGGCGGCCAGAGATAGGGCAGCAGGGTGCGGATGGTGGCCAGGCCGCCGCGCGGCGCTTGCGTAAAGGTCGAGGAGGGCATAGGGGGCGAGGGCGAGCGGCATTTCCAGCCGCGCGATAGGGGAAATCTCCGGATTATCGTCCACGACGCTATGATGGTCTGCAATACCGCTGCCGGCTGAAGGGGCGGGTCTATTCCAGGAGGTTGTATGGCGACTAGCGTTCCTGTCATGCCGTTGAACGACGGCAATTCCATACCCCAGCTCGGGCTGGGCGTCTGGCAAGTCCCCAACGGCGAGGCCAACGCGGCGGTGCAGGCCGCCCTGGCGGCCGGCTACCGCTCGGTGGACACCGCCGCCATCTACGGCAATGAGGCCGGCGTGGGCGAGGGCCTGAAGGCCGGCGGCATCGCCCGCGATGCGCTGTTCGTGACCACCAAGCTCTGGAACGACCGCCACCAGCATGCCCGCCAGGCGCTCGAGGAAAGCCTGCGCAAGCTCGACCTGGACTACGTCGATCTCTACCTCATCCATTGGCCGGTGGCCGGCAGCACCGCCTTCGTGGACGCCTGGCGCGCCATGATCGAGCTGCGCGAGGCCGGCCTGACCCGTTCCATCGGGGTGTCCAACTTCACGCGCGAGAACCTGACGCTGCTGATGGAGGCCACCGACGTCATTCCGGCCGTCAACCAGATCGAACTGCATCCGGGTTTTGCGCAGCGCGAGCTGCGCGCTTTCCATGCCGATCATGGCATCGCCACGGAGTCCTGGAGCCCGCTGGGCCAGGGCACGGCCCTGCACGACGAGACCATAGGCGCGATCGCCCGGCGCCTGGGCAAGAGCGCCGCGCAGGTGATCCTGCGCTGGCATCTGCAAAGCGGCTTGATCGTGATCCCCAAGTCCGTCACGCCCGCGCGCATCCGGGCCAACATCGATGTGTTCGACTTCGACCTCAGCACTGAGGACATGCAGGCCATCGACGGCCTGCCCACCGGCAAGCGGCTGGGCCCGGATCCGGCCGTGTTCAAGGGTTAAAGCATGCAATACGTCAAATTGGGCAATACCGGCCTGAAGGTCTCGCGGCTCTGCCTGGGCTGCATGACTTATGGCGAGCCCCAGCGCGGCAAACATCCCTGGACGCTGGACGAGGCGCAGAGCCGGCCGCTATTGCGCCAGGCGCTGGACATGGGGATCAATTTCTTCGACACGGCCAACAGCTATTCGGACGGCTCCAGCGAGGAAATCGTGGGGCGGGCGCTGCGCGACTTCGTCAACCGCGATGAGGTCGTCATCGCCACCAAGGTGTATTTCCCGGTCGCTGGCCATGCGGGAGGCCTGTCGCGCAAGGCCATCATGCGCGAGATCGACGCCAGTCTGCGCCGCCTGGGCACCGACTATGTGGATCTCTACCAGATCCATCGCTGGGATGACGAGACGCCCATCGAAGAAACGCTGGAGGCCTTGAACGACGTGGTGCGCGCGGGCAAGGCGCGCTACATCGGCGCCTCGTCCATGCACGCCTGGCAGTTTGCGCGCGCCTTGTTCCTGTCGGAGCAGCGAGGCTGGGCGCGCTTCGTGACCATGCAGAACCACTACAACCTGATCTACCGCGAAGAAGAGCGCGAGATGCTGGGCCTGTGCGCCGACCAGAAAATCGGCGTGCTGCCCTGGAGCCCGCTGGCCCGCGGCAAGCTGACCCGCGATTGGGACGAGAGCAGCCACCGGGCCGAGACCGACGAGGTCCTGCAGAGCATCTATCGCGCCACCGCCGATTCGGACCGCCAGGTGGTGCAGGCCGTGGCCGATGTGGCCGCGGCGCGCGGCGTCTCGCGCGCCCAGGTCGCCCTGGCCTGGCTGCTGCATCAGCCGGCCGTGACCGCGCCCATCATCGGCGCCAGCCGTCCGGGGCATCTGCAGGACGCCCAGGCCGCGCTCGCGCTCAAGCTCGACGCCGACGAGATCGCGCGGCTGGAGGCGGCCTATGTGCCGCATCCGGTGGCTGGTTTCACCCAGGCCAGGCGCTGAGTCCGCCCTGGCGCGGTTAGGTCCGGGCGTTTTGACGGCGCGGACGCAGCCAGTGCCAGGCGATCACCAGCAGGGGCCAGGTCAGCGCGCCCCAGGAGGCCCAATGCCACGGGCCCGTGCCCAGCAGGGCGGCCAGCAGGCCGAAGACGGCCAAGAGGCCCAGGTAGATGGGCGCGCCCCAGACGAACCAGAATTGCCGGCGGGGCGTCATGCGGGCCTGCCTTGCGGCGCGGCGGCCTGCTCATGTTTGCGCACCAGCTCGGCCACGCGCGCGTCGGTGGCCTTGCGGCGGGCGATCCAGAGATACAGGCCGCTGGCCAGCACCACGATGGTGATGAGGTCCAGGATGGCCCAGAGGATTTTCAGCGGCATGCCGCCGTAGTCGCCGAAGTGCAGGGGGCGGGAGAGCTCCAGGGCGGTCAGATACCACGGCATCTGCGCCACCTTGGTCAGCTCGCCGCTCACGCCGTCTATCAGCACGGGGGTATGCAGCTTGGAGGTCAGCGGGCTGTCGCCGCGCATCCAGACGGTGAAGTGCTGCGGGCTGCCGAAGAGATTGCCCGGATAGGCGATGGTGGTGATCTTGGTGCCGGGCAGGGCGGCCAGCGCGGCGTCGGCCACGGCCTGGGGGGCGGCCAGCTGCTTGGGCACGGGTTTGCCTTGGTAGGGCTCGAGCAGGGCGGTCAGTTCGGTGGCCTGCCAGAGACGGAACAGCGGCGTGGACAGCTCGTTGATGACGCCGGTCAGCCCGACGACGAAGGCCCAGACCAGCGTGACAACGCCCAGCAGATTGTGCAGGTCCAGCCATTTGATGCGGGCCGAGCGCCCGGCGCGCACCGTGCCGAATTCCAGCTTTTTCATGAAGGGGCCGTAGAGCACGACCCCGGAGACAATGGCGATACAGAACAGCAGCCCCATGAAGCCGAGAAACAGCTCGCCCGCCAGCCCCGCGAAGAGATCGACATGCAGCGACAGCATGATCCCCATGAAGGAGAAGCGGTCCTCGCTGTAGAGCGGGCCGTCGTGCAGCAGCTCGGCCGTGCGCGTGTCCACGCGCACGGCGTGGCCCAGCTCGCGCGCGCGGGTCTGGTCGGGCGTCATGCCCACATAGGCCTGGGGCTCGTCGGGGTCGAAGTAGACGTAGTCGACCAGTTCGCCGGGGTATTGGGCCCTGGCGGTGGCCACGACCTTGTCCACGCTGGCCATGGGCGTGCCTTCCGGCATCTCGACGATGGGCTTGCCTTCGTCGAGCAGATGCTCGATCTCGTGATGGAAGATGAGCGGCAGCCCCGTGACACAGATGACGAAGAGAAACAGCGTGCAGACCAGGCTGGTCCATTTATGGACCAGGTACCAGGTTTTGATTTTTGCGGCGGCGGTCATGGCGCGGCTTCCGGAAAAGAATCAAGAATAATAGGCATTCGCAACATCATAAATCAAGATGCTGTGACTGGGCAGAGGGCGGTGGTTTAATTCCCTTCATGCTGTCCACCCATATTCCCGATGCCGGCGGCATTCTCCGCCTGCCGGCCAATCCCCGCGGCCGCGACCTCGCCGTGGGCGACATCCATGGCCATTTTTCGCGCCTGCGCGAGGCGCTGGACCGTTATGGTTTCGATCCCGCGCGCGACCGCCTGTTTTCCGTCGGGGATTTGATAGACCGGGGCCCGCAGAGCGAGTCGGCCATCGCCTGGCTGGACGAGCCCTGGTTTTTCGCGGTCCAGGGCAATCATGAAGATCTGGCCGTGCGCCACGTCCGCAATGGCCTGGTCGACGAGGACAATTGGCGGCGCTACGGCGGCGGCTGGTTCCTGGACCTGCCGCCCGAGCGCCAGCGCCTGCTGGCGCGGCGCTACGAAGCGCTGCCCGTGGTGATCGAACTGGAGACGGCCGCCGGTCTCGTCGGCCTGCTGCACGCCGACAGCCCGGTGCGCGACTGGTCGCGCCTGGCGGGGACGATGCATGCGCATCGGCGGCGCGCGCGGGGACGCGCCCAGTGGTCACGCGACCGGCTGGCCCAGGGGGATGTGTCAGGGGTGGCCAATGTGCGGGCCGTGGTGGCCGGCCACACGCCGGTGCCCGAGCCGGTCGTGCTGGGCAATGTCTATCACATCGATACCGGCGGTTGGCGGGACGAGGGGTATTTCACCCTGCTGGAGCTGGGCAGCCTTAGCGCCTGGCCGCGGCCGGCGCGCGCCGGCCCGGCCCTATAGCGGCTGCGCCGAGATGGCGCGGGGCACGTGCACGGCGCCCAGGCCGTTGACCGGGGTGCCCGCCGCGGGGGAGGGCGCGGCCTGCGAGACGGGCGGCGCGGCCGGCACCGGGATGCTCAGGGGCGGGGGCGCCGTCTGGCCGGGCTGCCTGACGCGGGTGTCGCTGTCGTCGGAGGGGCGGAAGTTGTTCAGGAAGTCGGACAGCGAATCGCCCGTGCTCAAGTCCAGGGCCGCGATGGCCTGGCCTGGCGAAAACTCGGTGTAGTAGTAATTGCCGTTGTCGGCGATCAGGCCCTGCGGCCTTGGCGCGCGCGGCGTCTCGGCCACGCCCTTGAGCATGGGGCTGGCGTAGTCCAGCCAGGTGGTCAGGGCCAGGCCGCTGCCGAACTCATTGCTGCCCAGGCTGCGCGGCTGGTCAAAGCCCATCCAGACCGTGGTGACCATGTCGCGGTTATAGCCGGAGAACCAGACGTCGACCGAGCCGTTGGTCGTGCCGGTCTTGCCGGCCAGGTCCTCGCGCTTGAGGCTGCGGTGCACGCGCGCGGCCGTGCCCTTGACCGTGGTGTCATGCATGATGTCGTCGACCAGCCAGGCGGTGCGCGGATCGATGGCGCGCGCGGCCTCGTCGCCGGCCACCACGGGCTTGGCCTGCATCAGCACCTTGCCCGAGCGGTCGGTGACGCGATCGATCAGGAAGGGGGTGAGCAGGTAGCCGCCATTGGCGAAGACACTGTAGGCATTGGCCACCTGCAGCGGCGTGGCGGCGCCGGCGCCCAGGGCGATGGGCAGCACCGCCGGCCAGCGCTCGCGGTCGAAGCCAAAGCGCGTCAGATACTCCTGGCCGTACTGCGGCGTGATGGCCTGCAGCAGCCGGATCGAGACCATGTTCCTGGAGCGGTAGAGCCCTTCGCGCAGGGTCAGCATGGGCTCGTATTGGTTGTTGTCGTTCTTGGGCTGCCAGTCTCGCGAGCCGGTCTGCGCGGCGGTCAGCATGAAGGGCTGGTCGGAGATCTGGGTGCCCGGCGTGAAGCCGCGCTCCAGCGCGGCGGCATAGATGAAGGGCTTGATGGTCGAGCCGGGCTGGCGCCAGGCCTGCGTCACGCGGTTGAACGAGCCCCGGTAGTAATCGAAGCCGCCCACCATGGCGCGGATCGCGCCGTCCTGCGGCCGCAGCGAGACCAGGGCGGCCTGCAGGGCCGGCATGTTGATGATTTCCCAGTTGTCGGCGTTTTTGTGGATATAGACCACCGAGCCGCGCCGCAGGCGCAGGCTGGCGTCGGCCTTGGGATTGAGGGCGCGCGCCACCACGGCCAGCGCCTTCTTGTCGTTGATGGCGACGATGTCGTTGCTGCTGCGGGCGACCTTGACCTCGCCGGGGCTGGCCGAGAGCACGACGGCGGCAAACAGGCCGTCGCTGTCGGGATGTTCTTCCTGGACGCCGTCGAGCACGTCGTCCAGCGCCTGGGCATCGCTCTCGATGCCATCGGGCAGGTCCACCTGGCCTTCGGGGCCGGGGTAGGGCGCGCGGCGCGTGTAGTCCAGCACGCCATCGCGCACGGCCTGGTAGGCCGCCTGCTGGGCCTTGGAATCGATGGTGGTGTAGACGTCGATGCCGCGCGTATAGGCATCCTCTTTGAAGACGCCATACATCAGCTGGCGGGCCATTTCGGCGGGATATTCGCCACGCACGGCATAGCCGTGCGTGGGGCCGCCCTCGGCGCCGCGCAGCACGATCTTCTCGGCGCGCGCCTCGGTCACCTGTTCGGGCGTGAGAAAGCCCAGCGCCTGCATGCGGCCCAGCACATAGCCTTGCCGCGCCTTGGCGCGCCCGAAATTGGACAGGGGATTGGAACGCGAGGGCGCCTTGGGGATGCCGGCCAGCATGGCGGCCTCGGCGGGCGTGACGTCGGCCAGCGCCTTGCCGAAATAGGTGCGCGCGGCGGCGGCGAACCCATAGGCGCGGTGGCCCAGGTAGATCTGGTTCATGTAGAGCTCGAGGATCTGGTCCTTGGTGAGCTCGGATTCGATTTTGTAGGTGAGCAGCAGCTCGTAGAACTTGCGCGAATAGGTTTTTTCGGACGACAGATAGAAATTGCGCGCCACCTGCATGGTGATGGTGCTGGCGCCCTGGGTCTTGGACATCTTGACCAGGTTGGTCAGGCCGGCGCGCAGCACGCCGGTCCAGTCTATGCCGTTGTGCTCATAGAAGCGGTCATCCTCGGCGGCCAGCACGGCATGGCGCATCACTTCGGGGATTTCGTCAAAGCGCAGCACATTGCGGTGTTCTTCGCCGAACTCGCCGATCAGGACCTTGTCGGCCGTGTAGACGCGCAGCGGCACCCGGGGACGGTAGTCCGTCATGGCGTGCAGCTCCGGCAGGCTGGGCCAGGCCAGCGCCAGGGCCAGGCCCAGCGTGAGCACGCCGGCCAGCGCCAGGCCGGCCGCGGCGATACCTGCTTGAATGAGTAGACGTCGTTTGCCGCCGGGCTTGGCCTGGCGGTCCGGGGATTGCGGTGCGTGATTCATCGGAGCCGATTCTAGGGCAGAACCGCATAGACCGGCCTGGGGGGCCAAAGGTTTCCGTAACCAAACATGGCGGGCAGGGCCGGCGGGCTTGCGCGAGATAAAAAAGGGACGCCGCCCAGGGCGGCATCCCCCTTATTTTACGCGCCCGCGCGCCCGGTTTCAGGGCTTGAGGTGTTCGACGAAGAATTTTTCCATGGCCGCATAGAACTCGAATTTGTTCTCTTCGTTATGGAAACCATGGCCTTCGTTTTCTTTCACCATGTATTCGACATCGACGCCGCGGCGGCGCAGCGCCTCGACGATCTGGTCGCTCTCGGCCTTGTTGACGCGCGGATCCTTGGCGCCCTGGGCGATGAACAGCGGCGTCTTGATGTGGTCGGCATGCAGGGCCGGCGAGGTGGCCGTCAGGCGCTCCTTGTCCCGCAGCGGATCGCCCACCATGTCCTGCATTTTTTCGAGCATGGGTTTCCAGTAGGGCGGGATGGTCTGCATGAAGGTGAACAGATTGGACACGCCCACGTAGTCCACGGCCGCGGCATACAGATCGGGGGTGAAGGCGACGCCGGCCAGCGTGGCGTAGCCGCCGTAGCTGCCGCCGTAGATGCCGATGCGCTTGGGATCGGCGATGCCTTGTTCGATCAGCCACTTGACGCCGTCGGTGATGTCGTCCTGCATGGCCAGACCCCATTGGCCGAAGCTGGCCTCCCAGAATTTGCGGCCATAGCCGGTCGAGCCCCGGAAGTTCATTTGCAGGATGCAGAAGCCCCGGTTGGCCAGGAATTGCACCTCGGGGTTGTAGCCCCAGCTGTCGCGCGCCCATGGCCCGCCGTGCGGATTGACGATGCAGGCGAGGTGCTTGGGGTCGCGGCCCTTGGGCAGGGTCAGGTAGCCATGGATGGTCAGGCCGTCGCGCGCGGTGTATTGGATGGGCCGCACCGTGGCCATGTCGGCTTCGGGCAGGGCCGGATTGATGACGGCCAGCTCATGCAGCTTGTCCTGGGCGGCATCGTAGAGATAGCGCACTCCCGGGGTGCGGTCGTTATAGGCCGCGACGATGAAGGTGTCTTCGGCGCGGTTCCAGCTTTGCAGGGCGAACTCATAGCCGGGCAGGTGCTGCTTGAGCCGCTCGAACAGCTGGCGGGTTTCCGCGTCGAAGAAGCGGTATTGCGGCTTGTCGGTCTGGTAGGCCGCCAGCGTCAGGACTTTGCGCTTGCGCGAGTAGCCGGCCGCGTCCAGGTCCACCATGTCGGGCTCGAAGATTTTTTCTTCGACGTCGGGACTGGCCGGGTCGATCACGACCAGCGCCAGGCGATCGCGGCCGCGGTTGGACAGCGCGTAGAGCTTTTTGTCGTCAAACGTGAAAAAGGACGGACTGACGCTGGTGCGGTAGTCGGTGGTAATAATGGGGCGGAAGGGCGATTGCTCGTCGTCGCGGTAGAGCAGGGTGGTGTTCAGCCCGTCGCTGGTGACCGCCGCGCGCACGCGGCCCTGGTGGTCGGTCTGCCAGCCGACCACATTGCCGGGATTCTCGGCCACGCGCGTGGCCTGGCCGGTATGGACGTTGACGCGGTAGACATCGAAGACCTGGGGGTCGCGCTGGTTGTGCGAGATCAGGATGTGGTCGGGATCATCGGGCAGGTCGTCCTCGATGCCGGCCCGCACGCCTTCGAAGGGCGTGAGGTCGGTGACCTTGCCGTCGCGGATGTCCACGGCCACCACGTGGAAGTTCTCGTCGCCGCCGAAGTCCTTCTGGTAGAGCACGGTGTGCGAGCCTTTCCAGAAGAAGTTGCTGATGTCGCGCAGGCTTTCGCTGGTGAGTTTGCGGGCCTGGCCTTGCGGCTGGCCGCCGGCCAGCGGCTGCACATAGATGTTCATGCGCGGCGGGCTGCCTTCGATGCTGACCGGTTGCATGAAGCCCAGGGTCTTGCCGTCGTCGGCCAGACGGAAGAATCCCTTCTCCGGGTTGCGGAAGAAGTCTTTCAGGGGGTATTGGCGCGGCGGCTGGGCCGCGGCGCCCAGGGTGGCGCCGATGAGGCCGGCGGCCAGGAGACTGCGCGTGAGGGTTTTGAGCAAGATGACCTCCGGAAAGCGTGCGCCGCGCCCGCAGCGGGGCGGGCGCCTGGGGTCTTCGATCATGCCACAGCCGCCGGACAGGTGTCGAACCGGCCCGAATGCGGGATAATCCGCCGCAGTCTATGGAGAGGAATCATGTTGAAAGCCATCCCGCTTGCCGCCGCCGTCCTGGTTCTGGCCGGGTGCGCGGTCGGATCCGGCCCCAACGGCGGCGCGCTGTCGGCCGACATGCAGGCCCAGGTGTCGGTTCAGTCGGCCTATGACGCCGCCGTGGCGCAAGCCGAGCGCTGCCTGGTCGGCCAGGGCGGCTACCGGGTGGACGGCCAGGTCAATGAGCGTTCGGCCCTGATGCGCGTGCTCGCGCCTTTCGGCAGCAACGAAATGACGCGCGTGGAGATCACCTCGACCGGGCCGGCCTCGTCGGCCGTGCGCATCAATATGTGGGGGCGCAGCATCTGGAATGCCGACGCCCTGCGCGCCATGAAGGAGGCCATCACCTTTGGCGTGCCCTCCTGCGTGGCCTATATGCCGGGCGACCCCCAGCCCAAGGAAGAAGTCTGGAAGCTGCCCCAGCCGCGCTAAGGCGGGGGGCGCGGCTCAGTTGCCGCCCAGGCGCTGCGCGACCAGCTTGAAGGTGGCCGAGGCCTTGGCCACCAGCTGGCCTTTTTCGTCGCGGATCTCGCCTTCGCAGAAGGCGATGGAGTTGCCCTTGCGCAGGCAGCGCGCCTCGACGACCAGATCGCCCAGGCCCGGCGCCATGAAGCTGGTGGTCATGTCGATGGTGGCCATGCCGACCTCGGCCTGATTGCCCCGCGCCGCCGCGCTCAGGGTGAAATCCAGCACGCTCATCATGGTGCCGCCGTGCACATGGCCGCGGCTGTTGGTCAGCTCGCGCCGCCAGGGCAGGCGGCAGCGCGCCACGCCGTTGTCGACGGATTCGGGGATCAGCCCCAGGTAGTCCATCAGGGGGATTTCCAGGCCGAAATAATCCGTGGGCGCGCGGTCTGTCGTGTTCTGTTGCGTCATGGGGAAAGCGGCCCGAGGGGCCGGTGTGGCGACAAACCCTGCACTGTAGCGCGAAACCCCCGGCGGCCCCAGGCGGCTGTCCCCTGCGTGGTCAGTCTCGGTCATAATAGCGCTACCGTATATTTATCCAGTAGTCCGGCCGGCCGACAGGGCCGCGCGCTTGCCATGACCGCCCCGACCCGCAAAATCGTGCATATCGACATGGACGCTTTCTATGCCTCCGTCGAGCAACGCGACCGCCCGGAACTCAAGGGCCTGCCGGTCATCGTGGCCTGGACGGGGGCGCGCTCGGTGGTCTGCGCCGCCTCCTATGAGGCGCGGCCCTTTGGCGTGCACTCGGCCATGGCGGTGTCGCGCGCGCGGCGCCTGTGCCCGGACGCCATCTATGTGCCGCCGGACTTCAACCGCTACCGGGCCGTCTCCAGGCAGGTGCGCGAGATATTCGCCCGCCATACCGACCTGATCGAGCCGCTGTCGCTGGACGAGGCCTATCTCGATGTCACGGTCAACAAGCTCGGCCTGCCCTCGGCCACGGCGGTGGCCGAAGCCATCCGCGCCCAGATCCGCGCGGAAACCGGCCTGACGGCCTCGGCCGGCGTGGCGCCCAATAAATTCCTGGCCAAGATCGCTTCGGACTGGAATAAACCGGATGGCCTCTTCGTGGTCCGGCCCTCGCGGGTGCTGGATTTCCTGGCGCCGCTGCCGGTGCGCAAAGTGCCTGGCGTGGGCAAGGTGACGCAGGCGCGGCTGGAGGCCCTGGGCGTGCAGACCGTGGGCGATCTCGCCACCCGGGAGCTGGCCGAGCTGGAGCATCATTTCGGCCGCTACGGCACACGCCTGTATGAGCTGGCGCGGGGCGTGGACGAGCGCGAGGTGCAAGCCGACCAGCCCTTGCAGCAGGTCTCTTCCGAGACCACCTTCGAGCGCGATCTGCGCTTGTCCGAACTGGGCGAGGCCCTGGACCGCCTGGCTGGCCGCGTCTGGGAGCAGGCGCGCAAGAAGGGCCAGCTGGGGCGCACCGCGGTGCTCAAGCTCAAGACCGATCGTTTCCGCATCCTCACGCGCAGCCTGACGCTGCCGCAGCCGCCATCATCGGCCGAGGAGCTGGCCGCCATTGCGCGGCGGCTGTGCGCGAGAGTGGATCTGCCGGCGCAGACGCGCTATCGGCTGGCCGGGGTCGGCATGAGCAACTTCGCCGATCCCGGGGAGAGCACGCGCCAGCCGGATCTGTTCGGCGGCGCGTTCTAGGGCGGCAAGCCTCAGGCCAGGCGGGCCTTGACCTGCTGCGAGACCTGGGACATGTCGGCGCGGCCGGCCAGGGCCGGCTTGAGGATGGCCATGATCTTGCCCATGGCCGCCGGGCCATTCACGCCCTGGCCTTGCACCTCGGCGATGGCCGCGGCGATGGCGGCATCGACTTCCTCGGCGCTTGCGGCCTGCGGCAGGAACTCCTGCAGCACGACGACTTCGGCCTTTTCCTGCTCGGCGGTCTCGGTGCGGCCGGCGGCCTCGAAGGCGGCGATGGATTCGCGGCGCTGCTTGACCTGTTTTTCGATGATGGCGGTGATCTCGGCATCGCTGAGATCGCGGCGCTCATCGACCTCCTTCTGCTTGACCGCGGCCAGCAGGAAGCGCAGGGTCGCCAGGCGGGCGCTGTCCTTGGCGCGCATCGCCTGCTTCATGGCGTCGGAGAGCGTGGTCTTGAGCGTATCGGTGCTCATGGGGAATCCTTGAGGGTTGCTGCAAAGCCCGTGTTTTAACCCTGCGCCGGGCAGGGCGGCAAGTTGTCGCGGTTTTTGAAAGATGTAGAATAAATACATCTTTATGCCGCAAACCCGGCAACATCTAGGAGCACTGTATGTTGAGCGCAACCGTCCGTGAGTTGGTCAAATCCACGGCGCCTGTCCTGAAAACCCATGGCGAAGCCCTGACGCGCCATTTCTACGCCCGCATGTTCCAGGGCAATCCGGAACTCAAGCAGATCTTCAACCAGGGGCACCAGCAAAGCGGCCAGCAGCAGCAGGCCTTGGCCATGGCCGTGGCGGCCTATGCCGAACACATCGACGATCCCTCCGTGCTCGGTCCGGTGCTGGAGCGCATCGCGCACAAGCATGTCAGCCTGGGCATCCGTCCCGAGCACTACGCCATCGTGGGCAAGCATCTGCTGGCCTCGATCCGCGAGGTGCTGGGCGAGGCGGCCAGCGATGCGCTGATCGACGCCTGGGCGGCGGCCTATGGCCAGCTGGCCGATGTGCTGGTGGGCCTGGAGGCGCAGCTTTATGCGGCCTCGGCCGGCAAGGACGGCGGCTGGACCGGCTGGCGCGGGTTCAAGGTCGTGGGCAAAGTCCCCGAAAGCGCGGAGATCACCTCGTTTTACCTGCGCCCGGCCGACGGCGGCGCCGTGCCGGATTTCCGGCCGGGCCAGTATCTGTCGGTGCGCCTCTACATTCCCGAGCTGGGGCTGATGCAGCCGCGCCAATACAGCCTGTCGGATGCGCCGGGCAAGGACAGCCTGCGCATCTCCGTCAAGCGCGAGCCGGCCGGCACGGGGCCGGCCGGGCGCGTGTCCAACCGCCTGCATGACCATATCCAGGAAGGCGATGTGCTCGATGTGGCGCCGCCGCAAGGAGATTTCGTGCTCAACACCGAGGGCGATACGCCGGTGGTGATGATCTCGGGCGGGGTGGGCATCACGCCGATGATGTCCATGCTCAATGCCTTGCTGCAGCGCCAGAAAGATGGCGGCCCGGCGCGCGAGCTGCGTTTCGTCCATGCCTGTCGCGCCGCGTCCGCGCATGCCATGCGCGACACCGTGGCCGAGGCCGCCCGCCGCCATCCCAATGTGCGCCGTCATGTGTTCTATGAGCAGGTGGGCGAGGGCGACCGCCAGGGCGTGGACTATGATCACGCAGGCCGCATCGATTGGCAGCGCATCGCCGGCGATGTCGTGCTGCCCGAGGCCGATTATTATCTGTGCGGCCCGCTGCCCTTCATGCGGGCGCAACACCAAGCCCTGAGCGCGCTGGGCGTGCCGGCCGGACGCATCCACGCCGAGGCCTTCGGCACCGGCGGGCCGGGCTGCTAGCGCCGTCTTCACCGCAACTGCCATGCAACTGACCCGATTCACCGATTTTGGCCTGCGCGTCCTGATGTACCTGACGCAGTGCCGCGAACGCGACAAGCCCGTGACGATCCCCGAGATCGCCGAGCGCTTCGCGATCTCGCGCAATCATCTGGTGAAGGTGGTGCACTTCATGTCGCAGCAGGGCTGGGTCGCCGCCACTCGGGGCAAGGGCGGCGGGCTGGCCCTTGCCCGGCCGGCCGAAAGCTACCGCCTGGGCCAGCTGGTGCAGGTGCTGGAACACCAGGCCGGCCTGGTCGATTGCGCCAATCCGCCCTGTGCGCTGCAGGGCGCCTGCCTGCTGGCCGGTGTCCTGAATGACAGCTTGCGGATTTTCTACGAAAGCCTGGACCGCCACACCCTGGCCGAACTGGTGGCGCAGCCCACCGAGGCGGCCATCATCCGCCTGCACCGCGGCGCCGCCGCCTAACCTTAGGTTATGGGTGCTGGCCGGATAGGCATTTGCCGCCGCGCCGCCCGCCTTGGAGAATGAAGGATTCTCTCCGTTCTGCAGGGTTGCTAGGTTATGCGGGTATGTGTGATCGGCGCCGGGGTCATCGGCGTGACCACGGCCTATTTTCTGGCGCGCGAGGGCCACGAGGTGGTGCTGATCGACAGCCAGCCCCGTCCCGCCGAAGTCTCCAGCTACGCCAATGGCGGGCAGCTGAGCTACAGCTATGTCGCGCCGCTGGCCGGCCCCGGTGTGCTGTCCAGCGTGCCGGGCTGGCTGCTGCGCTCGGATTCGCCGCTGCGTTTCCGGCCCCGCCTGGACCCGCATCAATGGCGCTGGTGCCTGCAATTCGCCCTGGCCTGCAATGCCGACACGGCGCGGCGTTCGACCGCGCAGCTGCAGAGCCTGTCCTATCTGAGCCGCGATGTGCTCAATCGCCTGCTGGAGCAGGAAGAGCTGGATTTCGGCCATTTGCGCAATGGCAAGCTGATCGCCTACCGCAGCGGCGAGCTGCTGGACAAGGCCCGCAAGCTGGCGGCCTACCAGGCCAGCCTGGGCGCCGAGCAGCGCGTGCTGGATGCCGAGCAGACCCTGGCGCTGGAGCCCGCGCTGGCCGGCATGGGCAGCAGCCTGGCCGGCGCCGTCTACACGCCCAGCGAAGAGGTGGGCGATTGCCATCAATTCACGCTGGCCCTGTTCGACCGCCTGCAGAACCACGCGCAATGCCTGATGAATACCCAGGTCTCCAGTCTCTGGACCGAGAGACGGCGCGTGGTCGCCGTGCGCACCAGCCAGGGCGATATCGGCGCCGACGCGGTGGTGCTGGCGACCGGCGTGGGCACGCGCGCGCTGCTCAAGCCGCTGGGGCAGGATGTCCCGCTCTACCCCTTGAAGGGCTATAGCCTCACGGTGCCGCTGGCGCCGGGCGACAAGACCGCGCCCGCCATCAGCGTGACCGATTATGAGCGCCGCATTGTCTATGCCCGCGTGGGCCAGGCTTTGCGCGTGGCGGCCATGGTGGATATCGGCAGCCGCGACAGCGCCATCGATCCGGCGCGCATCGCCCTGCTCAAGCGCCAGGTCGCCGAAGCCTTTCCGACGCTGGACCTGAGCCAGGCCCGCCCCTGGGCGGGCCTGCGGCCGGCCACGCCCACCGGCAAGCCCTTGATCGGCCGCGCCCGCGTGGCCGACAACCTCTGGCTCAATATCGGCCAGGGCGCCCTGGGCTTTACGCTGGCTTGCGGCAGCGCGGCCCTGCTGGG
Organism: Bordetella pseudohinzii; assembly: GCF_000657795.2. Lineage (GTDB taxonomy): Bacteria > Pseudomonadota > Gammaproteobacteria > Burkholderiales > Burkholderiaceae_B > Bordetella > Bordetella pseudohinzii. Next base: position 94,798 of record NZ_JHEP02000010.1, read on the forward strand.
CACGCTGATGAGCGGCATGGAGCCGCCCATCGATCCGCTGCCTTTCCAGCCCTGAGCCTGACGCTCAGGCCACGGCGCCATAGATGTCGCGCGCCTGGCTGGCGTCGGCCAGGGGCCGGCCCAGCACCCGGCCGCCTTCGGCGGCCTGGGCCACCAGCGCGCTATTGCCGGGGGCGATGCTGCCGTCGCGCAGCAGCAGATTGTTCTCGAAACCCACCCGCATGTGTCCGCCAAAGGCGGCGGCCGTGGTGACGCAGGCGTTCTCCTGGCGGCCGAAGGCGCAGATGGCCCAGGGCAGGGGCTGGCCGGCGACCTGCAGAAAAGGCAGCAAGTCCTGGGGCGAGGATTGCTGGCCGGCCACATAGCGGCCCAGCACATAGAGCAAAGACCAGCAGCCTTCGGGCGCGAGGCCGCGCGCGCGGAAGTCCTGCCAGCGGGCCAGGTCTTCGGCGCTGTACAGAATGATCTGGGTCATGATGCGCTCGGCGGCGATCCAGGCGAAAAAATCGGCCAGTGTTTTTTCGCTGATATCCGGCACGGCGATCTCGCGCAGGCCGATGGACACGGCCTCGGGCTTGAGCTCGCGCACCATGGCCATCTGCTGGGCGGCCTGGTAGACGCCGGCGGCTTCGCTGGTGACCTGCACCAGCATTTCGCGCCCGACGGCGCGGTCCACGGCGGCCAGCGCGTCGCGATAGGCCTGCACATCCAGCGAATGCTTGCCCTCGGCGGTGCGCACATGCATGTGCATCATGGCCGCGCCGGCATCCAGGCAGGCGCGCGCCTCCGCGGCCAGCGCGGCGGGCGTCATGGGCACGGCGGGGTGCTCGCGCTCGGTCTTGTAGGCGCCGTTGGGCGCCACGGTGATGATCAGGGGCGAATCGGCCAGCAGCGTCACGGTTCGATCTCCGGGAGTTCGTTGGAAAGCAGTTCCAGGCCGGCGCGCAGCAGCTTGTCATAGCGCGCGCGCTCGGCCGCGATGGTCTCGGGCGTCCAGCGGTAAAAGCCGGCGCCGGTCTTCATGCCGTGGCGTCCGTCGGCGGCGCGCTCGGTCAGGCAGCGGGCCGGATGGTCGTCATTGCAGAAAGTGGGATACATGGTGGCGCCGGCGGCGGCGTGCACATCGATGCCGGCGTGGTCGCGCTGCATGACGGGGCCGGCGGCCAGGAAGCGGAAGCCAAAACCGAAGCGTACCGCGTTGTCGACATCCTCGGGCGAGGCGATGCCCTGGTCGATGAGGGCGAAGGCCTCGCGCGACAGCGCATGCTGCAGGCGATTGGCCAGAAAGCCCGGCAGATCGCGCGCCACGCGCACCGGCACCATGCCGCAGCGGCGCATGAAGGCGATGAGGGCATCGGCGGCCGCGGCGTCGCTGGCCTCGCACAGCACGACTTCGACCAGGGGCACCAGGTGGGCCGGCATGAAAAAGTGCAGGCCCAGCATGCGGGCGCGCGTGGCCAGGCCCTGGCCGATGGCGCTGATGGGAAAGCTGGAGCTGTTGCTGGCCAGTATGGCCTGCGCGGGGGCGCGTTTTTCGAGTTCGGCGAACAGGGCCTGCTTGAGGTCCAGGCGCTCGGGGATGCACTCGATCACCAGGCCGACATCGGCCCAGTCCACGGCGTCCAGGGCGGCGGCCACCGTCACATGGTGGCTCAGTTCGGCGCGCTGCAAGGCGGCCAGATTGCCGCGGACGCGCTCGGGCAGGGCGGCGGCGCGGCCAGCGTCGGGTTCGATCACCGTGCAGCGGCACTGGGCGCGCGCCAGCACCACGGCGACATCGGCGCCCATGGTGCCGCCGCCGACCACGACGACGTGGGCCGAGGCGGGGCGGGCCAGGGCAGGATAGGAGCTTGCATTCATGCTGCGGATTTCCGGGATAGGGGTGGCAGGCAGTGTAGGGAAAGGCCTTTGATTGATGAATCAGATTTTTTCAATAGAATGATCTATTTTGTCGATCAATGAGGGGCGGCATGAACGTCAATCTGTCGATGCGCGACATCGATACCGTGCTGGTGCTGGGCCGCACGCTCAATTTCCGCCAGACGGCCGCCCAGCTGCATCTGTCGCAATCGGCCCTGTCGACCCAGGTGCTGCGCATCGAAGAAGCCCTGGGCGTGCGGCTGTTCGATCGCAGCACGCGCAGTGTGCGCCTGACGGCGGCCGGACAGGTCTTTCTGCAGCAGGCCGCCAACTTGCAGGCCGCCTTCCGCGAGGCCATCGACGCCGTGGGCGGCATCGTGCGCGCCGACCAGGGGCAGGTGGCCGTGGCGGCCCTGCCTTCGCTGGCGGCGCGCCTTTTGCCGCGCGTGCTCATGGCCTATCGCAAAGCCCATCCCGGCGTCGCGCTCAAGGTCCATGATGTGCTGTCGGGGCCGGCCTTTGATCTGGTGCGCGCCGGCGAGGTGGATTTCGCCCTGACCGCGGCCGATCCGCAGCAGGCCGACCTGCACTATGAGCCCATGATGTCCGACAGCTTCATACTGCTGATCCCGCCGGACCATGCGCTGGCGCGTTCGCGCGCGCCGCTGCGCTGGCTGGACACCGCGGAGGCCGCCCATGTGTCCATGGTGCAGCCCAGCAGCGTGCGCCAGTACACGGAATGGGCTTTTCTGCAGAACCGCGTGCGCTTCCAGCCTGCCTTCGAGGCCGAGCACCTGGCCACCATCGTGGCCATGGTCGAGTGCGGCTTCGGCGTGGCGGCGCTGCCGGGGATCGCCGCCCAGGCGGTGGCGCACCAGGGCCTGGTGGAGCGGCCCTTGATCGGCCCGGTGGCCGAGCGCTCCATCGGCCTGGTTACGCCGCGCCAGCGCAGTTTGTCGCCGGCCGCGCAGGCGCTGGTGGACGTGCTGCGCGCCCACGCCCCGGCCCAGGCGCGGCGGCGCTAAACGGCTTCAGGCCGCCAGGCCGTGGCGCGCCCGCTCGGCGGCCAGATAGGCATCGCGCGACGGCAGCAGGTGGCGGGCGCAGATGTCGACCAGCGCGGCGCGGTCGCCCGAGCGCAATGCCTCGATCATGGCCCAGTGTTCCTGGCGCGCGCGCTCGCGATAGGCCGGCTGGGCCAGCGTGCCGAAGCGGATGGGATGGGTGCGGCGCGCATACTCTTCGATGGCCTGCTCCAGCACGGGATTGCGCGTCAGCCCGAACAGGGCGCGATGAAAGCGCTGGTTGCTGCGGAACACGCCGCGCGCGTCGCCGGCGCTGACGGCGGCATCATGCTCGCGCTGGATGCCGATCAGCGCCTCCAGCGCCTGCGGCGGCGCCGGCAGGGGGATCTGGCCGGCGGCGCGCGTCTCCAGCAGTTCCCGCAGGGCATAGAGCTCTACGACCTCGGCGGCCTGGAACGCGCGCACCTCGGCGCCGACGTGGCGCTTGCGCTGCACCGCGCCCATCAGCTCCAGGCTGGCCAAGACGCTGCGCACGGCGTGGCGCTTGAGGCCGAAGCGGGCCATCAGCTCGTCTTCGGTCAGGCGCTGGCGAGGATGCAGCCGACCCAGCACGATGTCCTCTTCGAGGGCGTCAAGGGCGGCCTCGGGCGTGAAGGCGGCGGCGGGCGTGCTCATCGCTCCGGCACCTTCTGCGTCATGTCGGCCGCGCGCAGGAAATCAAAGTCCACGCCCTGGTCGGCCTGAGTGACGCTTTGCAGGAAGAGCTTGCGGTAGCCGCGCGCCGCCTCGGGCCGCGCCTGGGGCGCCTCGGCGGCGCGCCGCGCGAGTTCTTCGGCGCTGACCTGGACTTCGATCAGGCGTTCGCGCAGCGACAGCCGGATGCGGTCGCCATTGCGCACATAGGCCAGCGGCCCGCCCACGGCGGCCTCGGGCGTGACGTGCAGCACGATGGTGCCGGCCGCCGTGCCGCTCATGCGGCCATCGGAGACGCGCACCATGTCCTTGACGCCGGCGCGCGCCAGCTTCTTGGGGATGGGCATGTAGCCGGCTTCCGGCATGCCCGGCGCGCCCGTGGGGCCGATGCGCTTGAGCACCAGCACATCGTCGGCGCGCACATCCAGGTTCTCGTCGTCGATGCGGCGGGCCATGTCTTCGGCGTCTTCGAACACCACGGCGCGGCCTTCATGCTCCATGAGCTCGGGGTTGGCCGCCGATTGCTTGATGATGGCGCCGCCGGGCGCCAGATTCCCGCGCAGCACGGCCAGGCCGCCGGCCGGATAGATGGGCGTGCCGCGCGGGCGGATCACATCCTGCTCGAAGGCGGCGGGCGCGGCCTGCAATTCCTCGCCCAGCGTGCGCCCCGTCACCGTCAGGGCGTCCAGATGCAGCAAGGGCGCCAGCTCGCGCAGCAGCGCGGGCATGCCGCCTGCCTTGTGGAAGTCCTCCATGTAGTGCTGGCCCGAGGGCTTGAGGTCCACCAGCACCGGGGTCTCGCGGCTCATGCGGTCCAGGCCGGCAAGATCGATTTCGATGCCCAGGCGTCCGGCGATGGCGGTCAGGTGCACGATGCCATTGGTCGAGCCGCCGATGGCCAGCAGCACGCGCAGCGCATTCTCGATGGATTTGCCGGTGATGATCTGCTGCGGCGTCAGGCCCGCGGCGGCCATGGCGACGGCGGTGGCGCCGGTCTGCTCGGCCACGCGCACGCGGTCGGCGGTGACGGCGGGCGCCGAGGCGCCGCCCGGGATCATCATGCCCATGGCTTCGGTGAGGCAGGCCATGGTGCTGGCCGTGCCCATGACCGAGCAGGTGCCGACGCTGGCCACCAGCTTGTTGTTGACCTCGGCGATTTCCGCTTCGTCGATCTCTTCGGCGCGATAGCGGCCCCAGTAGCGGCGGCAGTCCGTACAGGCGCCCACGCGCTCGCCGCGATGCGCGCCGGTCAGCATGGAGCCGGTCACCAGCTGGATGGCGGGCACCCCGGCCGAGGCCGCGCCCATCAATTGGGCGGGCACGGTCTTGTCGCAGCCGCCGATGAGCACGACCGCGTCCATGGGCTGGGCGCGGATCATCTCCTCGGTGTCCATGGACATGAGGTTGCGCAGATACATGCTGGTGGGCTGCGAGAAACTCTCGTGCACCGAGATCGTGGGGAAGTCCACCGGCAGGCCGCCGGCCAGCATGACCCCGCGCTTGACCGCTTCGATCAGCTGCGGCGCATTGCCGTGGCAGGGGTTGTAGCCGCTGCCGGTATTGACGATGCCTATCACCGGACGGGACAGGGCGTCATCGGTGTAGCCCGCGCCCTTGATGAAGGCCTTGCGCAGAAACAGCGAGAAGCCGCTGTCGCCATAATTGGTCAGTCCCTTGGACAGTCCCTTGCCCTGGGGCGGCTTTTTATCGCTCATGAATGCCTCGATAATATTATTGATAATCTGCGCGGAGAGCATAACGGCAGGGAGAGCCAGACAGCAAGCGTATTTTTTTCGGGCGGCTATTGATCGTATTTGTTGATCAGTAATTCAAAAAATACTGATTCATCAATCAAGGCGGCGCCACCTACACTGCAGGCGAGCGAGCCGGGCGCCCTCATCATTCTTCTCCCGGCAAGAGGAGACATCATGTTCGACTGTCGTCAGATGGCGCGCCGCGCGCGCGCCGTGCTGCTTGCCGGTATCGCCGGCCTGACCCTGAGCGCGGCCGCGGCGGCCGCCTATCCCGAGCGGCCCATCCGGCTCATCGTTCCCTATCCGCCCGGCGGCGCCACCGATGTCATCGGGCGCGTGCTGGCCCAGGAGATGACAGGCGCGCTCGGGCAGAGCGTGGTCGTCGAGAACCGGGCGGGCGCGGCCGGCAACATCGGCGCCGACCAGGTCGCCAAGGCCAACCCCGATGGTTACACCCTGCTGATGGGCGCGCTGACCAGCCACGCCATCAATGCCGTGCTGTATGCCGACAAGGTGAGCTACGACATCGACAAGAGTTTCGCGCCCGTGTCCATCGTGGGCACGGTGCCCCTGGTCTTCGTGGTCAATCCGCAGGTGCCGGCCAAATCGCTGGCCGAGTTCATCGCCCTGGCGAAGTCCCGTCCGGGCGCCATCACCATGGCTTCGGCCGGCAATGGCTCGCCCCAGCATCTGGCCGCCGAGATGTTCAAGCGCGTGGCTGGCGTGGATGTGCTGCACGTGCCCTATAAGGGCAGTGGCCCGGCCATGACGGACCTCATGGGCGGCCAGGTGATGAGCATGATCGAAACCGTGCCGGCCGCCCAGGGCAGCGTCAAGGGCGGCAAGCTGCGCGGCCTGGCGGTGGCCGCCGGCGCGCGCGCCGACGCCTTGCCCGAGGTGCCCACCACGGCCGAGGCCGGCCTGCCGGGGTTCCAGGTGAGTTCGATGTTTGGCATCGTCGCGCCGGCCGGCACGCCGGCGCCCGTGGTCGACAAACTGAACCAGACCCTCAAGCGCATTCTGGCCCAGCCCCAGGTCCGCGAGGCCTTGCTGCGCCAGGGCGCCGTGGCGACCTGGACTTCGCCCGCCGACGCGGCGGCCAGGATCGCCGCCGAACGCCGGCAATGGGCGACCGTGGTGGCCGAGGCCGGCGTCAAGCCCGATTGAGGGAGGGTGTCAGAGGGCGGGGCCGGCATGGCCGCCGCCTGATGGTAACGGCGGCGGACATGCCGGGAAGAGGGCTGGTCAAAGGGTCCGCCAAAGCCGTTTGAAAGTTTCAGTTTCTACACTGTGGAGATGCCGGTCGGACGCCGCATGTGGACGAGTTGCCAAGCGCTACAAAACACGATAGCGCTTGCCAGGAAATCCAGCACCATGCCGGTGCGCGCCGGCCGCCACTCTGGAGAGCTGCCGCGTGACCGCCATTTTCATTGATAAGCGCCTGGATGCCGCCACGCCGCTGTATTGCCGCCTGACATCGGGGGAATTCCGCGACCTGCTGGATTCCGCGCAGATCCGCTTTCATGGGCGCGGCACGGTATGGCCGGCCAGCCTGGCCGAGCGCGGCGCGCGCATGCCCTGCGGCGTGGCCGTGCAGATCCCGCAGGTCTGGCGCGAACGCCTGCAGACACCCCAACCCGAGGCGGTCTGGGCGGACAGCCAGGCCTTGATCGGCATGCAGCGCTGGTTCCTGGGCGCGCCGCCGGCCGGGCAGCCCGACAGCATCATCCTGCGGTCCACCGTCGGCGCCCTGGCCAATGCCGCGCAGGCCAGCGCTGGACTCAGGCTGGTCATCGCGCCCGTGCGGTATGCCGCGCCCATCATGCAGCGCGCCGGCGGCACGCGGCTGCCGGATCTCTTGAGCGGCAAAGTGCAGCGCCGGCGCGAACGCGAGGCGCGCATCATCGCCATGCAGGACCCGGAAGCGCAAGGCCCGGACGGCGTGACCCGCGTGCGGCGCGCGCTGGCCTTCGCGCTGACGACCCTGGTCTGCGGGGTCATGGCGCCGGCCAGCTTGCCCGACGAGACCCTGCAATGGGTGGCCGAACTGGCGCAGACGCGCCTAGGCCTCCTGGTGTCGCGCCTGGGGTGAGGCGCGCCCGCGCCAGGGCAGGGCCAGCATGACCAAGGCCAGGCCCAGCCATTGATGGATGCTGATCGCCTCATCGAGCACCAGGGCCGACAGGATGACCGCCGCGGCCGGCGCCAGCGCCGTGAACAAGGCGGCTTTCGCGGCCGGCACGCGCGCCGTGCCCGCATACCAAAGCCAGAAACCCAGCACCGTGGGCACCAGCGCATAAAACACCACGGCGCCAAGCGCCGGCAGGAGATCGGGCGCCCGCAGCCAGGCCGTGGACTCCCACCACAGGCCGGGCAAGCTCCAGAGCAGGCCCAGGCCGGTCATGACCGTGGCCAGCGCCAGCGCGGGCAGGGGGCGATGCAAGCGCTTGTTCAGAAGAATGAACACCGCTTCGCAGGCCACCGCGCCCAATATCAGGAGGTGTCCCGCGCTATCGCCGGGCGGGGCGGCGCGGGCCACCAGCCATACCCCCACGGTCGCCAGGATGACGCCCATGACCAGGCCGCGCGTCAGCGGTTCGCGCAAGACCACGACCGCCATGAGCGCGGCCATGGCCGGCAGGGTGCCCAGCATGACGCCGGCGTCCGCGCCGGCGGCCAGTCGCGTGCCCCACAACAGCAAGACGGTATAGCCGGCGCTGCCGGCCAGCGCCTGCACGATCAGGATCAGCGCGTCATGGCGATCCGGCCAGACCAGCCGCAAGCGCCGCAGGCGCAGCAGGAAAAGAAAGCAGGGCAGGGCCAGGGCAAAGCGCAGCGCCGTGGCGGTAAAGGGCGGCAGCGCGTGGCCGATCAGCTTGCCGGCCACCACGGTGCTGCCCACGGTCAGCATGGCGCCGGCAAGGCAGAGATAGGCGAAGCGGGGAGAGCTAAAAGGCATGGCGCTTATCCGGGGTATCCAGGGCCCAAGCGCCTCGGGCCGGCATCGCGCTCGCCGCGGGCGTGCATCACGGCTTGGGCGCGGCGGGTTTGGGCGGCTTGAAGTCGGTGGCGACACCCGGCAAGCCGTCGAAGACAGGGGCTTCCTTCTTTGCGTCGGTGACGACCGACGCGATGGCCCTGTTGTGGACGACAGCCTGTCTGGCCGCGTCGATGAGCAGATCAATGTCTTGACGAGGCAGGGTCAAGCGGGTCGGGATCGTATTCAGCCTGTCGAAAAGCGCCGCATCGGCATCCCGGAAGGAAATATGGTGGGCGGTCACGGAAACATCGGCGCAATCCCAGTCCTTCAGGGTTCCGCGCAGTTCCAGGACCTCTTTGGAAGACAGCCCGCAGCGATATGTGATGAGCGCCGTCTGCCAATGCTGCAAGGCCAGGGTGACGGCATCCAGGCCCATGCGCGTCGTGGACGCCATCGCCGTGTCAAAGGCCGCGACCAGCAATTGATCCAATCTCACCGAGGTTTCCTGCCCGCCCCAGCTGTAGCCCGGCTGCACGCCGGCATCGGTCACGATGAAAAGAAACCGCCGCAGGCGCACGGCCTGGCGTGGCGAGAGCGGCCCGTAGGGATCCTGCGCGGCGGCGCGGTCCAGCGTCAAGCCGGTGATGCCGAGATTGTCGGTCAAGCCGCCATCGAGCAGGCGCACATATGGGAGATCGCTGGAATGATAGGATTCCAGCGCCCGGGCATAGGCCCGCAGCCGAACCGAGGCCGAAGCGCTATTGAGCGCATGGTGCAGCCAGGCGGGCGCCACATACTGGCAGTCCTTCTTGGGCGTTTCGATGTTCACGGGCGCGAAGGCGCCCGGAAACGCGGCGGAGGCGGCAACGGCGTCCGCGATCTTCAGATTATCGAGATCGCTGCATAGCGCCGCGAACACGTCCGGCGTAAACAAAAAGGGCGTGTTGTTGTAGATGTCCGAGGCTGTCAGCCAGACCACGGGGTTTTCGGGCTTGTGCAGGCTGGCAAAGGTGGCGTGGTCAAAAACCTGCTCGTCCAGCCAACGCGCAAACGTCTGCCGGTCATTGGCCCCGCCTGACAGCGCCGCCGTGATGATGGTGCCGATATGAAACTTGGTCGCCATATGGGATTCGGCATCCTGGTACAGGAAGCGCTCGCGGAAATCCTCGAACTCGTCCTTGCCCTTCCAGCCCAGATAAGCGGCCATCACCGCGCCGCCCGATGTCCCGGCGACCGAGCGCACGTTGTCCAGCAAGGTCCGGCGATAGGGAATATTGTCGACCACCATGGAGTCCAGGCCCAGGAGCGCCCCGTAAGCCCAGGCGGCGGCCCGCATCCCGCCGCCGGAAAACGCCAGGGCGACCACGGTCGTGCCGTCGTCGCCGGCATCCGGGATATACCTGGGCGAAGCCGGCCTGGGATGCTCGCTGACCGTATTGATGGGCGCGGTATCCACGCTGCTGCAGCCGGAAACGGCGGCGCCCAGGCAGATCGAAAACACGAAAGCCAGCGATAGCGACCACTTAGTATTCACGCCAGTATCCCGTGAGTGGGGTCAATGTGAACGTCGCGATGTCATCTCAAGGATGCCGCGCTGCCTGCTGCTTGACGTTGTACCGGAGGGGGCGGCCTTGATCAAGAACTGGCGCATGGATAGCGAGGCCTGCCCTTCATGCCCTTGCGGCACGCGGACCGGGCTCCCAGCCGCCGCCGACGACCCCGTGACACTGGGGCGGCAGCAACGATTACGCCAATAAAATCAAGCCCGTGGAAACAAAAAAGCCTTGGAACACATGATGTGTTGCCAAGGCTTTTCCGTCTGGAATTTGGTGGAGCGGAGGAGGATCGAACTCCCGACCTTCGCATTGCGAACGCGACGCTCTCCCAGCTGAGCTACCGCCCCAAAATCAGAAGAGCGCAACTATACACGAAATTTCGGGCCGTGTGTGGCGGCCCGGTGTCAGGCGCCGAGGTCCAGGGAGGCGATGACCGGGGTGTGGTCGGAGGGCTGTTCGTTGGCGCGCGGCGCTTTGTCGATGACGCAGGCCTTGCAGGCTTGTTTCAGGGCGTCGGACAGCAGGATGTGGTCGATGCGCAAGCCGGCGTTGCGGCGGAAGGCGAACATGCGGTAGTCCCACCAGGTGAAGGATTTTTCGGGCTGTTCGAAGAGGCGGAAGGCGTCGGTCAGGCCCAGGTCGAGCAGGCCGCGGAAAGCGGCGCGTTCGGGTTCGGAGACCAGGACCTGGCCCTGCCATTTTTCGGGGTTGTGGACGTCTTCGTCGGCCGGGGCGACGTTGTAGTCGCCCAGGATGGCCAGGCGCGGGTAGGTGCGCAGCTCTTCTTCGAGCCAATGGCGCAGGGCGCCGAACCACTCGAGCTTGTAGGCGTATTTGTCGCTGCCCACGCTCTGGCCGTTGGGGCAGTAGGCGCAGATGACGCGCACATCGCCCGCGGGGCTGGGCAGGGTGAGGGCGATGACGCGCTGCTGGGGATCCTCGAAGGCGGGGATGTTGCGCACCATGGCGAAGCCCGGTTCGCGCGTCAGGATGGCCACGCCGTTATAGGTTTTCTGGCCGGCCCAGACGGCGTGGTAGCCGATCTGGGTGAAGGCCTCCAGCGGGAATTTGTCGTCGGCGAGCTTGAGCTCCTGGATGCACAGGGCATCGACCGGATTGTCGGCCAGCCAGGCGATGACCTGGGGCAGGCGGACGTTCAGGGAGTTGACGTTCCAGGTGGCGAGTTTCATGTTGTTGTAGACCGTTTATTCAGGCGGCTTCCGGCGGCAGGGCCATCCCAGATCCCGGTCTGGACGGCGCATCCGGGGCGCAGTTCGCTGATGCCAGCGGCAAGGCCTGATGATACCCGGTCATTTCGCGCCGATCCCGGCGGCGCGTCACGTCCGCGCCGCCGGCCTGGCCGCGCGCAGCAGGCGCAGGCCGTTGGCGACCACCAGCAGGCTGGCGCCCACGTCGGCGAACACGGCCATCCACAGCGTGGCATTGCCCGTGACCGCCAGCACCAGGAACACCAGCTTGATGCCCAGGGCCAGCGCGATGTTCTGCATCAGGACGCGATGGGTGGCCCGCGACAGGCGCACAAAGCCGCCGATCTTGCGCAGGTCGTCGTCCATCAGGGCCACGTCGGCCGTCTCGATGGCGGTGCCGGTGCCGGCCGCGCCCATGGCGAAACCGATGTCGGCGCGCGCCAGGGCGGGCGCGTCATTGATGCCGTCGCCCACCATCCCGACCAGGCCGCCATCGCCGATCTTGGCCTCGACGCGCGCCAGCTTGTCCTCGGGCAGCATGTCGCCATGGGCCTCGTCGATGCCGGCCTCGCGCGCCACCGCCTGCGCGGCGCGGTTGTTGTCGCCGGTAAGCATCAGCGTGCGCACGCCCAGGGCGTGCAGGTCGGCGATCGCCGCGGCGCTGCTGGGCTTGAGCGTGTCGGCCACGGCGGCCAGCGCGAGCACGCCCTGGCCATCGCTCAGGATGTTGGCGGTCTTGCCGGCGGCCTCCAGCGCGTCGACGCGGGCCTCGATGCCGGCGTCGAGCACGTCCAGTTCGCGCATCAGGCGGCGGTTGCCGAGATAAAAGGTCTCATCGCCGATGCGGCCGGACACGCCGCGCCCGGCCAGGGCCTTGAAATCGCTGACCGGCAGCAGGCCGGCGCCGCCGTGGGCCTGGGCCAGGGCGAGCGAGACGGGGTGATCCGAACGCCCGGCCAGGCTGGCGGCCACGAGGGTAGGGGCCAGCCCCGAGGCGGTGAGCGGCCGCAGGGTTTCGAAGTCGGTCTGCACCGGCTTGCCGCGGGTGAGGGTGCCGGTCTTGTCCAGCGCCAGCCAGCGCAGCTTGCGGCCGTTTTCGAGATAGACGCCGCCTTTGATCAGGATGCCGCGCCGCGCCGCGGCGGTCAGGCCGCTGACCACGCTCACGGGCGTGGAGATCACCAGGGCGCAGGGGCAGGCGATGATGAGCAAGGCCAGCGCGCGATAGAGCGAGTCCATCCAGGCATGGCCCAGCGCCAGCGGCGGCACGACGGCCACCAGCACGGCCAGCAGTACGACGGCCGGGGTGTAGATGCGCGAGAACCGGTCGATGAAGCGCTGCGTGGGCGCGCGCGCGCCTTGCGCCTGTTCGACGGCATGGATGATGCGGTCCAGCGTGGTGTTGCCCGCGGCGGCGGTGACGCGGTAGTCAAAGCCGCCTGAGGTGTTGATGGTGCCGGCATAGACCTCGTCGCCCACCGTCTTCTCGACGGGCAGGCTCTCGCCCGTGATGGGCGCCTGGTCCACGGCCGAGCGGCCGTCGACCAGCGTGCCGTCGGCGGCGATGCGTTCGCCCGGGCGCACCCGCACCGTGTCGCCCAGGCGCAGCTGGGCGGCCGGCACATCGGTCCAGCTGCCGTCCGGGTTGCGGCGATGGGCGGTCTGCGGCGCCAGGTCCATCAGGCCGCGCACCGCATTGCGGGCGCGGTCCAGCGCGCGGGCCTCGATGAGTTCGGCCACGTTGAAGAGAAACATCACCATGGCCGCCTCGGGCCATTGGCCGATCAGCACGGCCCCGGTGACGGCGATGCTCATGAGGGCATTGATGTTGAGATTGCCGTTGCGCACGGCGATCCAGCCCTTGCGGTAGGTGCCCAGGCCGCTGGCCGCGATGGCGGCCAGGGCCAGCACGGCGGTCAGCCAGGCGGGCAGGGCCGCGAAATGGGCGGCTTCGGCCAGCGCGGCCAGCACGCCGCCGACGGCCAGCAGGCGCCAGCCGGCGGGCTTGGCGGGCGCGGGGCGGGCGGCGTCTTCCATGGGTTCGGGCGTCATGCCCAGGCTGCGGATGGCCCCCATGACGGCGTCGCGCGCGCCCTCGGCATGCACGACCGTCAGCAAGCGCTGCATGAGGTTGAACTCCAGCCCATGCACATCGGGCATGCCGCCCAGCTTCTTGCGGATCAGCGTTTCCTCGGTCGGGCAGTCCATCTGGCCGATGCGCAGGCGCGACAGCGCCTGTCCCGGGCCGGCGCGCAGGGCCGGCCCCTCGGCGGGGGCGCCATGGCCGGCGTGGTCATGATCGTGACCGTGATGGTCATGATCGTGGCCGTGGCCGTCATCGGGCGCGTCCTTGGCGCAGCAGCCGCCGGCCAGAGGCAAGACATCTTGAGAGGGCTTGGACATGGATCATCCTGTGTTGTTGCGTCCCTTGATATTTCCGGGAGGCTTGACCGTATTGCACACCCTGGAGTTACTATAGGGTCAAGCCCGTCATCCGCAGGAGGTCCCCATGAAGATCGGTGAATTGGCCAAGGCGGCCGGCACCACGGTGGAAACCGTGCGCTACTACGAGCGCGAAGGTCTGCTGCCGGCCCCCGAGCGCGGCGTGAACAACTACCGCAGCTATGGGCAGATGCATCTGGAGCGCTTGCGCCTGATCCGCAACTGCCGCGCCCTGGACATGACGCAGGATGAGATCCGCGCCATCCTGACGCTGGCCGACAATCACCAGGCCGGCTGCGGCGGCATCAACGAGCTGTTCGATGAGCACATCGCGCACGTGGACGCGCGCATCGCCGAACTGGGCCAGCTCAAGCGCCAATTGACCGAACTGCGCCAGCGCTGCGTCTCGGCCCGGCCGGACGCCGATGATTGCGGCATCCTGCATGGCCTGTCGGAGATGCAGGTGGACGAGCGCCCCGAACGCCATACCCACCTGGGCTGAACGCCGCGGCTATGACCCCGCCGCGCGGCGGGGGATAGGCCGCGCCGGCGCTGGCGTGTGAAGCGCCGCGCGATATTTTGCGCCCCGAAGTTGAGATAAATGGGCTTCTTCCGCGTTTCATACGTGGAAAAGGAATTGCAGGATAGCGGGATACTCATGGTTTTGCCATGAAGCCCAGCCTCCGCCGCATCCGCCAAACCGTCCCGACCCTGGCCCAGGCCCTGAACCGATACCTGACAGAAGTGTCGGCCCTGAAAAAGGGCCACACGGCCGAAAAATCGATCTCCAAGTGCTGGCTGGCCACCCGACTTGCACTCCGGCCGGTCAACCGCATACGCAATACTGACCTGATCGAAGTCCGCGACGCCTGGCTGGCAAGCAAGGCACCGGCCACGGTGGGGCGACGCCTGGCATTCCTGTCGCACGTCTTCACCGTCATCCGCAAGGATTGGGGCCTGGAATGGCTGGCAAATCCGGTCCAGTTGGTACGCCGGCCCACGGTCGACAATGCCCGTGATCGACGCCTATTTGACGGTATCCGCTTGCGAGGCGTTTCCGAAGCCGAATGCCCCCGGGATGAGCTGGAGTGGATTCTCCGGTCGACCCGGTCGGCCGAGCTGCCCACCATTGCAAGCCTGGCCGCTGAAACCGGAATGCGCCGGTCAGAGATTTGCGGCATCCGGCGAGAACTGGTGGACCTGGTCCACGGCGTCGTCCGGCTGCTCGACACCAAGAACGGCACATCCCGGGATGTACCGTTGACGCCCCTGGCCAAGGAGCTACTGCGCCGCTTCCTGGTGGGTAAACCGCTGCGTGGGCGCGTTTTCACCATGCGTCCTGGCTCGGTGACGCGCGCCTTCATCCGCGCGCGCCTGCGGGCAAAGAAGCGCTACCAGGGGCTGTGCCAACGCTATGGCCGGCGCCCGAATCCGGCATACTTTGCCGATCTGCGCTTCCACGACCTGCGGCATGAAGCGACCTCCCGGCTTGCTGACGTGTTCGCTATGCATGAGCTGGCCAAGGTCAGCGGGCACAAAGACACGCGAATGCTGCTCAGGTACTACCACCCCCACGGGTGGGAGTTGGCCAGGAAGCTTGCCAAAAGCCCACTCGGTCGCCGGCAGCAGGAGCAGCTCCGGGACGACCGCATGGAGCGCTTGGCGGCATGAGGTCAGAATAGTGCCACCGGATCGGCCTTCACATCCCAGCTGAAGATAATCACCTCAGAACGGTCAATACCGCGTCCACCACCCACCGTGTACCTGATGTCGGTGGATTCGATGGTGAAAGCCTGAAATAGCTTGCGGATATCAGGATGATCGTTGAGCGTGACGACCGCCTTCCCCTTCAATTTCCCCAGCATGGAAGCCAATTGTTCGTACTCGCTCCAGCCAAAATCGACCCCGTAGCCTTCCGTCTCCCAGTACGGCGGGTCCATGAAGAAAAATGTGTGCGAACGGTCGTAGCGCCGGATGCAGTCTTGCCAAGGCAGATTCTCAATGTAGGCGCTGGCCAGTCGCAGGTGGGCGGTGGATAGGTTCTCCTCGATCCGCAGCAGGTTCAAGCCAGGAGGCGCGGTAGTGGCCACGCCATAGGTCTGGCCATCGACGCGGCCGCCAAAGGCTGAGTGCTGCAGGTAGAAGAACCGGGCAGCCCGCTGGATGTCCGTGAGGGTTTCCTCCGGCGTGACCTGCAGCCACTTGAATACCTGCCGGCTTGAGAGCGCCCATTTGAACTGGCGGACGAATTCCTCCAGGTGGTGCTTCACCACGCGGTATAGGTTGACCAATTCGCCGTTGACGTCGTTCAAGACTTCAACATCTGCCGGCACAGGCCGCAGAAAGAACATGGCCGCGCCGCCGGCAAACGGCTCGACGTAGCACTGGTGAGCGGGAAAATACGGCAGCAGCCTGTCAGCCAGGCGCCGTTTGCCCCCGATCCAAGGAATGATGGGAGAAACCATTTTGTAAAAGCCTTTCAAAATGGTAGCCTTGGCCCGCCTGTCGACAGGTGGCGCGGCCTTGGCCAATCCGGCAGCCCTCATCTGCTGGTGCGGGGCGTCGGCGGTGTTCCCGCACCGGCGACGTCGCCGCGTCTTTGCCCCGCTGCAACGGCGGGGAAGTGCCGGACCCGCGCCCCTACACTTCGGGCGCCGGCTCCTCTGGAGGCTGAGGCTGAACGTCGGTCAGCCACGCTGGTACCGCGCCCCAGCCCTTGTAGCTGACGGCGGCACCTTCGACCTCGATGGTGGAGCCGAATGCATAAGGCTGACCGGAATCCGTGCGATAGAACTGCGTGGCCCGATGATCTTCCGCCAGAACCCACGCTGATCCAGTCCAACGTGCCACCTGGCCGGCCGGGGCGGCAGGCGGTGGCACTTCCCGTGCCCCGAACGGGATGTTGAACGCACCTGGCTCCATCGCAAGCTCATTGGCCACGGTGTCGTACAGATACAGGCCATCCAGATCAGTCTGGAAGACGGTCTTCTTCATAGGGTTTCTCCAGAAATAGGGTTTGCACTGCAAATGCGAGGGCAATAGGCAGCCGGCAGAATGAGGCCATCAACGAAGCTTCGCTCACGGTCCTGGTCGAGCGAGATGCCTATGGCGTGACATCTGGCAACGGACGCACCGTGTATCAATCTTCATCGACCCCGCTGCAAGCGACGGGTGTGATCAAGGCCAATGGCGGCAAAGAGACCCGCCCGAAGAACACCGCCTACCACCCACGCATTCATGCGTGAATGCGCGGGTGAAAAGCAACGTTGGCCGGGCGTGTTTCATTGCCACCGAAAAGTGCCGCCGCTAATCCGTAGACACTGCTCGCATCGCTTCCGTAGTAGATCTGCGATGAGCCAGTTTGGCCGCCTGTCATCGCCCAGGTTCTGTTTGCGACATTAAGCGGAAGTCCGCCGCTATTGACGGACTCTGCCTGCCGGCTGCCGAAGATTCTTGCATTTGCAGTGTCTGCGTCAGTTCCGGTGTAGCGGCGGAACATATTGCGCAGGTCAGGTACCCGGAACTGGGTACCCGACACGTCCACAAAGTAGTGGGCGCCGATGTTTGCAGTCCATGTGGTCTGGCTGACGACCAGGTTCTCTTCCTGGGCATAGCCCCACAAGCCCGCGTAGGCCGCCTTGCTGAGCAGCCCGCCCACGGCGTCGACTTCCCGCACCAGCGGTACCTGAGTGTGCCCATCGACCGGGCGGCCGCACAGCGGCGACCGATAGCCCGTGAAGTAGCTGGTTTCCACCCAGACCATTTCCCCCCAGCCTGCCACATACACCTCATCGGCGATCTTCTCGGTGGGGATCGTCGCTCGGCGCACCAGGAAGCCCCCCTGGCCCTCAGCCACCAGGCGTTGAATGGCTTGGTAGAGCTGGGCAGGGTCTCCAGGATCAAGCTCCAGGCCGCTCATTTCCACCACATTGCACAGCTCATCCTGGAGCATGTTCATGAACCAGGATGGCAGGCGAGAGCCCGGTTTGCGAATCGTCGGGTCACCAGCCTCAAATTGGCCATCGACGGTGTCTATGCGTCTCATGGTTGGGGTTCCTCATAGTCAAAAACTGCGAATGTGTAGCCGGGCTTCAGGTCTTCGATGACGGCCTCGATAACGGGGTCGCCGAACGACAGCAGTGCCTCGTCCACGCAGGAGTAATCCAGGTAGAACGGAAAGGACCTGGTGCTGCCTCCTTTGACCTGGACGTGCCACACCCAGACCACGTCTTCCTCATACAAGGGGTCCACGTCCAGCTGGCTGTAGTCCAGGTAGAACGAGGCGAATTCCGATATCTGGATGTCGTAGCCAAGGCGCTTGGCCAGGTCGGTGAAATAGGGAATCGACAGGCCGCCGGTTTCCCGAAGCTTGGCCAGGACTGCGTCCAGTCGCTGCTGATAGTTGGTGCCGGCCGGCGGGGTGATGGCGCAGACCCTCTCCCAATCGGGCAGCAAATCCGTGCTGAAGAATGGCGTGATGCTGTCGACGGCGGTCTTGGCATATGCCGCCACCGTATCCAGGACACCGGCCTCGCATTCCAGCTCGGCCTGCAGGTGCGGCCCATTCCGGTCGTAGCTGACTGGCGGCAGCAGCAGCGCCAATAGCCTGCGGTAGATCATTCCATTGCCTCGACGGTCAAGGCGCCCAGGCGCAACCATTCCACCACCTCGGCGTCGACCAGCGGCACGACGTTTGCCTCTGGAACCAGAATCTGCCGATCCGTCACGCCGGCAATGTTCGAGATGAGTGCTTCAGCCTGGCTGCGAACCCAGGTATCGCCGGGTGACAACACACCAAACTGCCCTTGCAGCACGCCTCCGATACTCACCTCGGCTTCGGCCAGGGTGAGGCCCTTGAGGGCCACCTTGACCGACGTGTCTACGAATCGCTCGGTCGGTGCGAAGACCACGCTGCTTTTTCCGGCTACCGGCCGGACATCCTCGATGTGGTCGCGCACGGCCTGCAGGATGTCTTCCGAGGGCAGACCATTGCCGGAAATCACCGCCACATCAATCGTCCCGAGGCCACGGCGCAGAGGGTAGGCAAACGCGTTAGTAACCCCGGGGACCTCCATCGCCCAACGTCGAAAGTCGTACTTGTTGCCACCGGCCGGCGGGCGCCGAATGATCTCCAGCAGGCGCGCCAGCAGCTCCGTATCGGTTTCCCGCTCGACCCCGCCCAGCATGGACACCACGGTAGCCCGCGAGTCGATCCCCAACGGGGCAGCGCCGAGCGTCAGCGTGGCGCCTGCAGAGGTGTTTCCTGCCACTCCCGCGACGGCCGCGGCTGCCGCAGCTACAGCCGACCCGGTTTCGTCGATGACAGTGCTGGCCGTGGTGACAAACACCCGCCCATCGGCCGCTTTTGCCTCCAGGCCTGCGGGGGCCTCGCGGCCGGCTTCCCCGGTGAGTGTGATGGTCCCCGATGCAGCGACCGCCGGCTTGCGGTTGAGCCCTTTTAAGGCTGCATGCAGCTCCAGGTACTCGGCGTCGGCGGTGTCCGGAAAAATCTGCTTGACGATCCAGCCCTGGTGGGCATAAAGCCCTTCGGCGCAGCTGGCGACACTGGTGGCGCGAATGTACCAGTCACTGTCCGAGCTGATATCTACGTCCGGGCGCAGGTTCTTCAGGTCGCGCAAGAGCTTGTCGCGCGTTTGCTCGAATGTCGGAACGATGTAAGGCATCAAGCCACCTTCACGTGATGTGTGAAAACCTGCTCAACGCCACCCTGATCGACCACTTCGACCTGCAACAGACACCAGCCTGGCTGCAGGCGGGTGGCTGTAACCGTGATGCGCTGGGCGCGGCCGTCTTCTATGAGGGGGGAAAGCGCCTGCTCGGCGTACTGGCGCGCGAGCGTATAGACCCGGATCAGGTCCTTTTCACGCTGCAGCTCATGCAGGCGCGAGCCTAGTGTCGGGTCCGCCCAGTAGCTGCCCAGCGGTGTCTGCAGGCGTAGGTAGACCGCATTGGCCAGCGTCGTAATGTGCTGGCCGGCGTAGTCGGCGGTGGTGGGATCAATCAGGACGTCCATGCGGCCAGTCTGAGGGCTGGCCCGCCTGGCGTATTTGGAACGAGGGCAAAATCCGCCCGAGGCTGTCAGGCGATGGGGTTCGGCTTGCCGGTCACCGAGCCGGTCTCATTGTGGTCGTGATCGTCGAGGCTCACGTTGCCGCTTTGAATCTTGCCAGTCGCGCGCAGGCCACCGTCGATTTCTGCAGCGACGCCGCCCTCGCCACCAGACAGGGCCAGGCCGCCTTTCCCGGTCACCAGGCCGTTGATTACGGCCTTTTCCGATGCCGTCAGCGTGGGCGTGGTGAAGGTCGATGACTCTGTTGCGTTCACGGCGAATGTTTTGCAATTCAGCCGGTACTCATCGCAGTCGGTCTCGATGACGCGGCCGCGCTTCATGACCATCTTTGTGCCTTCGTCGGTGTAGATTGCCAGCTCCCCTTCCTGCAGGCCCACCAGGCGATAGGTAGCATGCTCGGTAGCGATGATCACACCGTGTGAGGTCTTTCCCCCCAGCGGCAGCGTAATGGCCATGGTGCCGGATGGCGGGCAGCTAGTGAAACCGTAGTGCTGGAACAGCTCGTTGTCGCGCAGCTGCTCTCCGGCCACGCCCTGGCCCGAGACGAGCTGGACGCTGGGGCCACTGTTGACTCGGGCGATGACGGCGCGGAAGGCCTGCCTGAGCTGACCGAGCGCACGGCTGATGCGTTTTTCGATTTCACGAAACATCGAGAATCACCGCCTGTAGTTTCTTGCCTTTTCGGCCTTTTTTCCGCTTCTGATAAGCGTCCAAGGTCCAGACGCCATCTTCCTTGAGGGCCAGGATCGTCACGGTTTCGTTCTCGCGGCCACCAATGAACTGCCGACCCATTAGGAACCATATGGCGTCGATACCCAGGGATTCCGATTTGACGTGTACGCGCTGGCCGGGTGACCACAGGACGCCGTCAGAGGTGCGGTGCCCTTTGACTACGGCGCTCAAGGTTTCGCCAGCCAGGCGGCCGTCGGTCAGCAGCTTGCGCGCGAAGGAGCGCGCCGCTTCGCTGTTCTGCATGTCGCCATTAGTGACGATGAGCGGCCGGTATATGGCCATCTCAGCGTCCGTTGCCGTCGCCCTGATGGCGTTTTGCCCATTACTTGCGCCTGTGCCATGGCCTTGGGCCAAGACGGTGACTTCAGAGTGCCGGTCGTTGATGGAGCTGGCGTGTTCCAGCACCAGCGTGTTGTTGCCCTTGCCATCAAACCGTTCGATCAGGGTCGCCACGGGCGGGGTCGAGTAATCGGGGCCACCGACCACCAGCGTGCCGTCCGGTTCGAACCAGGGCCAAAGGCCATTCGCCTCGGCCGCCTGCTG
This sequence comes from Bordetella pseudohinzii, assembly GCF_000657795.2. Taxonomy (GTDB): domain Bacteria; phylum Pseudomonadota; class Gammaproteobacteria; order Burkholderiales; family Burkholderiaceae_B; genus Bordetella; species Bordetella pseudohinzii. The sequence goes on from NZ_JHEP02000010.1 coordinate 115,682, forward strand.
CAGCACGTCCCAGGCAGTGCTGCCGGGTTCGACGTTGATTTTCTCGTTTGCGCCACCAGCCGAATCGGCGTCAATGCGTACCCGGGTAATGCCCAAGGGGCGCACCACTTTTGCGACGATCTCGGCCAGGGTCACTTCCTTGGCCACAAAGATGGGCGCGGAACAATCCACCAGGATGGCGGCGTTGTCCCGCCCAGACATCTTCAGCGCTCGCTGGGGCCGGCCGGTGCGACGAGTCACGGTATCGACACGCCCGCGCAGCACCGGCTCGGCGCCAACACGAACCTCAACGGCCACACCTGCCTTTACCTCCAGCGTAAATACCTTTTCAGGAAGCCCCAAGGTGACTTCCCAACCATCGGCCGGGGTCATCAGATCCGAGTCGATGCTGTACGTACTCCAGGTGCTGTGGACCTTGCCACCGATCAGCAGACTAACCTCGTTCTGCGGTTCAACGTGCGAAGCCATTGAGCGTATCTCCGGCCCGAATGTCGTTCGGGTTGCGTAGGGTGGGATTCAGCCGCGCCAGCTCCGTGGCGCGACTGTGGTCGCCGTACCACTGAAACGCCAGCAGCCGCAGATTGGCCGGGGTTTCCACCACACGGCGCTGCAACGGCGGCCGTAGGTTGATCACCTCGATGGCAGCGTCTTGAATGGACTTGGCCGCATCGCGCAGGCTGTCGCATATCGGCAGCGCCACGTCCGGCGGAAAGTTGTCGCGGTAGGTGTCCACTGCATCCTGGATCAGTTCGCGCACGTCGTTGCAAATCTGCTCGACTTCAGCCGGTGCCAGAGTGGGATTCTCAGCTTGCCCGGCGAGTACGTTCGCTCCCTTTTCAGCCACCGAGGCCGCCACCGCCACCTGGGTCACGGCCTCGATGGCCACCATGTCGGCCGGTTCCATGGGCACAGCGCCCGCCGAGCCTTTGGTGGCCACGAAGCGGTCAGGCAAGTTGCCCGACGAGACGCCCTTGGGCAAACGGATGACGCTACCCGCATCGACCGCCAGGCCGCGCCAGTTCGGCATCAAGCCGTCGCTATCCAGCGCCCGCAGGTCCAGCATGCCAGAGACCCCCGATGACAGGTCAGCCACAAAGGCGCGCGGGAATTCGACCAGGTCCATGCCCGCGCTTACCCATGAATCGACCACCCCACGGATACTGCTGAGCGTGCCGGCCATGACGTCGCGCATCGCGTTGAGTCGGCTCAAGACGCCTGGCTTTGCCTTCAACGTGCTGAGATAGCTAGCGAATTGGCTGGTGCCCAGTTCGGTAGCGAGATCCGCATACTGGCTGGCAGCGTCTGCTTTTTGGGCCGGCAGTTCGCGCACAAAGAAGGGATTGCCCGGTTTGTGCTCCAGGAACGTCATACGCAGCGTGGCGTAATCGGGGTCATCGGCATCATGGTCGACGGCCTTGCCTTTGAGCTGGGCGTACTTGATGGAGCCGTAGATCGGATGGATTAGCTCACCCGGCCCGGGCTCTTCCAGCTTGGCCAGAAACGCCTGCAGGCGGGTCTCGTAGTCATCCCCCCAGAAGACTGCTGTGATATCGAAGCGGCGGATGCCTCGGCCGAGATCGTCGGTGTCCCCGCCGTCCAGATAGGGATACAGGTATTCCGCGACGTCACGCTCGTCGACCTCCCGAGTCCGCACGCAATCGAATTTCACGCCTTTGAACGAGGCGTCCAGCAAGTTGTCTTTCCAGCTCATTAGTGCCTCCTCGCCTGCTGGGCGTTTGCCTGGTTGACGGCTGCCACGATGTTTCCGTTTTGCACGTCGACGGTCACCTTTATTTCCTGAGCCTGGGCTCTAGCGGCGATCATCGCAGCCTGCAACGCGGCGGGGTCCATTCCGCCAGTGGCCATCGTCGGGGCTTGTGACATTTCGGCATGGAGATCGCGGTTGGTGTTGAAGACGTGCTTGCCCAGCAGAGCCCCCAGCTCGTCGCCCACGTAGCCGCCGAGGAGACCACCGGCCACACCGCCGGCGGCCGCTCCCCAGGGGCCGAACATGGAGCCCGCCTTGGCGCCGGCCAGCGCGCCCGCAAACCCGCCTCCCGAACCGCCCACCGCCTGCACCATGGCCGCGTTCTTTTCGCCTGCTGCCATGTCTGAGTGCTGAATGTCCCACAGTTCCTTGGCGCCCACACCTAGCGCGATCGCGCCCGCGCCACGGCCCAGGGAGAGCCCAAGCCCGCGCCGAGCAGCGCCCGCTGCGCTGCTCGCGCCCCGTGCCGCCGCTGCAGCACCCGCCCCGCCTCGGAGCAGGCCAATGACCGAGGCGGCCGCCGCAGCGGCTGCCAGGGCGTTCAGCGACTGTGTCGCCGTCACTATGGCTTGAGCTAGGCCGGGGTACTTCTCGCCATAGTCGGCCAGCTTGCCGGATACCTCGCCCACGACTCGGCTGAGCCCATTGAAACCATCATTCTCAGCGAACAAGGCCACGTTCTTTGCCCGCTCAACTTGGAAGGACGGCGTCGACGCAATGAGCGCATGATTCATGTCGGCTGTGCCTTGCGCTTCGGGAAGGGTTCTCCTGATGCCGGCGACATAGTCGCGGTTGTTCATGTACCCGACAAGCGCCATCATCGCCTGACGGTCAGGGATCAACTGCCCGATGGCCGAGCCCTGCAGCATGTCAGCCTGTGAAGCCAGGATGGCCTGCCGTTCGCCGGTGCTTGAGGCAGTCTTCATCCTTGCCTGAATCGCTTGATATTCCTTGTTGCTACCGACAATCTGGTCAATCACACCCACAAAGGCATCCATCGGATTGACGCCTTTCGCTCGCGCGGCACTCAGCGTCCCAACCAAGTCGATGCTCTTGCCCGGGCTGATCTCAATCTTCTTGGCCGACATGCTGGCTTCACGGCTCGTCATCTTCGCAAGCCAGTTCACCAGATTGTTCCCCGCCTCATCTGGCGTACCTGCCGTGATCATTGCAGCCTGGTTCGCCGCAAGCAGAGCGCCGAAGTCATTCAGACCGCTCATTCCAGCAGACCGAGCTGCCGCCATTTGTTGCGGCAACCAGCGGGCCATATCCTTGATCTCAAAGCCCCCTTCCTGGCCGGCCTTGATGGTCATGTCGAGTGCCATCGGGATGTCAGACTCGGAGATGCCAAATGTCTGCATTCCCCGAATAGCGATGTTCGCCAGGTCGCGGGGGTCAGCGCCTGTTGCCACAGCGTTCTTCTGTAGAGTCGGAAGCAATCGCGCAGATGCCGCTTGACTCATCGCCCCGGAAGCAATCAGCGCGTCGAGCGTTTCGGCAGCTTGATCCCGACTACCACCGAAGGCAACGGCCTTACGAATCACTGCATCCAGTTCTCTGGCGCCGCGCTGCCGACCAGCCACGTCTCGGTCGGCGAATGCGGTGTTGGCCATCATGGCCAGGCGTCGGTCGTACTCCATGTTTCGCCGTACTGGCTGGGCAAGCACGTAGCCACCCGCCGCAATCGCACCGGCCGCTGCCTGGTAACCCTGCAGCGCGCGCGAGCCAAAGCTCATGCCGCGCGAAAGGCGCCCCTGCTGCTGCTCGACACTCTGCATTTCCTGGCGTAGCGCGCGAACCCGCTGCTGCATGTTGGCAAAGGCCCGGGCCTGCTCATCGGTGGAGAGCCGCCCGGTGCGCGCCAGGCGGTTGTATGACGCTTCCGTTAGCTGAACCTCGCGGCGAATGCGCTGCTCCGACCGCATGCCAAGCCGCTCACGGTCCCGGAACATTCTTTCGCTGGCGGTTCGCGCCCGCTGCGTGGCCCGCTCCTGGTCCTGGGCGGATCGTTCGGCATTGCGCGTGGTCTGCCGGGACGTGCGCTCCGACTCACGCTCGGCCGCCCGATTGATCTGGCGCAGTTTCGCGGTCGCCCCGCGATCTTCAGCAGTGGCGACTAGGGCAAGGCGTAGGTCTCGGCCGCTCATCGTGAATCAAGCCTTTGAGGTGGGTGGGCGCCGGCGCAAGCTCTTGATGCGCGTGGTCTTGGCCGACGATTGGGCACGTCCTGGGCGGCCGGGCTGCAGGAGCTGCCCGACCGCCTTGATGGCGGCCGACAACTCCGGGAATGTCATGCGGCGGATGCGGGATTCGGTGTACCCGTAGCGTCCGAGGAGGAGAACGGCTCGCCGGTAGTGCACAAGTTCGCGCTCCAGTCTTTCCGCTTTTTTTTGAGCCGGTCCTGCGCCGCCGTCAGCACGTCGAAATCCTCGTCGACCATGCCAGTGGCCAGGAACTCGTACGTGATCTGTTCCTGCGGAATCGCACCCAGCCGGACGATGCTGCTGACCAGCATGGCCGTGGTAACGCGCATGCCACTGGACGAGCCGACCTCTTCCAGGGCGGCAATGTTGTCGGCAACCGTGGGCAGGCGCACTTCGAAGTCGAAGTGCATTTGCCCGTCATGTTCGATGCCGTACACCAGCCGGCCGGCCTCGGTCTTGGGAAAAGAGGCCTTGGTCATTCGATCACCTTGCGGGTGGCGAACATCGACACGTCACGGCGCGCTTCGTTGTCGACGTTATAGGTTTCCCCGATTTCCACGGTGACGCAGTCCAGGTAGCTCTGGCGGCGTCCGCCTGGCACGGCAGGAAAGACGGTGAGTTTTGCCCCGGTGATTTCGTCCCAGTCCAGATCGCCGCTCAGCGGAATAACCACGGTCAGGCGCAGGTCGTACTCGACCGTGCCGCGGGCAAAGCCCCTGACACGCATGTCGCGGTTCATGGTTTTCACGGGCTTCTTGCCCGTGCGCACAGTGGCCGACAGGTCGACCACCTCGACCTCCTGGCCATCCACTTCCAGGACCATCGCCCCGGCGAATTCTTCCAATGCCATATCGGCTCTCCTTGTTTACAGCAGCAGGTCGATGCGACCGGCGAACACGTGCAGGCCGTTGACCACGTCGGCAGGAATGCGGGCATTCAGCCGATTGACGTCCTGGCTGTCGCGCTCGACGATCAGGGCATCCTTGTTGGCTTCGACCGCCTCCAGGATTTCCAGCTCTTCGCACTTGACCAGCACGTCGAGCAGCTCCGACCGCACCTTGGGCGGGGTCTTTTCCGAGAGTTTTTCGCGGGGGAAGCGCAGTGCGATCCGCTCCCGACTGGCCTTGCGCACATAGTGCAGGGTCCGCATGGTGGTCAGATCAAGCAGCGACACATCGTCCACGCCTTGCGGGTTTACGGTGTACGTCGTGATGGCGCGCACGATCTGCACGCGGTTGCCCGGGCCGACTTCGAACGGGGTAACGCCGTTGTACAGGGCATTTTCCTGTTCGGTGCGGCCGGGCTGAGAGGCGATGTCGGTGACGTCCAGGCCTTTCAGTTCCAGCGTGTTCAACGGCCGAGCGGGGTCTTCTTCGAACGCAATCACCGAGGCGTACGCCGCAGCGATCTGGGCGGCCGACAGCACTGAGCCGTTGTGCCAGCCCAGCGTCATGAGGCCCGAGTTGATGGCCTGGGCCAGAGTCGTGGCGGCCGACAGTGTTGCCGGCGTGCCGGCCACCCCGATGGCATCACGTTGCTCCATGGGGCTGCCTACGGCCTCCAGGTGCGTGCGCAGCGTGGTCAGGGCTTCCGTGGTGTCAAACGGGCTGGCCACTATGTTATGGCCGGCGGCGAAGGCTACGGCCAGGGCAGGCGCCAGGTCCGGGTCGATCTGGCCATCGGCCATGGCAGTGACATCGGCGGTCAAGCCGGCGGTACGCACCTCGGCCTTGACTTTGATGTCGTTGCCGGCTGCACCTTTGTGCTTGGCTTTCAGGGTGATGACGCCAGCGGCGGCGGCGGCGGTGATGGGCAACTCGATAGCCGCGGTTGCGGCGGCAGCCAGTTTCGTGGCCACCTGAGCCGCCGTGGCGGCGGTCTCGACCGATACCGCTACACGGGCATCGCCAACGACGAGAGTGATGGTTCCCGGCGCCGTGGCGGTGCCGGTCACGGTAGCCGTGCCGGTGGCGGCCACGCCAGCTTCGTCGTCATCGAACGCGATCACGGTGAGCTGGACGTACGGGTTGGCCTTGATGGCGGCCTTCACCATCTGATGGGCAATGGACCCGTAACCGAAGTACACGGCCGCGTCGACGTCGGAGAACACGTCAACGGGCTCCAGCGCCGCGATGTTGGAGACGACCTGGGCCAGGCGCTGGCCGACCATCAGAACGCGCTGGAGGTTGCCGGGCAGCGTGCGCACCGCCAGCTTGGTGTTGAACTCGAAATACTGGCCGGGCTTGCGGATGCTGGCCGGAATCTGGTCGAAGGAAATGTTGGGGCTGGCCATGACGTTCAGGCTCCTTTCTTGGCGGGCTTGGTTTCCGGCAGGATCAGCTCGCCGGAAGCCTTGCGCCGCAGGTAGTAGGCGGTGGCAGGTACAGTCACCGCCGCCTTGTCGGTGATGTACTCGCGGGCGTTTTCTTCCCGGGGCACTTTCAGGCCCGGCGCCGCGACGACGGTAAGCGTCTTGGTCATCAGTCTTCCTTGTCGAACAGGACGCTGTCGGTGGCGTCCGGGGTGGGTTTGATGGGGGTCAGGTGGTAGTTCAGGTCAACGCGTGTCAGATCGGGGTCGGCGGGGCTCCGGCTACCCGTGTACCGTGCGAACAAGGCGTCATAGCTCTCTTCGGCACCCTCGGCCGGCGCGCTGGGGAATCGCCCGTTGACCAAGGCCTCCTCGATCCAGTCGGTTTCGAACTCGCAGGCGAAGACAGACACCGCATCGCCCCTGAGCTGCGTGTTGAACAGGGTGCGCACCCGACCAGGCCGCAGCGCGGAAATTTCCAGCGTGGCATCCTGGTCGGTCAGGTCTTGCTGGATGAGCAGCCGGCGTATCGCCCACACCAGCGGATTCGTGCCGATTTCCTGGGGCCGGTGTCCGCCGCGCCGCATGGCCTCTTCACTGCGGGCATTCGACTGCCCGGCCATGACGGCAAATCGGCCCGTTGCCACCCACTTCTCCTTCGACGTGCTGTACGGCCTCGTGCCTGTGATGCCGCCGAAGGTGACCCACGCAGCAGGCAGCGCTCGAACGATCTGGCCGAGGTCGTCGTCCAGCTCACCACCGTACGACTTCACATCGCGCACCATGGCGCCGAGGCCGGCCTTCAGGCGGCCGCAGATGGCGGCCTCGATCCGGGTGTACGGGTCGAAGTATTGAGGCTCGGTCACGGGTAGTCCCTCAACGCATCACCCAGCTGGCTGGTGCCAGGCTTGAACTGGACGCTGTTGCGCGGCTCGACCACCGTGCCGGTCGGGTCGGCGCCCAGCTTGACCTCGCCCCGCGCAATCATCTTCAGCAGGCCGATTGCGTCTTTGTGGCGGTCGCGTATCTCGTCGGTGACCAGGCGCCCGCCAGCGCCGCACAAGCGGTAGCGTGCCAGGTCGCAGGCGATGCCAACCAGGATCGTCGGGACCGGGTCAAACGGTTTCGGATAGCGCGAGGCAACATACCCATCGATCTCGACGGAGGCACGGCTGAGGGCCGCATTCAGCGGCACGTCGTTGATCATGCCCGGCTCAGCGTTTGAGTCGGTCAGGCGGATGGTCTCCTCTTCACCGAAGGTGTCGATCATGTCCTGGCGGGTGGCGTACAGCAAAATGGGGCTCCTCGCACCGGAACCCAACGAGGCCGAGGGTTCCGGGGCATCCTTCCTCCGCACTTACGACGTCGCGCGGCAGTATCGGCGGCAGGGGTTATTTCGCCTGGCGCTTCGTGGCTTTCTTGGCCGGGGTGACAGACTTGGTCGCGGCCGTCTTCTTCGGCGTCGTGGTGGGCGGCGACGGCGGGTTGCTGGGTGGCGCGCCAGCGCCCGACGTGGTTGCCGGCTCTTTGGTTTGCTCGTCGCGGACCGGCCCGACGTATCCGGCCAGGCCGGCAGCGACCTCATCGGACAGTTCGATCGGATCGCCACCGGGCTTATGGACCTTGCCGCCCACCTTGATCGGCTGGATGACGGAATACAGGGGCATGACAGATTCCTTGTGTCGGTGGGCGCCTGGCCAGGCCGCAAGGCACGGCCAGGCGCCACTGCCGGGGGGCTTTACGCCGCCGGGAGACCAGCGTCCTCGATGAGGTAGCCGGCCAACATGCCGGACAGGGCCGGCGTGTTGTCGTCGCTGACGCCATAAATCCAGCTCTTGGCGCTGTGGTCCCAGTACGGAACTTCGACCAGCGGATGCCCTTCGATCTGGTACGTGTAGCCGAAGCTGGGTTCTTCGACGCTGGGGTCCGGGTTGTCGGTCACGTAGCCCAGCCACACGTCAGGCCCCCACACGTCACCGAAGGAGTCGTCGGCGCCGCTGGCGACGCGAGCCGTACCGACCACGATCTCGTCGACTTCCCAGAGCGCCTTCAGCATGTCGATGGTGATGGACTCGGCGCGTGTGTATTTGACGCGTTCGATCAGCTTCGGGTGGTACTTGCACGCGCTGAGTGCCTTGCGGCTGATCATGAGGCGGTTGGGCTCCATGCCGATACTGTCGGCAATGGCTTCTTTGGCCGTTTCGACGTCTTTGGTGGGGTCCGAATCGGGCGAGGTCCACCGGGCAGAGCCCACCAGCTTCACCTTGTGGTCGGTGTTGTACTTGGCCGGGTCGAGCGCGATTTGGGCGCATTCGTGTTCGTGTGCGAGCGCCATGACACGCAGCACGGTATTCACGGCGCGCGCGCCCAGGTCGATACCCGGAACTTGCGAGGCATCACGCATCAGCTCGCGCGGCACCTTGGCTTCCAGGGCCGACGGCACGATGGAATACGGATCGCCTTCGTAGCCGAAATCGACGCGCTTGGTGTTCGCACCGGGGGCGCGTTTGGTGTTGTAGAGGCGAAACGCCTCTTTGCCGAAGGTGAGAATCTTGCCGCCGTACTGCGCAACCGGCGCGACCGGAAAGAGCTTCTTTCCGATGAGGGTGCTTTGGCGGTAGCCGCGCGCATGGGTCGACAGGATGGGGTCGACGACGCGCGCTTGGCCGGGGGACATTTGCGACATGGTGAGAATCCTTTGATGTCTTGGTTGATGTGGGGAACAGCCTGGCCCGGATGGCTTACACGCCGCCGGATGCCGGTTCGGTGCCACCTTGGATCAGCAGAACCTCGACAGTCTGGTCGGCCTCGGCATCCTCCAGGGCGATGGCGACCAAGACGCCCGTGGTTTGCGGAACCGCCGTCGCGCCAGCGCCGACCTCCAGGTTCTGGCCCTTGGTGATGGCGGCGCCGGCCTTGGCCGTGGACGTGCCCAGCACGTCATAGGGGAAATACTCGCCGGTGGCGGCCGGGGCAACGGCAATGCCAATGGCGGCCTCGCCGGCTGCTGCCGGCTCTCCGGCCAGGGTGACAAAGGTGTCGGCCGAGATGGCGGCGGCCGCCTCCAGCGACAGGGTCAGGATGGAAGTCTTTTGCGACATGGAAAACTCCTTGCAGTGGGTGCGTTGGCTGAAGGGCTGGACGTCTTAGCCGCCCACCGCCTTCACGGCGTCGAGCCAGGACACGCTGGGGTTCTTGGCCTGGAACTGCGTGGCGCGCGCGTGCAGATCCGTGCGGGTGGTATCCACATGCACCCCGGCCGGGGCCGCGAAGCTGATCGCGGCGGTGCTGCCGGCGTTGTCGGGGGACTTCTCGCGGTAGTCGATGCGGCTGGGCAGTGCCTTCAGCAGGTCGCGCAGCAGGGTGCTGGCCGGCTTGCTGACCTGCGTGCCGGCCTGGCTGAACGACAGCGGCGCGCTGTCGTTGGGTTGCACCAGCAGCAGCTCGACAACGGGCTCGACTTCGGCCGGCAGCAGCTTGCCGTCCTTGGCCAGCGCCTGGGCAAACTGGACGGCCTGCGAGCGTGCGGCTTCCTTGGCCTGCTTTTCGAGGGCTTGCTGGCCCTGCGCCACGCGTTCTTCGTCTTGCTTGAGTTTGGCTTCGCGGGCGGCCAGGTCGGCCTCCTTTTGCCGTTGCTGCTCTTCAGCGGTCTTGTCCATTTCGGAAGGCTCCTTGGGGTTGCCCGCAAAGTCTGCGGGGAAAGAAAATGACAGCGCCTTGCTGTCGGCAGAAAACTTCACCGCCGGCAAGCCGGTCACGGCCGGCGGCGCTGCGCCCAGCCAGCCGATGTGCTTGATGTACTTCTTGCCAGGCTTGGGATTGCCCGGGGTGTCAGGCAGGTAGAACGACGCGGATCGGTTCGGGAATCGCCCTTCGTTGACCATCTGGGCGAAGTTCACTTCGATCTGTTCGGACTCGACGACCAGGTACTCGCCATCGACGGTGAGCGACTTGGCCCAGCCCCAGGCGGGATCGTCCAGCTCGGGATGGCCGATGACGTGCGGCGCGCGCTGCACCGTGGGGTCGTAGGTGTCGGCGATTTCCTGCAGGTCGGCGACCGTGATCGTGACGCGCCGGCCGTCGCTGGCGACATGTGTGCCCGCCCGGAAGATCGGGATGCGCGGCTGTGCGAAGGAAGATGTTTGCGTGGTCATGCCGCCATCTTGGGCGGTCACGCTGCTGGCGTATTTTGAACGGGGGCAAAATATCGTGCCGCACCCCGATTCATGGATTGCTGGGGCCGGTCGTGAGATCGCTACGGGAGCATCCCGATGCCGATGGCCCGCCAGGGGGCCAGGTTGGCTTTATAAAGCGGGTCTAGGGCCGTTCGGGTATGTCGGGCGCACCCTGGCCGGAAAATGCGCCAGAGGGCCGATTTTCGGAAGTGCCTACTCGACCAGCTTTTGCAGGTAGCGTTGGCCGGCCGCTTCGATCTGCAGGTTGTCGTCTTCGGTGAGCTGCAGGAAGGGGCGCGCGGGAATGGTCACCGTCCACCCGGACTCGTTGGTCCAGCGCACCGTGCGCACGCGCTTGTGGCTATCGCGGGCGAACACCGCCAGGTTGCCATTGGCCCCCTGGCGCAGCAAGTTGCCTCGGGCATTCGTGCGCAGGCGCGTGGTGCCCGAGCGCGGGGCAAACTGAATCTCGCCGCCTTCCTGGTGAATGCGGGCGTACACGACGTTGGTGCCCACCAGTGCGCTGGACGCATCCCAATACTGGACGATGGAATTGCGCAGCCGCCCGGACTGCTGCAGCTTGCTGGGCTTCGTCCGGCTCGGGGCCAGGCCCAGCCATTTCGGCCGACCGCCTTGTTCGAAGTTCTCCGCGACGGCGTCCGACATCAGGAACGACACTTCCTTCATGAGGGGCCTGGCGTCGAGCAGTCCCTTTTCCAAGGCTGTAAAGGCTTTCTGGACCGCGTCGAAGGTTACCGTGTACCTGATCATTGGCTTATACTTGGTTTTGCTGCTGTGACGACAGAAAGACGCCGGGCTGTCGCTGGGGCCACCGCTAGGTGGCCGCTACGTGAGGGACACCCCATAAGGGAAACCGAGCTGGGGAATGGCGCCCCTCCACAGCAGCCCTCATTCCTCTACCAGGCCGCCTTCGATGACCTCGTAGCGCTTGGCCTTCAAATCCCCCACCTGTACCCGCCCGGCCGTGCGAATGGCATTGGCCGTGATGGCTTCCCGGCCGGCCTCGGTGTTGACGCGGGTGGTCCAGTTCACACGCACCACGGCTTTCTTCGCATCGCGTCCGGCCAAGCGCAGCACATACACCAAGGCCGGATCGTCCGCGTCCCACAGCACCGCACGTGCGTTGGCCAGCAGCGCCGGCAGGTTCAGGATGTCTTCCAGCGAAAGCGCTGCGCCCCGCTTGGACTTGGTCTGCCGCGCCAGGTGCAGCAGCTCGGTATCACGCATCGCCAGGGCCGCGCTGACCATGTCGACGCCACGGTGCGCGACCGCTTCGATGACCGCCGGGCTGGCCGTGCCCAGGACTCGGTAGGTGTTCCTGGCCTGGCCGGCATCCAGCACTCCTTGCGCCCAACGGCGGTATTCAGCCGCCAGCGGCGTCTGCAGCCGGGTATTGCTGGCCATGAGGCCGGCGCCCAGGTCGGGGCTGGCATGCTCGACCTTGTCGCCCAAGACCTGGGCCAGGCCATCCCGACCCCACGACGCCAGGTCTGGACGTCGGCCGAAGCCCGGCCCGGGCACAAACCGGGCTTTCGTCGTCGGATCGGTGAAAACCTTGGCCGGCCGGGTTTCGTTGCCGACGAGCTGCTCGGCATCGCTCAGGTACTGCTCACCGTCCAGGACATCCAACTCGCGTGCGTCGACCATGGCCTGGCTCAACGCCCGGACGCCACAGCGGCACTGGTAGTCGCATGGCGGAAAGTGGCTATTCCATACGGGGTCGTCGTACCGGAAAACCTTGCCGTGCATCGCAGCGTGGCCAGGCCGGGTCTTGCTGTCCATGACGGCGACGTATTGCCAGAACGGAGCGATATCGACCTGCTGGCTCAACTGGCGGTACTTGCCGGCCATCAGGGCCGACTGCATGTTCGTGCGGAAAATGTTCTTCAGCCGGTAGCCGGGCAGGTTCGCGGCAACTTCGCCGGTGTCCGCGTCCGCGTGCAACCCACGGCCGAGGCGATGCCAGCCCCGCGTGCGCAGCGTATCCTCCAGGCCGGCCTTGAACGACGCATAGGTTTTTCCATCGTCCAGGCTGCGCTGCAGCTCGCCTTTGATGTCCTGCAGGACGTCCAGCTTGGCAATGCCCGTGACCGTGAAGGCACGTTCACGCGCGGCATCCCACGCATCCAGCGCGTTGGTACTGAGCCGATAGCCCCGGCCTTTGAAGTATTCAATGGCATCGACCGGGGGGAGCCCGATGGCATAGGCCAGATCCGGCGCGCTAGGCATTGCCCGCGTCCTGGTCGCTGATCTGTCCCCACAGATCGGCCACGAAGATGGCGCGCGCCACGCGCTCGTGCAGCTGCGCGTCGTCCATCTCCGGGATGGCCTTGAGCAGCAGCTCAGCAGCCTCTTCCGGCGATGCTCCCGCCCGGATGGCTGCTACAACGGGCGCCAGGACCGGGTCCATATCCGCGTCGACCTGGTCGCCCGGCAGCGACTGCACGGCCCGGTCCAGGCGCGCCTGTGCCGCGACCAAGGGGGCAAGGGTCGGGTCAGCACGCCGGCCGGCCACCGGCGCCGCGAAGGCGACCGGCGTGGGTGCGCCAATGCCTGGCGCCGGCGCGGGCGACTTTTCCCACATGCCGCCATAGGTCTGCTGCACATAGGCCAGCGTCGGCCGAAAGCCCGTGGTGCGAGCGACGATCTCGTCGCGCTCTGCGCGCGTCTTCAGGTCTTCCGGCTCCTCTACCTCGCGGAATACGCGCGGCGGCTGGGCGTCGGGAAAGTTCCAGGCGGTAAGCCAGCGCGCCGGGCCAAGGTTGAACGACTCGCACACCAGGTCGGCATCCGCCTTGATCAGGTCGCGGCGCACGTCCCCCTGCAGCTGGTCGTTGCCCAGCCGGCCCGGGGTGCCTTGCGAGCTGGCCGTTTGGCCCAGCACCACCTTGGCCATGGTGTTGTCCATGGTGTCGTGCAGGGACTTGTAGTCCGCTGCGCCCGAGCGTGCCGCTTCCAGCAGCTCCAGCGTCATCCCTTCCGGGATGATCACGGCCGAATCGGTGCCCATGGCCGCAGCGGCCTGCAGCAGCCTGGTCTTGTCTGCCGGGGTAGCCGACTGAGCGTCGTACTTGCCGACGCGAGAGGGCTGGCCGAACTTGTCCAGGAACGTCAGCCAGAAGCGGATGCCCTGGCGCTTGAAGAACACCGGCCAGTACAGCCAGTGGCCCAGCCCTTGACCGTACGGTTCATCGTCATTGTCCGCCCCGGTGGCGAAGTGCCAGAAGTACGGGCCTTCAGCAGGCACGCCTTCGAGCATGTCGTTGGGGGTGAGCATGCGCAGCCCGCCCTCGGGGTCGAAGCGAAAGCGCCGCCGGTTGCGCACCTTGATCTTTTCGATACCGACCAAGCCATCCATCCGGGCATAGATCAGTTCGGATACTGCATAGCCGTAGAACACGCCGAACAGCATCAGGCTGGTAACGCGGTCCCAGCCCACGCGGTTCAGTTCGGCCGACAGAGCGTCGGCCGCGCGCTTGTCGACGGCGGCCTCGCTGGCCGGCTCGACCCGCCAGTTGCACTGCGTGACGGCCAGCTGGCGCTGGGCGAAAACGCTTTTCACCTGGGGATCGGAATAGACCGATTCGTATAGCGTCAGATTGCCCTGGCTGCGCATGCGCAGCACCGAGTCCGTGTTGACCAGCAGCGGCCCGACATACCCACGGGTAATGTCCATGCCGTTTGCGATGGTGGCGATCTCGCGGTTCAGTTCGGGGCTGGGCGCCGCCCCGACTTTCTTGCCTTTCTTCGTGGCCACTAGAAGCCTCCAAAATCGGTGCCACCGGCGACAGTGCCGAAGCCGGTGTCGGTGAATCTCGTTGCCCCAGGCACGCCTTCCTGGGCGCCAGCGGCCAGGCTTTCACGGGGGCCGGTGGACTGGCTTTCAATCGGCACTACGTCGGTGAGCGTGGCGAACCAGGCCAAGGCCAGCGCGATGGCCGTATCGCCGTGGCGCTTCAGATCGGGGTCGTTCAGGTCAGCCTTGCGGATGGCCGCCACCATCGGGATGCCGTCGATTTCTTCGATGTCGCGCAGGTCCTGCGCCGTGTTGTCGTCTTTGGGCAGGTCGATGACGCCGTCTTCGAATGCCTGGATCAGCTTGGGCATCCAGGTGCCATACCAAGCCCGGTTGAGCTTGATCTGCGCCACCTTGTGATGGCCGAACTCGTCGGCGGTGTACTCGGCAAGGGTTTCACCCGATCCGGTCGCATCCATGGCAGCTGTGAATCGCGGCAATCCCCTCAGGATGGCCCACAGGATTTGCTCTTGCTGGCGCGTGGGAACCCGGTGCATTTCCACGATGAACGGGCAATGGCGGGTCAGGTTCAGCCGGACAGCAAGCGGGACGATGATGGAGAAGTCGCGGTGGCGTGCAAAGTCCTGCCCGAGCCCGTGACGTTCCTTGGGATTGAGCCTGGCCAGCAATGGCGCCAGATGCGTATTGATCCAATCTTCAACGAAGGATTCTCGCTCCCGCGTGGTGAGCTGCAGGAAGTCGTCGCCCAGCGCCAAACGCAACACGGGGCGCTCTTCGCGCATGCTGTTTTCGATCCAGATCGAAGGCAGGCACACGCCACTGCCGTCGCGCGGGATGGCATCCAGCTCCTCCCGCATGGCGGCCCTACGTACCCCGTAGCTGTTGCGAATCTTGGCGTACCACTTGGCCTTGCCCTCAGCGGTGGCCTGCCAGCGCTTCATCAGGCAGACGCGCTCGTAGAGCCCATTGCCCACGGCGTCGTCGAAGGTAACCCGGTACACCGCCGCGTCTTCCCCATATCGGCCGGCCTCGATATCGCGGATCAGGAGGTTGAACGGGTTTCCCTTGCCGTTGTGCGACGAAATGATGGCGATTTCTCCGCCCCAGATCAGAAGCGCCGTAGCCGCGTCGATCACGCCCTGGACGTCAGGGTGAAATGCCGCTTCGTCGATCACCACCTTACCCTGCAGGCCCCGGATGTTTGCGGGGCGCGACGAAAGCGCCGTGATCTGGAATCCAGAAGCAAAGCGGATGCGGTAGCTGGTGATCTGGCGGCTGTGGCCATGCTCGTCCTGGTCTTCGAACAGGAACTCTTCGATTTCGGAGACCCCCTGGCGCTGGGCCTGGGCAATCACCCGGGCAAACTTGGCGCAATAGCCTATGAACTCAAGGCCCTTTTCCTTGGTATCGCCCACATAGAAGATGTTGTCGCCGCCGGCGGACTTGCGCGAGGCAGCCTTGATCGTGTCGTCCAGGGCCTCGCAGAACGTGATGCCCGTGCGCCGGCCCTTCGGCGCCACCTTGATGGCGGCGCGAATCTTGAGCCATTCCACCTGGTGGCGCATCAAGACGCCATCGGCCAGCGGATTGAAGCCTTCGGGAACTTCCCGCACCGACGCGGGCAGTTCGTCCCACTCGACTACGCGCAGCGTGCTGCCCAACGGTTTGATGACGGCGGCCATCAGACAATCCCCAGGACTTTCTCACGCCAGAACTGGACCTGATCGGCATCCATGCCTTGGGCACGCGCCGCTTCCTGCAAGTTCGCATCCTGCTCGCGCAGCAGCTTCTCGCGTGCAGCTCGTTCGACAGCCTGGCGTTCCTTGATCGACATGGTTCTGGCTTCCATGGCGGCCTTGGCCGCGCGCGCCAGCTGCGCCACCTCTTTGATCGACACCTCTTTGTCGGCGTCGTGAGCAGCCAGCGCCGCGTTGGCCGCCAGCGTGGTGACGGCCTGCGCCAGCAGTGCGCCGGCCTTGTCACCCACACCGTCGCCCAGTTCGTCGATCATGGCGGCAGCACCGGCCTCGATCTCTCGCATGCGGCCGGTCAGCTCGTCGAAGCTGGTCTTGTAGCGGTGCAGGCTGGACCGGCTGGGCGGTTCCTCGCCCGGAAACTTGGCGCGCAAGTCGGCGATCAGCTCGTCGAGCGTGAGCCGGTCTTCGCGCAGCAGCCTTTCCAGATGCTGGCGCACTGGCACGGGCAAGCGCTTGATGTTGGATTGTCGGGCCATGGCTCACGCTCCAGGGCGCTTCACGCCCGGAACGGTGGCGCGCCCTTTGGCAACGTCTTCACCGCGCTCCAGCAGCGTGGCCACCAGCACGGGCTCCATGTCTTCGACGCTGACCAGCCCTTGCTCCTCCAACCAGCGCAGCTCGGTCTTGACCTGGTCACGCGTCATTGCATGCCCGTAACCTTCCAGCGCCGAAGCCAATACCGAGCTATTCGCCCGATACCCGGCCAGCTCAGACAGCAGCCGCAGAATGACCAACCGTTGGTCATGGCGCAGGAAGTCGGCGAACTTGGTTTTGTTCATCGCGTGAATCTCACTTATGGGTCAACAGGTAATCACTGATGCGATCCACGCTACGAGCCAAAGGGGCAATGGCTCGTTCAACGCTTTCCAAGCCGACTTTGACGGCTTTCATGTCGCCAGCCAGCTCGTTCACTACCGACTGATCCGGTAGGTGGCGCATCTGCTCTTCCAGCGCGGTGACCCGCTGCTGCAGCTTGCTGACATCTGCGGCATTGGCGGCATCACGCTTGGCCAGGTAGGCATAAATGCCCACTGCGCCGCTCACCAGGTATTGCAGCCAGGAAGAAACGTTCAAATCGAAGCTCATTGGCTTTCCCGCGGTCGATTGACGTGGTCCACGTAGTCGATGAAGCGACCCGCACAGACACCGTAGAGGTCGTACATGCCCTTGAGCGCCATGGCCGCAGCGTCAGGGCTGTTATCGGTTGGCCGGATCACCGGCGGACACCGCACCTCGTATTCCGCCGGCTGCACGTTGGTCGGCGGCATCGGCGGCGGCGGTAATGAGCCGCATGCTGTCAGCGTCAAAGCTGCACAGCACGCGCTCATGGGCAGTCTTGGCGAGCGCATTTTTCAGTTCCTTGGTGGACGTCTTGTCGGCGACTTCAATGCGGGCCAGAGCCTCCCGCATTGCCTTGCTGGCAGCGTGGCTTTGCTGGATATCGTCCGCGACCTGGTTGAGCCTGGTACCGAGGCTCACCACTTCCGCGCGGTCGTGTTCGGCCTGAACGGCCAGCGCGCCGCTGTCGTAGCCGGCGTCATAGCCCAGCATCAGGGATATCGCTGCAATGACAAGTCCCGCGACTATTGACCAGGCCAGGTTCATGAGCAGACCCCCAGCCCCCAGCCCGCCTGGATATAGGTCGGCTGGTGGTGATACAGAATGCGCTTCGGGTAGTCGCGGTTCTCGCGCCAATTGGCGGCGGAACGGCCGGCATTGACCTGTTCCACCGATCCGAACCAAACCAGCGGGTCGAGCCCCTTACTCGATGCCAGCTTCTTGTCGCGGTTCACCCATCCCAGCCCGCCGTTGTAGGCGGACAGGGCGAAAGCCCAGCGCTGGCATGCGCTGGCGGCTCGGATGCGCTCATAGAGCCACAGGTCGTAGGTCACCAGCGCCCGCATGGCCCAGCTCGGGTTGTAGGGGTCGTTAGAGGCCAGCGCCGGAAACAGACCAGCAATCCACTCGGCCGTGGCTGGCATGAACTGCGCCATGCCTTGGGCACCCACGGGTGACCTGGCATTGCTGCGCCAGCGGCTTTCCTGGTGAATCTGTGCGGCAAACATCGGCACCGGCGCGTCCATGCCAACCAGGGTGCGGGCATTGCGGGTCAGTTCGCTGCGGTGCTTCAGAGCAGCCTGGGGAACCTCTGCTGCCGGGACCGGCTGCACCGCGCAGGACGCGATAGCCAGCAGCACCGCACCGGACCAGGCCCGGCGTAGAAGGCGGCGCATCATTACAGCCCCAGTGCAACGCCGACGACGACCCCGGCCACGATGATGGCGCGGCGCAGTGTGGCCGCAATGAACGCCCAGCGGTAAGTGTCTACGATGGGGTAATCGACCTGGTTGAACTGGCCTTGATTGCCGCAGCGCCAGTCCGCGACCAGGTAGCCGTCAGGCCGAGCGTACGGGAACAGCGCGCGGTCCAGCCAGTAAGCGGCGACTGCCGCCAGGCTGATTAGCGACAGCTTGTAGATGACCACGGGCAGCTGGGCGGGCGAGACGGCAGCAATGGCTGCCACCAGGCAAACCGCCATCAAGATGAACGTGGTCAGGCGCGGCAGCAGCCGGCGAAACAGCGAAGGGGTCGAGGGAAAGTCGTGAGTGCGGGACATGCGACGCTCCGGTAGTTGATGTCGGTGTACGTCGCCATTCTTGGCGAACCGACCCGGAGCGTCTTTTGAACGCGGGCAAAACTCGTATGAGCTTTATTCGTGGGCCAATTTTTGCAACAAGGCACCGGCGCCGCGCATGGCTGCACGGTAATCATTGGGAGCCAGTTCGCCGCAGTACATCTGAAAATTCCCAGCGTCGGTGTTATCGGCGCTGCCCGAAACCATGATGACCATTCTCCAAGCGCATGCTTGCACCGGGTCCTTGTCTTGTCCGGCATATGGAAGGTCGGTGTAGCCGAATGCGAGATTACGCTGGGCCTGGTAGTCACCGGCTAGAGCTGCAGCTTTTACTTCCGCGTACGAGGCCGCGTCAGCGTTACTTGGTCCAATAACGACCAACAGGGGAATGAGATAGACAAGGAGTTGTCGCATTTTTCTTCCAGCTGCGAACCAACAAATCACGAGGAAAATGCTGGTTATTTGGTTGCGATATTCGCTTTTGGTTACGTGCCAGCTAAAAAAACCGGCCCAAGATGAATCCAAGAAGAAGTGTGACCGCCAACCAATGCCATGTAAAGCGCCGCTCCGCTGGCAGCGGTGATGGCGCCATCTTGGCGGGGTGTGTGGCTGGAGGCTCGTGCTCGTAGGCTGATTTCGGAGGAGCCCAGTCGTGTGCAAAGCCCAGGGTGGCTTGCAATTGTTCCCGCGTGAGCAGCTTGAACTGGCTGGTGCCGAAGTTGCGGCTGCAGAATAGCTCTACTTCGGCCCGGTTATCTTTCTCCGAGGAGACGCGTAGCACCTTGGAAACCAAGCCGCGCAATAGGCTTTCTTCGCGTCGTCCAGTCAGGTGATCCTTTAGAACCTGCTCAGCCAGATCGAATTGCGCTCGGGTTAGGTCTTGGACGCTTTTAACGCCAAGCTTCGCGTGAACGATTCGCCATACGTCCCACGGCTCATCGTCAAACTCCTCTGTGATCGTGCGCACCAGGTCGTTGAGGGCTCTTCGCTGCGCAGGGACTAAATCAGCACCAGGGTTTGAATCCGCTTCCGGCTTGACGAAGTTGAAATTGACGATGTCTCCTGCCGTGACCTGACCGACCTGGCCACGAAAAATCTGAGTCTCCACTGTTATTTCTTCCTCTTGCTGCCGCCCATATTGATGGTCGTACCCTCTTGTGGAGCGTCGACATACTGACCCACCTGGCCGTGGAAAACCTGTTTCACACGCTTGGATGGCATGGGCACCGATGGCGCGTGGCCACCTGACAATAAAACCGCGAGCGCCGAATTTCTTACCTGCGGCGGCGCATCCCGATAGTGCTGAAGCAACACCAGCTCGTCTGCTGTCAATGATGGCGCAGCAGCTCCTCGGTGGCCCGTAATGACGTAGCCAACGTCAATGCCGATGCGGGCCACGGCCGCCAGATAGGCGGTATCCGGCGAGCGCACGCCTTTTTCGTAGTTGATCTGCGCCAACTTTCGAACGCCCCCTACCTCGCCAAGGGCCGCTTGGCTAAGGCTTAGCCGCTCTCGTTCCTCACGAAGACGGTCGCCGATATCCAAAAGAATCCTCCAAATGCGACTTGACAGGTATTCATTCGAATACCATAATCACATCGCACCAGTTAACACCACGCCGTACCAGTTCACACAAACCGGGACGTATCACCATGACCAAAACCCGCAAGCAAGTCCGCGAGGAGCTGCAACGCAAGGGCATTCCGTTGTCCGCCATAGCCCGGCGGCACAACTTCAATGCCAATCTGCTGTACGCCATCATCAACGACGACGACGCGAACCCGAAGCGCAAATGCCGCTTCGGCGAATCGCACAACATCGCCGTGACTCTCGGCCTGAAAGAGGGCGAGCTGGTCCGCCAGCCTATCGCTGCATGACCGGCCTTATGCCTTCGTTCGTCGTCGCTGGTCCCCTAGTCGGTGCCTCCGAGTTATTCACACTACCCGCATTATGCAGGCAGAAAAGCTTTTGTGAAGGGCAAAAAACCGACTTTGTTTGGACGCAGCTTTCCCTAATTTGCATTGGGGATTTCTAGAAATGCGCCGAAATTGGAAGTCGGTCTACCCGACGAGCCTGCTGGATGCCTTGCGCCTGGCCAAGGATTTCGCCCGCGAGAAGCGCAATTTCTCGGTCGAGCGCATCGCCGACCTGATGGGCGTCAGCCATGACGTTCTCTACAAATGGCTGGCCACCGGCCGCATGCCGGCCAACATGATCCCCCCCTACGAGCACGCATGCGGCTGCACGTTTGTGTCCCGCTGGCTGGCTACCTCGACCGGCAAGCTCGTCATCGACATCCCTGCGGGCAAGGCCGCCACCACTCAGGAAATGCACACGCTGCAGGCGGTTCTGCATGACACGGTCGGCAAGCTCCTCGGCTTCTACGACGGTAGCGCCGCATCAGAGGACGTTCTGGCCGTCGTCCAGCGCGGTCTGGAAGGCTTGGCCTGGCATCGCCAGAACGTCCTGCAACACGAAACCCCCCAGCTTGACTTCGGAGCCCCGCAATGAGTCGCACCGCCGTTTGCTCGTCCGCGCAGCGTGTCCTGCGCATCTGGAAGGCCCTGCGTGGTCACACGCTAACTGGCCTGTCCAATCAGGAGATCGCCCAACGGGCGTCGGAATCCCCGGCCAATGTCACGCGCGCGCTGGCCACCCTGATGGCTGAGGGCCTGGTCGTCAAGTACGAGACCGGCCGCTATGCCCATGGCATCGCCACGCTGCAGATCGCCCAGGCGCACGCCAATCACTGTGACCAGCTAACGACCCGCATGGCCGAAGTCAACCAGCGTATTGCCGCTGGAGTCCAGTAACCAAGGAGAAAGCGCCAAATGGCACGCACAAAGAACATCCTCGCCAAAGACGGCATCGAACCGCAAATCGATGGCGACGCCCTGGTCGCCGCACAGGCGGCTGCTGCGGAACGCAGCGCCTTGGTACTTCAGCAATTCGGCGACGGCTTGCCGTACGAGCGCGCCCGCCTGGTCAACGAGGCCAGGTTCTATATGGCGCAGTCCGCCGAGGCGATGCTGGAGGCCGGCAAGCGGTTGATCCTCATGAAGGAACACGAGCCGCATGGAGATTTCATCCAGATCGTCGAGGATCAGCTTGGAATTGGTGCCCGGGTCGCCCAACACATGATGCGGGCCGCACTGAAGTACCTCTCGCCCCAACTGGAGTCAAAAGCGAAAGCGCTTTCGCTTTTGGGCAAGACCAAGCTCCTGGAGCTGGTGACGGAGTCGGACGAAGACCTCGCGGCCCTGGCTGACGGGGGCACCATCGCTGGCCTGACCTTGGACGAGATCGACACGATGACGTCGCGGGAGCTGAAGGCCGCGCTGCGCGAAGCCCGCGACGAGGGCAAGGCGAAAGACCAGCTGCTGGCCGACAAGAACACCAAGCTGGACAAGATGCAGGCCGACCTGAGCAGCTTGAAGCGGCGGATCAAGGCGACATCCCCGGACGAGCAGGCAGAGCAGCTGCGCCGCGAGTTCACCGCCGAAGCGCACGCCGTGGAACATAGCATCCGTCAGGCCCTGAAGGACGGTATCGAAAAGCTGCAGCAGCATGCGGCCGAAGCCGGCCAGGCCGACACCTCGCACAACACCTTCATCGCTGCCTCGCTGGCGACTGTCCGCCAGGCTCTCGCCGACCTGCATGCCGAGTTCGGCCTGGCCGAGGTTGCGGTATCCGAAGACACGCCCGCCTGGGTGAATGGGGAATAACCATGGGCGCGGTCCTGACCGAAGAACTGTCGGCCGTGGCCCAAGTGTGGCGCGCGGCCCCACATGGATGCAAGGGTGAGATTTTGGACAGCGCCTGCCAGCGCCTTGGCATCGCCCGCGCAACACTGCATCGCCGGCTGAAGGAGATCGTCGTGACCGAGCCGCGCAAGCGCCGCAGTGATGCCGGCCAAATGGCCCTCTCGCTGGACGACGCCAAGCTGATCTCCGCCGTTCTGATGGAGCATATGCGCAAGAACGGCAAGCAGCTCAAGAGCGTATCCGATGCTGTTGCCATGCTGCGGGCCAATGGCTTGATCGACGCCACGCGCGTGGATGCCGTCTCCGGCGAAGTCGCCGCGCTTTCCGATTCCGCCATTCTGCGGGCGCTGCGCCAGTATCGCCTGCATCCCGGCCAGCTGCTTGCGCCTGCGCCGGCCACCAGCATGCGCAGCCTGTACCCCAACCATGTCTGGCAGATCGACGCATCGCGGTGCGTGCTGTACTACCTGGCGCGCCAAGGCAAGGACAATGGGCTGCGTATCGCCGATCATCGTGAGTTCTACAAGAACAAGCCTGCCAACCTGGTCAAGGCGGTGAACGACGCGCTGTGGCGCTACGTCATCACCGACCACACCAGCAGCGCAACCTACGCCGACTACGTCACCGGCGGCGAGACCGGCGAGAACCTAGCCGACGTGTTCATCCGCGCGATGTGCCAGCGCGTTGGCGAGGCGATGTATGGCGTGCCCGCGATGGTGATGCTGGACCCGGGCAGCGCGAACACGGGCGCCATCTTCCGCAACCTGTGCCAGGCGCTGCGCGTGCGTGTGCAGATCAACCAGCCAGGCAACCCTCGCGCAAAGGGCCAGGTCGAAAAGGCCCAGGATCTGGTCGAGCGCTCGTTCGAGTCCACGCTGAAGCTGCTGGCCTTGGACCAGGTCGACACGCTGGAGAAAATCAACGCGCTATGCGCCCGGTGGCGCCGCTGGTTCAACGGCAGCCATATCCATACACGGCATGGCATGACGCGCGATGCAGCCTGGCTACACATCACGTCAGACCAGCTCATCATTCCGCCCTCGGCCGAGGTCATGCGCGAACTGGCTCTGTCCGATCCGGTCTCGCGCGTGGTGACAACCATGCTGCGGGTGAACTTCGAAGGGGCCGAATACAACGCGGCCAATGTCCCAGGCGTCTGCGTGGGCGAGAAGCTGATGGTGTGCCGCAACCCCTGGCGGGACGACAGCATCAACGCCATCGGAGCCGGCAAAGACGGCCACGTCGTCTACCACATCCTGGAGCGCGTCGTTCTCGACGAGTTCGGCCAGGTGGCTGAAGCGCCGGTTATCGGGGAATCCTACCAGCGCCATGCCGACACGCCCGTGCAGAGCAATCTCAAGGAACTGGAACTGCTTGCCACTGGCGCCCACAACCTGGAACAGGCTGCTGCGGCGCGCAAGGCCAAGGCCGTCCCATTCGGCGGGCAGATCGACCCCTTCAAACACATCGACGACGCCCAGGTCCCCAGCGCAATGCCGCGCCGAGGCACGGCTCATGAGTTGACAGCGCCAATCGTGCAGCTGCCGCCGCTGACCCACATCCAGGCTGCCAAGCAGCTCAAGGGTCGATTCCCTGACTGGTCGAGCGCGCATTACAGCTGGCTGCAGGGCCGCTATCCCGAGGGCATTCCGGCCGACGACCTCGATCAGGTCGCCGCCGAACTTTCCGCCGCAATGCGGCCGGCCCAAGCACCCACGCGCACGCTGCGCGTCGCCTAAAGGAGGGGCGATGTTAAAGCTCAAAAGAATCTTGGCGGACCTGCACGTCGAGCAGGCTGAGCTGGCCGAGAAGATGTCCTATAGCCAGCCCACGATTTCGCAACTGCTGAACCACAGCGTTTGGCCCAAACAGGCAGCGCGCTGGGGGCTGCGTGAACGCATCTTGAAGTTCTTGAAGGAGCGCGGCGCGACTGATGATCAGGTCGCTACCGCATTTGAAGAGTGGACCCCGACGCGCGGCAACGCGTCGGAGTCCGGTTCCCGCACGCCCACGGGCGGCATGGAGGATGAAGCAATGTCGATTCGCAAACAGATTCTACACCCCAACACCCGGCGGCATTTCAAACTTCCGGGTGACCCATTCGAAGAGGTCGCCAGTGTCGAAGAGTTCTACCAGAACGAGCACATCCGATTCACCAGGGCGGCGATGCTTGATGCCGCCAAGCGCGGCGGCTTTCTGGCGGTGGTCGGCGAGTCCGGCTCGGGTAAGACGACAATGCGGCGCGATCTGCAGGAGCGTATCGAGCGCGAGAGCATCCAGGTCCAAGTCATTCGCCCCTACGTCGTGGCCATGGAGGACAACGACGAGAAGGGCAAGACGTTGAAAGCGGCCCATATCGCCGAAGCCATCATGTCAGCAGTGGCGCCACATGAAGTGCTCAAGACCAGCTCGGAGGCGCGCTTCCGCCAGGTCGAGAAAGCGCTCAAGGAATCCTATCGAACCGGCATGCGCCACGTTGTTTTGATCGAAGAGGCCCATGCCATGCCGCTGGCCACGCTGCGTCACCTCAAGCGATTTATCGAACTGGAAGATGGTTTCACGCGCCTGCTGTCCGTCATCCTGATCGGACAGACCGAGCTGACCGTGAAGCTCAACCCCAAGAACGCCACCGTCCGGGAAGTGGTGCAGCGCTGCGAGCTGATCACGCTGCCGCCCCTGGGGCAGTACCTGGAGGATTACCTCAAGTTCCGCTTCGCGCGTTTCAGCGTGCAGCTGGACCAGGTAGTCACGTTGGATGGCCTGCAGGCTATTCGTAGCCGCCTGCAGCCCGAGGCGCCGCGTGGCCATGAAGAACGGTCATTCCTGTACCCGTTGGCCGTCCACAACCTGCTCACCGCTGCCATGAACCTGGCGGCGGAAAACGGTGCTCCCGCCGTCAGCGCCGACATCGTCATGGAGGCGAAATGGAACTGATCGCCACCGATGACATCCAGGCCGTCTCCAGCGTCTTTCATCAGCCGCGGATTCTCACGCACGACTTGGTCGGCCGCTTGGCTGAATGCAATGCGGCAGCACGCGCTGTGCGCGCCATGGGATACCGCGTGGTTGAAGAGGACGCCGCGCCGAACGACGGCGGCAAGCCGGTGCTGCTCGTCGACCTCAACCAGCAGCCCGTAGAGCGGCTTCTCAATCAGTGCGATGCCTCGACCCGCCTGGTTGCTACGGGCCGGATTACGGGCCTTTTCCAGGGCGTTCGAATCATCGTGAGAGGCATATCATGCTGAAACCTCGCATCCAGCCCACCTTCAAGGGCTTTCTGACGTGCTGGACGTGCGCAGCAATGTGCGCGGACTTCGACGTGGTGGCGTCGGCTAACCCCTGCATGCTCCAGTGCCGCAAGTGTGCCGATGGCGCCGAGGCCGCGCCGGCGCGCACGGCTACGGCCGGCCACGTTCGCGCCGGTGGTACGGCCAAGGCGCTGGAGGTGGTCTGATGCCGCTGCCAACCTTCCACTGCCCAGCATGCCGCAACCCGCTAACGGTCGAGACGGTATTCGCCAACGAGGCCGTCCGGGAGGCGATCCTGCAGTTGATCGAAGTCCACCCCGAAGCGGCCAAGCTGCTGCGGCCGCTGATGAGCTACATCGGCCTGTTCGCGCCCGAGAAGACTGCGATGCGCTACGAGCGAATCGCAGCCTTGTTGGGCGAGGTGGTGCCGATGATTCGCTCCGGAGAGGTCTGCCGCAATAGGCGCACCTGGCCGGCCCCATTGGCGTACTGGCGTCAGGGGCTGGAGGAAGTCGTGGCGCGCGGGCATTCCGGGGCGCTGCGCCGTCCGCTGGGCACCCATGGCTACCTGCTGGAAATCGTCGCTGGCCTGGCCAGCAAGGATGACGCCAAGCGCGAAGCCGTGGTCGAGCAGCAGCGTGCAGGCGTTTCCGGCGTCGGTATGGCCCCAGAACGGGCCGCCCAAGCCGTTACCACGGCGCAGCCGCGTCAGCCTATGCCGGCCGATGTCCGCGCAGAACTGCTGGCCGCTGCTGGCTCCAAGAAGCTTGTCGCAAGTCCCAACCCCCACCCCAAGGAATCGTCATGAGCAATACCCGTACCGTTCCCCCTGGCTACAAGGCAGACGGCCAAGGTCGCCTGACGCCGCTGGATGCGATCAAACCGATTGACCTCCTGCGTGATGACCTGGTCGTCAAGATCGCCGAGCGGGCGAGGGAGGAATCCCAACGCTTGGCCGAGTTCAAGGGCCATGCCTTCAATGACATCGCAGCTTTTGTCGACCTATCGGCCGAGCAGTACGGCGTATCGCTGGGTGGCCGTAAAGGCAATCTGACCTTGTATTCGTTTGATCAGCGCTACAAGCTCATCCGTGCCATGGACGAAACGCTGGTGTTCGATGAGCGCCTGCAGGTCGCCAAAGCGCTAATCGACCAGTGCCTGGCCGACTGGACGGCCGACGCTCGGCCGGAGCTGAAGGCCATCATCGACCGTGCCTTCGAAGTCGACAAGGCCGGCAACATCAACACCGACCGAGTGCTGGCGCTGCGCCGCATCCAATCCACTGATGAGCGCTGGGCTCAAGCCATGCAGGCCATCAGCGATTCCACCATGCCGGCAGGAAGCAAATCGTACATCCGCGTGTACGAGCGCGTTGGCCTGACCGACCGCTACGAGCAGATCCCGCTGGGCGTGGCAAACGTTTAGGACCCGGCCTACTGCCAGCCATCGGCAGGCGCACGCGGGCAAACGTGCGCGGTTCAGGACCCGACGCCGGGTAGGGGGATGGCCCCGGCAACATTCAACTTTTACAGGAAACTGATCACATGAGTCTCACCAAGAAAGACCTCATCGCCAAGCTATCCGACGAGACCGGCTTCTCCCGCAAGGACACCGAAAACATGGTGGACACCCTGGCTGCGACCATCAGCGAGCAGCTGGTCGCGGGCGAGGAGTTCACCCTGCCGGGCGTCGGCAAGTTCTCGACCTCGCAACGCGAGGCACGCACCGGCCGCAATCCGCAAACGGGCGAATCCATCGAAATTTCCGCCTCCGTGGGCGTCAAGTTCAGCGCCTCCAAGACCCTGAAGGACCAGGTCAACGCCTGATTTTCTTTCGTGCGAAACCGCCCTCCGGGGCGGTCTGCCGGGCGTGGTGGCCGGGCACTGATGAGCAACCATGTCAACAACTTTCGAGGCTGAGCATGCGGAAGATCCACGAACATAAGGTCGACAGCTTCAACGAGCTGCTCGACGTCCACGTCAACGATGAGCGCACTGCTGGCGGTGCGGCGTATCACTACGTCATCGAAGTGCCTGGCGTGCCTGATACCGACATCATTTTTCAGAATGGCGACCCCAACCAGGTCGGCCCCACTGGCATCACCATGGAGGTCCTGCTGGCCGTCCTGGCCGACCGCCTGCGTGGGTTCCAGGACGGAGCGTTTCCGTGCCAGGAGAACGCCGATGCTTTGCGGCATGTGGAAGCTGCCCTGGCGGCCTTGAAGAGCCGGATTCTGCGGCTCAATTCCGGCCAGCAAGCCGCCGATGCGGCATGCCCGAATTGTTAGAAGCGAAACCGCCCATGAGGCGGTCTGCCCACCGTCGTGGCTGGGTACTGATGAGCAGCGCCAACAATAGGAGATGATCGTGTCGAGAACTGAACAGGCCCTGGAACTGGTGCGCGCGCGCCCCGGCATCCGTTCCATCGAAATCGAAGATGAGCTTAGCGTCAGTGGCGCCACTGCCATCCTGGCCAGTGCGGTCCAGAAGGGCATGGTGCGCGCTGAGCGGGTGCAAGCGCCCAGCGGCCGCTGGGTGGCTGCTTTCTATCCCGTAGACCAAGAGCCAGCTGGGGACCGCGATATCACCGTGCCGCGCCAGGTTCGCACGGCCGCGCCACGCGCGACGGCCGAAGGCTTGGTGGCCGCTCTATTCACCAATGGCGACTTGGTCCTGGAAGTTGGCCGCAAATCGATACGGTTGAATGCCGGCCAAACTCGGCACCTAGTGCAGTACCTGGATCGGATCAACGTCGACCAGATCATGGCCGGCGTCGACAAGTAAGCACATGGCTGCAACCTCTCCAATCGCCCGGCTGAAGCGGCTTGTCCACGTGGCCAAGCGCGAGCTGGGCATGGACGACGATTCCTACCGCGAAGCCCTGCACGCGGCCACGGGCAAGCGCTCGACCTCCGGGATGTCCGTGGCCGAGCTGGATGCGGTCATGTTGCATATGAAGCGCTGCGGCTTCAAGGTTCGGCTGAACCCGAAGCCGAGCCGCCCCTTGGACCTGCAGGCAGAAAGCCGCAAGATTCGCGCGCTTTGGATACTGCTGCGCGACCTGGGTGCCATCCAGAACTCCTCCGAGGAGGCCCTGGGCGCCTACATCAAGCGCATGACCGGCGTTGATGCCCTGCAGTGGATCAACGGCCAACAGGCCGAACGGGTGATTGAGGGCCTGAAAAAGTGGGCGCTGCGGTTCCTACCGGCGCGGGTGAGTGCGATGGTGGAAGCCCTCGGGCCGCGCATCAGCAGCTTGGACCCAGTCAACCAAGCTGCGCTGCGCGTCACGTTGAGCCAAGCATTTGCTCGCCAAACCTTTGACCCGATGTTGAAGGCCTGGACGCTCTTGAGCCAGGTTTCCGCAGCAGGAGAATAGGATGGAACGCCCGAATAGCCGCATGAGTCTGGTCCGTCACGAACTGTTTTCGGACCTCGTGACACACGTGGAAACCCTTCTGAGGGACCTGGGCCTGCCTCCTGAGATCGCCGACCAGGCGGCGGCTGCCGTGGCGGACTTCCTAGCCGATCATTGGGGAGGGCAATACGTCCTGATCCCCAAAGACTTTCAGTTTAAGCTGGCCACGCGAGACCTTGAGATGTACCGCAGCCATCGTGGCGACTTCTCGGTCACAGCACGCAAATGGGGCATGACCGAACGGGGTACACGCAAGGTCATCGAGCGCGTCATGAAGCGGCTGGTGGCCCAAAACCAGGGCCGGCTGTTCGACGACCTGCCGTAACATCAGCGCTGCCCATTTTTCATGATTCGCAACTCTTTTTCCAAGCTGTCCAACTAAATCCCGGAATTTCCGACCAAATCCCGGATTTATCTCAGTCTTTCCCCTGTAGTTATCTCACTTCTCTTCAGGCGTGGCCTATAATAAGAATGTTTCTCATTAATTGGCTCCGGCTTCTGTGCCGGGGCGCCGCGGCCTGCTATCCTGGCCGCGGCCTGCACTTATCCGAACATCATGACCGAAGCCACCGCCAATCCCGCCCTGCACGCGCTCAATACGCGCCGTTCCATGAAATTCCTGCGCGCGCCCGCGCCCAAGCCCGATGAGCTCGCGCAGATCCTGCAAGCCGCCATGAGCGCGCCCGATCACGGGGCGCTGCGCCCCTGGCGTTTCGTGCGCATCCAGGGCGAGGCCATCGGCCGCTTCGCCGACGCGGCGCTGGATGCCGTCAAGCGCAGCGGCGATCCGCGCATGACGCCCGAGAAAGAAAAATCCGTGCGCGCCTGGATGGCCGAGGTGCCGCTGTTCCTGGCCCTGGCGGCCAAGATCGACCACAACTCCAAAGTGCGCGAGCAGGAGCAGGTGCTGGCCGCCGGCGCGGCCGTGATGAACATCCTCAACGCCACCCATATGCTGGGCTACGGCGCTTTCTGGAGCACGGGGCTGGGCACCTATGTCGAAGAGGTCCAGGAGATCCTGGGCCTGGATCCCCTGGAGTACCGCTTCCTGGGCTATCTGGCCATCGGCACGCCGGCCTGCGCCGTGCCGCCGGCCAACCGCCCGGATTTCCGCGACTTCCTGACCGAATGGACGGGCGCCGAGGCAGCGGTCAAATAAGGCGCGCGCCGCCGCGTTTTCCAGCTGACGGCCGGAAAGCGCCCATGACAAAGGGCCCCTGAAGGGCCCTTTGTGCCTTGGGGCGCGCCGCGCCGGTCAGGCGGTTTCGTCGATCACGCGCTGGGCTTCGATGCGCACGCGCTCGGGGGCGGTGCCGCCAATGTGCTTGCGCGCGGCCACCGAGCCTTCCAGGGTCAGCACCTCGTGGATGTCGGCCTCGATGGACGGATGGTAGGCCTTGAGCTCTTCCAGCGTCAGGTCGGCCAGGTCGCAGCCGCGCTGTTCGCAGTCGCGCACGGCATGGGCGACGACTTCATGGGCGTCGCGGAAGGGCAGGCCGCGCTTGACCAGGTAGTCGGCCAGGTCGGTGGCGGTGGCAAAGCCTTGCAGCGCGGCGGCGCGCATGTTCTCGGGCTTGACCTTGATGCCGCCGGCCATGTCGGCGAAGATGGTCAGCGTGTCGCGCAGGGTATCGGCCGTGTCGAACAGGCCTTCCTTGTCTTCCTGGTTGTCCTTGTTGTAGGCCAGGGGCTGGCCCTTCATCAGGGTCAGCAGGGCGACCAGATGGCCGTTGACGCGGCCGGTCTTGCCGCGCGCCAGCTCGGGCACGTCGGGGTTTTTCTTCTGCGGCATGATGGAGCTGCCGGTGCAGAAGCGATCGGCCAGGTCGATGAAGCCCACGCGCGGGCTCATCCACAGCACCAGCTCCTCGGACAGGCGCGAGACGTGCGTCATGATGAGGGCGGCGGCGGCGCAGAACTCGATGGCGAAGTCGCGGTCGGATACGGCATCGAGCGAGTTGCGGCACACGCCCTCGAAATCCAGGCTGCGGGCCACGCGCTCGCGGTCGATGGGGTAGGAGGTGCCGGCCAGGGCGGCCGCGCCCAGCGGCAGCCGGTTGACCCGCTTGCGGCAATCGGCCAGGCGCTCGGCGTCGCGGCCGAACATCTCGGCGTAGGCGAGCAGGTGGTGGCCGAAGGTGACCGGCTGGGCCACCTGCAAATGGGTGAAGCCCGGCATGATGGTGGCGGCGTTGTCCAGGGCCACCGTGGCCAGGGCGTGGCGCAGCTGGCGCAGCAGGCCGATCAGGGTGTCGATTTCGTCGCGCAGCCACAGGCGGATGTCGGTGGCGACCTGGTCATTGCGCGAACGGCCGGTGTGCAGGCGCTTGCCCGCGTCGCCGACGAGCTCGACCAGGCGTTTTTCGATATTCAGGTGGACGTCTTCGAGGTCGAGCAGCCACTGGAAGCTGCCGGCGTCGATTTCCGAGAGGATCTGCCGCATGCCGCGCTGGATGTCGGCCAGGTCCTGGGCGGAAATAATGCCCTGGGCGGCCAGCATGTCGGCGTGGGCCAGCGAGCCGCGGATGTCGTGGCGCGCCAGGCGCTTGTCGAAATCCACCGAGGCGGTGTAGCGCTTGACGAGATCGGAGACGGGTTCGGAGAACCGCGCGGACCAGGCTTGCGCCTTGTTGGCGAACTGGTCTTGTTGGGAAGGAGTATTTGCCATGATGCCCGGAATTATAGGGCCTGGCAGGCATACTGGCGCGCCGCCGCCCCGGGCCGCGATATTGGATAATGAGGCCGGATGGACCCCGACGCAAGGAGCAAGCTTTGACGATGCAGTGGCAGACCGTGGCCGCGACCCTGGACCACTACACCCCGACCCAGCCCTGGGCGCAGACCCTGGTGGGCGTGGCCGCGCTGGCGCTGGCGGCGCTTTTCGCCCAATGGGTGGTGGCCCGCCTGGTGCTGTATTTCGCCCACCGCCTGCTGCGCGCCTCCGGCCGCGAAGACTGGGACCAGGCCCTGCAGCGGCGCCGCGCCTACCAGAATCTCTGGTACGCCGTGCCTTTTGCCGTGGTGTCGATGGGCATCGATCTGGTGCCCCATGCCGAGCGCGCCGTCACGGTGGTCGGGCGCCTGGCCCATGCCGGCGCCTGGATCTGCGTGTTCGTGGCCTTCAGCGGCGTGCTCAGCGCCTGGCAGGACACCTATTCGGCCACCACGCGCGCCCAGACCCGCTCGATCAAGGGCTATATCCAGATCACCAAGCTCATCATGATGGCCATCTGCGTCGTGCTGGTGCTGTCCATCCTGATGGATCGCTCGCCCTTGTGGATGATCTCCGGGCTGGGCGCCTTGTCGGCCGTGCTGCTGCTGGTGTTCAAGGACACGCTGCTGTCGCTGGTGGCCAGCACGCAGCTGACCTCCAACGATATGCTGCGCATCGGCGACTGGATCGAAATGCCCCAGGCCAATGCCGACGGCTTCGTCAAGGACATCGCCCTGCATACGGTCAAGGTCCAGAACTGGGACAACACGGTCACCACCGTGCCGACCTACAAGCTTTTCTCCGAAAGCTACCGCAATTACCGCCAGATGTTCGAGTCGGGCGGCCGCCGCATCAAGCGCACCCTGCGCATCGACGCGGCCTCGGTGCGCTTCCTGGATGGCGAGGAGTCGCAGCGGCTGATGCGCTTTCGTCTCCTGCATGACTATCTGCAGGCCAAGGAGGACGATCTGGCGCGCGCCAACCAGGACCTGGGCCCCTTGGCCGAGGTGCCGGCCAACCGGCGGCGCCTGACCAATATCGGCACCTTCCGCGTCTATGCGCTGGCCTATCTGCGCCAGCACCCCGAGGTGCGCCAGGACATGGCCATGATGGTGCGCATGATGGAGCCCCAGGCCGAAGGCATCCCGATCGAGATCTATTGCTTTACGGCCATCACCGCCTGGGTCGAATACGAGCGCATACAGGGCGATATCTTCGACCATCTGCTGGCTATCCTCCCCGAACTGGGCCTGAGGCTCTACCAGCAGCCTTCGGGGTCGGACCTCAGCGCCCTGTCCGGGCAGATGCGCGAGGCCGCCTGGCACGAAGCCCGGCGCGAGCAGGCCCTGTCGCTGCCGGGCTCGGGCGGGCCCGCCATGCGATAATTTGGCATCCCCTTCATTGCATTGGAATCGTCGTTCATGAGCGTTGTCCGGGTAGGAATCGCGCAAATCAATGCCTGCGTGGGAGACCTGGCAGGCAACGCCGCACGGGTCCTGCAGGCGGCCCGCCAGGCGCATGGCCATGGGGCCGACATCCTGGTGGCACCCGAGCTGGTGCTGACCGGTTATCCGCCCGAGGACCTGCTGCTGCGCCCGCTGTTCATCGAGCGCCAGCACGCCGAGCTCGACAAGCTGGCCGCCGAGCTGGCCGGCCTGGCCGGCCTGCATGTGCTGGTGGGCCATGTCGAGCGCCGCGAAGGCCGCCTCTATAACGCCGCCACGCTGCTGGCCGGCGGCAAGCGGCTGGGCACGTATTGCAAGCGCGAGCTGCCCAACTACTCGGTCTTCGACGAACAACGCTATTTCACGCCCGACACCCGGCCCCTGGTCTTCGAACTCAAGGGGCAGCGCTTCGGCGTCAATATCTGCGAAGACATCTGGTTCGACCGGACCGCGCGCGCCGCGGCCGAGGCCGGCGCCCAGGTGCTGCTGGTGCCCAATGCCTCGCCCTACAACGTCGGCAAGCAGGCCGAGCGCCTGATGATCGCCGAGCGCACCGTGGCGGCGACCGGCTGCGCCCTGGTCTACGCCAATCTGGTCGGCGGCCAGGACGAGCTGGTCTTCGACGGCGCCTCCTTCGTCCTTGACCGCCAGGCGCGGCTGCGGGCGCGCCTGCCCGACTTCACCGAGGGCGTGAACCTCGTCGACGTGCACGCCGACGGCAGCATCGAACCGGCCACGCCCGAGGCCTCGGTGCAGCCCTACGGCGAAGAAGAACAGGTCTGGAACGCGCTGGTGCTGGGCACGCGCGACTACCTGGGCAAAAACGGCTTTCCGGGCGCCATCATCGGCTTGTCCGGCGGCATCGATTCGGCCGTGGTGCTGGCCGTCGCGGTCGATGCCCTGGGCGCCGAAAACGTGCGCGCCGTCATGATGCCCTCGCGCTATACCGCCGACATCTCGCTGACCGATGCGCGCGACATGGCGCAGCGCCTGGGCGTGCAGTACGACGAGATCGTCATCGGCCCCATCGTCGATGCCTTCGAGCGCGCGCTGGCGCCGCAATTCGCTGGCCTGCCGGTCGACGCCACCGAAGAAAACATCCAGGCGCGCGCGCGCGGCACCTTGCTCATGGCGCTGTCCAACAAGACCGGCCGGCTGGTGCTGACCACCGGCAACAAATCGGAGATGACCACCGGCTATTGCACGCTGTACGGCGACATGGCCGGCGGCTTCGCGGTCATCAAGGACGTGCCCAAGACCCTGGTCTACCGTCTGGCGGCCTGGCGCAACACCCGGGGCGACATCATCCCCGAGCGCATCATCACGCGCCCGCCCTCGGCCGAGCTGCGTCCCGACCAGAAGGACCAGGACAGCCT
Organism: Bordetella pseudohinzii; assembly: GCF_000657795.2. Taxonomy (GTDB): domain Bacteria; phylum Pseudomonadota; class Gammaproteobacteria; order Burkholderiales; family Burkholderiaceae_B; genus Bordetella; species Bordetella pseudohinzii. Next base: position 150,272 of record NZ_JHEP02000010.1, read on the forward strand.
GCCGCCCTACGACGTGCTGGACGGCATCGTCGTGCGCTATATGGAGCAGAATGCCTCGGCCGCCGAGATCGTGGCCGAAGGCTATCCGCCGGCCGCGGTCGAGCAGGTCTTGCGGCTGATCCGCATCAACGAATACAAACGGCGGCAGGCGCCGCCCGGGCCGCGCATCACCCCCCGCGCATTCGGCCGGGATTGGCGCTATCCTGTCACCAACGGATTCCGCGAATCCCCCTGAGCCCAGCACGCCATAACAATCTCCAGGACTGCGAAAGTGAAACAAGTTACCGCCATCATCAAACCGTTCAAGCTCGACGAAGTGCGCGAAGCCCTGGCCGAAGTCGGCGTCAGCGGCCTGACGGTCACCGAGGTCAAGGGCTTCGGGCGCCAGAAGGGGCATACCGAGCTGTATCGCGGCGCGGAGTACGTGGTGGATTTCCTGCCCAAGATCCGCGTCGAGGTCGTCCTGGCCGACGATCTGGTCGAGCAGGCCATCGAAGCCATCCTCAAGGCGGCCCGCACGGGCAAGATCGGCGATGGCAAGATCTTCGTGACGCCGGTCGAGCAGGCCATCCGCATCCGCACGGGCGAGGCCGACGAAGAAGCCCTCTGAAGCCGGCCCGTCTGCCCAGCGAAAAGCGCCGCCTACGCGGCGCTTTTTGCATATCAGCGGCCGGAATCAGCCCGCGCCGCCGGCCTGGCCGCGGCGCGGCGCACGGCGAATCGCTGCTGGCATTGCTGGCAGATGGCCGCCGTGATGTCCTGGCGCGCGTGTTCGCGCCGCTCCAGCATGCCGATGGCGCGCGCGGTGGGCCCCAGGTCGTCGGGCAAGGCCAGGACGCGCAGGTCCCGGCTTTCCTGCCAGTTGGCGCCATTGAGCAGGGGCAGCAGGGCCACGCCGGTCTCCTGGCGCACCAGTTCCACCAGGGTCTCGATGGCGTTGAGCTCCAGGAACTCGCTGACCGCGACGCCCAGGCGGCGCAGCACGCGGTCGATCTGCAGGCCGGTGCGCTGGGTGCGGTCAAAGCGCAAAAAGGGATTGGCGCGCAGCACCTCGCGCACGTCCTCGCCGCCGGCCGCCGCCGGATGCGCCACCACGACCAGGGGCTCCTCATAAAGCGGCGTCCATCGGGTGGACGCCATCTTGCGGCCGGCCTCCACGATAAGGGCGGCGTCCAGCTCGCCGGCTTCCACCTTGCTGGCCAGTTCGCTGGCCTTGCCGGACAGCACGCGGACATCCAGGCCGGGGTGCTCGCGCTTCATGCGGGTGACCACCTTGGACAGCGTGCCCATGCAGGACACGATGGCGCCCACCGAGACCGCGCCGGCCAGGGCGTCGCTGGTGTGGCGGGGCAGGCGCAGGCGCTCGTACAGATCCAGCAATTGCTTGATTTCGGGCAGCAATTCGCGCCCGGCGGCATTCAGGATGGCCAGCCGGCCGCTGCGGTCGAACAGTTCGCGTCCCAGTTCGGCCTCCAGCGAGCGCATCTGGAAGCTCACCGCCGCCTGGGTCAGGGCCACCTGTTCGGCGGCCTCGGCGAAGGTGCCGTGATGGGCGACGGCCAGGAAAGTCCGCATAAAGCGCAGGGTGCTCATGGGGGCCCTCGATAAACAAAAAAACTTTTAATGACGGATCAAAAAATCAAATTGATTTAATTAAATCACAAGAGTAATTTCAGCAGTTTGTCCCCCGAGAGCCGTGCCATGAAACCGTTTGACTGGAGCAATCCCTATCCTTCGCACCGCATTCCGCTGTTTGCGCGCAATGTGGTGTCGACTTCGCATCCGCTGGCCGCGCAGGCCGGGCTGCGCATGCTGCTCAAGGGCGGCAATGCCGTGGACGCCGCCATCGCCGCGGCGGCCACCATCGTGCTGGTCGAGCCGGTATCCAACGGCCTGGGCAGCGACTGTTTCGCGATTCTCTGGGATGGCAAGAAACTGCACGGCCTGAATTCCTCGGGCACGGCGCCGGCGGCCTGGAGCGTCGAGTACTTCAAGCGCAAATACGGCACCGACGCCGCCGGCCTGGCCAAGCAGCCCAAGCGCGGCTGGGATACGGTCACGGTGCCGGGCGCGGTGGCGGGCTGGTCCGCCCTGCATGAGAAGTTCGGCAAGCTGCCGTTCGAGCAGCTGTTCGAGCCGGCCATCGAAATCGCCGAGCGCGGCTATGCCGTGCCGCCCGTGGTGGCGCACAAATGGGCCGCCGCCGCGCAGGAACTCAGCGAGCAGCCCGGCTATGCCCAGGCTTTCCTGCCCAAGGGCCGGGCGCCGGAGGTGGGCGAGCATTTCCGCTTCCCCGACGCGGCCTATGCGCTCAAGCGCATCGCCGCCAGCGGCGGCCGCGATTTCTACGAGGGCGAGCTGGCCGAGCGTATCGCCGCCTTCAGCAAGGAATGCGGCGGCGCGATGACGCTGGAGGATCTGCGCAACTACCGTCCGCAATGGGTCGAGCCCATCCGCAAGGCCTATCGCGGCTATGAACTCAACGAAATCCCGCCCAACGGGCAGGGCATCGCGGCGCTGATCGCCCTGGGCATCTGCGAGAAATTCGACCTGGCCAATATGCCGGTGGATTCGGCGCAGTCGCAGCATGTGCAGATCGAGGCCATGAAGCTGGCCTTCGCCGATCTCTACCGCTATGTGGCCGATCCGCGCAGCATGGAAGTCACGCCGGCGCAGATGCTCGACGACGCCTATCTGGCCAGCCGCGCCAAGCTCATCCAGCTGGACCGCGCGACCCACTTCGCGGCCGGACGCCCGCATGCCGGCGGCACCATCTACCTGACCGCCGCCGACGAAAACGGCATGATGATCTCCTTCATCCAGTCGAACTACATGGGCTTTGGCTCGGGCGTGGTCGTGCCCGGCACGGGCATCAGCCTGCAGAACCGCGGCGTGGGTTTTTCGATGGACCCGGCGTCGGCCAATGTGGTCGAGGGCGGCAAGCGCCCCTTCCATACCATCATCCCGGGCTTCCTGACCCAGGGCGGCCGGCCGGTCATGAGCTTTGGCGTCATGGGCGGCGATATGCAGCCGCAGGGGCATTTGCAGACCGTCATCCGCATGCTGGACTATCACCAGAATCCCCAGGCGGCCTGCTGCGCGCCGCGCTGGAAGGTCAACCGCGATTTCACGCTGGATATCGAATCCAGCATGAATCCGGCCGTCGTGCAGGCGCTCAAGGACATGGGCCATTCCCTGAAGTCGGTCGACGATCCTTATATGGATTTCGGCGCCGGCCAGTTCATCTGGCGCATGGACGGCAGCGACAACGAGCTGGGCTATGTGGCGGCCAGCGATAGCCGCCGCGACGGCCAGGCCGTCGGTTTCTGAGGCCGGCCCGGGCGCGCCCCGCGGCGGGCGCGCCGTTTTTTCGTCAACAAGGGGAATAATTCAATGAAAACCTGGAAACCTCTCGGCCTGGCCATGGCGGCGGCGACGCTGTCGCTGGCCGGCGCCGCCGCCGTGGCGCAAGACCTGCGCATCGGCTTGCAGGAGGATCCCGATGTGCTGGATCCGCATCGCGCGCGCACCTACGTCGGCCGTCTTGTCTTCACATCGCTGTGCGACAAGCTCGTGGACCTGGACGCCAAGCTGCAGTTCGTGCCGCAGCTGGCGGCCTCCTGGTCCTGGAGCGAGGACAACAAGACGTTGACCTTCAAGCTGCGCGATGATGCGTATTTCCACGACGGCAGCAAGTTCGACGCCGCCGCGGCCAAGGCCAATCTCGAGCGCGCCATGACTCTGCAGGACAGCATGCGCAAGGGCGAACTGGCCTCGGTCGAGCGCATCGAGGCGCCCGATGCCCAGACCCTGGTGCTGCATCTGAAGCGCCCCGACGCCACGCTCGTGGCCCAGCTGTCGGACCGCGCCGGCATGATGCTGTCGCCCAAGTCCTTCGAGGGCGACCCCGCCGCCGTGGGCCGCAAGCCGATCTGCTCCGGGCCGTATCAATTCGTCGAGCGCGTGCAGAACGACCGCATCGTGCTGGAGAAGTTCGACAAATACTATGACGCCAAGAGCTACGCCTTCGCGCGCCTGGTGTTCCTGCCCATCCCGGATACCACGGTGCGCCTGTCCAATCTGCGCGCCGGGGGCCTGGACATCCTGGAGCGCATGAATCCTTCCGATGCGCCGCAGGTCAGAAGCGACAAGAGCGTGCAGTTCATGTCGGCCTCGGGCCTGGGCTTCCAGGAAGTGTTCTACAACCTGGGCAATGGCAAGCGGGCCGAGACCAGTCCCTTCAAGGATCCGCGCGTGCGTCATGCCTTCGAGCTGACCATAGACCGCAACGTCATCAACGAGGTCGTGGGCGGCGGCATCTTCGAGCCGGCCAGCCAGCCTTTCCCGCCGGCCAGCCCCTACCATACGGATAAATTCCCCGTGCCCAAGCGCGACGTGGCCCGTGCCCGCGCCCTGCTCAAGGAGGCCGGCGTGGACAAGGTGAGCGCCGAGTTCGCCTTCGGCAACAACACCACCACGGCGGCCATCGCCGAGATGATCCAGGCCATGTCGGCCGAGGCTGGCTTCCAGCTCAAGCTGCGGCCCACCGAGTACGCCGCGCTGCTGAACGAGGCGCAGGCCGGCAACTTCGAGGTCATGATGCGCGGTTGGTCGGGCCGGGCGGACCCGGACGGCAATCTCTACCAGTTCGTGACCTGCAAGGGGTCGCTGAACGACGGCCGCTACTGCAATCCCGAGGTGGACAAGCTGCTGGCCGATGCGCGCACCGTGCCCGACCAGGACAAGCGGCGCGCCATCTATGACCAGGCGCAGAAGCTGCTGCACGACGACGCGCACAACTTCTACCTGTACTATCAGCCTTGGCCTTTTGTGCTGGGCAAGAATGTGCGTGGCTTCACCGCCTATCCGGACGGGATGATCCGTCTGAAGGGCGTCAGCTTGGCGCAGAAGTAATCCTGCCGCGATGGCCGGGCGCGTCCCCGCGTCCGGCCGGCGGCTTTTTTGTTTTCCGGTTTTCCTAGCATGTTCAAATTGATACTGCGCCGCGTGGTGGTGGCGATCCCGACACTGATCCTGGTGTCGATGATCGTCTTCATGCTGCAAAAAATCCTGCCGGGCGATCCCGTCCTGACCCTGGCCGGCGAGGAAAGGGATCCCGCCGTGCTGGACTACCTGCGCGACAAATACCGCCTGAACGATCCCTTGCCCATGCAATACATGGCCTGGGTGGGGCAGGTCGTCCAGGGGGATCTGGGCAAATCCATGCGCACCGATGTCCCGGTGCTCACGCTGATCGGCCAGAAGCTGCCGGTCACGCTGCAACTGGCCGCCATGGCCATGGCCTTCGCCATGCTCATCGGCATCCCCATGGGCATCATCGCGGCGGTGCGCAAGGGCACGGCCGTCGAGATGGGCGCCAATGTGGCGGCCTTGTCCGGGATGTCGATACCGAATTTCTGGCTCGGCATCATCCTCATCATGTTGGTGTCGGTGCAATGGAAGCTGTTGCCGGCCTCGGGCTATGTCTCGCCGACCGAGGACTTCTGGCTGTCCATCAAGACCATGCTGATGCCGGCCTTCGTGCTGTCGACGGCGATCGCCGCTTACCTGATGCGGCATACCCGCTCGGCCATGCTGGAGGCCCTGAGCGCCGACTATGTGCGCACCGCGCGCGCCAAGGGCGTCTCGGCCCGCAAGGTGGTGCTGCGCCACGCCTTGCGCAATGCCCTCATGCCCATCATCACCCTGGTGACGCTGCTGTTCGGCGAATTGCTGGCCGGCGCCGTCCTGACCGAACAGGTCTTCACGATCCCGGGCTTCGGCAAGCTGATCGTCGATGCCGTGTTCAACCGCGATTACGCCGTGGTGCAGGGGGTCGTGCTCTGCGTCGCGGTGGGCTTTATCTTCATGAATCTGCTGGCCGATGTCCTGTACGTCCTGGTCAATCCCCGTCTGAGGCATCAATGAGCGCGACCACCGTCACGGCCGTCCCGCCCCGCGCCGGCAATCGCGCCTGGGCCAAATTCAAGCGCAACAAGGTCGCCCTGGTGGGCGCCTTCATCGTGCTGTTCTTCGTCGTGCTGGCGCTGTTCGCGCCGCTGATCGCCAACCACGACCCTTTCCAGACCAGTTTCATGACCATCCGCAAGGCGCCCTCGGCGGCCTATTGGCTGGGCACCGACGAGCTGGGCCGCGATATTTTCAGCCGCATGGTCTTCGGCGCCCGGGCCTCGCTCATGGCGGGCATGGTCTCGGTCCTGATCGCCCTGGTCGTGGGCGTGCCCTTCGGGCTGGCCGCGGGGTATTTCGGCGGCTGGACCGACAGCGTCATCTCGCGCGCCACCGAGGCGCTGCTGGCCATTCCCTTCCTGATCCTGGCCATCGCCCTGGCCGCCTTCCTGGGACCGAGCCTGGTCAACGCCATGATCGCCATCGGCGTGTCGGCCGCGCCCAAGTTCATCCGCATCACGCGCGGCCAGGTGCTGGCGGTGCGCAATGAAGACTACGTCCAGAGCGCGCGCGCCCTGGGCGCTTCGGATCTGCGCATCATCGCGCGGCATGTCTTCCCCAATGTGATGCCGCCCCTGATCGTGCAGGCCACCATCACCATCGCCACGGCCATCATCGCCGAGGCCAGCCTGTCCTTTCTGGGCTTGGGGCTGCAGCCGCCCAATCCTTCCTGGGGCTCGATGCTGAATACGGCCAAGAATTTCATGACCCAGGCGCCGTGGATGTCGATCTTTCCCGGATCGGCGATCTTTCTGGCCGTGCTGGGCTTCAATCTGCTGGGCGACGGTCTGCGTGACGCCCTGGACCCGCGTCAGGATAAGTAAAGCATGATCGCAAGTATGGACAATCAGCGTGTGGTGCAGGTCGACGGCCTGACCGTGCGCTTCAAGACGCCCGCGCGCACGGTCGAGGCGGTGCGCGATGTGTCGTTTCACGTCAATCGCGGCGAGACGCTCGCCATCGTGGGCGAATCGGGTTCGGGCAAATCGGTCACCTCGCTGGCCTTGATGCGCCTGGTGGAGTATGGCGGCGGCAAGATCGCCTCGGGCGACATGCTGCTGCGCCGGCGCAATGGCGAGGTGCTGGACCTGGCGCGCGCCGAGGAGCGGGTGCTGGAGAAGGTGCGCGGCGCCGATGTGGCCATGATCTTCCAGGAGCCCATGACCTCGCTGAATCCGAGCTTTACGGCCGGGTTCCAGATCGCGGAGGCCCTGCGCCTGCACCAGGGCCTGGACGCCGGCGCGGCCCGCGCCGAAGCCTTGCGCATGCTCGAGCGCGTGCGCATCCCGGAGGCGCGCGCCATACTGGACCGCTATCCCCACCAGCTCTCGGGCGGCATGCGCCAGCGCGTCATGATCGCCATGGCGCTGTCGTGCAAGCCCCAGCTGCTGATCGCCGATGAGCCGACCACGGCCCTGGATGTCACCATCCAGGCGCAGATCCTGCAATTGATCCGCCAGCTCCAGGAAGAGATGGATATGGGCGTGATCTTCATCACCCACGATATGGGGGTGGTCGCCGAGGTCGCCGACCGCGTGCTGGTGATGTATCGCGGCGACAAGGTGGAAGAGGGCGGCTCCGACGAGATCTTCGCCCATCCGCGGCACGCCTACACCCGCGCGCTGCTGTCGGCCGTGCCGCGGCTGGGCGCCATGCAGGGCAGCGATCTGCCCAAGCCGTTTCCGCTGCTGCGCGTCGACGGCGCCGCGGCGGCCGAACCGGTGGCCGCGGACACGGTGCGCCGCGACCAGGGCCCGGTGCTCAAGGTGCGCGATCTCATCACCCGCTTCGATATCCGGGGCGGCGTCTTCGGCGGGGTGCAAAAGCGCGTGCACGCCGTCGAGAAGGTCAGCTTCGATCTCTATCCGGGCGAAACCCTCTCGCTGGTGGGCGAGTCGGGCTGCGGCAAGACCACGACGGGCCGCTCCCTGCTGCAGCTGGTCAAGAGCCAGGGCGGCAGCATCGAGTTCGACGGCCGCGACATCGGCACGCTGCGCGGCGCGGCCATGCAGACCCTGCGCCAGCATATCCAGTTCATTTTCCAGGATCCCTTCGCTTCGCTGGACCCGCGCATGACGGTGGGCGACTCCATCATGGAGCCGCTGCTCATCCACAAGGCCGCGCGCGGCAAGGCGGCCGAGGAGCGCGTGCGCTGGCTGATGGACAAGTGCGGCCTGCTGCCCGAGATGATAGGCCGCTATCCGCACGAGTTCTCGGGCGGGCAGCGCCAGCGCATCTGCATCGCGCGCGCCCTGGCGCTGAATCCCAAGGTGGTGATCGCCGACGAGTCGGTCTCGGCGCTCGATGTGTCCATCCAGGCGCAGATCGTCAATCTGCTGCTGGATCTGCAGCGCGACCTCGGGGTGTCCTTTCTGTTCATCTCGCACGACATGGCGGTGGTCGAGCGCGTCAGCCACCGCGTGGCGGTCATGTACCTGGGCCAGATCGTGGAAATCGGCCCGCGCCGCGCCATTTTCGAGAACCCGCAGCATCCCTATACCAAGAAGCTGATGGCCGCCGTGCCCATCGCCGACCCCCAGCGCCGCCACCGCCAGCGCTCGCTGCTGGTTGACGAAATCCCCAGCCCGGTGCGCCGGGTGGGCGATGAGCCCGTGGTCCAGCCCCTGGTGCGGGTGGGCGAGGGCCATTATGTCGCCCGTCACGCTATCGGCGTGTATTGAGAGGACGGATACTAGGTTTGGTCTGATATTGGCGGGTGTTTCATGACGGCCATGGACGAGTTGGACAAATATTTGCGATTTGTCCATGGCAAATCTCTCTCGTCCCGGGCGCCTGCGGCGCGCCCTCGGCCGCGCGCTGTTTTCCTTGTCGCCCCGCATCGCGCAGGGCCTGGGGGTGCGCTTCCGCTACGACTCGGCCGACCGGCGCTTTCTCGAGGGGCCGGTCTTTGAATTTCTCAACCTCTGCTATCGCGGACGCCATGCCCGCTGCCTGTTCATCGGCATGTCGCGCTACAACTGGCACTATCCGCGCCTGCTCGGCCTGGATTTCCATTCGGTGGATATCGATCCGCGCTGCGCGCGTTTCGGGCAGCCGGGCCGGCATGTCACGGGCGACGCCACGGCCTTGCGGGACCACTATCCCGCCAGCCACTTCGACGTGGTGATCGCCAACGGCATGGTGGGCTACGGCGTCGATGACGCCGAGGCCTTCGGCCGCCTGCTGCACGGGGCGATCGATGTGCTCAGGCCTGGCGGACGGCTGATCCTCGGCTACAACGACACGCCGCGCCGCCTGGGCTTCGACATGGCGCTGGCGCTGGAGGGCTGCGGCCTGGCGCCGGAGGCGCCGCCCATACTCGGCCTGGACGGCCACACCGTGCGCTTCCCGGCGCCGGGCTGCCATCGCTATGTGTTCTTGCGCAAACCCCGGGGCTGACGGCCTTCGAGGGCGCGTGCCTGGCCCCTAGGCCAGGAAGACCGTCCCCGTGGCCGAGTCCGGGCCGCGGCCCGCAGGCGTTATGATGGCGGGCTTTGCTCCACCCGCCGGATGGTGTTCATGGCCTTGCGCGCAACGATATATAAAGCCGACCTCAATATTGCCGATACCGACCGCCATTATTACGGCAGCCATGGGCTGACCGTGGCGCGTCACCCTTCGGAGACCGATGAGCGCATGATGGTGCGCATCGCCGCCTTCGCCATGCATGCCGACGAATCTCTGGCCTTCACCAAGGGCCTGAGCGACACCGACGAGCCCGATATCTGGTCCAAGGACTTGACCGGCGCCGTGTCGCTGTGGATCGAGGTCGGCCAGCCCGACGAGCGCCGCATCCTGCGGGCCTGCGGCCGCGCCGAGCAAGTCGTCATCTATTGCTATGGCGGCCATGCTTCCCAGGTCTGGTGGGACGGTGTGCGCGGCAAGGTGGACCGGGCGCGCAACCTGCGCGTGGTCAACCTGCCGGCGGGCCAGACCCAGGCCCTGGCCGGGCTGGCCGAGCGCGGCATGCAGATCAACGTCAATATCTCCGACCATACGGTCTATGTGTCGGCGGCCCAGGGCGAAGTGGCCCTGGAACCCGAGGTGTGGCGCGAGGCCAGGGACTGAGACCGGCGTCAGCCGCGCGGCTCGCTGGCGGGAATCCCGGCGCGCCGTTCATGCGCCTTGAGGGGCGGCACGCCGCGTCCGGCGCCGCGCCAGAACTGCGGCAAGAAACACTCGGCCACCAGCAGGGGCTGGCCATGGCGCCAGAACACCGAGCGGCGCGCCCACAGGAAGCGGGCGTCGGCGGCCGACACCGAGGGCAGCCCGGCGACCATGCGGAAAAAGGGCAGGGGCGAGGCCAGCCTGCGGCAGGCAAAGGGCGAGCGGGTGACGCTGCGGTCGTGGTAGAGCATATCGGCCAGCGGCCGCGTCAGCAGGCGCCGCATGCCTTGCCAGCTGCCATGGGAGGCGGGCAGGGGCGTGAGGCTGCGGGCCGGCACGCTGTCGATGCCGTCGATGGACATCAAGACCTCGCGCACCCATACGGCCGAACCGGGAGCGATGCGCATGGCCCGCGCCTCGTCGGGCGCCGCGCCCTGGGCATATTCGTCCACCACGCGCAGTTGGACCTGGCCCAGCTGGCGCAGGCCGGCGGTCAGGGCGCCCGGGCGGAACAGCCAATGGCGTTGGGCAGGGGTCAGGAAAAACGGGGCGCGTGTCAGCCAGCCGGCGGCCAGCGGTGCGAGATACAGGTCAGTCATGGCTACGTATTATGCCAAGACCGCCGGCGCCGATCGGCCGCCCGCCGCGCCTTACAATACGCGCCATGGAAAAAGTACGTATCTCCAAGTTGATGTCGGAGCGCGGCCTGTGCTCGCGCCGCGAGGCCGACAGCTATATCGAGCGCGGCTGGGTGCGGGTCGACGGCGTGGTCGTCTCCGAGCTTGGCGCCAAGGCCTATCCCGACCAAACGATCACGCTGGAGCGCGCCGCGCGCGCGGCGCAGACCTCGCTGGTCACCATCCTGATCAACAAGCCCATAGGCTATGTTTCCGGCCAGGCCGAAGACGGCTACAAGCCCGCCGCCGCCCTGGTCGACGCCCGCAGCCAGTACGAGGGCGACCGCTCGCGCCGCCGTTTCGACCGCGCGCATCTTCGCGGCCTGGCCGTGGCCGGGCGCCTGGACATCGATTCCCAGGGACTGCTGGTGCTGACCCAGGACGGCCGCATCGCCAAGCAGCTGATCGGCGAGGAGTCGGCCGTCGACAAGGAGTATCTGGTGCGTGTCGAGGGCAGGCTGGACGAGCGCGGCCTGGCGCTGCTCAACCACGGCCTGTCGCTGGACGGCAAGCCGCTCAAGCCGGCCGAGGTGCGCTGGCAGAACGACGACCAGCTGCGCTTTGTGCTGCATGAGGGCAAAAAGCGCCAGATCCGCCGCATGTGCGAACTGGTCGGCCTGAGGGTCGTGGGCCTGAAGCGCGTGCGCATCGGGCGGGTGCGCCTGGGCGATCTGCCCTTGGGGCAATGGCGCTATCTGCGCGACGACGAGCGCTTCTGAGCCGCTTGCGGCCGGCCTTATTTGTATCAGCTTCGCGCAAACTAATTTCAGTACATTACAAACAGGGCGCTCAGACTGTGTGAGGGAACAGCCTGGCGCTATGCTTTTTGCCCGGCCCCTGCATGCCGAGCCGCTCCATCAGGAATTCGATGAAGATGCGCGTCTTGGCGGGCAGCAGCCGGGTGTCCGTGACCGCGTAGACCGGGAAGGGGCCGGCATGCCAATCCGGCAGCACCCGTTCCAGGGGGCGGCCTTCATTGCCGGGCGTGCTGCCCAGGATGGCGATCCCCGCGCCCAGCCCTGTCAGGCTGCGCAGCATGGACACGCTATTGACCGAATAACGCTTGCCCGGCGTGACCTCGAGCTGCTGCTGCCCATCGGTCAGCGGCCATCGGGTGACGCGGCCGGCATGCCCCACCCGGAACTCCAGGCACTCATGTTTGACCAGATCATCCGGATGCCGCGGCCGGCCATGCCGGTCGAGGTAGTCCGGCGACGCATACAGATAGGCGGGCAGCATGCCCAGCAGGCGCGCGATCTGGGTGGAGTCCGGCAGCTCGCCCACCTCGATGGCGACGTCGCAGGCCTGGAACACCCGGTTGGCATGCTCCGGGCTGGCGATGTCGAGGTAGAAGTCCACCTCGGGGTAGCGCTGGGAAAAGGCGACGAAGCACTCGGCCAGGAACTCCGTGCCGAAATCGGCCGGCAGGTTCACGCGCAGCGGGCCCGAGGGCGTTTCCAGCAGGTTTTGCAGTTCTTCATGCACCACCTGGGCTTCGGCCACGATGCGCTGGCAACGGTCGAAGTACAGCTGTCCAGCCGCGGTCAGTTCGACTTTGCGCGTCGTGCGGGCCAGCAGTTGCAGGCCGACGGAGCGCTCCAGCTCGGCCACCTGGCGCGACAGCGTCGATTTGGGAATGCCGAGGTTTTCGGCCGCGCGGCTGAAGTTGCGCGTCTTGGCCACCTCGACGAAGAGTTCCATGCCTTGGAGTCGATTGTTCATGGAGCGTCAGCTTAATGTCTGGGAAGCAGATTAATTGTCCCATAAATGGAATGATGTTTTCGTATCGTCCGACTTTGTTTCTCGGACGGGATAACGGAAAATGTGGCGTTTTGCATCGCAGCAAAACGAGTACCCGCGCACGGGCGTGCAGGCCCGCCGTCGGGGAGATGTTGGATTCGGGAAGGATCAGATGAAGAACAAGAAGCAGGTTTGGCGCGGCGCGGCCGCGCTTTCGGCGATGGCGCTGGCCCTCGCATTGGCCGGCTGCGGCAAAGAGCAGGCCGCGCCTCAGGCAAACAAGCCCCAGGTCGGGGTGGTGACCCTCAAGTCGCAGTCTGTTTCGCTTTCCACCGAATTGCCGGGCCGCACGTCGGCCTTCCGTATCGCCGAGGTGAGGCCGCAGGTCAGCGGCATCGTGCAGAAGCGCCTCTTTACCGAGGGCGGTGAGGTGCGCGCCGGCCAGCAGCTCTACCAGATCGACCCCGCGCTCTACCAGGCAAGCTATGACAGCGGCAAGGCCGCGCTGGCGCGCGCCCAGGCCCAGCTGCGCACGGCCGCGCTGCTGGTGGACCGCTACAAGCCGCTGGTCGAGACCCGCGCGGTCAGCCGCCAGACCTATGACGACGCCGTGGCCGCGCGCGACCAGGCCAATGCCGATGTGCTGTCGGCCAAGGCCGCGCTGGAGACGGCCCGCATCAACCTGGTTTACACCAAGGTGCTGTCGCCCATCGATGGCATCATCGGCCGCTCTCTCGTGACCGAGGGCGCCCTGGTGACCGCCAACCAGTCCGGCGCGATCGCCTCGGTGCAGCAGATCGATCCCATTTATGTCGATGTGACCCAATCCAGTGTGCAGCTGCTGCGCCTGAAGAACGCGATGGCCAGCGGCCAGCTGCAGCAGGCCGACGGCGCCCAGGCCGCCAAGGTCACGCTGATGCTGGAGGACGGCAGCACCTATGCCGAGGCCGGCAAGCTGGAGTTTTCCGAAGTGACGGTGGACCCCACCACGGGTTCGGTGACCTTGCGCGCGGTGTTTCCCAACCCCAAGCATCAGCTGCTGCCCGGCATGTTCGTGCGCGCCCGCCTGGCGCAGGGCGTGGCCAATGACGGCCTGCTCGTGCCGCAGCGCGGCGTGACCCGCAGCCAGCGCGGCCTGCCGACCGCCCTGGTGGTCAATGCCGAGAACAAGGTCGAGCTGCGCGAGCTGGTGACCGACCGCGCGCTGGGGGACCAGTGGCTGGTCACCAAGGGCCTGGCCGCGGGCGACCGCGTCATCGTCGAGGGCCTGCAGTCGGTGCGTCCGGGTATCGAGGTCAATGCTCAGGAATATCAGGCCCGCGCAGCCGCGCCGGCCGGGCAGGGCGGCCAGGCGCCGGCGGCCAAGTAAGGGAGCCAGCGCATGGCAAAGTTTTTTATCGACAGGCCGGTCTTCGCCTGGGTGATCGCCATCGTCCTGATGATGGCCGGCGCCTTGTCCATCCTCAATCTGCCGGTGGCGCAATATCCCAATATCGCGCCGCCCGCCATCGCCATCAACGTGACCTACCCGGGCGCCTCGGCGCAGACCGTGCAGGACACGGTGGTCCAGGTGATCGAGCAGCAGATGAACGGCATCGACAACCTGGAGTACATCTCTTCGGAGAGTAATTCCGACGGCAGCGTCGCCATTACGCTGACCTTCCGCCAGGGCACCAATCCGGACACGGCCCAGGTGCAGGTGCAGAACAAGCTGGCCGTGGCCCAGCCGCTGCTGCCGCAGGAAGTGCAGCAGCAAGGCATACGGGTGACCAAGGCGACCAAGAACTTCCTGATCGTCGCCGGCTTCGTCTCCTCCGATGGCAGCATGGACAAGTCGGACCTTGCCGACTATGTGGCGTCCTATGTGCAGGATCCGATCAGCCGCACGCGCGGCGTGGGGGACTTCCAGCTGTTCGGCGCCTCGTATGCGATGCGGGTCTGGCTCAGCCCCGAAAAGCTCATCAATTACAACCTGGCCGCCTCCGACGTCACCAACGCCATCAAGGAGCAGAACGTCCAGGTGTCCTCGGGCCAGCTGGGCGGCCTGCCGGCCACGCGCGGCCAGCAATTGAACGCCACCGTCATCGGCCCCACCCGCCTGCAGACGCCGGAGGAGTTCGGCGACATCCTGCTCAAGGTCAACACCGACGGCTCGCAGGTGCGCCTGCGCGACGTCGCCAAGATCGAGCTGGGCGCGCAGGGTTATTCCATCGACAGCTATTACAACGGCAAGCCCGCTTCGGGCCTGGCGGTCAAGCTGGCCACCGGCGCCAATGCGCTGGATACGGCGCAGGCGGTGCGCGAGACCATCAATAGCCTCAAGCCCTATTTCCCGCCGGGCATGGAGGTGGTCTATCCCTACGACACGACGCCCTTTGTCAGCCTGTCCATCGAGAGCGTGATCCACACGCTTTTCGAGGCCATCGTGCTCGTGTTCCTGGTGATGTACCTCTTCCTGCAGAATGTGCGCGCCACCCTCATCCCGACCCTGGCCGTGCCGGTGGTGCTGCTGGGCACCTTCGGGGTGCTGGCCGCATTCGGCTATTCCATCAATACTCTGACCATGTTCGGCATGGTGCTGGCCATCGGCCTGCTGGTCGATGACGCCATCGTGGTGGTGGAAAACGTCGAGCGCGTCATGGCCGAGGAGGGCTTGTCGCCCAAGGCCGCCACGCGCAAGTCCATGGGCCAGATCACCGGCGCGCTGATCGGCATCGCCATGGTGCTGTCGGCCGTGTTCATTCCCATGGCCTTTTTCGGCGGCTCCACGGGCGTGATCTATCGCCAGTTCTCGATCACCATTGTTTCGTCCATGGTGCTGTCGGTCATCGTGGCCATCGTCTTCACGCCGGCCTTGTGCGCCACGCTGCTCAAGCCCATCCCCAAGGGCCATCACGGCACCAAGAAGGGCTTTTTCGGCTGGTTCAACCGCATGTTCGAGCGCTCCACGGACGGCTATGCCAATACCGTGGCGCGCACGATGACGCGCGGCAAGCGCATGCTGGTCATCTACCTGGCGCTCATCCTGGCCATGGGCTGGCTGTTTACGCGCATCCCGACGGCCTTCCTGCCCGAGGAAGACCAGGGCATTCTGTTTGCCCAGGTGCAGGCGCCGGCCGGCGCCAGCGCCGAGCGCACCAAGGTCGTGATCGATCAGGCCGTGAACTACCTGCTCGAAAACGAGAAGGAGTCCGTGGCCTCGGTGTTCGCGGTCTCGGGCTTTTCCTTCGGCGGCCGGGGCCAGAACGCGGCCATCCTCTTCATCAAGCTGCGTGACTGGAAGGAACGCCAGGCCGCCAGCCAGCGGGCCGCGGCGGTGGCGCAGCGCGCCAATGGCTATTTCTTCGGCCATATCCGCGACGCCCAGGCCTTTGTCTTCGCGCCGCCGGCCGTGATGGAGCTGGGCAACGCCAGCGGCTTTGACTTCATGCTGCAGGACCGCGCCGGCGTGGGCCACGAAAAACTGCTGGCCGCGCGCAATCAGCTCCTGGGCGAGGCCGCGCAAAGCCCCGTGCTGGCCCGCGTGCGCCCCAATGGTATCGAGGACGCGCCCCAGTACCAGCTGGACATCGACCGCGAGAAAGCGCGCGCGCTGGGCGTGGCCATCGCCGACATCAACAGCACCTTGGCCACGGCCTGGGGCTCGTCGTATGTCAATGATTTCATCGACCGCGGCCGCGTCAAGAAGGTGTTCGTGCAGGGCGAGGCGGCCTCGCGCATGCTGCCCGAGGACCTGGAAAAATGGTATGTCCGCAATGCCTCGGGCGACATGGTGCCGTTCTCGGCTTTCGCCAAGGCGCACTGGACCTATGGGCCGCAGAAGCTGAACCGCTACAACGGCGTGCCCTCCTACAACATCCAGGGCGAGGCGGCGCCGGGACGCAGTTCGGGCGACGCCATGGCCGAGATGGAACGCCTGGCCGCCAAGTTGCCCGCGGGGATAGGCTACGAATGGACCGGCCTGTCGCATGAAGAACGGCTCTCCGGCGCCCAGGCGCCCGCCTTGTACGCGATCTCGCTGATCGTGGTCTTTCTCTGCCTGGCGGCGCTCTATGAAAGCTGGAGCGTTCCGACCGCGGTCATGCTGGTGGTGCCGCTGGGCGTGCTCGGGGCATTGGCCGCCACGTTGTTGCGCGGCCTGTCCAACGACGTCTATTTCCAGGTCGGCCTGCTCACGACAGTGGGCCTGGCGGCCAAGAACGCGATCCTGATCGTGGAATTCGCCAAGGAGCACTATGAGCAGGGCGCCAGCCTGGTCGAAGCGGCGGTGCACGCGGCGCGCCAGCGCCTGCGGCCCATCCTGATGACCTCCATGGCCTTCATCCTCGGCGTGGTGCCCCTGGCCATCTCCAATGGCGCGGGCTCCGGCAGCCAGCACGCCATCGGCACCGGCGTGATCGGCGGCATGTTGTCCGGCACCTTCCTGGCGATTTTCTTCGTGCCCCTGTTCTTCGTGCTGATCCTGCGCCTGTTCAAGGTCAGGCGCCTGACCGAAATCCGCGCGCAGGAAGAGGCGGCGCACCCTCATTCCAACGGAGATCAGCAGCAATGATCCCCAGCATGAAAACCCTGTTGTCCCTATCGCTGGCCGGCGCCCTGGCCGGCTGCTCGCTGGCGCCCAAGTACGAGCGCCCCGAGGCGCCCATCGACGCGGCCTACCCCAGCGGCCCGGCCTATGGCGCGGCGGTCCAGCCGGCCGCCGGGCAGGTGGCGGCCGCCGACGTGGGTTGGCGCGATTTCTTCCGCGATCCGCTGCTGCAGCGCATCCTGGAGCTGACGCTGGAGAATAACCGCGACCTGCGCGTGGCCGCGCTCAATGTCGAGGCCGCGCGGGCGCAGTACCGCATCCAGCGCGCCGACCTCCTGCCCTCGGTGGGCGTGGCCGGCGACGCTTCGGCGCAGCGCCTGCCCGGCGACCTGACCCAATCGGGCAACCCGCAGATCTCGCGCCAGTATCGCGTGGGCGGCGCCATCGCCTCCTGGGAGCTGGACCTCTTCGGCCGCATCCAGAGCCTGAGCGAGGAGGCCTTGCAGACCTACCTGGCCCAGGACGAGACGCGCATCGCCACCCAGCTGACGCTGATTTCCGAGACGGCCAATGCCTATTTGACCTTGCGGGCCGACCAGGAGCTGCTCCAGCTGACCCAGGACACCCTGTCTTCGCAGCAGGACTCCTACAAGCTCACCAAGCAAAGCTACGACCAGGGCGTGGCGACCGCGCTGGACCTGAGCCAGGCGGAGATCTCCCTGCGCACGGCCGAGCGCAACCAGGCCCAGTATCTGCGCCAGGTGGCCCAGGACCGCAATGCGCTCACGCTGCTGGTGGGCCAGCCGCTGCCGCCCGAGCTGCAGAACCAGCTGGAAGGGGCCACGCGCCTGCCGGATGACATCGTCATCGCCGACCTGCCGGCCGGGCTGCCTTCGGACCTGCTGGCGCGCCGCCCGGATGTGCGCGCCGCCGAGCATGTGCTGCGGGGAGCCAATGCCAATATCGGCGCGGCGCGCGCGGCTTTCTTCCCCGCCATCAGCCTGACCGGTTCGGCCGGTACGGCCAGCGCCTCGCTGGGCGGGCTGTTCAAGGCCGGTTCGGGCGCCTGGAGTTTTGCGCCGCAGATCACGCTGCCCATTTTCGCGGGCGGCTCGCTCATGGCCAATCTCGATCTCGCCCATGTGCGCAAGCGCATCGAAGTGGCCAACTACGAGAAGGCCATCCAGAGCGGCTTCCGGGAAGTGGCCGACGGCCTGGCCGGGCGCGCGACGCTGGACCAGCAGATCGGCGCGCAGCGCCAGCTGGTCGATGCCAGCCAGCGCGCCTACACGCTGGCCGATCAGCGCTTTCGGCAGGGGGTGGACAACTACCTGAGCGTGCTGGATTCGCAGCGTTCGCTGTACGCGGCGCAGCAGGTGCTGATCGCCACCCGCCTGGCGCGCCTGTCCAATCTGATCAGCCTGTATAAATCCCTGGGCGGCGGTTGGACGGAGCGTACGGTGACGGCGGCGCCGCAGGGCTAGCCGCGTCCTGGTTGAACGCGGGCCGGGCAAACACGTTTTTGCGTGTTTGCCCGGCCCGTTCTTATTTATCAGCCCAGTTAACCGTCCTGTGTATATGCCCTGCAACAGTCGGCCCAAAATAGGCCGGATTCACCTATGGGCCCGCCGGCCCCGCTCTTAGAGTACGCCCTGGCTCGCCCCGCTCGCCGGGGCGTTTCTTATTTCGAACGCCAAGAGGCATGGGGTATGCATCATATGAAGAAACTGGTGATTGGATGGGTGGTCGGCCTGGCCGCGGCGGGGGCGGCCCAGGCCCAGGATAGCGGTTTTTACGGCACCGTCCGCATGGGCGCGGCCATCAACCGCCTGAATGACATGCAAGGGCACACGCGCTCGACCGGCGGCGTGGACCTGGGCGATTCCGCGCATGTCACGCGCTGGCTGGGCGCCGTGGGGGTGGGCTATCACTTCCATCCGGGCTGGCGCGCCGAGGTCGAGTATGTCCTGCCTAACAGCATGCGCTTCAAGCGCAAGGCGGCGTTGCGCGAAGGCAACGTCGGGGTGGGCGTGCACCTCATGCGCTCGCAGCGGCTGATGCTGAATCTGTATCGGGATATCGAGCTGAGCGATCGCTTCAGCCTGTATGGCAATGTGGGCCTGGGCATGGCCTTCGTCAAGGCCGACGGCCATGTGACCTCGCTGCCCGATAACCGGCGCGATGACCTGAGCAGCCGCCGGCAGACGCGCTTTGCCTGGAATATCGGCGCTGGCGCCACCTATGCCCTGAACGAGGCGTTCAGCCTGGACCTGGGCTATCGCTATGTGCAGGCGGGCAATGTCCGCACGGGCACGGTTGCGGGCGTGCCGGCCGACGGCGAGAACGCCCATTTGCGCGGCAAGCTGCGCGTGCACGAAGTCTATCTCGGCGCGCGCTACCGCTTCTAAGGCGGGGCGGGGCGGGGCGCCGGGCGGCGCCCCGCGCCTTCAGGCGCGTTTGCGGGCGATGAATCCCACGACGAAGAGCACGATGACCGCGCCGACGACAGAGCCTATCCAGCCCGCCGGCTCGCCGGGCGCATACCAGCCCAGCGCCTGCCCGAGATAGCCCGCCACGACCGCGCCGACGATACCCAGTATGGTGGTCATGATGATGCCCATGTTCTGGTCTCCGGGCATCAGGGCACGGGCGATAAGACCCACGACAAAGCCGACGATAATCATAATGATGATGCTCATGCGCGCTCTCCTTCCTAGGGGGGTGGTCGCAGCCATCATACTCACGACAGGCTGCGGCGGGGTGTAACAACTCGTGTATGCCGCCCGCCGTGTCAGCCCTCGGTGATCTCCAGCAGCTGCTTCAGGTCCTTGGCGATGGCCGCCACGCTGTCGGTATCGGAGGCCAGCAGCCGGGCGCGGCCCTGCTTGTCGAAAATATAGACGCCGCGGCTGTGGGTGACGTCGTAGATATCGGGCGAGTCGCCGGGCTTGGGCTTTTCGATCTGGTAGGCCACGCGATAGCGCCGCGCCAGGTCGGCGATCTGTTTTTCGCTGCCGGTCACGCCGATGGCCTGCTGGTTGAAGGCGTTGACATAGGCTTGCAGGATGTCGGGCGTGTCGCGGTGAGGGTCGACGCTGACGAACAGGATGCGCACGTTGCGGGCCTGATCGCCCAGCTGCTGCAGGACTGCCGTGAGCTGGGCCATGGTGGTGGGGCAGACATCCGGGCAGCTGGCATAACCGAAAAAGAGCAGCACCGTCTTGCCCTTGAGGTCCTCGCTGCTCAGGGTCTTGCCCCCGGCGGCCGGCAGGCTGAACTTGAGATCGGGCAGATGCCCCTTGACGTCATACAGCGTCCAGTCCGCGGAGCGGTCGCCGCAGGCGGCCAGGGTGAGGCAGAACACCAGCATGAGCGCGCGCCAGGCGCGGCCAGGGAAAAGCTTGCGCAGCATAGGGCAGGAGCGGCAGGCGCCGCGATAGGGGGTCGTTGGGCTGGCATGATTCTACCGTCATGCGGCGTACGGGCAGGTAATTCCGTCCCGTATTTGCCATTGTCATCTCAAGCGCGCATGCTTTGGCCAAGACTTTCGGTTTTTTGTCAGTATCGGCCCCGCTCGGGGCCCGGCAAGGCAGGCAGTGTGATTCCGTACCACCCCGTTGTTCTCGACCTCCTGGCGCGCGATGGCGCGCGCGAAGTCCTGGATGCGCCATGCGGCACCGGCTGGCTGGGCCAGTCCTCGACCGGCTTGCTGCTTGACGGCGTGGGGTTGTGGGAGTTTCCGCCGCCGCGGGCCGGGTATCGCGAGGTGCGCCAGCATGATCTGGACCGGCCGCTGTCGCTGCCGCGCCATTACGACGCCGTGGTGTGCTGCGAGGCCATCCATCTGCTGACCAATCCTGGCCTGGCCTTCGAGAGTTTCTTCCAGGCCCTGCGGCCGGGAGGCCGGCTCATCGTCACCACGCCCAATACCTGGTATCAGCGCTCACGGCTGCAGTTTCTGCTCAGGGGCTTTCATTCGGGTTTCCGGCCCATGGTGGGCCGCAGGCGCGGCGAGGACTACATCACTTACTTCGCCTGGAGTTTTCCGCTGCTGCATCTGCTGATGACGCACTGCGGCTATGAGGACATCCGGCTGCACGAGGTCAGCGAGCCCAAGCCCAAGCGCCTGGTCGAGCATGTGCTGGCGCTGCCGTCGCGGCTGTACTGCCGCCGCCAGCAGCGCCGCGACCCGCATCATGCGGACTACTGGCGCCAGGCGGGATCGGCGCAGTCCCTGCACGGCCGCTGGCTGGTGGTGTCAGCCAGGCGGCCGCGGGCCTGACGCCCGTCAGGCGGCGTCGAGCATGCCGCTGTGACGCAGCAAGGCGTCGATGCGGGGCGCGCGGCCCCGGAAGGCCGCAAAGGATTCGGCCGCCGGCCGGGCGCCGCCCACGGCCAGGATCTCGCGCCGGAAACGCAGGCCGGTGGCGGGGTCCAGGGTGCTGCCCGCCTGGGCGGCTTCTTCGAAAGCCTCGTAGGCGTCGGCCGATAACACCTCGGCCCATTTGTAGCTGTAATAACCGGCGCCGTAGCCGCCGGCAAACAGGTGCGAGAAGGCATGCGGGAAACGATGCCATTGCGGCGGGAACAGCACGGCCACCTCGGCGCGCACGGTTTCCAGCAGGGCCATCACGTCGGCGATGGGCATGCCGCCGGCGCGGTCGTGCATCAGCATGTCGAACAGCGCGAACTCGATCTGCCGCACGGCCTGCATGCCGCTCTGGAAATTGCGCGCCGCCAGCAGGCGGTCGAAGAGGGCGCGAGGCAGGGGTTCGCCGCTGTCGACATGGGCGGAGAGCTTTTGCACCACGGCCCATTCCCAGCAGAAGTTCTCCATGAATTGCGAGGGCAGTTCGATGGCGTCCCATTCGACGCTGGCGAAGGCCGAGGCGCCCGGTTCGTCGACTTCCGACAGCAGGGCATGCAGGGCGTGGCCGGTCTCATGGAAGAGGGTGATGACGTCGTCGTGCGTGAGCAGGGCCGCCTTGCCGCCGTTGGGGCGCGAGAAATTGCAGGTCAGGTAGGCGACCGGGGTCTGCACCTGGCCGGCCACGCGGCGGCGGTTGCGCTCGCTATCGACCCAGGCGCCGCTTTGCTTGCCGGCGCGCGCATAGAGGTCGAGGTAGAGATAGCCCAGGGTCTGGCCGGCGGGGGATTCCACCCGCACGCCGCGCACATCGGGATGCCAGGCCGACACCTCGGCTTCGCGCAGGCGCACGTCGAAGAGGGTCTCGATGACCTCGAACAGGCCGGCCAGCACGCGCGGCTCCGTGAAGTACTGCTTGATCTCGTCTTCGGAATAGGCGTAGCGGGTTTCGCGCAGCCGCTCCGAGACAAAGGGCACGTCCCAGGGCTGCAGGTCGGCCAGCCCCATTTCGGCCTGGGCGAAGGCGCGCAGCTCGGCCAGATCGCGCTGCGCATGAGGCTTGGCGCGGGCGGCCAGGTCGCGCAGGAAACCGGTGACTTCGGCCGCCGTGCTGGCCATGCGGGTCTGCAGGCGCAGGTCGGCGAAGCTGGCAAAGCGCAGCAGCGCGGCCTCTTCGGCGCGCAGGGCCAGCAGTTCTTCGATCAGGCCGGAGTTGTCGTAGCGGCTTTCGCCCTGTTCGGAGGCCACGGTGCCATAGGCGCGATACAGGGTCTCGCGCAGCGTACGGTCGCGCGCATACTGCATGACGGGCAGGTAGCAGGGCATCTTGAGCGTGAGCAGATAGCCTTCGCGGCCCTGTTCGCGCGCGGCGTCGGCCGCGGCGGCCACCACGTCGGCCGGCACGCCCTCCAGGCGGCTGGCGTCGGGCAGGTGCAGCGTCCAGGCGTCGATGGCGTCGAGCACGTTTTCGGAGAATTTTTGCGAGGCCTGGGCTTCGCGGTCGGAGATCTCGGCATAGCGCGCGCGGGCCTCGCCCTGCAGCTCCACGCCGCTGAGGCGGAAGTCGCGCAAAGCCAGCTCGACGACGCGGCGGCGCACGGCCGGCCATTGGGCAAAATCGGCCGCCTGGGACAGGCGCTGATACTGGCGGTACAGCCCCTCGTGCAGGCCGACCCAGGTCGAGAACTCGGTGACCTTGGGGAGGGCGGCGTTGTAGGCCTCGCGCAGCTCGGGGGTGTTGACCACGGCGTTCAGGTGGCCGGCCACCGACCAGGCGCGCCACAGGCGCTCGGATTGCGTATCCAGGGGCTCGACCACGGCTTGCCAGGTGGCGGGGCGGGCCGGGTCGGCCGCGGCCTCGACAGCCTGGCGCGCCAGGACCAGCAACTCGTCGATGGCCGGGACGATGTGTTCGGGTTTGACAGCGGCGTAGTCAACCAGGTCAGCCACGGGGGCGAGCAGCGGGTTCTGAGTCATGGGCATCCGATAGAAAGGCGTAACAGGGCCGCCCGCTGCGCGCGGCAGGGGCGGATGCTTGATATATGGGGAGTATGCCCGGGAATGCAAGCGGCCGGCAGGCCGGCCGCTTGCCGGATCGGACGGTCAGCCGGCCAGGGTGCGCTCGGCGGCTTCGACGGTATTGACCAGCAGCATGGCGATGGTCATGGGGCCCACGCCGCCGGGCACGGGCGTGATGGCGCCGGCCACTTCGCGCGCGCTGGCGAAGTCCACGTCGCCGCAGAGCTTGCCGTCGGCGCCGCGGTTGATACCGACATCGATGACGACGGCGCCGGGCTTGATCATGTCGCCGGTGACCATGCGCGGGCGGCCGGTGGCCACCACCAGCACGTCGGCGCGGCGCGTCTGCGCGCCCAGGTCGCGCGTCTTGGAGTTGCACAGCGTCACGGTCGCGCCGGCGGCCAGCAGCAGCATGGCCATGGGCTTGCCGACGATGTTGCTGGCGCCCACGACCACGGCCTCGGCGCCGCGCAGGGCCACGCCTTCGGCTTCGAGCATCTTCATGACGCCGTAGGGCGTGCAGGGACGGAACAGCGGCTGGCCCGTCATGAGCAGGCCGGCATTGCTGATATGAAAGCCGTCGACGTCCTTGCCGGGGGCGATGGCTTCGATGACCTTGTGCGAGTCCAGGTGGGCGGGCAGGGGCAGCTGCACCAGGATGCCGTGGATGGACGGGTCGCGGTTCAGGGCGTCGATGCGGGCCAGCAGCTCGGCCTCGCTCAGGTCGGCCGGATATTGCTCCTTGACCGAATGCAGGCCGGCTTTTTCGCAAGCCGCCACCTTGTTGCGCACGTAGACCTGGGAGGCCGGGTCCTCGCCCACCAGGACGACGGCCAGGCCGGGGCGCACGCCCTTGGCGGCCAGGGCCGTCACGCGCTGGGCGACCTCTTCGCGGATACGCTGCGAGAGCGCGGCGCCATCAATGATTCTTGCGGTCATGCGTGGGCCTCGGGTTTGGCCAAGGCGACTTTCATGAGGTCGGCTACGGTGGTCACTTCAAGTTTTTCCATGATGTTGGCGCGATGCGCCTCGACGGTCTTGATGCTGATGCCCAGGTCGTCGGCGATCTGCTTGTTCAAGCGGCCGGCGACGATGCGCTCGAGCACCTGCTGCTCGCGCGCGGTCAGGCGCGCCAGCATGGCTTCGTGGTCTTTCTGGGCCTGGTGCTTGGAGATGCGCTGCGCGGCCTGCTCCAGCATGCGCGCGACGATTTCGCGCAGGTCCGATTCGTTGAAGGGCTTTTCGAGGAAGTCGATCGCGCCCTTTTTCATGGTGGACACGGCCATGGGCACGTCGCCGTGGCCGGTGATGAAGACGATGGGCAGGGGGGCGTTGCGGGCGATGAGCTGCTCCTGCAGCTCCAGGCCGCTCATGCCGGGCATGCGCACGTCGGCGATGAGCACGCCCACCTGGGCGGCGTCGTATTCGTCCAGAAAGGATTCCGCGCTGGCGAAAGCGCGCACCCGGTAACCGTTGGCCTCCAGCAGCCAACGCAGGGAATCGCGGACAGCTTCGTCGTCATCGACTATGTATACCGTGCTCGACAGGTGGGGGGTGTTCATGCGTGCAACTCCTCGGACTGGTCATTCTGTGCGGGCGCCTCGGGCGCCGCACAGGGCAAGGTAAAGCGGAATATGGTCCCGCCAGCGGGGTTCGGATCGGCCCACAGACGACCGTGGTGCGATTCGATAATGGTACGGCAGATATTCAGCCCCATGCCCAGGCCCTGGGACTTGGTGCTGAAGAAAGGCTCGAAGAGCCGCTCGGGCTCGGCGATGCCATGGCCGCGGTCGACCACGGCCACTTCGATCTGGTTGTCGTGCGGGATGACCGCCACCTTGAGCTCATCGGATTCGCTGCCTTCCATGGCCTCCAGGCCATTCTTGAGCAGGTTGAGCAGCACTTGCTCGATGAGGATGGGGTCGGCCAGCACATCGGGCGCGGTCGAGGGCACGAAGCTCTCGATGCGGATGCGGCGCTTGCGCGCGTCGATCTCGGCAAAGCCGATGGCGTTGTCGACGATGCGGCCGATGGGCACGCGCTGGCGGCGCGGCTCGCTGCGTTTGACGAATTCGCGGATGCGGCTGATGATCTTGCCGGCCCGCTCGGCCTGGGCCGCGGCTTTTTCGAGCGCGGGCAGCAGCATGTTGGGGCTGGTGTGGCCGGCCTTGACCAGGGCCACCGCGCCCATGCTGTAGTTGGCGATGGCGGTCAGCGGCTGGTTGAGTTCGTGCGCCAGCGAGGAGGCCATCTCGCCCATGGTGGTCAGGCGGCTGGTGAGCTGGATTTTTTCTTGCTGCACGCGCGAGGCTTCTTCGTGGGTGCGGCGCTCGGTGATGTCGCGGGCCACCTGCATGCGCACGCGCCGGCCGTCGGTCCAGGCCAGCATGCGGTGGTGCACCTCGAACCAGCGCTGCACCGAGGGCGCGAAGACTTCCACCGACTCATCGGTGAAACGGCCGCGCCGCCCGGCCAGCAGTTCGTCGTGGCCGCCGGTCTGGGCGCCGAAGACGCGCCGGTAGGTGCGGTTGGCGAACAGCAGCTCCAGGCCGTCGTGCGTGTCGGCGGTGACCGAGATGGCGTCGTCCAGGCCTTCGAGCACCGTCATGAAGCGCTCATGGGCGGCGGTCAGGGCCTCGCGGATGCGCTTGGGCTCGGTGATGTCGGTCATGGAGGTCATCCAGCCGATCTGGTTGCCGTTGGGGTCCAGCAGCGGCGAGACATACATGCGCGCGGTAAAGCGCGAGCCATCGCGGCGCTGGGCCTCGACCTCCAGGCCGCTGGAGGGCGTCTTGCCCGACATCAGCACGTCCAGCGTGTGCTGGTGCTGCTCGTGGCGGCCCGGCACCCAATAGGGAAAGGGAGGGCTGCGCCCGATCAGGTCGGCCTCGTTCCAGCCTATCATGCGGCAGAAGGCCGGATTGACATAGGCGATCCGGCCTTCCATGTCGAGCACGCGCATGCCGGTGGACATGGAGTTTTCCATGGCGCGCCGGAACCCGGTCTCGGCGATCAGGGCGGCCTCGGCCGTGGACCGGAAGCGTGTGTAGCGCCACAGCATCAGCAGGCTGATGATGATGACGATGGACAGCGCCAGCACCACCCAGATCAGGCGCTGCTGGCGCAGCTCCTGGTCTATGGTCACGAACATGACGCTGTCGTCGTGGATGCGCTGCAGCCAGAAAAACATGCCCATCACGCATAGATAGAGGACGAGCACCAGCGCAGGCGTTACCCAATACAGACCGCGCCGGCGCGAGCGGGCGTGATCACGGAAGGAATTCGGGATATTGGACTTGGCGGGACTGGACATGGGCATGCGGCCGTTAGGCTGCGTATTTTACGGGGTAATGAGGTCCGGGTGGGCCGCGGGCCGGCCGTCCGGCGGACGCCGGCCGGGCCGAGGCGGGCGCGGGCGCCGATATTTCGATGTTGCACTGCGCAATATCGGGCCGCCGGGGAGGGGGTTTACCCCGTTTTCCGCTCTGGCGGCCGTCCTGGCTGCGCCGCCGCATCGCCATGCCGGACCTGGCACGGCGATGCGGCCGGCTGCCGCCGGTTGGCCGCGCACGCCGCCATGGCGGGCCATCCGGCGCGGAAAATGCCAGGCAGGGTATGCCATCCTATTAGCGGGAGCGGGTTCAGAAAATTGTCAGCATTCCGCATTATGAAATGCCGTACCGCAACATGAAATTTTTCTTGCTCCGAGCTAACCTAGCTACTTAGAATGCGCGCTTCGATGGTTGGCGTCCCCGATTCAGTCGGCGGCGTCGGCACGCATAAACTTCTGTACCCCGCTTACCCATGACGGGGTGTGGTCCAAGAAACCTCATCAGGAGACACACGATGTCCTCTCCCGCTCTGGCCGGCGGCCTTCTGGCCGCCAACGACGAAGACACCCAAGAAACCCAGGAATGGCTGGAAGCCCTGGCCGCCGTCCTCGATCGCGAAGGTCCGCAGCGCGCGCACTATTTGCTGGAGCGTCTGATCGATGAGGCCCGCCGTTCGGGCGCCCACATCCCGTTTTCGCCGAACACGGCCTATGTGAACACCATCCCGCCGGGCCTGGAGCCCGCGCACCCGGGCAATCTGGAGCTGGAATCGCGCATTCGCTCCTATGTCCGCTGGAACGCCATGGCGATGGTGGTCAAGGCCAACAAGCATAACCCGCCCGATGGCGGCGACCTGGGCGGCCATATCGCCTCCTTCGCCTCGCTGGCCACCATGATCGGCTGCGGCCAGAACCACTTCTGGCACGCCGAGAACGAGAACCACGGCGGCGACCTGGTCTATTTCCAGGGCCATACCTCGCCCGGCATGTACGGCCGCGCCTATCTCGAAGGCCGCCTGACCGAAGAGCAGCTGAACCACTTCCGCCAGGAAGTCGACGGCAAGGGCCTGTCCTCCTATCCGCATCCCAAGCTGATGCCGGATTTCTGGCAGTTCCCGACCGTGTCCATGGGCCTGGGCCCGCTGATGGCCATCTACCAGGCCCGCTTCCTGAAGTATCTGCACGCCCGCGGCATCGCCGACACGAGCAAGCGCAAGGTGTGGGTATTCTGCGGCGACGGCGAAATGGACGAGCCGGAGTCGCTGGGCGCCATCGCCCTGGCGGCCCGCGAGAAACTCGACAACCTGATCTTCGTGATCAATTGCAACCTGCAGCGCCTGGACGGCCCGGTGCGCGGCAACGGCAAGATCATCCAGGAACTGGAAGGCGACTTCCGCGGTTCGGGCTGGAACGTGATCAAGCTGATCTGGGGCGGTTACTGGGATCCGCTGCTGGCGCACGACAAGGAAGGCATCCTGCGCAAGATCATGGAAGAAACCGTCGACGGCGAGTACCAGGCGTACAAGGCCAATGACGGCAAGTTCGTGCGCGAGCATTTCTTCGGCAAGCACCCCAAGCTGCTCGAGGCCGTGGCCCGCATGAGCGACGAGGACATCTGGCGCCTGAACCGCGGCGGCCATGATCCGCACAAGGTCTACGCCGCCTTCGACGCGGCCTCGCGTCACGAGGGCCAGCCCACCGTCATCCTGGCCAAGACCATCAAGGGCTATGGCATGGGCCACGTGGGCCAGGCCAAGAACCCGACGCACCAGCAGAAAAAGCTGGAGCTGGATTCCATCCGCGAATTCCGCGACCGCTTCGCCATCCCCATCCCGGACGACCAGCTCGAGAAGCTGCCGTACTTCAAGCCGGCCGAAGATTCGCCGGAAATGAAATACCTGCACGAGCGCCGCCAGGCCCTGGGCGGCTATCTGCCCAAGCGCCGCCAGAAGGCCGACGAGCAGCTGACCGTGCCCGCGCTGGACGCCTTCAAGGCCGTGCTGGAACCCACCGCCGAAGGGCGTGAGATCTCCACCACCCAGGCCTTTGTCCGCGTGCTCAACCAGGTCCTGCGCGACAAGCAGATCGGTCCGCGCGTGGTGCCCATCCTGGCCGACGAATCGCGCACCTTCGGCATGGAAGGCCTGTTCCGTCAGATCGGCATCTACGCGCCGGAAGGCCAGAAGTACGTGCCGGTCGACAAGGACCAGGTCATGTACTACAAGGAAGCGGCCGACGGCCAGCTCCTGCAAGAAGGCATCAACGAAGCGGGCGCCATGAGCTCCTGGATCGCGGCGGCCACGTCGTACTCCACCAACAACCGCATCATGGTGCCGTTCTACATCTATTACTCGATGTTCGGCTTCCAGCGCGTGGGCGACCTGGCCTGGGCGGCTGGCGACATGCAGGCCCGCGGCTTCCTGCTGGGCGGCACGGCCGGCCGGACCACGCTCAACGGCGAGGGCCTGCAGCACGAGGACGGCCATAGCCACATCCTGGCCTCGACCATCCCGAACTGCGTCTCCTATGATCCGACCTTCGCCCACGAGCTGGCCGTGATCATCCAGCATGGCCTCAAGCGCATGGTGGAAGACCAGGAGAATGTGTATTACTACCTGACGGTGATGAACGAGAACTACGCCCAGCCGGGCCTGAAGGCGGGCGACGAAGAGGGCATCATCAAGGGCATGTACAAGCTGCAGTCCAAGGGCAATGCCAAGGCCAAGGCCCGCGTGCAGCTCATGGGCTCGGGCACCATCCTGCGCGAAGTGATGGCCGCCCAGGACCTGCTCGAAGCCGATTGGGGCGTGGCCTCCGACGTCTGGAGCGTGACCAGCTTCACCGAGCTGCGCCGCAATGGCCTGGACGCCGAACGCTTCAACATGCTGCATCCGGAAGCGCCGGCCCAGCTGCCCTATGTGACCGAGCAGCTGGCTTCGACCGAGGGCCCCATCATCGCCTCGACCGACTACATGAAGCTGTTTGCCGACCAGATCCGCCCCTTCATGCCCAAGGGCCGCGAATACAAGGTGCTGGGCACGGACGGTTTCGGCCGCTCGGACTTCCGCAGCAAGCTGCGCGAGCACTTCGAGATCGATCGTCATTTCGTGGTCGTGGCCGCGCTCAAGGCGCTGGCCGACGAAGGCAAGGTGCCGGCCGCCAAGGTCGCCGAGGCGATCAAAAAGTACGGCATCAACCCGAACAAAGCCAACCCGCAATACGCCTGAGGGTAGACAGAGATGAGCAATATCGTGGAAATCAAGGTTCCCGACATCGGCGACTTCAAGGAGGTGGAAGTCATCGAGGTGCTGGTGGCCCCGGGCGATACCATCAAGGCCGAGCAAAGCCTGATCACGGTTGAGTCCGACAAGGCCTCGATGGAGATTCCCGCCTCGCAGGGCGGCGTGGTCAAGGCCGTCAAGATCCAGGTCGGCGACAAGGTCGCCGAGGGCAGCGTGATCCTGGAGCTCGAAGCGGCTGGCGCCGCCGAGGCGCCCGCGGCCAAGCCTGCCAAGGCCAAGGCCGAGGCGCCCAAGCAGGAGCCGGCCAAGGCCGAGGCGCCCGCCGCGCCGGCTGCCGCCAGCGGCCCGGTGGACGTCACCGTGCCCGATATCGGCGACTTCAAGGATGTCGAAGTCATCGAAGTGCTCGTGGCCGTGGGCGACACCATCAAGGCCGAGCAAAGCCTGATCACCGTCGAGTCCGACAAGGCCTCGATGGAAATCCCCGCCAGCACCGGCGGCGTGGTCAAGGCCGTCAAGGTCAAGGTGGGCGACCGCATCAACAAGGGCGACGCGATCCTGGTGGTCGAGGGCGGCGCGGCCGCGCCGGCCCAGGCCGCCGCGGCGCCCGCGCCCAAGGCCGAGGCGCCCGCCGCTTCGGCTGCCCCCGCTGCCCCCGCGCCGGCCCAGCGGCCTTCGCCCACGCAAGCCCTGCAGGATCCGGATCTCAAGCCGGGCCAGCTGCCGCATGCTTCGCCCTCGGTGCGCAAGTTCGCGCGCGAGCTCGGCGTGAACCTGTCGCGCGTGTCCGGCAGCGGTCCCAAGGGCCGCATCGTGATCGAGGACGTGCGCGGCTACGTGAAAAACGCCCTGGCGGCCGCGCCGGCGGCGGCCCAGGGGTCGGCCGATGGCGCGGCCCTGGGCCTGCTGCCCTGGCCCAAGGTGGACTTCACCAAGTTCGGTCCCATCGACGCCAAGCCCCTGTCGCGCATCAAGAAGATCTCCGGCGCCAACCTGCACCGCAACTGGGTCATGATCCCGCACGTCACCAACAATGACGAAGCGGACATCACCGAGCTCGAAGCCCTGCGCGTGCAGCTCAACAAAGAAAACGAGAAATCGGGCGTGAAGGTCACCATGCTGGCCTTCGTCATCAAGGCCGTGGTCGCGGCCCTGAAGAAATTCCCCGAGTTCAATGCCTCGCTGGACGGCGACAACCTGGTCTACAAGCAGTACTACCACATCGGCTTTGCCGCCGATACGCCCAATGGGCTGGTGGTGCCGGTGGTGCGCGACGCCGACAAGAAGGGCATCATCGAACTGGCCCGCGAGACCGCCGAGCTGGCCAAGAAGGCGCGCGACGGCAAGGTGTCCCCGGCCGACATGCAGGGCGGCTGCTTCTCGATCTCGTCGCTGGGCGGCATCGGCGGCACGCATTTCACGCCCATCATCAACGCGCCGGAAGTCGCCATTCTCGGCCTGTCGCGCTCCTTCCAGAAGCCGGTGTGGGATGGCAAGCAGTTCCTGCCGCGCCTGACGCTGCCGCTGTCGCTGTCCTATGACCACCGCGTCATCGACGGCGCGTCCGCCGCGCGCTTTAACGCCTATCTCGGCCAGCTGCTGGCTGATTTCCGCCGCATCGCGCTGTAAGCGCCCGGAGAGACGATGAGCAATCTCAAGCAGATCCAGATCCCGGACATCGGCGACTTCAAGGAAGTGGAAGTCATCGAAGTGCTGGTCGCCGAGGGCGACACCATCAAGGCCGAGCAAAGCCTGATCACCGTCGAGTCCGACAAGGCCTCGATGGAGATCCCGGCCTCCGAGGGCGGCGTGGTCAAGTCGCTCAAGGTCAAGGTTGGCGACAAGGTGGCCGAAGGCTCGGTCATCCTCGAAGTCGAAGCCGGCGCGGATGCGCCCAAGGCCGAGGCGCCCAAGAGCGCGGCGCCCAAGGCCGAAGCCCCCAAGGCCGAGGCTCCCAAGGCCGCGGCGCCGGCCGCCGCCTCCTATGGCGGCTCGGCCGACCTGGAGTGCGATGTCCTGGTGCTGGGCGCGGGCCCGGGCGGCTATTCGGCCGCCTTCCGCGCGGCCGACCTGGGCTTGTCGACGGTGCTGGTGGAGCGCTACGCCACCCTGGGCGGCGTGTGCCTGAACGTGGGCTGCATCCCGTCCAAGGCGCTGCTGCACAATGCCGCCGTCATCGACGAGGCGCGCGCCCTGGCCGCGCACGGCATCAGCTTCGGCGAGCCCAAGATCGACCTGGACAAGCTGCGCGGCTACAAGGACAGCGTGGTGGCCAAGCTGACCGGCGGCCTGGCCGGCATGGCCCGCGCGCGCAAGGTCACCGTGGTCACGGGCGTGGGCGAGTTCGCCGACCCCCACCACCTGACGGTCAAGACCGCCGAGGGCAAGATCCAGACCATACGCTTCAAGAACGCCATCATCGCCGCCGGCAGCCAGTCGGTGAAGCTGCCCTTCCTGCCGCAGGACGAGCGCATCGTCGATTCGACCGGCGCGCTGCAGCTGCGCGAGATCCCCAAGAAGATGCTCATCATCGGCGGGGGCATCATCGGCCTGGAAATGGGCACGGTCTACTCCACGCTGGGCGCGCGCCTGGACGTGGTGGAAATGCTCGACGGCCTGATGCAGGGCGCCGACCGCGACCTGGTCAAGGTCTGGCAAAAGATGAACGCCGGGCGCTTTGACAACATCATGCTGAAGACCAAGACCGTGGGCGCCGAGGCGCGCGCCGACGGCATCTACGTCAGCTTTGAAGGCGAGGGCGCGCCCAAGGAGCCGCAGCGCTACGATCTGGTGCTCCAGGCCGTGGGCCGCAGCCCCAACGGCAAGAAGATCGCCGCCGACAAGGCGGGCGTGGCCGTGACCGACCGGGGCTTTATCGAGGTCGATCGCCAGATGCGCACCAATGTGCCGCACATCTTCGCCATCGGCGACATCGTGGGCCAGCCCATGCTGGCGCATAAGGCCGTGCACGAAGGCCATGTGGCCGCCGAAGCCGCCGCCGGCCAGAAGTCCTTCTTCGACGCCCGCGTCATTCCCTCGGTGGCCTACACCGATCCCGAAGTGGCCTGGGTGGGCCTGACCGAAGACGAAGCCAAGAAGCAGGGCATCAAGGTCGAGAAGGGCCTCTTCCCCTGGGCCGCCTCGGGCCGCGCCATCGCCAATGGCCGCGACGAAGGCTTCACCAAGCTGCTCTTTGACGCCGAAACCCATCGCATCCTGGGCGGCGGCATCGTGGGCACGCACGCGGGCGACCTGATCAGCGAAATCGCGCTGGCCATCGAAATGGGCGCCGACGTGGTGGATATCGCCAAGACCATCCACCCGCACCCGACCCTGGGCGAATCCGTCGGCATGGCCGCCGAAGTCGCCGAAGGCGTGTGCACCGACCTGCCGCCGCAACGCAAGAAGTAATCGGTACCGGCAAGACGACAAAGCCGCCCCATCGGGGCGGCTTTGTCATTGGGCGAGGGCTGGCGCGCCATGCATCGGTATTCCTTGTGCGCCCCGATCGCGGGGCAAGGATGCACTGGCGCCAGTTGAGAACGTCTAGTCGCAGGCAAAGAGATAGGTGGCGGTCGCGTTGAATCGATTCAGCACGCGGTAGCCCATGGGTTCGAGATAGTTCCTCAGGGAAGCGAGTTCCGCTTCAGTGGCCGCCTCGGCGTAAATCATTGGCCGTTGCGATTTCAACAACAGGCCGGCTCCCCGGAGGACGTCGAGCTCCATTCCTTCGACGTCGATCTTGATCACCGAGACTTCGGGCGGGTTTTCAAGCTCATGCAGCAACTCGTCGAGCACTCGCACTTCGATGTCGCCCTCTGCGGCGAGATCGAGTTTGGTCATGCCGATATTGTTGGGATCGACCTGACCAAGCCGGGCGCGGCGGGCCTGTCTTCCCAGACCCACCGGAAAGGTCTTGACGCAGTCTTGCAGCGCATTGAGCGATACATTCCTGCGCAGCGTCTGATACACGGCAGGTTGGGGTTCAAACGACATGACCAAACCGGCTTGGCAGAACAGGCCAAAAAACACCGTATGGTTGCCGATGTTGGCGCCGATATCCAATATCACCGTGCCGGGCCTGACCCGCGCGGCAATGTCGAGCAACATCTGCAGTTCATAGAAGGATAGGCTGCTGCGGATGAAGCGCTGAATATGATCGTCCTTGTCAGGCAAGGCGAAGCGTACGGTTGTTTCTCTAAATTGAAAGGCGACAGGCAGGTTCTGGGTCAGAGCCTGAGCTTGAGCAGCGTTGAGACGGCCCGAGGGGAAACCATAGCGCGCCACCATTTTGGTGATCTGTGCGTCGTTTCCATGTTGCAACAGATTTTGATGCCACAAGGATTCGTCCTGACTGCCAGTCCATGTTTTCAGCGCCATTCGAGGGCCGACAACGCGCACGGTGCGACGCGCCAGCCGGATCATCCAGTAAAGCCAGACGTCATCGGCGGTCGGGCATAGGTCGGTGAATAGTTCCACCTTGCCGATATCAGCATGAAAGGCATGCGGAGGATAGAGCACGCCGGCCCCGGTGGTCGGGAAGAGCAATTCGGACGGGCTCGTCGAACCGCTGAACTCCCATTCCCAATTGGCATAGGGCAGGGGGCGCTTGCTTTTATCCAGCGCGATCTTGTGGGCGCGCCAGGCCACGATGACCTCAGGGCCGCTCCAGGCTGCGCACAGATCGCGCAGCCAGTGTTCCGGATAGCAGATATCGTCGTCCGCCGTGACGATGAAGGCCTCCGGCTCCTCGCACAGGGTGGGAACGATTTTCTTGTAAGACTTCAAATCCTCGCAATAGCGGATATCGATTCCTTGGGATGCGAGGGCCAATACGTCTGGCGGAAGCAGATTGCGCTCAGTTTCGGCAATCCACAGGATGATGCGATCCGCTTGCACAGATTGCCGCAATAGCGTTTCCAAGGTCTTGGGTAAGACCGCGAAGCGCTTTTGATAGGAAGTCAACGAGATGACCAGACGGCCCGGCAGCGAATGCCGGACCGCCGCCGGGCGCACGATGGCGGCCGGAACTGCGGGCCGCGCGTCCGTCGCGTCCGTCCTATCGCCCACGATGTCGTCCAGATAGGCTTGAGCCAACTGCGGATTGGATTCCTCGATCAGCCTGTAGGCGTAGTCATGCAGGCCATAGGCGGCGTGCATGATGAATGCCAGACGCATCTTCTCCGCGTCGTTCAACGCCCGGTTGGGGACATAGACCGCGTCGGCATAGAGCAGCAGCGAACCCTGGCCGGGGTCGAAGAGATCCCGGTCGCCGGGCAGGTAGTTGTGGTGGTGCTGGTTGCGCAGGCGCAGCAGCTGGAAGCCGCTTTCTTTCAGCAAGGGGCGCAAGGCGTCCAGGCTGGTCTGGCCCGCATGGCTTGCCACGAAGGGCACGCGCACCTGGACCGCCAGGGCGGTTTGCAGCGTGCGCCGCGCGCCGCGCAGAATGGCCGCGTTGTCGTGGCCCAGGGCCAGCACCAGCCAGTCCACCCGCTCCAGGCCCTGGACCTCGTCCAGGGGCACGGTGGCAATCGGCAGGGGCGCCAGCACTTTGGCGCCCGGGCGCCAGCAGGGCGGCAGTTCGTCGGCGGGCGCGGGCGGCAGCGTGCCGCTGAAGGCCGGGTCCAGGCAGGCGTGCAGGGTGGCGGGCAGGCCGTCGCCCAGGGCGATATGGCCGTGATAGCTCTGTATGGTCTGGGCGGCCAGCAGGGCGGCCGAATCGGCCAGCCGGGTGGCCGGATCGATGACCACGGTGTTCAGGGTCTTCAGGCGCGCCAGGCCGGCGAAATTCGGCTCGCTGGCCAGCAGGCCGCCATGGTCAAGGGCATGGATCTTGCCGGCCAGGCTGAAGTTGAAGCCGCGTTGGCCGGCGGCCGCCTCGGGATGGACGATGGCGCGCGGCGCGTCCTCGTCCTCGAACCAGAGCTGCCCCTCGGCCGTGAAGGCCAGGGCGGCGCGCGGCCGGCCCTCGGTATAGCGTTGCCAGATGCCGCGCAAGGCGTCGGCCAGGTGGCGGGCGAAGCGCGGCCCGTCGCATACCGGCGACTCCAGCAGCACGCGCCGCAGATGCTGGCGTATGTCGGCCAGCGCCTGGGCGTCGCCGGCCAGTTCCAGGCAGCGCGCGCGATAGCTGTCCCAGCTGTCGGTCACAAGCTCGGGCAGGCCGGCATTGGCCAGGTGGGTGGCCGAGTGCCGGCCCGCGAAGGTGGGGCCGGGCAGGGTGACCACGGGCACGCCCATCAACAGCGCTTCGCAGGTGGTCAGGCCGCCCGAATAGGGCCAGGGATCCAGGGCGATATCGACCTCGTGATAGGCCTTGAGCAAATCCAGGTGATTGGAATGGCCCTCCATGCGGATGCGCTCGGCGGCGATGCCGTGGCGTGCCAGGGCGTCCAGCACCCGCTGGCGCTTATGCTCGGCGCCGAAGGCCGCGCCCTTGAGGAAGAGGCGGGAATCCGGCAGCGCGTCCAGCAGCCGGGCCCATTCGGCCAGCAGGACGTCGTTGATCTTGGTCGGGTTGTTGAAGCAGCCGAAGGTGATATAGCCCTTGCTGGCCGAGGGCGGCGGTGCGCAATCGGGCAGCTGGGCGGGCGGCAGGTAGCAGATATAGTCGTCGGGCAGGCGTATCAGTTTTTCGGTATAGAGCGCGTCGCTGCCCGGCGGCGATTCTATGCTGTCGGTGATCAGATAGTCTATGGACTCCACGCCCGTGGTGTTGATCAGGCCGCCCACCCATTTGACGATGAGCGGCGCAGGCTCCATGGCGATGACCCGCATGCGCGTGCCGGCGTTAAAGCCCGACAGGTCGATGAGGATGTCGATGCCATCGTCGCGCAGGCGCTGGGCCAGCTCGGCGTCGCTGAAGCTGGCGATGGGCGTCCAGCGCTTGGCCAGCGCCATGATGCGCAGGGTGATGGGGTCTATCACGCCGCTGCTGCCATAGCAGTACAGCTCCAGGCCATATTGCGCCAGGTGTTCCAGGGCGGGCGTGATCATGGCGCCCACTGGATGCTGGCGAAAACCATCGGAAATCATGCCCACGCGCAGCACCCGGCCGGGCGAGAGATCGGCGGGCGCGGGCCGCGTGGTGGCG
The DNA here is from genome assembly GCF_000657795.2 of Bordetella pseudohinzii. Taxonomy (GTDB): domain Bacteria; phylum Pseudomonadota; class Gammaproteobacteria; order Burkholderiales; family Burkholderiaceae_B; genus Bordetella; species Bordetella pseudohinzii. Next base: position 187,345 of record NZ_JHEP02000010.1, read on the forward strand.
TTGCGCGGCGCGTATTGCCGGCCCCAGGCCCGGCACAGCCGCAGGATATCCTCGGGACGGCTCTCGGGCAGATAGTGGGCCAGGGTGATCTGGTTGGACAGCGGCACCGGGTCGACCTGGGTGAGCTCGGCCGCGCGCTGGTAGGAGCGGGCGGCGGCCTGCAGTTCGCCCAGATCGCGCTGGATATTGCCCAGATCGTTATAGAAGAGCGCCCGGCCTTGCGGCGCATGGGTGATCAGCCAGCGCGCCACTTGCAGCGCTTCGTCAAAGCGGTGACTGCGGTGCAAGGCCTGGCATTTGCGCTGCAGCGCCGGCGTATTGTCCGGCGCGACCGCCAGGATACGTTCGGCCAGCGTCAGCACCTGGGCATAATCGCTGCGCCCATTGGCCAGCTCCAGCAGGCCGTGCAAGGCCTCGATATTCCGCGGCTGCCGCTGCAGGACGTGATCGAAGGCCTGGACGGCGCGCTGGGGATTGCCGCGCTTGTGGTGCAGCCGGCCCAGCTCCAGCCAGGCCGGCGCGAAGTCCGGGTCCAGGCGCTGGCAGGCGGCCAGGGCCTCTTCGGCCAGGTCCAGCTGGCCGTCGGCCAGGTGGCGGCGCGCCAGGGCGTGCCAGGCCTGGGGGTCGCCGGGCCGCGTTTGCGTGGCCTTGAGCGCCTGTTCCAGGGCGGGAAGCGGGGAGGGAAGCGTCTTGACGGCGCTGCGTTTCGTGGCGTAGCGGGCCATACTCATAGCCTGATGGAGGGAGTGGGGCAGCTTACCCGGGCCGCGGCCAGCCCAATCCGGCGGTGAGCGCGGCAAAAAGGCCTTAATTGCGCAGCAAAAAAACCGGGGGACTTGCGTCCCCCGGTTTGCCGATCGCGGTCAGTTGCCGCGCGCCGCGGGCTTAGCGCAGCAGCGACAGCACCGTTTGCGGCACTTGGTTGGCCTGGGCCAGGACCGAGGTGCCAGCCTGTTGCAGGATCTGGTTCTTGGTCATGTTGGAGACTTCGGTCGCATAGTCCGAATCCTCGATGCGCGAACGCGCGGCCGACAGGTTGTTCACCGTGTTGTTGAGGTTGGCCACGGTGGATTCGAAGCGGTTCTGGATCGCGCCCAGGTCGCTGCGCAGGCTGTCCACCTTCTGCAGGGCGGTGTCGATGTCGGCCAGCGGGCTCAGGCCAACGGCGGACACGGACGCGGCCGAGATGGCGACGCTCGTCGAGATGCTGACGGAGACCGTAGCGGCGCCGGCGGAAGCCACCGACACGGAAGCAGCGTAGAAATCGCCCTTGTCGTCCTTGACGTAGTAGTTGCCGTCATTGCCCTTCAGGACGGCCTGCTCGTTGATGGAGGCGCCCGCGCCGGTGTAGGCGAACGTGGCGTTGGTGGCAGCGATGGTGGCGCCATCGGCAAAGCCACCGGCCTTGACGTTCTTGGCGATCTTGTTGACGTCCAGCGAATTCAGGCCCAGCGTGCCCTTGTCGATCTTGCTGAGGTTGATTTCGATGGTTTCGCTGTCATTGGCGCCGACCTGGATGGTCAGGGTCTGGTCGGAGGCCAGGACCTTCACGCCGTTGAACTGGGTCTGCGCCGACACGCGGTCGATTTCGTCCAGGCGCTGGGTGATTTCAGCCTGGATGGATTCCAGGTCGGTCTTGGAGTTCGTGCCGTTGGCGGCCTGCACCGTCAGTTCGCGGATGCGCTGCAGGTTGTTGTTGATTTCGTTCAGCGCGCCTTCCGTCGTCTGGGCGATGGAGATGCCGTCGTTGGCATTGCGCGCGGCCTGGGTCAGGCCCTTGATGTTGGCGGTGAAGCGGTTGGCGATGGCCTGGCCGGCGGCATCGTCCTTCGCGCTGTTGATGCGCAGGCCGGAGGACAGGCGCTCGATGGCGGTGCCCAGGGCCGATTGCGACTTGTTCAGGTTGTTGGTGGCAACCAGCGACAGATAGTTGGTGTTGATAACAGCAGCCATGAGTAGCTCCCAAGAGAGAAAGGCTTCTTCAAACTGGGCAGCGGGGCCGCCCATCATCTGCGGGGATGCGTCGTTGTGTTTGACGCCGCGCATCTCCCGCTGCCTGGATAACGTCCCCGCCTGGGGGATCTTTAGGGGCTTGCGGGCGAGTTACAACTTTTTTTTCGGCGCGGCCGAAAAGGGCGGGCGTTCAGATGACGTGGGACAGGAGCTGGGGCTCGGGCAGCTTGGCCCAGGCCATTTCCTGCAGGGAGGCGCGCAGGCGCGCGGTGGCCTGGGAGCGCAGCTGGCAGACGCGGGCTTCGGTGACGTTGAGCACGGCACCGATTTCCTTGAGATTGAGCCCCTGCTCGTAATAGAGGGAGAGCAGCAGCTGCTCGCGCTCGGGCAGGCGCTCGATGGCCTGGATGAGGCTGGCGCGCAGGTCGGAGGCGAGCAGGGCGTTGAGCGGATTGCTGCCGCCCTCGGCGCCGCCTTCCTGCCAATCGGCCTCGCCGGCTTCGCCTTCGCCGCCGATGTTCTCGTAATGCAGGATTTGTATGCCCTGGGCGTCCGAAAGCATGGACTGGTATTCGTCCAGGGGCAGGCCCAGTTCCTGGGCGATCTCGGTCTCGGTGGGCGGGCGCATCAGGCGTTGCTCCTGGCGCTGGATGGCGCCTTCGATGCGGCGGCTCTTGCTGCGCACGCTGCGCGGCAGCCAATCCTGGCTGCGCAGCTCGTCGAGCATGGCGCCCCGGATGCGGGCCGTGGCGTAGGTCTCGAACTGGGCGTCCGGCGTTTCCTGGTAACGGCGCACGGCATCGAGCAGGCCGATCATGCCGGCCTGGATCAGATCATCGAGCTGGACACTGGCCGGCAGGCGGGCAAGCAATTGCAGGGCCAGCTTGCGCACGAGCGGCGAGTATTGGACCAGGCTTTCTTCTGCGTTGGGCATTCAGGTCTAGACGACAGGTTCTTGCGGATGCAGGTCACATTGTTGCAGCGCTGCAACAGCCAGGAAGCGGGTGGTCAGGTTGCTGGACAGCCTTGTCCACCCGGGAATTGTCGACAAATCGCGGCGATTCATTCGGGTAAGTACGCAACGTTTTGAGCGTTTATTTACGAATTTGCGATGTAATATGCGCAACATCTGTAACAAATGTCGCCACGGTTTATGGAAATAATGAAAAAAATCAATGTTTAGTCATAAAAGTCATAGAAAATGACAGTGAACATGGTAAATTGCATGCAAATTGCGATCAACTGATACATTTCGCATTAAGACGAAAAAACAAGTCCGCGCACGGGTTTCGGGGGGTGCGGACTGGGCTGCGTGACCCCGACTGATGCCAATGTCTTAGTCACAGGAGTAAAAAGTGAACACTGCTGACAGTTCCTTGCTCGCGGACATCCGCGAGGTCAACCTGTCTTATCTGTTGTTGGCGCAGCGCATGCTGCGCGACGACTATGCAGCCTCCATGTTCCGCCTGGGTTTCAGCAATGAAGTGGCCGACATCCTGATGCGCTTGTCGCCCGCGCAACTGGTCAAGCTGGCCAGTTCCAGTTCTTTGCTGTGCCGTTTCCGTTTTGATGACTACAGCCTGCTGTCGGCCCTGACGCAGGATGTGCTGGGCGGCGCGCTCCAACAGGCGCACGCCACCATTCTGCTGGCCAAGCAGCCCGTCGAAGAGATCGCGTAAATGGGCTTGCGGAGCAAGGGAGAGGCGGCATGGCGATGAAGAGCGTCGCCCAGGAAGCCGATGAGATCCTGCTGGCCAGTTCCATGATCACGCTGGGCGCGCGGCTGCAGGTGCTGGAAGCCGAAACGGGCTTGAGCCACGACCGGCTGGCCCGTTTGTACCGCGAAATCCGCGGCTGCTCGCCGCCCAAGGGCATGCTGCCGTTCTCGGTGGACTGGTTCATGACCTGGCTGCCGAACATCCATTCCTCGCTGTTCTACAACGTGTTTTCGTTTCTGAACACGCGCACCAACAGCAAGGGCATACGGGCGGTCATCGACGCCTATCGCCTCTATCTCGAGCATGCCGCGGTGGACACCTCCGGGGCGCCCACGGCCGAGCCGGTGCTCAGTTTCACGCGGGCCTGGATGCTGGTGCGCTTCTTTGACAGCGGCATGCTGCAGTTGTCGGCCTGCCGCCAGTGCGGGGGGCATTTCATTGCCCATGCCCATGATCCCCAGGGCGATTTCGTGTGCGCGATCTGCCGTCCGCCGCCGCGCGCGGGCAAGACCCGGGCCGCTGCCCGGGCGCGCGCCGGCGCCCGGGCCTTGGCGGGGTCTTGATCGGGCCCATACGGCTTGCCGCCGGCGTCCTTAAGGGAGACCAAATACGTCAAAAGCCGCTGAATTCTCCCCGTAACCCGCGTTTTTGCGGCGGGGGAGCCGGGCGATCATTGGCGGTGTTTTTTCAATCGCCGGGCTGCTTCCGGGAGGGAACCGCCGCCCGGCAAGGGCGGCAGGCCCACGCGGTGGGCGCGGCGCATGGGCATTTTTTAGACTCGATGGCAGGGGCCTGATATGTTGGTAGTTATCGGATATGCGGTGGTCCTCATCGCAGTGGTCGGCAGTTTCATCGGGCTGGGCGGGCACATGGGCGCGCTCTACCAGCCCTTCGAATTGACGCTGATCGCCGGTGCCGCGATCGGCGCCTTTCTTGCCGGCAACAGCCGCAAGTCGCTCAACCTGGTGCGCCAGGCCATCCCCCGCGCCTTCAAGAGCGCTCCTTATAGCAAAGACCTGTACATGGAGCTGATGGCGCTCCTGTATGTGCTGCTGAACAAGGCCCGCCGCGAAGGCCTGATGGCGATCGAATCGCATATCGAGGATCCGCAGTCCAGCCCCATCTTCAACGAGTATCCGCGCATCATGAAGGATCCGAAGCTGATGGAATTCATCACGGACTATCTGCGCATCATGATCAGCGGCAATATGAGCTCCTTCGAGATCGAGACGCTGATGGACGAGGAGATCGAGACCTTCCGCCATGAGCGCGAGGTGCCGACCCATGCGCTGCAGCAGGTGGCAGATGCCCTGCCGGCCTTCGGCATCGTGGCCGCGGTGCTGGGCGTGATCAAGGCGCTGGCCGCGGTGGACCAGCCGCCCGCCGTGCTGGGCGATCTCATCTCCAAGGCCATGGTGGGGACCTTTCTGGGCGTGCTGCTGGCCTATGGCTTTGTCGCGCCGCTGGCCTCGCGCGTGGAGCGCCGCACCTCGGAGTCCGTCAAGGTGCTGGAGTGCATCAAGGTGACGCTGCTGGCCAGCATGAACGGCTATCCGCCCCAGCTGGCCGTGGAATTCGGCCGCAAGGTGCTGTTCTCGGCCGTGCGCCCCTCCTTCGGCGAGCTGGAAGAGCATGTGCGCCAGGCCAAGACCACGGCCACCGGCCGCGCCTAGAGGCGTTTGAATCATGAGCACGGTCAATAATCACCGCGTGGTGATCCGCCGCAAGCGCGCCGCCGCCAAGGCCCACCATGGCGGCAGCTGGAAGATCGCCTACGCGGACTTCATCACCGCGATGATGGCTTTCTTCCTGGTGATGTGGCTGATCAGCGTCGTGCCGCGCGAGGAACTCAAGGGCATTGCCGATTATTTCCGCATGCCGCTGCGCGTGGCGCTGACCGGCGGGCCCAGCTCCTCGGCCGAGACCAGCGCCATCCCCGGCGGCGGCGCCGATCCCTTGCGCGATTCGGGCGATGTGCGCCGCGCCGACGGCAACCGCGTCGAGGCCCAGCCCGATGCCGACCGGCGCGACCGCCAACGCCTGGAATCGCTCAAGCGGCGCCTGGAGTCGGTGATCGACAACAGCCCGGTGCTCAAGAGCTTCCGGCCGCAGCTGCTCCTGGACCTGACGACCGAGGGCCTGCGCATCCAGATCGTGGATAGCCAGAACCGGCCCATGTTCGCCACCGGCAGCGCCCAGGTCCAGCCCTATATGCGCGACATCCTGCGCGAATTGGGGCCGGTGCTCAACGAACTGCCCAACAAGCTGAGTATCGCGGGCCATACCGACGCGACCCAGTATGCGCGCGGCGAGCGCGCCTACAGCAACTGGGAGCTGTCGGCCGATCGGGCCAATGCGTCGCGCCAGGAACTGGTGGCCGGCGGCATGAACGAAGGCAAGGTCCTGCGGGTGCAGGGGCTGTCCTCCAGCATGAGCCTGGTTAAGGATGATCCTTATGCTGCCGTTAACCGGCGTATCAGCCTCGTGGTGCTCAATGAAAAAACGCAGCGCCGCATCGAGGCGGAGAACGCGGCCGCGGCCGATGTGTCCTCGCGCGACGCGCAGGACGTCGGGCGCGCCGTGACGGAACACAACCAGGGCCAGGGCGCGGGGGCACCCCGGCAGGAGTAACGACGGGTATGACGGCAACGATTCTGGTGGCGGACGACTCGGCAACGATGCGGATGATCGTCAAGGCGGCCCTGACTTCGGCCGGCTGGCAGGTGCTGACCGCCAGCAACGGGCAGGAGGCCCTGGAGGTGGCGCGCCAGCGTCCGGTGGACATGCTGGTCAGCGACTGGAATATGCCGGTCCTGGGCGGGCTGGGCCTGATACAGGGCCTGCGCGGCGAGCGCCGGTACGAGGACCTTCCCGTGCTGGTGCTCACGACCGAAGACGATGTGGACAGCAAGATGGCGGCCCGCGATCTCGGTGTCTGCGGGTGGCTGAACAAGCCGCTGGATCCCGAGACGCTGGTGGCGTTGACCTCGGAGCTGCTGGGCGAACCGCCCGGGTTGTAGGCGCGGGGCGGGCCCCCAAGGCAAGCACTTTAGAAAGGCATACCGTTCATGAGTTCAGGTCTGGACCTCAGTCAGTTCTACGAAACCTTCTTCGATGAGGCTGACGAGCTGCTCGCGCAGATGGAGCAGCTGTTGCTGGAGCTGGATGTCGGTGCGCCCGACATCGAACAGCTCAATGCGATTTTCCGCGCCGCGCATTCCATCAAGGGCGGCGCGGCGACCTTCGGCTGCTTTCAGAAGCTGGCCGAGACCACGCATTTGCTGGAAAACCTGCTGGACGCCATTCGGCGCGGCGAAATGCCGCTGCGCGCCGACATGGTGGATACTTTCTTGGAAGCCAAAGACGTGCTCAAAAGCCAACTGGACGCCTACCGCGCCTCCGAAGAGCCCGATGACGCCGTGTTCGAACGCATTTGCGCCGTCTTGCGCCAGCTGGCGCTCGAAGGCCATGGCGAGGCCGCGCCCGCGCCTGTCCCCGCCGCGCCTGCGCCCGTCGCCCCGGAGCCCGCTGCGCCCGCCGCGGAATCGGCGGCCGGCGATCTGCCGCTGCGCCTGCATATCCGCAAGATCTCCGACAAGGACGCCGCCGCCATCCAGGAAGAAATGGGCAACCTGGGCAAGGTGCTGGCGGCCGAGCGCAAGGACGAGACCCTGACGGTCTGGGTGCAGACCACCTGCTCGGCCGACGATATCGAAGCCGTGTGCTGCTTCATCATCGATGCCGACCAGATGGAGCTGCGCCGCGAAGCCGCGCCGGCGGGCGATGTGGTGGATGATTTCGCCCAGGCGGCGGCCGGTTTCAAGCCCGAGGCCAAGCCGGCCGCGCCGGCCGCCGAGCCGGCCAGAAGCCCCGCCGCGCCCAAGGCGGCCGCGCACCACGCCGACAAGGAATCGACCTCCATCCGCGTGGGAGTGGAAAAGGTCGACCAGATCATCAATCTGGTCGGCGAGCTGGTCATCACCCAGGCCATGCTGGCGCAGACGGCGTCCACGCTGGACCCGGTGCTGCATGACCGCCTGCTCAACGGCATGGAGCAGCTCGAGCGCAATGCGCGCGACCTGCAGGAAGCCGTCATGTCCATCCGCATGATGCCCATGGACTACGTCTTCAGCCGCTTCCCGCGCCTGGTGCGCGACATCGCCGGCAAGATGGGCAAGCAGATCGAGCTGCAGACCTATGGCCGCGCCACGGAGCTGGACAAGAGCCTGATCGAGCGCATCATCGATCCCTTGACGCACCTGGTGCGCAACAGCCTGGACCATGGCATCGAAACGCCCGAGAAGCGGGTGGCCGCGGGCAAGGACCCCGTCGGGCAGCTGGTGCTCTCGGCCCAGCATAACGGCGGCAACATCGTCATCGAAGTCAGCGACGATGGCGGCGGCCTGAGCCGCGAGCGCATCCTCAAGAAGGCCCTTTCGCAAGGCCTGGCGGTGAATGAAAACTCGCCCGACGAGGAAATCTGGCAATTGATTTTCGCGCCGGGCTTTTCCACCGCCGAGCAGGTGACCGATATTTCGGGCCGCGGCGTGGGCATGGATGTGGTGCGCCGCAATATCCAGGACATGGGCGGCCATGTGCAGCTCAGCAGCCAGCCGGGGCAGGGCACGACCACCCGCATCGTGCTGCCGCTGACGCTGGCCATCCTGGACGGCATGTCGGTGCGCGTGGGCGGCGAGACCTTCATCCTGCCGCTGAACCACGTCACGGAGTCGCTGCAGCCCCAGCAAGACCAGATCTACACGGTGGCCGGCAACGAGCGGGTCATGCATGTGCGCGGCGAGTACCTGCCCCTGGTCGAGATGCACCGCGTGTTCTCGGTGGGCCAGGCGCAGAGCGACCCCACCCAGGCCATCGCCGTCATCATGCAGGCCGAAGACCGCCGTTTCGCGCTGCTGGTCGACCACCTCGTGGGCCAGCACCAAGTGGTGGTGAAGAATCTCGAATCCAATTACCGCAAGGTGCCGGGCATCTCGGCCGCCACCATCCTGGGCGACGGCAGCGTGGCGCTGATCGTCGATGTGTTTGCCCTGGCTCGGGCCAACCGCGAGCGCTGGGCCCAGCCTGAAGCCATTCTGAATTGACGGAGAGCCAACCATGGCAGCCAAACCCGAATCCGCCCACAACCGCCGCGCCGAGGACACCGGCAGCGAATTCCTGGTCTTCACGCTGGGCTCGGAAGAGTACGGCATCGACATCCTCAAAGTGCAGGAAATCCGCGGTTATGACGCCGCCACGGTCACGCGCATCGCCAATGTGCCGCCCTTCATCAAGGGCGTGACCAATCTGCGCGGCATCATCGTGCCCATCGTCGATCTGCGTATCAAGTTCAACCTGGGCAGCGTGGAATACAACGAGCAGACCGTGGTCATCATCCTCAACCTGGATCGTCGCGTGGTCGGCATCGTGGTGGATGGCGTGTCCGATGTGCTCATGCTCAACACGGCCCAGATCCGCCCGGCGCCGGAGTTCGGCGCCACGCTGTCGACCGAGTACCTGACCGGCCTGGGCACGGTGGACGAGCGCATGCTCATCCTGGTGGATATCGAGCGGTTGATGACCAGCGACGAAATGGCGCTGGTCGAGAAAGCCGCGTCCTAGCGGGCGCGCCCAGGCGGGGGGCTTCCCGCCCTTACATCGCGGTTGAGGAGTGTTATGCGCAATTTTCTGGCGAATCTGTCGATACGCAGCAGCCTCTTGGGCGTGCTGGCCTTTTTTTCGCTGATGCTGGTCATTGGCGCGGCCTTGGGCGTGTTGTCGCTGCGTGTAAGCAACGGGACGCTGGAGGATATCCGCCAGACCCAGGCGATCACCGATTCCGTCGGGCGCATTGCCACCGCCGCCAAGGACACCGTGGAAGGCCTGGGCCGCGTGGGCGTGTCGCACTACGCGGAGATTGTCCGCGGTATCGGCCAGCCTTCCTTGCCGCAGGCGGGCCTGTCGCCCGAGGCGGCCGGTCTGCTGGAACGCGCCAAGGCGGCCTTGAACCGCGCGCAGGGCGAACTGGAGCATTTCCGCAAGCTGCCGCGTCCGGACAGCGCCCAGGAAAGCCTCAAGGAGGTCGAGGCCACCTATGAAGGGCTGGTGAGCCAGGCTTTCACGCCCATGATCGCCGCCCTGGCCCAGGGCGATATGGCGGCCTACCAGCAAGTGCTGTCCTCGCGGCTGGATGCGCTGGAGGCCCGTTTCGTGCTGGCCGTCGAGTCTTTCGATTTCTGGCGCGCGGGCGAATTCCTGGACGCCTATGACGTTGCCCAGAAGCGCTATGCCTTTGTGCTCATGGCCGTGGGCGCCGGCGGCGCGCTGGCGGCCCTGCTGGTCTTCATGACCTATGTCTTCCTGCGCCGGCGCGTGCTGCAGCCGCTGCGCGAGGCCGGCGGCCATTTCGACCGTATCGCCGGCGGGGATCTGACGGCGCGGGTGGAAGTGCGCAACAGCAATGAGATTGGCCAGCTGTTCGCCGCGCTCAAGCGCATGCAGGAAAGCCTGACGCGCACGGTGTCCTCGGTGCGCCGCGGCGTGGATGAAATCAATGTGGGCGCTGGCGAGATCGCCGCGGGCAATACCGATCTGTCCAGCCGCACCGAAGAGCAGGCCGCCTCGCTGGAAGAGACGGCCGCGT
>NZ_JHEP02000011.1 GCF_000657795.2 Bordetella pseudohinzii
CCGCCGGTCTCAGTACCCCCGGGCGGGATCGACGCGGTTTTCGGGCGCAAGGCCCTGGCTGACGCGCAGGATATTGCTGGCGATCTGGGTGGCGGCCGAGGCCGGGATGGCCACCGAGGCCAGGTGCGGCGTGATGAGCACGTTGTCCATGCTCCAGAGCGGGTCGCCGGCGGGTAGCGGCTCGCGCTCGAAGACATCGAGCGTGGCGCCGCCCAGATGGCCAGAGGCCAACAGCTCGGTCATGGCCGCCTGATCGATGAGCGCGCCCCGGGCAACGTTGATGAGGGCCGCGCCGCGCGGCAGACGCATGAGGCGCTGCCTGTCGAGCAGGCCCCGGGTCTGCGGCGTGAGCGGCAGCATCACCACCAGGATATCGGCCTGCGACAGCACCGTGTCCAGGCTGTCCATGCCGGCGTGGCAGTCTATGCCCTCGATCTGGCGCGGGCTGCGCGACCAGCCGAGCACCGAAAAACCCTGGCGGCGCAGCTCTTGCGCGGCGCGGGCGCCCAGTTCGCCCAGACCCAGCACGGCGACCTTCCATTCCTCGGGCGCGCGGGGATGGCGGTAGGCCCATTCGCCGCGGCGGTGGGCCTGTTCGAAATAGGGGATGTCGCGCGCATGGCGCAAGGCGGCAAACAGCACATAGCCCGCCATCATGCGGGCCATGTTGGGATCGGTGATGCGCGTGATCGGAATGCCGGCCGGCAGATCGTCGCGGCCCACCAGCGAGTCCACGCCGGCGCCGAGATTGATGATCAGGCGCAGATTGGGCATCCCGGAAAAAAAGCCCGCGGGCGCTTTCCAGGCCAGGGCGTAGTGCACGGCCGCCGGATCATCGATCTCATCGGCGCGGACGATGCGCAGATCCGGTATCTGCGCATGCAAGGCATCGCGCCAGGTGCCGAAATCGTCGAACTCGCTATAGAAAACCAGCGAACCGGAAGGAGAAGGGCGCATGCCAGGGCCTCAGCTTGGTCGTTGTATCAGGCGCGACATGGCTTCGATCGCCAGTTCATAGCCTTCGCCGCCCAGCCCCGCGATCACGCCGTCGGCGGCCTTGGAGATATAGGAGTGGTGTCGGAAAGGCTCGCGCCGCCAGATATTGCTCATGTGGACTTCGATAATCCTGCCCGGGAAGGATAGCAGGGCATCGAGAATGGGCACGGAAGAATAGGTCAGCCCGGCCGCGTTGATGACCACGCCCTGGGCCTGGCCGCGGGCTTCCTGTATCCAGTCCACCAGCTGGCCTTCATAATTGGACTGCACGAAGCGCAGCGTCATGTTCAGCGAGGCGGCTTTCTTTTCGCAGCGCGACTGCAGCACCGGAAAGCTTTCAGAGCCATAGGTCTTGTTGGCGTCCAGTCCGTAGAGATTGGCATTGGGGCCGTTCAGGAACCAGACGGTGGATGCGGGGGGGAGGGGAGTCATGGTCGCTTCAAGCCTCATGAGGAATGGTCGCCTGCATCGCGGGCAGGGCATGGAAGGCGCCGAACCACTCGGCGGCCCGGGGATGGCGGTCGCGCCACGTCAGCTCCGGGAACCGGAAGTCCAGATAGCCCAGGGCGCAGCCGATGCTGACCTCGCCGATGGTGGGGCGCGCGCCGGCCAGCTGCGGAGCCAGCGCTTCGATGGCGTCAAGGCTGGCGCCTACCTTCAAGAGCTGGGCCTCGCGCCAGTCATCCCATTGCTTGTCGGCGGGGCGGGCCGTGCGTTCATAGCGCGCCAGCAAGGCTGCATCGAGCAGACCGTCGCCCAGGGCCTGCCGGGTCAGCGCCCGCCAGCGCGCCGGGCCCGCCGCCGGAAACAGATGGTCGTCGCCGGCGGCGCTGGCCAGGTATTCGCAGATCACCCGGCTGTCGTACAGCGACTGGCCGTCGTCCAGGATCAGCGTGGGCACCTTGGCCAGCGGATTATGCGCGGCGATACGGCCATCGCGCCGTATCGGATGGGCGGCGCTGTCCAGCCATTGGATCTGCCCGGCCTGGCCGGTCAGGTGCGCGCACACCATCACCTTGCGCACATAGGGGGAGGTTGGGGCGTATAGCAGCTTCATGGCGGTCTCCGGTTGTTGTCGATGCCTTCAGGGATGCAGCACCAGCTTGCCGAAGACCTTGCCGCTCTCCAGCAATTGATGCGCGCGCGCGGCCTCGGCCAGCGGCAGGGACTGGAACATCTTGGGGCGGATGCGGCCATCGGCCACCAACGGCAGCACATGGCGCCGCAGGGCGGCCGCCATGCGCGCCTTCTCGGCGTCGGTCTGCGGCCGCATGGTCGACGAGTGCAGGCTCAGCTGCTTCTGCATCAGGGTCAGCAGCTCGATGCTGACGGCCGAACCCTGCAGAAAGGAGAGGCTGACATGGCGACCGCCAAAGGCCAGGGCTTGCAGATTGCGGCGCACATAGTCGCCGCCGACGATGTCCAGCACGACGTCCACGCCCTTGCCCTGCGTGAAGCTATCGCAGGCGGCCACGAAGTCAGTGTCGTGAAAGCAGATGGCCTCGGAGGCGCCCAGTTCGCGCAGGGCGCCCAGGCGCTCGCGCTCGCCATCGGTCACGATGACGCGCGCGCCGGCGGCATGCGCCATCTGTATCGCCAGCGTGCCGATGCCGCCACCGCCGCCATGGATGAGCACGCTTTCTCCCATGCGCAGGCGGCCCAGCTCAAAGAGGTTGTGCCAGACCGTGAACAGGCCTTCGGGCAGGGCGCTGGCCGCCTCATCGCCCAGCTCCTCCGGCACGGGCAGGGAGTGCTCCAGACGGGCCACGCACCAGGGGGCATAGCCCCCGCCGGCCAGCAGGCTCATGAGGCGCTTGCCCATCAGGTCCTGGGGCACGCCGGGCCCGCAGGCGACGACCTCGCCGCAGGCCTCCAGACCGAGGACATCGGTCACGCCGGGGGCCGGCTTGCTCAAGCCCTGGCGTTGCATGATGTCGGGCCGGTTGATGCCGGCCGAGCGCACGCGCAGCAGCACTTCGCCGGCGCCGGGCGTAGGCACGGGCCGGCGGGCCAGCGTCAGGACGGAGGCATCTCCCGGTTCGCGGGCGATGATGGCTTGCATGTCGTTAGGGTATTGGCTCATGGGCGTTGGGGATGCAGACGAGTGGAAATCGGCGGCCCATGCGGGCCGCCGGGATCGGGACCCGCCTTGTCGCGGGTCCGGCCGCAGAGCGCCAGGCCCGCGTTCAGGACGGCGCGTTGAAGACGCTGACACCGTGGCTGGGCAGGGCCAGGCCGGCCACTGCTCCGACGGGCCATTCATGAATGCAATTCAGGTCGGCGCTGCGCACCATGACGTGCTGGCGTCCCTCGACGGGGACGTGGACATCCAGGTAGAGATCCACGTGGTCGCCTTGGAACACATGGTTGACCACCGTGCCGCTCAGGACGGAACCGCTATGCAGGCTTTCCAGCTTGATGTGTTCCGGACGCACATAGACATCCAGGCGATGGCCTTCGTAGGAGCCGCCGACCAAACGATCGCGCGGGATGGTCGTCAGGCCCGCGCCCAGGCGCAGCTGGATGGTCTCGGCATTGGCGCCGTGGTAGTGCGCGGGCAGGATATTGACGTCGCCCAGGAAGGACGCGACGAAGGGATCCCGCGGGTTGCGATAGAGCTCATTGGGCGTCGCGATCTGCTTGATGACGCCCTGGTTCATTACGGCGATGCGGTCCGACATGCTCAGGGCCTCGCCCTGGTCATGGGTGACAAAAATCGTGGTCACGCCCAGCTTGCGCTGGATATCGCGCACCTCGACCTGCATGGCCCCGCGCAGGCTCTTGTCCAGCGCGGAAAACGGTTCGTCCAGCAGCAGCACCTTGGGACGTATCACCAGGGCGCGGGCCAGCGCCACGCGCTGCTGCTGGCCGCCCGATAGTTCGCGCGGCTTGCGTTGACCCAGACCGTCGAGCTTGACCAGGGCCATGACCTCGCGCACCCGCTCGGCGATCTCCGCGGCCGGCTTGCGGCGCATCCGCAGGCCGTAGCCGATGTTGCGCTCCACCGTCATGTGCGGAAAGAGCGCGTAGTTCTGGAACACGATGCCGATCTGCCGCTGGTAGGGCGGCAGGGTCGTGACGGGCTTGCCGTCGATGAAGATTTCGCCCTCGTCGGCGTCGGCGAATCCCGCGATGAGGTTCAACAGCGTGGTCTTGCCGCAGCCCGAAGGCCCGAGCAGGGTCAGGAATTCGCCCTGCTCTATCTTCAGGCAGACGCTCTGCAGGACGGTATGGTCGCGGTACTTCTTTACCACTCCTTCCAGGCTGACCGCGCTGGAAATATCGGAGGCGTGGTTGCGATTCTGCATGGCTGCGGGACTCACGTTTTTTTCCGGGGGTGTGTGCTCGGCTCCAGAACCACGGGCATGCCATCGCGGGCCGAGCCGCTCTTGATGGGTTCAAGAATACGGCAAAGGGGGTGCCCCAGTGCTTTGTCGATGCTGATGGGGGGCATCGGAAAAACGAAATACCGCCCGGACGACGCGCCCCGCTGGCGCGCGTCCCTGGCCGCGGGGCCATTTGCTTTTTCCTAAGTCAGCCGTCCGAAAAACGAAGTTATCAAGCCAGATGTTCTGCCGCACACTGCGTGGCAATCGTCAGGCGGGCACGCTTTTGGTGCTTGCCGGCCAGTTCTTCCTTGATCTTCGTGCCGGACTCGAGACGGACCAGGTCTCGACACTCTTTAGGATCTTGACATGCCAATTGAAAAAACAAACACGCTGGTGGTCGGCGCGGGACAGGCCGGTATCGCAATGAGCGAGCATCTCAGCGCGATGGGCATCCCGCATATCGTGCTGGAGCGCAAGCGCATCGCCGAACGCTGGCGCTCGGAGCGCTGGGACTCCCTGGTTGCCAACGGCCCCGCCTGGCATGATCGCTTTCCCGGCTTGACCTTTGACGATGTCGGGCCCGATGTGTTTCCGCCCAAGGAAAGAATGGCGAAGTATTTCGAAGACTACGCCAGGATGATCAAGGCGCCCGTGCGCACCGGCGTCGAGGTCAAGCATGTCAGGCGCAACGAGAAACGTCCGGGCTTTACCATCACGACCTCCGATGGCGTGATCGAAGCCCAGCATGTCGTGGCCGCCACCGGACCGTTCCAGATTCCCAGCTACCCGAGGATCGTGCCGGACAGCGCCGGCATCCAGCAACTGCATTCCTCGGCGTACAAGAATCCCGCCCAACTGGCCGAAGGCGCCGTGCTGGTGGTGGGCGCGGGCGCGTCCGGCTCGCAGATCGCCGAAGAGCTGCGCAAGGCCGGCCGCACGGTCTACCTGTCGGTGGGCGAGCATTACCGTCCGCCGCGCTCCTACCGCCAGCGCGACTATTGCTGGTGGCTGGGCGCCCTGGGCATGTGGGATGAAGTCAAGAAAAAGCCCAAGCGCGAGCACGTGGCCTTTGCCGTCAGCGGCTACGAGAACGGCAAGACCGTGGATTTCCGGCGCCTGGCGCACGAAGGCATCCAGCTGGTGGGCATCACCAAATCCTATGACAACGGCGTGCTGCACTTCGAAGACAATCTGGCGCGCGATATTGCGCAGGGCGATGAGGATTATTTCGAAGTGCTGCGCGAAGCCGATGCCTATATCGAACAGAACGGCCTGGACCTGCCGCCCGAGCCCGAGGCCTGGAAGCTGCTCAGCGATCCCGAATGCCTGACCCATCCCATCCTCAGCCTCGACCTGGCCGGCGCCGGCATCCGCACCATTTTGTGGGCAACGGGTTTCAAGGTCGATTTCAGCTGGATCGAGCTCGATATCTTCGATGAGAAAGGCTATCCCATCCACAAGCGCGGCATCTCGGCGGAAAAAGGAATTTACTTCCTGGGCCTGCCCAACCTGACCAACCGGTCTTCGTCATTCATCTGGGGGGTGTGGCACGACGCGCGCTATATCGCCGATCACATCGGCATCCACCTTGATTATCTTTCCTACAAGAAAGAATAAGCCAGGCGCCGGCCGAGGAGGGCTCAGTCCTGCAGGGACAGGCCCTGGGCCAGCAGCTTGAGACGCAAAGCCTGGCGCGCGCGCGACAGGCGGCTGCGGATCGTGCCCACCGGCAAGCTCAGCTGGTGGGCCGCTTCTTCATACGAGATATCGTCCAGGCTCATCAGCAGGAGGATGTCGCGCATCGGCGGCGGCAAATCCTCCAGCGCCCGCACCACTATCCTCAGCATCTGCCGGTGTTCGGTGATGGTGCGCGGACAGGGCGTTTCGCAGGCGAGATGTTCCAAGGAACTCACGGCCACGAACTCGAAGCGCCGCTCGGGCGCGCGCGACAGATGGTTGCGCACCAGATTGAGCGCGATGCCGTACAGCCAGGTCGACAGCTGGGAATCCCCCCGGAACGTGCCCAAGGACCGCGCGGCCTCCATGAAGGCCTGCTGGGTCAGATCCTCGGCTTCGCCATCATCGCCGATATATTTGACGATGAAACGCCGCAGGCGGCCGGTGTGTGTTGCCACAATCTCCCGGAAAAGGCCTTCGTCCGCGCTCGCAGGCGGGAGCGCGGCATAGGCTGGCATCGCGGGAAGGCATTCCATGGTGACGATCAATACCGGGGTGATGGCGCGACATTTTTCATCAAAATACTATATTTGATACATAACCAGCAACTATCTGAAATAAACATTATCGAAAATACGCCCTCAGGCATTGCGCTACAGATAGGGTGTGGCCAGCCAGATGATTTTGTTGCGCAGGCGGTAGGCAAAGGGACGGCCGAGCAGGGACTCCTGCGTCACCTGGCGGGCCTGGGCGATCCGGGCATCGATCCGGGCGGCGATCCACTGCGCCAGCCGCGCATCGTAGATCTCCGTATCGAGTTCGAAATTCAGCCGCAGGCTGCGCGGGTCCAGATTGGACGACCCGACATATGACCAGACGCCATCCACCGTCATCAGCTTGGAATGATCAAAAGCGCCGCCAGCGCGCCACACCCGGCATCCGGTGCGCACGATCTGGTCAAGCTGGGCCTGCATGGCGTAATCCACCAGGCGCAGATTGTTTTTGTCCGGAATGACCACGTCCACCGTCACCCCGCGGCGGGCGGCCGTGGCCAGCGCCCCGATCAATGTCTGGTCCGGCAGAAAATACGGCGACTGAATCCGCACGTGCTGCTGGGCGACCGCCAAGGCGCCCAGCAGCATATTCTGGTTATTGCCCAGGGCGCGGTCAGGCCCCGAAGCCACACAGCGCACCGGCACCGTCCCGGCCGGTTCCGCCAGCCTGGCTGGAAACCACGGCTCGCCGACCAGCGTTTCGTGGGTCGTGAAACTCCAGTCATGCGCAAAGACCGACATCAACTGCCCCACGACCGGCCCGTGCAACTCGAAATGCGTGTCGCGATTGGTCCGCGCGCCCGACAGGGCCGAGACAAAGGCCGCGCGCACATTCATGCCGCCGGTCAGCCCATGGCGGCCGTCGGCCACCAGGACCTTGCGGTGGCTGCGCAGATTGGCGTAGGGCATGCGCAAGACTCCCAGGGGATTGGTCATGAAGCGGGCCGTGGGCACACCCCCCTTGGCCAGCATGCGCACAATCGGCGGATGCGAATAGCGGCTGCCCACCGCATCGATCAGCACGCGGACCTGCACCCCGCGAGCCTGGGCCTCGATCAAGGCCTCGGCGATCTCCCGCCCGATGGGATCGTTGTCGAAGATATAGCTCTGCATGGCGATGCAGTGCTTGGCCTGGCGGATGGCCGCCAGCATGGCGGGATAGGCCTCGTCGCCGCCGTCGAGCGGCCGCACCCGGTTGCCGCCCAGCAGCTGGAAGAAACTCAGCCTGTCGCCCAGCTTGCGCAAGGAGGCGAACTGCGGGGCGCTATAGGGCACCACATCGCCCAGCGTGGCCGAACTGAGCACATCCAGATTGGCCACCACCGCCTCGTCGCGCTGTTGCGACACCAGGCTGCGGCGGATCCGGTTGATGCCCGCCACGAAATAGAGCAGGGCGCCGAAGATCGGCGAAAACAGCGCCACGCCCACCCAGGCGATGGCGGCCCGGACATCCTGCTTGGTCATGGCCGCGTGCACCGCCGCGCCCGTCCCCGCGATCACACTGATGGCAAATACCAGATGCGGCCAGTATTGATTCAGAAGTTCGTCGATACGCTCCATGGGCATCCCACAGGACTGGCGCCGCCCCGCGCGGCTTCTGTTTCCGCGCAAGGATAGCAAGCCTGGCGCCCTGGTCAATCAGCCCTTGGCACACTCCCTAATTTTCATGCTAGAATTCCTCTTCTTTGCAGCGGTGGCTGTAGCTCAGTTGGTAGAGTCCCGGATTGTGATTCCGGTTGTCGTGGGTTCGAGTCCCATCAGCCACCCCACCGAATTCCTATACATTACAGGCACTTAGGTGCCTGTTTTGTTTTCTCGGGGAACATTCGGGGTAATGGCGGACTCCAGCCGGGCCATTTCAAGGTCGTCGTGAGCGCCGTCCAGCCACTTGGCATACGTGCTCAGAAACACCTGAATGCTATGCCCCATCTGCTTGGCGCAGAATGCCGGGCGCATCCCAGCCATCAGCATCATCGTCGCGTAGGTGTGGCGGATGTTGTACGGACGCCGGTATCGGATGCCCAGGATCTTCAGGGCCGGGGACCAATAGCTGCGCCGGAAGGCGCGCTCGTCCTTCCATGCCGTTTCATACCTGGGATCCAGCCAAACCTCCTCGCCGCGCATTCGAGAATGCTTTTCCTGCCGCTGGAAAGCGGCAAAGCTGCGGCTATTGAGCTTGACCAGGCGCCCGGTATTGGTCTTCGTGCGGGACTTTCGCTCGCCGCGGACAATGGCTTCCACGATTTGCGCGGTCTTGTCCCTCACGTCGATGTTCGGCCACCGGGTGCCAAACACTTCAGAGGTGCGAAGGCCGGTAAAGAACCAGGCCTCGATCATGTTGTAGACGGGTTCCGGATATTTGTCCGCCGCATAGGCAATAATGGCCTCGGCCTCTTCCAGGCTGAAGGGGTCGGGCGGCTCCTTTTGGTGCTTGGCCCGGGGCACCCCTTCAGCGGGGTTTTCAGTCAGAACCTTATCCCGCACCGCCAGTTCAAGAGCCTGCCGCAGAACGGAGACATAGTTGTTCACCGTCTTTCCAGACAGGTCCGGCCGGCTGGCTATGACGGTCAGGATGTGGCTGAGCTTCAGGCGGCGCAAGGGAATTTGCCCAAGGCGCAGACCGTGCTTGTCGGCGATCCCATTCTTCCAGAACTTTATGGCGCTGGAATACCCGTCCTTGGTTGAATTTTCGATACGCTGAGACCCTACCCATACGTCGAGCTGGCCGCCTGCAGTGCCGTCCGCTTCGGCGACAGACTCCGGGAAGTACTCGGCCATGCTGAAAGTGCCATGACGGATCTTCTCGCGGATTTCGATCGCCAGGCGCTCGGCATATCTGATGTTGGCGGGTGTCGGCGGCATGGGCGTACCGTTCACCTTAAGCGTCTCCCGCTTTTTGGCGCCCTCAAGAGTGAAGGAAATCCGGATAGATTTTTCCCGGATCTCTACGCCTGTCCCTTTTCTACCCATTGTCGATACCCTGCCATTGAAATAAAAATTCCGCCGTCGCAGGAGCGGATCCACTCACGGCCCTCGATCCATTTGCCGGCCTCGATCTTGCGGCGGATCGCCTTTTCCGTAAGGCCCGTGATGGTGGCGGCGAGCGCTATCGTCACGTAGGGCGCCGGCGCGACCTGCACTGCAGGCTCTACCGCACGTTGCAACATATGGTCTCCAAAACAAAGCCCGCGCCAGGCAGGCGTCCAATCTTCGCGGGTCGTTTCCAGCAGGCGCTGGAGGATGTCAGTCATTTGGACTTGACGCCGAGGCCGTGCCCGGCAGGCCTGCTTGTAGGCCAGCGGGAGCAGCTGATGTCCGGGCGATCATTCATAGTGGTCCGTCGGTCGCGGGGCCGGGGCGGCGCGACCCTCCGTAACGATGCTGCGCGGCTCGCCGAAGTGCTGAGCCTCGTGTCCGGTGAGGACCCAAAGAACATGGTGCAGGTTCACCTGGCCGGCGCGCTGCTGGCGGTCGGCCAGAACGGCAGCTCGCACGCTGTCGCCGTCTCTCATTGGAACGCCGCTCACCGTCGCGGTGGGCGCGGCGGTGGACTTGAGGTCCGCGATGATGGCTCGGAGATCGTCAACGAGGATGGCCCCGGCCGTGGCGCGATGGATGGCCCGGCGCATAAGGTTATCGAGCGCCATATTGCGCGCACGCTCGGCGCAGGCCTGGGGCGCGGTTATTTCACGGGCGGGTGCTTCGGCTGCTTTGTTCATGATTTACTCCTTCGCCGCATAGGCGGCCGTGCCGCGCTCATCCTGGGCGACCAGATCGCGGTACTCGATTTCTTGGCTGAAGAGCCAGAGGGCCAGCACCAGCAGGAGCTTCCAGCCGTGCCGGCGGAGGTCGGGGTCTTGGAGGAAGCGACGGATCATCACCGGATCCCTCCCGCCGCTTCCGCCTCTCCAAAACAGTACGGGCCGCCCAATTGGGCGGGATGCACGGTGGGCTGCTGCCCGCGGATCCGACAGCCGGTGTTCCAATCCTTGCCGCGATGCTTCGGTGTGCCGCTGGCGCCATCGGGCGCCGTGGGTATGTCGTAAAAGGCTGGGCCGCCGTCATCGAGCATCGCCATGTATTTCTCCTGTGCAAGACCATGGCGGCGTCAGTCGGCCGGCCGCCGGGATAGGCGGCCGCGGGGCCGCGGAGGATGAACAGGGCGGTGCTCACGCGGCGGCATTCGTCGCGTCGGCCCCTTCATTTGTAAAGGCGTTGGATATGGCCTCCTGGTATTCATCCGCCAGGCGCTCTGTCAGGCGAGGCGCTGACTTTCTTCCCTTCGGCGGCAGTCGGACAGGAATCGCCAACGGGCCTTTGTTCAAACGTCCTCCAGGTTCATCAAGATGCAAACCCGCTGGGATTTGCATTCAGATGAATCTGGCGAGGCAGGGCGGCCCGCCTCCCGTCGCATCGGGCTGGCATCCGATGCGCCGTCTTGTCCGTTTCCGGGCCTCCACGGCTCCCCGCTATTCGTATCCAGCCCGGGTGGCTGCATTGCGATTTACCGTCCTCGCCAACGACGTAGTCCGGCCTGGTTGGTCGCCCGGGCCAATAAAGAGCGGGTGCTGCTGGCAACGCTGCCGCGCGGTTTGTTCAGCGCATAGGCGCATTGTGCGGCAAGAAAAACTAGCGTACAAGAAAAACTAGCAATCAAGGTGTAATGATGCAGTGGCTGGACCGCCAGGTCCGAACGCAAAAAAAGCCCGCAGGGGCGGGCTCGGAGAGAGGATTGCGGCGAGGACTAAGGGGGCAACTTCGGTCCAGCCAGTTTTAGCGCCGTGTTGGCTCTTCCGGCTCGGCTTTTCTCGTTCGGGGCTTTCAGTACCGCCCTCGCCGTGATGATCTTCATCCTGGGTTTGAATTTCCGGCAGCCCTCGGGGTGGAGCACCATCCGCCGAGGCGCACGGCCGGCATGCGGCTTGCTTGTCGAGCCAGAGAGCGCCAACGCATTCGGCTCACGAACGGGTCCACTGCCCCGCCTCATCATCCCGAAGCCTCGCGCCCGCCCAGACAACCTGGCCCAGCACCCGCACGGGATGCCCGTTCTCGAGTGGGACGTCGGGATAGGCAGGGTTGAACGACCGTGCCACCCAGCGTCCGGAGACCCGGTCCTTGGCCACCGTCTTGACGATCATCCTGCCGTCGTAGTTGATGGCATAGACGCCTCCGGCGGCCAGCTCCCGCAGGGTGAGGCTTTCGTTCGGAACCACGAGCAGGGCGGCGCCGTCCCGGATGATGGGCTCCATGCTGTCGCCCTTTGCATACACCACGCGGCCCCGGCCGCCATCCGCGCCGACCGACCGCAGGAAAGAGCGTCGGAAGTGGATGAAGCCGGTCTGGTCTTCGGCATGGTTTTCGATACCGCCGCCGGCCGATAGCCGCACGTCCGCCAGTTCTGGCACCTTTTCAAAGCGGTCATTCGCTGCTGGCGCGTCTCCCGCCGCAACGTTGGCGATGACCGAGTCGGAAAGGCTCAACTTGAGGGAAGCTTCCCGCTCCATTTGCTTCGTGGTCTTGCCGCCTTCCCAGGGAGCAGGGGCGCTTGGCGCCGGCATGGGGAAGTCGTCCCGCGCTTCTTCGAGTGAGTACAACGACCCCGTTGACGGCGCTCTCGAAACCTCAAGGCCTATCTCCAGCTGACCAAGGGCGAGGGCGATCGCGCCCTCCAGCCTGTCGAGCTGGACGGGGGTCAGCTTTCTGATCCGTTCTTCGGGGATGGAAAGGAAGGGCCAAGCGGTGGCGGCGAGCTTGTCTTCGCTCCTTGCATCCCGCGGCGCGGCCGATTGGCCGACTGCCAAATACTCCGCGGTCGTGCCCAGCGCCTTGGCCACCGCTTCCAATCTTGCCCGCTTGGGAGCCGTCTTGCCGTTTTCCCACTGTTGAACTGTCTGCCAAGACACCGAAACGCGCTCGGCGAGTTGCTCCATTGACAGCCCGAGCGCCTCGCGGAGGGATTTGATGCGTTGGTGAATGGTATTCATGCGCGGCAGGTTAGCACAAGACTATCTTGTGTCATTGCAGGAATTTCTTGCGCTGCTAGTTTTTCTTGCATTAGGATGCGAGGTATGGATAAGAACCCCCACATCTCGGCGGCAATCGCCAACGCTGGCGGCCCAGTGGCGACGGCGCGCAAGACGGGCGCCAACAATTATCAGACGGTCCAACAGTGGCAGAAGTCTGGGAACGTGCCTGCCGAATACGCCCCAGCGCTGGAGCGAGCGTCCGGGATCTCGAAGCGGCTTCTGTGTAAGCAGTGGGCCATGGTGTGGCCTGAGCTTGCCCCCCAGTCGGAGGTTATCCGGCAAGAGGATGTGCCGTGACTCGATGCAAAGCCGCAGAAGCCATGCCGTCAGACGGCCAAGCCTTGCGATCCCGCTTGCCGCGCAGCACGCGGAAGAGATCCATCGCCGCGGCCTCGGGCGGTTTTTCAACGGCGCGTCGGGTTGCCGATCCGGAAAAAAAGCCCGCCCGCATCCATGCTGTGACTCACGCCGCAACTCCATGAATTTCTCCTAGAGGACGATCAGTGCATCCCTGGAAAGCCCGCTGCGAGGTCCGGTACTGCCGCCAGATCGATCCACCGGTCTGGTGCATCGAACAAGTACAGGCCCAAGGACTGGAGGTTCCCGCCGGGGCATCGCGCGCCGCGGGGCGCTTGGAGCGCGCATGAATTACTACCCGCATCACATCGGCGATTTCCGGTCTGGAACCGTCAACATGTCGCGCCAGCAGCGCTGGATCTATCGCGACATGATGGACGTCTATTACGACACCGAGAGGCCGTTGCCGGAAGATCTGGATCTGCTGTGCCACATGATCGGCGTCGAAACCGATGAAGAGCGCCGCATCGTTGAGCGCCTTCTGCGCTTCAAGTTCGTCAAGGCCGAGGACGGATACCGCCATGAGCGCTGCGAAACCGAGATTGCCGCTTACCACCAGAAAGCAGCCCAGGCGCGAGCAAATGGCAAAGGCGGAGGGCGTCCTCGCAAGCAATCCGTAGGCCAGGAGAAACCCAGCGGGTTTCCATCCGGTTCCGCTACGGATCCCGGCAGCACGCAGGGAGAAATCGGATCGCAAGCTAACCAAAAACCAATAACCAGGAGTACTTCCGTTCCTAACGGAACGGGCGGCGCGCCGCCGGAGCCGCCTTCGGCGGCCGAGTTGATTTTCTCGCTGGGGCTACCCCTGCTGACCACCGCCGGCGTCTCCGAGAAGCAAGCTCGCGCGATGCTCGGCATGTTTCGAAAACAGCACGGCGATGAGGCCACGGTGCGCGCCATCCAGCAATGCGTGGATGAGCAGGCCCTCGAGCCCGTTGGCTACCTGCAAGGGGTGCTGAGAACCGCGCCGAAATCGTCATATGCGCCCCGTCCGTCCAGCAGGGCGCAGGAAAACGATGATTGGATGAGCAGGCTCTGGGACGACGCGAAACCGCGAGACAGGGAGACTTTCGATGCAACAACCGGCCAGCCCGTTTGAGGCCGCGCAGGCGCTTCCGATGCCTTGGGTGAAAAAGCTCTTCCAACGCTTTGCCGCGATGTATGGCGACAAGCTGCCCAAGATGTGGAGAAGGGTGCCCGAGGAGCAAATGCATGCCATCTGGGCCGAGGATCTTTGCGGATTCTCGGGCCATGAGATTGTGGTGGGGCTGAATGCCTGCAAACAGCGGGAGTGGCCGCCCACGCTGCCGGAGTTCATGAAGATGTGCCGGCCATGGATGAATCCGGAGGTGGCGTACCACGAAGCCGTGGCCGGCATGGCGTGCCGGCGCCACGGAGACAAGGGACAGTGGTCTCACCCGGCGATCTATTGGGCGGCCGTCAACACGGGCTCCCACAATCTATTGAACAGCACCTACACGACCATGAAAGCCCGTTGGGAGCGGGCGTTTTCCGACGAGCTGGCTAAGGACGACTGGCATCCGGTCCCTGATGTCCACGCAGCGCTTCCCGCTCCCGGGCAGACGAGGGCCACCCGAGCGCAGATTGACCCCGAGATTGCAAAGATGGTCGAAAGCGCCCTGAAACCCAAGCGCGATCCCAAGGCCTGGGCCAAGACCATCCTGGCCGAACAGGAGAAGAAGGGCGGACGCCGACATGCCCATGCCGTCTTGATCATGGCCAAGCGCGCGCTTGGCATTGAACTCGCGCCGGGGGAGGTGTGATGGAGATCCCGATCCGCCCGCACCCGCCAGGCGTCAATGGCGATTGGCGGCGCCTGAGCAAAGGCCATTGGGCTGGGAGGCGCCGGATTTCCGAGCAAGGACGCGGCTGCGGTCAGGCAGTGCAGGCCTTCGTGGGGAGTCAACGGCTTCTCCCGAAGGGAATCCCAGACAGCCAGCGCATTGAGCGCCGTGGAGTTCATAAGGGCAGAGCGCCGAGGGCATAGATCAAACGCGCCTAGCCTAGCGCGCTGGGCGCCATGACAGACATCCCAAACTACAAGGAAGCCGCTAATGGAAAAATTGACAGGAGATGACCTGCTTTGGAACTGGGCCAGGTGGTGCTGGTCCGGCGCGACGGTAGGGAATATGGAGGCTTATGTCTCCAGGGAGGATGACCGCCGGCCCATCAATGCCGATCACGCCCGGGCGGTCGAGGCCATGCACGCCAGCCTGCCGCGCCATGAGCGAATGGTGATTATTGCCGAGTATCCCCAGAAGAATGCCAAGTTTGGCAACCTGACCGCCGCGCAGCGTAGGACGGCAGCCCGCCGCTGGATCAGGTCGACCACGGGAGTGTCGCTGGGAGAGACGGAATACAAGCTGTACCTGGGTCTGTTCCGGGATCAAGTTGAAAGGAGGCTGGCTTGAAATACGCGAAGGAAGTCATTGACCTGCTGGCCGCTTATCCGGGCCGCCGGTTCAAGATGAAGCAAATCATCAACTACGTGGATCCCCGGGCAGACGCCCGGCAGCGTGCTGTTCTACGCACCGGAGTCTGGCGCGTCTTGGTGGCGCTGGAAGAGAGCGGGCAGATCGGCAGCAACAGGGAGGAGGCGGCCGCCCGCGTCCATGTCGAGTATTGGTGGTCCGTCATAACAACGGTTCCTGGTGGTTCATGTCAAGAACCATCACAATACGTCCGGGCTCTTGCGTCCTGAAGAAATGTGATCTCACACAGAAATTTCGAGCCTTCAAGGTGGTTTATTCCATAGGCGAGCTCGGCGGCTTTCTTCTTCGGCGCCACGTTGCGTGGGAGTGCATGAAGACCGCTGAGGCGTCAGGCAAAAAAACATCAAGGGCGATATCGAAAACGCTATCAACGTCGCGGTGGACAGCTTCGTGATGCGCCCCTGCGCATTCGCGCGCAAGACCATCACCGCCTGATCGATGGCGCCGCACAGAAGGCCGGGGAAACCCGGCCTTTTTTTTGGAGTCGAGATGTCTCGCCTCTATGTCTACAGCGCCTGAGTCCAGGATGCTGTTGCTCATATCCGGCGCCGGCTCGGATGACCCCGTGCCGGTCGCGGCCGATTGGATGCGCGCCACCCGCGGCCCTTCCATCCGCGCCGGAAGGGGTCGATAGCCATGTCGTGGAGAAAAAACGTGATCTCAAGCATCAACCCGCCAAGTCCGGTCGCCGGCGGTCTGGACACCGAAAAACGCTACCGCATCCTTTGTGTGGACGTGGGGCCTGCATGATACAGAAACAGCTTGAGGCAACCGTCCGCGATGCGCTGGTGCTGTTGCTGGCAGAGCAGGGGATTACCTTGCCGGTACTAGCGGCTCCCCCCCGGCCGACGGAGCAAGGCAGCGTGGACGACGGGATCTACTTTTTCCTGCTCAACCGCGGCAAGCGTGGTTGGCAGGCGCGCAAGTACCACGATGACGGCGAAGGACTGACGGCGACGGAGTCCCAGATCAACGAATCGATGTATCAGTACCAGGCCTTCGTCGAGAACGACCCTGACTCGCCGACACAGCTACTGGCCTCGGATGTCCTGGCCGTCGTCCGCGGCGTGCTTCAGTCAATGAGGTTTACCCAAAGCATGACGGCGGCGGGCATCGGCGTGCAGCGCGCGACGGAAATAGCAATGTCTTCGTTCGTGAATGAGGGGAGCAACTCCGACTTCAACCCTAGTTTCACCATCATCTTCACCCACCATCGCAACATCACCCAGGCCACGGCGCACATCGAGCAGATTGTGTCGGGCATTCATCGAATTTGAGGGAAATGATATGTCCATCAAAATGACTCGCTACGTCCGGATCATCAGTGCGGTGATCGGCGCTAATGCCGTCGCCCAGCAACAGCTGACCGGCCGGCGCTTTACCACCGACCCGCGCGTGCCTGTCGGCAAGATCGTCTCTGTGCGCCCGGGCGGCGCTGACGACTACTTCGGTTCGGATTCGCCCGAGGCGGCCTTTGCACGCCAGTACTTCTCCTACGTCAGCCCGGCGCCCGCCTCCCAGGCGCCGGAGTTGCAGTTCGCGGCTTATCCCGACGCGGCGCGGCCGGGGCGCCTGTACGGCTATCGGATCTCGGCCAGCCTGGCCGACTTCCAGGCCGTCACTGCTGGCGAACTCAACATCAAAGTCGGCGAGTTCGACTACGCGCTGACCGGCATTGACCTGTCGGCCGCCACAAGCCTGGCCAGCGTGGCGCAGCTGGTCACGGCGGCGATAGGCACGGCGGCCACTGCCCAATCTGGCGCCACCGCGACCGCGACCTATGACGCCATTGCCGGCGCTTTCTCCGTGGAGTCCGCGGTGGCGGGTCCGGGGGCCATTGTCGTGTCGCCGGCCTCCAGCAGCGACCTCGGCGCCATGATGGCGCTGCTGGGGGCCCAGGCGATCAGCTCGCCGGGGTCTCTCCCCATGACGCCCCTGGAGGCTTTCCGCGCGGCCGAGAGCGTGACCGATTCGTTTGGTTCGGCCTCCTTCGGCGTCGCGGTGGCCCTGGAGGACGCGATCCCCCTGGCGGAATACGTTTCAGGCGAAAACGTGAAATACCAGATGTACTGGTCCGTGAGCTCGGTGACGGCCGACGCCTGGAATGCCGCCATGATCGGAACGGCTTCCACCGGTTTGATCCTGAATGGCACGGCGAACGAGTACAAGGAAGCCCTGCCGATGGCCGTGATGGCGGCGACCGATTACGACCGTACCAACGCCACCATCAACTATATGTTCCGCCAGTCTGGCGTCACGCTCACGTCCGATGTGACGGACGACCAGATGGCGGACTTCTACGATGCCCTGCGAGTGAACTACTACGGCCAGACGGCCAGCGCGGGCCAGAACATCTCGTTCTTTCAGCGCGGCTACCTCATGGGTGGCGCGACCGCCCCGCTGGACATGTCGGTGCATGCGAATGAGCAGTGGCTCAAGGCCTATATGACCGCTCAGCTGATGAGCCTGCTTTTGACCACGAACAAGATTCCGGCCAATAACGATGGCCGCGGCATGGTCATGGCCATCATTCAGGACGGCGTCAACAAGGCACTGAACAACGGCACCATCTTGATCGGCAAGACGCTGACCGAGCTGCAGAAGGTCGCCGTGGGCCAGCTCACGAACGACGCTCTGGCGTGGCACGACGTGCAGGACAAGGGTTACTGGTATGACGTCAGTATCGCGCAGGAGACGGGCGAATCCGGCGTGACCGAGTACACGGCCAAATACACGCTGGTCTATTCCAAGGGTGACATGATCCGCAAGGTGGAAGGCTCTCACAACCTGGTGTGACCGGGAAGCAAACATTTTTGACGGCTTGCGAGCCGTCTTTTTTTTGAGGATCAGACATGTTCGATACTTCCGCTATCGGGGTCGCCCTGCGCTGCGTTGCCAGCGAGTCCTTCCCCTTCGGCTTCACGATTACCGAATTCGCCGACGATGCCGACCCCTTCGATATTCCGGCCATCGACATCGCCACCGCGGTGATGAACCTCAACGGCGATCTGGTGGTGTACAACGCGCCGACACCCATCTCCATCACCCTCAGCGTGATTCCGGGCAGCGATGCGGACAACAACCTCGCGGTGGTCTTCGAGGCGAACCGTGTAGCCAAGAACAAGCGTCAGGCGCGTGATCGGATCACGCTGGTGGCCACGTTCCCGGACGGCACCGTCCTGACGCTTAGCGAGGGCAAGATGACGAACGGCATGCCCGGCAACTCGGCGGCGTCCGCTGGCCGTCTGAAGTCGAAGTCCTATACCTTCGTTTTCCAGAACCTTTTCCGCATCCGCGCCTAAGGGCCCGCCATGGCTGACCTGCTCAAGCCTCGCGTCGTCATGGTGAAAAACCGTGATGGCGTCGAGAAGGCATTCACCATTTCCCGCCTGCCGGCCACGGTGGCGCGGGAGGTGATCGCCAAGTATCCGCTGTCCAATATTCCCAAACTGGGCGACTACCAGACCTCGGAAGAGGTCATGAAAAAGCTCATGAGCTATGTGGCCGTGGATCTGGAGGGCCGGGAGCAACGCCTGACCACCCAGGCGCTCATCGATAACCATGTCGACGACGGTATCCAGCTGATGAGGCTGGAGGTCGAGATGATCGAGGAGAACACCGGTTTTTTCGGACTCGGCGGGCAGCGCGGTTTCCTGGACTGCCTGTTGGAAAAGTTTCTCCTATCGATTACGCCAATGCTGACCCCTTTATTGGATCAATTGTCAGCTCAGGACTCGCCCGACTCGTCGAGCTCAAGACCGAAATAGACCTGGAGGAGGCGATGGACCTCTGGGAGATCGCCACGACCAACAAGGTCAATGAAATCCGCGCGATGGAAGCGGAAAAAAGGAAGTGAGATGGCCTTGCTGGACGCGCTGACCTACATCATCGATGCGGACAACTCCAAGCTGAATAGGGAGATCGACAAATCGAAGAAGAAAATCGACGAACTCAGTGAATCGCTGCGGACGGCCGAGGGCCGGGCGGCGACGATGGGAGAGAAGGTCAAAGGGGCCCTCTCCCGGATCCGCTCGTCGATGGTGGACATTCTGGCCGACTCTCAGGCGCTGCAAAGGTTCAACGACCATGTCCGTGCGGTCGAGCAGATCCGGAGTACCAGCGAGACGCTGGGGGTGGCCGTTGGCGACGTGGACGCCTTCGGCAAGGCTGTCGAGAGGATGGGAGGCGATGCGCAGGGCGCGCAAGAATCCTTGACCAACATGGCTCAGTCGATAGGTCAGGCGCTTGAGGACGTCGACTCCGGCCAGGCCCAGACGTTCAGGGCACTTGGCATCAGCCTGAAGGATGTCGACGGCGACGCAAAAAACGCGGCGCAGGGCCTGATCGAACTTGCCGGCGCCGTCGAGGGAATGGGGCGCGGGCAAGCGGTTTTTCGGATCAATCAACTCGGCATCACGGACAGCCCTACGGTCGAACTGCTTCTCAAGGGCCGCCAGGAAGTCGAGCGCATGCTGCGCGTCCAGAAAGAACAGGGTGTCATTAGCAGCGGGGCCGCCGAACGGGTGCGGGCCTACTCGGAGACGCTGGCCAAGCTGCGGCAGAGCGTCGGCGTGGCTACCGGGGGGATCGTCGATTTGATGCTTCCGGCCGTCACATGGTTCATCGAAAAGCTTGACTCGGTGGTCAAGTGGGTGAATAGCCATGAGACGCTCGTCGCGGGGTTCTTCATCGGCCTGTCGACCATTCTGACCGTGATGTTCCTGCCGGCCATGATTTCGACAACCGCGGCGATGTGGGCCTTGGTCGCCCCTTTTCTCGCGGTAGCGGCCCCGATCGCCGCCGTGGCGGCGCTCTTTGCGGCGCTGTATGACGATGTGATGAACTTCCAGGAAGGGAATGATTCATTCATTGGGCAGCTCTCCGAGAGGTATCCGATCGTCGGCCAGGCGGTCTCGCTGATGGCCGGGGAGGTCAAGGCGGCATTCCAGCGGAGTGTCGACGCCATCGAGGGAGCTTGGGAGAAGATCAAGGGATTCCCGGAGAAGGCGATCGGCGCGTTCTCCGCGATGGGCGCGGCCATCAGCGATATCTTCGACGCCATCGTGAATGTTGTTAAGAGCGCATGGACCTATGTGGGCAGCATTTTCGACAGTGTGTCTTCGGCCATCAAGAAGATTGGCAAGTGGATGGGATTTGGCGGTGGCGATGATATCCAGGTAACGCAGGAAGCGATGTCGCAGGGCCTATCGGATGCCGAGGCAAGGGCCGCCGACAACATGAGGGCGGCGCAAGCACAGCTAGGCCAGGCGGGCGCGAACCCTATGAACCCGGTGACATCGAATGCGATTTCGAACACCAGCAACGCGCGCACCGAGAACAATATCCAGGTGGGCCCGGTCACGGTTCAAACGCAGGCGACCGACGCGCAGGGCATCAGTCGAGAGATGGGCAGCGAGTTGAAAGACCAGCTTAAGAACGTTCAGGCGGATTCAGCCACGGGTATGGAGCGGTAATGCAGCTATTAGACGCCCTTTCAACGTCCACGCAGCAGCAGGTTTCGATTCTGGACTCCGAGACGTTTCAGATCATCTTCGCGTCCGCGGAGCCCATGCGGATCAACGTCAAGGAAAAAAAGCGGGCCACGAAGTTTGCCGTGGAGGACGGAACCGACCGCTCCGATCATGTCGTCCGCGAGCTGACGAATATCGAGATCGAATTTCTGTTGGTCGACGATACGCGGAATCAGTTTGAATCTTTACGCCAGGCATTTGAGCAGAACAAGCTCGTCACGGTTCAGACCAAGGTTCGATCCTACGAGAACATGCTCATCGTGGATGTTCCGCATAATGAAACGCCCGAGCTGGGGACCGCGATAAGCATCCCCATCCAATTGCAGGAATGGGTGGAGGTGAAATCCGCTTTCGGCGAGCTGCCGCCTGAAAAAGTGGCGAACAAGAGCCAATCCAGCACCGTAAAACGGGGGCAGCAGACCACCAGAGATGTCGACCCCGAAACGAAGAAAAAGGCGGGCGTCATGGATGATTGGGGTAAAACGGCGAGAGGTCAAAAATGAGGCTGTTAGATCTGCTGGCGGTGCCGAATCAGACGTTTTCGGCCACGATCAACAGCGTTTTGTGGGAGCTGACCATCAAGGTCGCGCGTGGCACGATGCTGGCTGACGTCCGTCGTGATGGCGTGGACCTGGTTTTGGGGCAGCGGATCGTCGCCGAGTTTCCCATCCTGCCGTACCGATACCTTGGCCACCAGGGCAACTTTGCCATCCTGACTCGGGACGGCGAATTGCCATGGTGGGAGGAGTTTGGGCGCTCGCAGTCGCTGATTTACCTGGATCCTTCGGAGGTCGGCCTCGATGATTGACCTACGCGCCATTCGGATCGGGATAGAGGTCTCCGGTCGGATGAACTACTACAGCGCGGCGGATGGGATGCGGATCCGGGCCAGCGGCACGAAGTACGCCAACGCCACGCAAAATGAATGCACGGTCACGATCTCCAATCTGAGGCGCGAGACCCGGGATTTCCTCCTGACCGAGACCAGCCCTTTCAATAAGAACCGTACGCCCAAGCGGCTGGTCGTCGAAGTGGGGCGGGTATCGACCGGCCTGTTCAAGGTCTACACGGGGGACATCATCAGTGCCGAGCCGAGCAGTCCGCCGGATGTCGACATCGTCCTGAAGTCCAAGACGGGCAACTCGGCGAATGGGAAGGTGGTCTCCAAGAGCGCTCAGGCCACATCGAAGCTATCGGCCATCGCCGCGGCGGTGGCGACGGACATTGGCGCCACGCTCGACTTTCAGGCGCAGGACAAACTGATTGCGAACTACACCTATACCGGCGGTGCGCTGGGCCAGGTCAACCGGCTGGCGGAAGCGGGCGGGGTCCGGGCATTCGTGGATGACATGAGACTGATTGTGCAGGACTTCGACAAGGCCGTGAAAGGCCGCGTCAAGATCCTGAATATGAATAGCGGCATGGTGGGGATTCCCAAGGCCACAGAGAAGGGCGTGGAGGTCACCTACCTGATCGACGGCGAGTCGGTCCTGGGTGGAACGCTACGCCTGGAGAGCAAGTTCAACCGGTCGCTCAACGGCGACTACAAGATCGACCAGCTGAAGTTCAACGTGGCCAGCCACGAAGATCCTTTTTTCTATGAAGCGACATGCAGCCGACTGTAGCCCCCGATATTGACGGCGCGGACGATGGAAGCCTGTCAGCCGTCCTGAAGTCCTGGATACGTGCCTTCGTCCGCGAGAACCTTGACGATATGCTGCCGGCCCAGGTGGTCTCCTATGACGACGCCTCCAACCGCGCCGTGATCAAGCCGCTCATCATGATCGGCACGACGGATGGGAAGAAGATTTCGCGCGGCAGCATCCCGAACATCCCGGTGTTCCGCTTCGGCGGCGGGGGCTTCTTCATGCGGTTTCCCATCAAACCCGGGGACTTCGGATGGTTGAAGGCGAACGACCGCGACGTTTCACTGATGTTCCAGCGCGGCGGCGGGGAAGACTGGCCGAATACGGAACGGCTGCATTCATTCTCCGACGCGATGTTCTTCCCCGACACGATCAAGGATTGGGCGATCGATGGCGAAAACGCGGACGCGCTGGTACTGCAGTCCATGGATGGCGCGACCAGCCTGGCGTTGCATGACGGGAGAATCGTCCTGAAAGGCGCTGAGTTCGTGGTGGAGACGGAAGCCATGACGGTCAAATGCCCCACGCATTTCGAGCAACCCATCCGCGCCGACCACGGCATGGATCACGATGGTGTCCGAATCGACAAGAGCCACGGACACACGAATGTACAGAACGGACCGGCGACTTCCGGCGGGGTGGCAGGATGATCACGTTTCAGACTGACGAGAACAACGACTTCGTGACGCTTCCCAACGGGAACCTCGCCATGGCGATGGGCCGCGATGCGGTCGCCCAGGAGGCCAGGCACTTCGCGGCCACGGTTCGCACGGAGATGATCCACGCCTACGACGAGGGCATTCCGTTCCTGCGCGAGACCTTTAGCAAGCAGCCGAACCTGGCGCAGTTTGAGGCGTCCTTGCGGCGTCGCTTGCTGGACACGCCCGATGTGACGGGGATACTGAGCTTGGCGACCCGGATCGAGGGCGAGACGCTGGACTACACGGTGACGCTACAAACCACATACGGCACGGTAACGATATATGGCTGATTACAGTTTCATCGCGAATCGCGGCGTCATCGTCGCGGACACGGCCGCCACGCGCGCGCAGGTGGAAGCCGAATTCCGGGCAGTGTTCGGCGCGGATATGCCGACAGATCCGGCCACCCCCCAGGGCATGCTGATCACCCGCATCACAGAGGAGCGGGATGCGATCGCCCGTAACAACGCCGAGCTTGCCAACCAGATCAATCCCAATTTGGCGGGCGGTGTCTTCCTGGATTCCCTGGTGGCCCTGACCGGCGGCCGGCGCCGCAGTAGCGTCCGGTC
This sequence comes from Bordetella pseudohinzii, assembly GCF_000657795.2. Classification (GTDB taxonomy): domain Bacteria; phylum Pseudomonadota; class Gammaproteobacteria; order Burkholderiales; family Burkholderiaceae_B; genus Bordetella; species Bordetella pseudohinzii. The sequence continues at coordinate 23,900 of NZ_JHEP02000011.1, forward strand.
CCTGATTGTTGACGCTGTTCTCGGCGGCGTGCCCGGAACGAATGTTCCAGCCGGCTCGATCGCGGAGACAGCGCTAGGCGAACAGTTCGCGCTGGTGAACACGGTGGTGCTTGACTCCGCGGGAACCGCCTCAGGCAACCTGCGCGCCCTGCAGGAGGGCGAGATTGTCGTTCCTCCGGGCGGGCTGAACACCGTTGCGTCGAGCGTGCTCGGATGGGAGACCATCACGAATCTTTCCGCCGCGATCCCAGGCCAGCGGGAAGAAAATGACGTCTTGCTGCGGCGTCGGCGCGCGCTGACCTTGGCGCTACAGACGACCTCGATCAACGAGGCCATCGTCTCGCGGCTTTATGACATCGAGGCCGTTCGGTCCTGCTACTACTTGGAAAACTACGCGGACGTCGATCAGTCGGTCGAAGGGATTCCGATGCGCAAGCACAGCATCTGGGCGTGCGTGGAGGGCGGAACCGATATGGAGGTCGCGCAGGCGATCTTTGAAACTAAGACTGTCGGCGGGGGCTACAACGGTGCCGTTGTGGTCCAAGTACCGGATCCTGTGAATGCCCGGCTGTACGAGGTCAAGTTTGACCGGCCGCAAGAGGTGACGCTGTTGATCCGGGTCACGGTTCGCGCCAGCACGCTTGACGTGCAGCAGCTCATCCCGGACCTGGTGATGAACTACGTCAACGGCGAGATCGAGGGCGATGTCAGTTTCGTGGTCGGAAGCGACGTTTCGCCGTTTGAGATCGCCAGCGCGATCAACCAACAGGAACCATCGATATTCGTCAAGAAGGTTGAAGTGTCGGTGGTCGGATCAGGGACCTGGTCGGCAGACACCATGGAGATCGCTGCCAACGAGATCGCACGCACACAGCGCAGTTCGATTCAGGTGGTGATCGCATGAACGGGACCCAATTATTCGACTTCTCGGTCGACCTGATGCGGTCCATCCTCTGGCAGTACGAGGGTGCGCCGCGCGCCATCGCGCTGGCTCGGGATGATCAAGCTTGGATTGACGGCCATCACTCGGAGTTTTGGCGCAATTGGCATCGGGACGTCTTTGACCTGGATACCGCCAACGAGTTTGGCCTTTCGGTCTGGGCGAGGATTCTCGGGGTGTCGCTGGAGATCGGCGCATCGCGGCGCGTGGAAGGCGTGTTCGGGTTCGGCGTTACCAACGCCAACTTTGAGAACGGCAACTTCGGGCGGGCCAGCGATGGCCAGGTGAGCCTGGATATCGAGTCCGCGCGCAAGCTGCTGAAGCTGCGCTGGTTCCAGCTGACCGTGCGGCCGACGGCGCCGAACATCAACCTCGCGCTGGAGGCTGTGTTTGGAGCGGGAAAGGTCTTTGTCTTCGATCACTACGATATGACGGCCACCTTCCTGTTCTCCAGTACTCCCGACTACAGGCTCAGACGCCTGCTTGAACAGACCGATATTTTGCCGCGGCCGTCTACGGTCGGGATCAAGTGGGCGGTGCAGGTGCGCCCCGCTTGGGGCTTCGGCCCGAATCACCTCAATTTCAGTAACGGAAACTTTGGAGCGTAAATGGCTACCAGGATCTATAAGACGCCGTTCGCGGCGACGGGCGACAAAGAGGCGCTGGCCGCTGAGGACCAACCCGACGGCAAGGTGTCGCTGCAGGCCGGCTGGACGCCCGACTACGAGCTGCCCGACGACAACGCGAACTATCGCCCGGTCGGCCGTGCCGAGATGAACGGAATCATCGGGGAAATCACCGAAGGCCTTGGCGAAATGCAGTTGAATGGCTTTGCCAAATGGCAGACAGTCGACGGTGGTTGGCCTATGGGGGCATACGTCAATCATGGCGGAGGAATATTCCGGTCCACGGCTAGCAACAACACGAGCACCCCGGCGCCCGGGGATGGAAGTTGGGCTGTTGCCTTTCCCTTGATTTTTTCCATCACCGCACTGCCTATGCAGGATATCGGCCCCGTCATCGTCGCCGAGTGCGCCGAGGTCTGGACCTGGTCCGAAAGCCAGTACTTTACCGGCTACCGCTCGCCCCTCTGCGGGCGCCCGCTTGATGGGCACACGTTGACGCCGCTGGTGAGCGAAGTGGACGCGACCGGCGGACTGCTGTCGAAGATGAGTTACGCCCGGCTGTGGGGCTACGCGCAGGAGCAGGGCCTTGTCAAGACCGAGGCTGAGTGGCTGGCGAACCGGGGAGCTCATTGGTTCACGGACTACTCGTCGACCCAATTCCGAGTGCCGGATCTGCGCGATATGTTCCGCCGCTTTAGCGGAACTGACGCTGACACTGCAAATGCAAGAGTCCTGGGTAGTCGCCAGACGGACGCCATGCAGCGCATGACGGGCCGACTTTCATTGGTGACCGGGAGCGGTTACGGCGAGGGAGTCTTCGCCAACGACCCGACGTTGCTCACGGCGCAGATTCAAGCTGGCTATGTGCCCAATAACATCCCCGCAATCAAATTTGATAATGCGATGCAGGTTCGTACCGCGTCGGAAACTCGCTCCACCAACACTGCCTTTCACCCCCGGATTCATGCATGAATTCTCGGGTGGAAGGCAGTGTTCTTCGGGCGGGTCTCTTTGCCTCCATTGGCTTTGATGACACCCGTTGCCTGCAATGCGGCCGAGGAAGACTGATAAACGGTGCGACCATTACCAGACGTGACGCCATAGGCATCACGCTCCACAAGGAGCGTCAACGAAGCTTCGTTGATGGCCTCATTCTGGCGGCTACCTATCACCCTTGCATTTGCAGTGGCATGGACGCTAGGAATGGATGCGGGGGTGATAGGCAGCGTTTGAGCCCCTAGTTTCGGTCGACGTGCGCGCTACGCGACTGGAGTCAAATTCCAGATTGTGCAATTGCTGGGATGGGGATGTCGACGTTTCATATTGACCGAAGACTCCCCAAGGAACGACAGAGAACGTCCCTGAAGAGCTGCCACCGCCATACTGGACCCCGTTCGTCGTGCCGGCGAGGCGCTGCATCGAATCTCTCTGGTGGCTACCCAATGCGCGTGCATTTGCAGTGCAAATTTCACTAGCAGGAGAAAGAAGTATGCAGAAGAAAGTTTTTCAGACCGACGATGACGGCCTGTACCTTTACGAATCCGTCGCAAACGGGCTGGCGCTGACGCCCGGCACCTTCAACATCCCTTACGGAGCATGCGACGATGCGCCGCCCGCACCTCCGGCCGGAAAATGGCCGCGGCGCCTGGGCGATGCGTGGGTCATGGTCGAGGACTACCGCACCACGCCTCTCTGGGTGGTAGGGACAGGGGCTCCGTACTCGATTGGCGGCGAGCTGGATGTTGGTGACGGCAAAGTCTGCTACCCGGGTTGGGGGCCGCTTCCGTCCTGGCTGACGCGGGTCGAACCGGAGCCCACTGTGGCCGATACGGACGCGGACGCATAGGCCTATGCCGCCATCGGCAAGGCCTCCAGCTCGCTTTCCCGCTCGCGGCGCATTGCTTCAAGCTGCTTTTTGCCCAGTGGGCTGCGGGCAAGCTTCTGGGCCAGCTCGCGCCCATGGGGGTGGTAGTAGCGCAAGAGCATGCGGGTGTCGACGTTGCCGTTGACTTTCGCCAGTTCGTGGATTTGGAACACCGTCGCAAGCTGCGAGGTGCCTTCGTGCCGCAGATCGTGAAAGCGCAGATCCCGAAAGTATGCCGCGTTGGGCCGGCGCCCATGATGCCGGCAGATGCCCTCATAACGGAGCCGGGCGCGCCGGCGGGCGCGAATGAACGCGCGGGAGACAGAGCCAGGCTGCATCGTGAAGATGCGGCCCCGCATCGACTTGCCTGTCACCCAGCGACGCAAACATTCGCGCGCGCGCGGGGTTAATGGCACGTCGCGGGCCCGTCCGTTCTTGGTGTGTGGCAGATGGACCACGCCGTGCATCAAATCCAGGTGTTCGCGCCGGATGCCAACCACCTCGGACCGGCGCATGCCGGTTTCCTTGGCTACGGTCAGGATGGTCGGCAGCTCCGCTGACCTGGTCGCGCGGATGATCCAGTCTAGTTCCTGGCGCGGGCATTCCTCTTCGGACACCCCGCGCAGGGTGATGCGGTCGAACAGACGCCGGTCGCGCGCGTCATCGACCGCAGGCCGGCGTACCAGCTGGACCGGGTTGGCCAGCTGGTCAAAGCCCCAATCCTTGCGGATCACCGTATAGACATGGGACAGGAAGGCCATGCGGCGCACGACTGTGGCCGGCGCACGCTCTTTGATCCATTCATCGCGTAGCTCCAGAAGGTCCGTGCTGCGAATCCGGTCCACCGGCCGGATGGCCAGACGGGTCGCGCGCCAGATCTTGGCGATGGACTGCTCGGCGGCCTTGCCCTTTTTCGTTACCGACACCTCCGCCAGATAGCGGTTGATCGCATCGGCAAGGGTCGGGGCGGGCTTTCGGCGGGGCTGACGGCGGGACCAGGGCTTCATAGTCGAAAAAGCCGTCAGTTTTAGCAAATTATTCCCGACAACAGGAGCAGATGCGCCTTTTTCATTTCACGAGAGGAAATGTTGCCGCCTTGGGGCTGGGGAGTGAAGATGTTTCAGTTTACAGAACGAGACCAAGCGCGGCTGGCGGGCGTTCATCCGGACCTTGCGGCTATCGTCGCGGCGGCCGCCAGGCGGTATGAAGGCAAGTTCATTGTGGTCGAAGGGCTGCGCACGCCCGAGCGCCAGCGCGAGCTGGTGGCCAAGGGCGCCAGCCAGACACGGGACAGCTACCACCTCAGACAGGCTGATGGCTATGGCCATGCCGTTGACCTGGCGCCCTTGGTCGCCGGGGCCATCCCCTGGGACAACTGGCCGGCTTTCGCCGGCCTGGCCGCGGTGGTCAAGGCCTGTGCCGCGGAGTTGGGCGTGCCGGTGGAGTGGGGTGGGGATTGGCGGACCCTGAAGGATGGCCCGCACTTCCAGATTCCGCGGGCCTGGAAGGGCTTGGCGGCGCGCGCGGGGGAATGATGCAGGAGAACCTGGGGTTCTTGTTGGCGGTGGTCGGCACCGATGCGGCGAACGCCGCCGCGGCCGGTGAACCGCTGACTTTCTCCCAGATCGTTGGCTATCTGGTGGCGGCGCTCATCGGCGGCGGTGCGATGTGGAAGGTCTTGCCTATCCTCATGGCGAGGCTGGCCGTGTCAGCCGCTGGCGCGAAGTCTGAGAAGGACGCGATCGAGCGGCTGGAAGGACAGTTGGCCGTGGAGCGGCAAGCCTCCGAGGCCGCAAGGGCTTCGGCCAACGCAGCTTTCAAGGAACGCAACGACATTTATCTGGAGCTGGCCAAGGTCCAGGCCCAGCTCGCCGCTTTGAACGAGCGGTCCGCCTACCAGGCGCAGACGATCGAGCGGCAGAACACCCTCATCGAGGAGCTGACCGCGCAGGTACATGCGCTGCAAGGAGAGGTTCGTGGGAGTCTTGCATAAGTGGTGGCGGCACCCGCGGCTGGCGCGCGCGTTTCGCCTGGTCTACGCCGTATCGCTGGTCCTGTGCATCTTCGGCGGGGGGGTCTCCGTCGGAAGCCTGACCGCCTGGAATAGCGCCAGCCGGTCCCTTGCCCTGCAGGTCGAGACCAATACGCAGCAGCGCGAGGATTACCGGCGGGCGCTGGCCGCGATGTCGGCCGCCGTGAGCCGGGCCGCCGGCACGGCCGAGATGGCGGCGGGCAAGTTGGACAAGGCCGCGGACGCCGCAGAGGGCGCCATCAAGGCAGCGAAGGGCGCCGCCACCAAGGCCGGCACCGCGGCGACGAGGGCGTCCGCGGCCGCGAAGTCCGCCAATACGGCGGTCAAGAAGGTGGAAGAGGCCCTGGCGCCGCCCGCGCCAGCCGTACCCGCGCGCGTGCCGGAGTGGATGAACACGCCATGATCGCCGCTGTCGTCAAAAGCCTGGCCGGTTGGAAAGGCAGCGCGGCGGCGCTGGCGGCCGCCGCGCTGCTGGTGGCGGGGGTGGTGCTGGAGCGGCAGCGGTACGGCGTCCGGCAGTACGAGGCGGGGGTGCGGCATACTCGGCTGGAGGCCGATGCCCGCGCGCGCCAGATCGAGGCGCAATATCGGCGCCAGGAACAGGAATTGGCGGCTGATTACGCGGCGCGCCTGGAGCAAGCCCATGAGTCAGTGCGTCAATCGAGCGCTGAGCGCGATCGCGCAACTGGTGTTGCTGACGGCCTGCGCGGCGCCATCGCCGCCCAGCGTGCCAGAGCCGCCCAAGCCGCCGCCCGCGCCGGCCTCTCTGAACAAGCCGCTGCCCGAGCCTGGGATATTTTCAAAGCGTGCGCGGATGAATATGCAGCGCTGGCAAGAGACGCTGACGCAGCCATCGATGGAATGAGGGAGGGCGCGGCCTGGGCCCAAGCCGCGGCCAAGATCCGTCCGTGATCTGGCGCGCGATAACGAGGTGCCTATTGACGGCGCGCAATTGCCGTTTTGCCGGCTCGACATTGCGCGTGAGCAGGCCGGCCGGCGTGCCGGAACCGCCCCACACCAGCGGCGGACCTGACGCCGGTCTCGACCGGATCGGAGCTATTGGGGCGCTTGCCGCAGGGGATGGGCGACCAGGCCGAGATGCGGCAAGCTTGGCCGCCCCAGTGTACAGCTTGCAAGGCGACATTCGCTGCTTCCGTGACGGCCTTAGCCTCTGGATATGAGCGTAAGCCTCAACTATTCGGAAATGACCATGGTGACCATCTTCGCTGTATCGGTGGATTGCTTGCACGCTGCAATCGTTGCCATGCAGCTTCATCTTCATGTGGAGGGTAAATGAATAAGTCTGCAGATAGTCAAATGACGAGTCCCCCATTTCCTGGGGGCTACGCGGTTACTCTAAAGGGAGTCCTTCCCGGGGGTGTGCATTTCACCAGGCTGTGCATGTACAGCTTCCAGCCCGGCGGCACCATGAGGTCAGATTTCTGGTATTGGCAAGGGGATGCATCCGTTTGGAGCCCGGCGAATCCAGGTGACTACGGATCTATTGGCCGTCAAGTAGGTTATGCAAATCAGCCATCCTATCCTTACAACTTTGACCAGAGCGCATATGTTCAAGGTTCGAAGAAATTTAGCGTCGCGAATTCGATTCCCACGACAATTTTCGGGACTTGGTCAATGCAGGGGGCCGATTCCGTCTTTATCGATTTCAATGGCAGTACCGAGCTCTGGAGAGCCACGTGGTCAGATGCGACGCTGACAAAGATCGAGCTGCAGCATGCCAATTACATTTCTGGCTCCGTCTATCTGAAATCTGACGGTACCTACAATGCTGCTGCGCTCAATGCTGGATGGGGCTTTGGCGGGATCAATGTCGGTTTTTTGACGGCGGTGGACGTCAATGGCATGCACAAGGATTTGCCTTACGGCCAGGTCATACGACATAACTCTTGGGCCGCCCTTGATGAGCCGGTGTCTACGGACTCAATGAGCTTGGCCACGGTGTTTCTGGCGACCACGACTCAAGCACTACGCTATGTGGGGTGGGACAACACACCTGGGGCCCGGCATCACGTCTTCTACTACTTGGCCCAGCCTTTCGGCAATACTGGAATGACAGCCGGGCGAGTGTGCTATCAGGTGAGCCACGACTATAATAACAACGGATATATCGCCGACGACATTGGGCACACTTACTCTGGGCTGCAAGTGATAGACCAGGTAGGGAATTTTCGCGGGTTTGTGTTTGCTGATTCGTCTGTTAACGGGGCACCAGTGGCCACTGGCGACAACCATACGATTTCAGCCTTGTACTACCTGGATACGCAGACTACCTAGTAGGCAAACGTAGGCGAGCCGTGATGGAAACCGATCATTGGCTCGCCAGATCATCGAATCGAAATGTCGGCGCTGTCAATGCGTCTTCGCATTACAGTGTAGGGCTTGCGTGCTCATCCATCCCATTCATCATCATTTCGTCAGCAGACGATGCCGCTGCGCGTGACGGCCTTCCCTTGTAAGGGCCAGTATGGGGCCGCTGAAGGCGCGCGGATCTCAGGGAATAATCCAGGGAACAATGGGGGGAATGGCGGGGAATATGCGCCCGTCTAATCGTTGAAAAACAAGGGTTTTATTCCCCGAAGCCCCCCTCGGTTCCCCATACAAATGGGTTCGAGTCCCATCAGCCGCTCCACTGAATTCAAGAGAAATCGGGTACTTGCGCGCAAGCGGGGCTTATCTTGTTTCGGGATGGCGGCCTGAGTTCAGGCGCTGCCTTTGATCTTGACCGTGCGCTAGCGGTGGTGGCTTCGACGGGGCCGTGGCCGGGCTGGCGCGCCAGGTGCCAAGCACAAGCCGGACGCTGGGCGTCCGGCGGCATGATTCACCGGTCCTTCAGCAGCGACACCAGCTCAGGCACGTAGCGCTCGCCCCCGCCTTGGGTGACGGCCTGGTCGAAGGTATGCTGCACGGCCGCGCCGATTTCGCGCGCGGCGCCTGTTTCGGCAGCCATGGTGTTGTAGTAGGACAGGTCTTTTTGCGCGTTCGACATGAAGAACCGCAGCGATGACGGGTCCTGTTCCAGCAGGTAGGGTTTGATGCGCTCCAGCGCCACGCCGCCGCCGCCGCCCTTGGCAAGCACCTCGGCGAATACCGCCGGATCGATCTCGGCGCGCAGGGCGCAGGCCGCCGCTTCCGATATGAGCGCAACCACGCCCAGCGACACGTAGTTGTGCAGCAGCTTCATGCGGTGACCGGCGCCGATCGGGCCGGCATGCGTGATGTTTTCGGCAAAGCAGGCCAGTAGCGGCTTGCATTCTTCGAACAAGGCCGCGTCTCCTCCCACGAGCAGGTTGAGCCGGCCTTCGGCGGCTTCCTTGGGGGTGCGCGTCATCGGCGCATCCAGGAAACGGCCTCCCGCGTCCGACACGGCCTGTGCCACCTTCAGGGTGGACGAGGGAATCGCCGTCGAGCAATCGATGATGACGGCGCCCGGCCGCAGGCCCGCCAGCACGCCGCCTTCGGACAGCAGTACGGCTTCGACCTGGGGGCTGCCGGTAACGCAGAGGATGATCACATCAGATTGGCCCGCCAGCGTGGCGCCGTCGGCCACGCTGGTCGCGCCCGCGGCCTTCAGCGCGTCCAGGGCTTGGTTGCCCGGATGCTCCAGCACGGTCAGCGTGTGACCGTGCTTGACCAGATTGCTTGCAATGCCGTGCCCCATGAGGCCAATACCGACCATGCCCACCTTTGCCATCTTCCACTGCTCCTGCCACCTAGGGGTTTGTTATGGCGTAAATCTTACTCTGACTTGTGCGTCAACCGCGGCGCGATCAGGGCAGGAGGCGATTCGGCGTGGTGAGCGCGCCGGTATGATCGAGGCTCATCCCCTGGATAAGGACCGCCATGTTGCCGATCAGGACGGAAGGGTTGGTATTGCGTAGTTTCCGCGACCGTGACGCCGAGGACTTCGCGCGCGCGGCGCGCGAATCCGTGGAGACGGTGGGCCGCTGGATGCCCTGGTGCACGGCGGCGTTTTCGGAGGGAGACGCGCGCAGCTGGTTTCGGCAATGCCGCGCCAGCCAGCGCGCCGGGACTGGCTATGAGCTGGGCGTGTTTTCGGCGCAGAGCGGCGAATTGCTCGGCGGGGCGGCGCTCAACGCGATCCAGCGGCACAATCTTTTCTGCAATCTCGGCTATTGGGTCAGGCAATCCGCGCAAGGCCAGGGGGTGGCCTCGCGGGCGCTGCGGGCTTTGCTGCCCTTTGCCTTCGATGTGCTGGGCCTGCAGCGCGTCGAGATCGTGGTCGCGGTGGGCAATATGCCCAGCGAGGCGGTTGCGCGCAAGGCGGGCGCGCTGTTCGAGGGAAGGGCGCGCAACCGGCTGCAGCTGCATGGACAGGCCTGGCCAGCGTCGATCTTCTCGTTGATTCCATGATGAGGCTGGCAGGGGTGGCCGGGCGTCTCGTGACGCTCCAGCCGCCGACCCTGCCGGGCTACGGTCCTGCGGAGACAGTTTTTTCATGGTCATGCCGTTCCAAACACGGCAGGCGCCATTTTCAGCGTTCGGTTTCGATGAACAGTTCCAGGCCGACCAGCTTGTTCAGCAGCGCGACGATGCCCAGGGTCAAGAGCACCAGGAAGGCCGAGATCGCGGCGATTACCGGTGATGCGCTTTCCTGGATATGCGAGAAAATCTGCGTGGGCAGCGTGGTGACTTTCGGACCCAGCAGGAATACCGTAACGGTCACTTCATCGAAGGAGATGATGAAGCTGAACAGCAGGGCGGTGACGATGCCGGGCCTGAGCATGGGCAGGGTAACCATGGAAAATACTTGCCATGGCCGTGCTCCGAGCATCATTGCGGCTTCTTCCATGGCCAGATCCAGCTTGCGCATGGAGGTCAGTAGCGGCCGATACGCAAAAGGCATGCATAACACCGCATGGGCAAGGAAAATCGCGCCATAGGTTCCGACAGCGTCGGCAAAGGATGCCACGCCCAGCAAGGCAACGGCGATGGCCGCGTGCGGGAATAGCAGTGGTGAAAGCATCAGCAGGCCGAAGGCCGCCTGGCCCTTGATCCTGAGCCGTGTCGTTGCCAGGCCGGCCATCAGGCTGAGCAGGGTGGTAAAGAGCGCGACGATGATCGCCAGCAGCGCGCTGACGCCCAGGGCATAAAGCCATGCGCCGCTGCTCAGGAACTCGCTGTACCAGCGCAGGGAGAATCCCTGTGGCGGAAAGGTTAGATAGCCGGTGGGCGAGAACGAAGACAATACGACAATGATGATGGGCGCGGGCAGGAAAGCGAATACCAGTCCCACCGCGAGACGGGAGATCGCGCCAGGCAGTTTGCATATCATTGCGCCGCTCCTTTCAGGTGGCGCAGCACCCGTTTTTCGGTAATCTGCAATGGCCAGATCAGAAGCGCCGCGCAGAGCGTCAGCAGTATGGCCATTGCCGCCGCCTTCGGGAAATTAAAGAGCTGAAAAACGTCCTGGTATATCTGGGTGGCAAGCATCGCGTTCCTGGGGCCTCCCAGCAGAAGCGGCGTGATGACCGCGCCCGTCGACAACAGGAAGACGATCGTGCATCCGGAGACGACACCGGGCAAGGACAGGGGGGCGATGACGCGCATAAAGGTCTGGACCGGGCCGGCTCCCAGCATCATCGACGCCTCCTCGAATGAGCGCTCGATATGCATGAAGACGGTCAGGATGGAAATGATCATGAAGGGGCAAAAGACGTGCACCAGGCCGATGATCACGCCGGATTGGTTGAACAGCATCCGTACCGGCATGTCGGTCAGCCCCAGCCACATGAGCAGTGAGTTCAACGTGCCTCGGTTTCCTAGCAGGACTACCCAGCCATAGGTGCGAACGACCAGGCTCACCAGCCAGGGCAGGATCACCAGCAGCATTAGGGCGTTACGCCATTTTCCCGCTCGTGCGATGGTGTAGGCGGCCGGGTAGCCGATAAACAGTGTGATGAGCGTGGTGAGCAAGGACATTTCCAGGGTCCGTTGCAGGACAGCCAGATAGTCGCGGCGATTGAAGAAGTCCACATAGTTTTGCAAGCCCATCCCTTCGGGCGTGCTCAGGGACTGCCAGACGAGATAGATCAAACCGGCCACGAAGACCGCCATCACGAGGCCCGCCGGGATAAGCAGCAATAGCGCCAGGCGATTGAACTTCATTGCGAACCTCCGTGCTCGGCCTGCTGAAGAATGGCGCAGGCGGAGTCTGTCCAGTCGACTCGGACATGGCCTCCCGGTTTGTATGACGCAAGTTCTGGCGCATCGGCGGGCACCATGGCCAGCAATTCCTGCTCCCCGATACGCAGGCTCAGGCGGGTCGACGAGCCGGAATACACCAGGTTGTCGATGGTGCCGATGCCGGGGCCATGGCTCGTGGCGGCCGCGAGCAGGCGAATACTCTCTGGACGCACCGCGACGTGCACGGACTTGCGGGTCGTCATGCCGGCCAGGCCGGGCGGGCGCTTGGTCAGGCCCAGGGAGGCGAAACGCAAGGCTGGCTGCCCCTCGATCATATCCAGGTCGGCGCTCAGGACATTGTTGTCCCCCACGAACTGGGCAACGAAGAGCGTTCGCGGCTTGCCGTATATCGCGGCGGCGCTGTCCAGTTGTTCGACCCGGCCTTCGCTCATCACGGCAATCCGGTCGCTCATGCTCAGGGCCTCTTCCTGGTCATGTGTCACGAAAATGAATGTCGTGCCGACTTGCCGTTGGAGTTGCTTGAGCTCTACCTGCATTTGCCGGCGCAGCTTCATGTCCAGCGCGCTAAGCGGTTCGTCTAGTAACAGGACCCTGGGCTTGACGGCGAAGGCGCGCGCCAGCGCGACTCGTTGTCTTTGGCCTCCGCTGAGCTGGTGCACGGGGCGCTGGGCCAGATGAGCCAGCCCCACCAGCTCTAGGGACTTGGCGACGATCGATGCGATGGCCTGGGCATCGGTCTTGCGCACGCGCAAGCCGAAGGCGACGTTGTCGCCTACCGTCATGTGCGGAAAGAGCGCGAGGTTCTGGAAGACCATGCCCAGGTTGCGCTTGTAGGGCGGCAGTTTCGTGACATCTTCGCCGTCGATGAGGATACGGCCCCGGGTCGGGCCCTCCAGCCCGGCAATCATCCGGAGCAGGGTCGTCTTGCCGCAGCCCGAAGGGCCTAGCAGCGTCAGGAACTCGCCTCGTTCGACCGTAAAGTCCACGCCCCTGACGGCATGGAAACCCTTGAAGTGTTTTTCGACATGGTCGATGACCAGCACTGGATCCGACACTTGCTTTCCCCTTGTCCGCGGCGCATGCGCAAAACCCGGAGTCTGATCCAAATTTCATTTTTGATCAATAAATATTCACATAAATGAAATTTTGCTGAAAGAAGGTGGTCGCTACACGGCGGATTCGCGGCAATTTACCCACATCACCTTGGTGGGCCGTTTGGTGGAGTTGAAAAAGCGGTGGGGAGTGGCGCTGCTGAAGCGGAATCCATCGCCTTCGTTGAGCACGTACTCCTGGTCCCCGATGTGCAGGTCGAGCGTGCCTTCGAGCACGACGCCGGCTTCCTCCCCATCGTGGGTGAAGGGTTCGTCGCCGGTGGTGCCGTTGGGTTCGATGATGATGGTGTACAGCACCAGGTCCATATTGCCCCGCCCGTGAGGCGTCAGCACGCTCTTGGCGATGCCCGTGCGCCAGAAGGTCACGGCTGGGCGCTGGTTTTGGCGAATGATGGGCGAGTCGGGGTCGCGGGCCGACTCGGGCGGGTCTGGGAAGAAATGCGAAATCGCTACGTTCATGGCTCCGCTGAGCGCGCCCAGTACGCGCACCGACGGGGAGGAGATGCCTCGCTCCACCTGGCTGAGCAGCCCGATGGACAAGCCGGACTTTGCCGAGACCTCCTTAAGGGACAGCCCGCGCGCGATGCGTGTGGCGCGCACGCGCTGGCCCACCTGAGCGTCCATGGCTGCCGTTGGCGTGTCGTCGGGGGGCGTCGGAGAGGTCGGTTGTGTGTTCATGGAGCTCCTGGTGCTGGCGCGTAGAATTTCGCAAGTATGAAATTGTATTGCCAAAAAGTGAAATTTAGTTCATTCTTTTCACCGGAAATGCGGCGGCGCACGCCTGCAGGCGCTGGCCGTGTCCGTTCACAAAGGGGGAACTATGTCTTCGTACCATACTTGGATCCGTGGCGCCGCCATGACGGTCTTGGCCGCCTGTACCTGGGCAGGCGCTGGCGCGCGGGCCGAGTCCGTGTCGATGGCGACTTGGGGAGGGGGCGTCGGCGATACTTGGCGCGCCGCCTTCGCCCAGGCGTTCGAGAAGGATACTGGCACCAAGGTGAAAATCACCGAAGTTCCTAATCCGGAGGCACAGGTGCGAACCCAGGCCAAGGCGCCTCAGTACAACGCGGTGCTGGTGAGTTATTTCGAGGCCGCCAAGTTGTACAACGATGGCCTGTTGGAGACGTTCTCGGTCGATGAGATTCCCGAGCTGGCGAATGTGCCAGGACAGTACCAGATGAAGGGAGCGGATGGGCGGGTGATCGGCGCACCGGTCTACTTTACCTATTACGGCATTGCGTTCAACACGGACTTCGTCAAGCCGTCCGAAATGACGTCCTGGGCCGATCTCGGCAACGCCAAATGGAAGGGGATGACGGCCATCACGCAGCCCATCTACTCCTCCACCTACCACTTGACGATTCTGTCCCATGCACTGGGTGGCGATGAGAAAGACGTCTCGCGCGCGATCCCGATGTTCAAGGCGCAGGTGGCCAATGCAAGCGTTGTCTATACCTCGCTGGCCCAATTGAACCAACTGTTGACCCGCGGCGAAGTGGTCGCGGCGCCCTATTATCTCGCGCGTGTCTGGGCCATGAAGCGCGATGGCGTCAAGAATATCGACATCTCGCTGCCCAAGGAGGGCGGTCTGATGTTGCCCTATATGGTCGTGGTTCCCAAGGGGAGCGCGGATCGGCAGGCCGCCAAAGCCTGGCTGAACTACGCGGCCAGCGCGGCTCCGCAGTTGCGCACGGCGGAGTTGTTCGGGTATTTCCCTCTCAACGACAAGGCGGTGATCCCTGCTGACCAAGAGAAGGTTCTTGGCATGAGCGTTGCCGAGATGAAGTCACGTCTGTTCCAGCCCGACTGGTTCGTGGTCGCCAAAGAGCAGGCGGCGCGAGTCAAGACCGTCGAGCAGGTTATTTCCGAAACCAACAACTGACCTCCAAGGAGTCTGGTCATGCCCATCATCCGTGTGGAAATGTTCCCCGGCCGTACCCCCGAACAGAAGGCCAAGTTGGCCGAGCGCTTCACGCAGGCTTTCGTTGAAGAAGCCAATGCCAAGGCCGAAAGCGTTCAGATCGTGTTTACCGATGTCCCGCCCAGCGACTGGGCGGTCGGCGGAAAGCTCTGCGCCAAGGCGCCGGCCTGAATGGCCCGAGGGACCGTCCTGGCAATCTGAATGTGGGAGTGTATGCATGGCAAGCGCTGTTGATTGTGTCTATACCATTGAAGGCCATGGCCCGGCCTTATTCATGATTCATGGCATCGGAGCTCGCCGCAGTGGCTGGGCAAAGATGGCCGAGCACCTGAAGTCTGACTTCCAGTGCATCAGTTACGACTTGCGCGGCCATGGCGAGTCGCCCATGCCCGACGGCGTGTTCGGTCTGGATGAGCTGGTGGCGGATCTGGAAGCCTTGCGGGAGCGTCTGGGTATTGAAAAGGCGCACTTTATCGGGCATTCGCTGGGCGGAATGATCGGGCCGGCCTACGCGCGCAAGTATCCGGATCGCGTTCTGTCGCTGGGGCTGCTCAGTACGGCGGCTTTTCGTACGGAAGATGATGCCGCCAAGGTGCGTGGCGTGGTGAGGGCCATGCGGGACAAGGGCATCGGCCCGGTGCTGGATACGCTGGTCGACCGATGGTTTACCGATGATTTCGTCAAGAATCGTCCGGATGTCATTGCCTGGCGCAAGAAGCAGGTCACGGATACCGATGCCGATGTGTTCCTGAATGTTTTCGACATTTATGCGCAGACTGAAATGGCGCCCTGGTTGCACGAAGTGAAGGCGCCGTCGCTGGTGTTGACGGGAGAGCTCGATGGTGGCTGTAATCCGAGGCTGAACAAACAGATCGCCGCCGCATTGGAGCACTCTGAGCTGGTCATCCTGGAGGCACTCAAGCACGCGATTCTGATCGAGGCGACGGATCGTGTCGTCCCTCATGTGCGCGCTTTTTTGGGCAAGCACACGCAGCCCGCGTAAGCGTGGGACGGGAAACGGGCGCTACAGACCTCCTTTCCCGTTCCACGCATGATACCGAGGCCGCGAGCCCGGCGCGCCGGCCCGAGGCGGTTTCGCCGCAAACCGGGCAAACACGCTATCAAGGATGGTCGCCAACTCGCACAATGGCAGACGACAAGCGCGCGTCGCGTTTGTGCTCGCCTTATCAAAGGAAATGCCATGCTCGATTGGGACAATTACCGCAAGGAACTGAAAACACGTATCGGTGAGCTGGGCGTGCTGTCGCCCGACACCCTGAGCGGCTATCAGGCGCTGTCGGCCGCCGGCAAGAAGACCGCTCACCTGGATGGCAAGACACGCGAGCTGATCGCGCTTGCCGTGGCCGTGACCACGCGCTGCGACGGCTGCATTGCCGTGCATGCGGCCCAGGCCGCCCGCGAAGGCGCCACCAAGGAAGAAGTGGCCGAGGCCCTGGGGGTGGCCGTGGCGCTTAACGCCGGCGCGGCCATGGTGTATTCGGCCCGCGTGCTGGACGCCTTGCCCGGCTGAGGCGGCGGGGATGCGGGTCGGTAAGTCGATCCGCTTCTTTTCGGTTTCCGCGCCGGCGGCGGGCGGCAATGTTGTGATGGCCCGGTCTTCATCCCTGGGTGTCTATCGATGTCGTCTCCTGTTTGCCGGTGCGCCTGCCTGCCGCGGCGCGGGTTCTTGACGCAAGGCCTGGCATTGGGTTTATCCCTCGCCGTGCCCGGGCTGGCCATGGCCGGGCCGGCGGCTTCGGCCGAGGGCGCCGAGGCCCGGCGCAGCCCGCAGGCCGCGGTGCATGCGCTGCGGGCGGGGCATGCGCGTTTCCAGGCGCGCGCCATGCGCCATTACACCTACGATATCGACGCGATCCAGCAACGCACGGCCAGCGCCCAGGCGCCTTTCGCGGCAATCCTGGCCTGTGCCGATTCCCGGGTGGCGGTCGAGTTTTTGTTTGACCAGCCCTTGGGCGAGCTGTTTGTCGCGCGCGTGGCGGGCAATATCGTGACGCCGGCGGTGCAGGCCAGCCTGGAGTACGCGGTGCAAAAGCTGGGCGTCAAGGCGGTCATGGTCCTGGGCCATAGCGGTTGCGGCGCCGTGAGTGCCGCCCTCAAGGCCGGCGACGTCCATGCCAACCCCCTGTTTCCCTATCTGCAGCCGGGCCTGGTGCCTGGCGACCCTGCCTCCAGCGTCCGCAAGAACGCCCGCGCGCAGCGCGACATCCTGCTGCAGGGCTCGTCCCTGCTGCGGCAACGGCGCCAAGCCGGCGCGCTGGCTGTCATATCGGGTGTCTATGATGTCGGTACGGGGGCGATGGCCTTCGACGCCGACACGGCCTGATCCGGCTTACCCTCCCGGGTGTTTGTATCCAGAATGCGCAGCAATTACAAAATATATCGCTACTGGGTAAAAGATACGCGGTATGCTCATGCCCAGAGAGGGTGTCCCAGTGCTAGAAAACAACTCGGTTTACAAGGGATACCGCCTGATGGCCAAGGTGGCGCGCGAGGTCAGTCCAGCCGCCAGTGGCCCATTGTTTACCGCCACGGTTGTCGTGGTACAGGCGGATTCCATTCACGATGAAGGTGATGAGTATCCGGTGCCCTGCTTCGCGGAAGGGGCCAGCGTATACAGTCCAAGAGAGGCCGTCCATGCCGCGATCACGCATGGGCGTGAAATCGTTGACGGCCTGATCAATCTGCCTCGCGCCGTGTGAGCGTCAGCCGGTGAAGAGTTCGGCCCAGTTGCGCGTCCGGTTGAGGGTGCGCACCAAAGCCGACTGCTCAAGTATGGCGGTCGCTTTTTTGAATTCCTCGGTGGATGCGCCATCTTCCAGGATGACCATGCGCGCGTTGCGCGCATCAGCCATTTTCACGTCCGACATCTTGCCGTGGGTCTGGTAGACCTGGGTCCAGTCGACTTTCTTGCCGGCTTTCAGGGCAATCGGCTCGATATAGGTAAGCGAATTGTTCTGTTCGGCGCGCACGGCAAAGGCGAAGTCGGCCGCATGCCCGCTGCTGCCTTGCGCGCGGGCGCCCTTGACCAGGCGGTTGGCGCCCAGGGCGTCGAGCAGCGTCCTTCCCACTTGGGCGCGAAAGCGCAGGCGGCTGAATTTGGGCATCCATTTGGCGCATTGGAAGGACAGGGCCATGGCCAGTTTGACCGCATCCCACAGGGCTTCCTGCAATTGCGCCTTGGGGCCGCTGGCCACGATGGCGCCGCCATCGTCGAAGCTGGCCAGGGTCACGCCGGGGGTCTGGTTTAGGGTTTCCAGGCGTTTGGCGACCAGCTCGATGCCATAGACGGCGGCGTGCATGGCGGTCTCGCCGGCGTCGGTGAGATAGAAGCTGTCATCGTCCGGGTAGGCGATGAAGAAGGCGGCATGCTGTCCGTCCAGGCCCAGCGTCATGGGGGCGATGGCGCGTATGGCCCGTTCGCCGGCAGGAATGACCGTCCAGCCCGAGGCTTCGAGAAAATTGCTCATAGGATCAATTCGATTTGGCGGCCCTTCAGGGGATGGGCAAAGCCGCCGGCCAGCGTCAGGTTCGCGCGTGGCAAAAAGTAGTCGATCAGTGCGGAGATGCTGTTGAGCGCCGGCGTGAGCGGTTCGGCATAGCCTTCGCCTTCGGCCACCCAGATATGCTGGTGGCTGCGGTCGGCCAGCACGCGGCGGTAGTTGGGCAGGCCGTTGCCCACCAGGCTGCTATGGAAGCTGTCGTCGGTGTCCACGCCGAAGACCCGGTGCGGGCCGACAAAGAGGCTGGCGCCAAACGCTTCGCCCACCATGATGGCGGCCTGCCCTTGCACACGGGTGCGCGGGCTGCGATAGAAGACCCGGAAGATCACATCCTCGCGGATTTCGCCCTTGACGCGGCAGGCCGACGCGAACTCCATCCAGAGGGGGAGGGCGGCGTTGCCCGAGGCGGCAAGCGGCCGGTGAACCCAGGAAATCGGTTTGACGGTTTCCTTCGGCTCGGCCAGGATTTCCTGGACCTCATCCGGAGTGATCAGGGGTTCGACTTTGTTGGCCATGGGCGAAAAAAGAATGAATGCGTATGCCAGGCTGACATGCGGCGCGCCGCTTGCGCCAAGCCCCGCATAGGGCCGGCGCCAGGAGCGCGATAGGGGCTGCCAGTGCCAGGGCGGCTTATTCGGGTGCTCAGAAAGAGGGCCGCTATCTTACAAGATCGGCAAGGCCCAGCACCCGGAAAGCACAGGCAAACCGTAAAGTATGCTGGTTTTATGTACAGGCGACAAGCCTCAGAGCTGGCTGGCGCCAAAGGTGTCGCATTGGCGCAGGTCTCCGGAATCCAGGCCGCGCTTGAACCAGCGCACCCGCTGGGCCGAACTGCCGTGGGTGAAGGCGTCGGGCACGACATAGCCCTGGCTCTTGCGTTGCAGGGTGTCGTCGCCGATGGCGGTGGCGGCGTTCAGGCCTTCTTCGATATCGCCGCTTTCGAGGATGTGGCGCGCCTGGTCGGCGCGCCGGGCCCACAGCCCGGCGAAACAATCGGCCTGCAATTCCGTGCGCACCGACAGGGCGTTGGCCTGCGAGGGGTTGCGCTGGCGCGCCTGGTCCACCTGGTCCGCGATGCCCAGGAGATTCTGCACATGGTGGCCGACCTCGTGCGCGATGACATAGGCCTGGGCGAAGTCGCCGGGCGCATTGAGCTTGCGCTGCATCTCGTCGAAGAAGCTCATGTCCAGGTAGACCTTGCGGTCGGCCGGGCAGTAGAAAGGCCCCATGGCGGACTGGCCGGTCCCGCAGGCCGTCGGCGTGGCGCCGCGAAACAGCACCAGCTTGGGAGCGACATACTGGCGATTGAGATTCTGCTGGAAGATGGCGCTCCAGGTGTCCTCGGTTTCGCCCAGCACGCGCGCCACGAAGCGGCTGGACGCATCATCGGCGGGGGGCGGGGGCGCCGCCTCTTGCTGTGTGCTGTCGGGGCCTTGCGCCATCTGCAGCACGACCGAAGGGTCGACCCCGAAGTACATGGCCACCAGGGCCAGCACGATGGTGCCCAGCCCGATGCTGCCCTTGCCCACGCGCGGGCCTTGGCTGCGGCGGTCTTCGACATTGTCACTTTCGCGCGAATCATCGATGCGCATGGAAATCTCCTTAGGCGTTCGCAGCCGCATGGCCGCATGGCCGCATGGCAGGACTAATGTTAGGATAAATCCATGGCTCTGCATCTGACTATTCATCCTGACAACCCGCAGGTCCGCCTGCTCAAGCAAGCTGCCCAGTGGATCAGCGATGGCGGCCTGGTCGCCGTTCCCACGGATTCCAGCTACGCCGTGGCCGCGCGCCTGGATGACAAGGACGCCGCCGACCGGCTCAGGCGGCTGCGGGGCCTGGACGAGCGCCACCATCTCACCCTGCTCTGCCGCGATCTGGCCGAGATCGGCCATTTCGCCAAGGTCGACAACCGCCAATACCGCCTGCTCAAGCTGGCCACGCCGGGGCCCTGGACCTTTATCCTCGAAGCCACGCGCGAGGTGCCGCGCCGAGTCTCCCACCCCTCGCGCAAGACCATAGGCATACGTGTGCCCGACCATGGGGTGGCGCTGGCCCTGCTGGAGCAGGTCGGTTCGCCCCTATTGTCGACCACGCTCATCCCCAAGGGCGAGGAAGACGCCCTGAACGATCCCGAGGAAATCGGCCAGCGCTATGCGCATGAGCTGGCCGCCGTGATCGACGCCGGGGCCTGCGCCCAGCATCCGACCACGGTCATCGACCTGACGGGCGCCGAGCCCGCCGTGCTGCGGCGCGGCCGCGGCGATCCGGCCTCGCTGGGCCTGGGTTGAGGCGGCCCGGGGCGGATTTGTCCCTGAATTTTTTCGAGTTGCGGCGGCCCGCGCCAGGGCGCCTAGCGGCCTCTACCTCTACAATGGCGCGGCCATGAACGACTTCATCCAGACCATCGCGGTCTACGCGATCCCCGTCATCTTCGCCATTACGCTGCATGAGGCGGCGCACGGCTATGTGGCTCGCCTGTTTGGCGATCCGACGGCGCAGCAGGCGGGTCGCGTGACGCTCAACCCGATCAAGCATATTGATCCGGTGGGCACGCTGCTGGTGCCGGTGGTCATCCTGCTGACGTCCAAGCTCCTGGGCGCCGGCGGGCTGTTGTTCGGCTGGGCCAAGCCCGTGCCGGTCGACTTCGGGCGCCTGCGCCATCCCAAGCGGGACATGCTGTGGGTGGCCCTGGCCGGGCCCGCCTCCAACCTGCTGATGGCCATCCTGTGGGTGCTCTGCTTCCGCGTCTATCGCGATATCGGCCTGGATGAGAGCTTTTGGTACGAAATGGCCCAGGCCGGCATCAGCGTCAATCTGGTGCTAATGGCGCTCAATCTGCTGCCTATTCTGCCGCTCGACGGCGGACGCATCCTGTTCAGCCTGCTGCCCCACCGCCTGGCCTGGCAGTATTCGCGCATCGAGCCCTATGGCCTGATCATCGTGCTGGTGCTGTTGGTGACGGATGTCCTATGGATACTGATGGAACCCATCTTCTCGCTGGGGGCCGGTATCGTGAACTGGTTTCTCTAGGATTTTGTTCAATATCCGGTAAACTCGCCGGTTTAATAGATTGACGCCTGGAGCATGGGGTTCCGGGTCAGGAGCCTCTCGAAATCATGGCATCCTCTGCTTCGACCGCAGACATTACTTTCAAGGGCAGCATGGTGGCCTTGGTCACCCCGATGCAGCCCGATGGCAGCCTGGACTACACCGCTTATCGGGCGTTGATCGATTGGCATGTGCAGGAAGGCACGAACGCCCTGGTGGTGGTGGGCACGACGGGCGAGTCGCCCACCGTCTCCATGGAGGAGCACGCCGAGCTCATCCGTGTGGCGGTCGAGCACGCCGCCGGCCGCATCCCGGTGATCGCCGGCGTGGGCGCCAACTCCACCGACGAAGCCATCCATCTGGCGCGCCACGCGAAGTCCGTGGGCGCCCAGGCCGGCCTGTCCGTGGTTCCGTACTACAACAAGCCCACCCAGGAAGGCATCTACCAGCACTTCCGCGCCATCCAGGAAGCGGTGGACCTGCCTACCATTCTTTACAACGTGCCGGGCCGCACCGTGGCCGACATGTCCAATGAAACCGTGTTGCGCCTGGCTCAAGTGCCGGGCGTGATCGGCATCAAGGACGCCACGGGCGACATCGCCCGCGGCGCCTTGCTCCTGCGCGAAGCGCCGGCAACGTTCCAGGTCTTCAGCGGCGACGATCCCACCGCTGCGGCCCTGATCCTGCTGGGCGCGCGCGGCAATATTTCCGTGACCGCGAACGTGGCGCCCAAGCTGATGAGCCAGCTGTGCGCCGCCGCCCTGGCCGGCGATGTGCCGCGTGTCCGTGAACTAAACGCGCATCTCGCCCGTCTGAACAAGGCCTTGTTCGTCGAGGCCAATCCTATCCCCGTCAAATGGGCGCTGGCTCAAATGGGGCGCAGCGCGCTGGGCTACCGCCTGCCGCTGGTCCAACTGGGGGCCGCGCATCACGACACCGTGCGGCGCGCGCTCCAGGAAGTGGGTCTGCTTTAAATATCGTGAGGACGCGTATGAATACTCGTCATGCCGGCATTTCGGCATTGATGGCCCTGATGTTGTTGTCTGGTTGCAATGACATCAACCAGCTCATGGGCAATGATGAATCCATTGACTACAAGAGCACCCGCCGCGGCGAGCCGCTGTCCATTCCGCCGGACCTGACGCAGGCCAACGCGGATCCGCGCTACAAGGCGCCGGCCTCGGGCACGGCCACGTTCTCTCAATACCAGGCGCAGGGCCAGCAGGCCGCCGTGGCGCCGCAGAACACCAATGTGCTGCCGCAGCGCGACGACATGAAGGTCGAGCGCGACGGCAATCTGCGCTGGCTGGTGGTGCAGCGTCCGCCGGAGCAGGTCTTCCCCAAGGTGGTCGACTTCTGGACCGACACCGGTTTCACCGTGTCGACCAACGATCCGCGCTCGGGCCTGGTCGAGACCGACTGGGCTGAAAACCGCGCCAAGATCCCCGAAAGCTGGCTGCGCCAGCTGCTGGGCGCCGTGCTCGAAACGGCCTGGGATAGCGGCGAACGCGAAAAATTCCGCACCCGCGTCGAGCGCGTCAACGGCCATACCGAGATCTACATCAGCCATACGCAGATGCTCGAGAAGCGCACGGGCCCCGACAGCGCCCAGGTGCAATGGGTCAACGGCAAGGAAGATCCCGGCCTGAACGCCGCCATGCTGGCGCGCCTGATGGTCTACCTGGGCACCGACGTCGATGCCGCCCGCAAGCTGGTCGCCCAGGCCGAGGCCGCGCCCCAGCGTCCGGCCGTGCAGCAGAGCGTGCGCGCCGAAGGCGCGATGCTGGTCGTCTCCGAGTCCTTTGACCGCGCCTGGCGCCGTGTGGGCGTGGCCCTGGATTCGGGCGGCTTCGCGGTGGACGATCGCGACCGCAGCGCCGGCGACTACTTCGTGCGCTACGTCGACAGCGACACCGGCCTCAAGAACGAGGAGCCGGGCTTCTTCAGCCGTTTGTTCGGCGGCGACAAGAAGGCCGCGGCCGCCCAGTACCGCATCCATGTGGCCGGCTCGGGCGAGCAGACCCAGGTCACGGTGCTGGACAGCAATGGCCAGCGTGACAACAGCGCCACCGCGCAGCGTCTGCTCAGCGTGCTCAAGGACAAGATGTAAGTCCTGCCAGGCAAGAAAATGGCCCTCCGATGGAGGGCCATTTTTTTTGCCTTGCTGAGCGGGATCAGGAGGCCGGCGTGGTGGCGCCGCCGCTCGGCGTGGTGGAGCCGGAGCCCGGAGTCGTGTTGGGCGCGCTGTCCGAAGGCGCCGGGCTGCTGGGCGCGGGCGCGGGGGCGGTGGGGGCCGGATTGCTGGCCGGCGCGGCGGGCTCTTCCTGCTTGTTGCAGGCAGACAAAGCCACGGCCAGCACCGAAGCAACGATCAGGGTTTTGCTCATCATGTCGAGACTCCTGTTTATGAGATTGCGGTAAATCCCTTGTGTATTAGGGGAAACCAGAATCCAGGCTACAGGAATCTGTCAGATGCTTGGGTGTGGAAATTAAAGCGGTGGCATCCCAAATGCAACAGAGATTTCGATCATGTGTGTTGTCTGTCAGGATGTATCCGCGAGGCGGCTGCCGCCGCCTCGGTCCGCCAGCGGATTCAGGGCCGGTAGTGCAGCCAGCCGGCGTCCAGCCAATCGGCCAGGCAACTGCGGGCCTCGTCCGATAGTCTGGCGCAGCGCGGGTCGCCGCAGTCCAGCGCGCGGGCATCGGCCAGCTGCTTCAGGGCCGCCTCGGCGGGGGCCATGGCCGTTTCGCCGTTGATGAAGAGCTGCTTGCCGCGATAGAGCATGCGGCTGCGTCGGTCGAGGACCAGGCGGCCCTGGGCGGGCCAGCCGTCTTCCAGGTCCACGCTGGCTTCGGGGCTGTCAAAGACCGCCAGCTGGCTGGGCTCGGTCAGCCAACAGCCCAGGAAACGGGCCGCCAGCGCGTCGTCAAAGCGCAGCTTGGACAAGGTGTCCAGCGTGGCCTGCACCAGCGCGTCGGGCAGGGCGGCCGGGTGGCGGGTCGCCGCCTGGCCGGGATCGCGATAGAGACCGTCCAGCCGGGGGCCGGGCAGGGCGGGCTCGCCGTAGGGGCCGCCCAGCAGGCCGATGCGGGCCATGGCCTGGTCGGCCGCGGCCTCGAGCAGGCCGCGGGCCAGCGCCGCCTGGGTGGGGGCCCGGAAGCCGATGGAGATGGTCATGCAATCGTCTCCCAGCGCCACGCCGTCATGGGCGGCCTGAGGCGGCAGATACAGCATGTCGCCGGGCTCGAGCACGGCTTCGTGTTCGGGCTCGAAACGGCTCAGTATCTTCAGCGGCAGATCGGGCTGCAGCGACAGGTCTTTCTGGCGGCCGTAGCGCCAGCGGCGCTTGCCGGCGGCCTGCAGCAGGAAGACGTCATAGCTGTCGAAATGCGGGCCCACGCCGCCGCCATCGGAGGCGATGCTGATCATCAGGTCGTCCAGGCGGGCATCGGGCACGAAGCGGAAGCGCTGCATGAGCTCGGCCGCGGCGTCGCTGTGCAGGTCCACGCTTTGCACCAGCAGCGTCCAGTCCGGTTCGCTGGCCTTGGGCAGGCGGGCAAAGGGGCCGTTTTCCATCTGCCACTGGCCTTGTTCGCGCCAGATCAGGCGCGACTCGACATCGTCGCGGCGGGCCAGCTTCTTGAGCGCGGCGAGGGTTTCCGGCGGTTTGAACCCGGGAATGGCCTGGCGGATCAGCAGCGGCTTGCGCTGCCAGTGGCGGCGCATGAAGTCATTGGGAGAAAGCCCGCCGAGCAGGGCGAGGGGCTGGTCGAGAGTCATTGCAGGGCCTTGAGGCGGTAAAGGGCGTCCAGCGCTTCGCGGGGCGTGAGGCTGTCGGGGTCGATGTCGGCCAGGGTATCGCGCAGCGCGGCAAGGGCGGCATGGTCCTCGTCGCGGTCGGCCCGGGCCTGGCTGTGGGCGTCGGCATCCAGGGCCGCGGCGAACAGGCCCAGCTGGGGCGTGGGCGCGCCCTGGGCTTCGAGGCGTTCGAGTTCGCGCGCGGCGTGCCGGATCACGGCGGCCGGGATGCCGGCGCGCTGGGCCACCTGGATCCCGTAGCTGCGGCTGGCCGGGCCTTCGCGCACCTCATGCAGAAACACGATGCCGCCGGCGGATTCGGCGGCGGCCAGGTGCACATTGGCCGCCGTGGGCTGCTCCGAGGGCAGGCGGGTCAGCTCGAAATAATGGGTGGCGAACAGCGTGAGCGCGCGGTTGTGCGTCACCAGGCGCTGGGCGATGGCCCAGGCCAGCGCCAGGCCGTCGTAGGTGGAGGTGCCGCGGCCGATTTCATCCATCAGCACCAGGCTGTTGGCCGTGCTGGCCGCCAGGATGGCCGCGGCCTCGGTCATCTCCATCATGAAGGTCGAACGGCCGCCGGCCAGATCGTCGGCCGCGCCGATGCGGGTGAAGATGCGGTCGATCCGGCCCACGCGCGCGCGGCGGGCCGGCACAAAGCTGCCCGTGCGCGCCAGCAGCGCGATCAGGGCGATCTGCCGCATATAGGTGGATTTGCCGCCCATGTTCGGGCCGGTGATCAGCAGCATGCGGCGCGTGGCATCCAGGCGGCAATGATTGGGCGTGAAGCGCTCGATGGCGCGTTCGACCACCGGATGGCGGCCCGCCTCGATGTCGATCTCGGCTGTCTCCAGCAGGTCGGGCGCGACCCAGTCGTGGCGGCGGGCGTGCTCGGCCAGGCTGCCCAGGGCATCCAGCTCGGCCAGCGCGGCGGCGGCATCGGCCAGCGGGCGGACATAGCCGGCCAGGGCGTCGAGCACCTGCTCGAACAGCCATTTCTCGCGCGCCAGCGCGCGGTCCTGGGCCGAGAGCACCTTGTCTTCCCAGCTCTTGAGTTCAGGCGTGATGTAGCGCTCGGCGTTTTTCAGGGTCTGGCGGCGGCGGTAGTCGTCGGGGACTTTGTCGGCCTGGCCCTTGGTGACTTCGATATAGAAACCATGCACGCGGTTGAATTCCACGCGCAGATTGGAGATGCCGGTGCGCTCGCGTTCGCGCGCTTCGAGCTGCAGCAGGAACTCGCCGCTGTCGGCGGCCAGCACGCGCAGCTCGTCGAGCTCGGCGTCAAAGCCGGTGGCGATGACGCCGCCGTCGCGCACGGCCAGCGCCGGCTCCTGGGCAATGGCGCGGGTGAGCAATTCGGCGATGCCGGGGTCCAGCGTCAGCAGCGCCGCCAGCTCGGCCAGGCGCGGCGAGGCGGCCAGCGGGGCGACCAGGGTGTGCAGCTCAGGCAGCGTGCCCAGCGCATCGCGCAGGCTGGCCAGCTCGCGCGGGCGCACGGAGCGCAGGGCCAGGCGGGCGGCGATGCGCTCGATATCGGGGAAGGCGCCCAGGGCCGAGCGCAAGGTCTCCAGCAGGCCCGCCGCGCCAAACGTCTGCTCCATGTCCAGGCGGGCGGCGAGCAGGGTGGAGATGGCTTGCTGGCGGGCCGCCACCGGCGCGTTCTCGCGCAGCGGATGATGCAGCCATCGGCGCAGCAGGCGGCTGCCCATGGGCGTGCGGCAATCGTCCAGCAGCGAGAACAGCGTGGGCGCGTCTTCGCCGGACAGCGTCTGCGTCAGCTCGAGGTTGCGCCGGGTGACCGGGTCCATCAGCACATACAGCCCGGCGCGCTCGGCGCCGATGGTCTGCACATGGGCCAGGGCCTGCGATTGCGTGCGCGCCGCATAGCGCAGCAGCGCCCCGGCCGCGCAGACGGCCACCGGCATGTCTTCGATGTCGAAACCGGCCAGTGAATCCGTCTGGAAGTGCGCCAGCAGATGGGCGCGCGCGCCGTCGGCCTCGAAATGCCAGTCCGGCACTCGGGCGCGGGCGCCGTCATAGCTAATGTCCAGCTCGGCGCTGTCGGCATAGATCAGCTCGGCCGGCCCGATACGATGCAGTTCGGAGTCCAATTGGGCAGGCGCGCACTCGGTGACATGGAACTCGCCGCTGGCCAGGTTCAGCCAGGCGATGCCAGCACGCGGATCGCGCTTGCCCGACAGACAGACCGCCGCCAGAGCTCGATCCGCCTTGGCCGGCAGCAGGGCATCGTCGGTCAGCGTGCCCGGGGTGACGATGCGCACGATGCGGCGCTCGACCGGGCCCTTGGCGGCCGCGGGGTCGCCGATCTGTTCGCAGATCGCCACGGACTCTCCCAACGCCACCAGGCGGGCCAGATACTGCTCCATGGCGTGCACCGGCACGCCGGCCATGGGAATCGGCGCGCCATTGGAGGTGCCGCGCTTGGTCAGGGTGACGTTCAAAAGACGCGCGGCCTTTTCAGCGTCTTCGTAGAACATCTCGTAGAAATCCCCCATGCGGTAGAACAGCAGCAAGGGCCCCGCCTCGGCTTTGAGTCGCAGGTATTGCTGCATCATGGGAGTGTGTTGGGATTCTGTGGCTTGGGACATGCGGGTTTTAGACTGTCTGATATTCCAGGCATGCTGCTTGGCCTGGCGAATGAATGTAGCGCCCTTGGCCGCTGGTGTTTTCCGCTGCTGGCGATGACGGCTGGTCGGCGCCGCGCAGGCATGGCCGGCCACGGCTTGGGGCCGGGGCGCCTCGCCGCGGGGAGCCATGCGAGCGCGTTCGCACGCGCAGGGCTCATCATGTTGCCATTGCGTCGCGGATCCGCCTGGGCGTGGCGGATGCCGGCCAGATCGGCGTTGCCTGCCCATTGCGCAGCCGGTTCTCGAACAGGGATTGTATCGGCCTTCGCGAGGCGATGAGCGGATGCTTGGGGGAACTCGACGGCAATCGGCGACGCCGCGCCAGCTTCGCTGGCCGCTGGAGCCGCCACCAGCGGACCGCTTCCTCTGGCTCACCGCGCCGATCCGCATTTCTGTCCATCGCCACCCCCATCGTTTCCATGGGCCGGAAACCCCGGCGCCTGAACCACCTGGGCAAGCCGGCGCGCATGGTCTACGCTTTCAGGACGTGCCCGATGTGTTTCGGGCCGGGAGTGCGCCATGCAGACCATAGTCGCCACGGCCGCGGGTTTTGGGGTGCTTGCCCTGTTCGGCTATGTTGGCCGCCGTAGGCCGCAACTGGCCTTCTTCGGTTTTATCGCCGCCTGGCTGGCGATATGTGTCGCCCATATGACGTATGCGGTCCGGGTGGCGGCGCTGGGCGCTTCCGAGGAGGTGGCCGGCCATGCCGTGGTGTTCGGCCTGCCGGCCGCGCTGGCCTTCGTGCTGGGCCTGTGGGCGCGGCGGCGCGAAGGCGGGCGCTCGGAGGAGTAGGCCCAACATCCTGTCGGCACGATCTGGCCGCGCGCGGCCGCGGGGTTGCCTGTCGGCGCGTTTTGCCCGGACCTGCGTTCCGCGGCGGCCGCCCGGCATGGTTCAATGGGGTTCACTGGCCGAAAGGAGATCGTGATGTCCAAGAAAGCTCATGTGTACAAGCAGATAGAACTGGTCGGCTCCTCGACCGTGTCCAGCGACGATGCCATCAAGCAGGCCATCGAACGCGCCGCGCGCACGCTGCGCCACCTGGACTGGTTCGAAGTGACCGAGGTGCGCGGCCACATCAAGGACGGCAAGGTGGCGCATTGGCAGGTCGGCCTGAAGCTGGGCATGCGCCTCGAAGACGATTGAATCCCTGCGCATTTTTTGATCTGGCCTTGCAAGTGCATGTCTTGCAAGGCTTTTTCATGCTTGTCCGGTGACTATTCCAATGCTTGTCCACATTCGCCGGGGATAAGCGGACGCCGCCGGCGCTGCCCTATCTGGCGGATGTCGTGCTCAATTCTTGATCGGTCTTCGCAAGTGTCCGGCCCGCATAGGGTTTTTGGGCTTGCCCCAAAGCTGTTCAATACCTTGTCCACATTGGGCGGGGATAATTGCGCGGCCGCGAGCGCGCGCCGCTCCTGGATCGCTGGCCTCGCCGCCGTGGGCAATTCCTGACCAGGGCTTGCAAGCCCTTGAGCCGCATGAGGTTTTCGGGCTTGTGCGCGAGCTATCAAGCGCTTTGTCCACATCGGGCGTGGATAAGCGGCCCGGCCGCGATCGCGCCGGCAGCAGGCTTTGGGCATTTTTTGATCCGCGCTTGCAACTGCTTGATCCGGCTACAGATTTTCGGCTTGTGCCGGAGCTATCAAGTGTCTTGTCCACACCGGCCGGGGATAAGTGCGCGGGAGCCGGAGGGGGCTTGCGGGGCGCGTCCGAGGGGCTTGCGGGTTTACCCTGTACTGCTCTTTTTTCGAACGAAGGACCTCAGCTACCTGATTTGAAAGGCCTTTTTTGGAATGTCGGCGAGCTGTCCTCATGCTTATCCACAAAATGCGGGGACAACTTGAGGGCTTGGATGAGGTTTTGATCAGATCTTGATCAGGGGTTTCAAGTCATTGATATGACATGATAAATCCCGGCTTCCCGCAGGCTGTCCTCAAGCTTTTCCACATTGGCCGGGGATAAGGCCGCCGCCCGGGGCGGGCGGCGGCTGGAGCATCAGGCGAGCTTGGAGACCCAGTCCACGTAGCGGTCGATCCAGCCCTGCAGGAATTTGCGGGTGTCTTCGTTGGTGATCTGGTATTGATCGTCGATCAGGCCGTCCTTCATCTGCAGGAAGATCTCCGGCGTGGTCAGGACATTGACGCCCTCGGCGGCCAGGATATTGCGCAGGTGCTGTTGCGCCATGGCCGTGCCGGCGGCGCTGGGCGAGGTGCCGACGATGCCGGCCGGCTTGCCTATCCACACGTTCTGGCCCCAGGGGCGGGTGCCCCAATCGACGGCGTTCTTCAGGGCCGCCGGAATGGAACGGTTGTGTTCCGGCGTGACAAACAGAATGCCTTGCGCGTCCTTGATTTGCTGCTTGAGCTTGGCCGCGCCCGCGGGCATGTCGTTCTCGATGTCCTGGTTAAAGAGCGGCACGTTCAGATCGACGTAGTGGAATTTCACGTTCGCGGGAACGAGTTTTTCCAGTGCCCGGGCCAGGCGCAGATTGATCGAGGCGGCGCGCAGGCTACCGACAAAAACCGCGATATTGAGGGTGCTCATGAGGGGCATGCTCCGGGGTTGACGGGAAGCCCAGTGTAGACCCGCGGCGATGACGGCTCAATGTATTGCTCAGGCCATCTGACTGACGTGGGCGGCCACCACGCGCCAGCCCTGCGGCGTGCGCATCCAGGTCTGGCTCTGGCGGCCGATGCGGTCGGCCCGGCGGAATTCCAGATGCGTGGTGGCGAAGTCTTCGCCATAGGTCGTGACCTGGGTGCGCAGCACTTCGCGCGCCAGGCCGGCGGCCGGACGCTGCTTGCGGAACTCCCGGATCGCGTCGTAGCCATAGAGGTTTTCGCCGGCGCCATAGCGCAGGGTGTGCGGGCTGTCCCAGAACAGCTCGTCCAGGACCGCGATGTCGTTGCCGACCAGGGCGCGTTCGTAGCGTTCAAAGGCATGCTGGACTTCGGCTAGGACGTGGGGAAGGTTGATGGCGGTCATGAGGGCTCCGATGCACCAGGGCGGTGCTAGGGTTATCACCAATATGGTGTGTGTTGCGGTGCAATAAAAAAGGGGGATGGGGTGCCGAGGCCTCTCTCAGAGGGAGAATGCTGCGCTGCAAGGTTGGCACGGCGATTGCTAGGGTAAGTACCGAGGCGCGTTGTCGGCGCCGCTTGCCTAGGAGTCTGCGATGTCCCACCCCGTCACGATGTTGGTCACCCGGCGCATCTCGCCGCAGCGCTATGGGGATTTTCTGGCCTGGATGCGCCAGGGCGAAATCCTGGCCGCCGGTTTTCCCGGCTTTCTGGGATCGGGGGTACTGCAGCCCCCCGAAGGCGGCGACCTCTACCAGATCGTGCTGCGCTTCGAGGACGAGGCCAGCATGAAGCGCTGGGAGGGTTCGCTGCCGCGCCGGATGTGGCTGGAGCGCGGCGCGAAGCTGGTGCAGCACAGCCGGATCGAGCGCGTGGCCGGCATCGAGAGCTGGTTCGGGCCGCGCAAGCTCACGCCGCCGCGCTGGAAGCAGGCCATCAGTATCTGGCTGGCCTATTTCCCCATGCTGCTGTTGTTCAGCACGCTGCTCAATGAGCAACTGAGCGCCTTGCCCCTGTTCTGGCGCGTGCTGGTCACCACACTGAGCATGACCCCGGTGCTGTCCTTCATCTGTATTCCCGTGATCTCGCGTATCTTGCATCGCTGGTTGCACGCCGGGCGCGTCTAGGCCGCCGTCCGGCGGGAATACAGGCGGTGCAGCGTGATCTTGCGCACTTCGGCCTGGCTGTCGGCGATATGCGCCCGCAGCAGGCCCAGTGCCCGCCTTGCGTCGCCGGCCAGGATGGCAAGCAGGATGGCGCCATGTTCTTCATAGGTTTTCTCGACCCGCCCGGCCAGCGTGAAGTCCAGGCGCCGCACGATGCGTATGCGCTCGGTGGCTTCGCGGTGCACGCGGGCGATCTCGGGATTGCCGGCCGCGCGCACTAGGTCCAGGTGGAAGTGCTCGTCCAGCCGCGCCACTTGCGCGCCGTCGCGGCAGGGCTGCCGCGCCAGCCAGATATCGGCCAGCGCCTCCAGCGCGGCGCTGGCGTCCGGCAGCGCGCATAGCCGTTCGACCGCCGTTTGCTCCAGCACCAGGCGCAGGTCGTAGAAGTGATCCAGTGTCTCGAAGTCCAGCGGCCGCACCAGCCAGCCATTGCGGTGCCTGACTTCCAGATAACCTTCACGCTGCAGGCGGAACAGGGCTTCGCGCACGGGCGTGCGGCTCACCAGCAGCCGTTCGGCCACCTCGGTTTCGGTGAAGCGGTCGCCGGGCGCCAGCCGATAATCCAGGATGTCCTGCTTGACCGCGTCGTAGACGGAGTCGGCGCGCGACCGGGGTTCGGCGGCGCCTGCGCTCATGGGACGGCCTTGCGGTAATCGGCCAGACCGGCGCGCGCCAGCGTGTCGTCCAGGCTATCGACGGCCCGGCGTTCGCCCGAGGCGGCCTGTCGTGCCAGGGTCAGGGCGTCGGTCATGCGCGATACCCCGCGGCCGCTTCGGCTTCCCGCGGCAGGGCCTCATCGGCGAAGCTGGCGGCGATCGCCGGGATGCGCTCGAATCGCCGCGTGGCTTCGCGCGTGGCGGCCTCGCCCAGGCGGTAGCCTTGCAGCATCAAGGCGCTGCGGACATAGCGGTCTATGGTGTCTTGCGTCATGGCGGTCTCCGGGCGGCGCTTACTTGCGGACCTCGCGCTGGAAGATCTCCAGGCTCAGTTTCTTGGCGCGGATGAAAGAGGGTTCGCTCAGTGTTTCCACGGTGCGCGGGCGCGGGTCGTCGTAGTGCAGGATCTCCGCGACCCGGGTCGGGCGCTTGGTCAAGAGCAGGATCTCGTCGGCCAGGTAGACGGCTTCCTCGAGGTCATGCGAGACCAGCAGCATGGTGGTGCCCGTTTGCATATGCACCTCCTGTAGTTTCTCGCGGATGAACAGCGTCATCTCGAAATCCAGCGCGGAGAAGGGCTCGTCCAGGAAGAGCACCTCGGGTCCGGGCGCCAGCGCGCGCATGATGGAGGCGGTCTGCTGCTGTCCGCCCGACAGTTCGCAGGGATAGCGGTTCAGGTCGAACTTGACGTCGAAGGAGGCGATCAGCTCTTCGACGCGGCGCTGCACCTCGGCCTTGCCGCGTCCCTCCAGCCGCAAGGGATAGGCGATGTTGTCGATGGTGCGCAGCCAGGGAAAGAGCGCTTCGCGATAGTTCTGGAAGACATAGCCTATCTTGGTCTGCGCCAGGGACTTGCCGTCAAAGAGGATCTCGCCCGAATCGATGGGAATGAGGCCGGCGATCATATTGATCAGCGTGGATTTGCCGCAGCCATTGGGCCCGAAGACGGAGACGATCTTGCCCTTGGGGATATCCAGATTGAAGTCGGTGTACAGCGGCGCGCCGGCGAAGGTCTTGTGCAGCCCGCGTATCGTGATGTGAGTGCCGGCCGGGCCCGGAACAAAGGGTTCGGGCTGGGGGTCGGGCCAGATGGCGGGATTGATGACGGTACTCATGGCTTACCTGCCGCTCCAATGGACGATGCGTTTTTCGATCAGCAGAAAAAGGATGTTCAGCACATAGCCCAGGGCGCCCGCGGCCAGGATGGCCGCGTACATCTCGCGCACATTGAGCACTTGCTGGGCGTTGATGATGCGGTTGCCCAGGCCGTTTTCGGCGCCGATGAACATTTCGGCCACGATGACGATCACCAACGCCATCGACACGCCGCTGCGCAGGCCCACGAACGTCGGCTGCAGGCTTTCCCAGATCAGCACATCCTTGAAAATGCGCCAGCGCGAGGCGCCCATCACCCGGGCGGCCATCACGCGCTGCTTGCGGGCATTGAGCACGCCATAGGCGCTGTTGAACAGGATGACCAGCACCGCGGCGAAGGCGGCGATGGCGACCTTGTTCAGATCGGTGACGCCGAAAATCATCAGAAACAGCGGGATCAGCGCCGAGGAGGGCGTGGAGCGGAAGAAGTCGATCAGGAACTCGACGCTGCGGTAGAGCTTTTCATTGCTGCCCAGCAGCACGCCCAGGGGCACGCCGATGACCGCGGCGATGATGAAGGCCTGCAGGCTGCGGCTCACCGAGGCAATGAAGTCGGTGAGCAGCGGACCGCCGGCCATGCCTTGCGCCAGGGCGCTCAGGGTCGCCGCCGGCGTGGGCAGCAGCACGGGGCTGACCAGGGCCAGCCGCACGGCCAGGTCCCAGACCAGGAACAGGGCCAGCGGGCCGACCAGGGGAAGCCAGCGCGTGAGATCAGGGGCTCGCTTGGAGGAAGTCGGCATGAATCAACCCTTGTAGAGCATGCTGTCCACATTGACCTTCTGCGCGAACACGCCCTTTTCGGCGAAGAGGTCGAAGAATTTCTGGAAGTACTGCACGTCGCTGGCGGTGAATTCGTTGTAGAGCGTGTAGGCGGCCAGCGGCACTTCCTGGGTCATCGGGCCCTCGATGGCGGTGTAGCCCTTCAGGTATTGACGGGCTTCTTCAGGCTGCTTGCGCACCAGTTCGATGCCCCGCGCATAGGCCTGGATAAAGCGCTTGGACTCTTCGGGATGCTTCTTCAGGAAGGCCGTCGTCAGCGAGGCCGAGCCGCCGAACCAGGGCGCCATGGGGTCGCCCAGCACATATTTGGCGATGACGCCGGACTCCAGCACCCGCGTGGTGCCGTTCAGGCGGCCTACCGTGCCGGTGGGCTCCAGGGTGTAGCAGGCGTCGAGCTGGCCGGCGGCCACGGCGGCCACGTGCTGGCTGATGGCCAGTTCGACCACGGTCGCGCCGGTGGCGCCGGCGCGCTCAAGCACCGTGCGCGCCAGGGTCGCGTTCTGGATGCCGGGGCCCGAGCCTACCTTCTTGCCCTTGAGATCGGCGATGGACCGCACCGGGCTGTCCTTGGCCACGATGAATTCGTCCAGCACATGCTGGGCGTTGCTGGGATTGGAGGCAAAGATCTTGAACAGTCCCGGCGAAGCGATCTCGCCGATGGCGAGGTTGGCCGAGCCGGTGCCGTTGGCGCTGCCATCGGAACGGCCGGCCAGCATGGCCTCCATCACCTGCTGCGCGCCGGCGAATTTCTGGGCCTCGACGTTCAGGCCGGCTTCCTTGAAATAGCCCTTTTCCATGGCGGCATAGAAGGGCAGGCCGGCGGCCACCGGCCAGAAGCCGATGCGGATGACCGGGCTGGCTTGCGCGCGGCCCAGGGACGGCAGGCCCAGGCAGGCCGCGCCCAGGGCGGCGGTTTGCACCAGACGGCGGCGGGACAGGTTGATCAAGGACGAACGTTGGCTCATGAAGGCGCTCCGGGTTGGCGCTTGCCTTGGCGACAAGCTTGTATACCAACCCCAAGCAAAGACCGTGCCAGTTCTCTCCCCGCGGCGCGCCTGGCGTTTTGCCAAGGGCGGACGCTTCCGGATGGCCGGTCGCGCACTGCCGTGGTGCATGCGTCTGCCCCAGAACAGGCGCCGCCGCCCGGCAAGCTGACGAAAATCTGAACAGCAAACGAAAATTGTTTACACTCGCATTCGCTGAAAAATGTGATCAAACGGGTCGGCCGCGGGGCGGTCCGCACCCACACTCAGGAGAAGTTGGATGCGCAAATTGCTGCAAGGCATGTTGCTGGTGGCCGCCGTCGCGGCGGGGGGCGCCCAGGCGGCGGTCGAGCCCAAGGCCGTGGTCAAGACTTACGCGGATATCGCCGCCGCCGGCTACAAGGACTCGCTGAGCACGGCGCAGGCCCTGCAGCAGGCGGTCGATGCGCTGATCGCCCAGCCGAGCCCGGCCACGCTGGCCGCCGCGCGCCAGGCCTGGATCGCCGCCCGCGTGCCTTATCAGCAGACCGAGGCCTTCCGCTTCGGCAACCCCATCGTCGATGACTGGGAAGGCCGCGTGAACGCCTGGCCCCTGGATGAGGGCCTGATCGACTATGTGGACGCTTCCTATGGCACCGAGAGCGACGAAAACGCTTTCTATGCGGTCAATGTGATCGCCAACGCCAAGATCTCGGTCGGCGGCAAGACCATCGATGCCAGCAGGATCACGCCTGAATTGCTGTCCGAGGTGCTGCACGAGGCCGACGGCAACGAGGCCAATGTGGCGACCGGCTATCACGCCATCGAATTCCTGCTCTGGGGCCAGGATCTCAACGGCAGCGGCCCGGCGCCCAAGGACCGCGCCGGCACGCCCCAGGAGCGGCACGCCGGCAACCGGCCGCACACGGATTTCGATCCCAAGCAGTGCACGGGCGGCCATTGCGAGCGCCGCGTCGAGTTCCTCAAGGCCGTGACCCAGCTGCTGGTCGATGACCTCAAGGAGATGGCGGGGCAATGGGCCGAGCAGGGCGCCGCCCGCCAGGCCGTGGAGGAAGATCCCAAGGCCGGCCTGGTGGCCATGCTCACGGGCCTGGGCAGCCTGTCGTATGGCGAGCTGGCCGGCGAGCGCATGAAGCTGGGCCTGATGCTGCACGATCCCGAAGAAGAGCACGATTGCTTCTCCGACAACACCCACAACTCGCACTATTACAACCAGATCGGCATCCGCAACGTCTATCTGGGCAGCTATACGCGCCCGGATGGCAGCCAGGTGCAGGGCGCCAGCCTGTCGAGCCTGGTCAAGGAAAAAGACGCCAAGCTGGACGCCGAGGTGCGCGCCAAGCTGGATGCGACCGTGGCCGCCATGCAGGCCATGCGTGACCGCGCCGAGAAGGTCGAGACCTACGACCAGATGATTGCCGAGGGCAACAAGGAAGGCAACGCCGTGGTGCAGGCCGCCATCGACCGCCTGATCGACCAGACCCGCAGCCTGGAGCGCGTGATCGCCTTGCTGGAGCTGGGCGATGTCGCCATCGAAGGTTCCGACAGCCTGGACCAACCGGACGCCGTATTCAAGTGAAACCGCTGGTCGTATTGCTCCTGGCGGCGCTGGCCTCGGCCGGCGCCAGCGCCCGCGGCGACCTGAGCGCCGAAGACCTGCAGCGGGTGCGCGGCATCACCGCGCCCACCCGGGATTTTTCGGCGCCCGAGGCCTTCGAGACCATGCAGGCGGGGGCGGCCACCGTCAAGAAGCTGATCAACGCCGATATCTTTTCGCACGCCTCGGCCAACCTGAGCTTCGAGGGCCGCCAGCAATTCCTGGTGGGCAATGGCCTGTTCCGCAAGGACTGGGTGTCGGCGCCGTCTTCCACCCAGGCTTCCGACGGCCTGGGCCCCTTGTTCAATGCGCGTTCCTGCCAGGCCTGCCACGTCAAGGATGGGCGCGGCACGGTGCCGGGCTTCGACCCGCTGGCGCGCACCGATGCGGTGGCGCTCCTGCTGCGCCTGTCGGTGCCGCCCGCGACCGAAGCCGAACGCCGCGCGCTCTCTTCCGGAGAGCTGGCCGCGCTGCCCGAGCCCGTCTATGGCGCGCAGCTGCAGAACTTCGCCGTGGCCGGCCTGCCCAGCGAGGGGCGCATAGCGGTCGAGTACACGCCCATCACGGTGCGCCTGGCCGGCGGCGAGACGGCCATCCTCATGCGGCCCGCCTATCGCATCGAGGACCTGGGCTATGGCCCCATGCGCGCGGACACGCAGATCTCGCCGCGCCTGGCGCCGCCCATGATAGGGCTGGGCCTGCTCGAGGCCATCCACGAGGACGACATCCTGGCGCATGCCGCCGCCGACAAGGGCGACGGCATCAGCGGCAAGCCCAATTGGGTGCATGACCTGCGCACCGGCGCCAAGGTGCTGGGGCGCTTCAACTGGAAAGCCGGCCAGCCCACGGTCGAGCAGCAGAGCGCGGCGGCCTTCTCCAACGACATGGGGCTGTCCTCGCCGCTGTTTCCCAGCCACCATGGCGATTGCACGGCCGCGCAGCAAGCCTGTTTCGACATGCCCCATGGCGCGCAGCCGCATCTGGGCGAGCACGAAGTGCCGGCCCGCCTGATGGACTTCGTGAGTTTTTATTCCAACAACCTGGCCGTGCCGCAGCGGCGCGACCCCGACGATGCGCGCGTGCTGGCGGGCAAGAAGCTGTTCTACGAGGCCAATTGCATAGGCTGCCACGTGCCCAAGTACGTCACGCGGCGCGATGCCAAGCAGCCCGAGCACCAGTTCCAGCTGATCTGGCCGTATACCGATTTGCTGCTGCACGATATGGGCGAGGGCCTGGCCGATGGCGTCAGCGAAGGCCAGGCCAACGGCCGCGAGTGGCGCACGCCGCCCCTGTGGGGCATCGGCCTGACGGCGGTGGTCAATCCCAACGCCACGTATTTGCATGACGGCCGCGCGCGGAGCTTGCTGGAGGCCATCCTCTGGCATGGGGGCGAGGCCCAGGCCGCCCGCGACCGCGTGGTCGCCATGACACCGGCCGAACGGGCCGATCTCATCCGCTTTCTGGAGTCCCTATGAAATTCCTGCTTTTGGCGGCGGCGGGCCTGTTGGCCGCCGCGCCGGCCGCGGCCGCGCCGCCGGCCGATCTGGGCCGGCGCCTGGCCGAAGGCTATGCGCGCCCGGCCATGGCGCGGCTGGACGACAGCGCCCGCGTCATGCGCCAGGACCTGCGGGCCTGGTGCGCCTCCCCGGGGCAGGAAGGCGCCGCCAAGGTGGCCGACGCTTTCGGGCGCCTGGCGCAGGCCTGGGCCGGCGTGGCTTTTCTGCGTTTCGGGCCGCTGGTCGACGGCAATCGTTTCGAGCGGCTGTCTTTCTGGCCGGATACGCGCGGCGTCATGCCCAGGCAGGTGCAGGGCGCGCTGGCCGCGGCCGACCCGGCCTTGCTCGCCGAAGGCGCGTTAAAGGGCCGCAGCGTGGCCGTGCAGGGCCTGCCCGCCCTGGAATACCTGTTGTATGGCGAGCCGGGGCTGCTGCGCCACGCCGCGCGCGATGCTGCCGGATCGGCCTATGCCTGCGCCTATGCCGTGGCCGTGGCGGGCAATATCCAGGGCCTGGCGGGCGAGTTGCGCCAGGCCTGGGGCGGGCAGGGCGTTTTCGGGCGCCAGTTCACGGCCCCTGGCCCGGACAATGCGCTTTACCGCAGCGCCCAGGAAGTGGCGGCCGAGGCCATGAAAGCCCTGTCGACCGGCTTGCAGTTCGCGCGCGAAGTCAGTCTGCTGCCCGCGCTGGGCGCCGATGCCCAGGCGGCCCGTCCCAAGCGCGCCGCCTTCTGGCGCAGCGGCCAGTCCACCGCCGTGCTGGCGGCCAGCCTGCGCGGGCTGCTGGCCTTTTACCAGGCCGGCGGCTATGTCTTCGCGCCGGGTTCGCAGGGCCTGGCCGATACCTTCAAGCAT
Organism: Bordetella pseudohinzii; assembly: GCF_000657795.2. GTDB lineage: Bacteria > Pseudomonadota > Gammaproteobacteria > Burkholderiales > Burkholderiaceae_B > Bordetella > Bordetella pseudohinzii. The sequence goes on from NZ_JHEP02000011.1 coordinate 62,866, forward strand.
GAACTCGGGCAAGCCGAGGGCCTGGTGGCCGCGGCGCCGGACGACGCCGAGGCGGCATTCACGCAGGGCGAGGCGCGGGCCGCGCTGACGCTGGCCGCCATGATCCTGAAGAACGCCAAGGACGTGATCGACCAGGACATCGCGCCGGCCCTGGGCGTGACCATCGGATTCAATGCGCTCGATGGCGATTGACCGGCGCGGTTTTCTTGCCCTGGGCGCGCTCCTGCTGCCCGGCCGCCTGCTTGCCGCGGCTGACGCGCGCTATGTGACGGCGCGCCAGCGGGCCGCCCGACACGAGGTCGTGGTGCTCGATGAGCGGGGGCGCGACCTGCTCGTGCTGCCCATGCCCGACCGCGGGCACAGCTTTGCCATCGACGGCGAACGGGCCACGGTCTTCGGCCGCCAGCCGGGTTTTTTTGCCCTGAGTTTCGATCTGCGCGGCCGCCAGCCGCCCCAGGTGATCGAGGCCGCCCCGGGCCGGCATTTTTTCGGCCACGGGGTCTATCTTCCCGGCGGCCAGCTGATGCTGGCCACCGAAAACGACTACGAGGCCGGGCAAGGCGTGATCGGCGTCTACGACGTCAGCGGCAAGCCGCGCCGCGTGGGCGAGTTTTCCAGCGGCGGCATCGGGCCGCACGAACTCATCCTGATGCCGGACGGCAAAACCCTGTGCGTGGCCAATGGCGGCATCCTGACCCACCCCGATTACGGCAAGCTGGAACTCAACCTGGACACCATGCGGCCTTCGCTGGCCTATCTGGACGCGGCCAGCGGGCGATTGTTGGAGACGGTCGAACTCGATCCGCGCTGGCATCGCCTGTCCATCCGCCACCTGGCCCTGGCCGCCGACGGCGCGGTGTGGTTCGGCTGCCAGCATATGGGGCCGGCCCACGAGCGTCCGGCCCTGGTCGGCCGCCATCGGCGCGGCCGCGCGCCCGAGTGTTTCGCCGGCGATCCCGAGCGGCTGCGCGGCATGCGTAACTACGTGGGCTCCGTGGCGGCCGACGCCAGCGGCAGCATCATCGCGACCTCCAGTCCGGTCGGCGGGCAGGTGCTGTATTGGGATGCGGCCAGCGGCAGGCAGCTGGGCGCCACCGACCTGGCCGACGGCTGCGGCGTGGCGCCGGCGCCCGGCGGCGGCTTTCTGCTCTCCAGCGGCCTGGGCGCCATGCTGCGCGCCGGGCCGCAAGGCGTCGCGGCCGCCCTGTTGCCGGCCGGCCGCGAGCAATCCTGGGACAACCATTTCCGGCGGGCGGCGCGCTTGGGTTGAGCACGCGCATCTGCTAGAGTCCTGGGGTCGATTTTGCCGAGATAGACAGGGAGGACTCATGAAAGAATGGTTGGAAGGCCTGGGCGCTGCCATGCCCCAGTTGCTGGACCTGGGCTGGAACCTGCTGGTGGCGATCCTGATCCTCATCATCGGCTGGTGGGCGTCCGCCTTGCTGGGCCGCTGGGTGCGCCGCGCCGCGCAGCGCTCGCCCCGTATCGATCCCACCATCGTGCCCATGTTCCAGAGCACCGTGGTGTGGGCCGTGCGCATCTTCACCGTGATCGCCGTGCTGGCCCGCTTTGGCGTGCAAACGGCCAGCCTGATCGCGGTGCTTGGCGCCGCCGGCCTGGCGGTCGGCCTGGCCTTGCAGGGCACGCTGCAGAATATCGCCGCGGGCATCATGCTGCTGATTCTGCGGCCGATACGCAGCGGCGAATACGTGGGCCTGAGCACCGGCAACGAGGGCACGGTCGAGGAGGTCGGCCTCTTCCTGACGCGGCTGGTGCAGGTGGACGGCATACACATCACCCTGCCCAATAGCGCGGTCTGGACGGCGACCATCATCAACTACAGCCGCAACGTCAACCGCCGCTGCGATATTCCGGTCATCATCCATTACGCCGACAACCTCGACGCGGCCATCGGCCGCCTCGAAGCGCTGGTGAAAGACCACCCCATGATCGAGGCGACGCCCGAGCCCGTGGTGCGCGCCATGGAGTATCGCGACAACGGCACCGTGGTCAATGTGCGCGTCTGGACCAAGGCCGCCACTTACTGGGACCTGCGCTGGGACCTGTTTCAGCAGATCCGCCGCAACCTGGGCGAAGCGGGATTCCGCGCGCCGATTCCGGTGCGCGAAATCCAGGCGCCGCCGTCCTCGGACAAGGACGCGGCGGCGGCCTGAGACCGGCGTTCAGGTCTTGAGGCGGGCCAGCTCGGCCTTGATCCAGCCGGCGATTTCGCGCTGGCGCTGGGCCGGCATGCGGTCGATGATGGCCGTCACGCTGACGGCCAGCAAGGGCGTGCCCTGCGCATCGAGCAGGGCGCAGCCCACGCCCAGCGCGCCGCGCACGGCGTGGTTGCCCACGACCGAATAACCGCGCGAGCGGGTGTTTTCGATGAGCCGATGCATTTCGTGCGGCGTCATGCCGCCGAATTCGTCCAGGCGTTCGGAGTTGCGCGCCACGATGCCGTGGGCGATCTCATCGGGCAGGGCGGCCAGGATGGCCATGCCGCCCGATCCCACGCCCAGCGGCTGGCGCTTGCCGGCATAGGTCGCCAGGATCTGCACCGGATAGCTGCCGATCTCGCGGTGCAGGCTGACGGAGTCGTCGCCGTCGCGCACCACCAGGAAGACGGCATCGCCGGTACGGTCGGCCAGGCGCTTGAGGGTGGGCAGCAATTGGCGCACGCGCGGGTCGGGCGAAACGACGTCCGGCTCGCCGCCGAGCTCGGCGCGGTATTTCTTGGTGCCCTGGATGGTGGATACCAGCCCCGCCTCCAGCAGGGCGGCCAGCAGCCGGTAAATCGTCGGGCGCTGGATGCCGGTTTGCCGGGCGATGTCGGTTACGCTCAGCCCGTTATTGCCCTGGTCGCGCAGCGCCGCCAGCACGGCCAGCCCTCGCCTCAGGGTACGCGGCCCGGCGGCCGCGGTCTCACTCTCTTGCATGTATGTCTCTGATTATCAAGGCAAAATCGCGGATCGTCCGGCTTTCCCATCGCGGGTAAACCAGCGTCCGTAGGGTGGACTCTACCTTGCCTGGGCACGGGTGTATAGCGCATCATCCTGCGAACCATAATTTTTATACGTCCATACCGTGGACATTTTGCATGGAGACAGTCGCATGACAACGGCCAAAAAGCCTCGTCTGGCGCGCGCCCTCACCGGTCTGATCGCCGGTGCCGTAAGCGCCTTTGCCCTCAGCACCGCCCCCGCCCAGGCCGCCTACCCGGACAAGCCCGTGCGCATCGTGGTGGGTTTTTCCGCTGGCGGCACGACCGACGTGATCGCGCGCATCATGGCCAAGGAGTTGACCGAATCGCTCGGCCAGTCCTTCGTGGTCGAGAACAAGCCGGGCGGCGGCAGCAATATCGCCACCGACTATGTGGCCCGCGCCACGCCCGACGGCTATACGCTGCTTTTCGTGGCCGTGACCAGCGCCATCAACCAGACGCTCTATACCAACGTCAATTTCGACCTGGTCAAGGATTTCGCGCCGGTTGCCCTGGGCGCCAAAGTGCCCAATATCCTGGTGATCAACCCGCAGGTGCCGGTCAAATCGGTGCAGGAGCTGGTGGCCTATGCCAAGGCCCATCCGGGCAAGCTGGCGTTTGCCTCCTCGGGCAGCGGCACTTCCATCCACATGGCGGGCGAACTGTTCAAGCAGCGCGCCGGCATCGACGTGCTGCACGTGCCCTACAAGGGCAGCGCCCCGGCCGTGACCGACCTGATCGGCGGGCAGGTGCAGTTCATGTTCGACAACATGCCTTCGTCCTGGCCGCATGTGCAGTCGGGCAAGCTGCGCGCGTTGGCGGTGACGACGACCGAACGCTCCAAGAGCGCGCCGGACCTGCCCACCATGCAGGAATCGGGCTTTGACAAGTTCGACGTGTCGTCGTGGTTCGGCCTGATCGCGCCGGCGGGCACGCCGCCCGATGTGATCGAGAAGCTGAACGCGGCGATGAACCAGGCCCTGGACAAAGCCTCTGTGCAGAAGTCCTACGAAAGCCTGGGCGCGGTGGGCCAGAAGACCACGCCGGCCGAATTCGGCGCTTTCATCAAGTCGGAAGTCGAAGGCTGGGCCCCCGTGGTCAAGGCCTCCGGCGCCAAGGTCGACTGATACGCAAGGCAGGGAAATCGAAAAGCTGGCGCATGGGCGCCAGCTTTTTTTTGGCGGGCAGGCGCCCCGGGCGTCAGTCGTCGCCGTCCTTGCGGCTTGCGCGCGGCGCGGCGCGGCCGGCCACCTCCAGCATGGCGGTGCAGACGCCGCGCAGCATGTCGATCTCGTCGCGCGTCAGTTCGGCGCGCGTGAACAGGTGCCGCATGCGCGGCATCAGTTTCTTGGGGTGGGCGGGATTGAGGAAATCCACCGCCACCAGGGCCTGCTCCCAGTGCGCCAACATGGCCTGCACGGCCTGGCCGCTGGCCGGCTGGGCGCCGGGGTCGGGCTGCAGGGCGCGCGAGGCCGGCAGCAGGGTGGCCCCCGAGGCTTCGAGCAGGGCGTAGCGCAGCTCCCAGGCCGCCAGCTGCAGGGCCTGGGCCACGTTCAGCGAGCTGTATTCGGGATTGGCCGGGATGTGGCAGATGCGCTGGCACAGGCCGATCTGCTCATTGGTCAGTCCGGACCGTTCCGTCCCCAAAACAATGGCCACGGCGCCGGCCGGATTCTGCGCCAGGTGCTCGCGGCTCAAGGCCGCGGCCTGGCGGATGTCGCAGGGCGGGGGGCCCAGGTCGCGCACGCGCGCGGTGAGCGCGAAAGCCAGGGTGACCGGCGCCAGGGCCTCCTGCAGCGTGGCGCAGGTCTGGGCGCGTTCCAGGACATCGGCCGCGCCGCTGGCCAGGGCCACGGCCTCGGGCTGGGCCGTCATGCCGGGCAGGCGGGGGTCGACCAGCACCAGCTCGGAAAAGCCCATGGTCTTGATGGCGCGCGCCGCCGATCCCACGTTGCCGGGGTGGCTGGGCTGCACCATGATGAAGCGCGCGCGTGAAAATTCTTGAGTCATTTAAAATGCGTGGTTTGGCTTTGTGCTTTCCTGGGTTTCCGGGGCGCCATGGGCCACTTGCCCTTGGCGAAGTACGATACTCCCTTGCCACGCACCTGCGCAGGCCAGGCCTTTACCGAACGGAATTCTATGCACCCGATGCTCAATACCGCCATCAAGGCGGCTCGCCGTGCCGGCGCCATCATCAATCGCGCCAGTCTCGATCCCGACCGCCTGACCGTGGCGCGCAAGGGGCCGCGCGATTATGTCACGGAAGTCGATCGCGCCGCGGAGGAGGCCATCGTCGAAGCCCTGCGCATCGCCTATCCCGACCACGCGGTGCTGGGCGAGGAATATGGCCTGCAGGGCCCCGACCAGGCCGAGTTCCAGTGGATCATCGATCCCCTGGACGGCACCACCAACTTCATCCACGGCCTGCCCAATTACGCCGTGTCCATCGCCCTGACGCAGCGCGGCCAGGTGACCCAGGCCGTGGTCTACGACCCGGCGCGCAATGAGCTGTTCACGGCCAGCCGGGGCGGCGGCACCTTCCTGAATGACCGCCGCGTGCGCGTCTCCGGCCGCATCCGCTATCACGAGGCGCTGCTGGGCGCGCACTGGCCCACGCCGGCCGATGCCGACCAGGGCCCCTCGCGTTTCCGCAATATGGCCGAGGGCAGCACCGGCGTGCGCCGCCTGGGCTCGACCGTGCTGGAGCTGGCCTATGTCGCCACCGGCCGCCTGGACGGCTTCTGCGGCGTGGGCCTCAAGCCCTGGGACCTGGCCGCCGGCAGCCTGCTGGTGCTGGAGGCGGGCGGCCTGGTGGCGGATTTCGACGGCGAGCAGGGCTGGATGGATTCCGGCAATGTGCTGGCCGGCAGCCCCAAGATCTTCACCCATATGCTCACGGCGTTGCAGACCAAGGCCTGATCCGGCCCGCCTCGCGATGAAAAAACCGGCCCGGCGCCGGTTTTTTCATCTGGCGGTCAGCCCGGCCGGACAGAATGTCCGGGCCGGCGCCGCAAGGGTTTGTCACCCGCGTGTCGCCGCTTTTCCATGTACGATTATCCGTCGTGTAACTTCTGGAGTGCCTGATGGAGTGGCTGCTGGACCCCGCCGCGTGGGTCGGCCTGCTTACCCTTGTCGTCCTTGAAATCGTCCTCGGGATAGACAACCTCATCTTCATCGCCATTCTGGCGGACAAGCTGCCTGCCTCGCAGCGCGACCGCGCGCGCATCGTGGGCCTGAGCCTGGCGCTGGTGATGCGCCTGGGCCTGCTGTCCGTGATGTCCTGGCTGGTCACCCTGACCAAACCCCTGTTCGTCATCGGCCCCTTCTCCTTCGCCGGGCGCGACCTCATCCTCATGCTGGGCGGTTTCTTCCTGCTGTTCAAGGGCACGATGGAGCTGCACGAGCGCATCGAGGGCGGCGGCCAGCAGGTGGTCGGCGGCTCGCGCTCCTATCCCAGCTTCTGGGTCACGGTCACGCAGATCGTGGTGCTCGACGCGGTGTTCTCGCTCGACTCGGTGATCACGGCCGTGGGCATGGTCGACCACCTGGCCATCATGATGATCGCGGTCGTGATCGCCATCGGCATCATGCTGGCGGCTTCCAAGCCACTGACCCGCTTCGTCAATGCCCACCCGACCGTGGTCGTGCTGTGCCTGGGCTTTTTGCTGATGATTGGTTTTTCGCTGTTGGCCGAGGCCTTTGGCTTCAAGGTGCCCAAGGGCTATCTCTATGCGGCCATCGGCTTTTCCGTGCTCATCGAGGCGCTCAATCAGGTGGCCCGGCGCAACCTGCTCAAGCTGGATGCGCGCCGGCCCATGCGCGACCGCACCGCCGAGGCCGTGCTGCGCATGCTGGGCAAGCGCCCGCTGATGGCCGAGCCCGATCTTGAGCCGGATCGGCAGACGCCGGCCGCGCCGGCCTTCGGGGTGGAGGAGCGCAATATGGTGAGCGGCGTGCTGACGCTGGCCGAGCGCTCCATCCACTCCATCATGACGCCCCGCATCGACGTCTCCTGGGTCAATATCGAAGACGAGCCGCAAGTCATCCAGAAGCAGATCATGGCCGCTCCGCACAGCTTCTTCCCGGTGTGCCGGGGCTCGCTGGACGAGGTCATCGGCATCGGCCGCGCCAAGGACATGGTGGCCGATCTCATCGCCGAAGGGCAAGTACGGCGCAACCAGCTGCGCGATCCCATCATCGTGCACGAGTCCATCGGCATCCTGCGCCTGATGGAAACCCTGAAGCGCTCGCGCGGCCAGCTCGTGCTGGTGGCCGACGAGTTCGGGGCCATCGCCGGCCTGGTCACGCCCATCGACGTGTTCGAGGCCATCGCCGGCGAATTCCCCGACGAGGACGAGGTGCCCGATATCGTCGCCACGGGCGACAGCGTCTGGCAGATCGATGGCGCGGCCGACCTCCGGCATGTGGAGCAGGTGCTCGACACCGAAGGGCTGATCGACGAGTCGCAGGATTACTCCACCTTGGCGGGCTATCTGCTGATGCGCTTCGGGCAGCTGCCCAAGCCGGGCGACAGCTGCGAGTACGAGACGCCGTACTTCCGCTTCCGTTTCGAGGTGCTGCGCATGGAAGGCCGGCGCATCGCCTCGGTGCGGGTGGAACGTTCCATCAACGAAGCGCTCGAAGATCCCGACAACTACGACCACGACTAAATCTTTCCAGGTATCCCTTTGTGACTGACAGCACGCTCTATCTTCTGAAGGCTTTTTTCCTCGGCATCATCGAAGGCCTGACCGAGTTCATTCCGGTGTCCAGCACGGGCCATCTCATCCTGTTCGGCGACTGGATACAGTTCGAGTCCAGTTCGGGCAAGGTCTTCGAGGTGGTGATCCAGCTGGGCTCCATTCTTGCCGTGATGTGGATCTTCCGCGCGCGCCTGTGGCAGCTGATCCGGGGCACTCTGGCCGGCGAGCGCCAGGAGCTGATGTTCACGCGCAATCTGCTGCTGGCCTTTCTGCCGGCGGCCGTGATCGGGGCCGTCTTCATCAAGGTCATCAAGCAGACTTTCTACCACCCCGGCGTGGTGGCGGTCACGCTGGTGCTGGGCGGCCTGATCATGCTCTGGGTGGAGCGGCGCGCGCCGCACACGCCGGGCGACGCCCCGGGCGCGTCCGACGACACGGCCTCGGATGAGCGGGCCACGGCCCGGCGGCTGGAGGACATCAGCTGGAAGCAGGCGCTGGGCGTGGGCGTGGCGCAGTGCCTGGCCATGATTCCCGGCACCTCGCGCTCGGGCGCGACCATCATCGGCGGCATGATCGCCGGCATCCAGCGCAAGACGGCCACCGAGTTTTCTTTCTTCCTGGCCATGCCGACCATGCTGGGCGCCGCCGTCTACGATATGTACCGCAACCTGGACGTGCTCACCCAGCATGACCTGAGCGGCATCGCGGTCGGCTTCGTGGCGGCTTTCCTGAGCGCGCTGGTGGTCGTGCGCGCCGTGCTGCGCTTCGTGGCCAACCACACCTATCGCGGCTTTGCCTGGTATCGCATCGCCCTGGGCCTGGTGGTGGCCGTCTGGCTGTTTGCCCGCTAGGGCCGGCGGGCGCGGTCCCGCCATAAAACAAACCCCCGACAGCCTGACCGGGCTTCGGGGGTTTTTCGCTGGAGGCGGCCTTACTGCGCCGCGTCCAGGTCGTAGAACTGCAGGCCGTCGCGGTCGATGACCAGCCAGCCGCCGCGCGCGGCGCCATGGTCGCAATCCCAGTCGGGCAGGACCCAGCGTTCGCGCTTGCCGCCGTCGACGACCAGCACATGGCGGTCGGGACGGTGCGTGTGGCCGTGGACGATGGTGGCCACGCCGCTATCGCGGAAAGCCGCCTCGACGGCTTGCGCGTTGACGTCCATGATCTCCATCGTCTTGTTCTGGTTGGCCGCCATGCTTTCGCCGCGCGCCTGCTGGGCCATCTGCAGCCGCTCGGGGATGCTCTTGGCCAGGAACTGGGCCTGCCAGCGCGGATCGCGCACCATGGCGCGGAACTGCTGGTAGGCCGCGTCGTCCGTACAGTACTCATCGCCGTGGGTGATGAGCAGCGTGCCGAAGTCGCTCTCGACCAGGGCGGGCTCGGGCAGCAGCCTGGCGCCCAGCGCGTCGGCCAGCTCCTGGCCCATCAGGAAGTCGCGGTTGCCGCGTCCCAGGTAGACCGGGATGCGGGCCGCCGTGGCCTTGATGGCCTGCAGCGCCTGGGCGAGCCAGGGCGGCGCGGCGCGGATGACATCGTCGCCGATCCAGGCGTCGAAGATGTCGCCGGGCAGCAAAAGCGCATCGGCCTCCTCGGCGGCGGCCTGGAGAAAACCCATGAAGGCTTCGGCGGTCGCCGGCGTGGCCGGCCCCAGGTGCACATCGGAGGCCAGCCAGAGCGAGCCCGGCAGTACGAGCTTATTCAAGGACTTCGGCCTTCTCGATGATCACGTCCTCCTTGGGGACGTTCTGGTGAAAGCCGTTGTTGCCGGTCTTCACGCCCTTGATCTTGTCGACCACCTCGGTGCCTTCGGTGACCTTGCCGAACACGGCATAGCCCCAGCCCTGCGGCGTCGGCGCGGTGAAGTTCAGGAAGTCATTGTTGGCGACGTTGATGAAGAACTGGGCGGTGGCCGAGTGCGGATCGCTGGTGCGGGCCATGGCGAGCGTGTACTTGTCGTTCTTCAGGCCGTTGTTGGCCTCGTTTTCGATCGGGGCGCGGGTGGGCTTTTGCTTCAGGCCCGGTTCGAAGCCGCCGCCCTGGATCATGAAGCCGTCGATGACGCGGTGGAAGACGGTGCCGTTATAGAAGCCGTCCTTCACGTAGGCGAGGAAGTTCTCGACCGTCTTGGGGGCCTTTTCGGCATCCAGGGTGATGACCAGGTCGCCTTGATTGGTGTGCAGCTTGACGCGAGGATTGCTCATGGATGTAGTGCCTTCTGAAAGAGAGGGGGAGGGGGAGGCCGGCTGCGCGCCGGCGCTCAGGGGCAGCAGGGCCGCCAGCAGGAAAGCGCCGGCCCACCGGCCCAGCGGCTTGATGCGGGAAACAAAAGCGGTCATGAGTGCGATTTGTCCTTCAGTAGTTTTTCCAGCTCCTGGGCTTTTTCCTTCATGCCAGGAACGCCGCGCGCGGCTTCTTGCCGATAGGTGCGCAATGCGATCATGAGCTGGACATCGCCCAGGTTGGCGCGGGCGGCCGCGTAATTCGGATCGGCCCGCAATGCCATGTTAAGCGCATCCTGGGCCTGGTCCAGCTCTCCGCGGGCGGCATACAGCGCGCCCAGATTGTTCCAGGGTTCGGGCAGCTCGGGAAAGCGCGTGGTCATCTCGTCGTAGATGGCCTCGGCCTCCTGGCCGCGGTTCAGCGCGGCCAGGGCGCGCGCATGCTGGAACATCAGCTGGACGTCGGTGCCGGGGATCTTGCGCGAAGCTTCGATGCGCGCCTCGATCATCTTCAGCGCTTCTTCGTTGCGGCCGGCGTTGAGCAGGCGCTCGATATGGTCGGTGATCTGCGAGGGCGTGGGGTCCAGGCGGGTGTCGACGCCCGGCTTGGCGGCCTCCAGCAGCCGGGCCAGGCCGTCCCAGCCGCCTTCGGGCGGCGGCTCGTCCAGCTTGGTCATGTTGGGATCGCGGCCTTCGGACGAGCCTCCGTACATGGATTGGGCATGGGCGGCCGCGCCGCATAAGGCCAGCGCCAGCACAAGAGAGCAGGTAAGCGGCTTGTAGGTCATGGGTATCCGTCGGTGGAGGGCCTGTCCGAAAGCGCGGCGGCAGACCGCTTGCTATACTTTACGATCGCCATTTTAGCCCCGGTTGCGGCAATGGCCTTCAGGCATGCCCGCCCCGGGCGGCATGCGGGTATGTCCGCCCTCGATGTCGGGGCCGGGCCGGCAACCCTCCAACGACGCCCAGATAGCCAAACACGAGCGCCATGCTGCACATCTACAACACATTGTCGCGTACCAAAGAAGCCTTCAAGCCGGTCCATGCCGGCGAGGTGCGCATGTACGTGTGTGGCATGACCGTCTATGACTACTGCCACCTGGGCCACGCCCGGATGCTGGTGTCCTTCGACGTGGTGCAGCGCTGGCTGCGCGCCAGCGGCTATGCCGTCGATTATGTGCGCAATATTACCGATATCGATGACAAGATCATCCGCCGCGCCGTGGAGACCGGCCGCCGCATGCACGAGGTCACCGATTACTTTATCGACGCCATGCACGCCGACGAAGGCGCCCTGGGCGTGGCGCGGCCCGACCAGGAGCCGCGCGCCACGCAATACGTGGGCGAGATGCTGGACATCATCGGCCGCCTGGAGCAGAAGGGCCTGGCCTACCAGGCCGACGACGGCGACGTGAATTATTCCGTGCGCGGCTTTCCGGGCTACGGCAAGCTGTCGGGCAAGACGCTGGACGACCTGCGGGCCGGCGAGCGCGTGGCCGTGGATTCCTCCAAGCGCGATCCCCTGGATTTCGTGCTCTGGAAGGCCGCCAAGCCCGAGGAGCCGCCGGAAACCAAATGGGAGTCTCCCTATGGCTTCGGCCGTCCGGGCTGGCATATCGAGTGCTCGGCCATGAGCAAGAGCCTGCTGGGCCTGCCGCTGGACATTCATGGCGGCGGTCCGGACCTGAAATTCCCGCACCACGAAAACGAAATCGCCCAGACCGAGGGCGCCTTCGGCGGCACCTTGGCCAATATCTGGATGCATTGCGGGCCCTTGATGGTCGATGCCGACAAGATGTCCAAATCGCTGGGCAACTTCCGCACCATCCGGCAGACCATCGCGCAGGGCGAAGCGCCTGACAGCCAGGCGGAATACACCGTCAATCCGCGCGAGGCGGAGATGCTGCGCTTTTTCATTGTGCGCAACCATTACCGCAGCCCGCAGAACTACACGCCCGACAATCTGGTCGACGCCCAGAATGCCCTGGACCGCCTCTACCAGGCCTTGCAGAACGTGGCGCCCGACGGCGCCGGCATCGACTGGGACGAAACCCAGGCGCAGGCCTTCAAGGCCGCGATGGACGATGATTTCAATAGCTCCGGCGCGGTGGCCGCGCTGTTCGAGCTGGCGGGCCAGGCCAATCGCCAGCGCGATGGCCGCGCCGCCGGCCAACTCAAGGCGCTGGGGGCGCTGCTGGGCCTGCTGCAGCAGGATCCGGTGGCCTATTTCCAGTCGCCCACCCGGTACTCTTCCGCCGCCATGCAGCAGGGCGGGGCGGGCGAGCAGCTGGATGCCGCCGCGATCGAGGCCTTGATCGCCGAGCGCGCCCAGGCCAAGCAGGCGCGCGATTTCGCCCGCGCCGACGCCATCCGCGCCGAACTGCGCGCAGCCGGCATTGAACTGGACGACAAGCCTGGCGGCGTGACCCAGTGGCGGCGCGCCTGAGATCCCGCCCATGCCCAGTTCCGATCTCGAATCCATCAAGCCCGATTATTGGGAAGACGCCGTGGCGCACCTGATGCGCCGCGACCGCATTCTCAAGAAAATCATCCCCCAGCACAGCCATACTTGGCTGATGTCGCGCGGCACGCCATTCGTGACGCTGGCCCGCGCCATCGTCGGGCAGCAGATCTCGACCAAGGCCGCCGACGGCCTCTGGACGCGGCTGCTCGACGTGGCCGGCAAGCGGCCCACCCCGGCCACGGTGCTGCGCGCCGGCGTGGCTGGGCTGCGCGCCGCCGGCCTGTCCCAGCGCAAGGCCGAATATGTGCAGGATCTGGCCGATCATTTCGGCCAGCGCAAAGTTCACCCCGAGCGTTGGGCGACGATGGACGACGAAGCCGTCATTTCGGAGCTGGTTGCCATCCGCGGCATCGGGCGCTGGACGGCGGAGATGTTTTTGATTTTCAATCTCCAGCGCCCGGATGTGCTGCCGCTGGATGATCTTGGGTTGCTCAAGGCAATCTCGTTACACTATTTCAGCGGCGAGCCCGTTTCGCGCTTCGAGGCCCGAGAGGTCTCTTTGGCGTGGCAGCCCTGGCGTACCGTGGCGACCTGGTATTTGTGGCGCAGCCTGGAACCGACCCCGGTCCAGTACTGAGCCCGCCAGCGCCCATCAACGGAACCACACTTCATGCGCAATACATTTCTGGAATTTGAACAACCGCTAGCCGAACTTGAGAACAAGATCGAGCAGCTGCGCTATGTGCAGGCCGATTCCGCCGTGGACATCTCCGATGAAATCGGCCGTCTGCAGCAGAAGAGTCAGACGCTGGCCAAGGACATCTATGCCAAGCTGACGCCTTGGCAGACGGCGCTGGTGGCCCGCCACCCGCAGCGCCCCTATACCTTGGATTATGTGCGCGAGATCTTCACGGATTTCCATGAATTGCACGGCGATCGCATGTATGCCGACGACCAGTCCATCGTCGGCGGGCTGGCCCGCTTCAACGGCATGCCCTGCATGGTGATCGGCCACCAGAAGGGCCGCGACACCAAGGAGCGCGCCGCGCGCAACTTCGGCATGCCCCGGCCCGAAGGCTATCGCAAGGCCCTGCGCCTGATGCGCCTGGCCGAGAAATTCAAGCTGCCCATCTTCACCTTCGTGGACACGCCGGGCGCCTATCCGGGCATCGGCGCCGAAGAGCGCGGCCAGTCCGAAGCCATCGGCCACAATCTTTACGTCATGGCCGAACTCAAGGTGCCGGTCATCGTGACCATCATCGGCGAGGGCGGCTCGGGCGGAGCGCTGGCCATCGCCGTGGGCAATGCCGTGCTCATGCTGCAATACTCGACGTATTCGGTGATTTCGCCCGAAGGCTGCGCCTCCATCCTGTGGCGCAGCGCCGACAAGGCGCCCGAGGCCGCCGAGGCCCTGGCCATCACGGCGCCGCGCCTGAAGGACCTGGGCCTGATCGACCGCGTGGTCAACGAACCGGTGGGCGGCGCCCACCGCGATCCCCGCGTCATGGCGCGCCTGCTGCGCCGCGCCCTGGGCGATTCGCTGCGCCAGCTTCAGGGCCTGAGCCCCGAAGCGCTGGTCGCGCAGCGTCTGGAGCGCGTGCTGGCTTACGGCCGCTACCAGGAAGTCCGCGGATAAGTCCGCCGGGGCGACGCCATGTCCCGCCGCCCTCTCCCCGACACTTACGCCCAGGCCCTGGGGCCGGTTCCGGTGGCGCGCGTGCGCGCGGCGCTGGCCGGACTGCCCCAGGATGAGACCGTCGCCGTCGCCCTGAGCGCGGGCGCCGACTCGGCCATGCTCGCGCTGGCCGCGGCGTTGGCCGACCCTGGGCGGCCCTTGCTGGCCTTCCATGTCCATCACGGCCTGCAGGCCCAGGCCGATGATTGGGCGCGGCGCGCCACGCAATTGGGCGATCTGCTCGGGATCGCCGTGCATGTGGCCCATGTGGACGTGCCGGCGGACGGCAGCGGCATCGAGGCGGCCGCGCGGGCAGCCCGCTATGCCGCCCTGGCCGAGCTGGCCCGCCGCCATGGGGCGGGCCGCGTCCTGCTGGCCCATCACCGCGATGACCAGGCCGAGACCGTGCTGTTGCGCCTGTTGCGCGGCACCGGCGTGGACGGCATGGCCGCCATGCGGGCGCGGAGCCTGCGCGACGGGCTGGTCTATCTGCGGCCCTGGCTGGATCTGGCCCGCCAGGACATCCGCGAGGCGGCCCGGGCCTTCGCCGGCCTGACCGGCTGGCAGGCGGTCGAGGATCCCAGCAACGCCGACCCCCGCTATACCCGGGCGGCCGTGCGCACCGCGCTTGCGCCGCTGCTGGATGCGCGCTGGCCGGGCTGGCAGGCCATCGTGGCCCGCCATGCGCGCCAGATGGGCGAGGCCGTGGAAATTCTGCAAGAGGTGGCGCGCGAGGACTTTGCGCGCCTGCAGCCGGATGGCGATGGGCGGGGTTTCGGGCTGGCGCCCTGGCGCGCCTTGTCGCCGCCGCGCCAGGCCCAGGTGCTGCGCTACTGGCTGTCGGCGGCCGGCCTGCGCATGCCGACCGAGGCGCGCCTGGCCGACTTGATGCGGCAGCTGCGCCAGCTGCATGCCCTGGGCCATGACCGCCAGCTGCGCGTGGTCCATGAGGGCCATGTCATCCGCTGCCATCGGGGCAGGGTGTGGCTGGAAGCCTTGCCGCCGCCTGCCGCGACGCGGCCCTGATATCGGGCCGCGCGCGGGCGCTGTCTGCGCAAAATTTCACCATGCGCTAAAATCATGGACTTTGCCCGCCCTGGCGGGCCCCAAGCCAGAGTACGAGATGTCCCTGATCGTTCACAAGTATGGCGGTACGTCGATGGGCTCCATCGAGCGCATCAAGAATGTGGCGCGCCGCGTCGCGAAGTGGCACGCCGCCGGCCACCAGGTCGTGGTGGTGCCCTCGGCCATGTCGGGCGAGACCAATCGCCTGCTGGGCCTTGCCCGCGAAATCACGCCGCAACCCAACGGGCGCGAACTCGACATGATCGCCGCCACCGGCGAACAGGCCTCCAGCGGCCTGCTGGCCATCGCGCTGCAGGCCGAGGGCGTGGCCGCGCGCAGCTATGCCGGCTGGCAGGTTCCCATTGTGACCGACTCGGCCTACACCAAGGCCCGCATCAATTCGATCGACGACGCTCGCATCCGCGCCGACCTGGACGCCGGCCGCGTGGTCATCGTCACCGGTTTCCAGGGCGTGGACCCGGAAGGCAACATCACGACGCTGGGCCGTGGCGGCTCGGACACCTCGGCCGTGGCCGTGGCGGCCGCGATCAAGGCCGACGAGTGCCTGATCTATACCGATGTGGACGGGGTCTACACCACCGATCCGCGCGTGGTTCCCGAGGCGCGCCGCATGCCCGTGGTCTCTTTCGAGGAAATGCTCGAAATGGCCTCGCTGGGCTCCAAGGTGCTGCAGATCCGTTCGGTCGAGTTCGCCGGCAAATACCGTGTGCCGACCCGGGTGCTGTCCTCCCTGACCGACCCGCTCATTCCGCTCGAAGAAGAAATGGTTTCGGGCACGCTGATTACTTTTGAGGAAGACGAAAAAATGGAAGCCGCCGTTGTCTCCGGCATCGCCTTCAGCCGCGACGAAGCCAAGATCACCCTGCTGGCCGTGCCCGACAAACCCGGTATCGCCTACTCGATCCTGGGTCCGGTCGCCGCCGCCAACATCGACGTCGACATGATTGTGCAGAACCAATCGGTCGCCGGCACCACCGATTTCTCCTTCACCGTGAACCGCAACGAATACCTGCGCACGGTCGAACTGCTCAAGCGCGACATCATCCCCGCCGTCGGCGCGCGCGAGCTCGTCACCGACGAGAAGGTCGCCAAGGTCTCCATCGTCGGCATCGGCATGCGCTCGCATGTCGGCGTGGCCAGCCTGATGTTCCAGACGCTTTCGCAAGAAGGCATCAACATCCAGATGATCAGCACCAGCGAGATCAAGACCTCGGTCATCATCGACGACAAATACATGGAGCTGGCCGTCCGCGCCCTGCACAAGGCCTTCGGCCTGGACCAGGCGCCCGCGGCTTGAGGCCGGGCGGACGCCGAGGCGTCCGCTTTTTGCGTATTTTTCCCGGCCAGCCGGCAAAAACCGCAAAAAATTCGTGTAGAATCTCGGATTCTTCGGAGACGTGCCCGAGAGGCTGAAGGGGCTCCCCTGCTAAGGGAGTATGTGGCTAAAAACTGCATCGTGGGTTCGAATCCCACCGTCTCCGCCAAGATACAAAAGGCCCGCGATGCAAATCGCGGGCCTTTTCCTTTTTAGGCTTATCGCCCAAACCAAGGTGTTTTGACTCGGTTTGCTGGATGGACTACCGATCTTGTCTGTCGGACAGGCCTGCGGGTGAAATAATCCGTTTCGATTTCTATGCTGTCGGTGCCGGGGGAAATGGCAAGGAATTTTCCGACCAATTCGGCATCGGGCTTGTCGCCGCGAGTAGTCCACATCGATAGGAACTGTTGCCGGCTGTAGGTGCGGTTTCCATAGGCAGGGTCAGCCAGCCATACCGTTTCATCGCTGATGCCGCGTAGCACCGAGAAGTGATTCTCATCACGCTGCCTGATATAGACAATTACTGGTTTCCGCAGCTTTTTCAGTTGATGCCAGGTCGTGGCGAAACCTTGCGCCCTAAATCCGAATTGCGGCAGGACTCGTGCCATGTCGGCAAAGCTTGCACGACCATCGCCTTTGTTCATGGCCCGCAGTAAAACTGCCTCAGTCAAGTTTTGGCCGTAGTAGGCGTTAAGCAGCGTGGCGAGAGCTGCGGACCCGCAGGAATAGTCTAGATCCTGCTTGACGATCCGTTGATCCCGCAACGCCTTCCAGCTGACAATCCGGATCATGCCATTGACGGAGTGCGTGACTAATATCGCTCGTTCTTCAGACGAGATTGATGGGATACGTGGAACTGCCGTTGACGGCAGACATGCCAGGGCAAGGAGTAGCGCCAGGGCCTTGTGCAGTTTGTGGGCGTGCTGCTTATTCACCAAAAACTAACCAACTCATCCATATGGCATAGCTTAGAAAAAATGCCAGCCAAGGGTTTTGAATGATGCGCCAGCCGCGCAGCTCTCTGTAAGGATTGATTTCCCCGCTTTCCGCAACTCGGTCGAGTATCACGATGCTTAGTATCATGAACTGGGGAAGAAGACGAACCCTGTCCCAGTACACAAGTATCAATAGCATTGACGCGATCACTATTCGTGCCTGCCAGATCGGCGGTAGGCGCATCATTATGTATCACCAGCCGTAGTGCTTACCTATACCACTCACGATGCCACCGGTTGTCAGGACATTTGCTCCCCATATTGACATTCACGCAAGCGTCGCAGCAGGTTGTCACTCGCCTCTGCGCGGCATGCATGCGCGCAAGGTAGTCATCCGGGGGCGGGCCGGCCGTGCCGGGCGAACACAATCGGCCCGAATCACGGCGGTTTGATAATGAGGGGTTGCAATGGCAGGCGCTTGATGGCGCCGCCAGCCGCGCTACAGCCCGAGTTCGGTCAGGCCGGGGTGATCGTCGGGCCGCCGGCCCAGCGGCCAGTGGAACAGGCGCTCGTCCTCGCGCAAGGGCAGGTCGTTGATGCTGGCATGGCGCTGGCGCATGAGGCCCTGGTCGTCGAACTCCCAGTTCTCGTTGCCATAGGAGCGGAACCAGTGGCCGGAGTCGTCGCGCCATTCATAGGCAAAGCGCACGGCGATGCGGTTGCGGTCGTGCGCCCACAGTTCCTTGATGAGGCGATAGTCCAGTTCGCGGGCCCATTTGCGCGTGAGAAAGGCGATGACTTCCTGGCGCCCGTCGATGAACTCGGCGCGATTGCGCCAATGCGTGTCCGGCGTATAGGCCAGGCTGACTTTGGCCGGGTCGCGGCCATTCCAGGCGTCTTCGGCGGCGCGCACTTTGAGCATGGCGCTTTCGCGGCTGAAGGGAGGCAAAGGCGGTCGGGATTCCTGCATGGCGTTCTCCTTGGCGGTGGCCGCCGACAGCCGCCTGTAAGCACGAATTTCGCGGCGGGCGGATGTTGGAAGTATAGTGACGCTCAACTCATATATAAGACCTGGGTCATCCCTTTTTGCCGCCATGCTGCTGACGTTCTCACGCAATGAAGTCTATCCGGCCGGCGCCGGTGTTCCGGAATCCGAACGCTTGAGCTCCATGGCGGCCGTCATGCTGGCGGTCTGCATGGCCAGCCTGGACACCGCGATCGCCAATACCGCCCTGCCCACGATCGCGCGCGAGATCAACGCCACGGAGTCGGCCTCGATCTGGGTGATCAGCGCCTACCAGCTCGCCATGGTGGCGGCCCTGCTGCCCGCCGCGGCCATGGGCGATGTGTTCGGCCATCGGCGCGTCTATCTCTCCGGCCTGATCGTTTTCATCCTGTCTTCGCTGGCCTGCGGGCTGGCGCCTTCGCTGCCGGTGCTGGTGGGCGCGCGCATCTTGCAGGGCCTGGGCGCGGCCGGCGTGATGGGCGTGAACGGCGCGCTGGTGCGCTTTATCTACCCTTCGCATGCGCTGGGACGCGGCCTGGGGATCAATGCGCTGGTGGTGGGGTTGTCGTTTGCCGCCGGCCCCACGCTGGCTTCGCTGATCCTGGTCTATGGATCCTGGCACTGGCTGTTCCTGGTCAACGTGCCGGTTGGCCTCGCGGCGCTGGTGCTGGCCTTGCGCGGCCTGCCGGCCACGGCCCCTTCGGGTCATCGCTTCGAATGGCGCGCCGGCCTGCTGTGCGCGGGGTTTCTGTCTTTCCTGGTGCTGGGCCTGAGCGAGGCGGCGCACTACGCGCCCGGGCTGCGCGTGGCCGCCGAATTGGCCGTGGCGCTCGTCTGTCTGCTGCTGCTGCTCTACCGTCAGGCCGGCCATCCGGCGCCGATTCTGGCGGTGGACCTGCTGCGCCGCCCGGTCTTCGCCTTGTCGGCCGCCACGGCGGTCTGCGCCTTCGCGACTCAGGCCCTGGCCTTCGTGTCCCTGCCTTTCATGCTGCAGCAGGTGCTGGGCTATTCCCAGGTCGCGACCGGCTTTCTGATCACGCCCTGGCCGGTGCTGGCGGCGCTGGCGGCGCTGATCGCGGGCCGGATGTCGGATCGCTATCCCGCCGGCATGCTGGGCGGCGTGGGCCTGGCCGTGCTGGCCCTGGGCATGCTCGGCCTGGCCATGATGCCGGACCAGCCTTCGGTGTGGGATATCGGCTGGCGCATGGCGGTATGCGGCGCCGGCTTCGGGTTTTTCCAGTCGCCCAATCTGCGCGCCATCATCAGCGCCGCGCCGCCGGGACGCGCGGGCGGCGCCAGCGGCATGGTGGGCACGGTGCGCCTGTTGGGCCAGTCCTCGGGCGCCGCGCTGGTGGCGGCCTGTCTGCACATGGCGGGCATGGGCGGCACCGGCTGGGCCCTGTGGCTGGGGGCGCTCTGCGCCGCGCTGGCGAGCGCCGCCAGCTTTGCGCGCCTGCGCTTTGCCGATTGAGGCCGGCGCGGCCCGGGCCGGCTAGAAGCGGTAGGCCAGCGTCAGGCCGGCGCTCCAGTTGCGCCCGGGCGCGGGCTCGAAATAGCGGCCATTGCCTTCGTTGACGATGACCGAGCCGGCGTAGCGGCGGTCGAAGACATTGTCCACGCGGGCATAGGCGTTCCAGGTCCAGGGCCCGTTTTTCCAGATATAGCCGCCCGACAGCGCCGCCACGACATAGCTGGGCGCCGCGTCGCTGTTGGCGTCGTCGACATAGAGCTTGTCGAGGTAGCGGGCCTCGATGCCGGCCTGCCAGCCTTCGGGCGGCGCCCAGGCCAGGGCCGCGTACAGCGCCTGGCGCGCCACGCCGGGGATGTTGTTGCCGGCCGAGATGCCGCTGCCGGCCACGTCGTCGCGGTAGCGCGCATTGATGAAGGTGTAGGCCAGGCGCGTGCGCCAATGCGAGCCGAACTCGTTTTCCCAGGCTAGTTCGGCGCCGTCGCGGCGCGTGCGTCCGGCGTTGCGATAGCTGCTGCGTCCGTCGATGCTGCCGGCCGAGACGATCTCGTTGTCGGTGCTGGTGTGGAAGACGGCTGCCGTGGCCAGGCCGCCGGCCAGGCGATGCTTGATGCCGGCCTCCAGATTGCTGCTGACCGAGGGCTGCAGGCCGAAGTTCAGGCCGGGGCGCGCGTCGGGACGATAGGAGATCTCGTTCATGGTGGGCGTCTCGAATCCCTTGCCATACGAGATATAGACATTGCTGTCTTCATCGATCGCGTAGCGCAGCGCCGCCACCGGCAGGGCGCGGCGATAGCGCGCCCTGCCGCTGTCATCGCCATTGCCGGGCGCGATGTAGTGGTCGCGCGAATCGAAATCCACCGTGCTGTAGCGCAGGCCCGCATCCAGCGTCCAGCGGGGCAGGAATTCCCAGGATGCCTGGAGGTAGGGATCGATGTTGTAGACCTCGTTGGTCTCGTCGCGGCGCAGCGCGCCCTTGACGCCCAGGATGGCGCCGCCGTCCACGAAGTTCTGGTAGCCCTTGCGGCGCTCGCGCAGGCTGTCATAGGCCACGCCGCCGACCAGGGTGAGGGGACGGCCGGCCAGGCGCGTGCGCGAGGTCCAGCGCGCGTCCACGCCGCCGTAGTCGCGTTGCAGGCCGATGACGCCGCCGGGCTGGGTCGGCGGACGCTGCACGGCCACCGGAATGCTCTGGTATTGCCAGGTTTCGCGCTGGCCGTAATAGACCATGAGGCGCAGGTCGTTGTCGGCGTCGATCTTGCGCTCATAGATCAGGCCGCCCTGGGTCTGCCGCACGGTCTTGCGGGTGTTGAAGCGTTCGGCCGCGGGCGAGGCGCCGGCCGGGTCGCTGTCGAACTCCTGGCGCGTCAGGCCCATGGGATCCAGGGCCTTGAGATCGACGCTGTTCAGGACCAGGGTCAGGCGGCTGGCATCGTCCAGCTGCAGGCCCAGCTTGGCATTGGCCAGGTTCTTGCGCGCGCCGCTATGGTCGCGATAGCCGTCGGTGGTGAAGCGGCTGAGGTTGACCACATAGTCCAGCTCGCCGATGCCGGCGCCGGCCGCGCCGCTGGCCTGGGCGCCATAGCGGAAGGTGCCGTAGCTGCCGGCGGCCATGCTGGCCTGCAGGCGCGGCGGGCGGGCGCCGTCTTCGGTGAAGACCTGCACCACGCCGCCCGAGGAGTTGCCGTAGAGCGCCGAATAGGGGCCGCGCAGCACTTCCACCCGGTCGGCCGACCCGATGTCGATGTTGGAGGTCTGGCCCTGGCCGTCGGGCATGGTGGCCGGGATGCCGTCCACATAAAGCCGCAAGCCGCGCACCCCGAAGGTCGAGCGCGCCCCGAAGCCGCGGATCGACAGCTGCAGATCTTGCGCATAGTTCTGGCGGTTCTGGATCTGCAGGCCGGGCACGCCGCCGAGGTTTTCCGACAGATTGATCTGCAGCGCATGGGCGCGCAGGGCCTTGCCGTCGATCACGTCCACCGAGGCGGGCGTATCCAGCACCGAGGTTCCGTTGCGGGTGCCGGTCACGACGATGGGGGCCAGGGTGGGTGTCTGCGCCAGGGCGGGCAGGGGCAGCAGCAGGACGAGCGGACAGAGAAAACGGGATGGGGTCACTGAGCGTCGGGGGAAAGCCAGCGCTTGGCGCTGCGCACCAGCGCATCGATGGCCGCTTCGACATCCGCGTTGTCGGGATGCGCGCCCAGCATGACGGTGCGGGTGAAAAAATCGTAGACCAGGGCGCCATGCAATTGAGCGGCGACTTCGTCCACGCGCGTGCCGGCGTCGATGCCGCCCAGCGCGATCTGGGCCCGCAGCAGGCGGGCGAAGGCCGCGCGCGAGGCCGCCGGGCCATGGGCGAACCAGGCCCGGCCGACTTCGGGCAGGCGCGCCGAGGTGGCCACCACCATGCGATAGAAGGCCACCTGGCGCGGTTGCAGCATGGCGGCGACCAGGGTGCGGGCCAGGCGGCGCAGCGCGCCTTCCAGTCCGCCGGTCTCGACGTCCAGGCTCAACAGGGGAGCCAGGAAACCATCGCAGAGATATTCCACCACATGGCGGAAAAAACCCTGCTTATTGCCGTAGTAGCGGTAGATATTGGTCTTGGAGCCGCCCGCCAGCGCCACGATCTCATCCAGCGTGACGTTGTCATAGCCGCGCGCCAGGAAGAGATCGGCGGCCACGCGCAGCAATTGCTCGCCGCGGTCGCGCCCGCGCCGGGTGACCCGGCCGCGCGGCGAGGCAGCAGGCATGGCGGCGGTCGGGTCGGGGGCGGTCATGGTCTTGCGGGCGGGCTCAGGGTTTGCCGGGCAGGGCGTAGGCGATCACGTAGTCGCCCCGGTCGGGCGATTGGCGCGAACCGCCGACCGACAGTACCACATACTGCCGCCCGCTCTTGGGCGAGACAAAGCTCATCGGCGTGGCCTGCGCGCCCACCGGCAGGCGGGCTTTCCAGAGCTCCTGGCCCGAGGCGGTGTCCATGGCGCGCAGATAGTAATCCTGCGTGCCGGCGTAGAACACCAGACCCGACGCCGTGGCCAGCGGGCCGCCCAGCGTGGGCATGCCGATGGGAATCTGCAGGCCGGTCTTCATGCCCAGCGGGCCGGTGTCCTGCAGCGTGCTCATGGGAACCTGCCATACCAACTGGCGCGTCTTCAGGTCAATGGCCGACAGCGTGCCATAGGGCGGCGCATGGCAGGGCACGCCCAGCGGCGACATGAAGCCGTTCTTGGACACGCCATAAGGCGTGCCGGTCTGCGGGGCGAAGCCGTCGTGCACGCCGGCCGCGCCCTCCTTGTCGGCGTCGGCGCGCGGGATGAGCTGTATCCATTGCGGCATGCGGATGTCATTGACGATGAGATAGGCGCGCGACTCATCGACCGCCGCGCCGCCCCAGTTCATGCCGCCGTAATAGCCCGGGTATTGCAGGCTGCGCTGGGTCGTGGGCGGCGTGAACTCGCCTTCATAGCGCATCTTCTTGAACTCGATGCGGCACCAGAGCTGATCGAAGAAGGTGGCGCCCCACATGCGGGCCTCGGTAAAGGGCTCGGTGCCGATGGCCGGCATGCCGACCGAATAGGGCTGGGTGGGCGAGGTCCAATCGCCTTGCTGTCCGCCTTGCGGCACCGGCAGTTCCTTCACCTCGGCCAGCGGCTTGCCGGTGGCGCGGTCCAACAGGAAGATCTGGCCGCGCTTGGTCAGCTGGATGAGCGCATGCTGCGCGCCGCCCTTGCCATCGGGGATATCGTAGAGCGCGGGCGGCGAGGCGACGTCATAGTCCCAGAGATCGTGATGCGTGGTCTGGAAGGTCCAGCGTTCCCGGCCGGTGGCGATGTCCAGCGCCACCACGGCCGAGGCATGCTTTTCGGCGGCGTCGCTGCGATGGGCGCCCCAGAAGTCCGGCGGCGAGTTGCCGGTAGGCAGATAGATCAGGCCCAGCTTGTCGTCGAAAGCCGGCGTCGACCATACATTGGGCGTGCCGCGCGTGTAGGTCTTGCCCTCGGGCGGCACCCCCGTGATGGACGGATCGCCCATGTCCCAGGCCCAGGCCAGTTCGCCGGTGTCGGCATTGAAGGCGCGCACCGCGCCGGAGGGTTCGTCGACGGCGCGGTTGTCGAACACCCAGCCGCCGATCACGATCATGTTGCGCACGACCGTGGGGGCGGAGGTCTGGAAGTAATAGCCGGGCTTGACCTCGCCCATGCCTTGCTTGAGATCCACGGTGCCGTGCTGGCCGAAGTCTTCGCAGGGTTTGCCGGTATCGGCGTCCAGCGCGATCAGGCGCGCATCGATGGTGCTCAGGATGATGCGCTTGCGGCAGGCCGCCGCTGACGCCTCGCCAGCCGCCGGGGCGGCGGCGGTTTCGTAATAACCGACGCCGCGGCAGCGTTGCCATACCGGCGAGGAAGCCTCGGGATCGAAATGCCAGCGCTCCTTGCCGGTGTCCGCTTCCAGCGCGAAGACCTTGTTGCGCGGCGTGCAGACATAGAGGGTGTCGCCGATCTGTATGGGGGTGTTCTGGTTCTCGGCGCCCTTGTCGGCGATATCGCCGGTGCGGAAGGTCCAGGCCACTTGCAGCTGGTCGACGTTCTTGGGGTCGATCTGGGTCAGCGGCGCGTAGCGCGTGCCCGCGGGCGTGCGCCCATAGTGTTGCCAATCGGCCGCCGGCTGCGGCGCGGCGGCGACTTGGGGCTGGGCGCCCGCCTCATTGCGGATCACGCCTTGCGGGCGGAACATGCCTACGCCGAAACCGATGAGCGCCAGCACGGCCACGCCGGCCAGGGGATAGGCATTGCGGCGCACGCGGCTGCGCATGCCGCCCTCATGCAGGGCCGGCCAGATCAGCAGCGTGACCAGCGCCAGGACGATGGGGCCGACCAGGCGCGGCACCAGCTGCCAGAAATCGCTGCCGACTTCCCATAAGGCCCAGGCCACCGTTCCCACGAATACGAGGGCATAGAGCCAGGCGCCCAGGCTGCGGCGGCGCATGAGCAGGATGCCGGCCGCCAGCATGCCCAGACCGGCGATCAGGTAGTACCAGGAGCCGCTGAGGCTGACCAATCGGGCGCCGCCCACGGTCAGCGCCAGGCCGATCAGGGCCAGCACGATGCCAAAGAGCGCCACGTACCAAGGGGGACGATAAGGGGAGGGGACCATGGGTGTCTGCCTTTGTGTTCTCACCCGCGCGGCGGGCGCGGGGGGCCGGGCGGAGGCGCCTGGCCATGTTTGGGGGGAGTCCTAGAAAATGATACCTGTGGGTATCATTTGCGGCAACGTCCGGGCGGGCGTGCGCGTGGCGGGGGTGTGGATTTGTGCTTGCCGGCGGCGCATGCTATAAACACGCCTCTTTAGCGCCCGTAGCTCAGTTGGATAGAGTACTTGGCTACGAACCAAGGGGTCGTGGGTTCGAATCCTGCCGGGCGCGCCAGATTGTCGGAAAAGCCCGCAAGCCATGCTTGCGGGCTTTTTTCATCCGGGCGTCAAAGCGCAAGAAAGTGTTGCGCCACCGGCTTGCCGGGGCCCATGTGAAAGCGCGCCGCCTCGTTTTGCAGATCCGCGTCGGCGTGCGAGACGCGGCGATGCTGGCGCAGATGCTCGGCCCAGGATTCCACCAGAAACCATTCCATCACCCGCTCGGGGTCGCTGGTGTGTTCGGTCACGCCCCAGGCGTAGGCGCCGTCGCGCATGCGTTCGAGCGACAGGCGCTTGATCGCGGCCAGGAAGGCGGGCCGGTCCTCCTTGCGGATGCGGTATTCGATCTGCACCATGACCGGGCCGCGGTCGTGCGCGACCGGCTCCGTCAGGAGCGGCTCGGGCCAGTGGTTGGAGGGCTGCAGGTCCGCCTCGCCCGCCGGCAGCCGGGCGCGGTGAAACAGCAGGGCCACGATCACCAGGCCGGCCGCGCTCGACGCCAGCGCGCCCGGCACGCCGATTCCGCGGGCGACCGCGCCCCAGCCCAGGCTGCCGGCGGCCATGGCGCCGTTGAACACCATGAGGTAGACGGCCAAGCCGCGGCCGCGCACCCAGTTGGGCAGGATGGCTTGCGCCACGCTATTGAAGGTGGTCAGGGCCATGATCCAGCCCATGCCCAGCAGCAGCAACAGGGCCACGGCCAGCCACTGGGGCGGACCGAGCACCAGCGCGCCCATGACGGCGGCGCTGGCCAGCGAGGCCAGCAACACCAGGCCATCGGCGTCCAGCCAGCGGCGCAACCGGGGCATGACCAGGGCGCCCGCGATGGCGCCCGCGCCCACGGCGCCCAGCAGCACGCCATAGAAACTCGCCGTGCCGCCCAGCATCTGGCGTGCCACCAGCGGCAGCAGGGCCCAGACGGCGCTGGCGAACAAGAAGAAGGCCGCCGCGCGCAGCAGCACGCGGTGCAGCTCCTTGCTGGCGCGCGTGTAGCGCAGGCCGGCGCGGAAAGCGCCCAGGAAGTTTTCCGATAGCGCCGTGTCCGTGGCCGCCGGCCGCTTCCACCACAGCAGCGCCGCGATGACAAAGACATAGCTCAGCACGTCCATGCCGTAGGTGACCGCCGCGCCGAAGCTGGCCAGGATCAGGCCCCCGGCGGCCGGGCCGATGGCGCGCGCGATATTGATGCCCAGCGAATTCAGGGCCACCGCCCCCTTGAGGTCTTTTTGCGGCACCAGTTCGGGCACGATGGCCTGCCAGGTCGGGCCCATGAGCGCCGCGCCGATCCCGCCCACGAAGGTCAGCGCGATCAGGTACTCCACCGTCAGGGCGCCGGTATACGACAGCAGCAGGAGCGTGCCGCTGACGCCGGCCAGCACCAATTGCACGAAAATCAGGAAACGGCGGCGGTCCAGAATGTCCGACAGCACACCCGCCGGAATGGCCAGCAGAAAGACCGGCAAGGTCGCCGCGGTCTGGATCAGGGCCACCGCGGTCGGGTTGGCCGACAGATCGGTGATCAGCCAGGAGCTGGCCACATCGCGCATGAAACTGCCGATATTCCCCAGCACCGCGGCGGCCCACAATACCGCGAAGACCGATTGCCTGAGCGGCGCGAAAGCCCCCGGGGCCGGCGTGTTCGGTTGGGTGTTCTCAGCCATGTCACACCGCCCAGCAGGCGCAGCCCAGCGCGCCCCAGAAACTCTTCAGATCGGCCACCGGCAGTTTGCTGCTCCAGGCGGTGGCATGGCGATGGCCGTGCACATTGCACTGATTGGCGCAGCCGCAGGCCGCGGCGGCGTGGCGCATGACCTTCTGCAGGGGCGTGCCATCGGCCGGGGCGGCCGTGTCGGCCCAGCCGGCATAGCCGCCGAAGGTGCGCGCCGGCGACCAATCGGGCATGGCGGGGGGCGGGGCGCTTTCATCCAGCGAGGCGAAGGGGCCGGCGCCATAGACCACCTTGCCGCCGACCATGGTGAGCAGGGCCGTGGTGTCGGCGATCTCCGCTTCGGGGCAGGCGAAGAAATCGCGGTCGGGGACGATGAGGTCGGCCAGCTGCCCGGCCTCGATGCACCCCTTCTTGCCGACTTCGTTGGAGAACCAGGTGACCTTCTCCGTCCACATGCGCAGCGCCGTCTCGCGGTCCAGGCAATGGCGCTGGGGGTAAAGCTGGGTGCCGCCCACGGTCCGGCCGGTGATCAGCCAGGACAGCGAGACCCAGGGGTTGTAGGACGCCACGCGAGTGGCGTCCGTGCCGGCCGAGACATTCACGCCCAGTTCGAGCATGCGCTTGACCGGCGGGGTGGCCGCCGCGGCCGCCGCGCCATACCGTTCGATGAAGTATTCGCCCTGGTAGGCCATGCGGTGTTGCACGGCGATGCCGCCGCCCAGCGCCGCGATACGGCCGATCGATTTTTCGGAGATGGTCTCGCAATGGTCGAAGAACCAGTTCAGGCCGGCAAGCGGGATGTCGCGGTCGACCTTCTCGAACACGTCCAGCGCCCGATCTATCGTTTCGTCATAGGTGGCGTGCAGGCGCCAGGGCCAGCGGTTCTGCGCCAGCACCCGCAGCACTTCCTCCAGCTCGCCTTCCATCTCCGGGCCCATCTCGGGCCGGGGCTGGCGGAAGTCCTCGAAGTCGGCGGCCGAGAACACCAGCATTTCGCCCGCGCCGTTATGGCGGAAGTAGTCGTCGCCCTGCTTGTACTTGGAGGTCGAGGTCCAGTTCAGGAAGTCCTGCTTCTCCTGCTTGGGTTTCTGCGTGAACAGGTTGTAGGCCAGGCGCAGGGTGAGCTGGCCGGCATCGGCCAGTTGCTGAATCACCTGGTAATCCTCGGGGTAATTCTGCGAGCCGCCGCCGGCGTCGATGGCGCCGGTCACGCCGAGCCGATTGAGTTCGCGCATGAAGTGGCGCGTGGAATTGATCTGGTAGTCCAACGGCAGCCTGGGGCCCTTGGCCAGGGTGGCATAGAGGATGGAAGCGTTGGGCTTGGCCAGCAGCAGCCCGGTGGGATTGCCCGCGCTGTCGCGCACGATTTCGCCGCCCGGGGGCTGCGGCGTGTCCTTGGTATAGCCCGCGGCGCGCAAGGCCGCGCCGTTGAGCAGCGCGCGATCGTAGAGGTGCAGGATGAAGACCGGGGTGTCGGGCGCCACGGCGTTCAGTTCGGCCAGGGTCGGCAGGCGTTTTTCGGCGAATTGGTGTTCGGTGAATCCGCCCACCACGCGCACCCATTGCGGCGCGGGGGTGATCGCCACCTGGCGTTTGAGCATGTCCATGGCGTCGGCCAGGCGCTTGACCCCGTCCCAGCGCAATTCCATGTTGTAGTTCAGGCCGCCGCGGATGATGTGCAGGTGATTGTCGATCAGCCCCGGCAGCACGCTTTTGCCATGCAGGTCGATGACCCGGGTGGCGCCGCCGGCCAAGGGCAGCACGTCCTCGTCGCGGCCGACCCGCAGGAAGCGGCCCTCCTTGATCGCGACCGCGCCGGCCGTGGGGTTGGCGCGGTCCAGGGTGGTGAAGCGGCCATTGTGCAGGATGACATCGGGGGCAGGGCTGGGGACGGGGGCGCCGGTCATGTCGGTTTTCCTTTGAGCGCTGGGCAGGGATGCCGCCTTACCCGCTGATTGTGCGCCTGCCGTGCCCGTAAGGACAGCCCCCCCGGCGCTGCCCGGGCGCGGGCGGATCGCTGGCCGCCAGGCCGGTCAGCCGCGCGGAAGACCGATTTTCGTTATGGTTTTGCCGCCGAGGCTGTTCATGCCGCGGCCGGCCGCTTGATCCGCCGGCAGGCCAGCGCGGCGAGAAACAGCAGCGACAGGCAGACCACGATGGTGGGCGCGGGCGCGCTGTCGAGGAAAAAGCTCAGGTAGACGCCGGCCAGGCTGCCCCCGGCCGCGACGGCGACGGCGCAGACCAGCATGGCGCCGAAGCGGCGGGTCAGGAGCAGGGCGATGGCGCCGGGCGCGATCAGCAGCGCGATGATCAGGATGATGCCGACGGCCTTCATGCCGCCCACGATGGATAGCGACAGCAAGGCCAGCAGCCCGTAGTGCAGCAGGCCGGCCGCCAGGCCCAGGGCGCGCGCCTGGACGGGATCGAAGGCCTGCAGCAGGAGGTCGCGCCACTTCAGGACGATGACGCCCGTCACCAGCAAGGCGATGGCGCCGCTTTCCAGCAGATCGGGCCAGGCCGTGCCCAGCATGTCGCCAAAGAGGATGTGGTCCAGGTGCACATCGCTGCGTGCGCCGGCATGCAGCACCACCCCCAGGCCGAACATGCCGGAGAAGACGACGCCCATCACGGTTTCCTGCTTGAGCCGGCTGTGGGTCTGTAGATAGCCCGTGCCCGCGGCACAGAGCATGCCCGCGGCCAGGGCGCCCGCTTCGAGCGGCAGGCCGGCCATGTAGGCCAGCACCACGCCCGGGAAGACGGCATGGGAGACGGCGTCACCCATCAGCGCCCAGCCCTTGAGCACCAGGAAGCACGACAGCAGCGCCGTGGGGACGGCGACCAGGACGGCAATCATGAGCGCCTGGCGCATGAAGTCGAACGCAAGCGGCGCCGACAGCAGTTCGGACAGCGGGCTCATGGCGTTTTCCGGGCGCGGCGGCGCGCGGCCAGCAGCCCATGCTTGGGCGCGAAGACAAAGGCGGCCAGAAAGCACAGCGTCTGCAAGAGCACGATGATGCCGCCGGTGGCGCCGTCCAGAAAATAGCTGGCGTAGGCCCCGGCAAAGCTGCTGGCCGCGCCGATGGCCGTGCTCAGGGCCAGCAGGCGCGCGAAACGGTCGGTCAGCAGATAGGCCGTGGCGCCGGGCGTGACCACCATGGCCACCACCAGAAAGGCGCCCACCGTCTGCATGGCGGCCACCGTGCATGCCGCCAGCAGGGTGAAGAACAGCGCCTTGAGGGCTTGGGGATCGAGGCCGATCGACCAGGCATGGTTTTCATCGAAGAAGGCCACCATCAAGTCCTTCCATTTGCATAGCAGGACGGCCAGCGAGACCAGGCCGATGATGGCCAGCTGCAGCGTGTCTTGCGGCGTGATGGCCAGGATGTTGCCCATGATGATGGTCTGCAGATTGACCGCCGAGGGCGACAGCGAAGCCATGAACAGGCCCAGGCCGAAGAAGGCCGCGAACACCAGGCCGATGACCACGTCTTCCTTCAGCGGTGTGCGCTGCTTGAGCAAGAGCATCGCGCCCGAGGCCAGCAGGCCCGATAGAAAGGCCCCGCCGGAAAAAGGCAGCCCCAGCATGTAGGCGCCCGCCACGCCGGGCACGATGGCGTGCGACAGGGCATCGCCGATCAGCGACCAGCCCTTGAGCATCAGGTAGGCGGACAGAAAGGCGCAGACCATGCCCACCAGGGCGGAAACCCACATGGCCTTGAGCATGTAGTCATAGGCGAAGGGCGCGGCCAGTTGGGCGATCATGGCGTGGGACGGGGTTCGCGCGGGGTCGCGGTGTCGCCATAGAACACTAGCGGACGCTCGTCATCGGAGAAAATGCCCACGGCCTGGGCGCGCCGCTCGTCGCTGTCGCTGAGCACGAATTGCCTGAGCACGCCGCCGAAAGCCGCTTGCAGATTGGCCTGCGTGAAGACCTCGGTGACGGGGCCATGGGCCAGCACGGTCCGGTTCAAGAGCACGGCGCGGTCGCAGAACTCCGGCACGCTGCCCAGGTTGTGCGTGGAGACCAGCACGACGCGGCCCTCGTCGCGCAGGCGGCCCAGCAGGGCGATGATGGCATCCTCGGTGGCCACGTCCACGCCGGTGAAGGGCTCATCGAGCAGAAGCAGGCGCGCATCCTGGGCCAGCGCCCGGGCGAGGAAGACCCGTTTTTTCTGGCCGCCGGACAACTCGCCTATCTGGCGGGCGCGCAGCGCGGCCATGCCCACGCGCGCCAGCGCCGAGGCCACGGCCTGGCGATCCGCCGCGCGCGGCCGGCGCAGCGGACCCATATGCCCATAGCGTCCCATCATGACGACATCCTCGACCAGGACGGGGAAGTGCCAGTCCACGTCTTCGCTTTGCGGCACATAGGCCACCAGCTTGCGGCGCAGGGCCGCGCGCGCCGTCATTCCCAGGACCTGGACCTCGCCGCGCGCCAGCCGCTGCAAGCCCATGATGGCCTTGAACAAGGTGGACTTGCCGCTGCCGTTGACGCCCACCAGGGCGGCGATGCTGCCGGGCGGAATCTCGAAGCTGGCGTCGCGCAGCGCCGTATGGCCGTTGCGGTAGGTGACGGTGGCCTGCGCGACGCTCAGGCCGGCGGCTTCGGGCGCGCGCATCAGGGCTGCAATCCGCGTGCGATCGTGTCGGTCGTGACCCGCAGCAGATCCAGATAGGTGGGCACCGGGCCGTCGGATTCGCTGAGGGAATCCACATAAAGCACGCCGCCATAGCGCGCGCCGGTCTCGCGCGCGACCTGCATGGCCGGGGCGGGCGAAATCGTGCTCTCGCTGAAGACGGCCGGTATGCCGTGCTCGCGCACCAGGTCGATGACGCGCCGCACCTGTTGCGGCGTGCCCTGCTGGTCGGCATTGATGGGCCAGAGATAGAGCTCCTTGAGGCCGAAGTCGCGCGCCAGATAGCTGAAAGCGCCTTCGCTGGACACCAGCCAGCGGCGTTCGGGCGCGATGTCCCGCAGGCGCGCGCGGATGGGGTCCAGGGTTGCGCGGATGCGGGCCTTGTAGGCCTGCGCATTGGCGCGGTAGGTATCGGCATGGGCCGGGTCATGCTTGACCAGGGCGTCGCGGATATTGTCCACGTAGATCAGCGCGTTGTCGGGCGACATCCAGGCATGCGGATTGGGCTTGCCCAGATAAGGGCCGGCCTCGATGCCCATGGGGATGATGCCCTGCGTGACCACGGCCCCGGGGACATCTTTGAGGCGGCTGAAGAAGCGCTCGAACCAGCGCTCGAGATTCAGGCCGTTCCAGAGGATGAGCTGCGCATCCTGGGCGCGGGCCAGGTCGCCGGGCGTGGGCTGGTAATCGTGGATTTCGGCGCCGGGCCGGGTGATGGCGGTGACCTCGGCCGCGTCTCCGGCCACGTTGCGCGCCATGTCGGCGATGATGGTGAAGGTGGTGACGACCTTGAATTTGCCGGCCGCCTGGGCGGTCGCGCCCAGGCAGGCGCCCAGGGCGAGGGTGAGAGCGAGCAGGAAGCGGCGGGTGTTATCCGATGATGGCGACACGGAAGGGACTCCTCAGAAACAACGGTCTTGCCGCGCGGGGCGGGCGACAGGAGCAGGGAAGCGTCATCGGACAGTCAATCAGAAAATAACAAGTCTCATTTATATTCATCGCCCCGGCGCGCGAGGCGGGCAAAAAGCGGGCAAACGGCAGGCGATTGGACAACCATGAAAAACACGCTATAATCTTTCTTCTGCGCCCGTAGCTCAGTTGGATAGAGTACTTGGCTACGAACCAAGGGGTCGTGGGTTCGAATCCTGCCGGGCGCGCCATATCAAAAAGCCTGCAAGCGATGCTTGCAGGCTTTTTTCTTTTTCCGCTTCGCCTAGGCGGCGTCCGCCGCGGCGTGGGCAGGATTCTGATGCGCAATACCCGCAACAATATCCCCACCCATATCCCTACGCATATATCGATATATCTGTATATTTAGATTTTTCGATATATGATGGAAGCCTCAATCCGAGAGAGTCGAATGAGCATCAACACCGAAGACATCCTCAAGGCGCTGGCCCATCCGGCGCGACGGAATATCCTGGCCTGGCTGAAAGAGCCCGAGCGGCATTTCGCCGGGCAGGAGCATCCCCTGGATATCGGCGTGTGCGCGGGCCAGTTCGAGCGCTGCGGATTGTCGCAGTCCACCGTGTCCACCCATCTGGGCATCCTGCAGCGCGCCGGGCTCGTACAGACCCGCCGCATGGGGCAGTGGGTGTTCTATCAGCGCAACGAGGCCACGATCGCCGAGTTCCTGAAGACCTTGCAGACCGAGTTGTAAACCGCCTGTTTCCTTCGCCCGTATTTTTTCGAGAGGCATTCATGTCCAAGTTGTTCCAGCCCATCACCGTCGGTGATCTGCAATTGGCCAATCGCATCGTGATGGCGCCGCTGACGCGCAATCGTTCGCCCAATGCCGTACCCCAGCCCATCACGGCGACCTATTATGCGCAGCGCGCCAGCGCCGGCCTGCTGATCACCGAGGCCACGCCGGTGTCGCATCAGGGCCAGGGCTATGCCGATGTGCCCGGCTTGTATGCGCCCGAGCAACTGGCGGGCTGGCGCCGCGTGACCGATGCGGTGCACGCCAAGGGCGGCAAGATCGTCGTGCAGATGTGGCATGTCGGCCGGATCTCGCACACCACCCTGCAGCCCGGCGGCCAGGCGCCGGTGGCGCCTTCGGCGATCCAGGCCAAGGCCAAGACCTATCTCGTCAATCCCGATGGCAGCGGCGCTTTCGCCGAGACCTCGGCGCCGCGCGCGCTCGACGCCGCCGAGATCCCGGGCATCGTCGATGACTTCCGCCGCGCCGCCCGCGCGGCCGTGGGCGAGGCCGGCTTCGATGGCGTGGAGCTGCACGCGGCCAACGGCTATCTGATCGACCAGTTCCTGCGCTCGGGCTCCAATCATCGCGATGACGCCTATGGCGGCAGCATCGAGAATCGCGCCCGCTTCCTGTTCGAGGTGCTTGACGCCGTGGTGGCCGAGATCGGCGGCGGCCGCGTCGGCATCCGTCTCTCGCCGGTGACGCCGGCCAATGACAGCAGCGACGACCGTCCCCAGGAGCTGTTCGACTACGTGGCCGCCCGCCTGGCCGGCTATGGCCTGGCTTATGTCCATATCATCGAGGGCGCCACGGGCGGCGCGAGGGATTTCTCGCAAGGCCCGCAGCCGTTTGATTATGCGCGGTTCAAGGCCGCCTACCGCAATGCCGGCGGCCGGGGCGCCTGGATGCTCAACAATGGCTACGACGGCAAGCTGGCAGAGGCCGCTGTCGAAAGCGGGGCGGCCGACCTGATCGCCTTTGGCAGGCTGTTCATCGCCAATCCGGACCTGGTCGAGCGCCTGCGCAATCATTCGCCCCTCAATACGCCGGACCAGAAGACTTTTTATGGCGGCGGCGAGCACGGCTATATCGATTATCCGGCCCTGACGGCCTGAGCCGCTGGACAAGCGCTGAAAAGGCGATATAATCTCGCCTCTTTAGCGCCCGTAGCTCAGTTGGATAGAGTACTTGGCTACGAACCAAGGGGTCGTGGGTTCGAATCCTGCCGGGCGCGCCAGATTGTCGGAAAAGCCCGCAAGCCATGCTTGCGGGCTTTTTTCATTGCGCCCCGCCTTCGTCGCGCAAGGTGCGTCTGAGGATTTTGCCCACATTGCTGCGCGGCAGTTCCTTGCGGAACACCACATGGCGCGGCACTTTGTAGCCCGTCAGGTAGCGGCGGCAATGGTCGATCACGGCCTGTTCCGTAAGCGCCGGGTCGTCGGCGATCACGAACAGGCGTACCGATTCGCCGGAGTGTTTGTCGGGCCAGCCCACGGCGGCGGCTTCGCGCACGCCGGAGCAGGTCGTGGCCACGTCTTCGACCTCGCTGGGATAGACGTTGAATCCCGAGACCAGGATCATGTCCTTCTTGCGGTCGACCAGGTAGAGATAGCCTTCGGGGTTGAGATAGCCCACGTCGCCGGTGCGCAGAAAACCGTCCGGATAGAAGACCAGGGCGGTTTCC
Organism: Bordetella pseudohinzii; assembly: GCF_000657795.2. GTDB lineage: Bacteria > Pseudomonadota > Gammaproteobacteria > Burkholderiales > Burkholderiaceae_B > Bordetella > Bordetella pseudohinzii. The sequence goes on from NZ_JHEP02000011.1 coordinate 97,827, forward strand.
TCGGGCTGCTGCCAATAGCCGCGCATCACTTGCGGGCCGCGCACGCAGATTTCGCCGGTCTGCCCCAAGTCCACCTCGCGCCCCTGGTCATCGCGGATGGAGATATCGGTGGAGGGCACGGGCAGGCCCACCGAGCCGTTGAAATCCTGCCGGTCCAGCGGGTTGAGCGCCACGGCCGGCGAGGCTTCGGTCAGGCCATAGGCCTGCGCCAGCGGCTTGCCCGTCAGGGCGCGCCAGCGGTCGGCCACGACCTTCTGCACCGCCATGCCGCCGCCCAGGGTGAGCCGCAGCGCGTGGAAGTCCAGCGCCTGAAAGCCTTTGTCGCCGAGCAGCGCGCAAAAGAGAGTGTTCACGCCCGTGAAGCACGTAAAGGGATGGCGGCGCAGCTCGCGCACCATGGCCGGTATATTGCGCGGATCGAGGATGAGCACATTGCGCGCGCCCAGTTTGAGAAAGGTCAGGCAGTTGGCCGTCAGCGCGAAGATGTGATAGAGCGGCAGGGCGGTTATCACGCACTCTTGGCCGTCGACCGTCAGCGGGCGGACCCAGGCATGGGCCTGGTTGAGATTGGCCACCATATTGCCATGGCTTAGCATGGCCGCCTTGGCCACCCCCGTGGTGCCGCCGGTGTATTGCAGAAAGGCCAGGTCGTTCTCGGCGACGGCGGGGCGGGTATAGGGCTGTTCGCCGCCTTGCCGCAGGGCCTCGCGCCACCGGATATGGCCGGACAGCGCCCAGGCCGGCACGCCTTTCTTGAGGTGGCGGACCACGAAGTTGACCAGGCGCGCCTTGACCGGACGCAGCATGTCGCCCACCGCCGTCACGACGATATGCCGGACCTGGGTGTCGGGCAGCACGGCCTGCAGCGTGGCGGCGAAGTTCTCGGCGATGACGATGGCGCGCGCGCCGGAGTCGGCCAGCTGGTGGCGCAGTTCGCGCGCGGTGTAGAGCGGGTTGCAGTTCACGACCACGCATCCGGCCCGCAAGATGCCGAACACCGCCACCGGGTACTGCAGCAGGTTGGGCATCATCACGGCCACGCGGTCGCCGGGCCCCAGGCCCCGCGCCTGCAGCCAGGCGGCGAAGTGGCGCGACAGGCGGTCGAGATCGCCGTAGCTGATGGCCGCGCCCAGGCTGAGGTAGGCCGTTTTGTCGGCAAAGCGCGCAACGGCTTCTTCCAGCACGTCAAGCAGCGAACCGTTGGCCTGGATCTCGGGGGGAACACCTTCGGGATAGTTGCGCAGCCAGAGTCTTTCCATGGGTTTCCTAGCGCAGGCCGAGCAGGGCCTGTTTGAGCGAAGTTTGCGTCGGGTTGTCGCCCAGCCATACGCGCATGAGCGCCGCCGGCAGCCGCGGATCGTCGATGCGGCCTTTGTTCTGGCGGTTGTACAGGATGGCGACCGCGCCGGCGTCGATTTCCAGATCTATGGTGTCGCCTTCATGCAGGCGATCCGTGGTCTTGAGCAATTGCGACAGGCGCTCGATGGCCGGCGTGAGCGCCCGGACGTCGTCGGCGCTGTGGTTGGCCTTGAGCTCGTCGTGCATGGCCTCTTCCAGCGTCGCGCTGTCGACGTCGCGCAGCATCTGCAGATGCAAGCGGCGCGCGCCGGGGCCTTCGATCAGGCGGCGCGCGTCTTGGCTGGGTTCGAGCGCATAGAGCGCGGCCACATAGATCCTGAAGACGAACTTGGTGCGCACCCCCGCGCCCACCAGCTTGAGGGTCCGGGGGCCTTGGGTGACCTCGGAGGCGATGGCCACGCCGTCTATGGTCTGGTCGGCGCGCGCCGGCGCCGCGCAAACGAGGATCAAGGCGGCGAGCCCTCCTCGGGCGAGGGGGGGCAGGCAGGAGAGTCGGTAGCGGCAGACCATGGCGCGGCTCCTGAAGTCTTCTGGCGGTAGAAGGCTTTGTCTGCGAGATAGACCGTGCGTTCGACCACGGCGTAGACCACGCCGGCGGCGTCCTTGAGCTCGACCGTGTAGACGCGCGTGGTTTCGTGCTGGCTATCGAGCAGGGTGCGTATCTGCGCGATTTCTTCGCGAGGCAGATGGAACTGAGCATACAGCGTTTCGTAGGCGGGGCGGCGAAACCGGATGCTGGCCGCCTTGTCCCAGACGATGACTTCCCGGCCCAGGGCGAGCATGAGCATCGTCGGATGCGCCCCGTCGGTGACGGCGAACAGCGAGCCGCCGTAAATGGATCCCATGAGATTGCGCGTGCGCCGGTTCAGGGGCAGGCGCACGCGCAGGTTGCGGTAGTCGCTGGACACCTCGGTCACCCGTCCGCCCGTGGCGCGAAAGGCCGGGTGCAGGTTGAACCCCAGGCGCAGGGCGGCGGGCCGCCAGGCGGCCGGCAGATAGCGCAGCCATTCCAGCTTCACTTAGAGCGCCTCGAAGATGCCGGCCGCGCCCATGCCGGTGCCGATGCACATTGTCACCATGCCGTAGCGGGCCCCGCTGCGGCGCAGCCCATGCACGAGCGTGGCGGTGCGCAGCGCGCCGGTCGCGCCCAGGGGGTGGCCCAGGGCGATGGCCCCGCCCAGCGGGTTGACGCGGGCCGGGTCGAAGCCCAGATCGCGGATCACCGCCAGCGACTGCGCGGCAAAGGCCTCGTTCAATTCGATCCAGCCGATGTCCGGCAGCGCGATGCCGGCGCGCGCCAGGGCCTTGGGCACGGCGGCGATGGGGCCGATGCCCATGATCTCGGGCGGCACGCCGGCCACCGAGAAGCTCACGAAGCGCGCCAGGGGCTGCAACTGGAACTGTTTGAGCATGCGCTCGGAGACCAGGATGACCGCGCCGGCGCCATCCGACATCTGCGAACTGTTGCCGGCCGTGACGCTGCCACCCGCGGCGAAGACGGGCTTGAGGCGGGCCAGCGCGTCGAGGGAGGTGTCCGGACGCGGGCCTTCGTCGGTGTCGGCCAGTCGTTCGGTCACGCGCACCGCGCCGCTGCGGCCGTCGGGCAGGTGCTTGACGATGGTGTAGGGCGTGATCTCGGCGCGGAAGTGGCCGGCCGCGATGGCCGCGCAGGCTTTTTGGTGCGAGGCCAGCGCGAAGGCGTCCTGGTCGGCGCGCGAGACCTTCCAGCGCTGGGCCACCTGCTCGCCGGTCAGGCCCATGCCATAGGCCATGCCCAGGGTTGCTTCGCGGGCGAAGATGGCCGGATTGAGGGCGACCTTGTTGCCCATGATCTGCGGCATGGCGCTCATGGACTCGGTGCCCGCGCCTATCATGACATCGGCTTCGCCATTGCGGATGCGGGCGGCGGCATCGGCCACGGCCTGCAGGCCCGAGGCGCAGAAACGGTTGACGGTCACGCCGGCCACCGATTGCGGCAGCCCGGCCAGCAGCAGCGACATGCGGGCGACGTTCATGCCCTGTTCGGCCTCGGGCATGGCGCAGCCCGCGATGACATCCTCGATCAGGGCGGGATCCAGCGAGGGGACCTGGGCCAGCGCGCCTTGCAAGGCGGCGGCCAGCATATCGTCGGGGCGGGTGGTGGCGTACATGCCGTTGCGCTTGCCCACGGGCAGGCGGGTGGCGGCAACGATATAGGCGTCGGTGTGGCTCATGCGGTTTCCTCAGTTGCGCAGCGGCTTGCCGGTGTCCAGGGTGTGGCGGATGCGGGCCTGGGTCTCGGGCGTGCGCAACAGCGCCACGAACTCGCGCCGCTCCACAGCGAGCATCCACTCCTCGTCGACCACGGTGCCGGCCTCGACTTCGCCGCCGCACAGAGCCACGGCGGCGCTGCGCGCCACGCGGTAGTCATGCGCGCTGATCATGCCGCCGGCGCGCATATTGACCAGCGCCATCTCGAAGTTGGCGATGCCCGTGCGGCCGGCCACGGGGATGGCCGCGCGTGGCCGGCGCGGCACATGGCCGGCGTCGGCCGCGGCGCGCGCCACGCGCAGCGCGATCCACAGCAGCTCGTCGGGATGGAAGGCGATGATGTCCTGGGCCTGGGCATAGGCCATGGAGACCGCCTGCGGCGCGCTCTTGCTGACCTGGGCGGTGGCGATGTTCTGGAACACCGGCTGCAGATAGGGGAAGACCTCATTGGGCGTGGCCGTGGCCCGCGCCAGGTCGGCGGCCCGGCCGGCCAGGAAGGCGCTGCCGCCGCCGGCCGGGATCAGGCCCACGCCGGCCTCCACCAGGCCGATATAGCTCTCCAGCGCCAGCACGCGGTGGCTGGCGCGCATGAGGAATTCGCAGCCGCCGCCCAGGGCCATGCCCTGCACGGCCGCCACCACGGGGATGCGGGCTTCCTGCAGGCAGAGCGAGGTGCGCTGGAACTTCTCGACCATGGCCTCCAGCATGTCGAACTGCCCGGCCTGGCAGGCCTGGTAGACCTGTTCGAGATTGGCGCCCACGGCAAAGGGGGCTTCATGCCAGAAGACCAGGCCATCGAAGTCGCGTTCGGCGCGCGCCACGGCTTCTTGTATGCCCTGCAGCACTTCGCTGCCCAGCGTGTGCATCTTGGAGGTCAGCGACAGGATGGCCAGGCCGCTGTCCTGCCCGGGCAGCCGCCACAGGCGCACGCCTGCGTTTTCCCAGACCGTGTCGCCGCGCGGCGCGGGCGCTTCGCCCACCAGGCGCTCGGCGACCAGCTGGCGCTGATAGACGGGCAGGCTGGAGCGCGGCCGCAGCGTCTGCGCGCGGGCGGACCAGGAGCCGGCCTCGCTGTGCACGCCGTCGCGCGCCGCGACCCAGTCGGGCAGGGGAGCGGCGCTCATGGCGCGCCCGGCGGCGATATCCTCGGCGATGGCCTGGGCCAGCGCCTGCCAGCCGGCCGCCTGCCAGGTCTCGAAGGGGCCTTGCGCCCAGCCGAAGCCCCAGCGCATGGCCAGGTCCAGGTCGCGCGCATTGTCGGCCACGTCGGCCAGGTGCACGGCGCTGTAATGGAAGGTGTCGCGCAGCAGGCTCCAGACGAACTGGGCTTGCGGCTCCTGGCTGGCGCGCAGCGCGGCCAGGCGCTTGGCCGGATCGCGCTCTTTGAGGATGGCCTCCACGGCCGGCGTGATCTTGCCTGCCGAGGGACGGTACTGCCCGGTGGCCGGATCGAGCACCAGGATGTCCTTGCCGGCTTTCTTGTACACGCCGGCGCCGCTTTTCTGCCCCAGCGCGCCCTGGTCGATCAGGGCCTGCAGCCAGGCGGGCACGGCGAAATAGCCATGCCAGGGATCTTGCGGCAGCTGGTCGCGCATGGTGCCCACGACATGGGCCAGGGTGTCCAGGCCCACCACGTCGGCGGTGCGGTAAGTGGCGCTCTTGGGGCGGCCCAGGCGCGGGCCGGTCAGCGCGTCCACCTCGTCAAAGCCCAGTCCCAGGCGCTGTGTGTGATGCAGCGCGGCCAGGATGGCGAATACGCCGATGCGGTTGGCCACGAAGTTGGGCGTGTCCAGCGCGCGGATCACGCCCTTGCCCAGGCGCGAGGTCAGCCAGGTTTCGAGATGGTTCAGCACCTCGGGCCGGGTGTGGGCCGTGGCGATGATTTCCACCAGACGCATATAGCGCGGCGGGTTGAAGAAGTGCACGCCGCAAAAGCGCGGGCGCAGGGCTTCGGGCAGGGCGTCGGCCAGCGTGTTGATGGACAGGCCCGAGGTATTGGAGGCGAGGATGGCGTCGGGCGCCACATGCGGCGCGATGCGGTGATAGAGCGCGGTTTTCCAGTCCAGCCGTTCGGCGATGGCTTCGATGACGAGATCGCACTGCTTCAGGCGGGCCAGGTCATCGTCATAGTTGGCCGGCGCGATCAGGGCGAGCCGGTCGGGGCTTGCCAGGGGCGCCGGCTCCAGCTTGCGCAGCCCGGCCAGCGCCCGTTCGGCCACGCCGTTGCGCGGCCCTTCCTTGGCGGTCAGGTCGAATAGCGTGACCGGAATGCCGGCGTTGGCCAGGTGCGCCGCGATCTGCGCGCCCATGACGCCGGCCCCGAGGACGGCGGCATGCTTGACGGTGAACGTACTCACGAAAACCTCCTGTCGTTGCGCCGGGCGGGCCCGCCGCCCGGCTCCTGGGGTCAGAAGCGGGTCGAGACCTGCAGGCCGATGATATTGCCCTTGCTGGTGTAGTCGCCCGCGACCCGGCCCTTGGTCAGCGGATTGCCGGACGTGGAGTCAATGCTGGAATCGCGCACATAGAGATAGGTATAGCCCAGATCGATGGTCGTGTCCTTGCTGACCAGGTACTGGACCCCGGTCGAGAACCACCAGCGGTCATTGTCGGGCAGCGAGGCCGGGCGGTCGCTGGCCTTGTAGACCGGCGATTGGTCGAAGGCCACGCCGAACTTCCACCTCCATTGTTCGGCGAATTTATAGGTCGCCCCCAGGGCCACGCGCCAGCTGTCGCGGAAATTGAGCGGTAGCTCGTCGGTGCCCGCGCCGTCGTTCTGGATCCGCAGCTGGGGGATGCTGCTCCAGCCGGTCCAGGATATATCGCCCAGCAGCTGCCATTTTTCGTTCAGCTGGTGGCTGACGCTCAGCAGCAGGGTGTCGGGCAGGTCCACCTTGGCCTTGGCGTCGTAGGAGGCGCTGCGCATGCCCAGCGGCGTGCGGATGTTGTCGACGTCGGTCGTGCCGGTGGCGGTCTGACGGATCTTGGAGCGATAGGACAGGCCGATGCGGGTGGCTTCGGTCGGCTGCAGCATCATGCCGATATTCCAGCCCCAGGCGTCGCCGTCCATGTTGAGCGTGGCATCGCCCGTGGTGACCAGCGGCCCGACCGGCACCACGGTCTTTTTCTTGTACTCGGCGTCGATGCGCTGCCAGTTCAGGCCCGCGCCCAGCGAGAACATCTCGTTGACCTTGTAGGCGACCGTGGGATTGATGTTGATGGTCTTGATGTCGAATTTATTGGAGTGGTATTGGCCTTTCCAACCGTCGTCGTATTCGGTCATCAGGCCGAAGGGCGCGCCCACGCCCAGGCCCAGATACCATTTGTCGGTCACCTGCCACGACAGATAGAAGTTGGGCACATAGCCCCAGCTGCCCGCGTCCCCGCCATTGCCGCCGGTGGGGATGCCGCCGCCCAGGGCCCTGGGATTGCGGCTGTCGCCGTTGTCCTTGAACTTGAAGGACGGCCGGATGGCGTTGATGCCCGCGCTGACCGATACGCCGGGCAGATAGGTGAGGCCGGCGGGGTTGTAGTACATGATGCTGGCGTTTTCCGGATTGGCGCCCGAACCGGCGTAGGCGTTGCCCAGGCCGCTGGCGTTCTGTTCGAGCAATTGGAAGCCGGCGGCGTGGGCTTGCGCCGCGCCCAGGCCGGCCAGGGCGGCGACCAGGGTCTTCAAGGCGAGGAGGCGTCGAGTCATGGTGGATAGTCTCCGGGTGTTTATTTTGGGGGCTGCGGGGGATCGGCGGGCCGGTCGCTGCCGCCGGCCAGGGATAGGCGGTAATGCAAGGGGCCGCCGGTAAAGGGTGCGAAACCGGTGCCGAAGATCACGCCGGCATCGGCGAGGTCGGCGTCGGCCACGATGTCGGTGTCGACCAGGGCCTGGGTGCGGTCGATGAGGGGCGTGATCAGCCGTTGCGCCAGGCCCGGGGGCGCGCGGCCGGCGCTGCCGCGTTCCGGCCTGTCATCCTGCCAGCGGTAGAAGCCGCGGCCCGTCTTGCGTCCGAGTTCGCCGCGCGCCACGCGCTGGGCCAGGCAAGCGGGCGGCTCCGCCTGGCCGGCCAATTGGCGGCCCGCCGCCAGGGCGATGTCCAGCCCCACCGTGTCGGCCAGTTCCAGCGGGCCCATGGGCATGCCGAAGGCCGTCATCGCCGCATCGACGGTGTCGGGCGCCAGCCCTTCGTCCACGCAGCGCATGGCTTCGAGCATATACGGGGCCAGCACCGCATTGACCAGAAAGCCCGGCGCATCGCGCACCGGCAGGGGCAGCTTGCCCAACTGCCCCACGAAGGCGCAGGCGCGCGCCTGCGCGGCCTCGCTGCCCGGCGCGGCGATCACCTCGACCAGCGGCATCTTGGCCACCGGATTGAAGAAATGCATGCCCACCAGACGCAGCGGGTCGGCCAGGCCTTCGCGCAGCGTGGCCAGCGACAGGCTGGAGGTGTTGGTGGCCAGCAGGGCCCCCGGCTTGAGGCGCGGTTCGATCTGGCGGTAGAGGGCCTGCTTGGCCTCGACCTGTTCGGTGATGGCCTCGATGACCAGGTCGGCGCGCGCCACGCCGGCGCCCTGGGGATCGGGGATCAGGCGGTCGAAGGCCGCGCGGGCGGCGCGCCGGTCTTTCAGGCGCCGCCCGAAGAGGGCGCCAGCGCGCTTGAGCGCCGGCGCGATGCGTTCCATCGTGGTGTCCTGCAGGGTCACGTCCAGGCCCTTGTAGGCGCACCAGGCGGCGATGTCGCCGCCCATGACGCCGGCGCCGATCACATGCACATGGCCGATCCCCGACTCGCCCCGGGCATGGGCCTTCAGGCGCTCCTGCAGGCGGAAGACGCGCAGCAGGTTGCGCGCGGTGGGCGACTGGATGATGCGCGCCAGCAGATGCGGCGCCAGCAGCGCGTTGCCCTGATGGCGCTCCCAGATGTCGATGATGGCCAGCGGCGCGGGGTAATGCCCCTGCGGGTCCTTGCGCGCGACGGTCTTGCGCGCCCGCGCGGCAATGATGCCGCGCAGCGGCCAAAGATTGCTCAGGGCGGCTAGGCCGCGCGCGCGGCGCGGCGGCCGGCCCGACAAGACGGTCTGGCGGGCCGCCTGGCGCAGCAGCCGGGTGGGCACGCGGGCATCGGCCAGGCCGAGCGCGGCGGCCCGCCGGGCGTCGATGCGCCGGCCGGTGAGCATCATGTCCAGCGCCGCCGGCGCACCGATCAAGGCGGGCAGGCGCAGCATGCCGCCCCAGCCCGGGAAGATGCCCAGCATGACTTCGGGCAGCGCGAGCGCCGTGCCGGGCTCGTCGGCCACCAGCCGGTAGCGGCAGGCCAGCGCGAGCTCCAGGCCGCCGCCCAGGCACATGCCGTGGATCAGGGCCAGGGTGGGATAGCGCACATCGGCCAGCCGGCCGAACAGCCGCCAGCCGCGCTCGACCAGGGCGCGCGCATCCTCGGGGGTGTCCAGGCCGGCGAACTCATCGATGTCGGCGCCCACCACGAAGCCGCCGGGCTTGGCCGAGCGAATGATCAAGCCCTTGGGCGGGGCGGCGTCGAGATGATCGAGCACCTGGGACAGTTCGGCCATGACCTCGGCCGACAAGGCGTTGACGCTGGCGCCGGCGCGGTCCAGGACCAGCCAGGCCAGACCGTCGGTCTCGGTCTCCAGGCGCCAGTGTTGCCATTGCGGGGTGGCGTTCATCATGCCTCCTCCAGGGTTTCGACCAGCATGGCGCCGCCTTGGCCGCCGCCGATGCAGATGGCGGCCATGCCGCGTTTGCCTCCGCGCGCGCGCAGGGCTTGCAAGAGGTGCAGCACGATGCGCGCTCCCGAGGCGCCGACGGGATGGCCGATGGCGATGGCGCCGCCGTCGACGTTCAGGCGCTCGGGGTCCAGCGCGCCCCAGGCCGGCGTGCCGAGGTGCTCGCGGCAATAGGCCTCGTCCTGCCAGGCGGCCAGGCAGGCAAGCACCTGGGCGGCGAAGGCTTCGTTGATCTCCCACAGGTCCAGGTCGTTAAGCGCCAGGCCGTGGCGCTGCAGGATGGGCGTGGCCGCATGGACCGGCCCCAGGCCCATCTGAGCAGGATCCAGGCCGGCCCACTGGCTGTCGAGAATGCGCCCGATGGGCCGCAGCTTCCAGCGCCGCACCGCGGCCTCGGAGGCCAGCAGCAATAGCGCCGCGCCGTCGCTGACCTGGGAGCTATTGCCCGCGGTCACATTGCCGAATGGTTTGTCGAACACCGGCTTGAGGCGGGCCAGCTTTTCCATGCTGGAGTCCGCGCGCACGCCGTCGTCGGCCAGGTAGAGCTTGCCCTGGCGGTCGGCCAGGGGCTGGATTTCCGCCAGCCGGCCCGCCTCCTGCGCCGCCAGCACCCGCTGGTGGCTGCGCGCCGAATAGGCGTCCATCATGGCGCGGTCGATGCCGAAGCGGGTGGCGAGATTTTCGGCCGTCTGGCCCATGGACAGGCCGACAACCGGATCGGTCAGCCCTTTGAGCAGACCGATCACCGGCGCCAGATAGCGCGGGCGCAGCTTGCCGATGAGCGCCAGGCGCGCGCCCAGGCCGCGGGCCGCGAACCACTGCGCGAGCCAGCCTGCCATTTCGTCGGAAAACAGCAGCGGCGCGCGCGACAGCGCGTCGGTGCCGCCGGCCAGCACCAGCTGGCTGCGCCCGAGCTGGATGTTGGCGATGGCGCTGTCCAGGGCCTGCATGCCCGAGGCGCAGTTGCGCTGCACCGTCCAGCCCGGCACGCGGTGGCCGCAGCCCAGGCGCAGGCCGATGACGCGCCCGATATTGACCTCTTCGGGCGACGGCGCGGCGCAGCCGATGATGACTTCGTCAAGATCGGGCGGGGCGAAAGGCTGGCGCAGCAGCAGCGCGCGTCCGGCCTGCACGGCCAGGTCCGAGGCCGCGAAGGGCCCGGGCCCGGTGCGGGCCTTCAGGAAGGGCGAGCGGGCGCCGTCGACGACATAAACCGGTTCGAAAGCCATGGCGAATTCCTCAGGCGGGGGGCGTGCGGCCCAGGTCGAAAGGGAAGTCGTCGACTTTCACGACCTGGTCGCGCAGGGCATTGCGCTTTTGCATGATGGCATAGTCCTCCTGGCCCAGCGCGCCGGCCTCGAAGGCCGCCGTGGCGATGTCGCGCACATTGGCCTTGGGATTGGCGCCCAGCGTGCCGCTCTTCTCCAGCTGGCGCACGCGCGTCTCGATGGCCTCGGCCTGCAGCGTGGCGGCCAGCGCCGCCTCGATGGCGGCCACGGGCTCGCGGGTGTCGGCCGGAATGAAGCAATTGGCGGTGAGCCGGTCGCGCGCGCCGCCGGGCGCGATCAGCAGCCGGGCCACTTGCTGCCCCAGCCGGTCGGACGGACGCTTCCAGGGCCGGCCCCAGGGGAAGGCGGCCAGGCGCACGCCGGCCGCCGCCCAGCGATTGGGCAGGTTCTCCAGCACGCCGAAGAAGGCTTCCTGCGCGCGCCAGAGCGCGTCCTGGACGGCCCAGTGCGCCAGCGGCAGATCCTCGGCCTGGCGTCCCTGGTCTTCGAAGCGCTTGAGCACGGCGCTGGCCAGATACATCTGGGCCAGGATGTCGCCCAGCCGGGCCGACAGGCTTTCGCGCCGCTTCAGGCTGCCGCCCAGCGCCAGCATGCAGCTGTCGCAGAGCAGGGCAAAGGCGGCCGACAGACGGCCGAGCTGGCGGTAGTAGGGCCGCATGGCCGCATCGGCCTGCGCGGGGGCGCGGTTCAGACGGCCCGCGGTCAGCGCGCTGCCCAGGGCGCGCAGCGTGTTGGCCGCCACAAAGCGCGCATGGGCCCAGAAGGCCTGGTCGAAGGCCAGCAGGCCCTCGTCGGTCTTGGGGTTTTGCGCGGCGCGCATTTCGTCGAGCACATGCGGATGGCAGCGGATGGCGCCCTGGCCGAAGATGATGAGGCTGCGGGTCAGGATGTTGGCGCCTTCGACGGTGATGCCGATGGGCAGTTGCTGGTAGGCGCGTCCCAGGAAATTGGACGGGCCCAGGCAGATGCCCTTGCCGCCGATGATGTCCATGCCGTCGTTGACGACCTGGCGCGCGCGCTCGGTGACGTGGTATTTGACGATGGCCGAGACCACCGAGGGGCGCTCGCCCAGGTCGATGGCGCCGGCGGTCATGACGCGCGCCGCATCCATGGCGTAGGTATGGCCGCCGATGCGCGCCAGCGCTTCTTCCACGCCCTCGAATTTGCCCACCGGCACGTGGAACTGGCTGCGCACGCGCGCATAGCCGCCCACCGCGCGGGCGGTAAGCTGCGACATGCCCGTGTTGGAGGAGGGCAGCGAGATGGAGCGGCCCGCCGCCAGGCATTCCATGAGCATGCGCCAGCCCTGGCCCGCCATGCCGGCGCCGCCGATGATGAAGTCCAGGGGCATGAAGACGTCCTGGCCGCGTGTCGGGCCGTTCATGAACATGGCGTTGAGCGGGAAGTGCCGGCGTCCTGTCTGCACGCCCGGATGATCGTGCGGCACCAGGGCGCAGGTGATGCCGATGTCGCGCGTCGGACCCAACAGGCCCTCGGGGTCATAGAGCCGGAAGGCCAGGCCCAGCAGGGTGCAGACCGGCGCCAGCGTGATGTAGCGCTTGTCCCAGGTCACGCGCATGCCCAGGACTTCGCGGCCCTGCCACTGGCCGCGGCAGACGACGCCGTGGTCGGGGATGGCCGCCGCGTCCGAGCCCGCCCACGGGCTGGTGAGCGCGAAAGCCGGGATCTCCTCGCCGCGCGCCAGGCGCGGCAGGTAATGGTCTTTCTGGGCCTGGGTGCCATAGTGCAGCAGCAGCTCGGCCGGCCCCAGCGAGTTGGGTACCATGACCGAGACGGCCAGCGCCGACGAGCGGGTCGACAGCCGCGTGACGATCTCGGAGTGCGCGTAGGCCGAGAACCCCAGGCCGCCATAGGCCTTGGGGATGATCATGCCGAAAAAGCCCTCGCGCTTGAGCGCGGCCCAGACCTCGGCGGGCAGGTCGCCCTCCTGCTCGGTCACGCGCCAGTCGTCCACCATGGCGCAGAGCCGGGCGGCGGGGCCGTCCAGAAAGGCCTGTTCTTCCTCGGTCAGGCCGGGCCGGGGGATGGCCAGCAGCCGCTGCCAGTCGGGGCGGCCACGGAACAGTTCGCCCTCCCACCACACCGTGCCCGCCTCCAGGGCATCGCGCTCGGTGTCGGACATCTGGGGCAGCAGCCTGCGGTAGAGGTTGAACACGGGCCGGGTCAGCAGCGCGCGGCGCAGGGGCGCGATCGCCAGCAGCAGCACGGCGGCGGCCGCCGCCGCGGCCAACAGTATCAAGACAATGTTCAGGATGCTCATGACGAGACCTCAGGCGGTGGCCATGGTGGCCGGCAGCGGCGCGCGCAGGCCGCCGAGCAGAAAGCTCATCAGGCGCGGCAGCAGCAGTTCGGGATTGTCGGGCTGATCGCGTTCGTCCAGCGTCCAGCCGGTCACGATGCGCAGGGTGTCCGTGCCGATGATGGCGTAGGAGGTCGCGCCCAGCATGAATTGAAAGCGCCACATGATTTCGGCGCGCGGCACATCGGGCAGGGCGTCGAACAAGGCGTTCTTGTAGCGCTCGATGACATCCGCGTACTCGTCGGCGAACAAGGTGCGTATGAAGCCGGCCGGGTCGGTCATGGTGCGTTCGAGCAGCGGCAGAAACGTCTTGCCGTCGTGGTCGGGGCTGGCGGCCAGCCGCAGCAGGGTGCCGAAGAAGGCGTCGACGATCTGCGAGGGTTTCAGGGGTTTGCCGCCAGCCTGGGCCTGCAGCGCGTCCAGCAGGCGCAGGCGCTCTCGGTTGACGATTTCCAGCCGACGCTTGAGCACCGCCTGCACCAGGGCCTCCTTGCTGCCGAAGTGGTAGTTCACGGCGGCCAGGTTGACGCCGGCGGCGCTGGTGATCTGGCGCATGGACGTGCCGTCGTAGCCCTGCTGGGCGAACAGGCGTTCGGCGCTTTCCAGGATGATGTCCCGGGTGCTGCGGGTGTCTTGCATGGCGCCTCCTGATTCAAACGTTTGTTTGAATTCAATATACGGACTTGCGCCCGGGAGGGCGAGCCCTTGCCGCGGGGATCAGGGTTTGTCCCGAAAGCGCTGGAAATGCCTGTGCTGCGCCGCGCCATCGGGCCGGCCGCGGGCCTGCAAGCGCCGTGCCGGCCGGCGACCGGCCCAGGGCAAGTCTTGCGCGCGGCGGTTATGCTGCGATGCAGTGTTGCAAGGGCGTCACAGGCCCGAGGGGTCAAAACCCCGCCGCCATGTCAGCCGCCCCGCGGCGGCCGGCAGTCAGCGGTTACAGTGACCCCTGTTATCTGAAAATGACATAGAGGCGCCTGCGCCGGCATGCGTCCATTCTGAGGTTAAGCATGGTTTTTTCTCGAATCGAACCGCACCGGGGAGCCCGGTCATGAGCAAGGATCTGGCGCAAGCGCACTGGAATCTGGATGGCATCGTCTCGGGGCTGAGGGCGGCGCGGGTGGCCTGGCGCGGTCCGCGCGGGCGTTTGCGCGACGCCAGTTCGGGCGGCCGCGAGTTCCCCTCCCAGGAAAGCCTGCAGGACATCATCAAGCAGCTCTGCGGGGCCTTGTTCCCCATGCGCCTGGGGCCTCTGGACCTGCGCGAAGAAGTCGAGGATTTCTACGTCGGGCACACCATAGGCGCGGCGCTCGATGCGCTGCTGCAGCAGGTCTGCCTGGAGCTGGAGCACCTGGGGCGCGACGATCCGCGTCCCCACGACGAGACCCTGGAGCGCGCCGTCGAGATCGTGCGCGCCTTCGGCGCGGCCTTGCCCGCGGTGCGCCAGGCGCTGGACCTGGACGTCACGGCCGCCTACCAGGGCGACCCGGCCGCGCGCAGCGTCGATGAAGTGCTGCTGTGCTATCCGGGCGTGACGGCGATGATCCATCATCGCCTGGCCAATGTGCTTTATCGCCTGGGCGCGCCCATGCTGGCGCGCATCGTGGCCGAGATCGCGCATGCCGACACCGGCATCGACATCCATCCGGGCGCCACCATCGGCCGCAGCTTCTTCATCGACCACGGCACGGGCGTGGTGATCGGCGAGACCGCCATCATCGGCGACCGGGTGCGTCTCTACCAGATGGTGACGCTGGGCGCCAAGCGCTTTCCGCCCGGCGAGAACGGCGAGCTCAAGAAGGGCCTGCCGCGCCACCCCATCATCGAGGACGACGTGGTCATCTACGCCGGCGCGACCATTCTCGGCCGCATCACCATCGGCAAAGGCTCGACCATAGGCGGCAACGTCTGGCTCACGCGCAGCGTCCCGCCCAACAGCAACGTGACCCAGGCCAGCCTGGTCAACGACATGCCTAACTGCGGCCTGGGCGGCTGACGGCAAACATGCGGCGCCGGACGCGGTCCGGCCATCCTGGAGACATCGATGTCCGCGGTATCGCAGTCCGGCGCCCGTTCGCCGTCCATCTGGCCCGTGGTGATCGCCGCGGGCATCGTGCTGGGCCTGACGCTGGGGCAGCGCCACAGCGTCGGCCTCTATCAATTGCCCATCGTCCTATCCTTTGGGCTGACGCGCGAGACCTTTTCTTTCGCCATTGCCTTGCAGAACATCGTCTGGGGCCTGGCGCAGCCGTTCTCCGGCTATCTGGCCGACCGCTTCGGCACGGCGCGCGTGATCCTGGGCGGCGCCGCGTTCTACGTGGCGGGGCTGTTGCTGACCACCTTGTCCGATGGGCGCCTGAGCCTGGCGCTGTCGGCCGGCGTGCTGGTCGGCCTGGGCCTGGCCGGCACCGCCTGGACGGTCAACGGCGCGGTCGGGCGCAAGGTGCCGGCCGCGCGCCGCTCCGCGGCCCTGGGCGCGGTTTCGGCCATGGGGGCGCTCGGGCAATTCATCATGCTGCCCCTGGGCATGTATTTGATCGGCGCTTTCGGCTGGCAGGGCGCCCTGGTGACCTGCGCCGTGCTGCTGGCGCTGATGGCGCCGCTGGCCTATGCGCTGCGCGAGGCGCCGCGCGCCGCTCCGGTCGAAACGCAGGTCTCGGCCGGCATCGGCGCCAGCCTGCGCAATCGCGATCTCTGGCTGCTGTGGGTCGGCTTCATGGCCTGCGGTTTTCACCTGGCCTTCATCGCCACGCACCTGCCCGCCTATCTCTCGGATCACGGCATAGGCGGCAATACAGCCGCGCTGGCGCTGGGCCTGGTGGGGCTGTTCAACATCGCGGGCACTTTCTTCTTCGGCTGGATGGGCGAGCGGCGCCCCAAGAAATACGTGCTGGCCAGCCTCTACCTGATACGCACCGCCGTCATCACGGCCTACTTCCTGGTGCCGGTCAGCGTCGCCTCGACCCTGGTGTTCGCCGGCGCGATGGGCTTTTTGTGGCTGGGCACGGCGCCGGTGACCACCGGGCTGGTGGCGCAGCTCTTCGGCCTGAAGTCGCTGTCCACCCTGTTCGGCGTGGTGTTCCTGGGCCATCAGGTCGGGAGTTTCCTGGGCGTGTGGCTGGGCGGCGTGCTGTTCGAGGTGACCGGCGCCTATGACGCGGTCTGGCTGCTGTCCATCGCCATCGGCCTGATCTCGGCCGCCGTGCACCTGCCGGTGCGCGAACCCCGGCGCGCGCCGGCCGCGGCGGCGGCTTGATGACAGGAGAGGCGCGCATGGATGTCGTATCGGGCCAGATCGATGCCTTGCGGGCTTTCATCGACTGCCATCGGCGGCTCTTCGTGCTGACCGGCGCGGGCTGCAGCACGCCTTCCGGCATTCCGGACTATCGCGACGGCGAGGGCCAATGGAAGCGCAAGCCGCCCATTGATTTCCAGACCTTCATGGGCGCCGAGCTGGCCCGCGCGCGCTACTGGGCGCGCGGCATGATAGGCTGGCGCCGCTTCGGCCAGCTGCGGCCCAACGCGGCGCATCTGGCGCTGGCGCGGCTGGAGAACGAAGGCCGCATCGAACTGCTGGTCACGCAGAATGTGGACGGCCTGCATGAGGCGGCCGGCAGCCGCGCGGTCATCGACCTGCATGGCCGCCTGGATGAAGTGGTGTGCACGCGCTGCGACTGGCGCGGGCCGCGCAAGGCCTGGCAGGACCAGCTCGAAGCCATGAATCCCGCCTGGGTCTTCCTGGATGCCGATGACGCGCCCGACGGCGATGCCGACCTGGAGGGCGTGGACTTCAGCCTGTTCGCGGTGCCTGCCTGTCCGCGCTGCGGCGGCATCGTCAAGCCCGACGTGGTGTTCTTCGGCGAACTGGTGCCCAGCGCGCGCACCGAACGCGCCTATGCGGGCCTGGCGCGCGCCGACGCGGTGCTGGTCGTGGGCTCATCCCTGATGGTGCACTCGGGCTTTCGTTATGTGCAGGCCGCCGCCCGCGAGGGCAAGCCCGTGGCCGCCATCAATCTGGGCCGCACCCGGGCCGACGACCTGCTGGTGCTCAAGATCAGCCAGCCCTGCGACCAGGTGCTGGCCGCGCTCTAGCTCAGGCCGCCGCGCCCGGATGGTCCAGCAGGGGCTCGTCGCTGCCGAACAGCAGGCGATGCGCGGCATGCCAGCTGCCCGCGTCCGGCGCATAGAGCAGGCCGCCGCTGCGGTGGGTGGGTTTGTAGGGGCTGCCGTCGAAATGGGCCGAATAACCGCCCGCCTCGCGATGCAGCAGCCAGCCGGCTGCATGGTCCCAGGGCATGAGCTTGTTGTAGAACAGCAGGTGCACATGGCCCGCGGCGGCCATGCGGTATTCGTGCGCGGCGCAGCGCAGATAGGCCATGCTGGCCAGTTGCGCCAGATTGCCATTGACCTTGTGGCGCAGCGGTTCGGGCAGCGAGCCGGTGGCGATGAAGCCGTCCATGTCCTCGGGCGGCACGGGCTGGGCGACCCGCATGACTTCCTGGCTGCCGTTTTCGTGCTCGAACCAGGCGCCTTCGCCGCGCAAGGCCATGGCGGCGTCGCGGTTGATCGGGTCATAGATGATGCCGGCCATCACGTCGCCCTTGTGGCAGGCCGCGACCATCATGCCGAACAGCGGCAGGCCGGCGACATAGTTGCGCGTGCCGTCGATGGGGTCGATGAGAAAGGCCAGGTCGGCGTCGACCAGCATGTTCAGCAGCGCGGGGTTGCGCGTGGTGGCTTCTTCGCCGATGAGCACCGCGCCGGGGAAGAGCTTGGCCAGGCGCGCGCTGATCATCCGTTCCGCGCCCTCGTCGGCGTCGGTGACGAGATCCCGCGGCGAACTCTTGCCGCGCACGGCCTGCAGGGGCAGGTTGCGAAAGCGCGGCAGGATCTCCACTTGGGCGGCCTCGGCCAGGATGGCCATGATGCGACGCAGGTCGTCGCGGGTCAGCGTGCGGCTCATAACGTTAGGGACGGCTCCATGAGGCCCAACAATCTAGCATGTCTGCCGCGCGCCGGGACGAAAAACAGCCGGATGCTCCATCCTCCGGACGCTGCCCGCCGGCGAGCGGCGGCCGGACGAAAAAAAACCGGCGCCCCGCGGGGCGCCGGCCATGTCGGCGGGCAGGGCGATCAGGCGCCCAGGTCCACGCAGAGATACTTCAGTTCGAGATAGTCTTCGATGCCGTACTTGGAGCCTTCGCGGCCCAGGCCGGATTGCTTGACGCCGCCGAAGGGACCGACTTCGTTGGAGATCAGGCCGGTGTTGATGCCGACGATGCCGTATTCCAGCGCCTCGGAGACGCGCCAGATGCGGGCGTAGTCGCGCGTGAAGAAATAGGCGGCCAGGCCGAAGATGGTGTCATTGGCATGCGTGATGACTTCCGCTTCGGTCTCGAACTTGAACAGCGGCGCCACCGGGCCGAAGGTCTCTTCCGAGGCGAAGAGCATGGATTGCGTCACGTCGCGCACCACGGTCGGCTCGAAGAAGTTGCCGCCCAGGGCATGCGTCTTGCCGCCGGCCACGACCTTGGCGCCCTTGCCCACGGCGTCCTCGATGTGTTCCTTGACCTTGGCCACGGCCGCATCGTCGATCAGCGGACCCTGGGTCACGCCTTGCTCGAAACCGTCGCCGACCTTCATGGCCTGGACCTTGGCGATCAGGCGCTTGGCGACTTCTTCGTAGACGCCGGCCTGGATGTAGATGCGGTTGGCGCAGACGCAGGTCTGGCCGGCATTGCGGTACTTCGAGGCCAGGATGCCGTCGACGGCGCGGTCCAGGTCGGCGTCGTCGAACACGATGAAGGGCGCATTGCCGCCCAGTTCGAGCGACAGCTTCTTGATGGTGGGGGCGCATTGCTCCATCAGGGTGCGGCCCACTTCGGTCGAGCCCGTGAAACTGAGCTTGCGCACGACATCGCTTTCGCACAGGGCCGCGCCGATCTCGCGCGAGCTGCCGGTGATCACATGGAACACGCCTGCCGGCACGCCGGCCTCTTCGGCCAGCACGGCCAGGGCCAGGGCGGTCAGCGGGGTCTGCTGGGCGGGCTTGACCACCATGGGGCAGCCGGCGGCCAGGGCCGGGCCGACCTTGCGGGTGATCATCGCGGCCGGGAAGTTCCAGGGCGTGATCGCGGCGGTCACGCCGATGGGCTGCTTCAGGACCATGATGCGCTGGCCGGCCTTGGGGCTTTGCAGCACATCGCCGTCCACGCGCTTGGCTTCCTCGCCGAACCACTCCAGGAAGGAGGCGGCATAGGCGATTTCGCCAGCGGCTTCGGGCAGGGGCTTGCCTTGCTCGGAGGTCATGATGGTCGCCAGATCCTGCTGGTGCTGCATCATGAGGTTGGCCCACTTCAGCAGGATGGCGCCGCGCTCCTTGCCGGTCTTGGCGGCCCAGGCCGGCAGCGCCTTCTCGGCGCTGGCGATGGCGGCCTCGGTTTCCTTGCGGCCCAGCTTGGGCACGGAGACGATGGTCTTGCCGGTGGCGGGATTGTCGACGGGAATGCTGGCCCCGGAGGCGGCCACCCAC
This sequence comes from Bordetella pseudohinzii, assembly GCF_000657795.2. GTDB lineage: Bacteria > Pseudomonadota > Gammaproteobacteria > Burkholderiales > Burkholderiaceae_B > Bordetella > Bordetella pseudohinzii. The sequence goes on from NZ_JHEP02000011.1 coordinate 117,313, forward strand.
TTGCCATCGATGAAGCAGGCGTCGCGCAACAGGTCGGGACGGCTCAGGGTCTTGGTCAAGGACATGAATATTTCCTTCTGAATGGACACGCGCGGGATGGTGTTCCATCCCGCGCGTGGGTCAGGCAGCCAGGGTTCAGGCGGTCAGGGATTCGGCCAGGATATCCAGCGCGCGGTCGAACTGGGCATCCGGAATGGTCAGCGGATACAGGAAGCGCAGCACGTTGCCGTACACGCCGCAGCTCAGCAGCAGCAGACCCTTCTCGATGGCCTTTTGCTGCACGCGCTTGACGGCCTCGGCGTCCGGCTTGCCGGTGGCGGGGTCGTTCAGTTCGAGGGCGACCATGGAGCCCAGGCCGCGCACGTCGGCGATGGCCGGCGCTTTGTCGCGCAGGCTGTTCAGGCGGTCCATCAGGCGCTTGCCCAGGGCCACGGAACGCTCGCACAGCTTTTCTTCGGCGATCACGTCCAGCACGGCCAGCGACGCGGCCACGGCCAGCGGGTTGCCGGCATAGGTGCCGCCCAGGCCGCCGGCGGCCGGGCCGTCCATGACTTCGGCGCGGCCCACCACGCCGGAGATCGGCATGCCGCCGCCCAGGCTCTTGGCCATGGTGATGATGTCGGCCTGCACCGAATGGTGTTCCATGGCGAACAGCTTGCCGGTGCGGGCAAAGCCGGTCTGGACTTCATCGGCGATCAGCAGGATGCCGTGTTCGTCGCAGATCTTGCGCAGGGCGACCATCAGTTCGGGCGGGGCGACGTTGAAGCCGCCTTCGCCTTGCACCGGTTCGAGGATGATGGCGGCCACGCGCTTCGGATCGATGTCGACCTTGAACAGCAGGTCCAGCGACTTGAGCGAGTCAGCCACCGAGATGTCTTGCGTGCTGTTGGGGAAGGGCGCGTGGTAGATATCGGCCGGCATGGCGCCGAAGGCCAGCTTGTAGGGCGCGACCTTGCCGGTCAGCGCCATGCCCAGCTGGGTGCGGCCATGGAAGGAGCCCGAGAAGGCGATCACGCCCGAGCGGCCGGTGGCCGCGCGCGCGATCTTCACGGCGTTCTCGACGGCTTCGACGCCGGTCGTGAAGAAGGCGCTCTTTTTCAGGCCGCTGATCGGGGCCAGGCTGTTGATGCGCTCGGCCAGGGCCACATAGCCCTCGTAAGGCACGATCTGGTAGGCGGTGTGGGTGAAGTTTTCCAGTTGCGCGGCCACGGCGGCCATGACCTTGGGATGGCGGTGGCCGGTGTTCAGCACGGCGATGCCGCCGGCGAAGTCAATGTATTCCTTGCCTTCGGCATCCCACAGCGTGGCGTTTTCGGCGCGCACGGCATAGAAGTCGCACATGACACCCACGCCACGCGGAGTGGCCAGGGCGCGACGGGTATTCAGATCACGGTTTTTCATCAGAGCCTCAAATTGGCAATAGGCAGCCGCTGCGCGGCGAAAGACTGGCCTGCCGGTCATGGCCGGCGGCGTCACCTTGATACTTTAATGCTAAGATGGCCCCATTCGTAGGAACCACTTTTGCAAATCAGGTAGAACCAATTGAGGTCCATCGTCGGTGACTTGCTGCTGCTGCGCTTGGGTGACGCTTCCGACGGTCCCATGAATCAGCGTTTGTACCGCGCGATCCGGGAGGCCATCCTGGACGGCACGCTGCCGGGCGATACGCGCCTGCCGGCCACGCGGGACCTGGCGGCCGAGCTGGGCATTGCCCGCAATACCGTTGTTCATGTATACGCCCAGTTGCAGGCCGAGGGCTATACCCGCAGCCGGCAGGGCAATGGGACTTTTGTAACGGCAAGTGTGCCCGATGCCTACCTGGCCACCGGGCGCTCGCGGCGCCACCAGGGCAGCGGGCCTTCCGGCCCCGTGCTGTCCGAGCGCGGCGCCCATATCGTGGACCGGGTCTCGGCCTCGCCCTACCAATGGGGCGCTTTCATGCCCGGCGTGCCCGATGTCACCGAATTCCCGCACCGCAAGTTCGGGCGTATTTTCAGCGCCCTGTGGCGCAAGCCGGCGCCCGAGCTGCTGACCTATTCCTATGGCGGCGGGCTGCCGGCCCTGCGCGAAGTGCTGGCCGAGCACCTGGGCCTGACCCGTTCGGTCGATTGCGACCCCGAGCAGATCATCATCACCGAGGGATCGCACCAGGCCATCGACCTGGCCACCCGCATGCTGGGCGCAAGCGGCGACATCGCCTGGATCGAGAACCCGGGCTATTGGGGCGCGCGCACGGTGCTCAGGGCCAATGGCGTGCGCATCGAGCCGCAGCCGGTCGACGAGGAGGGCATGCTGCTGCCCTCCGCGGCCGAGGCCATCAGCACGCCGCCGAAGTTCATTTTCGTAACGCCTTCGCATCAGTACCCGCTGGGCACGGTGATGTCGCTGGCCCGGCGGCGCCAGCTGCTGGCGCTGGCGCGCCGCTGGGGCAGCTGGATCATCGAGGATGACTACGACAGCGAGTTCCGTTTTTCGGGGCGGCCGATTTCTTCGCTGCAGGGGCTGGAGCCCGATGCGCCCGTCATCTACCTGGGCACGTTCAGCAAGACGCTTTATCCGGGCCTGCGCGTGGGCTATCTGGTGCTGCCCAAGCATCTCGCGGCCGCCTTCCAGGCCGGGCATGCCGAGCTCTACCGCGAGGGCCATTTGATGACGCACGCGGCCCTGGCGGCCTTTATTTCCGAGGGCCATTACGCGGCCCACATCCGCCGCATGCGCATGCTCTATGGCAAGCGCCGCGCCATCCTGGTCAACCTCATCGAGCGGCGCCTGGGCCCGCAATGGCTGCACCGGGATTCCAGCGAAGCGGGGCTGCATCTCATCCTCAACCTGCCCGAGGACCTCGACGACAACGCCGTGGTCGATGTCGCGCGGGCCCGCGGCGTGCTCACCCGCCCGCTTTCGCGCTATTACGCCGGCCCCGAGCCGGCCCGCCACGGCCTCTTGCTGGGTTATGCCTGCGTCCCGGAAAGCCAGATCGCGCGCAAGTTTGAAATCCTGCTCGACAGCCTGAACGAAGTGGCCCGCCGCGGCGAGCGCGCCTAGGTCCGCATCGCCACCGCGCGCAGCAGGCCCTGGGCATTGCGCACACCCTGGTCCTGGTAGTTGGTGTTCAGGATCACATGCGTCTGCCGCGCCGCAAGCTGCTGGATGCGCTGCGCCAGGTCGGCCAGCTCCGCGTCGTTGTACTCATACTGGAAGCGCGACGAGGAGGCCTGGCCGCGGCTGTTCCAGGCCTGGCGGTTGCGTCCGTGTAGGCGCACCAGCGCCAGGTCGTCGCGCGTGGTCCGCCAGACCGCCGGCACGGTGTTGGCAACCCCCTGCGGCGCATCGACCACGGTATGCACCAGGGCGCGCTCGCGCAGCCGGGCCAGGGTGGCGTGGGCGGCGGACGCATCGCGCAGCCAGCTCTCGTGGCGGAACTCCACCGAGGCATCGAGCTCTTCGAGATGGCGGGCGCAATCGTCCAGGCGGGCGGCGCCCCGCGCGTCGTTGCGCACCCAGGGCGGAAACTGGCAGTGCACCAGGCCCAGCTTGCCAGCCGCGCGCAGCGGCTCCAGGGCCAGCAAGAAGCGCCGCCAGAGTTCGTCGCGCCAGGCGGCCGGCAGCTGGTTGTCGAAACAGGGGCGGGGGTCTTCGGCCTGCCAGCCGAGATCGCGCAGCAGGTCGGCGGGCAAGGCGCGCAAGGGCGTCTGGTGCCCCGTGAAAAGCCGGAAGGCCTTGATATCGAAGACGAAGCCCTCGGGCGTGCGCTGGGCCCAGGCATGGGTGGCCTCGGGGGCGGGCAGGCCGTAATAGGGCGAGTCCGCCTCGACCACCGGGAAGCGGGCGGCATAGAAACGCAGGCGGGCGGCCGCATCGCTGGCTTCGGGCGGATAGAAGCGCCCGCAGGCCAGCAAGGTGGGGTCGGTCCAGGAGGCAGTGCCGATAAGCAGGCTCATACAGGGCGCGCGCCAGGCGCGCGGTCGGAACGCGGTATAGTCTGTATAAATATACAGTGTATTGCCATGACGAAACCGACCGCCGAGGCCAGCGATCCGCTGGACGAACTCAACCCTCAGCAGCGCGAAGCCGCCACCTATGGCGTGACGCCCGGCGCGGCGCCCGCGTCCGCGCTCCTGGTGATCGCCGGGGCGGGCTCGGGCAAGACCAGCACCCTGGCGCATCGCGTGGCGCATTTGATCCGCCATGGCGCCGATCCCCAGCGCTTGCTGCTGCTGACGTTTTCGCGCCGCGCGGCCCAGGAAATGGACCGCCGGGTGGCGGGCGTGCTGCGCCGGGTCATGAAGCTGGATGGCGCCGCGCCCTCCCTGCCCTGGGCGGGCACCTTCCACAGCATTGGCGCGCGCCTGCTGCGCGACTGCGCCACGCGCATCGGCCTGTCCGAAGCCTTCACGGTTCATGACCGCGGCGATGCCGAAGACCTCATGGGCATGCTGCGCCATGAGCTGGGCCTGACGGCCACGCAGAACCGCTTCCCGCTCAAGGGCACTTGCCTGTCGATCTATTCGCGCGTGATCAACAGCCAGGAGCCCTTGGGCGATGTGCTGGCGCGCGCTTTCCCCTGGTGCGCCCAATGGGAGGACGAGCTCAAGCGTCTGTTCCAGGCCTATATGCGGGCCAAGCAGGATCAGCAGATCCTGGACTACGACGACCTGCTGCTTTATTGGGCCGAAATGATGGCCGACCCCGGCATCGCGCGCGATGTGTCGGCGCGCTTTGACCATGTGCTGGTCGACGAATACCAGGACACCAATCGCCTGCAGGCCAGCATCCTGCTGTCCATGAAGCCCGATGGCCGCGGCCTGACCGTCGTGGGCGATGATGCCCAGTCCATCTATGCCTTTCGCGCCGCCACCGTGCGCAACATCCTGGATTTTCCGGGTCAGTTCGGCGCCCACGTCATTGCGCTGGAGCGCAATTACCGCAGCACGCAGCCCATACTGGATGCGTCCAATGCCGTGATCGCCGAAGCGCCCGAGCGCTACGCCAAGGCGCTGTGGACGGACCGCGCCAGCGCGCAGAAGCCCGAGCTGGTCAACGTCAGCGACGAAGCCGGCCAGGCGCGCTGGGTGGCCGACCAGGTCCTGGCACGGCGCGAGGAGGGCACGCGCCTGATCGCGCAAGCCGCGCTGTTTCGCGCCGCCAGCCACAGCGCCGCGCTTGAACTGGAGCTGACGCGGCGCAATATTCCCTTCGTGAAATTCGGCGGCCTGCGTTTTCTGGAGGCCGCGCATGTCAAGGACCTGCTGTCGCTGCTGCGCTGGGCCGAGAACCCCCGTTCGCGCATGGCGGGATTTCGCGTGGCCCAGTTGTTGCCCGGCATCGGGCCGGCCACGGCGGGCAAGCTCATGGACGCCATGGCCGAAGCCGCCGATCCCCTGGCCTGTCTGGCCGCCTTCAAGCCCGGCGCGGGCCCGCAATGGGACGGGCTGGTGGCCGTTTTCGCGGCGCTGCGCGGGCGGCAGTCGGGCTGGCCGGCGGACATCGACCTCGCCCTGGCCTGGTATGCGCCGCTGCTGGAGCATCTGTATGACGATGCGCGCGTGCGCCGCGCCGACCTCGAACAGCTGGCGCGGCTGGCGGCGGGCTATCCCACGCGCGAACGCTTCCTGACCGAACTGACGCTGGATCCGCCCTCGGCCACCAGCGACGAGTCCGGCAAGCCGCTGCTGGACGAGGACTACATGATTCTATCGACCATCCATTCGGCCAAGGGCCAGGAATGGAAGGCGGTATACATCCTCAATGCCGTGGATGGCTGCATCCCATCCGACATGGCGACCGACAGCGGCGAAGAAATCGAAGAAGAGCGCCGCCTGCTCTACGTGGCCATGACGCGCGCCCGCGAACGCTTGCAGATCCTCGTGCCCCAGCGCTTTTATGTGCATCAGCAAAGCGGCCTGGGCGACCGCCATGTCTATGCCGCGCGCACGCGCTTCCTGCCCGACAGCATGATGCCGCTGTTCGAGCATCTGCCCAAGCCGCCGGCGCTGCCTTTCGGGCGCGGCGAGGGCCCGCAGGGGGCCGCGGGCGCCCCGGTGATCGACGTCGGCCAGCGGCTACGCAAGCTGTTCTCCTGAGCTATCATGCCCGATGGCTGGCCGTTGCCCGCCGTCGGTCCAAGGGGGAGATCATGGTTCCGGATTCCGCGGCGGCCGAGCCGCCAGTCAGCCAGGTCGTGGCGTCGGTGGCCTATGTGGACGGCCGGCGCGCGCGCGAAGTGCCCATCGCCGAGGTGGGCGATTATGTCGGCGGCCAGAAGGGCATGCTCTGGATAGGCTTGCGCAACCCCAGCCCCGAGTGCATCGCCCAGGTCGTCGACGCCCTGGGCGCCTGCGACAAGAACCGCGAAGAAATGCTGGAGGCGCACCGCCGGCCCAAGATCATCGATTACGGCAACATGGTGCTCATCGTGGCCATCACGGTCGAGGTCGAGGGCGGCCGCCCCGTCTTCGGCGAAACCCAGTACCTGATCGGCGAGGGCTTCCTGGTCACGGTGCGCCGCGGCGCGGCGGCCACGCATAGCAGCCTGCGCGAGCGCCTGGAGGCCTCGCCCGAACTGCTCAAGCGCGGCAGCGACTATGTGGCCTCCGAACTGCTCGACCTGCTGGTGGACCGCTATGCGGCGGCGGCCGGCCAGCTTGAAAACGTGGTCGAGCACGCCGAACAAAAGCTGCTTATCCGCGGCGCCAAGGACTCCGATATCCGCAAGCTGTACCGCCAGCGCCGCGATCTGCTGCGCATCCATAATGCGATCGCGCCCATGGCCGAGATCTGCCGGCGCCTGGCGCGGGTGGAAATGTCGGCCGTCGACGAGCATGCGCGGCCGTATTTCGCCGAAGTGGCCGACCGCGTGATCCGCGTCGATGAACTCATCAGCGCCCTGCGCGAGGCCCTGGCCTTCGCCTTCGAAGCCAGCCTCATGATAGGGCAGGGCCAGCAGAACGACACCACGCGCAAGCTGGCCTCCTGGGCCGCCATCCTGGCGGTGCCGACCGCCGTGGCCGGCATCTATGGCATGAATTTCGAGTACATGCCGGAACTCAAGAGCCACTGGGGCTATCCCATCACCCTGAGCGTGATCGCCGCGATCTGCGCCGTGCTGTATTGGCGTTTCCGGAAGTCCGGCTGGCTCTGAGCCGGCCCATCCTGCGAGGTTGTCTTGCCCAACAATGTCTTTTTCAACAGCGCTTCGCGCCGGCTGGGACGGCGCGTGGCCAGCGTGGTCGCCGCCCTGGTCCTCGGAGCGGTGGCGGCCTGGCTGCACCGCGACCCCGCGCCGGCCGCGCCGCCGGCCGTCCCGGCCGAGGCGGGCGCGCCAGCCGACCTGCCGCGGGCCAGCTATACCCTGCGGGGCACCATTGTCAACGTGGCCGACGGCGATACGGTCACGCTGCGCGCGCCCGACGGGCAGCGGCGCATCCGCCTGGACAGCATCGACGCCCCCGAGGCCGGCCATGGCCGTGACCAGCCGGGCCAGCCCTATGCCGAAGTCTCGCGGCAGCATCTGGCCAGCCTGGTCGCCGGCCGGGACCTGACCGCCCAGTGCTACGAAAAAGACCAGTACGGGCGGGAGCTGTGCGCGCTTATCCTGCCCGATGGCCGCTCGGCCAACCGCGAGCAGGTCGCCGCCGGCTACGCCTGGGCCTACACCGCCCGGCGCGGCGATTACCTACGTGATAAATCCCTGCCCGAGTTGCAGCGCCAGGCCCGTCAGGCCGGCCGCGGGCTATGGGCCCAGCCGGGCGCTGTCGAGCCCTGGAAATGGCGTTATGACTGCTGGAAAGAACGGCGTTGCCAATAGCGAAATGCCGGAAAAAAAGAGGCCAGGTTTCCGTATGACAAGTGTGAGGGCTTTGCTATTCTTCTGGCGCACCACACGGGGAAAGTCTTGATGAAACTGCATCGCATATCGGGGCGGCTGCTGCGCTGTATCCTGGCCGCCCTTACGATGATGGCCGCATTGGCCGCTTGTTCGCGCGAAAGCCCGGTCAACAGCCCCTATCTTTCCGGCGCCCTCGAAGAAAACACGCTCTACACGGCCTTCGTCAAGCGCTCGCCCAAGTATCTCGATCCGGCAAGCTCCTATTCCACCGACGAGACGCCGTATACCTACAACATCTATGAGCCGCTCTATGGGTATCACTACCTCAAGCGGCCCTACGAGCTCGTCCCGCGCGCGGCCAGCGAGATCGCCCATCCGGTCTATCTCGACGCCCAGGGCCGGCCCCTGCCGGATGACACGCCCGGCGAGCGCATCGCCGAGAGCGTCTATGACATCACGCTGCGTCCGGGCATACGCTACCAGCCGCACCCGGCCTTCGCCCGCAAGCCCGATGGCGGCTACGCCTACTATCCGCTGGCCCCGGGCGAGCTGGACGACAAGTTCTACCTGCCCGACTTTCCCCTGACCGGCAGCCGTGAACTCACCGCCGACGACTACGTCTACGCCTTTCGCCGCCTGGCCAGCCCGCGCGTGGTTTCGCCCATCTATTCGCTGATGGCCGAGCATATCGTCGGCATGCAGCAATATGGCGAGCGCCTGCGCGAGCGCGACCGCGCGCAGCGGCAGGCGCTGCCCGCGGGCGCGCGCGACCTGCCCTGGCTGGACCTGCGCGAGCCCGAGGGCTTTGATGGCGTGCAGGCGCTGGACAGCCGCACGCTGCGCATCCGCATCAAGGGCAAGTATCCCCAGTTCAAATACTGGCTGGCCATGACCTTCACCGCGCCCATCCCCTGGGAGGCCGACCGCTTCTACAGCCAGCCGGGCATGGCCGAGCACGATCTCTCGCTCAACACCTGGCCGGTGGGCACCGGCCCCTACATGCTGGTGGAGTCGCGGCCCAATTGGCGCCATGTGCTGGCCCGCAATCCCAATTTCCACGGCGAGGCCTATCCCTGCGAGGGCGAGCCGGGCGACAGGCAGGCCGGCCTGCTGGCCGATTGCGGCAAGCCCACGCCCTTCATCGACCGCGTGGTGTTCAGCGTCGAAAAAGAAGCCTTGCCCCTGAACGGCAAATTCCTCCAGGGGTATTACGACGTGCCCCAGGTCGAGCGCGGCGAGTATGGCGTGTCCATGCTGGTGGCCGCGGGCGACTCCCAGGAAAAGGCCGCGCTCTACCGCGAGCGCGGCATCCGCCTGCCCACCACGGTCGAGACCTCCAACTGGTATATGGGCTTTAACTGGCTGGACCCCGTCGTGGGCAAGGGCGATACGCCTGAGCAGGCCGAGCGCAACCGCAAGCTGCGCCAGGCCATCAGCATCGTCTTCGACTGGGAGGAGTACATCAATATCTTCGAAAACGGGCAGGCCGCCGCCGCCCATGGGCCGGTGCCGCCCGGGGTGCTGGGCTACCAGCCCCTGCCCGAGGGCTACAACCCCGTGACCTACCAGCTCGCCGATGGCAAGCCCGTGCGCAAGCCGCTCGATGCGGCGCGCGAGCTGCTGGCCCAGGCCGGCTATCCGGGCGGGCGCAATGCGCAGACCGGCGCGCCGCTGGTGCTCTATTACGACGCCATGTCCGGCGCCGGCGCCAGCCCGCAGTTCGACTGGATGCGGCGCCAGCTGGCCAAGATCGGCATCCAGATGGATGTCCGCTCCACCGACTACAACCGCTTCCAGGACAAGATGCGGCGCGGCACGGCCCAGCTCTTCTTCTGGGGCTGGAACGCCGACTATCCCGACGCCGAAAACTTCCTCTTCCTGCTCTACGGGCCCAATGCCAAGGCCAAGAGCGGCGGCGAAAACGCGGCCAACTACGAAAACCCCGAATACGACCGCCTCTTCGAGCAAATGAAATTCCTCGACGACGGCCCCGAAAAAGCAGCCATCATCGCCCGCATGGTCGATGTGGTCCGGCGCGACGCGGTCTGGATGTTCGGCTACTTTCCGATGTCGGGCGGCGCCTACCAGCAGTGGGTGGGCAATGCCAAGCCCACCCAGATGGTGCGCAACACCCTGCAATACATGAAGGTCGACCCCGCGCTGCGGCTGCGCAAGACCGACGAATGGAACCGCCCCCGCTGGTGGCCGCTGGGCATCGTGCTGCTGCTCATCCTGCTGGCCATCATCCCTTCCTATATCACGCTGAAACGGCGCGAGCGCCAGACCGCGTTTGGCGCCCGGGAGCGACAATCATGACAAGCTATGTGCTGCGCCGGCTGCTGTATGGGGTGTTGATCCTCATAGGCGTCAATCTCTTTACCTTCATCCTCTTCTTCGCGGTCAATACGCCCGACGACATGGCCCGTCTGGCCATCGGCGGGCAGCGCACCAGCCAGGACGCCATCGACAAATGGAAGGCCGACCGCGGCTACGACAAGCCGCTTTTTTTCAACCACGCGCAATCCGGGCTTGAGCGCTACACCGACACGGTGTTCTACCAGCGCTCCGTGCCCCTGCTGGCCATGGAGTTCGGCGCCTCCGATGCCGGGCGCGACATCGGCCGCGAAATCAAGACGCGCATGTGGCCCAGCCTGGCCCTGGCCCTGCCGTCCTTCCTGCTCGGGCTGTTCGCCAGCATCGTGTTTTCGCTCACCCTGGTCTTCTTCCGCGCGACCCGGCTGGACTTCTGGGGCGTGGTCGTCTGCGTGATCCTGCTGTCGATCTCCAGCCTGTTCTACATCATCGCGGGGCAGTGGCTGTTCGCCAAGCTGTGGCAGCTGGTGCCTTATTCGGGCTACGCGGACGGGCTGGGCAGCGTCAAGTTCCTGGCCCTGCCGGTGCTGGTGGCGGTCATCTCGCGGCTGGGGCCCGAGGCCAGGTTCTACCGCAGCATCTTTCTTGAGGAGATCGGCAAGGATTATGTGCGCACCGCCCGCGCCAAGGGCCTGAGCGAGACGCTGGTGCTGTTCCGGCATGTGCTGCGCAACGCCCTGCTGCCCATCCTGACGAGCACGGTCTCGGCCATTCCGCTGCTCTTCATGGGCAGCCTGATCGCCGAATCCTTCTTCGGCATTCCGGGCCTGGGCAGCTACACCATCGACGCCATCAATGCGCAGGACTTCTCCATCGTGCGCGCCATGGTGTTCCTGGGATCGGCGCTCTACATCCTGGGTCTCATCCTCGCCGACATCTCCTATACGCTGGCCGATCCCCGCGTGCGTTTCGAGTGACCGCCATGCCACGATTCATCTTTCTCTGGACGGACGTCGCCCTTTTCCTGATGGTCCTTGCCGTCTTGGCCTATGTCTGGCGCGTGCGGCGCAGCCCCGCCTTGCGCGCCACCTGGCGCCGGGTGGCCGCCGACGCGCCGGCCATGTGCTCGGCCGTGGTGCTGTCCTGCTTTGTCCTGGTGGGGCTGCTGGATTCCGTGCACTTTCAGCTGCGCCTGCCGCCGGCGCCCACGGCCGCCGCCGACGCGCCGCCGGTGTACGCGCCGGCCGTCACCTCGCTGCTGGACAGCCTGATGGCGCCGTCCGTACTGGCCAAGCCCGAAAAAACCTACTCGGCCCCGCTGGCCTCGCATCAGTTCACCAAGGAGAGCATGGTGGGCGAGGATGGCGCGGTCAGCCGCGACTTTCCGCGTCTGCGCCATGGCGGCGCCCACCTGGCCGACCCCGCGGCCGAAACCTGGCCCGACATCCGCGCCCGCCTGGCGCGCGGGCTGGCCGCCGGGCTGGCGGCCGCGCTGCTGGCGGCCGTCGCGCTGGCCGTGTTTCTCGCCTGCCGCCGGGGCCCGGGCAGGGTGGGCCTGGCCGACCTGCTGCGCGGCAACAGCCTGGTGCCCTGGCGCGCCATGCTGCTGACGCTGGCCGTCCTCTGCCTGGCGGGCGGCGGCCTGGCGGCCCTGGCCACGGGCTATCACGTGCTGGGCACCGACCGCACCGGCAACGATGTGCTCTGGCAGGCGCTCAAGAGCGTACGCACGGCGCTGGTGATAGGCACGCTCACCACCCTGGCCATGCTGCCGCCGGCCATCGGCTTCGGCATCGCCGCGGGTTATTTCAAGGGCAAGGTGGACGATGTCATCCAATACCTCTACACCACGCTGACCTCCATCCCCGGCGTCCTGCTGGTGGCCGCCTGCTCGCTCATGATGCAGGTCTATATCGAGAACCACGCCGAGTATTTCGATACCTCGGCGGCGCGCGCTGATGCGCGCCTCTTCCTGCTGTGCATGATTCTCGGTTTGACGGGCTGGTCGGCCCTGTGCCGGCTGCTGCGCGCCGAAACGCTCAAGCTGCGCGAACAGGAGTACATCCAGGCCGCGCGCGCCTTCGGGGTGTCGCACTGGCGCATCATGGCGCGGCATCTGCTGCCCAATGTCATGCATATCGTGCTCATCACGGCCGTGCTGGAGTTCTCCGGGCTGGTGCTCTACGAGGCGGTGCTGTCCTACCTGGGCATAGGGGTCGATCCCAGCATGAACTCGTTTGGCTCCATGATCGACGGCGCGCGCCTCGAAATGTCGCGCGACCCCATGATCTGGTGGAACCTGCTCACCGCCTTCGTCTTCCTGCTGACCCTGGTGCTGGCCGCCAACCTGTTCGCCGACGGCGTGCGCGATGCCTTTGACCCGCGCAGCCGGCGTTTCCGGCCCCATCTCAAGCAAGCGACCGGAGGCGCGCAATGAGTCTGCTCCATGTCCAAGACCTCGATGTGGCCGTGGCGTCCGAGGACGGCCTGGCGCATGTGGTCAAGCGCCTGAGCCTGGCCATCGCGCGCGGCGAGACTTTCGCCCTGGTGGGCGAGTCCGGCAGCGGCAAGAGCATGACGGCGCTGGCGCTGCTGCGGCTCTTGCCCGACGCGGGGCGCATCGTCGGCGGCCAGGTCAATCTCGAAGACCAGGACCTCAACCATCTCACCGAGCGGCAGATGCGCGGCGTCCGGGGCGGCCGGGTCGGCATCATCTTCCAGGAACCCTCCACCAGCCTGAATCCAGTCATGCGGGTGGGCGACCAGATCGTCGAGATCCTGGTGGCGCACACCGCGCTGCGGGGCGCGGCGGCGCGGCGGCGCGCCATCGAATGGCTCTCGCGCGTGGGCATCCCCGAGCCCGAGCGCCGCGTCGACGATTATCCCTTCCAGTTTTCCGGCGGCCAGAAGCAGCGCGTCATGATCGCCATCGCGCTGGCCGCCGAGCCCCGGCTGCTGATCGCCGACGAGCCCACCACGGCTCTGGACGTGACGGTCCAGGCCCAGGTGCTGGAGCTGTTGGCCGACATCCAGCGCGAAATGGGCATGGCCGTGCTGCTGATCACGCATGACCTGGCCATCGTGCGCCAGACCGCGCATCACGTGGCCCTGATGCGCGGCGGCGAGATCGTCGAGGCGGCCGATGCCCGGACCTTCTTCACCGCGCCCCGGCATCCCTATGCGCGGCAGCTGTTCGACGCCATTCCCACTTTCGAGAAACGCGGCCGGCCGCTGGCCGGGGCCGCCGTCATCCCGGCCGTCCCCGCGGCCGCCCGCGCGCCGGGCGACATCGTGCTGGACGTGCGGGACCTGCGTGTTCACTACCCGGTCCGCAAGGGCTTGCTGCGGCGTCCCGTCGCCTGGGTCAAGGCCGCCGACGGCGTGAGCTTCAACCTGCGGGCGGGCGAAACCCTGGCGCTGCTGGGCGAGTCCGGCTGCGGCAAGACCACCACGGGCAAGGCCTTGCTGCGCCTGGTCGACGGCGCGCGCATCGGTGGCCAGGCCCTGTTGGACGGCCGGGACCTGCTGGGCGCCGACCGCCGCGCCTTGCGGGCTTTGCGGCGCGACATCCAGATCGTGTTCCAGGATCCCTATGCCTCGCTGGATCCCCGCATGCGGGTCGGCAATATCCTCGATGAAGGCGTGGCTTCGCTGCATCCCGGCCTCAAGCCGGACCAGCGGCAGGCGCGCGCCGAGGAGCTGCTGCGCCGCGTCGGCCTGCCGGCGGACACGGTGAGGCGCTATCCGCATGAGTTCTCGGGCGGGCAGCGGCAGCGCATCGCCATCGCCCGCGCCTTGGCCGTCGAGCCCCGGGTGCTGATCTGCGACGAGCCCACCTCGGCGCTCGATGTCTCGGTGCAGGCGCAGATTCTCGATCTGCTGCGCGAGCTGCAGGCGGAGATGGGCATTGCCTATCTTTTCATCACCCACAACTTCGGGGTCGTGGAATATCTGGCCGACCGCATCGCCGTCATGGCCGAGGGCCGTATCGTCGAGCTGGACGACGCCGCCACGGTCTTGCGGCAACCCAGGCACGCCTTGACCCGGCGCCTGCTGCAGGCCGTGCCCAGGCTGGTGTTCGGAGATCAGGCGCGGTAGCGGTATTCCACGTCCCACTCCGACTCGCTCACTTTCTCGAAGCCGTGGGCCAGATAGAAGGCGTTGGAGCGGCTGCCCTTGAGGGCGCCCAGTTCGATGCTGGCGCCCAGGGTGCGAGCCCGGGCGCAGAGTTCGCGCAGCACGCGCGAACCGATGCCGCGCCCGCTGTGTTCGGGGCTGAGATAGAAATGCGTCAGGCGCCAGGCGGGCTGGCGGTCATCGAGGATGTAGAAACCCGCGCGCTGGCCGTCGACGACGATGTGGCGCGTGAGCGCCGGTTCGAAGCCGGCGCGCAGCCGCGCGCGCGATCGCTCGGGATCGAAGCGCCCCAGCGCTTGCAGGCTTTCGCGCATGGCCGCCAGCCGCAGCTCGGACAGCGCGTCAAAATCAGACTCTTGGGCGAGAGGGGTTTGCAGCATCATGGCAGGCCATACGCAGTATCGATGACCGGCCTAGCATAGCCAATTCCCGCCGCCGCATTGGACGGCCGGGACGACAACGCTGTTTCACCGGATTTCCGGGGTCAAAACGCTTGCCCCGGGTCATCGCCAGGCCTGTCAGCTGGCCCTGTCCTGTTCGGCCTCGCCCGAGGGATAGACCTCGCGGTTCAGCGCCAGCCAGGCCAGGGCCGCGTGCGAGAGATATCCGCCGCGGCGCCAGATCAGCGTCATTTCCCAGACCGCATCGCGGTCGTCGAGCGCCACCAGGCGCACGCCGGCCTGCTGGCGCTGCTCGGCGACCAGGCGCGGCAGAAAACCTATGCCCAGGCCCGAGGCCACCAGGGCGACGATGAAGTCGATCTGGCCGCTGCGCGCCGCCGTCACGGGGGTGTAGCCGACGCGCTCGCAGGCCGAGATCAGCACCTGGTTGAGCGCAAAGCCGCTTTCGAACAGCACGAAGGGTGTGTCGCGCAGCTCGGCCAGGCGCAGCCGGCGCGATCGCGCCAGCGGATGGTCCGGCGGCATGAGCACCATGAGCGGTTCGCGGGCCACGGGCTGATACTCGAACGCCTCGGGCACGGGCGTGAGCGTGGCGCCCAGTTCGATATCGCCGCTTTGCACCATGTCTTCCAGGCGCCGGCTGCCGTGTTCGGCCAGGCTGATTTCGATGCCGGGATAGCGGCTGCGGAATTGCGCGAACAGCGGCGCGAACAGCACGCTGCTGCCCAGCGTGGGCAGGCCCAGGCGCAGCACGCCGCGCTTGAGACCGCGCAGTTCTTGCAGTTCGGCGACCAGGTCATCGCGCTGGGCCAGCATGGTCTGGGCGCGGCGGAACACCACTTCGCCGGCCTGGGTCGGGCGTGGCGGGTGGCTTTGCCGGTCCAGCAGCGGCATGCCGATCTCGTCTTCCAGCTGGCGCACGGCCTTGCTGACCGTCGGCTGGGTGGCATGAATGGCGCGCGCGGCCTGGGAAAAACCGCCTTGCCGCAGCACCTCGCAAAACGCCCGCAATGTCCGTAAATCCATGGATATTCCATATCGGCATAAGGCCAATGAAATGAATTCATTTTATCTATGCGGGGGAAAGGCGTACAAGAGGAGGGAGCGCCCAAGCTTCCGCGGACAGAGAAGCGCGCTCAGGGAGTGTTGTCATGTTTGCTCGTAGTTGGACCCTCGGACGCAGCTATCTGAGGCGCAGCCGTTTATTGCAGATCGCGGTCATCGCGGGATTTGCCTGGGCCGGCCAGGCCCTGGCCCAGTGGGGCGGCCTGCCCATTCCGGGCGGCGTGATCGGCCTGGCGCTGGTCCTGCTCCTGTTGGGCAGCGGCCTGCTGCGGCCCAATCACATCCGGCGCGGCGCCAGCTGGCTGCTGGCCGAAATGCTGCTGTTCTTCGTGCCCGCCGTGATGTGTCTGCTCGACCATCGCGAACTGATGGGCATGCTGGGATTGAAGATCCTGGCCGTCATCGCGCTGGGCACGTTGCTGGTGATGGGCGGCACCGCCCTGGCCATCGACCTGTGCTATCGATGGATGAACCGCCATGCTTGATGCCGCTGCCCTGGTTTTCTGGCCGCTGGCCACGGTGCTGGCCTATCTCTGCGCGCGCGCCGTCTATCGCCGCCACGGCTATTGGTGGAGTTCCACCCTGGTGCTGGCGCCGGCGCTGCTGCTGGTCCTGGCGCTCCTGCTGCACGCGGGCTACGCCGACTACATGCGCGGCAGCCATTGGCTGATGGCCATGCTCAGTCCGGTCATCGTGTCCTTCGCGCTGCCGCTCTACCAGGAGCGCGCCCTGATCCGCCGCTATTGGCCCATTCTGCTGGTGGGCGTGTCGGTGGGCAGCCTCATCGCCGGCGTGAGCGCCTGGCTGCTGGCCAGCTGGCTGGAGCTGCCGGCCGATGTGCGCCTGAGCCTGGTGCCGCGGTCGGTGGCCACGCCCTTCGCCATGACGGTGTCGTCCCGGCTGGGCGGCGTTCCCGACCTGACCGCCGTCTTTGTCATCGTCACCGGCGTGCTGGGCGCCCTCATGGGCCAGGCGCTGCGCCGCCTGCTGCCTTTGCGGTCCTCGCTGGCGCGCGGCGCGCTATTCGGCATGGGCGCGCATGGCGCGGGCGTGGCCAAGGCGCGCGAACTGGCCGCCGACGAAGGCTCCATCGCGGGTCTGGTCATGGTGCTGGCCGGCTTGTCCAATGTCCTCATCACGCCCGGCGTGGCGTATCTGCTGGCCAGTTGAGCGGCCGGCCATCGCCGCTGCCGGCCGCCAGGTGTACAGTGGACCAGGGAAATGCCGGGGAGGGCGCGATGACGATGGGATGGCGATTGCGCGGGATGGCCTGGGGGCTGGCCCTGCTGTGTGTGATGGCGGGCCTGGCGCGCGCGGCCGGGCCGCTGGATGCGGCCCGCGATCTGGTGGCGCGGCAGAATCTCGGCGTGGCGCTGCTGCCCATGGGGCTGGCCGCGGCCCTGCGCACCGAGACCTATGCCGGCCTGGCCAGACAGCTCGGGCCGGAAAAAGCCCAGGCCCTGCTCGAAGAAGAACTCAAGCGCGCCGCGCCCACCTATCGGGCGCAATGGGATGAAAACCTCGCCCAGGCCTATAGCCAGTTCTTCACGGCCGCCGAGCTGGAGTCGGTGGCCGACAAGGGCGACGCCGCTCCCGAGGCCGCCAAGCTGCAGGGCGCGGCCAACCAGGTCGGCGCGGCCATGATGCAGCTGTCCGCGCCCCTGCTCAGTCAATATGTGGCCGATGTCCTCCTGGGGGCGCAGAAGCGCGCCAGCGGGGGCTAGTCCTTCACCAGGCCGCCATCGACCACCAGGTTCTGGCCGGTCACCGCGCGGGCCCAGGGCGACAGAAAGAACATCACCGCGTCGGCGAATTCGGCCGGCGTGGTCACGCGCCGCAAGGGCGTCAGGCTGGCGATCAGGTCGAACACCGCCTGCGGCGTCGAGGCGCTGGCGTCGGTGGTCTGCAGCAGGCCGCCGGAGACCATATTGACCGTGATGCCATGAGGGCCGAGGTCTTGCGCGGCCGTGCGCGTGAGCGACAGCAGGGCGGCCTTGGAGGCGGTGTAGTCGTGGTAGGGGACCACCGGGTTCTGGACCAGGTTGGTGCCGATATTGACGATGCGGCCAAAGCCGGCCTGGCGCATGGCCGGCAGCGCCGCCTGCATGGTGTTGAGCGCGCCCTTGAGGGCGCCGTCGAGCTGAGCCTGAAAACGGTCCCAGGCGATGTCGCCCAATTGCGGACGGGCGTCGCCATCGAAATGGAAATCCGCCAGGGCATTGTTGACCACCGACAGCACGGGCTGGCCGGTATGTTCGGCCGCCGCCGCCATCAGGGCGCGCACCTGGCCGGCATCGGTCACATCGGCTTGCAAGGCGATGGACAGCGGGCCGAGTTCTTCGGCCAGGGCTTCGGCCTGGCGCTTGCTGCGGCGGTAGTTGACGATGACGCGGGCGCCGGCCTGGGCCAGCGCCCGCGCGATGGCCGCGCCCAGGCCGCGGCCCGCGCCCGTGACCAGGATGGTCTGTGCGGATATATCCATGTCGAATCTCCAGTAGGCGGGCATTATGCCCGTCCGCCGGGGGCAAGGGCGCCAGGCGGCGCCGGACTCAATGTCCGGTGCTGTCGGCTTGGCGGCTGGCCTCGAAGAGGAACCAGGTGCGCTTTTCGGTTTCGTCGATCCAGTTCTCGATGAGGCTGGAGCTGGCGATATCGTGGTACTCGTCGGTGATGTCGTGCGCTTCGCGCAGCGCCGCGGCCAGGGCCTTGTTGTCATCGCGCAGCTCGGCCAGCATGTCCAGCGGCTGCACATAGTCCGCGTCATTGTCCAGCACCCGCTGCATGCGGGCGATATGGCCGATGGAACGCAGCGTCGTGCCGCCGATCTTGCGCACGCGCTCGGCCAGGGCGTCGGTCATGGCGAACAATTCGTCGCCCTGTTCGTCCAGCATCAGGTGATAGTCGCGGAAGTGCGGGCCACTGACGTGCCAGTGGAAATTCTTGGTCTTGAGGTAGAGGGCGAAGACATCGGCCAGCAACTGGTTCAGCGCGGCGGAGATGTCGCGGGTGGCGGCTTGCGCCAGGTCGGTGGGGGTGGCAAGCGGACGTTTGCGGCGCTCGACCGCTGCGCGCTTCTGTTTCGGATCCAGTTTCTTGGCCATGGCAAGCAACTCCTTTCCAGAGGTTAAGTCCGAGTCAGTCCCGGCGATAGGCGCCAGTCTGGTTCTAGCGTAAACCCCTAGTCCGCCTTTGCCAATCGGACACTGTCATCCCTTCTGATCTGGCGCAAAGCGGCGCGGTTGCATTGCCCATGCGGATCGGCGAGCATAGCCGGGTCGAACCAAGACCTTGTGCGGCCGGGCGCCGCATGTTTCCAGGGAGTGGCAAGCATGGAATGGAAAATCACACGCAGCGGCTGGGTGGGCGATCGCAACTTCGATGTCGAGATGGCCGAGGACGCGGCGGGCTTCGTGCCCCGCGTGAAGGTCTACGGCTTCCCGCCGCTGGATGTTCCCGATGCGCCCTATCCCACGGAGGCGCTGGCGCTCAAGGCGGCCGTGCGCCGCCTGTCGCAGGAGTTCGATGAAGAGCCGCGCCTGAATTGACGCCTCAGGCGGCCGCCGGCAGCGCGCCGCGCGGTTGAGGTTCGATGCGCGCGCCAAAGGCCGCGCTCATCTGGCGCGCGCCCTTGTCGGTCAGGCGCAGCGCACGCGAATCCAAGTCGCGCGTGGCCCAGCCGCGCGCCAGGGCCAGATCCAGCAAGGCCGCGCCCAGGGCGCCGCCCAGGTGGGGGCGGCGCGCGCTCCAGTCCATGCAGGCGCAGGCCAGCTGGCGTTTTTTCTTTTGCAGGGCCGGGGCGTCCAGGCCCAGCGCGGCCAGCCTGGCCGTGCCCAGCGGCGTCAGCCGGTAGTCCTCCAGCCAGCCATGCTGCAGCAGAGCGTCATGCAGGGTGACGGCGACCGTGCCGGCCATATGGTCGTAGCAGGTGCGCGCATGGCGCAGCGCCGTGGGGGTGGAGGGCTCGAAGACGGGCCGGGGGGCATCGGCCAGGATGAGCAGGGCCTCCAGGGCGCGGGCGATGTCGCTGCCCGCCAGGCGGTAATAGCGGTGCCGCCCCTGGGTCTGCAAGGCCACCAGGCCCTGGGCCATCAGGCGCTGGAAATGGCTGCTGGCGGTGGGGGCGCTGATGCCGGCCACGGCCGCCAGCTCGGTCGCCGTCCGGGCGCAGCCATCAAGCAATGAACAGAGCATGCGCGCGCGGGCCGGGTCGGCGATGGCCGCCGCGATGGCCGCGACCCGTTCGTCGGCGTGGTATTCCATATTTCGGCTCCCGGCTAACAGTGGATGGCGCCAGCATAGCCGCGTCCTCGCCGCGCGGACAAGCTTCAGACCGGTTTGCGCGAGGCCGGCGGCTGGACCACGGCCACGGGGCTGTCGACCAGCACGCATTGCTTGCCGGTGCGCTTGCAATGATCTCGCACCCGCCAATAGGCATCGTGGCTGATGCAGCCGGTCTGGCAGATGACCAGATCGGCGGCGCGCAGGCTGGCTTCAAGAGCCGCCTCTTCGCCCTCCAGGGTCAGAAAGCGCCCACCCGTGCTTTCGACCAGCTGCCGGGCCAGGCCGGCGGTGCTGTCGTCGCCGCCCACGCAGAGCACGGCGCGGCTGCCGCCGCTGCGCTGGCGGGCCAGCGAGCGGACTCTTTCCATCAGTTGCTCGACCTGCCGGGCCAGGATCTTGCGGCGCGGCAGCTGGGCGGCCTCGCGCAGGGCCCGCTGATCCGCCTCATCCCAGGCCTTGCGCGTATCGCGCAGCACGACCGCCAGGCGGGCCTGGAAGAGGGCGTTTTCGAGCTGGCCGATGCGCTCGGCCTGGCGCCGCAGGCGCAGCGAGCAATCGGCCTGGACACGGCCATAGGCTTGCAGCAGGGCGGCGTGCTCCGAGCGCAATTGCTCGGCGTCGGACAGCGTGGACATGCGGCCTCCAGGGACGGATACGGGGAAAGTCGCGCAAGCTCAGAAGTATAAGTGATAATCATTATTGTTTATAGATGGGGCAGACCCGTCCCGGCCAGGCCGGGCGGCGCCAAGCGTCGGCCCGAAATTCGCAATACAATCCAGGGTTTAGCCTCGGCCAGGCCTGTCCTTCGGCCTCATCCCGCCCGCGCGGCGCTTTTTGCCCCATGCCTGGTAGTTCCGCCATTTCTTTTCTGCGCACCCTGTGCAGCCTGCGCTGGCTGGCCATAGGCGGGCAGGCCATCACGGTGCTCGTGGCCAGCGGCCTCCTGGGGCTGCCCTTGCCGCTGGAGCCCCTGTGGGCCGGGGTCGGGGCGCTGGTGGCCTTTAATGCCTATGCCAGCCTGCGCCTGCGGCGCACGCGCGATATCTCCTATGGGACGGCCTTCGCGCATCTGTTGGTCGACATGGCGGTGCTGGCCTGGATGGTGGGCTGGAGCGGCGGCATCACCAATCCCTTCGGCACCATGTTCCTGGTGCTCATCGCCCTGGCGGCTTTTGCCCTGCCGGGCGGCTGGGCCTTTGCCGCGGCCCTGGCCAGCCTGGCCGGCTATACCGCCGCGGCGGTCTTCGGGCAGCCCCTGGCCAGCAGCCACAATACCTATATCCTGCTGTTGTGGGGCCTGGGCGCCAATTTCCTGATCTCCGCCGGCGTGGTGCTGTATTTCTCGACGCGGCTGGCGGCCGACATGCGCGCCCGCGAGCGCGAACTGGCGCTGCTGCGCGAGCGCTTCACGCGCAACGAAGGCATTGTCGCCCTGGCCACCCATGCCGCGGCCATGGCGCACGAACTGAACACCCCGCTGGCGACCATGACGCTGCTGGCCGACGAGGTGCGCGACGAGCTGCGCGATCCCGGTCTGCGCGCCGATGTCGATACGCTGCGCGAACTGCTGGCCCTGTGCCGCGAGCGCATCCGCAACCTGGCCGTGCCCACCGAGGTGGACCTGGTGCGGGTGGTGGGGCAGTGGCGCTTGATACGGCCCACCATCGATCTGCGCCGCACCGGCAGCCTGCCCGAGTCGCTGCGGGTGGAGCCGGCCATCGCCCATCTGCTGCAGGCGCTGCTGAACAACGCCGCCGACGCGGGCGAGGAGGCCGGCGACCCCCGGGTGGACCTGCGCCTGGAGTTCCTGGACGGCGCCCTGCGCGGCGAAGTGCGCGATCATGGCCGCGGCTTCGACCCGGACCACACCGTGCTGCCGGCGCTTTTCAGCAGCGATAAGCCGGGCGGACTGGGGGTGGGGCTGGCGCTGTCTCACGCCACGGTGGAACAATTAGGGGGCGAAATGACCATCTCGGCCGCGGAAGGCGGCGGCGCCCGCATCAGTTTCAACCTGCCTCTGGGTGGGGCGACATCATCATGACGGAATCGAATGCTCCCGTCGGTCTCTTGATCGACGATGACGAACTCTATGTAAAGACGCTGCAGCGCAGCCTGGCGCGGCGCGGCCTGCAGACCCATGTGGCCTGCAATATCGCCGAGGCCTTGCGGGTGGCCGAAGAGCTGCGGCCGGCTTTCGCGCTGGTGGACCTGCGCCTGGGCGAGGATTCGGGCCTGACGCTGATCCGGCCCTTGCGGGCCCTGCGCGAGGACATGCGCATCCTGCTGGTGACGGGCTATGCCAGCGTCGCCACGGCCGTGGAGGCCATCAAGCGCGGCGCCGATGACTACTTGCCGAAACCGGCGACCGCCCCCATGATATTGAGGACGCTGGGTCTCATGAAGCCGGAAACGGTTACGATTGAGACGACCATGACGCCCCTGCACCGCCTAGAATGGGAGCACATCCAGCAGGCCCTGCACGAGACCGGCGGCAACGTCTCGGCCGCCGCCCGCCTGCTGGGCATGCATCGCCGGTCGCTGCAGCGCAAGCTCATGAAAAAACCCGGCCCGGAGCGCGAACCCGTCATCGAGTAGCGTATCCGCCCCAGCCGGCGAAAAAGCGCTGCGACATATTGTCGCAGCCCCTGTCCCCGGCAGGGGCGCGTCTAAGACCCTGCTGACACGCCTCTGGCACCAATCTGGTGCCCGTCCCCCTCCCGCACTGCGTCATTCCGTCGCACCCCCCTGGGCCGCCGCACTGGCTACAGTCGAAGTCTTGTTTGGGTTCTGTGTGAAGTTCCCCTCAGTGTGAACCGATCCAGGCCAGCAAACCTTTTCTCCATCCATCCCAAGGCTGTACGTGAAACACCCCCACCTTGCGACTCTCGCGCGCACGCTAGCTGTCGGCGCTGTCATGCTGCTTGGCGGCTGCACGATGGAAATTCTCTCTCCCAAGGGAGACATCGGCGCCCAGGAAAAAACCCTGCTCCTCACCGCACTCGGCTTGATGCTGTTGATCGTGGTGCCCGTCATATTCATGACGCTCTACTTCGCCTGGAAGTACCGGGCCTCCAACACGGAAGCCGAGTATCTGCCGAAGTGGTCGCACTCGACCCGTATCGAAGTCGTGGTCTGGACCATCCCCTGCATCATCATCGCCATCCTGGCGGTGCTGACCTGGAAGTCCTCGCATGCGCTGGACCCGTACCGCCCGCTGGAATCCGACGCCAAGCCGGTGACCATCGAAGTGGTGTCCCTGGACTGGAAGTGGCTGTTCATCTACCCGGAGTACGGCATCGCGACGGTCAACCAGATCGCCTTCCCCGTGCACACCCCGGTCAACTTCCGCATCACCTCGCAGTCGGTGATGAACTCGTTCTTCATTCCGCAGCTGGGCAGCCAGATCTATTCGATGGCGGGCATGGAGACCAAGCTGCACCTGAACGCATTTGAAGAAGGCGACTACGCCGGCCTGTCGGCCAACTACAGCGGCGGCGGCTTCTCCGGCATGCGTTTCCGCGCGCTGGCCATGTCGCAGCAAGGTTTCGAGGACTGGATCAAGCAGGCCAAGGCCTCCAGCCAGACGCTCACGCCCGACGTCTACGCCGAGCTGACCAAGCCGAGCGAGCACAACCCGGTGACGCTGTATTCGGACGTGCCCGCCGGCATGTTCGATTTCATCGTGCACAACCAAATGAGCAAGATGGCCGGTGTCGACCCTGCGACGTGCACGCCCGCCTCGAAGAATCTGATCGCTGTTGCGGAGTAATTGATGTTCGGAAAACTCACTCTGGAGGCCGTTCCGTACCATGAACCTATCGTCATGGTTACGCTGGCCGCTGTCGCCCTGGGAGGCATCGCGCTCCTGGGCGCGATCACCTACCTGGGCAAATGGAAGTACCTGTGGACCGAGTGGCTGACCACCGTGGACCACAAGCGCATCGGCGTGATGTACATCATCGTCGCCCTGATCATGCTGCTGCGCGGCTTCGCCGACGCCATCATGATGCGCACCCAGCTGGCCGTCGCCTCGGGCGATTCGACCGGCTTCCTGCCGCCGCATCACTACGACCAGATCTTCACGGCCCACGGCGTCATCATGATCTTCTTCATGGCGATGCCCTTCATCACGGGCCTGATGAACCTCATCGTGCCGCTGCAGATCGGCGCGCGCGACGTGGCCTATCCCTTCCTGAACTCCCTGAGCTTCTGGCTGTTCGCCGCCGGCGTGGTCCTGATCATGCTGTCGCTGTTCGTGGGCGAATTCGCCGCGACCGGCTGGCTGGCCTATCCGCCGCTGTCGGGGCTGGACTACAGCCCGAGCGTGGGGATGGACTACTACCTTTGGGCGCTGCAGATATCAGGCCTGGGCACAACGCTTAGCGGCATCAACTTCGTGGTCACCATCCTGCGCATGCGCGCTCCCGGCATGGGCCTGATGAAGATGCCCGTGTTCACCTGGACCGCCCTGGTGACCAACATCCTGATCGTGGCCGCCTTCCCGGTGCTGGCCGCCACGCTCGCGCTGCTGACCGCCGACCGCTATCTCGGCACGCACTTCTTCACGAATGACGGCGGCGGCAACGTGATGATGTACGTGAACCTGATCTGGATCTGGGGCCACCCCGAGGTCTACATCCTGATCCTGCCGTGCTTTGGCGCGTTCTCGGAAATCATCGCCACCTACTCGCGCAAGCCCCTGTTCGGCTACAAGTCCATGGTCTACGCGACGGCCGCCATCGGCGTGCTGTCCTTCCTGGTGTGGCTGCACCACTTCTTCACCATGGGCGCGGGGGCCAACGTCAACGCCTTCTTCGGCATCGCCACAATGATCATCTCCATCCCGACCGGGGTGAAGGTGTTCAACTGGCTGTTCACGATGTACAAGGGCCGCGTGGCGTTCACCACGCCCGTGCTCTGGACGGTCGGCTTCATGGTCACCTTCGTGATCGGCGGCATGACCGGCGTGCTGATGGCCATCCCGGCCGTGTCCTTCGTGCTGCACAACAGCCTGTTCCTGATCGCCCACTTCCACAACGTTATCATCGGCGGCGTGGTGTTCGGGTGTATCGCGGCGATGACCTACTGGTTCCCCAAGGCCTTCGGCTTCAAGCTGAACGAGCGCCTGGGCCGCTACTCCTTCTGGTGCTGGTTCATCGGTTTCTATCTTGCCTTCATGCCCCTGTACATCCTGGGCTTCAAGGGCATGACGCGCCGCCTGAACCACTACGACAACCCCGAGTGGCAGCCTTATCTGGTCGTTGCCCTGGTCGGCGCCTTCTTCATCGCCCTGGGCATCTGGTTCCTGCTGCAGCAAGTCGTGGTCTCCATCCGCGACCGCAAGCAGAACCTGGACCTGACCGGCGACCCCTGGAACGGCCGCACCCTGGAGTGGGCCACGTCCTCGCCCCCGCCGTTCTACAACTTCGCCCACGTGCCCCACGTCGACGAGCTCGACCAGCACTGGGAAGACAAGGAACGCGGCACCGCCTACAAGCAGCCCAAGAAGTACGAAGACATCCACATGCCGCGCAACACCGGCGCCGGCATCTATATCAGCGTCTTCGGCCTGATCATGTGCTTTGCCCTGATCTGGCATATCTGGTGGCTGGCCATCGCCGGTCTGGCCGGCATGATCGGTTCCTTCATCGTCCGTGCCTACGACCGCGATGTGGACTACTACGTCCCCGCCGCCGAAGTCGAGCGCATCGAGAACGAACACTACGCCAAACTGCAAAAGGCGGCCTGATCCACTATGACTCACGCTGTAGCCACTCACTCTCACGATGCCCACCACGGGCATGAGCACCACGACGATGGATCCAAGACCGTTTTCGGTTTCTGGGTCTATCTGATGAGCGATCTGCTCATCTTCTCGGTGCTGTTCGCCACCTTCGCCGTGCTGTCCAACGCGACGGCCGGCGGCCCGCACGGGCGCGATCTGTTCGACCTGAACTTCGTTCTGGTCGAAACCATGCTGCTGCTGATCTCCAGCTTCACCTTCGGCGTGGCCATGCTCAATATGTATGCGGGCAAGGCCAACAAGGTGATCGCCTGGCTGCTCATCACCTTCCTGTTCGGCGCCGGCTTCATCGCCATGGAGCTCTATGAGTTCCAGCACCTGATCCATGAAGGCGCGGGCCCGGGCCGCAGCGCCTATCTGTCGGCCTTCTTCTTCCTGGTCGGCACCCACGGGCTGCACGTCACCGCCGGTTTGCTGTGGATCATCATCATGGTCGACATGGTGCGCCGCCACGGCCTGGACGGCGTCAACAAGCGCCGCCTGGCTTGCCTGAGCCTGTTCTGGCACTTCCTGGACATCGTCTGGATCTGCGTCTTCACCTTCGTCTATCTCATGGGAGCCATCTGATGTCCGCTCATCACGACGTCGCCCACGCCGACCACGGCAGCCTGAAGTCCTATATCGTCGGCTTCATCCTGTCCATCATCCTGACCCTGGCCGCCTTCTGGCTGGTGATGGACGGCGGTTTCTCGCGCCCGCTCGTGCTGGGCGGCATCCTGGTGCTGTGCGTGGCGCAGCTCCTGGTGCAATTGGTGTTCTTCATGCATATGGGGGCCTCCAAGAGCCAGCGCGACAACCTGTCGGCCTTCCTGTTCACGGTCATGGTCATCGCCATCATCGTCGGCGGATCGGTCTGGGTGCTGCACAACATGAACGCCAACATGTTGCACCCCATGCCCTGAGCCCATTACGGCACAGACAACGCGGCGCCTTCGGGCGCCGTTTTTCTTGGCGGGCAGCGTTCCACCGATGGGACACTGAGGGCGGCGCCATCGGACTAGCGGGCCGTGATGGGCCGGTCTATGCTGGCTGGATCACTTCCGGGGCCAACAGGAGTCCATCATGACCGATCGCAAAACCGTGCTCGAGCGCCTCTCGGCGCCGTCGCCCCACTGGGTGGGCAATGGCTTTCCGGTGCGCTCGCTGTTTTCCTATCCTTCGCAGGGCCGCAAGCTCAGCCCTTTTCTGCTGCTGGACTATGCGGGGCCGGCCCGTTTCCCGGGCGATGGCGCGCGGCGCGGCGTGGGCGAGCATCCTCATCGCGGCTTCGAGACCGTCACCATCGTCTACTCGGGCGAGGTCGCGCATCGCGACTCGACCGGCCAGGGCGGGGTGATCGGCCCGGGCGATGTGCAGTGGATGACCGCCGCCGGCGGCATCCTGCATGAGGAGTATCACTCGCCGGCCTTCAGCGCCCAGGGCGGCGAGCTGGAAATGGTGCAGCTCTGGGTCAACCTGCCCGCGGCCGCCAAGATGTCCGATCCGGGTTACCAGGCCATCGAGTCGACGCAGATCCCCCAGCTGACGCTGCCGCAGGGCACGCTGCGCGTCATCGCCGGCGACTATGAAGGCACAAGAGGGGCGGCCCGTACCCACACGCCGCTCAATGTCTGGGACCTGCGCCTGTCGGCCGGCGGCCGGCTGCGCCTGCCCCTGCCGCAAGGCCATCAGGCGGCCGTCGTGGTGCTGCGCGGCACCGTGCTGGTCAACGATGAGGACGTCCTGCGCGACGCCCAGCTCGCCGTGTTGGGCGCGCCGGGCGAGGGCATAGACCTGGAGGCCAATAATGATGCCCTGGTGCTCATCCTGAGCGGCGAGCCCATCGATGAGCCCATCGTCGGGCATGGGCCTTTTGTGATGAACACGCGCGAGGAAATCCTGCAGGCCTTCCAGGACTTCGAGACCGGACGGTTTATCCGGGCAGCCGCGCGGTGACGGTGGGGAAGAGGGCGGCGGGGTCGTCATGGAAGGCGATCTCGCCCAGGCCCGCCGCCGCCAGCAGGGCGCGGGTCTCGTCATGGGTGCGCAGGCCCGTCCAGGCGGGCTGCAGCAGCCGCGTGAACAGTACCTGCTGCAGCATGAGGTCGGCCGGGTCCAGGATGTCCATGCGCCAGGGGGAATCCGGCCGCAGGGCCGGCGGCGGCGTCATGAAGCTGGAGACGAACAGGCCGCCGGGCTTGAGCATGCGCGCGCAGCGCCCATAGAGATCCCGCACCCGGCCATCGTCGGGCTCATAGATGGTCAGGCCGTGGCTCACGACGATGTCCGCGGCGATGTCCAGCCGGCAGTGCCAGGCGTCTTCGTGCCTGAGTTCGACGGTCAGCTTTTGCTGCTTGGCGCGGGCGGCGGCCGTGGCCAGGGCGCGCTGGTCCAGGTCGATGCCGACCAGGCGCACGCCGGGCGCTTCGGAATAATCCAGGCAGAGCAGGTCGGTCAGCGTGCCGCAGGGCAGGCTGAGCAGCGTCATGCCGGGCCGCAGGGCCTGTTGCAGCTGGACGGTGAAGATGCCGAAGCGCGCCCGCGTGGCGACGGCGGCTGGCAGGCGTTCGAGCAGCAAGCGCTCGATGGCCTCGCCCGTGCCGGGGTGCTGGCCGACCACCACGTCGGTCCAGTGGGCGTCCAGGCCGCCGTGGGTGAGGAGAAAGTCGCCCAGATCGCTGTCGGCGACGGCGTGCAGCAGTTCGATCTGGCGGCTGACGGGCCAGCCGGGCAGGTCGCCCATGAGCGTGAGGCGGGCTTCGAGGTCGGCGGGCGGCCGGCGCTGGCCGTGGCTGAGATTCCGGGAGTCGTGGGGCATGGCGGATACGCTCGATGAAATGGACTCACAAAATACTGGCCCGCCGGGTCTTGCAACAGGGGCGAAAGACTGATTCCGCGCGGCGGGGAGAGCCCGCCTCCCGCCAGCGAGGGACGGATGAAAACTTATGTATACGAGAATTTCAAATATGACGGATGGGGCAATATCGCAGGGGCGCCGGCCCCATGACGCGACGGGCCGCGCCCGAGGCCAAAGCTGTAAAACTTCGTCAAAACAGGGCTCCGGAAGGGCCTCGGGGTTAAGCGCGGCGGGTGGCATGCCGTATTTCTTGGTACGCTTGCCTAGCCAACCACTTCGCCGACCGATAACGTTTTGTCCAGAACTGCCCTATCCCTGTTCCTCCGTTTGCGCCTGATTGTCGTGCTGGGCTTGCTTGCCGTCCTGGCGGCTTGCGCATCGTCTTCCGGCGGCAAAGCGGCGCAGCCGGGGTTTCACAGGGTGGAGTCGGGCGAGACGCTCTACAGCATTGCGCGGCGCTACGACCAGAGCGTGGCCGATCTGGTGCGCTGGAACAAGCTGTCCAGCGCCAACCGGATCGACCGGGGGCAGCTGCTGCGGGTGGCTCCGCCAGGCGGCGCCGCCGTGGCCGCCGGCGGCGGCAAGCCCGCCCCGCGGGCCCAGGCGCCGGCTACGCCGCGCGGCGCGCCGGTGCGCGGCATCCGCCTCGTCTGGCCAGCCGAGGGCAAGCTGACGCGGGGCTATAACGGCTCTTCGTCCAATGGCCTGATCATCGCCAACGCGGCGGGCACGCCCGTGGTCGCGGCCGCCGACGGCACGGTCGCCTATGCCAGCAATGGTCTGCGCGGCTACGGCAACCTGGTCATCGTGCGCCATGGCGCCACCTTCATCACCATCTATGCCCATAACCGCAAGCTGCTGGTCAAGCAGGGGCAGGGCGTCAAGCAGGGCCAGAAGATCGCCGAAATGGGCAATAGCGACGCCAGCGCCAACCAGCTGTACTTCGAGTTGCGGCGCGACGGCAAGCCGGTCGATCCGACCGGCGTGCTGCCTTCGCGCTAGCGCGCTCAGAAGAGCAGCACGGCCGCCACGATCGCCACGCCCAGCGCCAGGTTGACCGCCACCCAGGCGCGCACCCGGCCGGCGGCCAGGGCGCCTGCGGGCCAGTCCGCGCGTTCGACCGCGTCGTTCAGCCGCGTGAACAGGGCATAGCGCACATAGAAATAAATCACCGCCATGACCACGCCCAGGCCGGCCATGAGATGCCAGCCCGCCGGGATGCGCAGGCTGCCGCCCGTGGACCGCACCTGGGAGGCCACCTCGGCTAGCATCCAGGCGCCGCTGGCCAGGGCGATCAGGATGGCGGCCAGCGTGGCGCCCAGAAAGCGCGCCAGCAGGCCGCGCAGGGTGCGCAGTCTTTCGGGCGGCGGCAGGGCGGCCAGGGCCGGACGCACGAAGAACAGCGTATAGGCCATGCCGCCGAGCCAGAAAATGATGGCCAGCAGATGCAGCAGTTTCACCAGGTTGTAGACCATCGTCTTGCCTCGGGCCGCAGGAAAGTCCTCATCATACCGGCGCTGGCGCAGCGCTCGTGAATTCGTCTTAAACTTGCCCTCAGGAGGCGGGGCATTCGCCCGGCCGTTTCAGGGATTTCTTCAGGATTTGTTTCATGCCGAGTTTTGACGTGGTTTCCGAGGTCGACAAGCACGAACTGACCAATGCGGTGGACCAGGCCAACCGGGAGTTGTCCACCCGTTTCGATTTCAAGGGCTCGAACGCCAAATTCGAGCTGGAAGGCTATGTCGTCACCCAGGTCGCCGGCAGCGCCTTCCAGCTCAAGCAGATGCTGGACATCCTGCGCGGCCGCCTGTCGGCGCGCGGCATCGACGTGCGCTGCCTGGAAGAAGACAGCCCGCTGGAAAATCTGGGCGGCGCGCGCCAGAAGATCACCGTCAAGCAGGGCATCGAGCAGGCCACCGCCAAGAAGCTGGTGGCCGCCATCAAGGCCAGCAAGATCAAGGTCGAAAGCCAGATCAATGGCGACAAGCTGCGCATCACGGGCAAGAAGCGCGACGACCTGCAGGCCGTCATGCAGCTGCTGCGCAAGACCGACGTGGATCTGCCCCTGCAGTTCGACAATTTCCGCGACTAGACCGCCAGGTGCCGCCGCACGTGCTCGCCGTCGATCTCGGCGCGCGCGCCGGCGGCCACGATTTCGCCGCGCGACATGACGACGAATTGATCGGCCAGTTCGCGCGCGAAGTCGAAGTACTGCTCGCACAGCAGGATGGCCATGTCGCCGCGCTGGCGAAGCAGGTGGATGACCCGGCCGATGTCCTTGATGATGGACGGCTGTATCCCCTCGGTGGGCTCGTCGAAAATAATGACCCGGGGCTCGGCCAGCAGGGCGCGGGCGATGGCCAGCTGCTGTTGCTGCCCGCCCGAGAGATCGCCGCCGCGGCGGCCGAGCATGCTCTTGAGCACCGGAAATAGCTCGAACACCTCGCCCTTGATGCGGCGCGCCCGTCCCGCGGGCAGGCTGGCCATGCCCATGAGCAGATTTTCCTCGACGGTGAGCCGCGCGAAGATGTCGCGTCCCTGGGGCACATAGGCCATGCCCAGGGCCGCCCGCTGGTGAGGCGGCAGGCGGGTGATGTCCCGGCCCTCCAGCTCGATGCCGCCGCGCGCCACCGGCAGCACGCCCATCAGGCATTTGAGCAATGTGGTCTTGCCCACGCCGTTGCGTCCCAGCAGGGCCATGCATTCGCCCGGCGCCAGCGACAGCGAGATGCCGCGCAGCGTGTGGCTGCCGCCATAGTATTGATGGATGTTCTTGATATCGAGCATGTCAGCGTCCCAGGTAGACCTCGATCACGCGCGGGTCCTGCTGCACCTGCTGCATCGGGCCTTCGGCCAGCACCGACCCTTCGTGCAGCACCGTCACCTTGCCCTGGCCGGCGATCTGCGCGACGAAATCCATATCGTGTTCGACCACCATGAGCGAATGCTTGCCGCGCAAGGTGTTGAGCAATTCGCCGGTGCGCTCGGTCTCGGCATCCGTCATGCCGGCGACCGGTTCGTCCAGCAGCAACAGGCGCGGCTCCTGCATGAGCAGCATGCCGATCTCCAGCCATTGTTTCTGTCCGTGCGACAGCAGGCCCGCCTGGCGCGCGGCTTGTCCGCCCAGGCCGATCAGGTCCAGGGTGGCGGCGATACGGTCGGTCTGTTCGCGGTCGAGCCGGGCCCGCAGGATGGGCCAGACGCGCTTGTCCGTCTTCATGGCCAGCTCCAGGTTCTCGAATACGCTGTGTTGCTCGAACACCGTGGGCCGCTGGAATTTGCGGCCGATGCCGGCATCGGCGATCCGCGCCTCCGACAGCGTGCTGAGATCGATGTTCTGGCCGAAGAAGGCCGTGCCCGAGGTGGGCCGCGTCTTGCCGGTGATGACGTCCATCATCGTGGTCTTGCCCGCGCCGTTGGGGCCGATGATGCAGCGCAGCTCGCCCACGCCGATGTCCAGGGTCAGGCCGTTGAGCGCCTTGAAGCCGTCGAAGCTGACCGTGATGTCGTCCAGGTAGAGGATGGCGCCATGCGCGGTATCGACTTCGCGCGGGTTGATGCGGCCATAGCTGGCCTGGCCGCCGGAGCCGCCTTGCAGATCGTTGTCGGTCATGTGGGCCGTCCGCGTTGGAGTAGGCGCCGCGCCAGGCCGACCAGGCCCTGCGGCAAGAACAGCGTGACCAGCACGAAGATCAGGCCCAGCGCATAGAGCCAGAATTCCGGGAACACGCTGGTGAACCAGGTCTTCAGGCCGTTGATGGCGCCGGCGCCGACGATGGGCCCGATCAGCGTGCCGCGTCCGCCCGTGGCCACCCAGATGACCATCTCGATGGAATTCTCGGTGGACATCTCGCCGGGATTGATGATGCCGACCTGGGGCACATAGAGGGCGCCGGCGATGCCGCACATCACGGCCGACAGCGTCCAGACGAAGAGCTTGAAGCCCAGCGGCTCATAGCCCAGAAAGCGCAGCCTGGCCTCGCCGTCGCGCACGGCGGTAAGCACCCGGCCCAGCCGCGACTGGGTGACCGCGCGCGCCAGCAGCAGGCAGCCGCCCAACGCGGCCAGGGTGATCCAGTACAGGGCGGCGCGGGTGCCGGGCGCGGTGATGTCGTAGCCCAGGATGCGCTTGAAATCGGTAAAGCCGTTGTTGCCGCCAAAGCCCGTGTCATTGCGGAAAAAGAGCAGCATGGCCGCATAGCTCAGGGCCTGGGTGATGATGGAGAAGTACACCCCCTTGATGCGCGAACGGAAGGCGAAGTAGCCGAAGACGAAAGCCAGCGCGCCGGGCACGAGCAGCACCAGCAGCCAGGCATACCAGGCATGATCGGTATAGGCCCAGTACCAGGGGTAGTCCTTCCAGTTCAGGAATACCATGAAGTCCGGCAGCTCGCTCTGGTAGACGCCGTCGCGGCCGATGGCCCGCATGAGATACATGCCGTGGGCGTAGCCGCCCAGCGCGAAGAACAGGCCGTGGCCCAGCGACAGGATGCCCGCATAGCCCCAGACCAGGTCCAGGGCCAGCGCGGCCAGGGCATAGCACATGAATTTGCCCAGCAGGGCCACGGCATAGGCCGAGACATGCAGGGGATGGCCTGGGGCGAACCAGAGATTCAGCGCCGGCAGCAGGGCCAGGACCAGGGCGGCCGCGGCCAGGCCCATCCAGGCGCGCGGCGAAAACAGACGCCGGCGCGCGCCGTCAAGCGCGGCGGGCGGCAAGGGCAGGGTCAGCGAGGCGGGCTTCATTCGGCGCTCCGGCCGCGCGGGGCGAACAGGCCCTGCGGGCGTTTCTGGACGAAGAGAACGATGAGGACGAGGATGGTGATCTTGGCCATGACCGCGCCGGCATAGGGCTCCAGGAATTTATTGACGCCGCCCAGGCCCAGCGCGGCGATGACCGTGCCGGCCAGCTGGCCCACGCCGCCCAGCACCACCACCATGAAGGAGTCGACGATATAGCCTCGGCCCAGGTCGGGCCCCACATTGCCCAGTTGCGACAGCGCCACGCCCGCCAGGCCGGCGATGCCCGAGCCCAGCCCGAAGGCCAGCATGTCCACCCGGCCCGTCGGCACGCCCACGCAGTCGGCCATGCGGCGGTTCTGGGTGATGGCGCGCACGAACAGGCCCAGGCGGGTGTGGTTCAGGAGCAGCCAGACCAGGAAGACCACCAGCAGGGCGAAGACGATGATGGCGATACGGTTGTAGGTCAGCACCAGGCCGCCCAGCACGGTGATGCCGCCGCTCATCCAGCCGGGATTGCTGACTTCGACGTTCTGGGCGCCAAAGAGGCTGCGCACGGCCTGCATCAATATCAGGCTGATGCCCCAGGTGGCCAGCAGCGTTTCCAGCGGGCGCCCGTAGAGCCAGCGGATCACGGTGCGCTCCAGCGCCATGCCGACCAGCGCGGCGATGAGAAAGGCCACGGGCAGGGCCGCCAGCACATACCAGTCCAGCCACTCGGGCAGCCAGGCGCGGAAAAACGTCTGGACCAGGTAGGTGGCGTAGGCGCCTATCATCAGCAGCTCGCCGTGAGCCATGTTGATGACCCCCATGAGCCCGAAAGTGATGGCCAGGCCCAGGGCGGCCAGCAGCAGCACGCTGCCCAGGCTCAGGCCGTAGAAGAGATTGCCGGCCCACTCCATGGTCGCCATATGCCGGTCGATGCCGCGCAGCGCGGTGGCCGCGGCCTCGCGCACGCCGGCATCGGCATCGCCGCCTTCGGCCGCCAGCGCGGCCAGCAAGGGGCGAAAGCCCGGGTCGGAGGCCTTGCCCAGCCGCTGCACCGCGCGCAGGCGCACGGCGGCGTCCGGGCTGGCCAGCTCCAGCTTGGCCTGGGCCAGTTCCAGCGCGGCGCGCACGTCGGCATGCGACTCCTGGCGCAGCGCCTGTTCGATGAGCGGCAGGCGGCTGGCGTCATTGCTTTGCTGCAGGCGTTTCGCGGCCTGCAGGCGGGCCGCGCTGTCGCCGGCATGGAGCGCCGAGGCGGCCTGCGCGCCTTCGATGGCGCGGCGCAGGCGGTTGTTGATGGCGATGGCCTGGGCGCCGGCCGGCAAGGCCTGCCGCGCGCCCGTCAGCGGATCCTGCGCTTGTTCCTCCGAGACGATCAGCACACGGCCGTCATCGGTGGCGTAGAGTCGGTCTTCACCCAGCGCGCGCAGCACGGCGGCCGCGCGCGGGTCGGGCAGTCCGCCCAGTTGGCCGATGACCTGCAGCTTGGCGTTGCTGTCGTCGCCGGCCAGCACCGCCAGGGCATCGAGCCCGGCCGGCTCGGCGCGGGCCAGGCCCGCGGCCAGGGCCAGCAGGCAGGCCAGCAGCCAGCCCGCGAGCCGGCCGTGGCGTAAGGAATCGACCATTCTGTGCATGACTGCCCTTTGCGCTGGGATCAAAGACCTTGCTTGCCTTCATTGCCCGGGATGTAGGGGCTCCAGGGCTGGGCGCGGATGGGGCCCTTGCTCTTCCACACGACGTTGAACTGGCCGTCGGCCTTCACTTCGCCGATATAGACCGGCTTGTGCAGGTGATGGTTGGTCTTGTCCATCTCGATGGTGTAGCCGTCGGGCGCGTTGAACTTCTGGCCGCCCATGGCCTGGATGACCTTGTCCACATTGGTGGTCTTGGCCTGCTCGACCGCCTGCTTCCACATATGGATGCCGACGTAGGTGGCTTCCATCGGGTCATTGGTGACGGCGGTGGCGG
This sequence comes from Bordetella pseudohinzii, assembly GCF_000657795.2. Taxonomy (GTDB): domain Bacteria; phylum Pseudomonadota; class Gammaproteobacteria; order Burkholderiales; family Burkholderiaceae_B; genus Bordetella; species Bordetella pseudohinzii. The sequence continues at coordinate 152,673 of NZ_JHEP02000011.1, forward strand.
CATTGGGCAGGTTCTTGGCCTTGGCATAGGCCTTCCACTTGGCCACGAAGGCGTCATTGACCGGGTTCTTGATGGACTGGAAGTAGTTCCAGGCCGCCAGGTGGCCGACCAGCGGCTTGGTGTCCACGCCGCGCAGTTCTTCCTCGCCCACCGAGAAGGCCACCACGGGCACATCGGTGGCCTTCAGGCCGGCGTTGCCCAGCTCTTTGTAGAAGGGCACGTTGGAGTCGCCGTTGATGGTCGAGATCACGGCCGTCTTGCCGCCGGTGGCGAACTTCTTGATGTTGGCGACGATGGTCTGGTAGTCGGCGTGGCCGAAGGGCGTGTAGACCTCGTCGATGTCGCTGTCCTTCACGCCCTTGGAGTGCAGGAAGGCGCGCAGGATCTTGTTGGTGGTGCGCGGATAGACGTAGTCGGTGCCCAGCAGCACGAAGCGCTTGGCGCCGCCGCCGTCTTCGCTCATGAGGTATTCGACCGCGGGGATGGCCTGCTGGTTGGGCGCGGCGCCCGTATAGAAGACATTCTTCTCAAGCTCTTCGCCCTCGTATTGCACGGGATAGAAGAGCAGGCCGTTGAGTTCCTTGAACACCGGCAGCACCGACTTGCGCGACACCGAGGTCCAGCAGCCGAACACGACGTCCACCTTGTCCTGCGTGAGCAGCTGGCGCGCCTTCTCGGCGAACAGCGGCCAGTTCGAGGCCGGGTCCACGATGACGGGTTCGAGTTTCTTGCCCATGACTCCGCCGTTGGCGTTGATCTCCTCGATGGTCATCAGCGCCACATCCTTGAGCGAGGTCTCGGAGATGGCCATGGTGCCGGACAGCGAGTGAAGAATGCCCACCTTGATGGTGTCGGCCGCAAGCGCCAGCGGCGCCCAGCCCGAGACGGCCAGCAGCGTGGCGGCGGTCAGGGATTTGATGACTAGTCTGCGTTGCATGTTTGACTCCGGTATGAAAAGGCCGGTCCGTCCGGCCGGGTTATTCGTGGAACATCCAACAACGTTTGCTTGGCGGGGCGTCAGGCCGCCGATGGCAATGCCTGTGCTTCGGGCACAGGGAGCCAAGCAAGGTCTGTGCCAGGCTGCCGCGCCGGCCGCGTTTCATGGGGAAAGGCGGGCGTGACGCGGGTTTACCTGGCGGGGCGGGCAAGAGCCGGCCTGGTGCGGCGCGCACAAAAACGGTGCCTGGCGTGCCCGGGAGCGTGCGTGAAAGCGGCGGCGCCGCGCCCGCCCGCGCGAGCGCGTGCGCGGGCGGGACGGCCCGCCTCCAGAGGGCAAGGGCGGGCCCGGCCAGGCCGGGGGGCCGGAGATGGCACACGGATTGCTTGGGTATCCGTACTCGTACACAACAGAGGATCCCAGCATGAATGCCCCCGCTGCACAAACCCAGGGATGGACGCTGGCGCAATGGCGCCAGGCTTACCGGGAGGGCGCTACGCCCGAGACATTGCTTGCCGCCTTCGCGGCCGGCGACGGTGGCGACAATGCCTGGATCGCGCGTCTGGACGCCGACGGGCTGGCCGCGCAATTGGCCGCTCTGGCCGAACGCCTACACGCCGCATCGGGCGATATGCGGCGTCTGCCGCTATATGGCGTGCCTTTCGCGGTCAAGGACAATATCGATGCGCGGGGCTGGCCGACCACGGCCGCCTGCCCGCCCTTTGCCTACCGGCCCCAGGCCGACGCCACGGTGGTGGCGCGTCTGCGCGCGGCCGGCGCCATCCTGGTGGGCAAGACCAATCTCGACCAATTCGCCACCGGCCTGGTGGGCACCCGCTCGCCGCATGGCGCGGTCAGCAACAGCTTCGATGCGCGCTATATCAGCGGCGGCTCCAGCTCGGGGTCGGCGTCGGTGGTGGCGCGCGGCCTGGTGCCGTTTTCGCTGGGCACCGATACCGCGGGTTCGGGCCGCGTGCCGGCCGGTTTCAACAACATCGTGGGCCTCAAGCCCACGCGCGGTTGGCTGAGCGCGGCCGGCGTGGTGCCGGCCTGCCGCACCCTGGACTGCGTGTCGGTGTTCGCGCTGACGGTGGAGGACGCCCTGGCCGTGGCCGACATCGCCGGCGGCTATGACGGCGCCGATGCCTATTCCCGTCCCGAGCCCTTGGGCGCGCGCCTGCCCTGGCATACGCCGCCGCGCCTGGCCGTGCCGGCGCAGTGCGAGTTCTTCGGCGACGAGGCCGCCAGGCAGGTGCACGAGGCCGCCCTGGCGCGGCTGAAGGAGATGGGCGCGCAGATAGAGACCATCGACTTCACACCCTTTGCCGAACTGGCCGCGCTGCTCTACCAGGGCCCCTGGGTCGCCGAGCGCTTCGCCGCCGTGCAGCCGCTGTGGCGCGAGCAGCCCGACGCCATCCATCCCGTGGTGCGCGGCATCGTCGAACAGGCCCAGGGCTTCAGCGCCACCGATGCCTTTGTCGCCGAGTACCGCCGCGCCGAGCTCGCGCGGCGCATCCAGGACACGTTGGCCGGTTTCGATGCCCTGGTCGTGCCGACGTCGCCGTCCATCTACACCATCGAGCAGCTGCAATCCGATCCGGTGACGCTGAACTCGCGCCTGGGCATCTATACCAACTTCGCCAACCTGGCCGACCTGTCGGCGCTGGCGGTGCCCGCGGGCATGCGCGCCGACGGGCTGCCGGCCGGCATCACCTTCATCGGCCTGGCCTGGCAGGACCATGGACTGGCGGCATTCGGGCAGCGCTGGCAGGCGGCGCTGCGTCTGCCGCTGGGCGCCACGGGCAAGCCCTTGCCGGCCGATGCCGGCCCGCCGCCGGCGCCGGCCGATACCGTGCGCGTGGCCGTGGTCGGGGCGCACCTGACCGGCATGCCGCTGAACCATCAACTGACCTCGCGCCAGGCGCGGCTGGTGGAAGAGACCCGCACGGCGGCCGAGTACCGCCTCTATGCGCTGGCCAACACCACGCCGCCCAAGCCGGGGCTGGCCAGGGTGGCCGAAGACGGGGCCGGCATCGTGGTCGAGCTCTGGGACGTGCCCAGCGCCCACTTCGGCGCCTTTGTCGCCGAGATCCCCGCGCCCCTGGGCATAGGCACGCTGGCCTTGGCCGACGGCCGCGAGGTCAAGGGCTTTATCTGCGAGCCGCATGGCCTGCAAGGCGCGCGCGACATCACTTCATTCGGCGGTTGGCGTGCCTTTCTGGCCGCCTCCCGAGCCTGATCCAGGGAGGGGCATCATGTTCGACACTGTATTGATCGCCAATCGCGGCGAAATCGCCTTGCGCGCCATTCGCACCCTCAAACGCCTGGGCGTGCGCAGCGTGGCCGTCTACTCCGACGCGGACCGCGACGCCGCGCATGTGCGCCAGGCCGACGTGGCCATCGCCCTGGGCGGCGAGAAGGCCGCCGACAGCTATCTGCGCATCGACCTGCTGCTGGAGGCGGCGCGCCGCACGGGCGCGCAGGCGGTTTTCCCCGGCTATGGTTTTCTTTCCGAGAGCGCGGAATTCGCGGCGGCCTGCGAGGCCGCGGGCCTGGCCTTCGTGGGGCCCACGCCCGGCCAGATCGAGGAGTTCGGGCTGAAGCACCGCGCGCGCGAGCTGGCGCAGGCCGCCGGCGTGCCCATGACGCCCGGCACCGGCCTGCTGCCCAATCTGGGGCAGGCCTTGCTGGAGGCCGAACGCATCGGCTATCCGGTCATGCTCAAGAGCACGGCGGGCGGGGGCGGCATCGGCCTGTCGCGCTGCGCCAATGAGGCCGAGCTGACAGCGGCCTACGAGGGCGTGCAGCGCCTGGGCGAACACTTCTTCCGCGATGGCGGCGTGTTCATCGAGCGCTATGTGGACCGCGCCCGGCATGTGGAGGTGCAGATCTTCGGCGATGGCCAGGGCCGGGTGGTGGCCCTGGGCGAGCGCGATTGCTCGGTGCAGCGCCGCAACCAGAAAGTGATAGAAGAAACGCCGGCGCCGCATCTGCCCGAGGCCACGCGCGCCGCGCTGCTGGATGCCGCGGTGCGCCTGGGCGCCTCGGTCAACTATCGTTCGGCCGGCACGGTGGAATTCATCTACGACGAGCGCGCCGGCCAGTTCTACTTCCTGGAGGTCAACACGCGCCTGCAGGTCGAGCATCCGGTGACCGAGTGCGTGACCGGCCTGGACCTGGTGGAATGCATGTTGCGCGTGGCCGCCGGCGATGCGCTCGATTGGGAGGCGATGGCGCGCCCGCCCGAAGGCGCGGCCATCGAGGTGCGCCTCTATGCCGAGGATCCGCTCAAGCAGTTCCAGCCTTCTCCGGGCGTGCTGACCGAGGTGAGTTTCCCGCCCGGGCCGCGGGTCGACGGCTGGATCTCGACTGGCACCGAGGTGCCCGCCTTCTATGATCCGCTGCTGGCCAAGCTCATCGTGCATGGACGCGACCGGGCCGAGGCCCTGCGGCGGCTGTCCGAAGCGCTGGGCGCCACGCGGCTGCACGGCATCGCGACCAATCTCGATTACCTGCGCCAGATCGTCGATGATCCGGCTTTCCGCGCCGGCCACCTCAGCACGCGCTTCCTTGAGAGCTTCGACTACCGTCCCGCCATGCTGGAGGTGCTGGAACCCGGCACCTACACCAGCGTGCAGGACTATCCGGGCCGCGAGGGATATTGGGACATCGGCGTGCCGCCCTCCGGTCCCATGGACGACTATGCCTTCCGACTGGCCAACCGCATCGTGGGCAACGCCCCCGGCGCGGCCGGCCTGGAAGCCACCTTGCTGGGGCCGTCGCTGCGCTTCCATGGCGATGCCCTCATCGCGCTGACCGGCGCATCCTGCGCGGCCACGCTGGACGGCGAGCCGGTCCCCATGTGGCGGCCCATCGCGGTCAAGAGCGGACAGGTGCTGGTCACCGGCCGAGTGCAGAATGGCTGCCGCCTGTATCTCGCGGTGCGCGAAGGCCTGGACGTGCCGGTCTATCTGGGCAGCCGCTCCACCTTCGCGCTGGGGCAGTTCGGCGGACATGCCGGCCGCGTGCTGCGCATGGGCGATATGCTGCCGCTGGGGCGTCCGGATCTGCCGGCCAGCCTCGCGTCGCCCGCCGCGCTGGCGCCGGCCGCCGCGCCCGAGGCCCTGATCCCGGCCTATGGCCAGCATTGGGAAATCGGCGTGCTCTATGGGCCGCACGGCGCGCCCGATTTCTTCACCCCCGAAGCCATGGACAGTTTTTTTGCCGCGGATTGGGAGGTGCACTACAACTCCAACCGGCTGGGGGTGCGATTGATCGGCCCCAAGCCCGCCTGGGCGCGCGAGAACGGCGGCGAGGCCGGCCTGCACCCTTCCAACATCCACGATTGCGAATACGCCATCGGCAGCATCAACTTCACCGGCGACAGCCCCGTCATCCTGACGCGCGACGGCCCCAGCCTGGGCGGCTTTGTCTGCCCGGCCACGATTGCCCGCGCGGAGCTCTGGAAAGTGGGCCAGGTCAAACCGGGCGACCGCATCCGCTTCAAGCGCATCAGCTATGAAGCCGCCGTGGCCCTGGAAGCCGCGCAGGATCGCGCCATCGCCACCTTGACGCCCCTGCGGCCCGAGGCGGTCCCGGCCGGCGCGGCCCGCGCCGCCACCGTGTCGGAGACGGTGGTGGCCGAGCTGCCGGCGCGCGAGGGCCGGCCCGCCGTGGCCTACCGGCAGGCCGGCGATGGCTATCTCCTGCTGGAGTACGGCGACAATGTGCTGGACCTGGCGCTGCGCATGCGCGTGCATCTGCTGATGGAGGCCCTGGCCGCCGATCCGATCGCCGGCGTGCGCGAGCTGTCGCCCGGCGTGCGTTCGCTGCAGATACGCTATGACAGCCGTGACATCCGCCAGGACGCGCTGATCGAAAAACTCCTGCGCATCGAGGCCGGGCTGGCCGATGTGGCCACGCTGAGAATCCCCACTCGGGTGGTGTATCTGCCCATGGCGTTTGAAGACAGCGCCACGCTGGGCGCGGTGCGGCGCTACCAGGAAACGGTGCGCCCGCAGGCGCCCTGGCTGCCCAACAATGTGGACTTCATCCAGCGCATCAACGGGCTGACGCGGCGCGAGGACGTCGAGCGCATCGTGTTCGAGGCCAGCTATCTCATCATGGGCCTGGGCGATGTCTATCTGGGCGCGCCTTGCGCCGTGCCCATCGACCCGCGCCATCGCCTGCTGACCTCCAAGTACAACCCGGCGCGCACCTTCACGGCCGAAGGCACGGTGGGGATAGGCGGCGTGTATATGTGCATCTATGGCATGGACTCCCCGGGCGGCTATCAACTGGTGGGCCGCACCCTGCCCATCTGGAACAAATTCCTCAAGAATGCGGTGTTCCAGGATGGCAAGCCCTGGCTGCTGCGCTTTTTCGACCAGGTGCGCTTCTACCCGGTCAGCGAGGCCGAGCTCGATGTCCTGCGGGCGGACTTCCGCGAAGGACGCGCCTCGCTGCGCATCGAAGAGGAAGTCTTCGACTTCGCGGCGCACCAGCGTTTTCTGGCGGAAGAGGCCGCCAGCATCGCCGCCTTCCAGGCGCGCCAGAAAACCGCCTTCGACGCCGAGGTGGCCTTGTGGAAGCATGAGGACACGGTCGTGCGCGAGGCCTTGCCCGACACGGACGAGGCGGCCGACCTGGCCGAGGACGAAACCCTGGTGGCGGCCGATATGTGCGGCAGCGTCTGGAAGGTGCCGGTCACGGTCGGCCAGAGCGTGGCCGCGGGCGACACCCTGGTGATCATCGAGGCCATGAAGATGGAGCTGGCGGTGATCGCGCCGGCGGCCGGCGTGGTGCGGGCCATCCGCTGCACCCCGGGCAAGCAGGTCAACAGCGGCGACGCCTTGGTCGTGCTGGCCGAGGAAACCGTTTCCGCGCCGGTGCTTTGAGATGCGCACCGCCTTGCGGATCAGCCCGATGCCGGGCCGGCTGTCGCCGGGATCGCTGGCCGATGTGGTCTATGAACAGATCAAGGACGATTTGTTCGAGTTCCGCCTCCTGCCGGGCGATCTCTTCACCGAGGCCGACATCGCCCAGCGCCTGGGCGTGAGCCGCACGCCGGTGCGGCTGGGCCTGGCGCGGCTGGAGCGCGAAGGCTTCCTGCTGGCCCGGCCGCGCGCGGGCTGGCAGGTCCGGCCCTTTGACTTCGAGCGCTTCGAGGCTTTGTACGACCTGCGCATCGTGCTGGAGCAGGCGGCCGTGGAGCGCCTCTGCGCGCGCGAGCCCATGGACCTGGCCGGCCGGCTGGGCGCCCTGCAGGAGGTGTGGTTCGTCCCGCCCGGAGAGCGCATCGGCGACGGCCGGCTGGTCGCCCAGCTGGACGAAGCCTTTCATTGCGCGGTGGTGGCCGCCGCCGGCAATGCCGAGATGGCGCAGGTCCATCGCGAGGTCACCGAGAAAATCCGCATCATCCGGCGGCTGGACTTCACCAAGGACTTCCGCGTGGACGCGACCTATGACGAGCATGCCGCCATCCTGCGCGCCATCCTCGCCCGCCGCGCGGCCGAGGCGGCCCGCATGTTGCGCGCCCATATCGAATTGTCCAAGTCGGTGGTGCGCAAGATCACCGTGCACATGCTGCACGAGGCGCGCGACCGGGCGGGGTGAGGTCGCCGCGGTCGTTGGCGCGCCGCCGGTGTTGTCGTCCTTGCCGCCGCCGTCGCAGGAGGTGTCAGACGCCGCGGGGCGGGGTGGCGCGGGGGAGGTGGGTCTGTCCCGGTGTCCGACACCCGCTGCGTCCCCGGTTTTTTGCGCGTCCTCGGGGGAATATTTCCGTTGCCGGCTTCGTCTATAGCTGCGCAACACCCCACTTTCATTCGAGGAGCGACATCATGAAGCGATACTACGCCGCACTGGCCCTGGCGGGCCTGGGCCTGGCCGCCAGCAGTGTTTATGCCCAAGCCCCGGCCAAGACCGAGGCCGGCATGCTGGTCGATGCCAAGGGCATGACGCTGTACACCTTCGACAAGGACACGGCCGGCAGCGGCAAGAGCGTCTGCAACGACGCCTGCGCCAAGGCCTGGCCGCCGCTGGCCGCCGCCGCCGATGCCAAGCCGCAGGGCGATTGGAGCATCGTCACGCGCGACGATGGCGGCAAACAATGGGCCTACAAGGGCAAGCCGCTGTATCTGTTCGCCAAGGACGGCAAGGCCGGCGACAAGACGGGCGACAATTTCAAGGACGTGTGGCACATTGTGAAGCCCTGATACGGGATTCTCATGTCCGGTGATATCGAAGCCTTGATCGTGGCCTGCATCCCCAGCCTGCGGCGCTATGCCCGCGGGCTGACGGGCGACCGCGATCGGGCCGACGATCTGGTGCAGGATACGCTGGAGCGGGCCTGGAGCCGCTATTCGCGCTGGCAGCGCCGCGGCGAACTGCGCGCCTGGATGTTCGGCATCATGCACAACCATTTCATCGACGGGCTGCGCGCCCAGAACCGCCAGCCCCCGTTCGCGGCCGAGTCCGCCATGCAGGATCTCCCGACCCGCGCCACCCAGGACGACGGCCTGGCGGTGCGCGACCTGGACCGTTGCCTGTCCCGGCTGTCGCCCGAACTGCGCGCCGTCATCCTGCTGGTCTCGGTGGAGGAATTCAGCTACCAGGAAGCCGCGCGCGTGCTGGACGTGCCGGTGGGCACGGTCATGTCGCGCCTGTCGCGGGCCCGTGAGCGGCTGGCCGCCCTGTTGGCCGACGCGCCGCCGGCCTCGGCCACTTTGCACCGCATCAAACCATGAAAGACGACGCGATCGCTCCCTCCGCTCCCATCGCCGAGGCGGACCTGCATGCCCTGGTCGATGGGCAGCTGCCGCCCGAGCGGCGCGAGGAGGTCCAGGCCTATCTGGCGGGCAATGAGGCCGCCCGGCGCCAGGTGGCGCAATGGACGGAGCAGAAACAGCGCTTGCGCGCCCACCTGGACGGCGTGCTGGACGAACCGCTGCCGCTGCGCCTGCCCCTGCGCGCCGCGCCCGCCCGCAACTGGGGCTGGGCGCTGGCGGCCGGCTTGCTGATCGCCGTGGCCAGCGGCGGGGCGGCCTGGGTGGCGCGCGGCGCCCTGGACGCGCGCGCGCAGCGCAGCCAGGTCGCCCAGGCCGTCGACAGCGGCGGCTTCGCGCAGCGCGCGGCCGTGGCGCATGCGGTGTTCGCCGCCGATATGCGGCGGCCGGTGGAGGTGGGCGCAGACCAGGAGCAGGCCATGGTCACCTGGCTCACCCGGCGCCTGGGCGCCCAGGTCCGCGCGCCCGCGCTCGCGGGCGCTGGATACGAGCTGGTGGGCGGGCGCGTGCTGCCGGGCGGGCGCGGCGCGGTGGCGCAGCTGATGTACAGCTCGGCCTCGGGCCAGCGCCTGACGCTCTACCTGACCCACGAGGCCAAGGGCGAGGCGGCGGCCTTCCGCTATATGCAGGACGGGCCGGTGGGGGTCTTCTACTGGATCGAGGGCAGCCTGGGCTATGCGCTGTCGGGCGAAGTGCCGCGCGAGGAATTGCTGCGCCTGGCCCAGGATGTCCATCGCCAGCTCGGGCCGGGCCTGCCCGCGCCGGAAAGCGTTTCGCGCAGGCCCTAGACCGAGCGGGTGATGCCGCCGTCGATCCGGATGTTCTGGCCGGTGATATAGCTGGAGCGCGCCGAGGCCAGGAAGGCGATGAGGTCGGCGACCTCCTCGGCGCGGCCATAGCGGCCCATGGGGATGCGCCCGCGCCGCTCGTCCTTCTCGGGCAGGCTGTCGATAAAGCCGGGCAGCACATTGTTCATGCGCACATTGGATGCCGCGTACTCATCCGAGAACAGCTTGGTGAAGGCCGCCAGCCCGGCCCGGAACACGCCCGAGGTCGGAAAAGCCGCTTCGGGCTCGAAGGTGGCGTAGGTCGAGATATTGACGATGGAGCCGCCCCGCTGGGCCTGCATGATGGGCGCCACCAGGCGGGTGATGCGCACCACGTTCAGCAGATAGAACTCCATGCCGCGCGCCCAGTCCGCGTCGCTGATCTCCAGCAGCTTGCCCTTGGGGCCATGGCCGGCGCTGTTGACCACCGCGTCGATGCGTCCCCAGCGCTGCATGGTGGCCTCGACCAGACGGGCGATGTCGTCGACCGACAGGTTGGAGCCGGTCAGGCCCAGCCCGCCCAGTTCCGCGGCCAGGGCTTCGCCCTTGCCCGAGGAGGACAGGATCGCCACCCGAAAACCGTCCTCGGCGAGCTTGCGGGCGGCGGCCGCGCCCATGCCGCTGCCTCCGGCGGTGATGATGGCGACTTTGTGCTGGCTCATGTGTGCTCCATGTCTGCGAAAGAGGAGCCGCTATTTGAGCAGGCGCCATCGGCCGGCGCAAACATAACCCTGCCGCCGCCTGGCCTTTGCGCCGGCTAGCCGCGGCGCCGGCTGCTGGCGGTGATGCCGGCCGAGGCGATGACGATGGCGGCCACGGCCAGCCATTGCCGCAGACTGAGGGTCTCGCCCAGGAAGAGCAGGCCCGACAGGGCGCCGAAGACCGGCTCCAGGCTGAGCAGGGTGCCGAAGGCGCGGGCCGGCAGGCGTTGCAGCACCTGCATCTCCAGCGCATAGGGCAGGGCGCTGGACAGGACGGCCACGGCAATCGCCCAGGGCAGCAGCCCGGGCGCGAACAGGGCCGCCGCGCCCGCGTGCGCCAGGCCGAAGGGCAGCACGCCCAGGGCGGCGATGCCCGCGGCCAGCGCCACCGTGCGCGATCCGTGGCGCAGGCCGGCGCGCTGGCCGAAGACGATGTAGAGCGCCCAGCACAGGCCGGCGGCCAGGGCATAGGCCACGCCTACGGGATCCAGGCGGCTCAGGCTGGCGCCATGCGGGATCAGCGCCAACAGGCCGGCGGCCGCCAGCGCGATCCAGGCAAAGTCGCCCAGGCGGCGCGAGGTCAGCACGGCGACGGCGAAGGGGCCGGTGAACTCCAGCGCCACGGCGACGCCCAGCGGCACGGTGCGCAGCGCCATGTAGAACATCAGGTTCATGCCGCCGAGCGTCAGCCCGTAGAGGGCGACGTCGCGCCAGCCCCGCGCATCGAGCTTCAGGCGCCAGGGCTGGAGGATGGGCAGCAGGATGAGCGCCGAGAAAACCAGGCGCAGCGCTGCGGTGCCCTGGGCGCCCACGGCGGGAAAGAGCGTCTTGGCCAGCGCCGCGCCGCCTTGCAGCGAGGCCATGGCAATGAGAAGCAGGACGACCGGGTAGAGCGGAGAGCGGGACATGAGGCTGGCGATGCAAGCGAGCCCGCGATTCTACGGCACCCGGCCGTCCGGTCTGGCTGCTCAGTGCACCAGGGTGACGGGGCAGTCGGCCAGGCTGATCACCTTGGTGGCCACCGATCCCAGCAGCACGCTGGCCACGGACCCCAGCCCGCGCGAACCCATGACGATTTCGCTGGCCTGGCTGTCGCGGGCCACCTTGACGATGGTCTCGGCCACCACGCCGATTTCATTGTGCACCTCATAGGGCATGCCGGCCTTGTCCAGCAATTCGAGCGCGTCTTTCAGGGCCGTGGCGCTTTCTTCGGCGTGATAGGCGTCGATATCTTCCTGCGTCAGGCCCAGGTGCAAGCCCTGGCGCAGCAGCGGAGGCTGCACCGTGACCAGGTGCACGCGGCCCAGCCGGGGGTAGAGCTTGGGATTGAGGACGGCCGACAGGGCGCGCAGCGCATGTTCCGAACCGTCGACGGGGACGACAACCGGCTTCATGATCTTCCTCCTTGAAAGGCGCCGGAAAGGCGCATCTAGGCTCACTGTAAATCACATCGGCGGCGCCGTCTCTGCGCCAGCGCAAACCGGCCGCTGTTGCGCGCGCCCCTCAGGGCCGGGCGCGGTATTTGCCCGCGGCTTCGGCCAGGAGTAGGCTTGCCGCCATTGTTTGAACCTCGCCCGGACCCGCGAGCCTGCCATGACCGCGACACCGCCCACGGCCGAACCCGGCCGGCCCTCCTGCGCACAGCTTTTCTATGGCTTCTTCCGCCTGGGCGTCACCGCCTTCGGCGGCGCGCTGCCGCTGGCGCGCCGCATGCTGGTGGAGAAAGAGGGCTGGCTGACCGGCGAGGAATTCACCGACCTGCTGGGGCTGTGCCAATTCCTGCCGGGCGGCAATGTGATCAATTTGTCGGTGGCGGTCGGCGCGCGCTTTCATGGGCCCCGGGGCGCGTTTGCCGCCCTGATGGGCCTGATCCTGGCGCCCTCCCTCATCGTGATCGCGCTGGGCTCGGTCTACCAGCGCTATGAAAGCGACCCGCGCATCCAGCATATGTTCGCCGGCCTGGCCGCGGCGGCGGCCGGGCTGCTGATCTCCATGGCCGTCAAGATCGCCAGGCCGCTGCGCGGCAACGGGCCGGGCATCGCGATCGCCCTGGCCTGTTTCGCGGCCATCGCCGTGCTGCGCCTGCCGCTGCTGCCCACCATGCTGGCGCTCACCCCCTTGAGCATCTTCCTGACCTGGCGGCGGCGGCGATGATGTCGGTGCTGGTTTCGCTGGCCATCATCTTCACCCAGCTGTCGCTGCTGGCCTTCGGCGGCGGCAACACCATCCTGCCCGAGATGCAGCGCCAGGTGGTCGAGGTGCACCAATGGATGTCGGCGGCCGAGTTCAGCGCCCTGTTCGCCCTGGGCCAGGCCGCGCCCGGCCCCAATCTCATGGTCGTCACCCTGGTGGGCTGGCATGTGGCCGGGTGGATGGGCATGCTGGTGACGACGGTCGCCAAGTTCGGGCCGTCGTCCGTGGTGGTGGTGCTGGTCCTGCGTCTTTGGGAGCGTTTCAAGGACAAGCCCTGGCGCGCCGTGGCGCAGGCCGGGATTTTCCCCATGACCGCCGGGCTGATGGCGGCCAGCGCGGCGCTGATCACCCATGCCTCGGTCCATAGCTGGGTGACGGCCGCCATCGCGGGCCTGGCGGCGCTGGCCGCCACGCTGTCGCGCCTGCATCCGCTCTGGCTGCTGGCCGCCGGCGCCCTGGCGGGGCTGGCCGGCGGCGGTTGAGCGCCCGGCGGCCGCGCGCCGGACAGGCATCAGGCGATGGCCAGGCGCCAGAGCGAGGTCAGCTCGCGCGAGCGCGCCATGTGCAGCGGGTCCTTGTCGTCCCGGGCGCGCGGGTGCAAGGGCCGCGCGGTATGGCGTTCGATCACGCGCAGGCCGGCCTGGGCAATCCAGTCCTGGAGCTCATCCGGGCCGCGCAGGCCGAGATGCTCGGCCAGGTCGGAGAGGATGAGCCAGCCTTCGCCGCCGGGCAGCAGATGCGCCGGCAGTCCTTGCAGAAAGGCGCGCAGCATGCGGCTGTCCGGGTCGTAGACGGCGTGCTCGATGGGCGAACTCGGCTTGGCCGGCAGCCAGGGCGGATTGCAGACGATGAGCGCGGCGCGGCCCTCGGGAAACAGATCGGCCTGCCGCAGGCTGACCCGCGCCTCCAGGCCCAGCCGCCGCAGATTGTCGCGGGCGCAGGCCAGGGCGCGCGGATCCAGGTCGGTGGCGGTGACGGGATGCGAGCCGCGGCGCGCCAGCACGGCGGCCAGCACGCCGGTGCCGGTGCCGATATCGAAGATGGGGCCCTGCGGCAGCGGCGCGCGCGCCACCAGGTCGATATACTCGCCGCGCACGGGCGAATACACGCCATAGCAGGGATGGATGTGCTGGCCGTCCAGGGCGGGGATGGGCACGCCTTTCTTTTGCCATTCATGGGCGCCCAGCAGGCCCTGCAGCTCGCGCAGCGACATCAGGCAGGGCGTCTCGATGCCCGCGGCCGCGCAGGCCGGGGCGGCCGCCGGCGCGCGGCGCAGATCCAGCGCCCCATCGGCGCCGATCTCGACCAGCAGCCTGCCCAGCGTGCGCGCGCGCTGCGCCTGCCACATACGATGCTGGTTGAAGCGCTCGCGCGGGGTGTCGGCCAGCTTGGGCGGGCGCTTGTCCAGGCGCCGGGCCATGGCTTGCAGCAGCTGGCGGGCGTTATGGAAATCGCCGCGCCACAGCAGCGCGGTGCCTTCGCAGGCTTTGCGGTAGGCGGCGTCGGCCGGCATGCGGTCGTCGATGACTTCGATGCGGGCAGGCGCCGGGGCGCCGCTTTCCGATTGCCAGCGGGCCTGGCGGGGGCGGCCGTCGGCGTCGGTCCATTGGACCAGGGAAGAAGAGGGGGAGGGCATAGGCTGGCAATGTAGCCGTTTTTCGCCCGGCCCGGGACGGCGGGAAGCTAGGCCCGGCGGGCCTGCCGGGGCGTCAGGCGGGCGCTGTTCCGCATCACGGCCTGGCGCAGCAGGGGATGCAGGGCGATCCCGGGCGCCTGGCCATCGGGATGCTCGGCCAGGAAGTCCAGCAGTTGCCAGCGCATGCGAGGCTCCCAGAATTTCTCGATGTGGTTGGCGATGCCCTCCAGCGCCTCGGCGTTGTCGGGATAGGCCTCGAAGAAATCGCCGATGCGATTGGCCATGCGGATGAGATTGGTGGCGTCCATGCGGATGGGAAGTGTGGCGGCCGGCCTCAATAGAGCCGGCCGGGATGGGTGTAGAGCGTGGCGTCGGCCCCGCGCACAAAGCCGGCCAGGGTCAGGCCGGTCTGCTCGGCCAGGCGACGGGCCAGCGCGGTGGGCGCGGAAACGGCGCCCAGCACGCCGATGCCGGCGCTGGCGGTCTTCTGGACCATTTCGAAACTGGCCCGGCTGGAAACCACGGCCATGCCTTGCGGGCCGGGCAGGCCGGCGCGGGCCAGCGCGCCGATGAGCTTGTCCAGGGCGTTGTGGCGTCCCACGTCTTCGCGCGCGATGCGCACGTCGCCGGCGGCGTCGGCCCAGCCCGCCGCGTGCGTGGCGCCGGTGAGGTCGTGCAGGGGCTGGCGGGCGCGCAAGGCGCGCATGGCCGACAGCAGGCTGGCCAGCGGCAGCGGCGGCAAGGCCGGCAGGGGGGCGACCGGACGCAGCACTTCGGGCAGTGTCTCCACGCCGCACAGGCCGCAGCCGGTGCGCCCGGCCATGGCGCGGCGCCTTTCTTTCAGGCGCACTTCGCAGGCCGTGGCGATCTCCAGCTGCACCACGATGCCGTCGGCGCGCGCATCCAGGTCGATGCCGCGCACATCGCTGGCCGCGCCGACGATGCCCTCGGTGAGGGCGAAGCCCAGCGCGAAGTCTTCCAGATCGCGGGGCGTGGCCAGCATGGTCGCGTGGCTGATGCCATTGAACTCCAGCGCGACCGGCGTTTCTTCGGCCAGCCGGTCCGCCTCGGGCGCGGCCTGCTTGCGTCCTTCGCGCACGCGCCATACGTCGACGTCGCGGTGATCGGGCCAGGCGTTTGCGGGGGAGGCGGTCATATCGGGTCTTCGCAGGGCGTTATTTCCCGGCGATCGCGGCGCTGTCGCGTTCGCGCAGCAGGCGATGCTGCGTCTCGGTAAAGCGCGTCCATTGCCGCTGCCATTCCGAGGGCTGCGATACCCGCGTGACCTGCACCGCCGTCACCTTGTATTCGGGGCAGTTGGTCGCCCAATCGGAGTTGTCGGTCGTGACCACGTTGGCGCCGGATTCCGGGAAGTGGAATGTCGTATATACCACGCCCGGCTGGACGCGGTCAGTCAGGGTGGCGCGCAGCACCGTCTCCCCCGCCCGGCTCTGTATGCCCACCCAATCGCCCTCGCGCACGCCGCGGTCCTCGGCGTCCTGGGGATGGATTTCCAGCACGTCCTCGGCATGCCAGCGCACGTTCTCGGTGCGCCGCGTCTGCGCGCCCACGTTGTATTGCGACAGGATGCGCCCCGTGGTGAGCAGCAGCGGGAAGCGCCGCGTGCTGCGCTCGTCGGTGGGGACGTAGCGCGTGATCATGAAGCGGCCCTTGCCGCGCACAAAACCCTCGACGTGCATGATGGGCGTGCCGTCCGGGGCCTCGTCGTTGCAGGGCCATTGCAGGCTGCCCGCGCGGTCCAGCTTGTCGTAGCTCACGCCGGCGAAGGTGGGCGTCAGGCGCGCGATCTCGGCCATGATTTCCGCGGGATGCCGGTAGTGCATGGGATAGCCCAGCGCATTGGACAGGGCCATGGTGATTTCCCAGTCGGCCATGCCGTTGCGCGGCTCCATGACCTTGCGCACGCGCGAAATGCGGCGCTCGGCGTTGGTGAAGGTGCCGTCTTTCTCCAGGAAGGACGAGCCAGGCAGGAAGACGTGCGCGTACTTGGCCGTTTCGTTCAGGAAGAGATCCTGCACCACGATGCACTCCATGGCCGACAAGGCGGCGGCCACGTGCTGGGTGTTGGGATCGGATTGCACGATGTCCTCGCCCTGGCAGTACAGGCCCAGGAAGCTGCCCGCCAGCGCGGCCTCGAACATATTGGGGATGCGCAGGCCGGGCTCGGGCTGCAGCGTCACGCCCCAGTCGGCCTCGAACAGGCCGCGCGCGCCATCGTCGGAGATATGCCGGTAGCCGGGCAGCTCATGCGGGAAGGAGCCCATGTCGCAAGAGCCCTGGACATTGTTCTGGCCGCGCAGCGGATTCACGCCCACGCCCTCGCGTCCCACATTGCCCGTGGCCATGGCCAGGTTGGCGATGGCCATGACCGTGGTCGACCCCTGGCTGTGCTCGGTCACGCCCAGGCCGTAGTAGATGGCGCCATTGCCCCCGCCCGCGTACAGGCGGGCCGCGCCGCGCACCAGCTGCGCCGGCACGCCGGTGATTTCCTGGGTGGCCTCCGGCGAGTGCTCGGGGCGCGCCGCGAAGGCCTTCCATTGCTCGAAGGCCGGGGCTTCGCAGCGCTCGGCGACAAAGGCCTCGTCGACCAGGCCCTCGGTGACGATGACATGGGCCAGCGCCGTCAGCAGGGCCACATTGGTGCCGGGGCGCACCTGCAGGTGGTAATCGGCCTTGATGTGCGGCGAGTCCACCAGCTCGATGCGGCGAGGATCGATGACGATGAGCCGCGCGCCCTGGCGCAGGCGCTTTTTCAGGCGCGAGGCAAAGACCGGATGGCCGCTGCTGGGATTGGCGCCCATCACGATGACGACATCGCTGTGCATCACCGAGTCGAAGGTCTGGGTGCCGGCCGACTCGCCCAGCGTCTGCTTCAGGCCATAGCCCGTGGGCGAATGGCAGACGCGCGCGCAGGTGTCGACGTTGTTGGTGTTGAAGGCCGCGCGCACCAGCTTCTGCACCAGCCAGGTTTCTTCGTTGGTGCAGCGCGAGGAGGTGATGCCGCCCACGGCATCGCGCCCGTGGCGGGCCTGGATGCGGCGGAATTCCGAGGCCGCGTACTGGATGGCTTCGTCCCAGGACACTTCCCGCCAGGGATCGGTGATGCGCTTGCGTATCATGGGCTTGAGCACGCGCTCGCGGTGCGTGGTGTAGCCCCAGGCAAAACGGCCCTTGACGCAGGAGTGTCCGCGATTGGCCTGGCCGTCTTTCCAGGGCACCATGCGCACCACTTCCTGGCCCTTCATTTCGGCCTTGAAGCCGCAGCCCACGCCGCAATAGGCGCAGGTGGTGATGACGGAGTGCTCGGCCTGGCCCATCATGATGACGGTCTTTTCCTGCAGGGTGGCCGTCGGGCAGGCCTGCACGCAGGCGCCGCAGGAGACGCATTCGCTCTCCATGAAGGGCTGGTCCTGGCCCGGCGAGACGCGCGAGGCGAAGCCCTTGCCGGAGATGGTCAGGGCGAAAGTGCCCTGGGTCTCCTCGCAGGCGCGCACGCAGCGGTTGCACACGATGCACTTGGACGGGTCGTAGCTGAAATACGGATTGGACTCATCCTTGGCCGCCTGCAGGTGATTGGCGCCCGTCTGGCCATAGCGCACATTGCGCAGGCCCACCACGCCGGCCATGTCCTGCAGCTCGCAATCGCCGTTGGCCGGACAGGTCAGGCAGTCCAAGGGGTGGTCCGAAATATAAAGCTCCATCACTCCCCGACGCAGGTCGCGCAGCTTGGGCGTCTCGGTCATCACCACCATGCCTTCCTCGGCCGGCGTGGTGCACGAGGCCGGATAGCCGCGCCGGCCTTCGATCTGCACCAGGCAGAGACGGCAGGAGCCGAAGGGCTCCAGGCTGTCGGTGGCGCAAAGCTTGGGGATGTTGATGCCGGCCTCGGCGGCCGCGCGCATGACCGAGGTGCCCTCGGGCACGGAGATGGCCTGCCCGTCGATGGTGAGCGTCACCAGGCGTTCGCTCGCGCGCGCGGGCGTGCCCAGGTCGCGGTCGCGTTTGATCACGGTTTCGAGCATATCGTTCTCCTTCAGGCGGCCTGCCCGAAGTCTTCGGGGAAGTGGTTCAGCGCGGACAGCACCGGATAAGGCGCCATGCCGCCCAGGGCGCACAGCGAGCCGCCCAGCATGGTGTCGCAAAGGTCGCGCAGGAGGTGGATCTGCGCCTCGCGGGCGGGCCCGCCGGCGACGATGCGGTCTAGGGTCTCGACGCCGCGCGTGGAGCCGATGCGACAGGGCGTGCATTTGCCGCAGGACTCGATGGCGCAGAATTCCATGGCATAGCGCGCCATGCGGGCCATGTCCACGCTGTCGTCGAAGGCGACCACGCCGCCGTGGCCCACCATGGCCGAGATGGCGGTATAGGCTTCGTAATCCAGCGGCACATCCCATTGGGATTCCGGCAAGTAGGCGCCCAGGGGGCCGCCGACCTGCGCGGCGCGCAGCGGCCGTCCGCTGGCGCTGCCGCCGCCGAAGTCATAAAGCAGCTCGCGCAGGCTCAGGCCGAAGGCTTTCTCGACCAGGCCGCCCTGCTTGATATTGCCGGCCAGCTGGAAGGGCAGGGTGCCGTGCGAGCGGCCCACGCCATAGTCGCGGTAATAGGCCGCGCCGCGCGCCAGGATGGTGGGCACGGTGGCCAGCGAGATCACGTTGTTGATGACGGTCGGCTGGCCGAACAGGCCGCTGATCGCGGGCAGGGGCGGTTTGGCGCGCACCACGCCGCGCTTGCCTTCCAGGCTTTCCAGCAGCGAGGTCTCCTCGCCGCAGATATAGGCGCCCGCGCCCTGGCGCACTTCCAGGTCGAAGCGCCTGCCGCTGCCGTGGATGTCCGCGCCCAGCCAGCCGACTTCGCGCGCCCGTTCGATGGCCGCGCGCAGCGTGGCGATGGCGTGCGGATACTCGGAGCGGACGTAGATATAGCCGTAATGGGCACCGACGGCCAGGCCGGCGATGGTCATGCCCTCGATGAGGGCGTAAGGGTCGCCTTCCATGAGGAGGCGGTCGGCAAACGTGCCGGAGTCGCCTTCGTCGGCATTGCACACGATGTACTTGGTGGCCGAGGACGCGCCCAGCACCGTCTTCCATTTGACGCCGGTGGGGAAGGCCGCGCCGCCGCGTCCGCGCAGGCCCGAGGCGGTGACTTCCTCGACGATCTGCGCCGGCGTCATGGACAAGGCCCGCTCCAGCCCGGCCAGGCCGCCATGGGCGGCATAGTCCTGGATGGACAGCGGGTCGGTGACGCCGACGCGCGCGAAGGTCAGCCTTTCCTGGCGGCGCAGATAGGGGATGGCTTCGGTCAGGCCATGGGCCAGGGGATGGGCGGCCTGCCCGGCAAGCCAGCCGGCGGCAAACAGCGCGGCGACATCCTCCGGCGCCACCGGGCCATAGGCCATGCGCCCTTGGGGGGTGGCGATCTCGACCAGCGGTTCCAGCCACAGCAGGCCGCGCGAACCGTTGCGCACGATTTCCACGGCCTGGCCCAGGCGGGCGGCCTCGGCCGCGATGGCGCCGGCCACCTCGTCGGCGCCGACGGCCAGGGCGGCCGCGTCGCGCGGGACATAGATGCGGATGGGGGCGCTCATGCCTGGCGCCCCTTTTCAAGCAGCCGGTCCAGCCGGGCGGCCGTCATGCGCGCATGGGGCTGGCCGTCCAGCATGAGGGCGGGGGATTGGGCGCACAGCCCCAGGCAATAGGCCGGCTCCAGGCTGAAGGCGCCGTCGGCGCTGGTGCCGTGGAAATCGCAGCCCAGGCGGGACCGGGCATGGGCCGCGATGGCCTCGCCCCCCATGGCCTGGCAAGCCTCGGCGCGGCAGATCTGCAGCGTGTGGCGGCCGCCCGGTTCGCCGCGGAAATGCGGATAAAAGGTCAGCACGCCATGAACCTCGGCGCGCGACAGCGACAGCGCCTCGGCGATGACGGCGACGGTCTCGGCGGGGATATGGCCCAGGGCTTCCTGCACGGCGTGCAGCAGCGGCAGCAGGGCGCCGGGCTGGCCGGCATGGCGGGCGGCCAGCTGGCGCGCCGTGGCGATAGGGTCGGGGGCGGACGCATCCGCGGGCGTACAGGCCAAGGCCATGGAGTCTCCTGGCGGCGCCGCTGGCAGCGCCAAAAACCGATTGCTTACTGTCTTTCGGCTGTTTAATATGCTTTTAAATACATATTAGATGGCGGAAAGAACCAGAACTTCGCGGTACTCTAATCGCCCGCCGGCCTCACTTCAATATGCAATAAATGACATATAACTTCCGCATCGGCCTGCGTCCCCAGTGGTATCTGGCGTCCGAGGGCGACAAGGCCGGGACGTCGCTGCACGACGTGCTCGCCCTCTTGGCCGCCATCGAGGCCGAAGGGCATATCGCCGGCGCCTGCAAAAGCGGCGGACTGTCGTACCGCCACGGCTGGGGATTGCTGCGCCGCTTCGAGGCCAGCTTCGGCACGGCGCTGGTCCAGACCCGGCGGCGCCAGGGCAGCGAACTCACGCCTTTCGCGCAGCGCCTGCTGTGGGCCAACCGCCGCATCGAGGCCAGGCTGGCGCCCACGCTGGAGAGCCTGGCGTCCGAGCTGCAGGAAGAACTGCAGCGCCTGCTGCCGCAGGAGCGTCCGGCCCTGCGCCTGCAGGCCAGCCACGGCTTCGCCGTCGAGGCCCTGATGCAGCGCGGCGCGGGCGTGGAGCTGCGCTACCGCAATGCCGCCGAGGCCTTGGCATCGCTGGCGCGCGGCGATTGCGACCTGGCCGGTTTCCAGCTGCCTCAGGGCGAGTTCGAGCGCGACATCCTGGCCCATTACGCGCAGTGGCTGGACCGCGAGGCGCACATGCTCATCCAGCTGGCGGTGCGCAACACCGGTTTCTTCGTCATGGCCGGCAATCCCAAGGGCATCCGCGGCGTGGCCGACCTGGCGCGGCCGGACGTGCGCTTCGTCAACCGCCAGATGGGGTCCAGCACCCGCTACCTGGTCCATCTTCTGCTGCAGCGCAGCGGCATCGACGTCGGCCAGGTGCAGGGCTTCCAGACCAATGAATTCACGCATATGGCGATTGCCGCCCACATCGCCAGCGGCATGGCCGACGTGGGCATGGGCGTGGAGACCGCGGCGCGGCGCTTCGGACTGGATTTCATCCCCCTGGTGCAGGAGCGCTATTTCTTTGCCCTGCGCCGGGCCGAGCTGGCCCAGCCGGCCATGCAGGACTTCCTGCGGACCTTGCGCAGCCCCGCCTATCTGGGCGATATCGGCGCCTTGCCCGGTTATGACGCGCGCGATTGCGGCCGCCTCATGAGCCTGGCCGAGGCGTTTCCCTGAGCCGGGCTTCAGGGGCTATCATCCCGCTATGTCCTCCGTGATCTATCTTGCCGATGAGCGCCCCCCCGCCGTCACGCCGCCGCCCGAGGGCGAGCCGCTGCTGGACCGGCGCGCGCGTCCTTTGCGCGACCTGCGCATCTCGGTCACGGACCGCTGCAACTTCCGCTGCACCTATTGCATGCCGCGCGAGGTCTTCGACGCCCACTACCGTTTCATGCCGCATGCGGCCCTGCTGTCCTTCGAGGAAATCACGCGGGCCGCGCGCATTTTCGTGCGGCTGGGCACCGAGAAGATCCGCCTGACCGGCGGCGAGCCGCTGCTGCGCAAAGACATCGACAAGCTGATCGCCATGCTGGCCGAGCTGCGCACGCCGCAAGGCCGGCCGCTGGATCTCACGCTGACCACCAACGCCAGCCTGCTGGCGCGCAAGGCGCGCGCGCTCAAGGCGGCCGGCCTGGCGCGGGTCACGGTGAGCCTGGACGCCCTGGATCCGGCGCGCTTCGCCCGCCTGGCCGATGCCGACTACACGCCGGATGACGTCCTGGCGGGCATCGACGCGGCGGCCGAGGCCGGTCTGCCGGTCAAGGTCAACATGGTGGTGCGCCGGGGCGTCAACGACGCGGAAATCCTGCCGATGGCGCGCCGCTTCAGGCACAGCGGTCATGTGCTGCGCTTCATCGAGTACATGGATGTGGGCAACAGCAACGGCTGGAATGTCGCCGAGGTGCTGCCCAGCGACGAGTTGCTGGCGCGCCTGCGCGAGCACTTCGCGCTGGCGCCTGTCGACGACGTGCCCATGGGGCGGGTCGCCGAGCGTTGGCGCTATGCCGACGGGGCCGGCGAGATCGGCTTGATCTCCAGCGTCACGCACGCTTTTTGCGGCGGCTGCACGCGGGCCCGGCTGTCGCCCGAGGGGCAGCTGTTCCTGTGCCTGTTCGCCTCGCGCGGCCATGATGTGCGCGCCTTGCTGCGCGGCACGGCCGGCGACGAGGCCATCGCCGCGGCGCTGGCCGGCATCTGGACGGCGCGCCAGGACAATTATTCCGAACGCCGCGGGCAGGCCACGGCCGTCCGCGACAAGATCGAAATGAGTTACATCGGTGGCTGATAGCGCAATCGCGGGCCTGATCCTGGCCGGAGGCCAGGGACGCCGCGTCAACGAGGCCGACAAGGGGCTGCTGCCCTGGCGCGGCAAACCCCTGGTGGCCCACGTGGCCCAGCGCCTGGCCCCCCAGGTCGGCCGGCTCATCATCAGCGCCAACCGCAATGCCGAGGCCTATGCCGCCTTCGGGCAGGTGGTGGGCGACGATGCCCGCCTGGGCGCGTGGCAGGGGCCGCTGGCCGGCCTGGCCGCGGGCCTGGCGGCCTGCGCCGAAGAATGGCTGGTCTGCGTGCCCTGCGATACGCCGCTGATCCCGCAAGACCTGGCGGCGCGCTTGACCCAGGCGGCCTTGGCCCGCGGCGCGCCCCTGGCCGTGGCAAGCTGCCAGGGGCGCCGCCATGCGGTCTGCATGGCGCTGCGCCCGGCGCTATTGGACGATTTGCGCGCCTACCTGGACGCGGGCGAGCGCAAGGTCGCCTGGTGGCAGGATCGCGCCGGGGCCGTCGACGTCGCGTTCGACGATGCGCCCCAGGCCTTTCTCAACCTGAACACCGCGGAAGACTTCGCTTTCGCGCAGGGCTAGGCCTGCCATAGGCGCAGGTCGTAATAGCGCACGCGCGTGCCGTCGCCGATGTCGGTGTCGCTGGGCAGGCGCGCCAGGCCGCTGGCCCAGGGCAGCGAACTCATCACGCCCGAGCCCTGATTGCCATAGGCCTGCAGTTCGGGCGTCTCGCCCGCCTGGTACCGCACCCGCAGGAATTCCTCGCGCCCGTCGCGGCGGGTGCGCGCCGTGCGCAGGGGCACCCAGTCCACGCGCGGATAGATCTCGCCGCGGCCCTGCATGCGGCGCAGCAGCGGCGACACCAGCACGGTGAAGACGGCGTAGGCCGAGACCGGATTGCCGGGCAGGCAGACCAGGGGCTTGCCCTGGACATGGGCCAGGGCCACCGGCTTGCCCGGTTTCATGCGGACCTTCCAGAGCGCCAGCGAGGCGCCCATGGATTCCAGCACCGGCTTGACCAGATCGCGCTCGCCCACGGACACGCCGCCCACACTGAGCACCAGGTCGCAATCGCGCAGCAGGCGCGCGAAGGCGGCGCTCAGGCTGGCCTCGTCGTCGCGCGCATGCAGCACGTGCGCGGCCTCGGCGCCCATGCCCTCGGCCAGGGCGGCCAGCATGGCGCCGTTGGAGTTGTAGATCTGTTGCGGCTGGCGGGGCGAGCCGGGCGGGACCAGTTCGTCGCCGGTGGTGAGGATGCCCACCCGCAGGCGTCCGTAGACCTCGGCCTGGGCCAGGCCTTGCGAGGCCAGCAGGGCGATATGGGCGGCCTGCAGCACCGTGCCCGCGGCCAGCAGAGGCTGGCCGGCGGCCGTGTCCTCGCCGCGCTTGCGCACATGCTGTCCGGCGCGCGGCGCCTGCAGGATCTCGACCTGGCCGTCGGCCTCGCGAGTGTCTTCCTGCATGACGACGGTGTCGGCGCCCTCGGGCATCAGGCTGCCGGTAAAGAGGCGGGCCGCCTGGCCGGGCGCCAGGGCGGCCGGCATGTCGCCGGCGAACACGCGCTGGGTCACGGGCAGGGCGCGGCCGGCCTGGTAGTCGGCGTGGCGGATGGCATAGCCGTCCATGGCGCTGTTGTCGGCTGGCGGCAAGTCCAGCGTCGCCAGGATGTCCTGCGCCAGCACCCGGCCGGCCAGGCTGGCCAGCGGCAGGGTTTCGCGGCGGGTGATGGCTTGCGCGGCCTGGGCCAGTTGCGCCTGGGCCTGGTCGAACTCCATCATGATGCGTCCTTGCGCGACAGGTGGGTGGCGAAGTTGCAGGGCTTGTGGCGGCTGTCCAGCTGCTCGGCGATGATGCGCGTCCAGGCCGTTTGGCAGGCATTGTTGGAGCCCGGCATGCAGAAGATCACGGTGTGGTTGGCATAGCCGGCCAGGGCGCGCGACTGGATGGTGGACGAGCCGATCTCTTCATAGGAAACCTGGCGGAACAACTCGCCGAAACCGTCGATCTCCTTGTCGAACAGCGGGCGCACCGCCTCGGGCATGGCGTCGCGGTGCGAGAAGCCCGTGCCGCCGGTGGTGAGGATGACCTGCACCTCGGGGTCGGCGATCCAGTCGCTCAGGACGCGGCGGATAAGGTAGATGTCGTCGCGCACGATCTCGCGGCGCACGCAGATATGGCCGGCCTGGGCCAGGTTCTGGGCCAAGAGATTGCCCGAGGTGTCGTCTCCGGCGCTGCGGGTGTCGCTGACGGTCAGCACGGCGCAGGCCAGCGGGATAGGGCTTTCGGCGTTCATGGTTTCTCCTTGTTGTCTTCCCAGGCGCGGGTGCGGTCTTCGTCGTCGGCGCGTTGCTCGACCCAGAAACGCTTGCCATCGGCCAGCGTCTCGCGCTTCCAGAAGGGCGCGCGCGTCTTGAGGGCGTCGATCATGAATTCGCAGCCGCGAAAGGCGTCGCCCCGGTGGGCGCTGGCGGCGGCCACGAAGACGATCTGGCTTTCGCGCGGCAGGGCGCCCACGCGGTGGGCGATGAGGGTGCCTGCCAGCTGCCAGCGCTCGCGCGCGGTCTGGGCGATGGCCTGCAGTTCGCGCTCGCACATGCCCGGGTAGTGTTCGAGGTAAAGCGTATCGGTGGCCTGGCCGGGCGCGTAGTCTCGCACATAGCCGGTGAAGGTCACGATGGCGCCGGCCTGGGCGCCGACTTCGGCGCGCAGGGCGGCGGCAAGGGCGGCCGTGTCGAAGTCGGCCTCCTGGACGAGAATCATGGCCTCACCCCCCGGTGACGGGTTCGAATACCGCCACTTCGTCGCCCGCGGCCAGGGGCGCGCGCCCCTTGACATGGGTCTGGTTGACGGCGATCTTCAGGCGGCCGGCGGCGTCGAGCTGCGGATAGCGCGCGGCCAGGTCCGCCAGCAGCTGGACGGTGTCGGCCGGCTCGGGCAGGGGCAGGCGCTCGCCGCGCTTGCCCAGCATCTCCGCCACGCGGGCGAAGTACAGCAATTCAATCGTTGCGCCACTCACCGCTTTTCCCTCCCGCCTTGTATGCCAGGCGTATCTGTTCGACCACGATGCCCTTGTCGGCCGCCTTGCACATATCGTAGATGGTCAGCGCGGCCACGCTGGCCGCGGTCATGGCCTCCATTTCGACGCCGGTCTTGTACCGTGTGCGGCAGGTGGCGCGGATCTCGATGCGCTGCGCCTGGTCGTCCAGCGAGAATTCGATCCCCACGAAAGACAGCGGCAGGCTGTGGCACAGCGGGATGAGCTCGGCGCATCGCTTGGCCGCCAGCACCCCGGCGACGCGGGCGGTGTTCAGGACTTCCCCCTTGCCTTGGCCGGGCTGGGTCAGGAGGCCATAGGCTTGAGGGTTCATGCGCACCGCGGCCTGCGCGATGGCGATGCGGTCGGAATCGGCCTTGTCGCCGACATCGACCATGCGAACCTGGCCGCTTTCGTCCAGATGGCTCAGGGAGGGTAGGGTGTCAGACATCTCAAAAGGCAAAAGATCAGGATGAGGGATGGCTAGGGCGCGCGCCAGCGGGCGCGCAGCCTTATGATAGACGAGCCCAGTCGGGGGCGCGATAATCCCCGGCAAACCTGTCAGGAGTGGTCGAGATGCCCTTTCGCATGCCTGCACTGAAACTTTCGCGCCGCGGCGTGAAGATCCTGGGAGCGGTCGTGCTGGTCATGCTCCTGCTGGCCGGTCTGGCGGCCTGGCAGGTGCCCAAGGTGGTGCGCGGCGCCCTGACCGGGGACGTGGCCGCGCTGCTGGGCCGGGATGTCAGCGTGGGCGACATCTCCTTCAATCCCTTCACCCTCACGCTGCGGGCGCATGATCTGGCGATCGCCCAGCCGCAAGCCGAGGCGCCGCTGCTGAAGGTCGGGCTGCTGGAGGCCAGCGCGGCCTGGCGCTCCCTCGTCTTGTTCGCCCCCGTGGTCGATTCGGTGCGCGTGGTCGAACCCCAGGTCGACCTGGTGCGCGAGGACGTCACGCGCTTTAATTTTTCGGATATCCAGCAAAAGCTTGCCGAGGAGGCCGCCAAGACGCCGCCCGACCCGCAGGCCAAGGAGGGCCTGCCCCGCTTCTCGCTGAACAATATGCGCCTCGAAGGCGGCAGCATACGGCTGGACGACAAGGTCACGGGGCGCAAGCAGGTCATCGACGAGATCACGCTGGGCGTGCCCTTTATTTCGACCTTCGGCTATGCCACGGACATCGACGTCCAGCCCAAGGTGCATCTGCGGGTCAATGGCAGCCCTTTCGACCTGGACGGCGTGGCGCGCCCCTTTGACGAGGTGCCGCACTCCACCCTGAACATCAATTTCTCGGGGCTGGAACTGGAAAAATGGGCCGATGTCTGGCCCATGAAGCTGCCCATCAAGGTCCAGCGCGCGCTGCTGGATTCCGATCTGCAGCTGCGCTTCGAGCAGCCCAAGGACGCGCCGCCGGCCATCAAGGTGGTGGGCGACGTGGGGCTGCGCCAGCTGGATGTGCGCGAAGCCTCGGGCGAGGACCTGCTGCGATGGAGTTCGCTGGCCGTGCGGCGCATCGCGACCGAGCCGCTGAAGCAGCAGCTCTATATCGGCGAAATCGAGCTCTGGGCGCCGCAGGCGCAGACCCGCCGCTATGCCGACCAGCGCGTCAACTGGCTGGAGGTCATCGACAAGCTGCGCCAGCTGGGCGCGGGCGACAAGCCGGTCTCGAAGGCGGCCCAGCCCGCCGCGCCGGCCGCCGCCGCGACGCCGCCGGCCCCGGCGGCCCCGGCGGCCCCGGCGGCTTG
>NZ_JHEP02000012.1 GCF_000657795.2 Bordetella pseudohinzii
AAATCATCGATGGGCGTGGGCACGGTCACGATGAAGACATTCGCCTTGCCCAGCTCGGCGCGGTCCGTCGTGTAGCTCAGGTGCTTGGCCTCGGCCAGCTCCTTGTCGTCCACTTCCAACGTATGGTCGCTGCCACGGCGCAATTCTTCGATGCGGCGCGTGTTGATGTCAAACCCGATGACGGGGCGCTTCTTGCCAAACTCCACCGCCAGCGGCAGACCGACATAGCCCAGGCCCACAATGGCCAGTTTCACATCTTGAATACGCAAGATAAATCTCCCAGTTACCGTACAACGGCTACGGAATCGATAAAAGGTTCAGGAAATCGTTTGGATGTGCCCGCCGCAGCCGCGGCGGGCGTCAACTCTTCAATGCGTGCGCAGCACCGAGGGCAGCAGCAGCCACCCTGGGCGGCGCCAGGACACCAGGCGCATATACAGCCAGGTATAGACCAGCGCGAAGACCAGCAGGCTGGCGCACAGCGCCCAGGCGTTGTCCCACCAGATCGTGGCCGGCACCAGCCCGATCAGGGCCAGCACCCACATATAGGGCGAGGCCAGGGCATTGCACAGGGCCGGCACCGCGTGCCGGCTGCGCCGGCTGAACGTGACGCGGACCAGGCGGCGGAACACCAGCTGATGCAGGTGCAGCGCGTCGGGCTGATCCACCGGCACGCCGCGCTTGAAGCGGCGGCGCCAGATCGAAAAGCCCGTCTCGAATACAGGGTAGAACAGCACGGCCAGCGCATAGAAAGGCGAGACGGAAGGATTGCGCACCACCAGGAGCACCGCCAGCTCGGCCAGCATGAAGCCCAGGAAGTAAGCGCCCCCGTCACCCAGGAAGACGCGGCCAAAGGGGAAGTTCCAGACCAGGAAACCCAGCGTCGCCGAAGCCAGCGCGGCGGCGATCATGAAAATAGGCATATCGCCCACTTGCAGCGCGACCAGGCTGATGGACACCGCCATCAGCGTGGCGACCATGCCGGCCAGGCCATTCATGCCGTCGACGATGTTCAGGGCGTGCGTGCAGCCGCCCACGGCGAACACGGTAAACAGCAAGGACACGGGCCAATAGGACAGCACCCAATCCACCGGCGCGATGCCCACGCGCGAGACGCCGCCCAGCAGCCACCACGCGATGGCGGCCGAGGCAAAGGCCGCGAGCAGGCGCTTGCTGGCGCCGATGTCCTTGGTGATGTCTTCGAGCAGGCCCGCCACGAAAACCGGCAAGGCCGCCACGAAGAGCGCGGGCCACAGCCAGGTCAGGGTCATGTTGCTGGGCCCCAGCACCAGCAGGCCCGCCAGCGAGCCGGCCAGCACGGCCAGGCCGCCCACGCGGGGCGTGGCGCGCGTATGGGACGCCTGGGGTTTGTTGAGGTCGCTGTCGCCAGTGAAGGCGCCATGCCAGCGTTCTGACGCGACGATGAGTCCCCCCACCATGAAAGCGACCACGCAGATATACAGCCAGGTCACAAGATCACCTTTGGTTGGTCTACCGAGACAGGTCCGCCATTATGTGCGGCACGTGTAACGCCCATATATGGGAGAGATATTCAAGTGCAAGTCGCAAGTACAGAAAGTAACGCCTGGGTCACAGGCCGCCGCCCTACCGGACCAAGATATGTCCGATACAAATTGATTGTAGAGCTTTCCTCTCGGCTACGCCGTGAAATTTAAGGGAAAACACTTAGCCCATTGTCCCAATTATTAACAATGGGGGACAGGACCGTTACAGACGCCACCCAAACGAAAAAAAAGCCCGAGATCTGACGATCTCGGGCTAAATCCACCAAAGGAGGAGGGTGGAGGAGACAACCGTGGCATGCCTGGGTAACCCTGGCGACCCGGGGAGCGCGGGAGGGGAAGTACCACTACCTCTTTGCTCTACCTGGGACCGCTACGCTAGGCGCTTGCACCATCGCGTTTCGGCATCCGTTGAATGAATAGTAGAGGATTCTTTTGTGCGTTGCAAGATTTTTTTTGGAATCCGCTTTCACGATGTGCAATTGTGGGGTTTGCGCCGCAAGCTCCCCGGAGAGCGAAGCCAGGCAAGGCTTTGGGCCGATTCGCCCTAATACGGCCCTATTTTTAAGCGGCGGCTCGCGGCGGGGAAACCCTTGGGTATTAACCCCAAGAAACATCGGCCCTGCCGCCCCCTTGCCGCCCCTGCGCGGCGGGCATTGCGGCAGCGCACCATCGCGGTTCAGAGATGGTAGGCCGTGCGGGTCATGACCTTGGACATGGCGCGCATCAGGCCGCGCACGGGCGCCGGCAGCGCGACGCCGCCGGCGCGTTCGGCACTCTCGCGGTGGCCGGCCTCGTCATCCTTCATCTGGCGCACGATTTCGCGCGAGCGCTCATCGTCGGGCGGCAGCGTATGCAGGTGCTCATCGAGGTGGGCTTCGACCTGGCGCTCGGTCTCGGCCATGAAGCCCAGGTTGCGCGGCACGCCGGCCACGCTGGCCGCCACGCCCAGCGCAAAGGATCCCGCATACCAGAAAGGGTTGAGCAGGCTGGGGCGGCTGCCCAGCTCCTTCAGGCGCTCATCGCACCAGGCCAGGTGATCCACCTCTTCGGCGGCCGCGTCGCGCAGCAGCGCCCGGGTGGCGTCATCGCGGCAGGCCGCGGCCTGTCCCCGGTACAGCGCCTGCGCGCAGACTTCGCCCACATGATTGACCCGCATCAGGCCGGCGGCGTGTCGTTTCTCGGCTTCGGTGAGGGTTTCGGCCGTCTCGGCGGCGCGGGCGGGGTAGGCGCGCCCGGCCACCGCCGAGCGGGACAGCACCTGCAAGGCGCGGTCCACCTCGACCAGCATGGCATCGAACGGGCCCCGGCGGCGAACGAGCGGGGTGGCGGAAATCATATGCGGCTCCTTCTGTGCGCCCCGCCCCTGAAAGCAGCCGGGGAACTCCAACGGGGATTGTAGCCAACGGGTATGATCGGCCTTTGACCGGGCGCAAGCGCCCTCTTCCCGCACAAGGATTTCCGCGATGGAATGCACGATCGACTGGGGCGGCCCCTCGGGCATGCTCTTCATGGCCACCACTGGCAGCGGCCACGTCACGGCCATGGACGGCGCCGTCGAGGGCGGCGGCCACAACCGCGCCCCGCGCCCGATGGAAATGCTGCTGGCCGGCACCGGCGGCTGCACGGCCTATGACGTGGTGCTCATCCTCAAGCGCGGCCGCCACGATGTCACCGGCTGCAGCGTCAAGCTTGAAGCCGACCGCGCCGACACCGATCCCAAGGTGTTCACGCGCATCCATTTCGCTTTCACGGTGACCGGCAACAAGCTGCCGCAGGCCGCCGTCGAGCGGGCGGTCCAGCTGTCGCACGAAAAATACTGCTCGGCCTCGGCCATGCTCGAAAAAACCGCCGAACTGACCTTCTCGGTCGAGATCGTCGACACGGCCGCCGCCTGACCCCTCTCCGTCTTGCCCCGGGCGCGCCGCGCCCGCCCACCCCGCGATGAAACAGTATCTCGACCTCGTCCAGTCCATTCTCGACCACGGCGCCTGGCAGGAAAACCGCACCGGCGTGCGCACCCTGTCCATGCCCGGCGCCATGCTGCGCTTTGACCTGCAGCAGGGCTTTCCGGCGGTCACCACCAAGAAGCTGGCCTTCAAATCGGCCATCGGCGAGCTGGTGGGCTTTATGCGGGGCGCGCGCAGCGCGGCCGATTTCCGCGCGCTGGGCTGCAAGGTCTGGGACCAGAACGCCAATGAAAACAGCCAGTGGCTGGCCAATCCCTACCGCGAAGGCCCCGACGACCTGGGCCCGGTCTATGGCGTGCAATGGCGCAACTGGCCGGCCTACAAGCTGCTGCCGGCGGCCCGTCTGGCGCAGATCGACGACGCGCTGGGCCGCGGCTATGCGCGCGTGGCCACCATCGACGAAAACGGCGTGCCCCATGTGCTGCTCTACAAGGCCGTGGACCAGCTGCGCCAGTGCCTGGACACTATTCAGCGCAATCCTTCGGACCGACGCATCCTCTTTCACGGCTGGAACTGGGCGCAGATCGAAGAGATGGCGCTGCCGCCCTGCCACCTGCTCTATCAGTTCCTGCCCAACGCCAGCACGCGCGAAATCTCGCTGTGCCTGTACATCCGCTCCAACGATGTGGGCCTGGGCACGCCCTTCAATCTCACCGAAGGCGCGGCCCTGCTGCATCTGGTGGGCCGCCTGACGGGCTACAAGCCGCGCTGGTTCACGTATTTCATCGGCGATGCGCACATTTACGAGAACCATCTCGACATGCTGCGCGAACAGCTCACGCGCCAGCCCTACGAGGCGCCGCGCCTGGTCCTGTCCGACCGTATCCCGGATTTCAGCCAGACCCAGCGCTATGAGCCCGAATGGCTGGAGCGCGTCGAGCCGGGCGATTTCGTGCTCGACGGCTATCAGCATCACGCGCCGCTGACCGCGCCCATGGCGGTATGAGCATGGCGCGCCTGATCCTCGTCGTCGCCTACGCCCGCAACCGCGTCATCGGCCGCGGCAACACCCTGCCCTGGCGCCTGCCAGGCGACCTGGCGCATTTCAAGCGCACCACGCTGGGCCATCCCATCGTGATGGGCCGCAATACCTGGGAATCGCTGGGCCGCCCGCTGCCCGGCCGCCAGAACATCGTGGTCAGCCGCAATCCGGCGTACCGCGCCGACGGCGCGCGGGTCGTGCCCGATCTGCAGGCCGCGCTGGACGCGGCCGAGGCCGAGGACGTCTACGTCATCGGCGGCGCGCAGATCTACGCCCAGGCCCTGCCCCTGGCCGACCGCATCATCGCCACCGAAATCCAGGCCGATGTGGACGGCGACGCTTGGTTTCCGCTGTTGCCCGGCTATGCCTGGAAGGAGACCTCGCGCCAGCCCCAGCCGGAAGAGAACGGCTACCGCTACGACTTCGTGGTCTATGACAGGGCCGCCGCCTGAGCGGCGCCTGAGCCGGTCTGCCCGCGCATGAAGCGCCACAAGGCAGGCTGGTCCGCATACGCGACATTGAAGCGCATCCACGGGATGTCGGCCTGGCCGGCGTCGAAGTAGCAGCCCGGCGCCAGCCAGATGCCATCGCGCAGCGCCGCCTCGGCCACGGCCAGCGCGCCCTGCCCGCGCCCTGGCAGCCGGGCCCACAGGAACAGCCCGGCCTGCGGACGCGCGGCGATCTCCAAACCGGAATCGTCCATATGCCGCATGACCTGGGCATGCGCCTGGGCCAGGCGCTCGCGCGTGCGCAGGATATGGGCCCGGAAGCGGCCCTCGCGGATGACCTGATGCACGACCCGCTCCATGATCTCGGGCGAGGTCAGGCCCACGGCCATCTTGGTGCGCGCGATATCGCGCGCCAGGTCGCGGTGAGCCACGACATAGCCCACGCGCACCGAGGGACTGATGATCTTGGAATAGCCTCCGAGATAGATCACGCGCTCGCCGCCGTCCAGCGCGGCCAGCAAGGGCGCCAGCCCCGGCTGCAGCTCGCGCGAGATATCGTCCTCGATGATCCAATAACCATGGCGCCCGGCCGATTGCAGCAGGCGGAAGGCATTGGCCATGGACAGGGACATGCCCGAAGGGTTCTGCAGCACGGTGTTGACGAAGAGCGCGCGCGGCCGGTGATCGCGCACCGCCGCCTCCAGCGCCTCGAGATCGAGCCCCTCTTCGCCGCGCGGCACGGCCAGCACGCGCATGCCCGCCAGGCGCAGCAGCTGCAGCAGGTTGGCATAACAGGGCTGCTCGACCAGCACCGTATCGCCCGGCCGCAGCACGCTGCGGATGACCATGTCCAGGCCGTGGGTCACGCCCTGGGTGAGCACCACCTGTTCGGGGCCGGCCTGCAGGCCGTGCTGGGCCAGCGCGGCGACTATGCTTTCGCGCAGCGGCGCATAGCCTTGCGGATGCCCGTAGCCGGAGATGCGCAGCGCGGGCACCCGCCCCATGTGCCGCAAAGCCAGATGCAGCCCCTCCTCGTTGAGCCACTCGCCCGGCAGCCAACCGCAGCCGGCCTTGATGGGAATGGAGTGGTCGGCATAGATATCCGACAGCAGCCAGTCGGTGTTGAGCCGGGGCGGCGCCCAGGCCGAGGGGCGGGCCGCGGGCGGGCGCGGCGGCGCCAGCACGCGATAGCCCGAACCCGGGCGCGCGGCCAGCCAGCCCTGGGCGACCAGCCGGTTGTAGGCGCTGGCGACGGTAAAGGTGCTCAGGCCGTGCTCGCGCGCGAACTCGCGCACCGAGGCTACGGGCATACCCGGACGCAGCACCTGCTGCTCGATGGCCCGGGCAAACGCCTGCACGACCTGTTCCACCAGGGTGGGCCCCTGTTTGCGCGAGCGCACGGGCTGAAATTCCATGGCTTTTCTATACGGTTTTAGGAAATTAATCTATACAGTTTAGGACTTTTGACCTGATTGTATATTTTCATTCCCCGTCCGGCGGCAGAGAATGCCCTGCATTCCCTATGAGCGCGGGCCGCGAGGCGCCGTGCAGATTTCTCCCCCTGGAGCTCCCCATGAACGCCCCCGCCGGCCTGCCCGACCTGTCCCATCTCTGGATGCCCTTTACGGCCAACCGCCAATTCAAGGCGCAGCCCCGCCTGCTGGCCGGCGCCAAAGGCATGTACTACACCTCGGTCGACGGCCGCCAGATCCTGGACGGCACGGCCGGCCTGTGGTGCGTGAACGCGGGCCACTGCCGCGAGGAAATCGTCAGCGCCATCGCCCGCCAGGCCGGCGAGATGGACTATGCCCCCGGCTTCCAGCTGGGCCATCCGGGCGCCTTCGAAGCCGCCACGGCCGTGGCGGCCTTCATGCCCGAAGGGCTGGACCGCATCTTCTTCACCAACTCCGGGTCGGAGTCGATCGATACCGCCCTGAAGATCGCGCTGGCCTATCACCGCTCGCGCGGCGAAGCCCAGCGCACCCGCCTGGTGGGCCGCGAGCGCGGCTATCACGGCGTGGGCTTCGGCGGCATCTCGGTGGGCGGCATTTCGCCCAACCGCAAGACCTTCTCGGGCGCGCTGCTGCCGGCCGTGGACCACCTGCCCCATACCCACAACCTCGACAAGAACGCCTTCACCCAGGGCCAGCCGGAATGGGGCGCCCACCTGGCCGACGACCTGGAGCGCATCATCGCCCTGCACGATGCCTCGACCATCGCCGCCGTGGTGGTCGAGCCCATGGCCGGCTCCACGGGCGTGCTGATTCCGCCCAAGGGCTATCTGGAGCGCCTGCGCGAGATCACGTCCCGCCATGGCATCCTGCTGATCTTCGACGAAGTCATCACGGCCTATGGCCGCCTGGGCTCGGCGACGGCCTCGGAATACTTCGGCGTCACGCCCGACATCATCACCATGGCCAAGGGCGTGAGCAATGCCGCCGTGCCGGCCGGCGCGGTCGCGGTGCGCCGCGACGTGCATGACGCCATCATCAACGGCGCGCAGGGCGGCATCGAGTTCTTCCATGGCTATACCTATTCGGCCCACCCGCTGGCCACGGCGGCCATCCTGGCCACGCTGGACATCTACCGCCGCGAACGCCTGTTCGAGCGCGCCCGCGAGCTCGCCCCCGCCTTCGAGCGCGCCGCCCACGGCCTGCGCGGCGCCA
Organism: Bordetella pseudohinzii; assembly: GCF_000657795.2. Lineage (GTDB taxonomy): Bacteria > Pseudomonadota > Gammaproteobacteria > Burkholderiales > Burkholderiaceae_B > Bordetella > Bordetella pseudohinzii. The sequence goes on from NZ_JHEP02000012.1 coordinate 7,591, forward strand.
ACCACGTCATCGACGTGCGCAACATCGGCCTGGTGGCGGGCATCGAACTGGCGCCGCGCGCCGGCGCGCCCGGCGCCCGCGCCGCCGAAGTCTTCCACAAGTGCTTCGACCGCGGCCTGATGGTGCGCTACACCGGCGACATCCTGGCCATCTCCCCGCCGCTCATCATCGACGAGGCCCAGATCGGCGAAATCTTCGATACGATCGGCAAGGTCCTCAAGGAAATCGCCTGAACACCCCGGGCGGGCCGCTGCCCGCCCACTTTTCTCCATCGCCCCATGAACAAGCTCACCCACTATATCAACGGCCAGCGGCACGAAGACCGCTCCGGCCGCTACACCGAAGGCTATAACCCGGCCACCGGCGAAGTCATCAGCGCCATCGCACTGGCCTCGGCCGAAGACGTCGGCGCCGCCGTGGCCGCCGCGCGCGCGGCCTATCCCGCCTGGTCCGAAACCCCGGCGCTCAAACGCGCCCGCATCCTGTTCAACTTCAAGGCCCTGCTGGACAAGCACCAGGACGAACTGGCCGCGCTCATCACGCGCGAGCACGGCAAGGTCTTCTCCGACGCCAAGGGCGAAGTCACCCGCGGCATCGAAGTGGTCGAGTTCGCCTGCGGCATCCCGCAATTGCTCAAGGGCCAATACAGCGACCAGATCGGCGGCGGCATCGACAACTGGAGCATGCGCCAGCCGCTGGGCGTGGTGGCCGGCATCACGCCGTTCAACTTCCCCATGATGGTGCCCTGCTGGATGTTCCCGGTGGCGCTGGCCTGCGGCAACACCTTCGTGCTCAAGCCCTCCGAGCGCGACCCCTCCGTCTCGCTCAGGCTGGCCGAACTGCTCAAGGAAGCCGGCCTGCCCGATGGCGTCTTCAACGTCGTGCAGGGCGACAAGATCGCCGTGGACGCCCTGATCGCCCATCCCGATGTCGAGGCCCTGTCCTTCGTGGGCTCCACCCCCATCGCCGAATACATCTATGCCGAAGGCACGCGCCGCGGCAAGCGCGTGCAGGCCCTGGGCGGCGCCAAGAACCACCTGGTGGTGATGCCCGACGCCGACCTCGACCAGGTCACCGACGCCCTCATGGGCGCGGCCTATGGCTCGGCCGGCGAACGCTGCATGGCGATCTCGGTGGCGGTGGCCGTGGGCGACGTGGCGGACAAGGTCATCGAGCGCCTGAAGCCGCGCGTGGCCACCCTGGTGGTCAAGGACGGCATGGAGCCGGACGCCGAAATGGGCCCCCTTGTCACGCCGCAGCACCGCAAGAAGGTGCTGGGCTATATCGAAGACGGCATCGCCGCCGGCGCCACGCTGGTGGCCGATGGCCGCGGCCTGACGGTGCCGGGCCGCGAGCAGGGTTTCTTCCTGGGCGGCACGCTGTTCGACCATGTCACGCCTCAGATGAACATCTACCGCGAAGAAATCTTCGGCCCAGTGCTGTGCGTGGTGCGCGTGCCCGATTTCGCCTCGGCGGTGGATCTCATCAACCGCCACGAGTTCGGCAACGGCGTATCCTGCTTCACCTCGGACGGCGGCGTCGCGCGCGCCTTCGCGCGTCAGATCAAGGTGGGCATGGTGGGCATCAACGTGCCCATTCCCGTGCCCATGGCCTGGCACTCCTTCGGCGGCTGGAAACGCTCGCTGTTCGGCGACCACCACGCCTACGGCGAAGAAGGCGTGCGCTTCTACTCGCGCTACAAGAGCGTGATGCAGCGCTGGCCCGACAGCATCGCCAAGGGCGCCGAGTTCACCATGCCGGTCGCGAAGTAACAAAGACCGCACAAGGCGGGCGCAAGCCCGCCTTTTTCTTTCAAGGAGGTCCCTGGCCAAAAAGCGCAACGCATGTAAATCTGCCTGCGATGATGTCGTTTCCCAGAAGAGGTCAATCAATGCGTATTGCCATAGGCGGCTTTCAGCACGAAACGAATACCTTCGCCCCGTCCCGGGCGGCGTGGGAAGACTTTGCCGATAAGGGCGGAGGCTGGCCCAAGCTGGTCAGCGGGCCGGCCATGTTCGAGACGGTCGCCGGCGCCAACATACCGATCGCCGGCTTTATCGAGGCCATGCCCGGCCACACGCTGATCCCGACGACCTGGACGGCGGCCAGCCCTTCCGGTCCGGTCACCCGCGACGCCTTCGAGCGCATCAGCGCCCTCATCCTCGATGGCCTGCGCCAGGCCATGCCGCTGGACGCGGTCTACCTCGACCTGCACGGCGCCATGGTCACCGAACACCTCGACGACGGCGAAGGCGAGATGCTGCGCCGGGTGCGCGACCTGATCGGCCCGGACATCCCGCTGGTCGCCAGCCTGGACCTGCACGCCAACGTCACGCGGGCCATGGTGCGCCACGCCGACGGCCTGGTCTGTTACCGCACCTATCCGCACGTGGACATGGCCGAGACCGGCGCGCGCGCCGCGCGCTTCCTGCAGAAACGGCTGGACGGCATGCCGCGCCCCCATGTGGCGCTGCGCTCGCTGCCCTACCTGATTTCGCTGTGCTGGCAGTCCACCGACATCGAGCCGGCGCGCAGCCTGTATCGCCTGCTCGACGACATCGAAGGACGCGAAGCCTTCAGCCTGTCTTTCGCCACCGGTTTCCCGGCCGCCGATTTCCCCGACTGCGCGCCCGCCGTCTGGGCCTATGGCGACAGCCAGCGCGCCGCGGACGCCGCCGCCGACGAAATGACGCGCGCCGTGCTCAACGCCGAGGCCGACTTCGGCGGCCGCCTCTACACCCCGGACGAAGCGGTCCAGGAAGCCATGCGCGTGGCCGCCACGGCCAGCAAGCCCGTGGTGATCGCCGACGCCCAGGACAACCCCGGCGCCGGCGGCAGCTCCGACACCACCGGCCTGCTGCGGGCCCTGATCCGCAACCGCGCCCGCCAGGCCGCCATCGGCCTGATCGTCGACCCCGACGCCGCGCTGGCCGCGCACCGGGCCGGCGTGGGCAAGACCGTGCGCATTGCACTGGGTGGACATTCGGGTATTCCCGATGACGAACCCCTGGCCGCCGACTTTATCGTGGAAAAAATCTCCGACGGCCGCTTCGACACGCATGGCGCCTTCTATCGCGGCTTCCACATGGATCTGGGGCCCAGCGCCTGCCTGCGCATCGACGATGTCCGCATCGTGCTGGCCTCCATCAAGGTGCAGATGGCCGACCAGGAGATGTTCCGCTTCGCCGGCATCGAACCCAGGCGCGCGGCCATCCTGGTGGTCAAGAGCACGGCGCATTTCCGCGCCGACTTCACCGATATCGCCGACCGCATCCTGGTCTGCGCGGCCCCGGGCTCCATGCTCATGGATGCGGCCAAACAACCATGGACACGGCTGCGGCGCGGCATCAGAATGGCACCCTGCGGGCCGGAATTCACCCACCCTACCGCATAGCGCCCTTATCGCCGCCACAGGCGGCTTGTTCACAACAAGGGCGGCCTATCCGCCGCCTGCTTGCAGAATCAGGGGAACATCCATGCTGAAGTTCGTTCGAGCGGCCTTTGTTGCCGGGGCAACACTGATGGCGGCGCACGGCGCTTATGCCGAGACCACCATCAAGGCCGTCATGCACTCGCCTTTGCGCCTGACCGACCCGCATGCCACCACGGCGTACATCACGACCTGGCACGGCTACATGATCTACGACACCCTGCTGGCGACTGACGCGGACAACAAGATCCAGCCGCAGATGCTCGACAAATGGGAGGTCTCGCCCGACGGCAAGACCTATACGATGACCTTGCGCGATGGCCTCAAGTGGCATGACGGCAAGCCGGTCACCGCCGATGACTGCGTGGCCTCGATCAAGCGCTGGGCCGCCGGCGACGGCATGGGCCGCACCCTGCTGAAGTTCACCGACAAGATCGAAACGGTGGACGACAAGCAATTCCGCATCGTCATGAAAGAGCCCACCGACCTGGCGCTGCGCGCCCTGTCCAAGCCCACGGGCACGGCGGCCTTCATGATGCCCAAGCGCATCGCCGAAATCCCCATCGGCCAGCCCATCACCGACATGACCGGCTCGGGCCCCTTCAAGGTGGCGGAGTTCAAGCCCGGCGTCAAAACGGTCTACGTCAAGAACGCCGACTACGTCGCGCGCAAGGAGCCGGCCAGCGCCCTGGCCGGCGGCAAGGTGGTCAATGTGGACCGCGTCGAATGGGATGTCATGCCCGATGCGCTCACCACGGCCAACTCCCTGCTCAATGGCGAGATCGATTTCGTCGAGCAGTTCCCGTATGACCTGCTGCCCATGGTGGAAGGCCACAAGGAGCTCAAGGAAGAAACCCTGAGCCCGGTCGGCTACTTCACCATGTACCGCTTCAACTTCAAGTACCCGCCCTTCAACAACAAGAAGATCCGCCAGGCCGCCATGTACGCCATCGGCCAGGAAGACGTCATGAAGGCCCTGGTGGGCAACCCCAAGTACTGGCAGACCTGCGCCTCGCTGTGGGGCTGCGGCACGCCTTTCCAAAGCGATATCGGCAAGGACATGACGGTGCCCGCCAATATCGACAAGGCCAAGGCGCTGCTGAAAGAGGCGGGCTACGACAACACGCCCATCCTCATCATGCACGCCACCGATGTCGGCACCCTGAGCGCCCAGCCGGTCGTGATGGCCCAGGCGCTGCGCAAGGCGGGCTTCAACGTCAACCTGCAAGCCATGGACTGGCAGAGCGTGGCCACCCGCCGCGCCTCCAAGGCCGCGCCGGCCGAGGGCGGCTGGAACATCCACAACACCAACTGGTATGCCACCGACATCATGGATCCGGTGCGCTCGGCTCCGGCGGGGGCCAATGGCGACAACGCCTGGTTCGGCTGGCCCGATTTCCCGCAGATCGAAGAACTGCGCACCAAGTTCGCGCTGAGCGCAGACCCGGCCGAACAGAAAAAAATCGCCGACGAGGCGCAGCGCATCGGCATCGACGAGGGCCTCTACGTGCCCCTGGGCCAGATGTCGGTGCCCACCGTGTACTCGACCAAGCTGAGCGGTCTGGTGCACGCGCCTGTCTTCGCATTCTGGAACGTGAAGAAGGCCCCCTGATCCACGCAACACGCGGCCCGCGCGCGCAGCGGCGCGCGGGCCGGCCGCCACGGCGGCGCTATCCACGGGGAAAAATATGCTGGCATTCGTATCACGCCGGCTACTGGCCACCATTCCAGTGCTCATCATGGTGGCGGTAGTCGTCTTTGCTATTCTGCGCTTGAGCCCGGGCGACCCGGCCATCATCATGGCCGGCGACGGCGCCACACCGGACCGTATCGAACAGATCCGCCAGGCCATGGGCCTGGACCAGCCGCTGCTCAAGCAGTTCTTCATCTGGGCCGGCCATCTCCTGCAAGGCGATATGGGCACCTCGCTGATGTCCGGCGTGCCGGTGCGGCAACTGATCGGCCAGCGCCTGGAGCCTTCCCTCAGCCTGGCGGCCATCACGCTGGTCTTCACCCTGATCATCGCCATTCCGCTGGGCGTGCTGGCCGCCTGGCGGCGCGGCAAGCTGCTGGACCGCGCCGTGATGGGGTTTTCGGTGATGGGCTTCTCGGTGCCCGTCTTCGTGACCGGCTACCTGCTCATTTGGGCCTTCGCCATCAAGCTGGGTTGGTTCAATGTTCAGGGCTACACCCCGCTGTCGCAGGGTTTCTGGCCCTATCTGCACCGCCTCATCCTGCCCTCGCTGGCCTTGTCCACGGTCTACATCGCCCTGATCGCCCGCATCACGCGCACCAGCGTCATCGAGGTCATGGGAGAGGACTTCATCCGCACCGCGCGGGCCAAGGGCCTGGGCGAGACCGGCGTCCTGCTGGGCCACGCCCTGCGCAACGCGGCCGTGCCCATCGCCACCGTGGTGGGCGTGGGCGTGGCGCTGCTGATCAGCGGCGTGGTGGTGACCGAATCGGTCTTCAACATCCCCGGCCTGGGCCGGCTGGTGGTCGAAGCCGTGCTGGCGCGCGACTATCCGGTCATCCAGGGCCTGACGCTGTTCTTCGCCTTCGTGTACGTCTTCATCAATCTGCTTGTCGATTGCGCCTACACGGTGTTCGACCCGCGCATCCGGTACTGAACATGCAGACAGACGCCATTACCGACGACGCCCTGCCCGGCAGCGGCAGCCCCAATGCCGGCGCCTGGCAGCGCCTGCGCCAGGAGCTGCGCAGCTGGCCCGTCCTGCTTTCGCTGGCCATCCTCGTGCTCGTGGCGGCCGGCGCCCTGTTCGCGCCCTGGATGGGCACGATCGATCCCACCGCCATCAATCCCGGCGCCCGCCTCAAGCCGCCTTTCGGCGACTTCCTGCTGGGCACCGACGCCTTTGGCCGCGACGTCTGGTCGCGCGTGGTCTATGGCGCCCGCGTGTCGCTGATCGCCGGCCTGGGCGCGGCCCTGATCAGCGTCGGCCTGGGACTGGTGATCGGTGTGCTGGCCGGGTGGTTCCGCAGCCTGGACGGCATCATCATGCGCACCATGGACGCCATCATGGCCATCCCCGGCATCCTGCTGGCCATCGCCCTGGTGTCGGTCAGCGGCGCGAGCCTGACGACCGTGCTGGTCGCCATCACCATCCCCGAGATCCCGCGCGTGGTGCGGCTGGTGCGCGGCCAGATCCTGAGCGTGCGCGAGGAACCCTATGTGGAGGCCGCGCTCGCCCTGGGCACGCCGCTGCCGCTGCTGCTGTGGCGGCATATGGTGCCCAGCACCATCGCGCCGCTCACGGTCCAGGGCACCTATGTCTTTGCCTCCGCCATGCTCACCGAGGCCATCCTGAGCTTCCTGGGCGCGGGCATACCGCCGGAGATCCCCTCCTGGGGCAACATCATGTCCGAAGGCCGCATGTATTTCCGCATGCTGCCCGGCCTGATTCTCTTCCCCGGCCTGTTCCTGTCGCTGACCGTGCTCTCGGTCAATATGCTGGGCGACGCCCTGCGCGACGCGCTGGATCCCAAAATGGCCCGACGGAGCTGAACATGCATCAACCCCATTCCTCCGACGCCGTGCTTTCCATCCAGAACCTCACCGTCGAGGTGCAGGGCGCCGGCAACCGCGTGGTGCGCGACTTCAGCCTGCAGGTGCGCCCCGGCGAAACCGTCTGCGTGGTCGGCGAGTCCGGCTCCGGCAAATCGGTGACGTCGCTGGCCGTCATGGGCCTGCTGCCGGCCGGCATCCTCAAGGTGCAGGGCGGCAGCATCATGGTCGAAGGCGAAGACGTCGTGCGCGCCACGCCGCGCCGCCTGCGCGAGATGCGGGCCACCCACATGGCCATGGTCTTCCAGGAGCCCATGACCGCGCTCAACCCCGTGCATACCGTGGGCCGCCAGGTCGACGAGGTGTTGCGCCTGCACCGCCGGCAGATGAGCCGGGCGCAGCGCCGCGAGAAAGTGCTGGAGATGTTCCGCTCCGTGCACCTGCCCGATGTCGAGCGCGTCTACGACTCCTACCCGCACCAGCTCTCGGGCGGCCAGCGCCAGCGCATTGTCATCGCCATGGCCCTCATCCTGGAGCCCAAGCTGCTGATCGCCGACGAGCCCACCACGGCGCTCGATGTCACCACGCAGAAGCAGATCCTGGCTCTGATCAAGGAGTTGCAGGAAAAGCAAGGCACGGCCGTGCTATTCATCACGCACGATTTCGGCGTGGTGGCCGAGATCGCCGACCGCATCGTCGTCATGAACCGCGGCGACCTGATCGAATCCGGCACGCGCGACGATATCCTGGCGCGACCCAAGGAAGCCTACACGCGCCGCCTGGTGTCCTCGGTGCCCAGCCTGGTTCCCATCGAGCGGGCGGCCCCCGACGGCATGCCGGTGCTGCATGTGCAGAAGCTGGGCCGCACCTATTCCAGCCGGCGCGGGCTCTTCGGCGCGGGCGGCCACTCGGTCGTGGCCGCGGCCGACGTCAATCTCATCCTGCGCCGCGGCGAGATCCTGGGCATCGTGGGCGAATCCGGCTCGGGCAAGTCCACGGTGGCGCGCTGCATCATGCGCCTGATCGAACCCACCGAGGGCACGCTATGCCTGGGTGGCGAGGACGTGGCGCGCGTGCGGGGCGCGGCGCTGCGCCCCCTGCGCCGGCGCATCCAGATCGTGTTCCAGGATCCCTACCGCTCGCTCAATCCGCGCCGGCCGGTGGGCGAATCCATCATCGAGGGGCTGCTCAATTTCGGCACGCCCCGCGCCGAGGCCGAACAGCGCGCCGGCGACATGCTGCGCGTGGTGGGCCTGAGCCCGGATGTCATGCAGCGCTATCCGCATCAGTTCTCGGGCGGCCAACGCCAGCGCATCTGCATCGCCCGGGCGCTGGTCATGGAACCTGAAGTGCTGGTGGCCGACGAAGCCGTCTCCGCGCTGGATGTCTCGGTGCAGGCGCAAGTGCTGGAACTGCTCGAAGAAGTGCGCCGCCGCACCGGCGTGGGCGTGCTCTTCATTACCCACGACCTGCGCGTGGCGGCCCAGATCTGCGACACCATCATGGTGATGCAGCGCGGCCAGGTCGTGGAGACCGGCAGCGCAGCCACCGTTCTCACCCAGCCCCAGCACGCCTACACGCGCGCCCTGATCGACGCCGCGCCGGGACGAGGCTGGGACTTCCGAAATTTCCGCCCCCTGCAGGCGGCTGCCTGAAGCCGCCCGCGGAGCATGGCCGCGCCACGGGCCGGCCCCACATGACAAGGAGCAGTAGATGCGTTGGCTGTTGGCAATGATCAAGCACGAGACCAATACTTTCTCTCCCGTGCCCACGCCGCTTGAGCGTTTTTTCCGCGGCAATCCGGAAATCCTGTCGGGCGAGCGCGCCATCCGCGCCTACGAAAACACCGACAGCGGCCTGGGCGGCTATATCGAGGTGGCGCGGCGCGAAGGCGCCGAGATCGTCGTGCCGGTGGCGGCCGAATCCTGGCCCAGCTCGCCGACCGACGCGGCCACCTATGAAAAGCTGTGCGGCCTCATCCTGGACGAAGTCCGCAAGGGCGGCTACGACGCCATCCTGCTGGACCTGCACGGCGCCATGGTCGCCGAGGGCGTGGAGGACGCCGAAGGCCAGCTCCTCAAGCGGCTGCGCGAAATCGACCCCAGCACCCCGGTGGGCGTGACGCTGGACATGCATGCCAACATCTACGACGACATCATCGCCAACGCCAATGTCGTCACCGGCTTTCATACCTATCCCCACGTCGACATCCGCGAAAGCGGCGTGCGCGCCGCCGACATCATTGTGCGCATGCTCAAGGGCGAGATCAAGCCCGTGATGCGCTGGGGCAATGTGCCCATGCTGCCCCACATCATGTGCCAGGGTACGCATGCCGATCCCAACAAGTCGCTGCAGGCGCGCTGCATCGAGCTTGAGCGCGGCGACGTGCTGGCCGCCTCGGTCTTCGTGGGTTTTCCGCACGCCGACATCCGCGAAGCCGGCTTGTCGGCCGTGGTCTGTACCGATGACAAGGTCCGCGCCGCCGAGCAGTACCGCGACGAATTGCTCGACACCGCCTGGACCCGCCGCGCGCAATGGGTTTTCCATCCCGAGCCCCTGGAGCCGACCATCGCGCATGCCAAGACGCTGACCGAAGGGCCGGTCATTCTCCTGGACCACTTCGACAACACCGGCTCGGGCGGCACCATGGACACCACGGCCGTTCTGGCCGAGGTCCTGCGTCAAGGCCTGGAGAACGTGGCCTTCTACGCCATCTGCGATCCGCGGGCGGCCGAAGAAGCGGCCGCCGCCGGCGTGGGCAAGACCCTCACGCTGACACTGGGCGGCAAGGTGCCCATGCCCGCCCTGAAAGTCCAGAGCGAGCCGCTCACGGTCACCGGGCGGGTCAAGCTGATCTTTGACGGCGTCTATCTCAACCGCGGCCCCATGTACCGCGGCGTGCGCAACGACACCGGCCTGACCGTGGTGCTGGACACCGGCAAGGTGGAGATCGTCATCGTGTCGCGCCACCAGGAGCCCTTCGACATCAACTGCCTGCTGTCGGCCGGCATCGACCCGCTGCAGAAGCGCTACGTGGTGCTGAAGTCGCGCGTGCACTGGCGCGCGGGCTTCTCCGAGATGGCGCGCGCCATCATCGAGTGCACCGGCGTGGGCGTGACGACCTCGGATTACAGCCAGATCGAGTTCAAGCATGTGAGGCGGCCCATCTATCCGCTGGATGCGATGTAGGCGCAAAACCCCGCGCTATACTCCCTCGGGTTTACCCTTGCCGCGGCGCGGCAAGGGGCCGGCGCGGCTGGCGCCATCAACACCGACGAGGAAAGACATGAAAAAAGGCGTGGCGATAGGCGCTGGCGTGGTCGTAGTGGTGGCGGCCGCCTGGCTGGGAGGCACCTGGTATACCGGCCAGCGCATCGCCGACGACAGCCAGGCGCGCCTGGAACAAGTCAATGCCTACCTGGCCGCCACCTATCCCGGCACCGGGCTGCATGTCGAACAGCTGTCTTTTGTTCGCGGCTTCTTCTCCACCCAGGCCCGTTATGGCCTGGCGGCCACGGCGCTGCCCGGCAGTCCCCTCAAACCGGGCGAGCGCCTGGAGTTCGACGCCCGCGTGGATCACGGGCCGCTGCCGGCCGGCGCCCTGGCCCGCGGCCATTTCCTGCCCGCCATGGCCTATGTGCACACCGAGATGGCCGACACCGAGGCGGCCCGGCCTTTCTTTGCCGCGGCCCAGGGCAAGAACCCCCTGCTCACCAATCTCGTGCTCCAGTACGGCGGCGGCGCCTCGGTGCAGGCCGAGGCCGCGCCGCTGCAATGGGCCGAACCCAAGGTGGATTTCGGCGGCGCGCGTTTCGAGGGCGATATCGGCAAGCACCTCGGCAGTCTCAAGGGCCAGCTGCAGGCCAAGCCCATTACCCTCCTGCTGCCCAAGGACGAAACGCTGCCCGCCACCCAGGTCAGGCTCGGCGACAGCGTGGCCGACTTCGACAGCAAGCTGGGCAAGGCCGGATATCAGGTCGGCACGAGCAGCCTGCGCATCGACCGCGTCGAGATCCAGCCGCAGGGCGATGGCGGATCCTGGCTGAGCGAAGACATCACCTACAAAGGCCTGGTGACCGAGGACGACCGCTTTCTCAATGGCCAGGTGGACATTTCGGCCGGCAAGCTCGCGCTCAATGGCGCCGCGCTGGGCAGCCAGCAGATCAGCATGAAGTTCACGCGCCTGGACGGCCAGAAGCTCAAGGCCGTCAACGAGGTCTATGTGCGCCTGGCCCAGCAAGCGGCCGAGCAGGGCCGCAAGCCCGGCGACTTCAGCGGCGAGCAGACGCGACAGCTGGCCGAAGCGGCCCTGCCGCTGCTGGCCGACAACCCCACCCTCACCCTTGATCCCTTTGCCTGGAAGAACGACAAGGGCGAAAGCCGCTTGAGCCTGGCGCTCACCCTGGCCCAGCCCGCCGACCGCCAGGCCAGGGGCGCCGACCTCACGCGCCAGCTGATCAAGAGCCTGGAGGCCCGGCTGGTGCTGAACAAACCCATGATGACGGCCATGGGCACGGCCATCCTCAAGCTGCAGGGCGCCAGCGAAGAAGAGGCCGCCCGGCAGGCCGCGCGCCAGGTCAACAATATCGCTGGTATGGCCATGATGCTCAACCTGGGCAAAGCGCAGGGAGACGACCTCATCGGCACCCTGCAATATGGCGATGGCAAGCTCAACCTCAATGGCCGCGACATGCCCACCGATGCCCTGATGGGCGCCCTGCCCCGCTGACGCTGTTCTTCCGCTCCTGATTCGCCGGCCGCTCGGCGCCAACCTCTTTGCAATTTGACATGGCTCGTAACCCGAGCCGCCACTGCCGGCCGCATGCCCTGGCTATACTCGCCGCGGGCCAGACCCCGGCCGCCTCGGCGTGCCGAGCGATTACTCAGGAACACGGAAAATGAAGAAAAGCGTTGCGATCACCGCGGGCGTGATCATTGTGGCGGCGGGCGCGTGGCTGGGCGCCACGTGGTATACGGGCAAGCGCATCGAAGCGCAAACCCAGCAGTATCTGGCCCAGGCCAATGAGAAACTCGCCAATGCCCTGCCCGGCGTGGGCATCCGCATCGAACAGGATCGCTACGAGCGCGGGTTCTTTGGCAGCCAGGCGCGCTACACCATCACCTTCACCACCGAGCGGACCGAAGAAGAAAAAACACCAGTCACCGTCGCGGTGGCCAGCCGGATCGAGCACGGCCCCTTCCCGGGCGGCGCGCTCAAGCGCGGCGCATGGCTGCCGCAACTGGCCTTCGTGCACTCCGAACTGGAGAACAGCGAATTGCTCAAGCCCGTTTTCGACATGACGCAAGGCAAGCCGCTGCTCTGGAGCGATGCCGTGGTGAGCTACAACGGCCAGGCCGACGGCGAAGGCGGCGTAGCCGCCTTGAGCCTGAAGGATGACGAGGGCTCCTTCAGTTTCAGCGGCGCCACTGTCCGCTCCCGCTACGATCACCGCGACCAGAGCATCAAGGGCCGCATCGAAGCCGATGCCTTCGTGCTCGATATCCATGAAGACGACGAGCCGGTCAAGGCCAGCGTCAAGGGCATCGGCGTGGATATCGATAGCCGCATGGGCAAGTTCGGGCTGTCGGTCGGCACCTCGGGCATGCTCGTCAAGTCGTTGGAGCTCGCCAGCCCCAACCTGGAATCGCCCCTGCGGGTCGACAACCTCGGCTACGCCATGGACATCACCGAAGACGACAGCGTCGTGGGCGGCAAGGCGGTCTACAAGATCGGCAAGGTGAGCCTGGGCAAGGAAGACTTCGGCGGCGGCGAGCTGGCCCTGTCGGCCGCCCATCTCAACGGTCAGAGCCTGAAGGCCTTCACCGAAACCTACCGGCAGATGATGCAAGGCCTCATGGCCGGAAACGAGGCCGACGACGGCCTGAAGGATGAGCAGATCGGCGCGCTGATCGAAAGCGGCGGCAAGCTGCTGGCCGGCAACCCCAGCATCGCCATCGACCAGCTGGTCTGGCGCAATGCCGCGGGCGAAAGCCGTTTCGATCTCAAGGTGGACCTGAGCAAGCCCCAGGGCGATGCCGGCAACGCCGATGACTTCATCCAGGGCGGCGCGGACTTCCTGCAAAAAGCGCTCAAGCGCATCGATGCCAACCTGCAGGTATCCAAGCCCATGGCCGCCGCGCTGGCCGAACAGATCCTGCGCCTGCGCGGCGCCAGCGCCGAGGACGCCAAGCGCGAAGCGCAGGAGTCCATCCAGGCCCTGGCCGGCATGGCCGAGATGATGAACCTGGGCCGCAATGACGGCGACAACCTCGTGAGCAAGTTCAGCTATGCCGATGGCCGCGGCGAACTCAACGGCAAGGAGGTGCCCGTCAAGGAGTGGCTGGCCGAACTCGCCGGCGGCGGCATGGATGAAGACGAGGCGGACTCGGCCATCGTCGATGAACTCGATCCGGAGATGGTGGCCGGCATCATCGACAGCGCGGGCTACGACTATGGCTACGATGAGAGCAAGAAAGTATTCACGCTCGACGCCGAAGAACTCTCGCCCACCGAAATCACCGTCGCCCTGGTCTGCGCGCCGGCTTGCGACACGCTGCGCATGGCCGCCGTCTATGGCGACCAGCCGGCGCCCTCGGCGGCCGCGATCAAACAATGGAACACCGAGTCTGGCGAATTCGGCCGCGCTTCGCTGAACAAGCAGGGCAAGGCCGTCCTGCAATATGACGTCGACGTCTCCGAGGGCGTGGCCCTGGACACCCTCCAGGCGCTGCTGCAGAGCTTCCTGTCGGTGGCCGACGACTTCCCGCGCGTGCCCGCCGAATCCTGATCGCCCAAAAATAAACGCGCCGTGACGGCGCGTTTATTTTTTTGAACGGCGGCGATCGCGGCTGTCGGGATCAGGCGTAGGCCTCGATGGGCAGGCAGGCGCACACGAGGTTGCGGTCGCCGTAGGCATTGTCCACGCGCGCCACGGGCGGCCAGTACTTGGTCTCGCGCAGCGAGGCCACCGGATAGGCCGCCTGCTGGCGCGGGTAGTCATGGTGCCATTCTTCGGCCAGCAGCATCTGGGCCGTATGCGGGGCGTTCTTCAGGACGTTGTCCTCGCGGTCGCGCTCGCCGCGCTCGATCTGGGCGATCTCGGCGCGGATGGCGATCATGGCGTCGATGAATCGCTCCAGCTCGTGCAGGCCTTCGGATTCGGTGGGCTCGACCATCAGCGTGCCGGCGACCGGGAAGCTCATGGTCGGGGCATGGAAGCCGTAGTCCATCAGGCGCTTGGCGATATCCTCGGCGCTCACCCCGCTCGTGTCCTTGAGCGGACGCACGTCCAGGATGCACTCGTGGGCCACGCGGCCATGGCGGCCGGCGTACAGCACGGGATAGTGCTCGCGCAGGCGGGCCGCCACATAGTTGGCGTTGAGGATGGCGACCTCGGTGGCGCGGCGCAGGCCTTCGGCGCCCATCAGCGCGATGTAGACAAAGGGGATGGCCAGGATGCCGGCCGAGCCGAAGGGCGCGGCCGATACCGGGCCCACCTTGGCCTGGCCGTCCAGCTTGCCCTGCTCGTTGACCACGCCGGGCAGATAGGGCGCCAGATGGGCGCGCACCGCCACCGGACCCACGCCCGGACCGCCGCCGCCGTGCGGGATGCAGAAGGTCTTGTGCAGGTTCAGGTGCGAGACGTCCGAGCCGAACTTGCCCGGCTTGGCCACGCCCACCATGGCGTTCATGTTGGCGCCGTCGAGATAGACCTGGCCGCCGGCGGCGTGCACCAGTTCGCAGATCTCGGTGACCGCCTCTTCGAATACGCCGTGGGTGGACGGATAGGTGATCATGAGCGCGGCCAGGCGATCGCCCACTTGCGCGATCTTGGCCCGCAGATCGGGCAGGTCGACGTTGCCGTCGGCGTCCGAGGCCACCACCACCACTTCCATGCCGGCCAGCTGGGCCGAGGCGGGATTGGTGCCATGCGCCGACGACGGGATCAGGCAGACATTGCGCTGGTGTTGGCCGCGGGCCTGGTGGTAGCCGCGGATGGCCAGCAGCCCGGCGTACTCGCCCTGGGCGCCCGAATTGGGCTGCAGGCTGATATTGTCGTAGCCGGTGATCTCGCACAGCGCGGCCGAGAGGCGGTCGATCAGTTCGCGGTAGCCGGCGGTCTGCGCGGCGGGCGCGAAAGGATGGATGAGGGCGAACTCGGGCCAGGTGATGGGGATCATCTCGGCCGTGGCGTTCAGTTTCATGGTGCACGAGCCCAGCGGGATCATGCTGCGGTCCAGGGCCAGGTCCTTGTCGGCCAGCTTGCGCAGATAGCGCAGCATATCGGTTTCGGACTGCACGCTGGAGAAGATGGGATGCGACAGGATGGGCGTGGTCCGCACGGTGCCCGCCGGCAGGCCCGCGCCGGCCTCGGCCGACAGCGACGCGGCATCCAGCGCGACCTCGGGCTTGCCCAGGCCGGCCGCGAACACATTGATGAGCGCCTGCAGATCCTGCGCCGTGACGGTTTCGTCCAGCGACACCGCCAGGCGGGCATCGTCCACGCGGCGCAGGTTGATCTGCGCGCGCTCGGCGGCCGCCAGGATGGCCGGCGCGGCAGCGCCGGCCTGGACCAGCAGGGTATCGAAATAGCTGTCGTTCTCGACCGTCAGGCCGAGCGCCTGCAGCTGTTCGCGCAGCGCGCCCGTGAAGCTGTGCACGCGGGTGGCGATGCGGCGGATGCCCGCCGGGCCATGCCAGACCGCGTACAGGCCGGCCATGACGGCCAGCAGCACCTGCGCGGTGCAGATGTTGGACGTGGCTTTCTCGCGGCGGATGTGCTGCTCGCGCGTCTGCAACGCCAGACGCAGGGCCGGGTTGCCTTGCGCATCCTTGGACACGCCCACCAGGCGGCCCGGCATATTGCGCTTGAAGGCATCGCGGCAGGCCATGAAACCGGCGTGCGGGCCGCCGAAACCGAAGGGCACACCAAAGCGCTGGGCCGAGCCGACGGCGATGTCGGCGCCCCACTCGCCCGGCGGCGTGAGCAGGGCCAGGGCCAGCAGATCGGTGGCGCAGGCCACCACCGCGCCCTGCGCGTGGGCCGCCTCGGCCAGGGCGCGGTAATCGACCACGCCGCCCAGGCTGTGCGGGTATTGCAGCAGCACGCCGAAGCACTCGGGCAGGCCCTGGCTTTCGTCGCCGATCACGATCTCGATGTCCAGCCCTTCGGCGCGCGTGCGCACCACCTCGATGGTCTGGGGATGGCAGTGGCGGGAGATGAAGAAGACCTGGCTCTTGGACTTGGCGCCGCGGCGGGCCAGCGTCATGGCCTCGGCCGCCGCCGTGCCCTCATCCAGCAGCGAGGCATTGGAGATGTCCAGGCCGGTCAGGTCGGCCACCATGGTCTGGTAGTTGAGCAAGGCCTCCAGGCGGCCTTGCGAAATCTCGGGCTGGTAAGGCGTGTAGGCCGTGTACCAGGCCGGGTTCTCGAGCACGTTGCGCAGCACCACATTGGGCGTGTGCGTGCCGTAATAGCCTTGCCCGATGTAGTTGCGGAACACCTTGTTGCGCGCGGCCACCTGCTTCAGTTCGGCCAGCACGTCCGGTTCGCTGCGCGAACCGGGCAGCGCCAGCGGCGCCTGGTTGCGGATGCGGGGCGGGACGACTTCCTCGATGAGGGCGTCCAGGCTGGCGCAGCCGATGACGGCCAGCATCTTGGCCTGGTCGGCCTCGGAGGGGCCGATATGGCGGGGAATGAAGTCGGAATGAGTGTCTAGGGCGCGCGACATGGTGTTCTCGAAAGTCGGAGTGAGCGCGGGCCGCGGCCCGCGCGGGGCGGTCAGCCGTTGGCGACCGCCTCGTAGCCGGCCGCATCCAGCAGCTTGTCGGCATCGGCGGCATTGGCCGGCTTGATCTTGAAGATCCAGGCCGTGTAGGCCGACTCGTTGATCAGATTGGGGTTGGCTTCGAGCGCGTCGTTGAACGCGACGATTTCGCCGTCGACCGGGGCGTAGATGTCGGAAGCCGCCTTGACGGACTCGACCACGCCGGCGGTTTCGCCGGCCTTCAGCGTGGCGCCGACGTTGACGTCGCCCACGAAGACCAGGTCGCCCAGCTGGTCCTGGGCATTGTCGGTGATGCCGACGACGAAGACGTCGCCTTCGGCCTTGACCCACTCATGGGAGGAGGTGTACTTGCGATCGGTAGGCAGACTCATGGGAACTCCTGGAGAAATCCGGTGATAGGGGTATGGAAAAAGGTAAGCGCGCCTTGCGCGCGGACAGGCCGCGCGCAAGCTTGGAGTTTACGAGTGTTCGACGGCTTTGCCGTTGCGCACGAAGGGCAGTTTGACCACGGTGGCCGGCACCCATTTGCCGCGGATGTCGACCTCGACCGCATCGCCCGGCTTGACGGCCAGGGGCAGGCGGGCAAAGGCGATGGACACGCCCAGGGTGGGCGACATGGTGCCGCTGGTGGTCTCGCCAAGGCCCTCGGCGGTGCGCACCGCCATGTGGGCGCGCATCACGCCGCGCTCGGCCAGCTTCAGGCCCAGGAAGGCGCGGGGGGTGGCGAATTGCTCGAGCGCCTCGCGGCCGATGAAGCGGCGCGACTCGTCCTTGAGCGACACCGTCCAGGACAGACCGGCCTGGTTGGGATGGATGAGTTCGTCCATGTCCTGGCCGTAGAGATTCATGCCGGCTTCCAGGCGCAGCGTGTCCCGCGCGCCCAGGCCGCAGGCCCGCACGCCCTGGGCCGCGAGGTCTTGCCAGAGGCCCGCGGCCGCGCCAGCCGGCAGCACGATCTCGAAGCCGTCCTCGCCGGTATAACCGGTGCGGGCCACCAGGACATCCTCGGGCAGGCGCGCCGCGGAAAACGGCGCGAGGCCTTCGGTTTCGGCCTGCCAGGCCGGACGGGCCGCCCAGACCTTGGCCCGGGCATTGGGGCCTTGCACGGCGATCATGGCCAGGTCGCGGCGCGGCGTGATGGCGACATCGAAGCGGCCCGCGGCCGCCACGCGCGCCATCCAGGCCATGTCCTTGTCGGCCGTGCCGGCGTTGACGACCACGCGCCAGCGGTCGGGCGCGAAGTAATAGATGATGAGATCGTCGATCACGCCGCCCTGCGGGTTGAGCATGCAGGAATACAGGGCCTTGCCCGGCGTGCTCAGGCGGGCGACGTCATTGGCCACCAGGCGGCGCAGGAAGGCCGTGGCGTCCGGGCCGGTGACATCGGCGTTGAGCATGTGCGAGACATCGAACATGCCGGCGTCCCGGCGCACCGCGTGATGCTCTTCCAGCTGCGAGCCATAGGCCAGCGGCATTTCCCAGCCGCCGAAATCGACCATGCGGGCGCCGGCGGCCAGATGGGTTTCGGCCAGGGGAGTACGTTTCAAAGAGGCGGACATGCGGGGCGCTCCAATGGCATAGAGGAATGCCGGCCCCAGGGATGCGGAAAGCGCCCGGTAGCCGGTCGGGTTTCCGCCCCTCTGTCCTTTTGCCTGAGAGTTGCCCCGCGCGCATGGCGGGTTTGCACCTTCGGCGCCTGGGCTGACCGCTAGGCGGCGCCAGGTCTCTCCAGAGTGCTGTTACGGTCAGCCGCCCAGCGGCTGGCCGTGCAATGCGCGGTATGGGTTACCTGAGCGATTCCGGGCGAATTGCGCCTTCGGCGGCGGACCTGGCGGCCCGCTCTCTCCCGCGGCATGCATGACAGCGTGCGAAGCATACAACGAAAGCACGGGCCGGCAAAACCCGGATTCGCCCGGTCAGGGCGTCATGATCATGCGTCCGACAATGCGGCCGGCTTCCAGGTCGCGCAAGGCCTGGCTCAGGGCGCCCATGCCGCAGGTCGAGACCGGGATCAGCTCCAGGCGTTCGCGCGCGACCAGGGCGACCAGCTCGCGCAATTCAGGGAGCGACCCCACATAGCTGCCCTGGATGGTCACCGACTTCATGGGGATGAGCGGCAGCGGCCAGGGCGCCGCGCCGCCGAACAGCCCGACCAGCACCAGGCGCCCGCCCTTGGTGAGCAGATCGAAACCCAGCCCCGCCGATTCCGGATTGGCCACCAAGTCCAGGACGGCCCGCACCGGGCCGCCCACGGCGTCGCGGATGGCCTGGGCGGCATCGGGCGCCTTGGGATCGATGGCGGCCAACGCCCCGGCCCGCAGGGCGGCCTCGCGCTTGGCCGCGTCGACCTCGACCACCACGGCGCCCGGCGCGCCCATGGCCTTGAGCAGCTGCAGGCTCATCAGCCCCAGGCCGCCCGCGCCCACCACCACGATGGGGCCGCGCCGCAGGACATCCTCGCCGATCTTGCGCAGGGCCGAAAAGCAGGTCAGCCCCGAGCAGGCCAGCGGCGCGGCGCGCACCGGGTCCAGCCCCTGCAGGTCGACCAGATGGCGCGGGTCGGGCACCAGGATATGGTCGGCGTAGCCGCCGGCCCGGTTGATGCCTATGGTGCGCGGCGTCAGGCAAAGATTCTCGCGTCCCTCCTGGCAGACCTCGCACTGCCCGCAGCCTATCCAGGGATAGACCAGGCGCACCGCGCCCAAGGGCACGTCGCCGGCGTCCTCGCCCACCGCCTCGACGATGCCCACGGTCTCGTGGCCCATGGTCAGCGGCAGGGTCACGCCGCGCTCCTTGAGCGACAGCGTGCGCCCATGCCCGAGGTCATAGCCGCCGTGCCAGAGGTGCAGATCCGTGTGGCAGACGCCGGCGGCGCGCACCCGCAGCAATACCTCGCGGCCGCGCGGCACAGGAGTGGGGGTGTCGGCCTGCGCCAGCGGCTGGCCGAATTCCGTGACTTGCATGCTTTTCATTGTGTGTCTCCCGCGCCAGGCGCGTAGCTATCGCCCGCGCGCTCGGCCGTCCCCCAGGCTTGCGCCTGCTCCAGGACGGCCCGCAGACGCGCCGGCGTGAGCGCCGGCAGCAGATGCCGGCTGTATTCCGTGGCGAGCGTGGCGTCGATCAGTCTTTGCCACTCGCCCCCCTCCAATTCCCGTCGCAGGCCCAGCGACCTCAGGCTGGCCGGCAGGCCGACCGCCCGCATCAGCGCCAGCACCGGCCCCACCTCGGCGGGCTCGCAAGCCATGGCCGCCATCTGCGCCAACGTGCCGAAGGCCACCAGTTCGCCATGCAGGCAGGCCGCCAGCTCGGGCACCGTGGTCAATCCGCGCACCAAGGCATGGGCCAGCGACAGGCCGCCGCTTTCGAAACCCAGCCCGGACAGCAGCACCGTGGCCTCGACCACGGCCTCGACGTCTTCTCCGCCCTGGCGGGCGCGCACGGCCCGCATGGCTCGCTCGCCATGGGCCAGCAGGATCTCCAGGCAGCCGTCGGCCAGCCGCAGCGCCGTGGCGGTGGCGCGATAGCCATAGGCATTGAGGCCGCCGGCCTGCACACAGGCCCTGGCCTCGAAGGCCTTGCTCAGGGCATCGCCGATGCCGGCGGCGAACAGGCGCGCCGGCGCGCGCACGATGACATCGGTGTCGACAAGCACGGCGTCGGGATTGCGCCGCAATTTATCCACGCCGGCCACGGCATGGCGCGCGTCATAGCGCACGATGAGGCGGCTGGTGGGCGCATCGCTGGACGCGGCGCTGGGGCAGACCACGATGGGCAGGCCGCGCTCGCGGGCCACGCCCTTGGCGCTGTCGATCGTCTTGCCGCCGCCAAAGGCCACCAGGCAGTCGATGCCGTCGGGCAGGCGGCCGGCCAGCCCGGCGATCTCCTCGCGCGTGCATTCGCCGCCGAAGACCAGCCGGGGCATGCCGGCCATGACCCTGGCCGCCAGGTCCGCGACGGCCGGATCCACCACGGCCAGCGGCCGCGAGCAGCCCAGTTCGGCCAGCAGGTCCGACAGGCCGGCCAGGGCGCCCGGGCCTTGCAGATAGCGTCCCGGGAAACCCATGCCCGCGATCATGACATCACCCAGCCGCCAGCCACATCCACCACCTGCCCGGTCACGAAGGAAGCCTGGGGCGAGGTCAGGTAGAGGCAGGCGTCGGCCACTTCGGACGGCAGCCCCAGCCGCCGCAAGGGCGTGCGGGCCACCACCTCGTCATTGACGCCATCGGCCACGCCGCGCACCAGCGGCGTATCGATGCGTCCCGGCGCCAGCGCGTTGACCGTGATGCCATGCGGGCCCAGTTCGCCAGCCAGATGCCGGGTCAGCCCCGCGATGCCGGCCTTGGTGGCGCTGTAGTGCGCGGCCACCATGTCCAGATAGACCTTGCCCGCCACCGAGGACATGAAGACCATCCGGCCGAAGCCGCGCGCGATCATGCCGCCGGCCAACAAATGCGAAAAATAGAAGGCGCTGTCGAGGTTGACCGAGACCACCCGGCGCCATTCGGCCGGGTCCATCTGCTGCACGGGCGCCGGCCGGCCCGCATGCTTGGGCGAGATGCCGGCATTGCAGACCAGCGTGTCCGGCGCGCCCAGGGCGTCGCCCAGGCTGCGCACGGCGCGCCGGCAGGCATCCAGGTCTCCCACATCGGCCGCCGCGAAGGCGGCGCGCGCGCCCAGCGCCCGCAGTTCGCGCGCCTGGCGCTGGCCGGCCTCCTCGTCCAGGTCGACCACGCCGACCGCCGCGCCGCGCGCCGCATAGGCCTGGACGATGGCCTGGCCGATACCGCGCAGGCCGCCCGTCACCAACACCACCCGGCCTTCGTGATCCCGCATGCTGGCCTCCGGTTCAGCGGATGAATTGCTTGATGTAGTCATCGGGCAGGCCCAGCGACTGGTAGTGGCGCCGCGCCGTCTCGATCTTGGTGAACACATCCTCATAGCCCTGGGCCACGCCCTCCGGATCGACGTAGGTGTAGCCGCCGGTGACGTGGAACCAGGTGATCATCTCGGGGACATCCTCCGGCACATAGAGCGTATGGGTCTCGCCGGCCGGCTCGAAGGCATAGCCGCCCTGTTCGGCGACCCAGTCATGCTCCAGGTAATACCAGCGGCCCTTGAGCACCATGGCATGCACCGGGCCGGTATGACGGTGGCGCGAGACCACGCCGCTGCCGCGCACGCGCAGCAGATTGATGTAATAGCCCTGGCTGGCGCACAGCAGCAAAGGCTTGAAAGACACCGTCGAGGACGACGGCACCCACAGCTTGTCGTCGGCCAGCCAATCGGTCGCCGCGCCGGGATGCACGAGATCGCGCATCATGTCCGGCGCCTGCGGCAGCCGGTAGGCAATGGCCTGTTCATCGGGACGATGGATGTTTCCGCTCATGATGCAATCCTCCTTGCGCTTGCGCAGTGTTCAATGGCCCAGGTACGCGCGTCGCACGTGCGGGCTGTTCAGCAACTCTTCGCCGCTGCCGGACAGGGCGATGCGCCCGTTCTCCAGCACATAACCGACGTCGGCCAGCTTGAGGGTGTGATAGACGTTCTGCTCGACCAGCAGCACGGTGATGCCCTGGCGCACGACGGTGCGTATCACGTCGAACATCTGTTCGACCAGCAACGGCGACAGGCCCAGCGAGGGCTCGTCGAAAATCAACAGCCGCGGGCAGGCCATCATGCCGCGCGCGATGGCCACCATCTGCTGCTCGCCGCCGGACAGCGAGCCGGCGAACTGGTCCAGCCGCTCGCGCACGCGCGGAAACAGGTCCAGCACCTCGCCCAGCCTTTGCTGCACGGCCGGCCGGGCGCTGCGCTTATAGGAACCCATCAGCAGGTTGTCGCGCACCGTCAGGAAGGGAAAGAGCTGGCGGCCTTCCGGAATCATGGTGATGCCGCGCTCGACGATGCGGTGCGGCGCCTCGCCGGCGATCTGCCGGCCTTCGAACTCGATGCTGCCCGCCGTGGGGCGGACCAGGCCGCACAGCGTCTTGAGCGTGGTGGTCTTGCCGGCGCCGTTGGCGCCGATCAGAGTCACCACCTTGCCTTCGGGGACATCCAGGCTGATGCCCCGCAAGACTTCGCTCTTGCCGTAGCCGGCCGACAAATCACGAATGTTGAGCATGCAGGTACTCCTTGCCGAGATAAGCCTCGATGACTTGCGGATCGTTGACGACCTCCTGCGGCGCGCCGCTGGTCAGCACCTGGCCCACATTGATGACCAGGATGCGGTCGGACAGGGCCATGGTGGCCTGCATGAGATGCTCGATGAGCAACACCGACACCCCGGCATCGCGCACGCGGCGCACCATGCGGATGGCGCGCTCCACATCGGTGGGGTTCAGGCCCGCCATCACTTCGTCCAACAGCAGGATGCGCGGCCGCGTGGCCAGGGCCCGCGCCACTTCGAGGCGCTTCAGTCCGCCGACGGTCAGGCTGCGCGCCTCGGCGTCCAGGCTGCCCGACAGCTCCGTCAGCTCGGCCACCTGGCGCGCGATGGCCTCGGCCTCACGGCGATCCGAGGTATGCAGGAAGGCGCCCAGCATGATGTTCTCCAGCACGCTCAGGCCCGAGAAGGGCTGGGCGATCTGGAAGGTGCGGCCCACGCCGGCGCGGGCGAAAGCCTGCGAATCGGCCGGCTGCTCCCAGCCCTTGGGGCCGCGCACGCTCACCGTGCCGCTGTCCGGGCGGATAAAGCCGGAGAGCTGGTTGAAGACCGTGGTCTTGCCGGCGCCATTGGGCCCGATCACGCCCAGGATCTCGCCTTCATGCAAGGTGAGCGACACATTGTTGGTGGCATGCAGGCCGCCAAAGTGCTTGTTCAGCGCTTCGGCCTTCAGGATGGGTTCGCCGCGCCCGCCGCCGGCCGCGGCAAGCGGCGCGGCCGGCGCCACGGGCGGCTCGCCCAAACCCGGCAGGCGGTCGATCCAGGACCGCAGGCGGGCGCCGAAGTGGCCCAC
Organism: Bordetella pseudohinzii; assembly: GCF_000657795.2. Taxonomy (GTDB): domain Bacteria; phylum Pseudomonadota; class Gammaproteobacteria; order Burkholderiales; family Burkholderiaceae_B; genus Bordetella; species Bordetella pseudohinzii. Next base: position 31,295 of record NZ_JHEP02000012.1, read on the forward strand.
GATGCCGCGCGGCATGGTCAGCACCACCACCACGAGAATGACGCCATAGATAAAACCGTGCATACCGCTGCCGAAGGCGCCCAGCCAGCCGCGCGCCAGTTCCGCGATGGGCACCACCAGCACCGTGCCGGCCAGCGGCCCGGCCACGCTGCCCAGGCCGCCGATCAGGGCGAACATCGCGATCTGGATGGACAGCTCCAGCGAGAAGGCCGCCGAAGGCTCGATGAAGGTCAGGTACATGGCATGGAAGGAACCCACCATGGCGGTCAACATGGCCGAGATCACGGCGGCGGCCAGCTTGACGCGCACCGTATCGATGCCCACGGCCGGGGCGGCGTATTCGCGCTCGCGCACGGCCACCAGGTAAAAGCCCAGCCGCGAATGGCGGATGCGCCAGGCCGCCCACAGGGTGACCAACAGGAGCAAGAAGGCCACCAGCAGATAGGCCCATTTCTCGCGGAAGATCATCCACGGCAGGCCGATATTGAGCGGCACGCTCAGGCCGGCCGCGCCGCCCGTCCAGCCGTCCTGGTGGACCACCAGCAGCTTGACCACTTCCAGCACGGCGATGGTGGCCAGCGCGAAGAAAGGACCGCGCAGGCGGAAGGTGGGGTAGGCGATCAGCAGCGCCACCAGCGCGGCCAGCGCCATGCCCACGAACATGCCCAGCCAGGGTGAGATGCCGAAATGGATGACCAGCAGCGTGGCGGCATAGCTGCCCACGCCGTAGAACACCGCGTGCCCGAGCGAGAGCTGGCCGGCATAGCCGCCGACAATGTTCCAGGCCGTCGCCAGCGCGCCGTACACGCAGATCAGCACGAACAGGTGATAGACGAAAGGCGATTGGATGGCAAAGGGAATGATCAGCAGCAGGGACAGCGCGAGCAGGCCCATGTAGACGCGCGGGCGTCGGATATCCGGAAACATGGCAGGCCCTCTTTATTCAGATCCGCGGCCCAGGCCGAACAGGCCGGTGGGGCGCAACACCAGGATGAGCAGGAAGATCGCGAAATAGACGATTTCCTTGAGGTCCGGCGCGATGTAATAACCCGCCAGGCTGTCGACCAGGCCGATCAGCATGGACCCCAGCAAGGCGCCCAGCAGGCTGCCCATGCCGCCCAGCACGACGATGACGAAGGCGGTCAGCACGAAGTACGTGCCTATGGTCGGAAAGGCCGGATATTGCGGCGTCAGGAGCGCCGCGGCCACGCCCACGAAGGCCGAGCCGATGGCGAAGGCCAGCACATAGATGCCGCGCACATTCACCCCCATCAGGGCGGCGGCATTGCGATGCTGGGCCACGGCGCGGAAGGCGCGGCCCAGGTAGGTGCGCGTCATGAACAGATGCAGGCCGCCGGCCAGCAGCAGCGCCACCGCCAGGGTGATCACCTGTCCGCTCACCACGCTCAGGCCGCCGAACGCCAGGATGCCGGTGCCGGCTTCGACTTGCGTGGCGCGCACATCGGCGCCGAAGACCAGCAGGGCGAGATTCATCAGGGCCGTTGAGACCCCCACGGTGGCGAAGATCTGGATATGACCGTCGGCATCGAGCAGCGGCTGGATGATGAAGCGCTGCATCGCCGCGCCGACGGCGAACAGCAGCAGGGCCACCGGAGCCACCGACACATAGGGATGCCAGCCCAGTTTCATGGCCAGCAGATAGGTGGCGTACATGCCCACCATCAGAAACTCGCCGTGGGCGAAGTTGACGACGCGCACCACGCCGAAGATCAGCGTCAAGCCGATGCTGATGATGGCGTAGGCGCCACCGAGCAGCAGACCGTTGACGATCAATTGCAGAAGAATGTCCATCTCGGGATGTCCTGGGCGGGGCGGGCGGCCCGCGCCGCCCGCCCGCCGGATAATGCGGGATCAGCGATTGACGATGGGCTTGGCCACGGCGGCGGCCTCGGGCCAGACGGTGACCAGCTTGCCGTCCTGCCACTGCATCAGCGTGGTGGTCGCGGCGCGGTTCTGGCCGTTGTCGCCGAAATCAAAGCCCCAGCCGGCGGCGTTGCTGCCCACGGGCTGCTTGTAGGCCAGCACGGCGGCGCGGACCTTGTCCTTGTCCAGCGAACCGGCTTTCTCGATCGCGTCCAGGAAAGCGCGCGCGCCCACGTAGTTCACCAGGCTGTGGCCCGAACGCGGCTCGCCATTGAAACGCTTCTTGTAGGCGGAGACGAAGTCCGACAGGCCGGGCGCGCCCTTCTCGTTCATCGCGAACTGCGGAAAGTCGATGTCGAAGGCGCCGTCCATATCGCCGTTGAGGGCCTTGGCCGTGTCGGACAGCGAATAGCCGCCGCCGGCGCCGATGACGGCGCGCGGCTTGTAGCCCGCCGACTTGGCCTGGCGGAAGTACAGCATGGTGTCGTTCTGATACGACGTCTGCAGCACCACGTCGGCCTGGGCGCCGCGCAGGCGCAGGATCAGCGAGGACAGATCCACCGCCTTGGCCGAGTAAGGCAGGACCTGCACCACATTCAGGCCCAGGGCCTTGGCGCGTTCTTGCTGGAAGCCGGCGATGGTTTTACCGTACAGGCCGTCCTCGTGGATGATGGCCAGCTTCAGCGACTTGGGATCCACGCCAAGCGCCGGCGCCACCACGTTGACCACGCCCTCGATGGTGCCGTTGGCGAAATCGCGCGCGGTGGAATTGCTGCGGAACACATACTTGAAGCCGCGGTCGGTCACGCTGTCGGAGACGGCGCCCAGCTCGAAGAAGGGCACGCCGGCCAGCTCGGTGACCTGGGTGGCGGCAAAAGACAGCGCCGAGGAAAAGCTGCCGAACACGGCCGAGACATTCTCCACCGAGGTCAGGCGGCGGGCCTCGCCCACGGCCTGGTTGGCGTCCACGGCGTCAGCCTTGACCAGGGCAATCTTGCGGCCCAGCAGCCCGCCCTGGGCATTGCGCTCCTCCACCGCCAATTGCAGGCCGCGATAGCTCTCGTCGCCCAGCTGGGCCAGCGCGCCGCTGAAGGGAAACAGCGCGCCCATCTTGATGTCATCGGCCGCCAACGCGGTCGCCGTCACACCCAGCGCCACGGACACGCCCGCCAGCCAGCGCGCGCAAACCTTTGCCACTTCCATGTCTTGTCTCCTGTCGTCGTTGGACCCATGGCGCGCCGCCCCGGAAGCAATTGAAGCGCTTCAATTACGGGATCAAAAAAAAGCCAAATCATTGGTAATGCCGGCCTTTATTGCGCTTATTGGGTGTCTCAGTATTTTTGAAACGCTTCAATTTTGGGGTCGTTTATGGCAAGCTGTCAATCCACGCACGCTGGACTTCGCGTTTTCCCCAAGAGGCGTCTTGGTTACACTTGCCGCTTGGCTGCCCATCCCATGAAACCCTCGATCCGCCGCCCCACTCTTGCCGACGTCGCCAAGCTGGCGGGCGTGTCGCTGGGCAGCGCCTCGCGGGCCCTGTCGGTGCCCAAGGAGGTCAAGCCGGCGACGCTGGAGCGCGTCAACCGCGCGGTCGCGCAACTGGGCTATATCCGCGACGGCGCCGCCGCCGCGCTGGCGTCGCGCCGCACCCGCACGGTGGGCGCGGTCTACCCCACGCTCAACAATCCCATCTTTGCCCACTCCACGCACTCCATGCAGCAAACGCTGTGGGAGATGGGCTATCAGCTGCTCATCGCCAGCCATGAGTACCACGACGACGACGAGGCCGCCGTGCTGCGCGCCACGGTCGAGCGCGGCGTGGACGGCATCATCATGGTGGGCACGGACCACAGCGACGAGGTCTTTGCCCTGCTGCATCAGCGCGCCCTGCCCTATGTGCTGACCTGGTCGGTGGACGACAGCCACTACCCCCATTGCGTGGGCATCTCCAACTACGACGCCTCCTATGACCTGGCGCGCTGCGTGCTGGCAAGAGGCCATACCCGCATCGGCGTGTGCGGCGGCCCCATCGCCCGCAACGAGCGCGCCCGCGGGCGCCGCAACGGCGTGCTGGCGGCGCTGCGCGAGCACGGCCTGTCCGTGCCGCCGGAGTGGATCATCGAACAGCCCTTCTCCTTCGAGGGCGGGCGCCAGGCCATCCGCGACTACTGGGCGCTGCCCGAACGGCCCACGGTGATTTTCTTCGGCACCGATCTGCTGGCCATGGGCGCCCTGCACGAATGCCGCCGCCTCGGCATCGCCGTGCCCGGCGAACTGTCCATCGTGGGTTTCGACGGCATCGACGAGACCGAGATGATGCAGCCGGAGCTCACCACGGTGAGCATCCCGGCGCAGGAAATCGGCCGCCGCGCGGCGCGCCACATCGTCGATCTGATCGAAAAGCGCGAGCCGCCGCCAGCCGGCCCGCTGGCGCATGTGGTGCTGGAGCGCGGCAGCCTGGGGCCGCCGCCTGCGCGCCCACGCCGCGCGCGCCGCGCCTAGGCTTCAGAGCGCCCGGCCGCAGGCCACGGCCGACGCCCAGGCCCACTGGAAGTTGTAGCCGCCCAGCCAACCCGTCACATCCACGGCCTCGCCGATGAAATACAGGCCCGGCACGGCGCGCGCCTGCATGGACTTCTGGTCCAGGCCGCGGGTATCGACGCCGCCGCGCATGACCTCGGCCTTTTTGTATCCGGCCGTCCCGGTGGGCGTCAGCGACCAGCAATGGATGCGGGCAGCCAGCTCGCGCAGCTTGCGGTCGGGCACGTCGGCCAGCCGCGCCTGCGCCAGGCCGGCATCGCCCGACTGCGCCAGCCAGGCGTCGGCCAGGCGCTTGGGCCACAAGCCGGCCAGCACGGTGTGCATCTGCTGGCGCGCGCCAGATTTGGCCTCGCGCAATTCCGTGCCCAGGTCGCGTCCGGGCGCCAGATCGATGTCGATGGCGGTCCCCGGCTTCCAGTAGCTGGAAATCTGCAGGATGGCCGGGCCGGACAGGCCCCGGTGGGTGAAGAGCAGGTCTTCCAGGAAGGTCCCCCGGGCCTTGCCCTGTCCGGTGCCCAGGCTGACCTCCAGCGCCACGCCGGAAAGCTCGGCAAAGGGCTGCCACTGCTGCGCATCGAAGGTCAGCGGCACGAGGGCGGGCCGCGGATCGATCACCTTCAGGCCGAACTGGCGCGCCACTTTCAAGCCGAAATCGGTCGCCCCCAGCTGCGGAATGGCCATGCCGCCGGTGGCGATGACCAGGCGCGAGGCGCGCAGCGCGCCGCCGTCGGTGGCCAGCGCCCAGCCCTCGCCTTCGCGCGCGATGCCTTCGACCGCGCAGGGCATGCGCCAGGACACGCGGCCGCGGCCGCACTCGCGGCGCAGCATTTCGATGATGTCCTCGCTGCTGTCATCGCAGAACAGCTGGCCGCGATGCTTTTCATGCCAGGCGATGCGGTGCTCGCGCATCAGCGCCAGGAAATCCTGCGGCGTATAGCCGGCCAGCGCCGAGCGGCAGAAATGCGGATTCTCGGACAGGAACTGGGCGGGGCTGGCGCCCAGGTTGGTGAAGTTGCAGCGCCCGCCGCCGGAGATGCGGATTTTTTCGGCCAGGCGGCTGGCGTGGTCGATCAGCACCACCGACAGTCCGCGCTGGCCGGCGACGGCCGCGCACATCATGCCGGCCGCGCCGGCGCCTATGATCGCGACGTCAAACATGCCGCAGGACAGCCTCAGGCATCGTTCTCTTTGAGGCAGTCCACGTAGTAGCGCTTGGCGCCGTCCGGCCCCACATCCTGGGCCAGGCCATGGATATAGGTTTCAAAGCCCGGGAAGCGCTCATTGAACTCGCGCGCGAATTGCAGGTACTGGACGATGGTGCGGTTAAAGCGCTCGCCCGGGATGAGGAGCGGGATGCCCGGCGGATAAGGCGTGAGCAGCACGCCGGTGACGCGGCCTTCGAGCTGGTCGATCTCCACGCGCTCGACCTGGCGGTGCGCCATGCGCGCAAAGGCGTCCGAGGGCTTGAGCGCCGGCACCATGTCGCTCAGGTACATTTCGGTGGTCAGGCGCGCCACATCGCGCTCGCGATAGGCTTCGTGGATCACCTGGCACAGATCGCGCAGGCCCATGCGCTCATACTGCCGGTGCTCGCGGCAGAAATCCGGCAGGATGCGCCACAGAGGCTGGTTGCGGTCGTAGTCGTCCTTGAACTGCTGCAAGGCGGTCAGCAGCGTATTCCAGCGGCCCTTGGTGATGCCGATGGTAAAGAGGATGAAGAAGGAATACAGCCCCGTCTTCTCGACCACCACGCCGTGTTCGGTCAGGTACTTGGACACCAGGGCGGCCGGAATGCCGGTTTCGCCGAAGCTGCCCGACATATCCAGGCCCGGGGTGATGATGGTGGCCTTGATCGGGTCCAGCATGTTGAAGCCTTCGGCCAGTTCGCCGAAGCCATGCCAGTGATCATTGGCCTCCAGGACCCACTCATTGCGGTTGCCGATGCCCTCGGACACCAGGCGGTTGGGCCCCCAGACTTTGAACCACCAGTCGTTCTTGCCGTACTCGGATTCCACCTTGCGCATGGCGCGGCGGAAGTCCAGGGCCTCACGGATGCTTTCTTCGACCAGGGCGGTGCCGCCCGGCGGCTCCATCATGGCCGCGGCCACATCGCAGGACGCGATGATGGCGTACTGCGGCGAGGTCGAGGTGTGCATCAGATAGGCTTCGTTGAACACATTGCGGTCCAGCTTGCGCGACTCCGACTCCTGCACGATGATCTGCGAGGCCTGCGAAATGCCCGCCAGCAGCTTGTGCGTGGAGTGGGTGGCGAAGACCATGGCGTCCTTGCTGCGCGGACGGTCCAGCCCGATGGCGTGCATGTCCTGGTAGTACTCGTGGAAAGCCGCATGCGGCAGCCACGCCTCGTCGAAATGCAGCGTGTCCACATAGCTGCCCAGCTTTTCCTTGATCATTTCGACGTTGTAGATCACGCCGTCATAGGTGCTCTGCGTCAGCGTCAGGATGCGCGGATTCTTGTTGACGGCCTCGCGCGCGAAAGGATTGGCCTCGATCTTCTTGCGGATGTTCTCCGGATCGAACTCTTCCAGCGGGATGGGGCCGATGATGCCCAGGTGATTGCGCGTCGGGCGCAGAAACACCGGGATGGCCCCGGTCATCGTGATGGCATGCAGGATGGACTTATGGCAATTGCGGTCCACCACCACCACGTCGCCAGCGGCCACGTTGGCGTGCCAGACGACCTTGTTCGAGGTGGAGGTGCCGTTGGTCACGAAGAAGCAATGATCGGCATGGAAGATGCGCGCGGCATTGATTTCCGACTCGGCCACCGGGCCCGTGTGATCGAGCAGCTGGCCCAGCTCGTCCACCGCGTTGCACACGTCGGCGCGCAGCATGTTCTCGCCGAAGAACTGGTGGAACATCTGGCCCACGGGGCTCTTGAGAAAGGCCACGCCGCCCGAGTGTCCCGGGCAGTGCCAGGAGTACGAACCGTCCTGGGCGTACTTGACCAACTCGCGGAAAAACGGCGGCGGCAGGCTGTCCACATAGCTGCGCGCTTCGCGGATGATGTGGCGCGCCACGAACTCCGGCGTGTCCTCGAACATGTGGATGAAACCGTGCAGCTCGCGCAGGATGTCGTTGGGGATGTGCTCCGAGGTGCGCGTCTCGCCGTACAGATAGATGGGGATATCGGCGTTGCGGAAGCGCAGTTCGCCGATGAAGGTCCGCAGATTCTTGATGGCGCTGGCCACGTCCTCGGGTGAATCGACGTCGAACTCCTCGTCATCGATCGACAGGATGAAAGCGCTCGCGCGGCTTTGCTGCTGGGCAAAGGAGCTCAGGTCGCCGTAGCTGGTCACGCCGATGACTTCCACGCCCTCGGCCTCGATGGCCGACGCCAAGGCGCGAATCCCCAGGCCCGAGGCATTCTCGGAGCGGAAGTCTTCGTCGATGATGAATATGGGGAAGCGAAATTTCATGCGGGCGCTCCTGGGGCGGGCAAGGCAAAACGGACGCGAGTGTACTTCGGGACGCCTGCCTGACATCATCAGGCGGGCGCGAGGCCGGCGATTCGGGGGGGATTGTAGGACGGATTTTTAGCCCTGCGGATGACAGACGCCGAAATTGCCGGGGGCCGGAGACCCCGTTCAGCGCAGGATGGCCGGCCGGGCGGCCGCCACGGCGGCCTCGAAACGGCCGAAAAACGCCGCCAGGGGCTCGTCCACCTTGCCTTCCAGGGTGCGCTCGACCCGCGAAATGCCGCACAGACAGACGTCGAAGGCCGGCTGGCCGGTCACCAGGACCGCCGGATCGTCGTTGTCGCAGACCTCGTACTGCCCGCCGTGGCTGCGCCGCGCGACCTCGTACAGATAGGCCGCCATGCCCACGCGCTGCATGGGCGTGAGCGTCAGCGCGCCGGCGCGCACCTGTGCGGCCACCTTGTCGAGCAGCGCCACGCTGCCCGGCCGGTAATCGAACCCGGCGGTGTCGGGCAGGGCCTGCAGAAAATCGGCGGCGGCGGCATTCACGCGCTCGATGAACTCGGCCTCCACCTGCGGATCGGCCCGCTGGACCTGGACTTTCTTCTTGAAGAAACCAAACATCGGCGGCTCCTGCGTTCAGGTATCTTCCATTATAGGAAGCCGCAAGGCCGTCATGGCCAGCGGCCGCAAAAAGGATCGTCGATGCAAGCTATCAGCATACGCCCGCTGGGGCCCCAAGATGCTTCACAATTCCAGTCGCTGCGGCTCGCGGCCCTGCGCGATGCGCCGCGGGCCTTCGGGTCGAGTTACGAAGAGGAGCACCTTGTCACGCCGCAAGAATGGGCCCGCAGGCTGGAGCCATCGCCAGCGCGCGCCGTCTTCGGCGCCTGGGATGGCGAGCGCCTGGTGGGCTGCGCCGGGTTGTTGCGCATGGCGCCGCTGAAACAATTGCACAAGGCGGCGATCTGGGGGGTATACGTTGCGCCCACGCAACGCGGCAGCGGCCTGGGCCGGCGCCTCATGGCCGCCGTGCTCGAAGAAGCGGGCCGTTGGCCGGACCTGCGCCAGGTGCTGCTGACCGTGGCGCAGGACAATCCGGCCGCGCAACGCCTGTATGAAAGCCTGGGCTTCGTCGCCTATGGGCGCGAACCCGCCGCGCTGCGGGTGGCCGGCCGCTATCTCGACGAAACCCTGATGATCAGGACGCTGTGATCAGGTGCGGGGCAGCGTGACGCCGCGCTGGCCCTGGTACTTGCCGCCGCGATCGCGATAGGAGGTCTCGCAGACCTCGTCGCTTTCCAGGAAGAGCATTTGCGCGCAGCCCTCGCCGGCGTAGATCTTGGCCGGCAGCGGCGTGGTGTTGGAGAACTCCAGCGTCACATGGCCTTCCCATTCGGGCTCCAGCGGCGTGACGTTGACGATGATGCCGCAGCGCGCATAGGTGCTCTTGCCCAGGCAGATGGTCAGCACGCTGCGCGGGATGCGGAAATACTCCACCGTGCGCGCCAGCGCGAAGGAATTCGGCGGGATGATGCAGACATCGCCCTTGAAGTCCACGAAGGACCCCTCGTCGAAGTTCTTGGGGTCGACGATGGTGGAATTGATGTTGGTGAAGATCTTGAATTCGTCGGCGCAGCGCACGTCGTAGCCGTAGCTGCTCGTGCCATAGCTGACGATGCGTCCGCCGTTCGCGGTGCGCACCTGGCCAGCCTCGAACGGTTCTATCATGCCGCCCTCGGCCGCGCGGCGGATCCAGCGGTCGCTCTTGATGCTCATGAATGGGTACCCCTATGCAATAGGCGGTATTTTATCTCGTCGCCGCCAGGACCCGGCAGGGGCCCTGGCTTATTGGCCGACCAGCCAGCGGTAGACCAGTTCGATGCCGTTGATCGAGCCGCCCTTGAGGTCCAGGGACAGGCCGCGCGCCAGCCGGTAGCTGGCCCGGCCCACGGTCTCGCTGCCGGCCATGGCCTGCTCCACGCTCAGGGTGATGCCGTTGGCGAAATTCTTGCTGGCCACCAGGAATTGCGTGGCCAGGTCGGCGTCGGCGTCGCGGTTGACCGAGCTGGCCACCGTGCGGTCCGGCAAGAGGCTGCCCGAGCTGCCGATGGCGCCCGTGCGCACGCTGACATCGTCCAGGCCGAACTGCTTGTACAGCGGCTGGCCGCCGCCCAGCAGCGCCGTGCCGATGGACAGCAGCAGGGCCGTGTCGCCGCCGCCGGCGTCCGGCCCGCGGCCCAGCACCAGCCAGGACAGTTTTTCGACATCGCTGACATCAGGATAGGAAACCAGGTCGATGCGCGGACGCTGGGCCGTGCCGGCCACCCGCACCCCCGCCTCGACCGCCTCGCCGGTGCGCAAGGCCTCGATGTCGAGGATGGGATTGTCCAAGCGGCCCTGGAAAGTGAGCGTGCCCCGCCGCAGGCGCAGCTTCTGGCCATAGGCCTCGATGCCCCCGGCCCGGGTATGCAGGGCGCCCATGCCCGTCAGTCGGCCGCCCTGCATCACGATCTGGATATTGCCGACCAGGCCGGCGTCCAGCCCCATGCCGGTGATATAGAAGCGCGGCCCCATGTCGACCTTCAGATTGATGCCGACCTGGATGGGAGGCCCGGCCTTCTGGTCGTCGCCCGGCCTGACCACCCGGACGTCATCGTCCAGCGACGGCACCCCTTGCAGAATCTCCAGGCTGACCCAGCCGGCGTCGGCCGTGATCGAGCCGTCGATGCTGATGCGCGGCAGGGCGATGTCGATGTCCACGCGGCCGCTGACCATGGCGTAGCGGTCGGAGCGCTGCAGCGCCGGGAAGCGGTGCAGGGTCACGCCGATGCGGCCGGCCATATCGGTCAGGTTCCACTCGCCCCGGGCCTCGGCGTAGCCGTCCTTGGCCTCGGGATTGGTGGTGATCCATTCCTTGGTGCGCCATTCATCGGGCATCACGCGCAGCACCGCCGGAAAGCGCAGGGAATCCAGCACCAGCCGGTCGCCGGCCAGGCGGGCGCGCAGCGTGCCGTCCATCAGGCGCACGCCATCGTCGATGCGCACCACGCGCAATTTGTCGCCCTCGATGACGCCGTTGGCCTGCCAGCCGCTGGCCAGCGAGCCGTCGATGCGCGCATTGGCGCGCAGCGACCCGCCGACTTCCAGCGTATCGCCCACGAACAGACCCATCCATGCCAAGTCGGCGATGTCAGCATTGAGCTCGGCGCGCACCGGCTGGCGCGGTTCCAGCGCCAGCCCCTTGAGCTGGGTGGTGGCGGAGGCCTTCACGCGGCCCATTTTTTCGGTGTCGACATCGAGCGCCGCATCAAGCCGGCTGACGCCGCCCTGGCCGGCGCTGGCGGTGAGTTCCAGCTGCAGGGTCTTCAGGCCCAGCGCGATGGGCGGGTCGCCCGGTATGCGCAGATCGCCGCTGCGCCGCGCCAGCCGGGCCCGTCCGGAGAGCGCGCCGGCATATTTCAGGTCCCAGGAGAAATCCAGCGCGATGCGGCGCTGCTCATCCGAGACCATGGCATTGACGCGGCCGCCCGGGTTCTGTTTGTTTTCCTGGCCCAGGGCCGTCATCAGCTGGCGCAGCATGGCGGCGCGCAATTCGAAATTCTCGGCCCGGCCCGCGGTCTCCCAGCGCCCCGGCCCGCCGCGCGAACCGCCATGCGACAGCGACAGCCGCTGCTTGTCCGGAAAGCTGGCCTGGATGTCGGCCGCGCCCACCTGCCACTGCCAGGCAGGCGCCTGCGCCTGCGGCAGATAGGCCAGCGTGACCGCCCCCGGGATGGCGACCGTAAAGCCCGCGCTTTGGACCGACAGGCCGGACAGCCGGCCGCGCCAGCCCGCCAGGCCGTCCTGCTCGGCCCATCCGCCCTCGAAGGCCAGGAGGGCCTCGACGGGCGCGCTGCCCAGACGCTTGGGCTGGGACTGAGGCGGGGTGTAACGGGCCTGCACCTTGCCCTGGTGGCGGCTGGCCTGGCCATCGACATCCCCCTTGAGCGTCACACCCCCGGGCAGGTCCGGCCAGAAAGCCGCCAGCTCGGGGGCCTGGACATCCAGCGCCAGCCTGGCCTGGACATCCTGCAAAGCCCCTTGGGCGCGCAGGTGGTTCTTGCCCAGGGTGAGATCGAGATCCAGGCGCGGCAGGCGCAGGCCCGCGGGCAGGCCCGGGGCCAGCGCGGCGCCGCCGTCCTGGGTGCGCAACTCGGCCGCCAGGGAACCGGCCAGCGGCTGCTTGTTCCAGCGGCTGCCGGGCGCAAAACGCAGCTGCACATCGGCCGAGCGCAGCTCGCTCAGGTCAAGGACTTCCGCCTTGACCTCGGCCTGGGCGCTCAGGACGGCCGGCGGCAGCCAGTCGCCCAACAGGCGCTTGAGATCCAGGCGGTCGGCGGCCAGTTGGGCCAGGACCTGGTCGGGCTGGCCTGGCTCGCTGGCCGCCTGCCAGTCCAGCGCGGCGGTCAGCCCCGAACCGTCATCGCGCTTGAGATTCAACAAGGCATCGCGCAGCGGAAACGCCGCCAGGGGCGCCAGATCGGCGCGCGCATCGAGCACCAGGCCCGCGCCGCTGCCCTCAAGCGTGAGCGCCAGTTGCTCCAGCGAACCTTCGGCCCGGGCCGACAGCGACACCGGGCAGAGCTGGCGCGCGGCCTCGCGCCAGCGCTCGCGCCGCAAATCCGCCTCGCCCGCATCGGGCGCCTGACCGCCCAGGGTGCTGGCCGCCTCCTCGAGGACCTCGGGGCGAGTCACCAGGTAGGCGCCCTGCTCGCCGGCGCGCGCGGCGCCCTCCTGGCGTTTCTGCTCCGGGCGCACGCCGCCCAGTTCCGTGCAGACGGTGGAATCCGGCCGGGTGGCGGCGATGCGCGCCTCCAGGCGCGCCGACAGCGGCCAGGGCGCGGCCAGCCGCCGCACATCCAGAAGCCCGTTCAGGCGCAAGCGCCCATCCTCGTGATCGACGCGCAGGCTCTGAATCTCCAGCCGGGCGGCCGCCTCGCGCTGCGCATGCAGCGCCAGCGCGATATCGTGCAGCGCGACCGGCAAGGGCTGCCCGTCGCGGCTCAGGGCAAGCTCGCCCACGGCCAGCCGGTCCACATCGATGGAGACCGGCAGGGACAGCGAATCAGGCAATCCGCCGGCCTGCTCGCCGGCCTGCTCCGCGGGCTCGGCCGGCGGCAGGCTGACGGCCAGACGGTCGGCCGTCAGCGCGCGCACATGCGCGCGGCGATGACCCAGCTCGCTCCAGTCCACGTCCAGCCAGAGATTGCCAGCCTCGATGCGCGCGCCGGCCACGGTGACGTCCAGCCGGCCGACCCGCAGGCCCAGCAGCACCGATCCCTCGATGCTCTCGACCTCGCCGCCCAGCATCTGCACAGCCGAGCTCACCAGCAGGCGGCTGCCGTTCTGCGAGGCCACCAGCCAGAACACGAAGGAGGCCGCCAGGGCCGCCAACATGGCCAGGCCCGGCAGCCACCAGATGAGCAAATGCCGCAAGACGGCGCGCAGCTTGGTCAAAACGCGATCCCCAGCGAAAAATGCAGGCGCAGGTCGCGATCGCGCTGGCCATAGGCCAGGTCGAGAAAGAGCGGGCCGGCCGGCGTGCGCATGCGCGCGCCCACGCCATAGCCCAGGGCGACGTCCATGGACCCGAAGGACTCGGCCGCGTCGCCCGCGTCGACGAAAACGCCCACGCCCCAGCGCTCGTTGAAATAGTGGTCGTACTCCACGCTGGCGACCGCCAGCGTGGGCGCGCCCACCGTGGCGTCATTCTGCTTCAAACCTATGCTTTGGTAGCGATAGCCGCGGATGGAGCGCGCCCCGCCCGTGCGGAAACCGAAGTCATCCGGCACCCGGGTCCTGCTGTTGGACCATACGCGGCCAACCTCGCCGCGCAGGGTCAGCACATCGCGCTTGCCCACCGGCCACCACTTCTGGCCGCGCAGCCGCAGGCGGAAATACGGGTCTCCGCTGTCGAGCACGGCCCCCACGCCGCCGCCCACGGCGATCAGGTTGCCCTCGCGCGGATCGTATTTGCTGTCCACGTCGCGCCGCAGCCAATCGGCCGTCAGCGTGGCCGTGGGCAGGTTGTAGGTATCGCCCCCATCGATCTTGACATGGTCGTGGGCCAGCAGCGCCCCCCAGCGGGTCTCGTACTCCACCCGGCTGTCGCCGGCGCCCTTGCGCTCCTGCGTGCGCGTAAAGCCCAAGGCATAGCGGGTGACGTCCAGGCCCTGGATGTCCGAATGCTGCGCCAGCACGCCAACGGCATCGCGCCGTCCCCGCGCATCCGGCGGCAGGGTGAAGTCCGCATAGGCGCGCTGCTGCAGGCGATCCACGCCCACGCCGGTTTCCAGCGTGACCGGCTGGCCGAAGACGATATTCTGGCGGTAGATGGTTTCGAAACGGACGCCGGCCGTGTCGTCGACACCCACGGCCACGGCGGCCCGCTTGGGCGGCGCCTCGACCACGCGCACGTCGACCGGCAAGGTCACCTCGCCATCGGGCTCATAGACCGCGGGCGGCGCCGCGCCCGGCGCGCCCGAAACCTTGGCGTCGCCGGCGGGCTGGGCCGCGGCCAGCCCGCCGGCGCCCGGCGCGCGGGCCTTGACGTCGCCATCCGGCTGGATCGCCGCCGGCGCTTCGGCCAGCTGCCCATCCGAACGGCGCAGCGACACGAAGGCGCCGCGGAAAAACGCGGTCGATTGCAATGCCTGCTGCCAGTCGTCGAGCTTGTCCTGGTCATAGGCGTCGCCCTCGTTGTAGCGGACGTAGCGGGTGATCAGGCTTTCGGGCACGCGCTGCAGGCCCTGGGTGTGCAATTCGCCCAGGCGCACCAGGGGCCCGCTGTCGATCTGCACGGACAGATCCACCATGGCGCTTTCGGCATGCACCTCGGCCTGCGACTCGGTCATGGTGGCCAGCAGGAAGTCGCGCGAGGACACGCTGTCCAGCAAGGCGGACTTGGCCTTGTTCCATTCGCCGTTGATAAAGGGCTGGCCGGGCTTCAGGCCCCAGGCCTCGCGCCACTGCGTGATGCGGGCGGCGTATTCGGGCCGCTGCACCCGGCCGGTAAAGCGCAGATCGACCGAGCGGATGAGCGCCCGGGGCCCGGACTGGATGGAGATATCCCAGGTATCGCCGCCCACGTCGGTGCCGGGGGCCAGCGTGACCGTGGGCGTGAAATAGCCCTGGGTGGCCAGGGCGGCCACGGTCGCATCGCGCGCGCGGCGGCGCAGGCGGGTGATTTCGCCGCCGTCCTGGTCTTCGGCCAGGCGCGCAATGGCATTGACGGCCTCGGTGATGACCGTCAGGGACTGGGGCGTGACGCCGCCGGGATCAATGATGATCTCGGGCCGCTCGGCACGCGCCTGCACGGACCACGCCAGGACTGCCAGGGCAAGAGCGGCGCGATACCTCCGCATGCCTTAGGAGGGCCGTTGCTGCTGAACCACGACGCCAGGCATCTTGCCCGCCATGTCCTTGGGCAGCGCGGCCACCTGCGCGGCGACCTTGCGCGCGATGGCGCGGTACAGCCCGGCGGCCTCGCCTTGCGGATCGGCCACGACCGTGGGCCTGCCCGAATCGGTCTGCTCGCGGATGGCCAGCGTCAGCGGCAGGCTGCCCAGCCAGGGCACCTCGTATTGCGCCGCCATGCGCTGCCCGCCGCCTTCGCCGAAGATGTGCTCGGCGTGCCCGCACTGCGCACAGATGTGGATGGCCATGTTCTCGACCACGCCCAGGATGGGGACCTCGACCTTCTGGAACATGCGCAGACCCTTGCGGGCATCCAGCAGCGCGATGTCCTGCGGGGTCGTGACGATGACCGCGCCGACCACCGGCACTTTCTGGGCCAGGGTGAGGGCCACGTCCCCGGTGCCCGGCGGCATGTCGACGATCAGGTAGTCCAGGTCGCGCCAATTGGTCTGGCGCAGCAACTGCTCCAGCGCCTGGGTGACCATGGGGCCGCGCCAGATGGCCGGCGAATCGGCGTCGATCAGGAAACCGATGGAATTGGCCTGGATGCCATGGCCCACCAGGGGCTCCATGGACTTGTTGTCCAGGCTCTCGGGACGGCCCGAGATGCCCAGCATGGTCGGGATGCTCGGGCCATAGATATCGGCGTCGAGCACGCCCACGCTGGCGCCTTCGGCGGCCAGGGCCAGGGCCAGGTTGACCGAGGTGGTGCTCTTGCCCACCCCGCCCTTGCCCGAGGCCACGGCGATGATGTTGCGCACATTGGGCAGGGGCTTGAGGCCGCGCTGCACGGCGTGCGGCTGCACCCGCACGGCCACCGAGATCTCGGCGCTGGCCACGCCCGCCGCGGCCAGCGCGCCGCGCGCCAGTTCGGCCAGCTGCGCCTGCGCCTCGCGGCCGGGATAGCCCTGCTCGATCAGGACCCGGACCAGGCCGCCGTCGATCTGGATGTCACGATCTTTTACAGATGCGCCCAGGGGCAAACCGGTATTCGGGTCGGAAACGCCGCGCAACGCGCCACGGATTTGGTCTATCGTTATACTCATGTCAATATGATTTCAGAGGCGCTGCGGGAAATACGTCAGCCATTACCCACAAGGATAGCGGAAGCGACGGAACCTTTTGCCCTGTTTTTACATCCTATCTACATGACCGACGCTCTCATCCGCTTTCTTCGCGCCATTCCCGTCATCGTGCTGGGCCTGATCGGCATGCTGATGGCGCTGGTCTTCATGGCCTCGACCGCCATCGCCCTGGGCATCCTCTACGTGGTGGCCAAGGTGCGCGGCAAGCCCTTTGGCGTGCGCGCCTACTGGAGCCAGCGCCAATCCGGCCGCCCCTTCCAGGGCCAGTCGCCCTTTGCCGCGGCTCCGGCCCGCGGCGCCGACGTCATCGACGTCGAGGCCCGCGAAGTCCGCTAGGCGCTCCGCCGGGCCCCGCCCGGCCCTTCCGTTTAATATGTCCCTTTTGGCGGCAGGCCCCACGGGTCTGGCCGCCCGCCCGTGCCGGCGCCGCCTGGCTCTAAAATAGCCAGCTTCCATCCGGCGGGTGCGCCCGCCTTCCTCCCTCCGTCAAATCCGTCATGTCACGCACGCTATTTGTCACTACTGCCCTGCCCTACGCCAACGGCTCCTTCCATATCGGCCACATCATGGAGTACATCCAGGCCGACATCTGGGTCCGTTCGATGCGCATGGCGGGTCATACCGTGCATTTCGTGGGCGCGGACGACGCGCACGGCGCGCCCATCATGCTCAAGGCCGAAAAGGAAGGCATCACCCCGCAGCAGCTGGTGGCCCGCTACGCGGCCGAGCGTCCGCGCTATCTGGACGGCTTTCATATCCGCTTTGACCACTGGCACACCACCGACTCGCCCGAGAACGTGGCGCTGTCGCACGAGATCTATGCCGCGCTGAAGGCGGCCGGCCTGATCGAGACGCGCTCCATCGAGCAGTTCTTCGACCCGGTCAAGGGCATGTTCCTGGCCGATCGCTATATCAAGGGCGAATGCCCGCGCTGCCACGCCAAGGACCAGTACGGCGACTCCTGCGAGGTCTGCGGCGCCGTATACGCGCCCACCGAACTGATCAACCCCTATTCGGCCCTGACCGGCGCCACCCCGGTGCTCAAGCGCTCGGACCACTTCTTCTTCAAGCTCTCCGATCCGCGCTGCGTGGAATTCCTGCAGCAATGGACCACAGGCAGCAACCGCAACGGCGTCAAGCACCTGCAATCCGAAGTCCAGGCCAAGACCCGCGAGTGGCTGGGCACGGACGACGGCCAGGCCAAGCTGGGCGACTGGGACATCTCGCGCGATGCGCCGTATTTCGGCATCGAGATTCCCGATGCGCCGGGCAAGTACTTCTATGTCTGGCTGGACGCGCCGGTGGGCTACCTGGCTTCGCTGAAGTCCTACTGTGCCAAGACCGGCATGGACTTCGACGCCCTGCTCGACCCGGCCGGCCCCACCGAACAGATCCACTTCATCGGCAAGGACATCATCTATTTCCATGCCCTGTTCTGGCCCGCGATGCTCAAGTTCGCCGGCCGCAAGACGCCCGACGCGCTGAACGTGCATGGCTTCATCACCGTCAGCGGCGAAAAAATGTCCAAGAGCCGCGGCACCGGCATCTCGCCGCTGCGCTACCTCGAAGTGGGCATGGACGCCGAGTGGCTGCGCTACTACATGGCGGCCAAGCTGAACGCGCGCGTCGAGGACATGGACTTCAATCCCGAGGACTTCATCGCCCGCGTCAACAGCGACCTGGTCGGCAAGTACGTCAACATCGCCAGCCGCGCGGCCAACTTCATCACGCGCTACTTCGACGGCAAGCTCGCCTACCAGGGTGACACCGCCGCGCTGTCGGCCGAGTTCGCGCGCCAGGCCGAGTCCATCCGCGCCGCCCTCGAAGGCCGCGAATACAACCGCGCCATCCGCGAAATCATGGCCTACGCCGACAGCATCAACCAGGCCTTCGACGCGGCCCAGCCCTGGGTGCTGGCCAAGAACTACGCCGAGGCCGATCCGGCCCGCCGCGGCCAGCTGCAGGACGTCTGCTCGCGCGCGCTGGCCGGCTTCAAGGCCCTGTCGGTCATGCTCGCGCCGGTGCTGCCCGCCCTGTCCTCGCGCGTGGCGCGCGAACTCTTCGGCGCCCAGCGTGACTTCATCTGGAGCGACGCCGCCGAACTGCCCACCCAGGTCGCGCCTTTCAAGCATCTGATGCAGCGCGTCGATCCCAAGATGCTCGACGCCCTGTTCGAAGCCCCGGCGCCGACGGCCGAAGCCGCCCCCGCCCCGGGCGGCGAACCGCTGGCCGAGACCATCTCCATCGACGACTTCGCCAAGGTGGACCTGCGCATCGCCAAGATCGTCAATTGCGAAGCCGTCGAAGGCTCGACCAAGCTGCTGCGCCTGACCCTGGACGTGGGCGAAGGCCGCCACCGCAACGTCTTCTCCGGCATCAAGTCGGCCTACAAACCCGAAGACCTCATCGGCAAGCTCACCGTGCTGGTGGCCAACCTGGCGCCGCGCAAGATGAAATTCGGCGTCTCCGAAGGCATGGTCCTGGCCGCCAGCCATGCCGACGAAAAAGTCGATGCCGGCATCTACGTGCTCGAACCCTGGCCGGGCGCCCAGCCCGGGATGCGCATCCACTGATGCCGGAACGCCGCGCAAGCGGCGTTTTTTTGGTATCAGGCACCTGGCGACAATCCCTCAGGCCTCGACACGGTCTTCCTCGGTGTCTGACACCTCGGCAAGCGCAGCCACCGGCTTGAGCGCGGGGTCCAGCGCCACGCGCTCGTCGAAGACAAAGCAGGCGCCGTCGTAGCCCGGGCCGCCGGTTTCCTCGAAATACTTCAGAATGCCGCCTTCGAGCTGGTAAACATGGCCGATGCCCAGCTCGCCCATGAAGATCGCGGCCTTTTCGCAGCGGATGCCGCCGGTGCAGAAGCTCACGACCGTTTTGCCCTCGAGTTCGGCGCGGTGCTCGCGCACGGCGTCCGGGAACTGGGTAAAGCGCTCGATGCGCCAGTCGATGGCATTGCGGAAGGTGCCGACATCGACTTCGAAGGCGTTGCGGGTATCGAGCATGACCACTTCACGCCCCTCGTCATCGCGCCCTTGCTCCAGCCAGCGGGCCAGGGTACGAGCGTCCACGCTGGGCGCGCGGCCGGCCTCGGGGCGGATGGCGGGGTGATTCATGCGGATGATCTCGCGCTTGAGCCGCACCCGCATCTTGCCGAAAGGCACGGTATCCGAAACGCTGTACTTGGCTTGCAGGTCGGCAAAGCGGCTGTCCTTGCGCAGATCGGCGAGAAAGTCCTCGACGGCCTGGCCGGCCCCGGCCAGAAAGAGGTTGATGCCTTCGGGAGCCAGCAGAATGGTGCCCTTGAGGGCCAGCGCGTCGGCGCGCGCCTGCAGCGGCTCGCGCAATGCGGCGGTGTCGGGCAGGCTGACGAACTTATAGGCGGCGATATTGACGATGGACATGAAAACAAACAGAAAGACGCGCGGGCGGGCCGGATTATCGGCGGGCGAAGTCCAGCACGTCGCCCGAGGACAGCGTGAGGGTCATGCGGCTGGGGCGGGCGACATCGTCGAGCCGCGTGGCCGTGATGCGGGTCAGGCCCGCGAGGTAATCCTGCTCCAGCTGCATATTGGCCGAGGGGCAGGACATGCGGGTCGAGACCGGCGGGTATTGCAGGATCAGCAAGCCGTTGGCGACCACGTACTGGCCCGAGTAGCTGTTGCAGCCCGAGAAGCCCGACAGCCGAGCCTGCCCCTGTTCATGATTGAACGCCAGGATGATCGGACGCTCCTTGCCATGCGCATGCGGCACCGGGCGCAGCGCGCCGCCCGGCTTGGTCCAGCGGGCCAGCTCCCAGGTGGTCTGCGCCAGGACATCCGATTGCTGTCCGGGTTGCTGCCCCACCACGGGGGGCACGGGCGGCCGGCTGGCGCAGGCCGCAAGGCCCAGCACGAGCGTCAAGGGCCACAAAGGGCGTAAGGTAACGGGCATGGCTGCCTCCTGGAGTACTGGCCGGCAAGACCGGCTGGAGGCGGTATTTTAGGCCCGCGGACGCCTCAGGGCGTAGGTGGATCCTGGCGGCGGGTGAAATCCAGCACATCGCCGGTCGCCACATTGAAGGTCAGGTGGCGCGGCGCGCCGCTGGCATCCAGCGTGAACGAACGGATGTCCGCCAGGGCCCGCAGGTAGTCGAGCTCCAGCTGGGCGCGGCGGGGGTCCGGGCAGGCCATGCGCGTGGACGCCGGCGCCGTGATGCTCAGTTTGCCCGCCTCAAGCCGGTAGGTGCCGTTGTAGCGGTTGCAGCCCGAAAAGCCCCGCACGGCATAACGCTTGCCGTCGGCCAGAAAGGTCAGCGAGATCGGCTCGCCGTTGTCGCCATGCGGAATATTGCGCCGATTGCCCAGCGCGTCGACCCAGCCGGTCAACTCCCAGCGGGTCTGGGCCAGCGAATCGGCGCTGGTCGTGGCGCGCGCGGCCGCCGCTCCCTCGGGACGCGCCTGGCCTGTCTGCGTGGCGCAACCCGCCAGCGCGGCCAACAGCCCTGCGCACAAGACCGCCCGGGGAAGGGAATTCAAAAACATCGCACTCTCTCCGTCTAAAGGACTCCGGTTTACTGTAACCGGGTGACCGTATTCAGACCAGCGTGAATGCAACAGGGAGCGACCGCATCCCGGGCCTAGGCGTTTCGGCCGGCGATATAGGCGGCCAGCACTTGCTCCAACTGACGCTTCTCCCGCTGGGTCAGCGCCAGATAGGATGCGTAGGGCACGCTATCAAAGGGCCAGGCCACGTCCTCGGGCCCGCCTTCGCCCCGCATCGGCCCTTCGCCCGAACTCAGCCACTGCGCCGTGACACGCAAGGCGCGGGTGAGCTTGATCAGGGAGGCTCCGCTGGGCCGGGTGCGCAGCCCGCTTTCGTAATTGCCTATGGCGCTTTGGGAGAGCTGGCAAGCCGCCGCCAGGTCTTTCTGCGTCCATCCCCGGAGTACACGCGCGCTGCGCAGACGATGGCCGAAAGTTTCCACTCATTAGACTCGGATTAGTGATTTCAGGTGGCTGCCGGGATTAAAGCATTGTCCCCCCCGCCAGAAACACGGGGAGAAAACCCGAATCACGGGGCCGGATCCATAAGTTGTTATATCGGTCGGCGCCGTCGCCGCTTGCCATGCAGATACATATAGAAAATAATGTATCGTATTTATACAAATGGCCCGCCCAAACCCTTGGAGATCATGGCAGGAATCGCGCAGCATTCCACGTTTCCACTGAAATAGAAACTTCTATTCACAAATAATCACAATCGTGTTTAAATCGAACACAGGCGTAGCATGACATGGCGCAGGCCGTGCCCAGCCGCCATCCCGGATTCCCCATGCGCCACAGAAATACCGTGACACCAGCGGGACGGGCTGGAGCTGCCGCCCATGCACTCGGGGGAATGAATGAACAGCACGCTGGATGTCATCTTTTTAACCAAAGACGATGCCGCGCATAAGGAACAGTTGGACAGCCTGGGCCATCTCGGCTTCAGGGTGCGCTTGTGCCCCGATCTGGTCAGCCTCTATGAATACTACGGGAAGCAATCCTGCCCCCTGCTGGTACTGAGCGCCCCGCTGGCCGACATCCACATCGCCGCCGTGCGCATGCGCGCCATGGACCGCAGCGTGGGCATCATTGCCCTGGCCCACTTCACCGATAGCGAAGCCCGGGTGCGGACCCTGCTATGCGGCGCCGACGCCTGCCTGGACCGCAACGCCAGCGGGCTGGAGCTGGCCGCCATCCTGCAATCGCTGCTGCGCCGTATCGCGAGCCTGAACGCGCCGGCCGTCGAGCTGGGCGAGCGCATCGATCCCCCTTTGGACCCCCTGCCCGAAGAACCCGCCCTGCCGGCCTGGCCCGGCGCGGCCGCCAAATGGCGCCTGGCCAACCGGGGCTGGACCCTGGTGAGCCCGACCGGACGCGCGCTGGGCCTGACCACCGGGGAGCGCGCGTTTCTGTCGCGCCTGATGACGGCTCCCGAACGCAAACTCAGCCGCGATGCGCTGCTGCCCGAAGAACTCGGCGCGGAAGCGGGCGCGCAGCGCAGCCGTTTCGTGGACGTCATGATCAGCCGCCTGCGGCGCAAGGCCTCGCATCACCAGATGGCCCTGCCCATCCGGGCCGTGCATGGCTGGGGCTATATGTTCGCGGCCGAAGTGGCCCACGACCATGACGCGGCCGAAGCGGCCTGAGTCCGCGCACGGCGCGGGATAAATCTTATTCACCCACCGCTGGATGCCCTCGGCGGACAGGGATTGCGCCGATTTTGCAGACGTTTCTTATGAAGCCGCCTCGTCATACTGAGCGCTCTTCATCAAGAAGATAGCAATACGAAATGACTGCAATACCCCATCCGCAATCCGCAATTGAATGCGTAAAAACCGCCACCGCCTCCCTGATGCTGGCGGGCATGATGGCCGCTCCCGCGCATGCCGTGGACGGCACCATCACCATCGCCGGCGAGATCACCGACCAGACCTGCAAGATCAATGGCGCCGCGCCGCCGCACAACCTGCTTGTCACGCTGCCCAAGATCAGCACTTCGGCCCTCAAAAACGTCAATGACACGGCGGGCGCCACGCTGTTCCAGATCAAGCTCACCGAGTGCCCCGACGCGCTCAACACCAAGACGCTCACGGCCTATTTCGAGCCTGGCCTCACCACCGACTACGCCACCGGCAACCTGGTCGCCTATTCCACCAACGCCGCCGTCAACGCGGTCGCGGCGATCCCGTCGTCGCCCGGCAACGTCTTCAAGAATGTGCAGATCCAGCTGGCCAATCTCAATGGCACGGCGATCAAGGTCGGCGTGGATGCCGCGACCCAGGCCGCGCAAGGCGCCGTGGTCACCAACAAGGCCACGACTCTGAGCTACCTGGCGCGCTATGTCAGGACCAGCGCCGACGCCATCACGGCCGGCAAGCTGGTGAGTTATGTGCAGTATTCCATCGTCTATCCCTGACGCCGGATCAAGGTCGATTTGCCGAACAGGCTTTCGACCAATTCAGCCGCGACGATGGCTGTCTTGTTGCGCACATCCAGCGCCGGATTGAGTTCAACAATGTCCAGCGAAGCCATGAGGCCGGTATCGGCGATCATCTCCATGCACAGCTGGGCTTCGCGATAGGTGGGGCCGCCAGGCACGGTCGTCCCCACGCCCGGCGCGACGTCGGGATCCAGAAAATCCACATCAAAACTGACATGCAGATGCGTGTCGTCATCGAGATCGACCAGGGCGGCCTGCATGGTGGCGCGCATGCCCGCCTCGTCGAGATAGCGCATATCGAAGACATCCAGCCCGGCCTCGTGGACCAGGCCGCGCTCGCCTTCGTCGACGCTGCGTATCCCGATCTGGCGCACCCAGGCCGGCTGCAAGGCAGGCACGGCGCCGGACAGGCGGATCAGCGCCTCGGGGCCGGCCCCGCACAGGCAGGCCACGGGCATGCCATGGATGTTGCCCGTGGGCGTGAGCACCTGGGTATTGAAGTCGGAGTGCGCATCGAGCCAAAGCACGCGCAGGCGCTTGCCGGTTTCGCGGCAATGGCGCGCCACCGCGCTGATCGAACCGATGGCCAGGCTGTGATCGCCGCCCAGCATGATGGGGAAATGCCCGGCCCGCAATTCGGCGTGCACGGCGTCATGCACCTGTTGGTTCCAGGCGATGACCTCGTCCAGATGCCGATAGCCATTGACGGGACGCCGCCAGGGATTGGGCGGGCCGGCCAGGTTGCCGCGATCGTGCACGCGCATGCCGCGGCCCAGCAGTCTTTCGATCAGGCCGGCCACGCGCAAGGCCTCGGGCCCCATCGACGCGCCGCGGGTGCTGGCCCCGACATCGGTCGGGACGCCGATCAAACTGATATCCCTGGCTTGCATGGCATCTCCTTGGTGCGCGGCCCCATCTTGGGCCAGGACAGGGGGTTAGGGCAAGTCAAGCAGGCGCCATGGTAGAGCGAATTGAATCTAGCGGATAGATAGAAAACTGCCTCGTTATGCCATAAAACTGATCAATATGACATCCAAGATGGCGATTTGACCATTGTCGACTATGATGGCGGCTCTCTAGCCGCCCGCCAGGCCCATCATGCTGCTCGATCCGCTGGACCGCCGCCTCATCGCCCTGCTGCGCACCGACGCGCGCCTGCCCACGGCCGCGCTGGCCAAGCAATTAGGAGTCTCGCGCGGCACGGTCCAGAACCGCATGCAGCGCCTGGAGCGCGAGGGCGTCATCACGGGCTACACCGTGCGCATGGCCGAGCATGAGGACGAGGCCGGCGTGCAGGCCATCACGCTCATCGAAGTGCATGGCGCGGCGACCGACCGGGTCATCGCGGCGCTGCGCCGCCTGCCCGAAGCCACGCGGGTGCATTCGACCAATGGCCGCTGGGATCTGGTCGTTCATGTGCACGCGGCCGACCTCAGCGCCTTTGACCGCGTGCTCAGGGAAGTGCGCAGCATCAGCGGCGTCTCCAACTCCGAGAGCCATCTGCTGCTGGCCGCCCACCGCTAGGCCATCCCCGGCGCTGCGCCGCCCTGTCCCAGGAAGTGGTTGGGCCGGCGCAGGGCCGGATCGAAGGGATTGACCTGCGCGCCGATCTGCCCGGCCTCCTTGCGCAGCATTTGCACAATCATGGGCAGGCGCTCGGCGCTCATGCGTTCGGACGGCGCGGCCACGCTGAGCGCGGCCACCACGGCACCGTTGCGGTCGGTAATGGGAACCGCCAGGCCCATGGTCCCCGGATACAGCGCGGGCCCCGTCGACAGCGCGTAATCCTGCGCCAGGCATTCGTTCAGGCGCACCCGCACCGAGATCTCGTCCATGAAGCCCAGGTGCCGCAGGCGCGGAATATTGAAGCGGATGATTTCTTCGCGCTCGGCTTCGGGCAAGCGCGCCAGCAGGATCAGGCCCGCCTGACCCAGGCCCAGCGGCACTTTGCCGCCGATATCGCCCGTGTGCGAGCGCACGGGAAAAGGGCCGTCGATACGGTCCAGGCAGACCGCGTCAAAACCATGGCGCACCAGCAGGAAGACCGTGTCATTGAGCATGCCCGATAAACGCAGCAAGGCCGGCCGGCTGATTTCACGCAGCGTGGAATGACGGTTGCCGGCGCTGGCCGCCAGGGCAAAGAAGGCGACGCTGAGCTGATAGGCCTTGCTTTGGGGCGGCTGCTCGACCATGTCTTCCTGGATGAGGGCCTGCAGCACGCGATGCGCGGTGGCCGGCGCCTGGCCGGTGCGCGCGGCGATGTCGGTCAGGCGCAAGCGCTCTCCCTGGGCCTCGGCCAGCACCCGCAGCACGCCGAAAGCCCTGCTCAACACCCCCTGGCCGGCGCCCTCGTCCTTGTCATCAGCCTTCATGACTTTCCTTTTTTGCGGAATGTTCTATCTACATTCATCACTTTAATTCCAATTAACGGAATTTTCTAAATAAAAATTCTCTTATACGGAAAAACACCAATGGCCGGTGGATTTGGCGGACTCCTAGACTGGGCTGCGTTCTCATTGGCGCCGGCCAGCCCTGAGCGGCCTGCGCCCCCCCAACGCCGCGGCACGCGGATACGAGGCGGACATGGCATTCCTGCGGCTGGAGCACGTCTCCAAGAATTACGGCGATCTCTGTGTCGTCGCCGATATGAACCTGGAGGTGGAACAAGGCGAGTTCCTATCCCTGCTCGGCCCGTCGGGCTGCGGCAAGACCACCACCTTGCAGATGATCGCCGGCTTTGCCGAGGTCACGCGCGGGCGCATCACGCTCGATGGCCGCGACATCACGCACGCCAAGCCCAATACGCGCGGCCTGGGCATCGTGTTTCAGAGCTATGCGCTGTTTCCGCACATGACGGTCAATGACAATGTGGCGTTCGGCCTGGCCATGCGGCGTCTGGCGCGCGACGAGCGCGAGCGCCGCACGCGCGAGGCGCTGGCCCTGGTCAAGCTGGACAATTACGGCGAACGCTATCCGCGCGAACTGTCCGGCGGCCAGCGCCAGCGCGTGGCCCTGGCGCGCGCCCTGGTGATCCGACCGCCCGTGCTGCTGCTCGACGAACCCTTGTCCAATCTCGACGCGCAACTGCGCGAGGAGATGCAGTTCGAGCTGCGGGGCATCCAGCGCCAGATCGGCACCACGACCATCATGGTCACCCACGACCAGGCCGAGGCCCTGTCGATCAGCGACCGGGTGGTGGTCATGCAGGAGGGCCGCGCGACGCAGATCGACGCCCCTTACCGCATGTACGAACACCCGCGGACCGATTTCATTTCGCGCTTCGTGGGCAAGACCAATATGCTGGCGGCGCGCGTGGCGCGCGCCGGCGAGCGCGCCGACATCCAGGCCGGACCGCTGACGCTGCAAGTCGATGGCCAGGGCCTGCGCGCCGGCGACGACCTTCAGCTGTCGCTGCGCCCGGAAAAACTGCTGCCGGTGGCCCCGGGTCAGGGCCGCCTCGACGGCCGCGTGGTCACGCGCTACTTCCTGGGCAGCCAATGGCAATACGAACTGGACACGCCGCTGGGCAAGCTGATCATGCTCACGCCCAATGACGGGCGGACGCCCCACGCCGATGGCCAGACCGTAGGCCTGGACTGGGCCGATGGCACGCCGCGGCTATTGGCCGCCGGGGAGCGGCGATGAGCACCCTGACCGCCAAGCCCCGTAGCGACGGCCTGCCCGCCCTGCTGGGCTCGCTGCCCTTGACGCTGCTGTTCCTGACGCTGGTGCTCACGCCGCTGGCGCTGACGCTGCTGCTGTCCTTCGCGCAGTTCGACTACAACACCGGCATCCAGCCCGGCTATACGCTGGACCAATATCTACAGGTACTGACGGACGGCTATTTCCTGGAGATCTTCTGGCGCACTTTCTGGATCGCCGCGCTCACCACGCTGATCTGCGTGCTGATCGGCGCGCCCGAAGCCTACATCCTGTCGCGCATGAGCAAGCCCTGGCGTTCCATCTTCCTGCTGGCGGTGCTCTCGCCGCTGCTGATTTCCCTGGTGGTGCGCGCCTTTGGCTGGAGCCTGCTGCTGGGTCCCAGCGGCCCGCTGGGCAAGACCGCCGCCGCCCTGGGCCTGGGCCCGCTGCTCTACACGCCCACGGCCATCATCATCGGCCTGGTGCACGTGATGCTGCCCTTCATGGTCATCCCGGTGTGGACCTCGCTGCAAAAACTGGATCCCACCGTGGAACAGGCCGCCTATTCCTTAAACGCCTCGCGCGCGCAGACGCTGTGGCGGGTGGTGCTGCCGCAGGCCATGCCGGGCGTGCTCTCGGGCAGCCTCATCGTCTTCGGCCTGTCGGCCAGCTCCTTCGCCATCCCGGCGCTGCTGGGCGGGCGTCGCCTGAAGATGGTGGCCACCATCGTCTACGACGAATTCCTGACGGAACTGAACTGGCCCTTGGGCGCGGCCATCGCCATGCTGCTGCTGGTGGCCAACGTCATCATCATGATGAGCTACAACCGGGTGGTGGAGCGATCCTACCGCCGCAGCCTGGGCTGACGCGCCATGCAGAAGAACGGTCCTTTCGCCCTGGCCTTCAATCTCCTGGTGGTGGCCTTTGTGCTGGCGCCGCTGGTGATCGTATGCCTGGTGGCCTTCACGCCGGCCTCGACCCTGTCTATCCCCACGACGGCGTTCTCGCTGCGCTGGTTCCGGGCGGTTTTCGCGCATGCGGACTTCATGCAGGCCTTGCGCAACAGCCTCTGGCTAGCCTTCTGTTCGGCCAGCATCGCGACCCTGCTGGCCATCCCCGCCGCCATCGCCATCACGCGCTACCGCTTCCCCGGCCGCGATGCGCTCAATGGCCTGTTTCTCTCTCCGCTCATGATCCCCCACCTGGTGCTGGGCGTGGCCCTGCTGCGCTTCTTTGCGCTCATGGGCACCACCGGCAGCTTCGGATGGCTGGCGCTGGCGCATGTGGTGGTGATCACCCCTTATGTGATGCGCCTGGTGATCGGCGCGCTGGTGGGCTTTGACCGTTCGGTCGAGCATGCCGCGCAATCGCTGGGCGCCGGCCGCGCCACGGTCTTCCTGAGGATCACCCTGCCCATGATCCTGCCGGGGGTCTCCGGCGGCTGGCTGCTGGCCTTCATCAACAGTTTCGATGAGTTGACCATGTCGGTCTTCATCACCGCGCCCAGCACCGTGACGCTGCCGGTGCGCATGTACATGTATGCCACGGAATCGGTCGATCCCATGATGGCGGCGGTCTCGGCCCTGGTGATCGCGCTGACCGCGCTCACCATGCTGCTGCTGGACCGGGTCTATGGACTGGACCGTGTGCTGGTCGGGCAAAAATAACCAGGCGGAGATCATCGTGCCTTTACTGAATCGCGTGGCCGAGACCCATCGTCCCACGCTGGCCTTCACGCTGGACGGCCAACCGGCCGTCGCCTTGCAAGGCGATACCCTGCTCACGGCCGTGCTCACCCGCGGCGAACAACTGCGGCTCTCGGAATTCAGCGGCGCCCCGCGCGCCGGCTTCTGCATGATGGGCGCCTGCCAGGATTGCTGGATGCAGCTGGAGGACGGCCGGCGCGTGCGCGCCTGCTCGACCCTGGTGCAGGCCGGCATGCGGGTGCTGACCCATCCCCGCGCGGCGGGTCCGGGAGCGGCGGCATGATGCCTCATCCCGCCATCGTGGGCGCCGGTCCGGCCGGCGTACGCGCCGCGCAGACGCTGGCCGCCGCGGGCCTGCGGCCGGTGGTGATCGACGAAGCGCCACGCGCCGGCGGGCAGATCTATCGCCAGCCCCCCGAGGGTTTCACGCGCGCCAAGGCCGAGCTCTACGGCTCCGAGCATCGCAAGGCCGACGCCATCCATCGCGCGATGGAGGCGCTGCGCGACAAGGTCGACTACCACCCCGAGACCCTGGTCTGGAACTGCGAGGATGGCGTTCTCGACCTGATGCGCGATGGCGTCTCGCAGAGTATCGGCTACAGCCATCTCATCCTGGCCACCGGCGCCACCGATCGGGTGCTGCCCTTTCCCGGCTGGCTGACCCCGGGGGTCTACACCCTGGGCGGCTCGCAGGTCGCGCTCAAATACCAGGGCTGCGCCATCGGCGGCCGCTGCGTGTTCCTGGGCACGGGCCCGCTGCTATACCTGGTGGCGTATCAGTACGCCCGCGCCGGCGCCCGGGTCGCGGCCGTGCTGGATACCGCGCGGCCGGGCGGCCGGCTGGCCGCGCTGCCCGGCATGCTGGCCGCGCCCGGCCTGCTGGCGCGCGGCATGGGCTATATGGCCTGGCTGCGGCTGCATGGCGTGCCGGTGCGCACGGGCGTGCGTCCGCTGGCGGTGCTGGGCAGCAAGCGCGTGGCCGGACTGCGCTACCGCGACGGCCGGGGCCGTGAACAGCACATCGAATGCGATGCGCTGGGCTATGGCCTGACCCTGCGCGCCGAAACCCAGCTGGCCGGCCTGGCCGGCTGCGAATTCGAATTCAACGCCCGCGACCGCAATTGGCTGCCGCGCCGTGATGCCGCCGGACGCTGTTCGGTGCCGGGTGTCTATGCGGCAGGCGACGGCGCGGGCATCGCCGGCGCCGATGCGGCCGAATTGGCCGGCGAGCGCGCCGCGCTGGCCCTGCTGGCCGACGCCGGGCTGCCGCACGATCCCGCGCGCGCCGACTGGCTGGAACGCCGGCTCGCCCGCATCGGCCGCGTGCGCGACGCGCTGGAGCGCGCCTTTCCCTTTCCCGCCGATTGGCCGATCGCCGATGACGTCATGCTGTGCCGCTGCGAGGAAATCAGCGCCGGCGCCCTGCGCGCCGTGGCCCGCGACGGCCTGGCGAAGGAACTGAATCGCGCCAAGGCGCTCACCCGCGTGGGCATGGGCCGCTGCCAGGGGCGCATGTGCGCGGCCGGCGCGGCCGAGGTCATGTCGCAGGCCCTGGGCGTGGCGCCGCAGGCGGTGGGCCGCCTGCGCAACCAACCGCCGGTCAAACCCATCCCTGTGCATCTGGCCATCGCGCGGGAAGCCGGACAATGAGTATCGAAACCGAAGTCCTCATCATCGGCGGCGGCATCGTCGGGGCCAGCGCGGCCCTGTTCCTGCGCCGCCGCGGCCTGCCCGTGATCTTGCTGGACATGGGCGCCTGCGGCGCGCGCGCCAGCGGCGTGAACTACGGCGGCGTGCGCCGCCAGGGCCGCCCGCTGGCGCAAATGCCCCTGACCGCGCGCGCCCATGAGCTGTGGGGGCAATTGCCTGGCCTGATCGGCACCGATGGCGAGTATGTGCGCAGCGGCCATCTCAAGCTGGCGCGCACCGAGCAGGACCTGGATGAACTCCGCGCCTATCGCGAGCGCACCGAAGGCTGGGGCATGGATCTGCATATCCTCCCGGCCGATGCGCTGCGCCGGCGTTTCGCCTG
Organism: Bordetella pseudohinzii; assembly: GCF_000657795.2. Lineage (GTDB taxonomy): Bacteria > Pseudomonadota > Gammaproteobacteria > Burkholderiales > Burkholderiaceae_B > Bordetella > Bordetella pseudohinzii. The sequence continues at coordinate 62,052 of NZ_JHEP02000012.1, forward strand.
GCTGGACCCTGGGCTGGCCGGCGGCTCATTCTGCCCCGAGGATGGACACGCCAACCCGCGCCTGGTCTCTCCGGCCTTCGCCCAGGCCGCCGCGCGCGCGGGCGCGGACGTGCGCGAGCAACAGCGCGTGGTCCAGGCGGTCGCCGAAGACCGGCGCTTCGTGGTGCGCACCGCCTCGGGCGAGGAGATCCGCGCCCGCTTCCTGCTGAACTGCGCCGGCGCCTGGGGCGCGGACATCGCCGCGGCGTTCGGCGAACCCGTGCCCGAGACGGCCATCCATCCGCTCATGATGGTGACCGAGCCCCTGCCGGCCTTCATGGATGTCAGCCTGGGCATGCAGGGCGGCGGCATCTACGCGCGCCAGGTCGCGCGCGGCAACTGCGTGATTGGCGGCGGGCGGGGCGCGCTGCAATCCGACGGCTTCGCGCGTCCCTCGCGCAAGGAAGTCCCCGCCCTGCTGGCGCGCGCCGCCGCCTTGCTGCCGCCGCTGCGCGGCGCGCAGGTCATCCGTTTCTGGACGGGCGTGGAAGGCAGCATGCCCGACCACAACCCGGTGCTTGGCCCAAGCAGCAAGCTGCCTGGCCTGTTTCACGCCTTTGGCCTGTCCGGCGCCGGCTTCCAGATCGGGCCCGCCGTCGGCGAGGTCTTATCCCAATTGGTGGCGGACGGCGCCTCGTCCCTGCCCATCGATGCATTCCGCATCGAGCGATACACGGCCGCCGCTCACGCTGCCGAGTCTCAGTCTTCCCGTGAGCACACGCTGGAGTGAACATGAACAAGCATAAGCACGGCGCTCGCGCCAAACTGGGGAAATGGATAGCCGGCGCGCTGGTGCTGGCGGCGTCGGCCGCGAGCGCCCAGGCCCAGGAGAAAACCCTGTACGTGGGCATGAACGGCGGCGACATGGAGCGCGCCTTCACGCAGAATGTCTTCCCGGCCTTCGAAAAGGCCAACAATGTGAAGATCGTGGTCGTGCCCGGCACTTCCACCGATATCCTGGCCAAGGCGCAGGCCTTCAAGGACAAGCCGCAGATGCATGTGATGTTCCTGGACGACGGCATCATGGCGCGCGCGATCACCATGGGCCTGTGCCAGCAGATGAGCGATGATCCGGTCTTCAAGGATCTTTATCCCAGCGCTGTCATGAAGGACCGCATGGCCGCCGGCATCGATATCGGCATGACCGGCCTGGGCTACAACACGCGGATCTTCAAGGAAAAGGGCTGGGCGCCGCCCACCTCCTGGATGGACCTGGCCGACCCGAAGTACAAGGGCAAGGTGGTGTTCCAGTCGGCCGCCGGCAGCACCTTCGGGCTACACGCCTTCCTGATGTACAACCGCATCGAGGGCGGCGACGACAAGAACACCGAGCCCGGCTTCAAGAAATGGGCCAGCACCATCGGCCCCAATGTGCTGGAATACATCCCCAACTCGGCCAAGCTCGCCGAGATGATCCAGAACAACGAGGCGGCGATCTTCCCGCTTACGCCCACGGCGATCGCCCGCCTGAAAAAACGCGACATCCCGGTGGAGTACGCCCAGCCCAAGGAGGGATCGGTCATTTTGATGGTGGGCGAATGCGTCATCGCCAACAACAGCGAGCCCGAGCTGTCCCAGAAACTGGCCCGCTACCTGCTCACGCCCGAGGCCCAGGCCGCGGCGCTGGAGCATGGCGGCCACTTCCCGTCCAACCGCAAAGTCCAGGCCAACGCGCAGAACGAGGCCACGCTCACCCAGTTCCAAGGCTATATGGCCAATGCCAAAATCCTCGACTGGGACGTGATCAACGCCACGCGCCCCGCCTTCAATGCCCGCTGGAACCGGACGGTGGAGCGCTGAACCAACCCCGGCCGGGCGCGCCGCGCCCGGCCTCATTTCGCAGGGATCCAAACATGAAGGACACGCAGTTCAACTTCCAGGGCAAGACCGCCATCGTCACCGGCGGCGCGCAGGGTATCGGCGAGGCCTGCGTGCGCCGGCTGGCCCAGGACGGCGCCTCGGTCAGCATCTGGGACGTCGACCATGAGCGCGGCCAGGCGCTGGCCGCCGCGCTGGGCGAGCGCGGGCAATTCGTGGCCTGCAATGTCTCCCGCAAGGCCGAGGTCGATGCCGCGCTGGCCGCCACGCTGTCGCGCTTCGGGCGCGTGGACCAACTCGTGAACAATGCCGGCATCGTCAAACCGGCGCCCTTCCTGGAGATCAGCGAAGCCGATTGGGACCAGGTCATCGACATCAATCTCAAGGGCGCCTTCCTGGTCGGCCAGGCGGTGGCTCGCGCCATGAAGGCGCAGGGTGGCGGCACCATCGTGCACATGAGTTCGGTCAACGCCGTGCTCGCCATTCCGTCCATCGCCAGCTACAACGTCAGCAAGGGCGGCATCGCCCAGCTCACGCGGGCCATGGCCCTGGCCCTGATCGATGATGGCATCCGCGTCAATGCCGTGGGCCCTGGCACCATCGCCACCGAACTGGCCAAGAACGCCGTGATGGCCGACGAGGCCGCGCGCGCGCGCCTCATGAGCCGCACGCCCATGCGCCGCCTGGGCGAACCCGCGGAAGTCGCCGACGCCGTGGCCTATCTGCTGAGCGACGCCGCCAGCTATATCACCGGCGAAACGCTGTATGTCGACGGCGGTCGCCTGGCCCTGAACTACACGGTCTGACCATGCGCATCACCGTCGAATCGGGCGGCGCGGCGGCCCTTGAGCAGTGGCGCGGGTATTTCCAGGAATTCGACCCCGCCATCGAAGTGGTCGGCTGGGACGCGGCGCGCGGCGATCCCGCCGGCATCGGCTATGCCCTGGTCTGGGCCCCCGGCCCCGGCCGGCTGGCCGCCCTGCCGGACCTGAAGCTCATCGTGAGCGCCGGCGCGGGCGTGGACAACATCCTGGCCGACCCCTTGTTGCCCGCCTCGGTTCCCATCGCGCGCATGATCACCGAGAGCACCGCCGCCGTGATGGGCGACTATGTGCTCACCGGGGCGCTCATGCTGATGCGCGACGCCCGCGGCATGGCCCTGGACCAGGCGGCGCGGCGCTGGCGCGCGCGCGAGAACCCGCCGCTGGTCAATGAAGTCCGCGTCGGCGTCATGGGCCTGGGGCAGATGGGCGCGCACACCGCCATACGCCTGGCGCAAACCGGTTTCGAGGTGGCAGGCTGGTCGCGCACGCGGGCCGACCTGCCCGGCGTGACGTGCTACGCGGGCCCGCGCGAGCGCGATGCCTTTCTGGCGCGCAGCGACATCCTCGTCTGCCTGCTGCCGGCCACGCCCGCCACGCGAGGCATCCTCAACGCCGAGACCTTCTCGCGCCTGCCGCGCGGCGCCAGCCTGATCAACGCCGGACGCGGCAGCCATCTGGTCGAGAGCGACCTGCTGGCGGCGCTGGACAGCGGCCAGCTCAAGGGCGCGCTGCTGGATGTCTTTGACATCGAGCCCTTGCCCGACGCCTCGCCGCTGTGGAGCCATCCTGGCATCCTCGTCACGCCGCACTATGGGTCCACACCCTCGCGCCGCGATCGCGCCCGCAAGACGGTGGAAATCATCCACCGCTGGGAACGCGGCGAGACGCTGGACCTGCTCTACGACCGCCAGCGCGGTTATTGACGCCCCGCGCGCAACCCTCAGTTGACGGTCCACATTGGCCACGCGGATCAACGCCGCATCGCGCGGCACGTCGCGCGGTCAGGGCCTGGCCCCGCCCCGGCTGCATCAGCCGGCGGATTTCTCGCGCGCACAGGCCAGCATGATCTGGCCCAGGGCCTGCTCGCCGCGCTCGACCAAGGCCTGGCCAGCGCCGGCGATATCGCGCGCCTCCTTGTTCTGGCCTAGTTTGAACTTGCCTTCCAGCGCGGTGATCTCGACCTGGATGCCGACAATGGCGCGCAACATGCCGTCGATGTACTCCGGCGCGCTGTCGCTCATCTTCCAGGGCTGGGGCTCGCCGGCCTCGTGGCGGCGCGTCAGGCGCGCCACCACGCCGCGCACATAGCGCTCGTCGTCCCGGATGACGATACGGCCGCGCGCGTGGACCACGCGGTAATTCCAGGTAGGCACTTGCTTGTGGGCTTCGTGCTTGCTGGGATACCAGCTGGGGGAGATATAGGCCTGCTCGGCGCGGAACACCACCAGCGCCTCGTCGCCATCGGCCACGTCCTGCCAGACCGGATTGGCGCGCGCCACATGCGCATTGAGCACGCCCAGCGCGCCGGCGCCCTCGTCCAGCTCGAAAGGAATGTGATTGACGTCCAGCCCCGAACCGCCGTGGGTCACCAGCATCCCCAGCGGAAACGCCCGCATCAGCTCATGCAGGGCGGCTGGATCTTCGATCTTGAAATGGGCAGGGATATACATGAGCGTCCTCGAAATCAGGCCTGCTATTTTGCGCGTCGGACGGGTTCGGCCATAGGGCCAGCCGGGGAGATTCCGAAGGGGCCAGGCGGCCGGTGGCGACAACGCTTGGCGACGACAACACTTGCTTCATCTGACACCTGGAGCAAGATAACTATCTTTTTGCACAGACAAAACGGCATTTTGGCAATGTTCAATGACAAGTTGATCAATTCCCGCAAGGAACTGCGCAGTTTGTCGGATTCAAATTGGTCGCCAGCCCCGGGGACAATATCCGTGTCGCCGCCCCGCGGCCCCAGGAGCTTGCTTATGACCCGTTTCATCGACGTCCCCGCCATGTCCCAGCTGATCCAGAAGATTGGTTTGCCGCGCTTTATCGGCGAGCTGGCCGACACGATCGAGGCCGATTTCATCCGCTGGCCGGATTTCGACAAATGCGCGCGCGTGGCCAGCCACAGCGACATCGGCGTCATCGAATTGATGCCGGTCTCGGACGCCCGCGATTACGCTTTCAAGTATGTCAACGGCCACCCGGGCAACACCGCGCGCGGCCTGTACACCGTCATGGCCTTTGGCGTGCTGGCGGAGGTGGAAACCGGTTATCCGGTGCTGCTGTCCGAGCTGACGCTGGCCACCGCGCTGCGCACCTGCGCGACCTCGCTCATGGCGGCGCGGGCGCTGGCCCGCCCGGATGCCCGCAGCATGGCCCTGATCGGCAATGGCGCGCAAAGCGAGTTCCAGGCCCTGGCCTTCCATTGCCATCTGGGCATCGAAGAACTGCGCGTCTACGACATCGACCCGCAAGCCACCGAGAAGCTCATCCGCAATCTATCCGCCTTCCCGGCGCTGAAGATCGTGCGCGCGGCCTCGACGGCCGAAGCGGTGCGCGGCGCCGACATCGTGACCACGGTCACCGCCGACAAGGCCTACGCCACCATCATCACGCCCGACATGCTGGAGCCCGGCATGCACCTGAACGGCGTGGGCGGCGATTGCCCTGGCAAGACCGAACTGCATGCCGACGTGCTGCGCGCGGCCTCGGTCTTTGTCGAATACGAGCCGCAGACGCGCATCGAAGGCGACATCCAGCAGCTGCCGGCCGACTTCCCCGTGGCCGACCTCTGGCGCGTGCTGGCCGGCCAGATCACAGGCCGCCGCGACGCCGGGGAAATCACCGTCTTCGACTCGGTGGGTTTCGCGCTGGAAGACTATTCAGTGCTGCGCTATGTGCTGCAGCAATCGCGCGAGCACGATATCGGCAAGACCGTGCAACTGGTGCCCGACGCCGAAGATCCCAAGGATCTGTTCCGCCACACGGGCGCCGGCGCGGCGCGCGCCCGGCTGCGCCGCGTGGCCTGAAGCCGGGCCCCCACGGTCACAAGCCGAGCACGGCCTTGGCGACGATGTTGCGCTGGATCTCGTTGGAGCCACCGTAGATGGTGGTCACCAAGGACTGAAGAAAGGGCGCGCAAGGGATAAGCCCGGTGCCGTCGTCCGTGGACAGGCGGCTCCAGCTCCCGCCCGCCTCGTCCGCCCAGCGCACGATCTCGCGGGCAATGCCCACATAGGTCTCGGTGGCCAATATCTTCAGGCCGGACACCGAGGCGGGCAGCAGATCGCCGCGCCGCACGATATCGGCGAAAGCGCCGTACAGGGCTTCGAGCTCGGCCACCTGGCCCAGCAGCCCGGCATAGACCTGACAGAACTCGGGCAGCTCGAACAAGGACTGGCTCCGGGCCAGCTGCTCCAGGTAATGCAGGGCCAGGCGCGATTGCTGCGGGCTGCCCGCGAACACGCGCTCATAACCCAGCAGGTCCTTGGCGATGGCCCAGCCCTGGTTCAGGCCGCCCACCAGATTGGCGGCCGGCACCCTGACGTTCTCGAAGAAGACCTCGCAGAACTCCTGCTCGCCGATGATGTTGGTAATGGGGCGAATGGTCACGCCCGGCGTGGCCAGGTCGATCAGCAGAAAACTGATGCCGGCCTGCGGCTTGCCGCTGTTGTCCGTGCGCACCAGGGCGAATATGTGGCTCGCGTCATGCGCCAGCGTGGTCCATATTTTTTGACCATTGACGATGAAATGCTCGCCCTCGCGCCGCGCCTCGGTGCGCAACGAGGCGAGGTCCGAACCGGCATTGGGCTCCGAGTACCCCTGGCACCAGATATCCTGACCGGAGAGGATGCGCGGCAGATAATAGGCCTTCTGTTCGGCCGTGCCATGCTGAATGAGCACCGGCCCCAGGTTGATGATGCCCTGGTCGGGCAGGCGGGCCGCGCCCCAGCCCTCCATCTCCTCGAAAAAGATCAGCAGCTTGGCCGGCGACAGCGCCATCCCGCCATGCTCGCGCGGCCAGGCCGGCGCCAGCCAGCCATGCCGCGACAAGGTGAGATACCACTCGCGCGCCTCGGCCAGCCTCAGGCGGCGCGGCACGTGGCGCAGGGCCTGCGGATAGTGCTGGCGCAAGAAACCGCGCACCCGCTGGCGGAAAGCCTCGTCGCTCATGGCGTTGTAATCGTCGCCCTCGGCGCCCGGGCCGTCCGGGACGGCATCGCGCGCCGGCCGCAGCGCGACATGGCGCGCCAGCAAGGTGCGCGGACTGCCCAGCCAGCTCGCCGTGTGCAAGGCTCGCTTCAGATAGAGGCCGATATCGTATTCATCCGTATAGCCAATGGCGCCATGCAACTGCACGGCTTCGCGGCACAGCGCGATCACGCGCTCGGCGATGCGCGCCTTGGCCAGCGCCGCCTGGCGGGCGAGCTCGCGCGGACCGGCCTGCGCGCGGCGATAGCTGTCGGCCAGCAGCGCGCCGCAGACCTGCACGCTGATATAGGCATCGACCATGCGGTGCTGCAGGGCCTGATTGGCGCCGATGGGACGGCCGAACTGCACGCGCGTCTTCAGGTAGTCCAGCGTCAGGGTGTAGACGCGGCGGGCGATGCCGTAGAGCTCGCTGCACTGCAAAAGACGCGCCGTCTCCAGCGCGGCCTGGCACACCGTGTCCACCTCGGCGCCTTCGGCGATCATGCGCGACTCCGGCAGGACGGTGTCCAGATGCAGTGAACACAGCATGCTGCCGTCGACGCGCAGCTCCTGCTCCACCCGCACGCCGGGATCATCGGGGCGCAGCCACACCAGCGTGGGCATCTCGCCCAGCCGGGCATGCACCAGCCAGCCCGTGGCGCCCACGGGCGCCACCCAGCGCTTGACGCCCATGAGGTGGATGCGATCGCCCTCGCGCGCCACGGAGGTCGACACCGAGGTCGGCAGCAGCTCGCCCGGGTTCTCCTGCCAGGCCAGCCCCAGCACGGCCTGGCCGCTGATGACCCCCTGCCACAGATCGGCCGCCAGCGGATGGGCGTCGAAGGCGGGCAGGATGAGCGAGGGCAGCACCCCCGCGCCCAGATAGGGCTCGGGCAGGGGCGACTCGCCCACGGCCGTGGCGATGGCGCCCAACACCTCGATGTCCAGGCCCAGGCCGCCCGAGGCCTCGGGCGCCGCCGCGCTCGTCCAGCCCGCCTCGGCCAGCTGGCGCCAGACCTCCGGCTGCCAACCCGGGCTGGTGCCGCGCAAGGCGCGCAGCCGCGCCAAGGGGGACACCTGGGCGAGGATGCCGGCGGCCGCCTCCATGAATTCCGCCTGTCGCGGCAAGGGGCCGAACAGGGTGTGTGAATCGTAAGCCTTCATCGTCATCCTTGATCATGAGGTCATGCCTGCAATGGGCCAGATTCTAGGTTTGCGATCCGCGCCGGTTCATAACGCAATGCTGAGAACAGCTATTAGCGAAACCCTGTGATGCGGCACAGCCTTCCTTCCTAGAATGCGTCTACATTGAAAAAAGCGCCCCCGAGGCGAGGAGACATCCATGCAGGCTATGAAGTGCTGGCTGGCGGCCGCCGCCCTGGCCGCGGCATCCCTGGCGCAAGCCGCCGATCCCGAGCGCATCGTCGTGCCCTATGCCGTCGGCGGCATCACCGACCTCTATGGCCGCGTGCTGGCCGAGAAGCTCCAGGCGGGACAGTCCCATCCCGTCCTGGTGGACAACCGCCCTGGCGGCGGCGGCGCCATCGGCACCGCCTTTGTCTCCAAGAGCGCGCCCGATGGCCGCGTGATCCTGCTGGGCAGCGTGGGCACGGCCACCAACCCGGCCATGATCAAGGCGCTGCCCTATGATCCGGCCGACCTGCTGCCCGTCGCCCAAGTGGCCGTCAGCCCGCTGGTGCTTTATGCGCGCGCCGATCTGGCCAGCGACGTGCCCGGCCTCATCGCCTACGCCCGGCAGTCGCCGGGGCGGCTGAGCTTCGCCAACTCCGGCGTGGGCTCCAGCCCCAACCTGGCCGCCGCGCTTTTCGCGCGCGAGCTGGGCCTGCAAGTCACCCATGTGAGCTATCGCGGCACCTCGGCGGCCATCAACGATCTGCTCGGCGGCCAGGTCGACGCCTATTTCGACACGCCCCAGGCCATGAATCATCTGGCTTCGGGCCGCATCCGCGCGCTGGCCGTGGCCAGCCCGGAACGCCTCGCCCAGGCGCCCGACCTGCCCACCCTGGACGAGTTGGGCATCCCCAATGTCCACGCCTCCAGCTGGTGGGGCATCTTCGTCTCCGCCAAGACGCCCGCGCCCGTGGTCCAGGCCTTGCAGGCGCGCCTGGCGCAGGTTGTCGGCGATCCGGCCGTGCGGCAGCGCGCCGCCGAGATGGGCGCCATCGCGGTCTACCGCGGCCAGCCGGCCTTCCAATCCTTCTTCGATAGCGAGGTTCGGCGCTGGGGCGCCATCATCGCCGCCGAAAAACTGTCCGCGCAACCATGAGCACGAATCAAGACGGCGGCGGCTGGGATCTGCGCGCGCTGCGCATTTTTTCGATGGTGGCGCGCCATGGCAGCATCACCAAGGTGGCCATCGATCTCGGCGTAAGCCAACCGGCGGTCAGCCGCTATCTGTCCATGCTGGAGAAGCAGTGCGGCGGCTATCTGTTCACGCGCAACGGCCGCGGCGTGAGCCTGACCGAACTGGGCAAGCAGGTGCTGCCGATGGCCGAACAGGTGCTGGCCAGCGCCAGCGACCTGAACGATGTGGTGGCCGCCGCCCAGGGCCGCGTGACCGGCACGGTGCGCATCGGCACCCTGCCATCGCTGAGCGAACCGCTGATCGTGCCGCTCATCCTGCGCGTGCAGCGCGAGCATCCCGGCATCCAGCTCCAGATCGTCGAAAGCGCCGCGGGCCAGATAGAAAGCGGGCTGCAACGCCGCGAGATCGACATCGGCCTGCCCTATCGCAGCCACGACGCGCTGGGCAATGACGAAGACGTGCTGCTGCGCCTGCCCTCCTATCTGATCGGCCCGCCGGGCGACCGCGTCACGGCCGCGCCCCAGGTGGCCTTCGCGCAGTTGGACGGCCTGCCCCTGGTGCTGTCGCGCAAGCCTTCCTCGGTACGCATGATGCTCGACGAAATGGGCCGCCGCCACGACATCGAGATCCGCGTCATGGTGGAAGCCGATTCGGGCCTCATACAAAAACAGATGGCCGTCAGGCGCGCCGCCTACACCGTGCTGCCCTGGCATGTGGTCGCCGCCGAAGTCAAGCGCGGCGAACTGCAGGCCGCCGAGATCGTGCAGCCCTCGGTGCTGCGCATTGTCTCGCTCATGTTGACCGACCGCCCCACCCAGGCGGTCAAGGTCGTCGCCACGCTGTTGCGCCATCTGGCGCGCGAGGCCGCGCCCCGGCTGGCCGCCCGCCCATGACAACAATCAGCCCGCCCGCCGGGCAGGCACACAAGGAGACTCCCATGAAACGCCTTATCCCCGCCGCCCTGCTGGCCCTGGCCGCATTTTCGGCCCCCGCGCCGGCGGCCTACCCGGAACGCCCCATCCGCCTGGTGGTGCCCTTCGCGCCCGGCGGCGGCGCCGACATCACCGCGCGGGTCGTGGCCGAGAGCCTGAGCAAGCGCCTCGGCCAGCAGGTCGTGGTCGAGAACAAAGCCGGCGCGGGCGGCGTGATCGGCGCCGGCGCGGTGGCCCGGGCCGAACCCGACGGCTACACCCTGCTCTACACCACGCCGGGACAGCAGATGACGCTGCCCTATCTAATGAAAAACATGCCCTATGACCCGGCCGACTTGCGCCCGGTCTCGCAGGTCTCGCTGGCGCCCAGCGTCCTGGTGGTCAACACCAAGCTGGGAGTCAAGACGCTGGACGAACTCATCGCGCTGGCCAAGAAGCGGCCCGGCGAATTGAACTTCGTCTCGGCCGGCATCGGCGCCTCCAGCCATCTGAATGGCGAACTGCTGCAAATCCTCGCCGGCATCCAGCTGCAACACGTGCCCTACAAAGGCACGGGCGAAGCGGTCAAGGACCTGGTGGCGGGCAATGGCGACCTGGCCATCGACACCGTGGGCATCTACACCTCCTTCATCAAGGACAAGCGGCTCATTCCGCTGGGCGTGACCACCAGCACCGAGCTCGCCATCCTGCCCGGCGTGCCGCCGATGTCGCAGGCGCTGCCCGGCTATGACGCCTCGCCGGTGAACTACATCTCCGTGCCCAAGGCCACGCCCGAGGCCATCGTCCAGACCCTGGCCAGCGCCATCCAGGCCAGCATCGCCGAACCCGAGGTCAAGGCCAAGATGCTGGACCAGGGCATCCTGGCGATCTCCAACACCCCTGAGCAAATGGCCGAACTGCTCAAGAAGGAGCAGACGCGCTGGCGCAACGTCATCAACCAGGCCGGCATCGCCGAGAAGTAGCCCCGGAGTTTCCATGTCTCATCCGCTTTCCCATATCCGTGTCCTCGATCTGAGCCGTGTGCTGGCCGGCCCCTGGGCCAGCCAGACGCTGGCCGACCTGGGCGCCACCGTCATCAAGATCGAACAACCAGGCGTCGGCGACGACACGCGCGCCTGGGGACCGCCCTTCCTGCGGCGGGAAGACGGCTCGCGCACCGGCGAGTCCGGCTACTACCTCATCTGCAACCGCGGCAAACGCTCGGTCACGGTCAACCTCAAATCGCCGCGCGGACAGGCGCTCATCCGCCGCATGGCGCGCGAAGCCGACGTCGTGCTGGAGAATTTCAAGGTCGGCACCCTGGACGGCCTGGGCCTGGGCTATGAAGACCTCAAGCGCGAAAACCCGCGCCTGATCTATTGCTCGGTGACCGGCTTCGGCCAAAGCGGCCCCCGCGCCCGCCAGCCGGCCTACGACTTCATGATCCAGGCCATGAGCGGCCTGATGAGCATCACCGGCGAAGCCGATGACCGCCCCGGCGGCGGCCCGATGAAAATCGGCGTGCCCATGGTGGACCTCATCACCGGCCTGTACGCCGCCACCGGCATCCTGGCCGCGCTGGCGCGGCGCGAAGTCAGCGGCGAGGGCGAACACGTGGACATGGCCATGCTGGACGTCGGGGTGACGCTGCTGGCCAACCAGGCGATGAACTATATGCTCTCCGGACAGGTGCCGCCGCGGCGCGGCAACCGCCATCCGAACATCCAGCCACAGCGGGTCTACCAATGCCGCGACGGACGCATCATCATGGCTGTCGGCTCGGATGCGCAATTCGCCAAACTGTGCCGGGTGCTCGGCCACCCCGAGATGGCCGAGGACGAACGCTTTCGCAGCAATGCCGGGCGCGTCACCCATCTCGATCAGCTCGATCCCTGGCTCGATGAGCAACTGAGCCGGCATGACAAGGCCGCGCTGCTGGCCGCGCTGGAGGCCGAGGGCGTGCCCTCGGCGCCGATCAATACCATCGCCGATGTCTTGCAGGACCCTCAGGTCCGCCATCGCGGCATGCGCTTTGACGCGCCGCATCCCGAGGGCATGCCCATGCCGCAGCTGCGCAGCCCCATGCAGTTCCGCAACAGCCGCCTGCGCCTGGACCAAGGCCCGCCGACGCTGGGCCAGCACACCGACGAGGTGCTGGGAGAACTGGGCCTGTCGGCCGGCGAAATCGCGCAACTGCGCGCCGAAAACACCATCTGACTCCGGACCCTCCCCATGGCTGACTATCAACGCTTCTCCACGCTGCGAGTGCAACTGCAAGATCACATCGCCACCGTGTGGCTGGCCCATCCGCCGGTCAATGCCGTAAACACCGCGCTCATCCAGGAACTGACCCTGGCGCTGGACATGTTCGGCGAGGACCCCGATGTGCGCTGCGTCATACTCACCGGAGAGGGCAAGGTCTTCTGCGCCGGCGCCGACCTCAAGGGCCGGTCGCAGATGCTGGCCGAGCCGGCCGGCCTGCCGCAGCATTCGCGCCGCACCCGGGAACTCTTCCACGCCATCCGCGAATGCCCCAAGCCCGTGATCGCCGCGCTCAACGGCCCGGCCCTGGGCGCGGGCCTGGGCATCGCCGCGTCCTGCGACATCCTGGTGGCGGCCGAGAACGCCAGCCTGGCCCTGCCGGAGGTCGATGTCGGGCTGCTGGGCGGGGTCAAGCATGCGCAACGGCTGTTCGGCCACTCCCGTCTGCGCCGCATGATGCTTACCGGCTTGCGGGTGCCGGCCGCCGAGCTGTATCGCCTGGGCGTGGTCGAGGCCTGCGTGCCGCCGGAGCGGCTGATGGCCGAGGCCGGCGAGATCGCGCGCCAAATCGCCAGCAAGAGCCCCGTCTCCGTGCAGTTGATGATCCAGACGGCCAACGCCATCGAGGACATGAGCTTGCGCGACGGCTATCGCTACGAGCAGGACATGACAGCCCAGGTCGCCAAGACCGAGGATGCCCAAGAGGCCCGGCGCGCGTTTCTTGAAAAGCGCCCGCCGGTCTTCACCGGGCGATGAGGCGCGATACCTATTCGCGAATCCTTAACATCCATAAGGCGGTCGGGGGAGTTTTGCCGGCCGCCTTACCTAGGATTTTCCCTGATACGCCTGCCTCCCAGGCAAGCCCAGGATCGCGCTTTTCCCTCTGTGAACGCCCCATTCATCAGCAGGGCTTATGGATTTTGCCGCAGCGCTAATTTGAATCCGGCGCGCCGGCTCTTTAAGGTGGGCACTCTTCGTCCACAGGAGCCATCCATGCAGCACGCCCAACCGGGGGCCGGCGAGATCCGCGCCACCATCGACCAGATCAAGACTTTGTTCGCGCAAGAAGGCGAAAACCGCGCCACCCTGGCCCGGACGCTGGACAAACTCATCGGCCTGGCCGCGCACAAGGACTGGTGGAATGCCGAGCGCTATCCGGCGCCCGAAGCGGGCGAGCTGCAGGCCCGCTACCTGATCCAGGAGGACGATGACAAGTCGTATGCGCTATACCTGAACGTGATGCGCCCGGGCAAGAAAATCGTGCCGCACAACCACACGACCTGGGCCTGTATCGCCGCCGTCGAGGGCGTGGAGCTGAACTACACCTACGACCGCCAGGACGACGGCGGCCAGCCCGGCCGCGCCACGCTGGCGCAGACCGGCACCGTGGTGGTCGCGCCGGGCAGCGGCATCGCGCTCATGCCCGATGACATCCATGCCGTGCATATCGAAGGCCAGGACGTCATCCGCCATCTGCACATGTATGGCCGCGCGCTGGAGACGCTGGACCGCCGCATCGCCTTCGACCTGGAGCAAGGCACCTGCCAGCGGATGGCCATAGGCGTGAAGACGCGCCAGTGAGCCAAGACATGTCCAAGGACTTGAACCCGGCCTTCAGCGCCCCCCTGGCGCGCACGGACGCCGCCACGCTCAAGGACTGGCTGCACGACGGCCAGGAGATCGCCCTGCTGGATGTGCGCGAACATGGCCAATATGGCGAGTCTCATCTGTTCTACGCCGTCAACCTGCCCTACAGCCAGCTGGAATTCGAGGCCGCCCGCCTGGTGCCGCGCAAATCCACCCGCATCGTCGTCTACGACGAGGGCAAGGGCGTGGCCGACCAAGCCGCCCGGGCGCTGCGCGCGGCCGGCTACGGGCAGGTAACCGTGCTCGACGGCGGAGTCCAGGCCTGGCAGACGCGAGGCTATGCGCGCTTTGCCGGCGTCAATCTGCCCAGCAAGACCTTCGGTGAACTGGCCGAGCACGCGCTGCGCACGCCGGCCATCAGCGCCAAAGCGCTCAAGCAGCGCCTGGCCCGCGGCGAGGATCTGGTGGTGCTGGACGGCAGGCCCTATGCCGAGTTCCAGAAAATGAGCATCCCCGGCGCCATCTGCTGCCCGAACGGCGAGCTGGCGCTGCGCATCGACGAGCTCGTGCCGGATGAAAAAACCACTATCGTGATCAACTGCGCCGGCCGCACGCGCAGCATCATCGGCGCCCAGACCCTCATCAACCTGGGCATCAAGAACCCCGTCTACACGCTGGAGAACGGCACCCAGGGCTGGTATCTGCAGGATTACCGCCTGGATCACGGCCAGACCCGCCGGCACGGCCTGAGCGCCTCGCCCGAACAACGGGCCCGCGCGCGCCAGCGCGCCCAAGCCCTGGCGCGGCGTCATGGCATCGGCGCCATCACGCCCGAGACCTTGCGCCGCTGGCAGGCCGAAGCCGGCCGCACGACCTATGTCTTTGATGTGCGCACGCCCGAGGAGTACGCCCAGGGCACCTGGCCCGGCGCCGCCCATGCCCCGGGCGGCCAGCTGATACAGGCCACCGATCAATACGCCGGCACGCGCGGCGCGCGCCTGGTGCTGGTCGATGGCGAAGGGGTGCGCGCGCCCGCCGTGGCGAGCTGGCTGCGCCAGATGGGCTGGGAAGTCCATGTGCTGGAAACCACGGCCCTGGATGCGCCCCCGGCGCCCGCGCCCGGCGTGCCGGCCACGCTGCCGCGCATCGCCAGCGCCCAGGCCGCCGCGCTGCTGGCCGAAGGCCGGAGCTTCATCGACCTGCGGCCCAGCATGGCCTATCGCAAGGAACACATCGCCGGCGCGCAATGGCGCATCCGCGGCCTGGGGGAAGCGCTGCCGCCCGGCGCCGTGCTGGTGGCCGATGACGCCCGGGTGGCCGAGCTTTACGCCCGCGACCACGGCGGCCAGGCCGGCGCGCGCCTGCTGCTCGATCCGCCTTCGCAATGGCGCGCGGCCGGCCTGCCGCTGCAGGCCACGCCAACGCTTCCGCCCGACGAGGCCTGCATCGATTTTCTCTTCTTCGTGCATGACCGGCATAGCGGCAACAAGGCCGCCGCCATCCAGTACCTGGCGTGGGAAACGGATCTGGTCAACCAGATCGACGAACGCGAACGCGCGTCCTACCGCTTCATCCCCTGACGCCCTTGGCGGCGCCATCGGCCGAATTGCGCTATGGTCCGCGGTGCTAGACCCTTCTATCGAGAATCGCCATGCGCAACCTGGATCTGGACCTGCTGCGCACGCTGGTCGCCATTGCCGAACATGACTCGTTTTCGGCCGCCGCCGACAGCCTGCACAAAACCCAATCGGCCATCACGCAGCAGATGCAGCGCCTTGAAAGCCTGATCGGCCTTCCCCTGTTCGAGAAACGCGGCCGCAACAAACGCCTCTCCCGCCATGGCGAGAAGCTCGTCACCTATGCGCGGCACATGCTGGCCATCAACGACGAGGCCCTGCGCTCTCTGCAGGACAGCCTGCTCGAAGGCGAGCTGCGGCTGGGCTCGCCGCACGACGTGGCCGACAGCATCCTGCCCAGCGTGCTGACCCATGTGGGGCGCACCTTCCCGCGCATCAAGCTGGAGATCCGGGTGGACCGCAGCCCGCGCCTCATGACGGCGCTGCGCAACGGCGAACTGGACCTGACCGTGTCCACGCGCTTTGACCAGGATTTCGAAGGCGTGGTGCTGCGCACCTCGCCCACGGTATGGCTGTGCTCGGCCGATTATGTGCATGACATCCATGCGCCCGTGCCCCTGGTGCTGGCCGACGAACCCAGCATCTTCCGCCGCATCGCGCTCAATGCCCTGGAGCAATCCCAGGTGCATTGGCAAACCAACTACGTCGCGCCCAACCTGGTCGGCATCAAGGCCGCGCTGCGCGCCCGCCTGGGCATCACGGCGCGCAGCGTCGAACTGCTTGGCGCCGACATGCGGGTGCTGGGCGAGAAAGACGGCCTGCCGCCCCTGCCGGACGTCAATTATTTCCTGTGGATGCGGCGCGGCCTCATCAATCCGTTGACGCGGCACGTCTACGACATGCTCAAGACCAGCCTGCGGCTGTCGGCCGACAAGACGACGGGCTAGCAGCAAGGGCCGCGCGGCCCTTGCGCCTAGGGGATGCGGGTGGCCGACCAGCGGCCCGAGCCGTTGACCGTGCCGGTGATCGTATCGCCCTGGACCTCGCCAACATAGCGGTCGCCGCCAGCGACAAAGGCGATGCGCGCGCCGTCCATGCGCGCCTCGCGCAGCGTGATCGCATCGGCGCCGTCATGCAGATTACCGTCCAGCTTCTGGAAACGCTGGTTCAGCGTCAGCCGCTTGCCCTCAAGCCGCCAGCTGCCTTGCACCTTGGCCGGCACCACCCACTTATAAGCATTGCAGTAATTGATGCAATCGCCGCCCGCCTGGGCGGTCTCGTCCGGCGTCCAGTCGTCCATATTGAAGGAATTGGACACCACCCGCGTGCCCGGCTTCATGTCCAACAGGATGGGCCGCAGGCGCAGATTGAGCTGCGGCAGCAGGAACAGCGTCACCACCGTGGCCTGGGAGAAATCCGTCTTGAAGATATCGCCTTGCTCGAAGGTCGCGGTCTTGGACACGCCCTCGTCCTGGGCGGCCTTGCGCGACAGGGCCACGAGGTCCGGATTGAACTCCACCCCATGGGCGCGCACCCCCCGCTTGGCGGCCGTGATCACCGTGCGGCCATCGCCCGACCCCAGGTCCACCAGATAGTCCTGGGGCGTGACCTCGGCCATCTCCAACATGCGATCGACCAGCGCCTGGGGGGTGGGCACCCAGACCACGTCCTTGCCTTCCTGGCCCACCGTGGGCTGGTAGGCCGGGGCTTTCTGGGCCCAGGCCCCCGCCGTGGCCAGGCCCAGGGCCAGCACGGCCGCGGCCCGGCGAATCCGGATCTTCATTGCATCTCTCCTGAAATGAGCTGGGTGGGAACGTCGTCCTCCGCCATTTATTCAGCTAGTTGTCAGAATATGCAATGTACCGGCTGTCCGCCGTCATGAACAGGGTTTGTTACAGCCAGCGGCCCGCCACGCGCTAGGCGGACGGAATCGTCAAGCCGCGCGCCACGGCCGGCCGCGCCACGAAAGCATCCAGCACGCGCTTCACATTGGCGAAGCGCTCAAAGCCCACCAGCCCGCCCGCCTCATAAAAGCCGACCAGGTTGCGCACCCAGGGAAAGATGGCGATGTCGGCAATGGTGTAGGCATCGCCCATCACCCATTGGCGGTCCTGCAGACGCTGGTCCAGCACGCCCAGCAGCCGGCTCGACTCGGCCGCATAGCGGTCACGAGGACGCTTGTCCTCATAGTCCTTGCCGGCGAATTTATGGAAGAAGCCCAGCTGGCCGAACATCGGGCCGATACCGCCCATCTGGAACATCAGCCATTGCAGGGTCTCGAAACGGCCCGCCGCATCGGCCGGCAGCAAGGCGCCCGTCTTGCTCGCCAGATAGACCAGGATGGCGCCCGACTCGAACAGGCCCAGCGGCTTGCCGTCGGGACCGGCCGGATCCAGGATGGCCGGGATCTTGTTGTTCGGGCTCAGCGACAGGAACTCCGGCGAAAACTGATCCTGCGCATCGAAACTCACCCGGTGCGCCTCATAAGGCAGGCCGGTTTCCTCCAGCATGATGGACACCTTCACGCCATTGGGCGTGGGCAGCGAATACAGCTGGATGCGGTCGGGATGGAGGGCGGGCCATTTGCGGGTGATGGGGAAGGCGTCCAGGGCGCTCATGCGTAGTCTCCGGGTGAAGGGGTGGCGGACATGCTAGCGCATCGGCGGGGATTCTCGGCGCCCTGCGCGCCGTTGCGGCGGGCGGCCCCTGGCGGCCCGGGCGACAGGCGCTGTCTGGCGCCTCAGCGCGGCGCGCCCGCCAGCGCCGGCCAGGCCGCCAGGGCCGAAGCCGCGATGCCCTCCAGCTCGCGCCGGCTCGCGCCGTCGCGCGCCTGGATGGACATGCCCTGCTGCACGGTCACGTAATAGCGCGCCATCGCATCCAGGTCGGCGGCCGCGGATATCTCGCCCGCGGCCGCCCCGGCCCGCAGGCGCTCGCGCAGGTCGGCGATATTGGCGGCCCGCATCTCGACCAGGCGCTTGCGCATGGCGCCGGCATGGTCGTCCAGGGCCGACAGCACGATCAGGCAGCCGGCCGGCTTGGCGCGGCGCGTGAACACCCGGGCCGATTCCATCAGATAGGCCTGGACGGCCTCGTAGGCGCTGCCGGCCCGCGCGAGCGCGCTCCAGATTTCCCTGCCCTCGGTGGCGCTGTAGTAGGCCAACGCCTCGCCGTACAGGGCCTCCTTGCTGCCGAAGGCGGCGTAAAGGCTAGGCGAGGCAATCCCCATGGCGGCCGTCAGGTCGGCCATGGACGCCGCTTCGTAGCCTTTGCGCCAGAAGACCTCCATGGCGCGCGCCAAAGCGGCCTCGCGGTCGAAACTCCTGGGACGGCCTCGCTCTGCCATGATGGATATCCAAATTCTGTATTGATTGACAAATAAATGCTTGACGCCGGGAACGACTCTACCATAGCATTTTTGTACCGATCACTACAAAATTAAGGAAATCCCATGAGCACATTGCAAGGCAAGAAGGCCCTGGTCACCGGCGGCAGCCGCGGCATCGGCGCGGCCATCGCGCGCCGCCTGGCCGCCGAAGGCGCCGACGTCGCCATCACCTACGAGCGCGCGGCCGACCGCGCGGCCCGGGTCGTGGCCGACATCGAGGCGCTGGGGCGGCGCGGCCTGGCCATCCAGGCCGACAGCGCCGACCCCCGCGCCGTTCCCGCGGCGGTGGACGAGGCGGCCCGGTCCCTGGGCGGGTTGGACATCCTGGTCAACAACGCCGGCATCTTCCGCGCCGGCCCCATCGAAGACCTCAGCCTGGCCGACATCGACGCCACGCTGAACATCAACGTGCGCGCTGTCATCCTCGCCAGCCAGGCCGCGGCCCGCCACATGGGCCAGGGCGGACGCATCATCTCCATCGGCAGCAATCTCGCCAGCCGCGTCCCGGCGCCGGGCATGAGTCTGTATTCCTTGAGCAAGTCGGCCCTCATCGCCTGGACGCAGGGCCTGGCGCGCGACCTCGGGCCGCGCGGCATCACGGTCAACATCGTCCACCCCGGCTCGACCAACACCGAGATGAACCCGGCCAACGGCGAGCACGCCGACGCCCAGCGCGAGCGCATGGCCATCCCTGAATACGGCTCGCCCGACGACATCGCCGCGCTGATCGCCTTCGTCGCGGGCCCGCAGGCGCGCTCCATCAACGGCGCCGGCCTGACCGTGGACGGCGGCGCCAACGCCTGAAGCGGCCGCGCCGGCTGAGAATCAAAGGCGCCGCACCGAGGCGTCCAGTTCAGGAAACTTGCTCGACCACATTTCCTTGATCTCGCGCAGCCGGCGCGAAAACATGCCACTGAAGCGCCTCGCGGCCAGCGTGGGAGGTGACCGCAGGTCATGCAATAGAAAGAGATCGAACTGCACACGCGGATTGGAGATGGGATAGATGAAATACTGCTCGGTGTCGATCTGGTCGGCCACCGAGTTCATCAGGCAGATCGCGCCCCAGCTGGAATGCCGGATGCTCTCCAGGGTCGCCACCATGCCGTCTATCTTGATGACCTTGCGCGCCTTGACGCGGCCGCTGGCGATATAGCTTTGCATGGTGGATCCCAACAGATGCCGCTCCGAAGGAATGACCAGGACCAGATCGTGCATCGTCGACAGATCGCAATGGCTGAAGGTCGGGCCGTTGATGGGCTGGCTGGACACCAGCACGAACTCGTCGGTAAAGCCCAGTTCGCAGGACAGGCTGGTGCTATCTAGCGGCATGGCGCCCAGCCCCAGGTCCAGCGTCCCGGCCTGCACCAATTCGGTGATATTGCGCGCATACCCCTCGGTGACGGAAATGTCCACGGCGGGATATAGGCGCAGAAAATCGTCCAGCACCTTACCCAGCACGTTCTTGCACATGGATGAGGTCACCCCCACCTTGAGCGAGCCGGTGACGACATCGCCGGCCACCAGGTCGAGGATTTCTTGCTTGGCCGCCGATAGATCGCGCGCGATGGGCACCGCCAGCTCATAGAGCCGCCGGCCCGCCACGGTTGGCGTCAGGCCGCGCTGGCTGCGCTCGAACAGGGGCGTCCCCAGCTCTTCCTCCAGATTGCGCACCTGCATGCTCAGGGCGGACTGCACCACATGCATGCGCTCGGCGGCGCGCGTAAAGCTGGCTTCTTCAAAAACGCCGATGAAGTAATGCAGGGCCCGGATCTCCATGGCCTGTGTCTCCTCCGGTGGGCCGGCGCCGCAGCGCCATCAGGATTCCTGATCCCACCCATCAATCAATATCGTCATGCCCGGCCGGGATCATCCCTAGACTGCCGCCATGCCTTTCTTATCAGGTCTGGAGACAATGAAGTATCCCCCCGAGAATATATTCCATGCGGCCACGCGCGATGAAGCCGCCTTGCGCGCCGCGCTCGAAGAAGCCGACATCGTGCCCGCCGCGCTCGTGCTGGTGCACCTGACGGGCGATCTCGCGATTCTGGACGAGATGACGCCCCACATCCAGGGCGGCTGGAACTATATGGAAAAGGTGCCGGAACCGCTGCGCCGCCGCATCCGCGAGCGGCTGGTAGCCGTGCTCAAGGAAAAGGCCGCCGACCCCCGCCTGCCAGCCCTGCCGCCGCCGGATGTCCTGCATCGCATCATGAGCGCCAGCGTGGGCGCGCAAATGCCGCCCGAATACGTGCCCCTGTTCATCGAGGAGCTGGGCCTGGCGCAGGCCAATACGCGCGCCCTGCAATGGCGCCGCGACCCGGCCCCCCTGGGCCTGGCGGATTTCCGCGTGCTCATCGCCGGCGCCGGCCTGTCAGGCATCTGCGCGGCCGTGCGCCTGAAGCAGGCCGGCATCCCCTTCGTCATTCTGGAACGCAACGAAACCGTCGGCGGCACTTGGCACGAGAACACCTATCCCGACTGTGGCGTGGACACGCCCTCGCATTTCTACTCGTACTCCTTCAACCCCAACCCGGAGTGGTCGCGCTATTTCGCCAAGCGCGACGAAATCCAGCAGTACATCGAGGACACCACCGACAAGTTCGGCTTGCGCGAGCACATCCGCTTCGGCGTATCGGTGCAAAGCGCCCGGCTGGACGAGGAAAGCGGCCTGTGGCTGGTGCACAGCGTGGATCGCGACGGCCGCGCCCAGGCCCAGGCCTGCAATGTCTTCATCACCGCCGTGGGCCACAATGTGCCGGCCACGCCGAGCATCGAAGGCCTGCAGGATTTCCGCGGCGATGTGGTGCACACGGCGAAATGGGATCCGGCCGTCAAGCTCGACGGCCGCCGGGTCGCGATGATAGGCACCGGCGCCAGCGGCATGCAGGCCGGGCCCGCGCTGGCGCCCAAGGTGGACAAGCTGACCATTTTCCAGCGCTCGCCGCACTGGGCCATGGGCAATCCCAATTACCACCGTGCCGTCGCGGATGGCCAGAAATGGGCGCTGCGCCACATCCCCTACTTCAATCAGTGGGCGCGCTTCCTGATCTTCTGGGCCGCTTCGGACAGTTTTCACGACAGCCTGTTCATCGACCCCGATTGGGACCAGCCCGATATCTCGCTCAATGCCAAGAACCACCAGATGCGCGAGAACATCCTGGCCTATATGCGCGAACAGCTCGGCGGCGACGAAGCGCTGATGCGCAAATGCACGCCGGGCTACCCTCCCTACGGCAAGCGCCTGCTGCGCGACAACCATTGGTTCGCGACGTTGAAGCGCCCCAATGTCGAACTCGAGACGGACGCGATCGCGTGCGTGACGGCCGACGGCATCCTGACCCGCACGGGCAAGCTGCACGAGGTCGACGCCATCGTCATGGCGACCGGCTTTCACGCCTCCAAGCTGCTGTGGCCCATGGAAATCATCGGCCGGGGCGGCCGCAGCATCCGCGAACTCTGGGGCGACGACGATCCCCGCGCCTACAAAGGCATGAGCGTGCCCGGTTTTCCCAATCTGTTCGTCCTGGCCGGCCCCAACACCATCCTCTCGCATGGCGGCAGCGCCATCTTCCATAGCGAGTGCCAGGTCACCTACATCCTGCAGGCGGTACGCGAGATGGTCGAGCGCAATCTGCGCACGCTGGAAGTCCGCCGTGAGGTGCATGACCGCTACAACCAGCAGATCGACGAACGCCATCGCAACATGGTCTGGGCCCATCCCGGCGTGACCAGTTGGTACAAGAACAAGCACAACCGCGTCACCATGACTTCGCCCTGGCGCCTGGTGGACTTCTGGTCCCTGACCCGGGAATTCAACCCTGACGATTACCTCTGCACCACGGCAGCACCCTATGCGGCAGCGGCCTGACGGCCACGACATTGCTTTGATCAACACAGGAGTCATGACTTGGATGGAATATTGACCACCCGGACCGTACGCGACATTCCCGCACGCATGCTGCGCGGGGGCCAGGGTCCGCGCGTACTGTTCCTGCACGGCGCCGCCGGCCTGAGCGGCTGGCCTGAATTCTTCCAGCACCTGGCGCGCAGCCATGAGATTTGGTTTCCCGAGCACCCCGGCTTTGGCCTGACGCCAGAGTCGCCCGATATTGGCTCGACCGCTGAACTGGCCGCCTACTATCGCGACTTCCTGCGCGCCAGCGGCCCCTGCCACGTCATCGGCAGCTCGTTCGGCGGCTGGCTGGCGGCCGAGCTGGCCACGCTGGATGCGGAGAATGTCTGCAGCCTGACCCTGATCGGCCCAGCCGGACTGCGGCCCAGGGTGGCGTCGGCCCCGCCCGCCAGCGAAGAGGCTTTCGTGCGCAAGCTCTACTTCGATCAGAGCGTGGCCGAGCGCATTCTGGCCGAGTCCATGGACGATACCCAACGCGCCCTGCAGAAGCGCAATCGCGCCGCCACCGGCAGGCTGGGCGGCAGCTTCCACAACCCTCGTCTCGAAGCCGCGCTTGCCGGACTTGATATCCCCGCGCTGGTGCTCTGGGGTGATCAGGACCAGCTCGTACCGGCCGAACAGGCCACGCTCTGGCAGGCTTGCCTGCGTCATTCAGAGATGACCATATTCACCGACTGCGGTCATCTGCCCCACTTCGAGCAACCGCAAGCCGTGGCGCGGCGTATACAGGCCTTCCTGCAACAGCAGGCATAAAACGGCGGCGGCACGCATCGCCCGCCAGATTCACGTTTCTCGAGGAGACTTTGCCTTGAAAATCTTTGCCCCAGCCCTGATGGCGCTCGGCCTCGTGGCGGCCGGCGCCCCCGCGCAGGCCGATTTCCCTGAACGCCCCATCACGATGATCGTGCCCTATCCGCCCGGCGGAGCCACGGACATCCAGATGCGCAGCCTGAGCGCGGCCGCCTCGCGCCACCTCGGCCAGCCCATCACCATCGTGAACAAACCCGGCGCCGGCGGCTCCCTGGGCGCGGTCAACCTGAGCACGGCCATGCCCGACGGCTACACCTTGTCGCAGGTGTCGGTGGGCGTGTTCCGCATGCCCGCCATCACCAAGATGCCCTACGACCCGGCCAGACTGTCCTACATCATCGGCGTATCCGGCTATCTCTTTGGCGCGGCCGTCAAAAGCGACGCACCCTGGAAGACCTTCGACGAGCTGGTTGCCTATGCAAAAGCCCATCCCGGAAAAGTACGCTACGGCACCATAGGCACGGGCTCGGTGCAGCACGTCACCATGGAAGCGGTCGCCCAGCAACGAGGCATCGATTGGCTACACGTCCCATACAAGGGCAATTCCGAGGTCAACATGGCGCTGCTATCCGGCCAGGTGGATTTCAGCTCCGACGGCAGCGCCTGGGCGGAACTGGTGAACAGCGGCCGCGTGCGGCTGCTTGCCGTCTATAGCGAAAAGCGCGCCAAGAAATGGCCCGACGTCCCGACCCTCAAGGAACTGGGCTATGGCATCTCGGAGCAATCGCCCTATGGTATCGCCGGCCCGCCGGGCATGGCGCCGGACGTCATGGCCCGCCTGCACGATGCCTTCCAGCAAGCGCTCAACGACCCCGAGCACCTCAGGACACTGGAGACGCTCAACCAGGACGTGGTGTATATGTCTGGCGCCGATTTCGCCGCGCATGCCCAGCGTGAGACGGCGCGCCAGGCCGGGATCGTGACCCGCTTCGGGCTTAAGCAGCGGTAGCGCGCCAGGCCGGTCCGGCCATGCCGGGCGGCGCCAAAGAAAAGGGACCGCGGGCTGTGCCAGCCGGCGGTCCCTTTCATAATAAGTAGGGATGAAGCCCTACTCTGTTCAGTCGTCGTCCTCCAGCAAAGGAGCCTTATAGTAGTCAAGCAAGGTTTCAGCCTCTATCAAGATCTGCTTTTCCAACAGACGGGCGTGGCGCCTTTGCAGTAGTGCCATTAAAACAGGCCGTTTGTCCCTTGCCCTTCCGTAGTGAAGTTGTCTATGACAGGTGGGACAGAGAGCAACCAAATTTGCTACGACATCCAAAGAATATTCGTAATCATCCTGACGAGAGAACGGGATAAGATGGTGAGCTTCGACGTAAGGCTGCTTACGAGTCAGGAAGGTGATATGCGCGGCGTTTACTTCGCAGCGAAAATTTGCTCGCATTAGGGCCGCAGCAGCCACCTCGGGATTGCGTACATATTTCTCGGTGGAGGCAACTGACCTCTTTGGCGGCTTATGCAGTCCTCCTGGTGGTTCGACGAATTCCATCGTCCTCGGTTTAGCGGCCTTCTCAATAACAGCTTCCTGGAACTGCCCCTCCGATTGAGTCGCAAGTGAACTTAGGGACGGACCAAAGCTGCGATAGAGCACATCATAATCAGACAGCAATTTCTGAAATTGACGGCGGACGACCTCGGGATCAGGCAATCTATCTGGAAAATACACATAACTCTTGATCGCTGCAGCCTCGTAGCCCTTACCCAGAGCTCCCGTCGCTCTTAGATCTATACGGCCATGAATCGTCTCCTCCTCCTGGAGAAGGTGCTTTCCTGCCTGCGCAGAGACCCATCCAATCTTCTGGTGAGCCGTCTTGTCTGAGAATTGCTGAGAGTACTCTGTAAACCCCTGATTAAGACTGAGGTAACAGCAGCTCATATCCTCCGCAAAGAGCAGAACAATATAAAACCCTCGCTGAGCAGAGACAGTAATTTCGCGGCGGAAAATTGCTACCCATGGCACCCGAGCAACATTCCCATTGCCGATTGAGCCCTCCACCAGATACTCTACCTGGCGTCCCAAGGTGATGAGTACATGCTCAAAAAAAGCGGGTAGCGCTTCGAGTATGGCCTGCTGATCCAAAGTCCCCGTACGCTTTGCTACCTTATTCGCTTTGCTGGCAGCATAGTTTTCAAACACGTCCCTTAGTGCCTGCACTTTCGCTCCACTCTTGAATAAGTCTCGACAAGTATTTCAAGATATTAACAAGGTGTGCGATTGAGCATTCGTCGCGCTTCCCGCCTCACAAAAACGTGGCATAAACCGATAAGCCACCTGCTATCTGAGGACCGGAGAATCTCGTCAACACTTCCAGGCCGTCAGAGTGTCTCGAAAGCCTTGTTCACCAGCTTCTCGACCAGGGCGCCCACGCGGGCGGCCTGGTTTTCCACCCAGGGGTAGGGGTGGCGCTCTTCCATATAGGTGGACTGGCACATCTCCAGCTGCACCGCATGGATATCCTTGGCCGGATCGCCATAGTGGCGCGTGATATAGCCGCCCTTGAAACGGCCGTTGACCGCCCAGGTGTAGGCCGACTGCCCTTCCAGCTCGCGCTGGATGGCGTCCTGGATGGCGGGCGCGGCGCTGGCGCCGCTGGAGGTGCCGATGTTCAGGTCGGGCAGCTTGCCTTCGAACAGGCGCGGAATGACGCTGGCGATCGAATGGCCTTCCCAGAGCAGGACCTTGCCGTGCCGGGCGCGCAGGCGGTCGAGCTCGCCGCGAAGCTGGTCATGGTAGGGCTGCCAGTACTGCGCGCGGCGCGCATCGCGCTCGGCATCGCCAATGGCGTCGCGGCCGTCGAGATAGAGGGGCTGGCCGTCGAAGGTATGCGTGGGACAGAGGCCGGTCTTGGCCTGGCCGGGATAGAGGCTCTCGTCATTGGGCGGGCGGTTCAGGTCCACCACATAGCGCGAATAGCGCGCCCACAGGAAGGAGGCGCCCAGCTTCTTGCCGAAGGCGTAGAGGCGATCCAGGTGCCAATCGGTATCGCCCGAGCGCAGGCCGAGTTCGGTCATGAGCGGCTTTTGCGCCTCGGGGATCAGGCTGCCCAGATGGGGGATGGAAATCAGCAGCGGCGCGGTGCCGGCCTCGAAGTGAAAGATGTCGCTCATGAACGCTCGTCGGTATGCCTGCGGGCCGGGGCCCGCGCGAAGATGATGTCCATGATACTAAAACCGGCCAACCGGCTTCCGGCTCTCATTTATTGAGAATCGCCGGCCCGGCGCGGGCTGCATGAACCCAGCCGGGCGTCCTTCAATGCTGCAGGGCCTGCATCACCTGGCGATGCACCTCGAACAGGGCGGGATCGTCGGGGTCGCGCGGCCGGGGCACGTCCACCTCGATAATGCGCACGATCTCGGCCGGCGAGCCGCCCATGACGGCGATGCGGTCGGCCAGGAAGGCCGCCTCCAGCATGTTGTGCGTCACGAGCACGCCGGTCGGCCGCGGCCCTTCGCCCGACAGCCACATGGCCTGCAGGAGCTGCCGCAGGCGCCGTGCCGTCAACTCGTCCAGCGCGCTGAAGGGCTCGTCCAGCAGCAGCACATCGGGCTGCACGGCAAACGCGCGCGCGATGGACACACGCTGGCGCTGGCCGCCGGAGAGGAATTGCGGAAAGGCCTGGGCATGGTCGGGCAGTTCCACGCGCTGCAGCAGCTGGCGCACGGCCCGGGCGGTGTCTTCCCTGGCCTGCCCGGACAGCACGATGCCGATGTTCTCGGCCACGCTGAGCCAGTCCAGCAGGCGCGGCTGCTGGAACACCACGCCGAGCTTGATGCCCTCGAAAGGGCGGTCGAAGCTCACTTCGCCGCGGGAAGGCAGATCCAGCCCGGCGATCAGATTGAGCAGGGTGGACTTGCCGCAACCGGACGGCCCCACCAGCGCGAGCAGCTCGCCGGCGCGGATATCCAGGTCCAGTTGCGTGAGCACCGTGCGCTCGCCCGCGCCGCCCATGGGCGGATAGCGCTTGGCGATGCCGCGCAGACGGATATTGCTGCTCATCGCGCGTTCCCCCGCTTCCAACGATTGGCGTGGATCTCCAGCGGCCGGAACACGCCATGCTCGATGACCAGCATGGCCATCCAGAACGCCAGCGTCCAGGCGATCACGCCTTCGACATCCTGGGTGCTGAACTTGGAATTCAATTGATAGCCCACGCCATCCGACATGCCGAAAATCTCGACCAGCACAATGACTTTCCAGGCGATGGAAAAGCCCACGCGGCAGCCGGAGACGATAAAGCTGTAGAGCAGGGGCAGCCAGACTTTGCGCAGCACCAGCGCCGGCGGCAGGCGAAACACCCGCATCATCTCCACGCGCTCATGCTCCAGCGAGCGCACGCCCTGGTGGACCGAGATCACCATCGCCGGCAGCACGCCCAGGGCCACCGCCACCACGGGCGAGGCCAGCGACACGCCGAACCAGATCACGCACAGCAAGGCCCAGACCAGCCCCGGCACGGTCAGGCCGAGGATGACGCCCGGCTCGAAGAAGCGTTCGGCGGTGCGCGACACGGCCGTCAGGATGCCGATGGGCAGGGCCAGGACCAGCGCCAGCAAGAAGCCCAACGACATGCGCAGAAAGGTGACACCGATCTCGGTGAAGGCAAAGCCGCTGCGCACGATCTCCACCAGCTCGCGCAGGATCGCGCCGCAGCCAGGCACCAGCGGCGAGTGCAGCCAGATCGCCATGGCCTCCCAGGCCGAGGTCAGGAGCGCGAAGAAGGCCAAGGGCGGCCAGGCGCGGCTGGCGACCGCCCGCCAGGGAATACGGCGCGAGGACACGGCGCCATGCAGAAGCGCGTTGTCGGTACTCATTCAAGCCTTCACATAGAGTTTGCGCGCGGGCGCGGCGTCCAGCAGGCCCAGCTGGACGGCGACCTCGACCTGTTTGTCTATGGTCGCGAACACGCTGACATCCCATTTGCTGGCATAGGTAGGCGCCAGGCGCTGGGGCAGCAGATCGATCGCCTGCGTCTCATCGGACTTCAGGCCCAGCTCGGCGGCAATGGGCTTGAGGCTGTCGGGATGCTGCGCGATCGTGCTGCCGATGCGCTCGAACAGCCTGGCCAGCTTGCCCGCCGTCTCGCGGTTCTGCTCGAACCAGCTCCGGCTGCTGGCCAGGCCCACCAGGAAAGGATCGTCGGTCTGGCCCGTGGCCTGCTTCCAGATGTCGGCCACGCGCGCGATCTCGCGCGCGCCCCGGCCCACCAGGCGCGTGGCGGTCGGCTCCAGCGTGATGATGCCTTCCACGTCTCCGCGCTCGAACAGGGCGAGATTGGCCGTGGGCGAACCAAAGATGACCTTGACGTCCTTCTTCAGGTCCAGGCCGGACAGCGAGGCGGCGATGCGGGCCTGCTGATAGGTTTCACTGGTTTCGGCGGTCGTGGCGATGCGCTTGCCGATCAGGTCCTTGGGAGAGCGGAAAGCGCTGTCGCCGCGCACGATCCAGCGTCCATGATTGTTCAGCGCGGGGCCGAAGAGCACGATATCGCTGCCGCGGTTGGCCAGCGTGGCCAGGCCCACCGCGCCGAATACGCCGACATCCAGCGATCCCGCGCTCAGCTGCACCTGCATCTTGCCCGGATCGGCCGTCACCCATTCCAGGGCGATGCCCAGATCCTGGTCCAGCTTGTAGCGCTCGACGATGGGACGCCAGGCCGAGCCGGCGCTGCCGGCCGAAGGCAGCGTGATACGGACTTTTTTCTTGTCCTGCGCCCAAGCGGCGCCCGGCAACAGTCCGGCGGCGGCCGCGCCGCCCGCCAATTGAAGAAATGTTCTGCGTTTCATGATGCTTCTATCTGGAAAAGACCGGTCGGGAGGTCAGCTGGGCAGCACGAGGGCGCGATGCATCACGCGCCGCTGGCTGCCGAAGTCGGGGACGCCGCGATGCTGGACGGTCCGGTTGTCCCAGATCAGGGCCGTGCCGTTCTCCCAGCGATGGCGCGCCTGTACCTCGGGCGCGCTCAAGGCATCGAAGAGCACGTCCAGCAAGGCCTGGCTGGTGCGCCGGCTCACGCCCAGGATGCGATGGGTGTAGAGCTCGTTGACGAAAATCTGCTTGCGGCCCGTCTCGGGATGCTTGCGGATGAGCGGCACCTCGATGGGCGGATACTTGCGGCGTTGCTCGGCGCGGGCCTCCAGGTCGTGATAGGCCAGCGTCAGATAGCCCATGGTGTCCGCGTCGTGCACCGCGGTCAGTGTCTCCAGGTAGGCCGCCAGCATGGGATCGAGCAGCTCGTAGGCCGCGGTGGCATTGGCGAACAGCGTATCGCCGCCCAAGGCGGGCATGGTCTCGCCCAACAAGGCCGTATAGGGCGGCGAAACCGGCTGGAACACCTGGTCCATATGCCAGATGTAGTTCATGCGCGTTTTCTTGGTCGATGCGTCTATGGTGTTGAGCTGGCCGCTCTTGCCCGTCTCGGGCGTATAGGGCGTGTTCATCAGCTTGGCCTTGCCAAAGAGCGACACCAGGCGCTCGAAGTGCTCCACCTCCACGGTGCCAGGCTCGAAGCTCAGAAAGCCATAGCGCAGCAGCGCCTCATAGAGCTGCGCGCGCACGCCGGGAGAGGGGTCGCCCTCCCCATCGATGCGCAGCCCGCTCACCCGCGCGCCCACCGTGGGCGAATAGGGCGTCACGGTGACGCCGCCATAGACGGCGGCGTCGGCGGGATAGCGCGCCATATCCAGGATCCTCGGCTGGATCCGGTCGATTTTCTCGTTGTCGACGATGATGCCGTACATGATGTTTCTGCGTCCTTGTTGCCGGATGGCCTAGGCTGTCTGCACCGGATACTGTTCGGAAGTGCCCCATTCGTTCCAGGAAGCCGGGTAGACCGCCGTGGCGGCATGTCCGGCCAATTGCAGGGCGACAAAGGTGCGCGCGGCCCGGCCGCCGCCGCCGCAATAGACGATGGCTCGTTGTCCGGCGGACACGACGTCGCCGGCCTTGCGCGCCACCTCGGCCGCCGGCGCGTAGCGGCCGTCGGCCGCCAGCTCCTGCCCGGTATCCCAGAAGCGCGCGCCGGGCACGCGGCCCTTGCGCCCGGCATTGCTGCGCAGCCCGTCGAACTCCTCCCGGCTGCGGGCATCGACGATGCGCTCGGCGCCCGAGCGGGAGGCGGCCAGCACCTCATCGGCCGTGGCCAGGTAGGCCGCCTGCGGCCGCGGCTCATAGGCCGTGGCCCGCACGGCGGGCGCGACGGCCTCGCGTGCGCCCGTCCAGGCCTCGATGCCGCCGTCGAGCAGGCGGATATGGGGCTGGCCGGCATAGGCCAGCGCCCAGGCCACGCGCGCGGCGTTGACCTCGTTATGCGCCCCGGCCACCACCACGCGGGCTTCGCGCGACAAACCGATGGCCGACAGACTCCAGGCCAGCACCGCATGCAGGCGCGCCAACGAGGCGGCGTCCGTCCGGGTGACGGCAAACAGCGAAGGGTCGAGGTGCCTGGCGCCAGGCAGATGTCCGGCCCAATAGTCGGCCGCCGGCCGTGTATCGATGATCACGAGATCCTGCTGCCCAATGTTGTCGGCCAGCCAATCCGGCGTCGCCAGCTCAAGTAATGCCATTGCCTTGCTCCATTGCGGGATGGGTACTGGAGGCATCCTATCGTCAGCGGACTAACTATCAAACGCACATTAATTTGTTAGCTTATTTACTATTCGCATTTTTGGCAGGCGCCCCGAAGGCGCAGAATGGCGTACTTTCCCGCCACTTCCACGCAGCAGACATGCCCAGCTCCATCCGCGGCGCTTCCCATGGCGCGGCCGTGCGCGACACCAGTTTCCGCCCGCTTTCCATCCTGGTCGGCTCGGCCTACTTCATGGAGCAACTGGACGCCACCATCATCAGTCCGGTCATCCCCGATATCGCGCGCGACTTCGGCGTGGCGCCGCTGAGCCTGAACCTGACGATGACCATCTATCTCCTGTGCTCGCTGGTGTTCCTGCCCTTGAGCGGCCTGGTCGCGGCGCGTTATGGCACGCGCACGGTATTCACCGGCGCGGTGGCGCTGTTCACGGCCAGCTCGGTCATGTGCGCCCTGGCGACCAGCCTGCCGGCGCTAGCCGCCTTCCGGGCGCTGCAAGGCATGGCGGCCGCCATGATGGTGCCGGTGGGCCGAACCGCCATCGTGCACACCACCAGCAAGGCGCAGCTGGTCGAGGCGCTGGCCTGGTTCATCACGCCGGCCATGGTGGGCCCCATGCTGGGCCCGCCCCTGGGCGGCCTGCTGTCGGCCTATCTGTCCTGGCACTGGATCTTCCTCATCAATGTGCCGGTAGGCCTAGCCGGCCTGTGGGCGGCGCGCTTCATCATGCCCCAGCTGCATCACCGCGCCGACCTGCGCTTCGACCTGCGCGAGTGGCTGCTCGCCACGGCCGCGCTCGCCCTGCTCATCCTGCTGATGGAGCGGGCGCGGCACGGCGCCGGCCTGCCGCTCCTGGCCGCGCTGGCGCTTGCCTTGCTCCTTTGCGCCGGCCTCTACCTGCGCCGCTTCCGCGGCCTGGCCGCGCCCATGCTGGACTTCCGCCTGCTGCGCCAGCCGACCTTCGCCGCCGGGTTCTGGGGCGGCTCGCTGGTGCGGGTGGGCTATGGCTCCCTGCCCTTTCTCCTGCCCCTGATGCTGCAGCTGGGCCTGGGCTATACCGCCCTGCAAAGCGGCATCGTGCTGCTGATCAGCGGTTCGGTGGCCTTCTTCACCAAGACGCAGACCAGCCGCGTGCTGCGCCGTTGGGGCTTTCGCCAGGTGCTCTGCTACAACGGCGCGGCCTGCGCCCTGTCCCTGGCCGGATGCGCGCTCTTCGCACTGCCCTATTGGGGTCTGGCGGGCATTACCGCCTTTGTCTCCATGGCCAGCTTTTTCCGCGCCGTGCAGTTCAACGCCCTGACCGCCATTTCGTATGCGGATCAGCCGAGGGAAAAAGTCGCTTCGGCCACCACGCTGAACACCATGGCCTGGCAGTTGGCCATCATGCTGGGCATTTCGCTGTCGGCGCTGCTGGTGCAGTGGTCTGCTAATCTAGGCGCCCGCGCCACGCCCGCCGCCATGGATTTCTCGGCGGCCTTTGTCATCCTGGCCCTGTTCGCCTGCGCCGCGATCCCTTGCTGCCGCGCCCTGTCCGCGCAGGCCGGCGCGGAACTCAGCGGCCACCGCCAGCCATGAGGCGGGCGGCCCCATCCCCAGCGCCCCATTGATCTCCATGTCCGCTCACGCCATCGAACGACTGCCCCAGCTTTATTCGCGTCCCGGCTTTCTGTTGCGCCGCGCGCACCAGATCTACGTCGCGATCTTCGAGGAGAATTTCGAGC
This sequence comes from Bordetella pseudohinzii, assembly GCF_000657795.2. Lineage (GTDB taxonomy): Bacteria > Pseudomonadota > Gammaproteobacteria > Burkholderiales > Burkholderiaceae_B > Bordetella > Bordetella pseudohinzii. The sequence continues at coordinate 94,996 of NZ_JHEP02000012.1, forward strand.
GCCTGGGCCTTTCGCCGGCCCAGTATTCCGTCATGATCGCCCTGCATGACCTGCACGGCATCAACCAGGGCGACCTGGCCAAGGCCATCGGCATGAACAAAGTCACCGTCTCGCAGATCGTGCAGGCCCTGGAAAGCCGCGGCTGGATCACCCGGCAGCAGGCCGATGCCGACCGCCGCCGGCGCCGGCTGACGCTCACCGCGGCCGGGCACCGGGCCCTGAACCAGACCGCGCGGATGGCCGAAGCCACGTATGCCGAACAGATGGCGCCCTTGTCCGAGGCCGAGCGCACCCGCCTGCTCAAGCTCCTGCAGCGCATCGTCACGCAGCTGGAGCCTCGGGCGCGCACGCCTTTCGAACCCATCGTCGCCGAAGATTGAACCGACGGGGCGCTTGCGCTTCGTCGCCCTAGTCCAGCCAGGACGTATACGCCCGCGGATCCACGCGGTCGGGCCGGAAGGTATTGACCGGCGCCGCCTCATCCGCATGACCCAGGGCCAGGGCGCACACCAGCCGCTCGTCGCCCGCGCCAAGATGCGGCAGGACGATGGAGGCGAACGGGTTCCAGGCCGCCTGGATGCAGGAGTGCAGGCCTTCGGCCCGCGCCGCCAGCATCACGTTCTGCACGAACATCGCGGTATCGACCAGCGCCCCCTCGGCCAGCAGGCGTTCGTTGGTGAAGAACATCCCCACCGGCGCGCCGAAGAACTCGTAGTTGCGCTGGTGCTGGGCCTGCATCCGCGCCCGCTCGCCCTTGGCGATATTGAGCACGCCATATAGACCCAGGCCGCAGGCGCGCCGGCGCTCGATATAGGGCGACGCCCACTGCGTGGGGTAGTACTGGTACTCCTCGCGATAGCGCTCGGCCAGGGCCGGGTCCGCATTGACGGCGTCTTGCGCCGCGCGGACCTTGCGAGACAGGGTGTCGCGGCTGGCGCCTTGCACCACATAGACCTTCCAGGGCTGGATGTTGGAGCCGGACGGCGCCCAGCTGGCCACGCGCAGGATGCGTTCCAGCACGTCCCGCTCGACCGGCCTGGACAGGAATTCGCGGCAGCAAAAGCGGCTTTCGATCGCCGCGTGGACGCTGGCCGGATCGGCCACGACGGTACTCACGGGCGGCGCCAGCATGGCGGCGCGCATTACAGCGGTATCAGCAGTCATCGTCATCTTTATCGAGGAATGGGCCGTCGCGGCCGCCTATCGGGTCGGCGCGGACGCTGGGAAGCAGCAACTGTCGCATATCGCCGAAACAGCGTCGATTTCTGCGGATTTTTTTCGTCAAAGCGAAAATCTGGCTATAGTGAATCCTGGCCCCAACACGACAAGGACAGCCGCGCATGACATACGACCCAGGTATCCAGGCTTATGTGGAAGAAGCGCGGCGCGCGCTTGGCCGGATGGCGGGGCTGCAGATTTCGCTGGCGCAGCGCCGCACACGGGCGGACCAGTATGCGGCGCTGGTACGCGAGCCCTACCCCGCCGGCCTGAACGTGAGCGACACCTATATCGTGCGCCAGGGCCACGAAATACCCGTGCGCATCTACCGGCCGCAAAGCCAGGCGGCCCTGCCCACCATCGTCTACCTGCATGGCGGCAGCTTCGTGGCTGGCAGCCCTCAGGGCCACGATTTCATTACCGCCAGCCTGGCCGCCAATACCGGCGCCCAGGTGTTCAGCGTGCACTACCGCCGCGCCCCGGAGAACCCTTATCCCGCGCCGACCCAGGACGCCTACGAGGCCCTTCTCTGGGCCGCCGATGAGGCGGACATGCTCAAGGTCGACACCGATCGCATGGCGGTGGCGGGCGACAGCGCGGGCGGCAATCTTGCCGCCGCCTGCGCGCTGCTGGCGCGCGACCGGCAAGGCCCGCGCCTGCGCATGCAGGCGCTGGTCTATCCCACCCTGGACGCCGACCTGAACACGCACAGCTATCTGCACAATACCCAGGACGCCTTCCTGACGCGCGAGGCGATGTCGTTTGCCCTGAACGCCTTTCTCCCGGACGGCCTGGATGGGGCGGACGGCTACGCGCTTCCCATGCTCGCCACGGACCACGCCGGACTGCCACCGGCCTATCTGCTGCTTGCCGACCACGATCCGCTGCTCGACGATGGCCTGCGCTACGCCGACAAGCTGCGGCAGGCGGGGACGGCGGCGCAAGTGCGCGTGGGCCAGGGCATGATTCACGGCTTCTTGCGCGCGCGCCGCTATAGCGCCGTGGCCGAAGCCGAATTCCAGCGCCTGTGCGATGCGCTGCGCGGGGCCCTGGAGCTGCCCGCACCCGCACAGCGCTGGTGAACTACAGCTGACGGGCCGCCAGCGGTTCGTGTGAGATGATCCACAGCAAGCTGGCGGGCTCGTCGTAGGGATTGCTGAAGATATGTGGCGTGGCGCCGTCGAACTGAAAGCTGTCGCCACGGCGCAGCTGCAACACCTGGTCGGCCAGGGCCAGGTCAAACGCCCCTTGCAGCACCATCCCGCCTTTTTCGGCCGGATAGCTCAGGGCCGCCGGGCCGGACGTGCCGCCCGGCTGGATGGTCAGCACCATGAACTGCAGACGCTGGCCGGCAGGCGGAGACAGCATCTCCTTGGTCATCAGCGGCGTACCGAACGGCAGGGCGCGCCTTGTCCCCTCGCGCCGGACGTGGGCGCCCAGGCCGCTGGCATCCGCCGGGCCGGCGCGCGGCCCGTCGAACAGCGCGCTCAACGGCACTTCCAGTGCCTGCTGGATGCGCATCAAGGTCTTCAGGGAAGGATTGCCCAGGTCGCGTTCGATCTCGCTAAGGATGCCAATGGCGACCCCGGACGCAGAGGACAAGGCTTGCAGAGATATCTTTTTTTCCTTGCGGATGCGCCGAATGGCCTGCCCGATGGGGCTGGAATCATCATTTTTCATGCGGGCAGAGGCAAACGGGTTCAGGGCGCCGACTTCACGCCCATATCGTTGAGGATAGGCAGCCAGTTTGCATAGTCTACTTCGAAGCGTTTCTTGGCATCGGCCAGCGATCCCGACAGCGGTATCAGGCCGAGTTGCCGCAGCTTGTCCTGGAATTCCGGATCCGAGACCGCCTGGTCGACGGCATCGTGGATGGATGCCTCGATCATCGGCGGGGTGCCGCCGGGCGCGAAAATGGCCTGCCAGGGCTGCATCATGTGCTGGACACGATCGCCCAGACCGGCCTGCGCGACCGTCGGCACATCCGGCAGGTCCTGCAAGCGCGACTCGCTGAAAACTGCCAGCGCGCGCAGCTTGCCGGCCTTCACCATCTCCTTGACTACGGGTGGCGTGTCCACGAGATAGGCATTGCGCCCTTCGACCAGGTCGGTCAGCGCGGGCGCGCTGCCGCGGTAGGCGATGTGCACGACGTCGGCGCCGATCGCCTTGGCGAAATACTGCGCGGTGACGTGTCCAGACGTCCCGATGCCGGCGGAACTGAAGTTGTATTTGCCAGGAGACTGGCGCAGGTATTGCGCAAAGCTCTTGAGGTCCGTGGCCGGCGATGTCGCCGGCACGACCAACACGAGCGGCACTTTGGATATCAGCGCCACGGCCGACAGACTCTTGACCGGGTCATAGGGCAGCTCGGGCGCGGTCCCCGCGAGCAGCACCTGCGTGGACAGGCCACCCAACAGTAGCGTATAGCCGTCAGGCTTGGCCCGGGCCACCGCCTGATTACCGACCAGACCGCCCGCGCCGGCCCGGTTCTCGACGATAACCGGCTGACCCCAGGACTGCGTCAGCCGCTCCGCGACGCGCCGGGCCACGATATCGGAATTGCCGCCTGCGGGAAACGGCACGACCAGGGTCACCGGCCGCTCGGGATAGCCGGCGTGGGCGCTCGCGGAAAGGCACAACAGGGCAGTCGACAGCAAGCCGGCGAACCGGGAGGCAAGGAACGGGAACATGGCGTCGCTCGCAGCTAAAAATTTACTGTTTAACGAAAATGTAGGTTCACAATATTCGTTAAGGCGTAAATCTCGCCATTCGGGAAAGCCCGGCCCGGCGGTGTCCATGCCGTGGCCGCGACCTCCGCAATTTCCGCAAAACAGTTCTGCGCAGCCATGGGGTAATCTCCACGGCCGATAAAACTTACCATTTACGTGGATAAATAACCGAGGACGGCTGCCGCGCCGTCCCCCCACGACGCCCGCCCGGCCATCGGGACGGCCGTTCCCGCCGAGGAATGGCCAGGGGCACAAGGGAGCAGGAGACAGACTTATGTACAAGCCCACGCGCCGCGGCTTCATTGCCGCGGGCGCCCTCATGATGCTTGCCCGGCCGCTGCGCGCCGCCCCCAAGCCGGTTTCCCTCATCGTGCCCTACGCCGCCGGCGGGCCGAACGACAATTTCGCGCGACTGCTGGCCGAAGGCATGAGCGCGGAAATCGGCCGGCCCTTTATTGTCGAAAACAAGGCCGGCGCCAATGGCATCATCGGCTCCAGCTACGTGGCGCGCGCCCCGGCCGACGGCTCGACGCTGCTGATGGGCGGATCGGGGCCGCTGTCGCTCAACGTCCTGCTGCGCCCCGCGCTGCAGTATGGTTTTGACAGCTTCGCGTCCGTGGCCATGCTTTTTGACGGCCCGCTGACCATCACGGTGCCGCCCCAGATGGGCGTGAACTCCATCGCGGAACTGGTGGCCTATGCCAAGCGCGCGGGCCGCCCCCTGACCTACGGCTCGCTGGGTCCCGGCAGCGTCACCGATCTCTACGGCCTGATCCTGTCCAAGACGCTGGACATCCCGCTGACCGCCGTGCCGTACAAGAGCACGCCCACCAGCCTGATGGACCTGATCAGCGGCCGCAATGATCTGTCCTTCATGACCCCCATCGCGCTGGCGGACCACCAGAAGGCCGGCGCGGTGAAGATCCTGACACTGACCACGGACCGCCGCGACCCGGCGCTGCCGGATGTGCCGAGCGTTACGGAATTGGGTTATCCGCAGCTCAAGGCCAGTTACTGGACCGCCCTGCATGCGCCCAAGGACACGCCGGATGAACTGGTGCAGGCCTATTCGGCCGCCGCCATCAAGACCGTGCAGACGCCGCGCTTTCGCCAGATGCTGGCCACCAATGGCCAGACGGAAAAGACCGGCGGCCCGCAGGCGCTGGATGCCCAGCTGGAGGCCGACCGCCAGTATTGGGGCAAGGTCATCAAGGACAACCAGATCGTCCTGGACTGAGCCGTCCCCGGCGCAAAGCCAAAAGCCCGCGCAAGCGGGCTTTTTTATGGACCTGCGGGCGCTGTCCGCCTTTATTGCAGCAGCGACAGGCGGTGCGTGGCGGCGTTGAAATTGACCACAGGCTGCGCCTGGCGGCAGGCCGTCTTGCGGATCTTGCCGACAATCAGGTCGTGCGTGCCGAGCGCTTCGGTGCAGACGATGTCGCACTCGATGCTCGCCAGGGCGTCGGAGAGCACGGGCAGGCCCTGCTCGGTCATCACCCAGCCGCCCTGAGCGAAGCGGGCGCTGCCCTGCGGCTGGCGCAGAAAGGCCTGGATGATCTCGCCGTGGTCTTCGCCCAGCACATTGGCCACGAAGCGGCCATTGCGCAGCAGGGCGCCGCGCGCCGAGGAAGTCTGCTGCACGAAGAACCCCACCATGGGCGGCTCGGCGGAGATCGACGTCAGGCTGGAGACGATCAGGCCGGCGACCGCTTCGCCATCGCCGGTGCTGACCGCGCTGATGCCCGCGGGCAAGGCCCGCATGGCCGCCTTGAAATCATCGATCGACACCACCTCGTCGCGCTCATTGACCACCATGTGCGCGCGGATGTCGCCACGCTCGTCCACCCAGCCGTGCCGCGCCGCGTAATCCACCATGGCCGAAAAACCCGCCTCCCACTGCGGATCGCCCGCATGCTGCGAGAGAAAACGCAGCACCGAGGGCGCCAGGCGCAGATGGCGCTCGTCCTCGCGCCGGCCGACGCGGGCGATGGCCTGCTCCAGCCGCTCGCGCGGCTGCGGGTCGGCCAGCACATCGAGCCGGCGAAAGTCCGTCGGATGGCGCAGGGTGATCGCGCCGGCATTGCTCAGGTAGATCTGCATGATCTCCTCCTCAGGCGACCGCCGCCGTGCTGCCGATTTCCTTGCGGATGGCCGGAATGATCTTGTCGCCCCAGAGTTCGATCTGGCGCAGCATGGTCTTCTGGTCGAAATCGCCCAACTGGGTCTGCAAGGCAATGTGCTTGGGTCGCAGGATGCTGATTTCTTCCAGCATCTTGTCGATCACCTCGTTGACCGAGCCCACCGGCAGGTTCTTGCGCAGCTGCTCGAAGGTCGGATCGGTTTCGGACGGCACTTCCTTGACCATATAGCCATCGTCGCTTTGCGCCCGGCGGTACTTCAGGCTCTCCGAAATCCGGCGCTGGAAGCGCGCGCAATCCAGGTAGGCGTCGATCTCGGCCTTGTTGTCCGAAGCGTAGCCGCAGCGCAGGAAACCGAACTTCACGTCGCGGTCCAGGTCCTTGCCGTTGTCCGCGGCGACTTTCTCCAGGCGGCCGCGCAGGCCGGCGATGGCCTCGTTGCCATTGAGCAGCGCGGTCACGAAGAGATTGTGGTTCTCGCGCACGCCGCGGCCCAGGGTCACCGGATTGCCCGAGGTGATCCAGATGGGCGGCATCGGATCCTGCAGGCAGCGCACGGCGATGGAGCTGGGCGGAATATTCAGGTATTGGCCCTGGTGCTCGAAGATTTTCTGCGTCAGGCCCTTGGGGATCACATCCAGGAACTCATTGAAGATGGCGCCCGATTCGGCGATCTGCACGCCGAATCGCTCGAACTCGAACTCCTGGTAGCCCGACCCCACGCCCAGCTCCAGCCGGCCGTTGGACACCGTGTCCACGAAGCCCACCTCGGCCAGGAAGCGCGCCGGATGATAGAGCGGCAGGATGCAGACCGCCGTGCCCAGGCGGATGCGCTGGGTCTTGGCGGCGGCATGGGCCACCGTCATCAGGGGCGACGGCGAGAGCGAGTAGTTGTTGAAGTGATGCTCGGCATACCAGGCCGTGTCAAAGCCCGCCTGCTCGGCGGCCACCGTCTGCTCGATGGAGTTGTTAATGACTTGCTTGGAGGACTGGTGGTAACCTCGCTGCTGCGCCAGGATGAATACGCCGAATTCCATAATGTCTCCTCAATAGCGGATTTTGAGGAAATTCTAGAGGCCGGTAGCTACTGGCTGGAATACAAGAAAAGCGGCGTTCTGTGCTGCGCAAAGTGGAGGAATGATGGACAGGCTGCGCGCGATGGAGCTGTTTCTGTCGATATCGAAAACGGAGAGCTTCTCCGAAACCGCGCGGCAGTTCGGTGTCTCGGCCACCTCGGTGTCGCGCATGATCACCGAGTTCGAGGCCGAACTGAACGTCAAGCTGCTGCTGCGCTCCACGCGGCAGGTCGTGCTGACCGAAGCCGGCCAGGAGTACGCCGGCCAGCTCGAAGGCATACTCTGGAACATCAACGAGGCGCACCGCAACATCACCGAAATCCGCTCGGCGCCCAAGGGCACGCTGCGGGTGCATTCGCGCATGATGTTTGGTCTGGGCGTGCTGCCGCCCCTGGTGGCGGCTTTCCGCGAGCAATATCCCGATATTCATATCGAGCTGGTGCTCTCCGAAGCCAAGACCGACCTGCGGCGCAACAATTTCGATATCGATTTCCGGATTTCCCCGCCGGTCGAGGCGGGGCTGAAACGCCGCATCCTGTTCAAGAGCGAGCGCTATCTGGTGGCATCGCCCGCCTACCTGGCCGCGCGCGGCATGCCGCAGCAGCCCGCCGACATCGCCGGGCACGCCTGCCTGGCCTATCTGCTGCCAGGCGAACAGTATTGCTGGCGCTTCAAGCACGAAGAAGCCATCGACGAGGTGCCGGTCAAGCCGCGCCATGTCAGCAACAACGGCGTGGCCCTGCTGGAGCTGGCGCGCCTCGGCGAGGGCATCGCCCTGCTCGATGACTACACCGTGCACAACGACATCGCCCGCGGCACGCTGGAGCGCATCCTGCCGCAATACCGGGTGACCAACACCACTTTCGAGGAAGGGATGTACGCCACCATCCTCGACACGGCCATGATTCCAGCCAAGATCCGCCTCTTCCTGGATTTCGTCGCCGACCACGTGTCCGGCCCGGCGCTGCGCTTTACCGCCTATAAGGGCGGCGCGGGCGCCGACTGAGGCGAGCTCAGGGACGGATGCGGCAGCGCGGCCGCGGCGCGCCGCGCCGGCCCGTTCCGCGCACGCGCAGCAGCGCCCCATCCAGCGGCCCATCGGCCGACAGCCGCCCGCTGTCGCTGATCGAAGTGACATAGAGGTCGTCGAGGCCGTCGCCGCCGAAGCAAAGCGAGGCCGGATGCCGCACGGGCAGCTCGATGCGCTGATCCAGCCTGCCGTGGCTGTCAAAGCGCGCGATGGCCCCGGCATGCACCAGCGCCGTCCACAAGCCGCCCTCGACATCAAAGCAGCAGCCGTCCGGCGCCGAGCCCAGGGCATCGGTGTCGACGAAGACTTCGCGCTCGCCCAGGCCGCCGCCGGCGTCCATCCGGAAGCGGAAGATCTTGCGCCGCGAACTGTCGCAGACATGAAAATAGCCGCCGGCCGGGTCGGGGCCGGGGCCGTTGACGACGCCCAGATCCTGGGCGATGCGCGTCAGCCGGCCTCGCGTGTCCAGGCGATAGAGGCCGCCCAGCGGCGGTTCGCCTTCCTGGCGATAGATATGCATGGTGCCGGCCACGAAACTGCCGTCGGGCATGGGCACGCCGTCATTGAGGCGCAGATTGGGATGGCTGTCGCCGATGCTCGCCAACGTGCGCAGGCTGTGATCGGCCGTGTCAAAGAGCACGAAGCGCTCTTTCAGGGCCACCACCAGCTCGTCATCGCCATTGAAGGCGAAGGAACCCAGGGGCGCGGGCAGCTGCCAATGGCGCGTCGCGCCGCTGTCGGGATCCACTGCCAGAATGTGGCCGTGGCGGCAATCCGCCATCCATATGCGTCCGCGCGCGGCGTCCCATACCGGGCACTCGCCCAGGGCCGCGCGCACCGTGCCGATTCGCTCGATCTGCATCTTTCGTTTGTCTCCTGACCAGAGGCATGGTATCGGCTGGCGGGCCTCTGGAATATGGCGCTTTCCTGCAGAACACAACCAACATTTATGGCCTGAATCTTGCGCATATCGCGTCCATATAATCCAAAAAAAACCGGCGGCCCAAGGCTGTGAAGCAGGGCCGGACCGCTCAATGCGACTCGAGGAGACTCACCATGCAGCATGCCCACGGCGCGACGCGCGCCCCTGTTTTTTCCCGTTCGAACGAGGTGGCGGCATGAGCGAGCCCGCCGTCAAGTTCGAGATCGACCGCGGCGTGGCGCTGGTCACGCTCAACCGTCCCCCGGTCAACGCGCTGAACCGTGAAACGCGCCGCCGCCTGGTGGCCATCTTCGACGAAATCTCGGAGCGTGAAGACATCCGCTGCGCCGTGCTGACCGGCAGCGGCAGCGTGTTCTGCGCGGGCGCCGACCTCAAGGACCGTCCGGCCGCCGACATCGCCGGGGACTTCCTGGAGCACAACCGCATCACCCGCGAGACCGGCAACGCCATCCGCGAATGCAGCAAGCCCGTGATCGCCGCGGTCAACGGCACGGCGCTTGGCGCGGGCCTGGGCCTGATGGCCGCCTGCGACATCATGTACGCCTCGGAAAACGCCACCTTCGGCATGCCGGAGATCAACGTCGGCCTGGCCGGCGGCGCCTCGATGCTGCGCACGCTCTTTGGCCGCTCCACGCTGCGCCGGATGTTCTTCACCGGCCAGCGCCTGACCGCCCAGGAACTCTTGCGCCGCAACGTGCTGGAAGACGTGCTGCCCGCCGACGAACTGCTGCCCACGGCCCTGGCCCTGGCCCATGAGATCGCCTCGAAAGCGCCGCTGGCGGTGGTCTATGCCAAGCGCGCGGCCAATATGGTCGACCTCATGCCGCAGCGCGACGCCTACCGCTTCGAACAGGACTTCACCATGGCGCTGGCCAAGACCGAAGATGCCCGTGAAGCGCGCATGGCCTTCCTGGAAAAGCGCCAGCCGCAATTCAAGGGACGTTGAGCATGGCGGTACAGACGCAACGCCCCGGCGCGGGGCTGCAGGCCTTTTTCGAGGCGCGCGGCATCGCCATCATCGGCGCCTCCGACGACATCACCAAGATCGGCGGCCGGCCGGTGCACATGCTGGTCAAGTATGGCTATGCCGGCCCGGTCTATCCCATCAACCCCAAGGGCGGAACCATCCAGGGCCTGCCCGCCTATGCCAGCGTGCGCGACACGCCAACCGCCCCGGAACTGGCCATCCTCGCCGTCCCGGCCGCCGCCACGCCGGCCGCGCTGCGCGACTGCGCCGCCCGCGGCGTGAAGGCCGCCATCGTGCTGTCCTCCGGCTTCGTCGAGGCCGGTCCGCAAGGCGCGGCGCTGCAGGACGAACTGGTGGCCATCGCGCGCGAGAACGCAATGCGCGTGCTGGGGCCGAACTGCCTGGGCGCGGTCAACGTGGCCGACCGGCTGATCGGTTCTTTCTCCATCGCGCTGGAAGAGCATATGCCGCCCGCAGGCCAGGTGGGCATCGTGTCGCAATCGGGCAATGTGGGCAGCCACACCATGCAAAGCGTGGCCCGGCGCGGCATGGGGGTGAGCCGCTTCATCGCCACCGGAAACGAAGCCGATGTGGATGTGGCCGACGGCATCGCCGCCCTGGCCGAAGACCCCGCCACCCGCATCATCCTGTGCTGCATGGAGACCTGCCGCCATGCCGGCAAGCTGATCGAGGCGCTGCGCATGGCGCGCGAACAGGGCAAGCCGGTCATCGTGCTGAAGATCGGCTCCACCGAGAAAGGCCAGGCCGCCGCGGCCTCGCACACCGGCGCGTTGACGGGCTCGGATGCCGTGATCGACGCCATTTTCCGCCGCCACGGCGTGCTGCGCGTGCGCTCGGTCGAGGCCTTGATCGACATCGGCCACGCGGCCTCGCTGCTGATGCCCGGCCGCCTGCCGCGCAACGACGCCGTGACACTGGTGGCGGCGTCGGGCGGCTTCGGCATCATGATGGCCGACGCCATGAGCGAAGCCGGCCTGGCCTTGCCGTCCCTGGCCCCCCACACCCAGGCGCGCATCCGCGAGGCGGTTCCCACCGCCAGCACCGGCAACCCGGTCGATGCCTCGGCGCAGATGTCCAGCCGTCCCGACATCCTGCTCAAGATGCTCACGGCGCTGCTGGACGATCCTTCCGAGAGCGCGCTGGCCTTGTTCATGTCGCTGTCGCTCTACAACACGCGCCTGCGCGGCATCTACCTGGAGGCGCTGGCGCAGGTTCGCGCCAGCCACCCCGACCGCCTGCTGATGATCATCAGCCAGGGGCCGGCCGAGGCCATCGAAAAGATCAATGCCCTGGGCATCCCGGTGTTTTCCAGCATCGACGCGGCCGCCACGGGGCTGGCCGGGCTGATGCGCCTGGGCCAGCTGCGCGCCGCCGATGCCGCGCCGTCCCGGGAGATGGCGGCCGAGCCGGTCGACCCCGCGGTCTTTCGCAATGAGTTCCACGCCAAGCAAGCCCTGGCCCAGGCCGGCATCGACGTCCCGCGAGAGATTATCGCCCGCGACGCCGATGAAGCCGCGCGCGCGGCCGAGGCCATCGGCTACCCGGTGGTGCTGAAGATCGCCTCCGAGGACATCGCGCATAAGACCGAAGCAGGCGGCGTAGCGCTCAATCTCGCCGACGCCCAGTCCGTGCGCGAGGCCTACGCCCGCGTGCAGGCCAATGCGGCGCGCCACTCGCCGCGGGCCCGCATCGACGGCGTGCTGGTCGCGCCCATGGTCCGCGGCGGCACGGAAATGATCGCCGGCATCTCGCAGGATCCCGTCTTCGGCCCCATCGTGATGGTCGGCATGGGCGGCATCTATGCCGAAGTGCTCAAGGACGTGGCCGTGCAGGCCGCGCCGGTCAGCGAAGAAGAGGCCCGGGCGATGATCCGCTCGCTGAAGATGTTCGCCATCCTGGACGGCGCGCGCGGCCAGCCCAAGGCGGATATCGACGCCGCCGCGCGCACCGTGGCGCGGCTGTCGGAGTTCGCCTACCGGCATCGCGGCGATATCGCCGAGATCGATATGAACCCCATCCTGGTGCGGCCCCAGGGTCAAGGCGTCGTCGTGCTCGATGCGCTGATGATCCCCCGCGCCGCGCCCGCACTCTGAGGACAAGCATGCACTTCGATCAACACGTGGCGGTCCCGGATCCGGCCGCCGGGCCCGAGGTCTACCGCCAGCACGCGCGCACCTGGCTGCGCGCCAACCTGCCCGACTTCATGCGCAGCGACAGTCAGGACTGGCGCGCTCCCGCCCTGGCCGAAAGCAGCGCCTGGGAGGCCGCCATGTACCAGGCCGGTCTGGCCGGCATGACCTGGCCCAAACAGTACGGCGGGCATGGCCTGTCGCTGCGCGAACACCTGGCCGTCAACAAGGAAGTCGGCGCGCTGCCCATGCCCGAGAGCGTCAGCTCGATCGGCAAGGAGCTGGCCGGCCCCATCATCATGGCGGTCGGCACCGAAGAACAGAAACAGGCCTTCCTGCCCAATATCCTGTCCATGAAGCAGTACTGGTGCCAGGGCTTCTCCGAGCCGGACGCCGGCTCCGATCTGGCCCGGCTGCGCACCAAGGCCGTGCAGGAAGGCGGCCAGTGGCGCATCAATGGCCAGAAAATCTGGACCAGCGGCGCGGCCAAGGCGCACTACTGCCTGCTGCTTACCCGCACCGGCACCGTGGCCGACAAGCATCGCGGCCTGTTGATGTTCGCCGTGCCCATGGACACCCCGGGCATCCGCGTGGTGCCCATCAAGTCCATCGACGGCAAGTCCTCGTTCGCCGAGGTGTTCTTCGACGATGTCGTCGTGCCCGACAGCGCGCGGCTGGGCGCCCCGGACGAAGGCTGGAGCGCCGCCATCCGCGTGCTGTCCATCGAACGGGCCACCAACCGCATGTACCGCCCCTGGCGCTTCGAATGCGAGCTGCGGCAGCTGATCGCGGCCTGCAAGTCCGACGGCCAGCTTGCCAGCGCCCTGGATGATGGCTATGTCCAGCGCCGCATCGGCGACCTGGTCGGCGAGATCGACGGCCTCAAGGGTCTGGTCGAACTGACCGTCGAGCGCATGATGCGCGGCGAATCCATCGGCGCGCGCGGCTCGCTCACCAAACTCTATTGGTCGGAGTGCCACCAGGCCTTCGCCGGGCTGGCCCTGTCGCTGCTGTCGCAGGCCGGCCCGCACTCCAGCCCGCTGGCGCGGCGCGCGCACGCGGCCTTCACCAATGCCTATCTGTTCGCGCGCGCCGAGACCATCTATGCGGGCACGACCGAAGTGCAGCTCGATGTCATCGCGCAGCGCATCATGAATCTTCCCAAGGATCTGACATGAGCAGCGAAGAACTGCGCCCCGAAGAGTTCGCGCAGGCCGCCTGCGCGGCCATCAGCGATGCACTGACGCGCCAGGACCGCCATGAAATGGCCGCGGTATTGGCCGAGGCCGGTTTGTTCGGCGTCATGGCGGCTGAAGACGACGGCGGCCTGGGCCTGGACCTGGCCTTCGCCCTGCCCATCGCCCATGCCGCCGGGCAGCTGCACCTGCCGCTGCCCCTGGCCGAACAGATCCTGCTGGCGCACGCCCTGCCGGGCACGCCGCAGGCGGCCGCCCTGGTCGCCGGCGAGCGGCTGGCCGGCATCGCCTGGCAAGGCGGCGTCCAGACCGGCCACGCCCGCCTGGACCACGGCCCGGCCGATTGGCTGCTGGTGGCCGACGGCGACGGCGCCGTCTTGCTCGATGTCACGGGCGCGCCGCGCCAGGAGCAGGTTGCGCTGGATCCCGAACATCCCCAGCAATGGCTGGCGCTGCAGGACGCCCCGGTGCTGGCCCGCCTGGACGCCGCCTCCTGGACGGCCTTCAAGCGCCGCGCCCACCTGCTGCTGGCCGAGTTCGCCAACGGCGCGGCCGAAGGCGCCCTGCAGGCCGCCGCCAGCTATATGGCCACCCGCGTGCAGTTCGGCCGCCCCTTGTCGGCCAAGCAGGCGGTGCGCCATTTGCTGGCGCGCATGCGGCTGCTGCAAGACGTCTCCAGCGCGGCCATCCGCCGCGCCATGCAGACCGACGAATACGGCGCGGCGCGCGACACGCGCCCTGCCCTGGCCGGCGCGCTGGGCAATGCCGCCTTCGTCATCGAAAAAGCCATTCACCTGCACGGCGGCATGGGTTTTACCTGGGAACTGCCCCTGCACCGCGCGCTGCGCGCCGTGCGCAAGCTGGACGCCGCCTTCGGCGGCCTGTCGCGCGATACGGGCCGCGCCTACATTCAATCGGTATAAGGACATGAGCATGCAACAAGACCTGGCCGGGCGCGTGGCGCTCGTCACCGGCGCCGGCGCCGGCATCGGCCGCGCCACGGCCAGCCAGCTGGCCGCGCGCGGCGCCATCGTCGGCGTCAACGACCTGAAGGAAGAACTGGTCGATGCGGCGGTCGCGGGCATCATCGCCGAAGGCGGCAAAGCCTTCCCCGTCACGCAAAACGTCTCGACCCGCGAAGGCATCGCCGAGGCCGTGCAGCGCGCCGCCGAACATGGCGGGCGCTTCGACATCCTGGTCAACAACGCGGCCTGGGTGCGTTACCAGAGCGTGCCCGACATCCAGCCCGAGACCATGGACCGCATGCTGGATATCGGCTTCAAGGCCGTGGTCTGGGGCATCCAGGCCGCCGCCGCCACGATGGACCCCGAGCGCGGCGGCGCCATCGTCAACGTCGCCTCCACCGCCGCCCTGAAATCCGCCCCCAACTCCATCGTGTATTCCGGCATCAAGGCCGGCATCCTGGGCATCACCCGCGCGGCGGCGGCCGAACTCGGCGCGCGCAACATCCGCGTCAACGCCGTCTGCCCGTCCGCCGTTCCTACCGAGGGCACGCAGCGCAACCGCAACGCCGAGCGCGATGCGCGCCGCGTGGCCAGCACGCCCTTGGGCCGGCTGGGCACGGTGCAGGACATCGCCAGCGGCATCGTCTTCCTCGCCAGCGACGAAGCGCGTTTCATCACCGCGCAAGGCCTGGTGGTGGACGGCGGCATTACCTTCACCACGCTGTGATGGAGACGGTCCTCCTGACCGGCGCGGCCAGCGGCATCGGCCGCGCCACGGCGCGCCAGCTGGCGCTGGGTGGCCGGCGCTGCGTCCTGGTGGACCGCAATGCCGAAGCCTTGCGGTCCCTGGCCGACGCGCTGGGCGGCGCGCACCTCACCCGCGTGGCCGACCTCACCGACCCGGCGCAGATCGCGGCGCTGGCCGAGGGCCTGCCGCCGCTGCATGCGCTCATCAACAACGCCGGCATGACCGATGACAGCAACCCGCCGGTCATCGGTCAGGATCCGGCGGGCTGGCGGCGCCTGCTCGACCTGAACCTGCGCGCTCCGGCCCGCCTGCCGCTGGCCCTGCGCGAGCGCCTGGTCCCCGGCGCGCGCATCATCAACGTGGCCTCCGGCGCCGGCCTGCGCGCCATCCCCTGGCGCGGCGCCTACAGTCCCAGCAAGGCCGGGCTGATCGCGCAGACCCGGGCCATGGCGCGCGAGTTCCCGGCCTGGCGTTTTACGGTTCTCTGCCCGGGCTTTGTGCGCACCGAACTGGTCGCCGCGCTCATCCAGGCCGGCCGCCTGGATCCGGCGCGCGCCGTGGCCAAGATCCCCCTGGGCCGGTTGGGCGAACCGCAGGAGATCGCCTGCGCCCTGGCCTTCCTGGCGAGCGCCGAGTCGGCCTCGCTCAAGGCCGATCTGCTGGCCGTCGATGGCGGCTCTTCCGTCTTCGGCGGCAGCCAGGCCTATCCGCCCTGCGCGCACGCGCCCATGGCTTACGACACGCCGCTGGCGCTGCGGGTGCAAGGGCCTTGGGACGGCCCGCTGCAAACCGCCGCCCAGGGCTATCCGGCGCTGCTGGACACCCAGGTGCTGGCCAGCCCGCCGGGGCGGCGGCTCGACGCCATCGTGCAGGCGGCGCGGCAAGCCGCGCTCGACGGGCCCGGCAGCCTGACCCTGTTGCTGCCGCGTGACCCGGACGAAAGCTGGGAAGGCGCGGGCGAACGCGCCGCGGCGCGCATGCTGATCTCCACGCTGGCCTGTGAATGGGGCCCCAAGGCGGCCCGCATCAATGCCGTCGAAGTCCCGCCCGGCGCCGACCTCGCCGCCAGCCTGCCGCTGCTGCGCTTCGTGGCCGGCGCGCAGGCGCAATACCTGACCGGACAGACCCTGGGCAGCCCATGACCGATCCCGACACCATCAAAGCCTGTTTCATCGCCGCGCGCGGCTACTGGCGCCCCTGGAATGAGGCGCTGCTGCGCGCCAACCCGGCCTTCCTGTCGCACTACGCGGCCTATGCCGGCCACCCGGCGCGCACCGGACCGCTGTCGGCGCGCATGGTGGAACTGATCTACGTCGCGCTCGACGCCTCCGCCACCCATCTCTACGAACCGGGCCTGACCACGCATATGCGGCTGGCGCGGCAGGCCGGCGCCAGCGAAGCCGACCTGTTCGATGTGCTGCACCGGGTCACGCTGCAAGGCCTGAGCTCGGTGTTCCAGGCGGCCGACCTGCTGCACGAAGCCGCGCCGCTGCCAGCGCTGGAGGCGGACGATCCGCTGCGCGCGCGCATCGCGGCAAGCTGCCCCGAACACGCGGCCAGCCTGCTGCGCCTGGCCGCCGCCGATCCGGGCTATGTTGCCGTGCTGCTGGATTTTCTGGCCCATGGCAAACCCGAAGGCGGGCTGGCCGCCGACGAGCGCGTGTTGATCGATCTGGCCCTGCATGCCTGCTTCACGCACGCCGACATGGCCGCCGCGCGCGCGCTGATCGCGCGAGGCCTGGCACTGGGCATCGCGCGCCCCGCGTTGCTACAGGCCATGCAGCTGGGGGCCCATCTGGCGGTGCACGGCGCGGCGCTGGGCGCCACCGTGCATGCGCGCGAGACGGCGCCCTCCGAGCGCCAGGCATAGACGCTTACCGAGGCGGCCTGCCGCCCTCGCGCGCGGCGGCCTCGAAAGACTGGGCCAGGTCCATGAGCTCGCGCTTGTAGTCGTCCAGGCTGCCGGTGTAGTCGTCCAGATAGAGATCGCGGCGCGCCTTTTGCATGGCCGCCGAGGCGGCCGCCTGCCGCACGGCGGCGGCCAGCCGTTGCCGCGCCGGTTCGGCGATGCCGGCGCGCACGGCCACGCTATAGCTGCTGTGGAACACCATGTCCGGCACCCCCTGCTCGGCAAACGTCTTCACGCCGGGAAGATGGCTCGCGCTGCCGGGCCGGCCCGTATAGGCCAGCACCTTCACATGGGGATTGTCCTTCACGCTCTGGGTCGTGCCCAGGGTGGTGAAGTAGGCGTCGATCTGGCCGCCGAGAATCGCGGCCAGGCCCTCCGCGCCGCCCTTGAAGGGGATGGCGCGATACGCGACGCCCAGGCCCGAGGCCAGGCGCGCGGCCAGGGTGGAGTAGGTGCCCACGCCCAGGTCGGCCGTGCCGATATCGATCTCCCGGTTCGCGTGCTTGATGTCGGCCAGCCGCGTCCAGCCCCGGTCGGCCGGCACGATGAAGGCATAGCTGCTCTGGCCCAGCGGGGCCAGGATCTCGAAATCCGAGAACGCATAGCCCGCGCTGGGCGTCATGATTTTCGCGCTGTAGAAACCCTCGGCATGGACCAGCAGCGTGTAGCCGTCGGCGGGCCGGCTCTTGACGGCCTGGATGCCGATGGCCGAGCCCGCGCCGGGCCGGTTCTCCACCACCACGGGCTGCCCCAGGACCTTGCCCAGCGCCTGGGCGAAAGCGCGCGAAATCGCGTCCGTCGCCGCGCCCGGAGGATAGGGCACCACCAGGCGCAGGGGTTTGTCCGGGTAGTCCGCGCGCGCGCCGGCGGCCATGGCGAACAGGGTGCAGAAGGCCGCGCTGCCAAGCAGCAGACGGCGACGGATGGCAAGGCTCATGGATAGCTCTTTTGGCGGTTGTCCCCGCCAAAAGTGTATCGATCGCCGCGCCGCCGATTCCCCCTGCGGCGCGCAGTTCTGATCTGCGGTTTCAGCTATAGGCAATTCAACTGAGCTACCTAGAATTTAGGGGATTCATATAACGCAAAAAGATTCGGAGACGCTGCAATGACCCCTTCCCTTCTCACACGGCGCGCCGTGCTGCTGGGCAGCTTGCTGATGAGCCTGGGCGCCCATGCCTGGGCCGCCGAGGACAGCTGGCCGCAGCGCCCGATCCGCATGGTGGTCGCCGGCTCGCCCGGCGCCGGCGGCGACATCTTCGCCCGCCTGATTTCCGCCCCGCTGGCCAAGGCGCTCA
This sequence comes from Bordetella pseudohinzii, assembly GCF_000657795.2. Lineage (GTDB taxonomy): Bacteria > Pseudomonadota > Gammaproteobacteria > Burkholderiales > Burkholderiaceae_B > Bordetella > Bordetella pseudohinzii. Next base: position 113,360 of record NZ_JHEP02000012.1, read on the forward strand.
AGCAGCCCGTGGTCGTGGAGACCAAGCCCGGCGCCAATGGCATGATCGCCGCCGAGACGGTCGTGCGCTCGGCCAACGATGGCTACACGCTGCTGTTCGCGCCCTCGTCGACCATCCTGCTCAACCCGGTCGTGCTGCCCGCCATCCCCTATGACACCGACAAGGACCTGCTGCCCGTGGCCCAGGTCGGCGCGGCCGGCATCCTGCTCATCGCCAACCCGGGCACTGGCTTCAAGAACCTGGCCGACATGGTGGCCTACGCCAAGGCCCATCCCGGCAAGCTGGCCTATGGCTCCTGGGGCACGGGCTCGTCAGGCCACCTGGCCATGGAAGGCATCAAAGCGCATTACGGCCTGGACATGCCCCATGTGCCGTACAAACAGCTGGTCACCGAAAGCACCGACCTGATCGCCAACAACATCAGCGTCGGCTTCATGGACATCGCCTCGCCCATTCCCCATATGCGCAGCGGCAAACTGGTCGCGCTCGGCCAGACCGGCTCGCGCCGCTGGCCGGCCTCCATGGACGTGCCCACCCTGGCCGAGCAAGGCTATACGTTCGAGGCCGATGGCTGGTACGGCGTCTTCGCGCCGGCCGGCACACCGCCCGAAATCATCAAACGCCTCAACGCCGAGATCTACCGCGCGCAGCACGACCCCGAGGTGCAGGAAAAAATCGAAGGCCAGAACATGATCGTCCCGCCCAATGCCTCGCCCGCGGAATTCAGCGCGTCGATCAAACGCGACGCCGCCATCTGGCAAGACCTGGCCAAGCTCGCCGACCTGAAGAACAAGTGAGTCCGAAGGGGCTCGCTCAAGAGGCAACACGCATGGATATGCTTTCCGCTTTTTCCGACCAGGCCCTGCAAGGGCGCGTGGCCGTGGTCACCGGCGCGACCGGCGGCATCGGCCTGGCCATCTGCCAGCAGCTGCGCGCCATGGGCGCGGCGGTCGTGCAGGCCGACATCAACGCCGACGACGGCGGCACGGACGGCTTGATGAAGGTGCGCTGCGACATCGCCGACCCTGACTCGGTGGCGCGCATGGCCGATCAGGTCCGCTCGCGCCTGGGCCGTTGCGACGTCCTGGTCAACAACGCGGCCGTCAGCACCGCGCCGACCCCGCTGGAAACCTTCCCGCTCGATCTCTGGGACCAGCTCTTGCGGGTCAACCTGCGCGGCGCCCTGCTGTGCGCGCAGGCGTTTTTCCCGCTGATGCGCGACCAGCAGGCGGGCAGCATCGTCAACGTGGCCTCGATCTCCGCCCAGGCGCCCACTCGCGTCGGCGCCTACGGCACCGCCAAGAGCGCCCTGCAGGCCCTGACCCGCCAGATGGCCGTCGAATGGGGCCCGCGCGGCATCCGCGCCAACGCCATCAGCCCCGGCATGATCCGCACTCCGCTATCCGAAAGACACTACAGCGGCGACGCCGTGCTGCAAAAACGCATCGCCAGCATCCCCGCGCGGCGCATCGGCCTGCCCGCCGACATCGCGGGCGCCGTGGCCTTTCTCGCCAGCGATGCCTCGCGCTATGTCAACGGCCAGGACATCGTCGTCGATGGCGGCTTTCTCAAAGCCTCGCTGACCAATCTTTACGGCGTTTGATCCGCCGCCCCGGGGCGCGGCCGCCCGCCGGGCCTTGCGCTCCCGGGCCCAAGCGCCCTCAGCCCGACGGCCCTTGCCGCACGCCCATCAGCGAGCGCGACAAGCGGCTGGCCGCGGCGAGGACGGGCTCCTTCAGTTCGAGCAGCACGCTCTCGTTCAGGCGCGAGATGGGTCCTGAAATACAAATCGCGCCCTGCAGCGTCCAGTTGATGCCATAGACCGGCGCCGAAATGCTGGACACCTCGGCGTCGCGCTCGCCCAGCGACAGCATATAGCCGGCGCGACGCACCGATTCATAAGGCTCGCCCGGTTCTCCCGAAAACGCCAGCAGCACGCGGCCCGGGCTGCCCAGTTCCAGCGGCAAGGCCGCACCGACACGCACATGGTGTCGGATGGACTTCGGGCCTTCGACCCGCGCCATGCAAATGCGCTGCTTGCCCTCGCGCACATAGAAGGTGGCGCTTTCGCCTGTCGCCGCCGACAGTTCGCGCAGGACGGGCTGGACCACTTCCACGATATTGAACGTGGCCTGGTAGCAGGCGCCCAGCCAGCCCGCGGCGCGCGCCAGGCGCCAACTGCCGTCGGGCCGCTGCGCCAGGTAGTCGTCCATGGCCAGCGTGCGCGCCAGACGCAATACGGTGGAGCGATGGCAGCCCGTGCGCCGGCTCAATTCGGCCAGCGTCAGATGCGTGTCCTCCACGCCAAAGGCTTCGAGGATGCGCATCGCGCGCCGCACGGCCACCACGCCCTCCCCACCCTGCGCATCGGCGGAATCGGGGCCTATCTCATCGTTCGTCATACGCAACATGTTTCACTGTACGAACTTGTATTGTATTAGATGGAACATAGCCAGACAATGCGCGGATCAAAAACCAACATCGGAGACAAAACATGAAGCCGTTCGCGCGCTTGCTGTCGGGACTGGCCTTGGCGGGCATGAGCAGCCTGGCCGCCGCCCAGGGCTATCCCGATAAACCCATCCGGCTGATCGTGCCCTTCCCGCCCGGCGGCGGCACCGACGTGCTCGCCCGGGAGGCGGCGATCAAGGTGGCCGGCAACACCGGCTGGAACATCGTCACGGAAAACCGTCCCGGGTCGGGCGGCAACATCGGCGTGGACGCGGTGGCCAAGTCGGCGCCGGACGGCTACTCCCTGGTGCTGGGCCAGACCAGCAATCTGGCCATCAACCCGACCCTGTACGCCAAGCTGCCCTACGACCCGGAAAAGGATCTCGCCGCCATCGGCCTGGTGGCCGACGCGCCGCTGGTGATCGTGGTGCCGGCCAACTCGCCCTTCAAGACCTTCGACGAGATGATCGCGGCGGCCAAGGCCAAGCCGGGAGCCCTGAATTTCGCCAGCTCAGGCAACGGCACGGTGGCCCACCTGGCCGCGGTGCAATTGCAGAACGCGGCGGGCATCCAGCTCACGCACATCCCGTACAAGGGCGCGGCGCAAGCCTCCAATGACCTGATCGGCGGCCAGATCGACATGTATCTGTCGTCGGTGCCCACGCTCATCGGCCATGTGCGCAACGGCAAGATGCGGGCCCTGGCGGTGACTTCGGCGCAGCGCGTGCCGGACATGCCCGAGGTTCCCACGATCGCCGAGCGCGGCTTTCCGGGCTTCGAGGCGGTGACCTGGTTCGGCCTGGCGGCGCCCGCCGGCACCCCGAAAGACGTCGTGCAGCGCCTGAACACCGAGTTCAACAAAGCGCTCCAGGCCCAGGACCTGCGCGCCAAATACCAGGAACAAGGCGCGCGCGTGCTGACCAGCACCCCCGATGCCTTTGCCAAGCTCATCCACGACGACCGCCTCCGCTGGGGCAAGATCGTCAAGGACTCGGGCGCGAAGGTCGAGTGATCCCGGCCTGCTCTCCTGATTCTCATCTGTTAATTGGAATTTTCATGGCCACCCAGGACATCATCAAGGACTTCCCGCGCGTCAACGCGGACATCGTGCGCCGCGCCGCGGCGTTGCAGCCGGCTATCCTGGCCGACGTGGCGGGCCGCCGCGGCGCGCTGAGCGGCCGCATCCGCCCCCTGCATCCCGGCATGAAGCTGGCCGGCGCCGCGCTGACCGTCGAAGTCCGCCCCGGCGACAACCTCATGATCCATGCCGCGATCTCGCTGGCCCGCCCGGGCGACGTGCTGGTCATCGACGGCAAGGGCGACCTCAGCTCGGCGCTGATGGGCACCATCATGATGACCGCCTGCCGCAAACTGGGCATCGCCGGCGTGGTGATGGACGGCGCGGCGCGCGACGCGACCGAGATCATCGACATGGGCTATCCGGTCTTCGCCGCGGGCACCAATCCCAACGGCCCCACCAAGAACGTGCCCGGCCGCATCGGCCATCCCGTGTCGGTCGGCGGCGTGACCGTCCACCCCGGCGACTTCGTCATTGGCGACGCCGATGGCGTCGTGGTGGTCGAGCGCGAGAAAATCGCCGACCTGCTGCCTGCCGCCGAGAAGAAAGTGCGCGACGAAGCCGCGCGCATCGCCGCGATCCAGACCGGCGACACCGAGGCCAAATGGCTGCTGGCCGCCCTGCGCACCGCCGGCGTCCTGAAAGAAGGAGAGTCGCTGTGAGCCAGTCCGTCATCCTCGTGACCGCGGCCGACCTGGCCCCGGAAGCGGCCGCCCTGCTGCGGGATTTCAAACTGGTGTTCGCCGGCAAGACGCCCAGCGAAGCAGACATCGTGTCCTTGTGCCGCGAACACAACCCGGTCGCCATCATCGTGCGCTACAGCAAGGTAGGCGCCGCCGCCATGGACGCGGCGCCCGCGCTGCGCGTGATCTCCAAGCATGGCAGCGGCACCGACACCATCGACAAGGCCGCCGCCGCCCAGCGCGGCGTGCAAGTGGTGGCCGCGGCCGGCGCGAACGCCGCCGCCGTGGCCGAACATGCCCTGGCGCTGCTGCTGGCCTGCGCCAAATCGGTCGTGAGCCTGGATGCGCGCATGCGCGCGGGACATTGGGACAAATCGACCCACAAGAGCCTGGAACTGGACGGCAAGACCATTGGCCTGGTGGGCCTGGGCGCCATCGGCCGGCGCATGGCCGCCATGGCGCAGGGCCTGAACATGCGCGTGATCGGCTTTGATCCCTACGCCAAGGACCTGCCTGGCGATATCGAAAGCGGGCCGCTTGAAGCCATCTGGCGCGAAGCCGATGTGATATCGCTGCACTGCCCCCTGACCGACGAAAACCGCGGCATGGTCAATGCGGCAAACCTGGCGCGGTGCAAACCCGGCGTGATCCTCGTCAACACCGCGCGCGGCGGCCTGATCGACGAAAACGCGCTGCTGCAGGCGGTGCGGTCCGGCCAGGTCGGCGCCGCCGGCCTGGACAGCTTCGCCGTCGAACCCATGACGGCCGGCCACCCCTTCCACGAAGAAGCCCGCATCCTGCTCAGCCCGCACATCGGCGGCGTGACCCGCGAGGCCTACGTCAACATGGGCGTGGCCGCGGCGCGCAATGCGCTGGACGTGCTGGCCCGCGCGGCCGCCTCCGCCTGAGGGACCGCGCCATGCCGCCTGGATGACACAAGGGTTTGCGGCGGCCGCTATTCGGCCTTGGCGTTGATGGCCTTGACGATCTCGGCCTGCCGGACGGTCTCGGTCTTGATGTAGTCGCCCAGCTGTTGCGCCGTGCCGCCTTCCACCGTAATGCCGCTGGCCTCCAGCCGCGTCTTCACTTGCGGATCGGCCAGCACCTGGTTGGCGACGGCGTTCAGTTTGTCGATGATGGGCTGGGCGACGCCGGCGGAGGTCAGCAAGGCAAAGCAGGTATCGCTGACCAGCTCCGGCATGCCCAGCTCCGTGGTGCTGGGCACCTGCGGCAGCACCGGCGAGCGCGTCGTGGACATCACCGCCAAACCCTTGACGCGGCCCTCCTTGACGTAAGGGACCATCATGATCACCAGCGGCAGCATCGAGTCCAGCTGGCCCGACAGCAGATCCGTGGTCGCCGTGCCGGGCGTCGTGTAGGGCACGTGCACCAGCTTGGCCCCGGCCTCTTGCTGGATCATCGCCCCGGCGATGTGCCACGAACTGCCCGTGCCGGTCGAGCCATAGGTCAGGCCGTTAGGCCGGCGCTTCGACAGCGCGATGTAGTCCTTCAGATTCTGCACCGGCAGGTCTTTGTTGACCGCGAGGATGTTGGGCACGCAGCCCACCTTGGTAATGGGCGAGAAATCCTTCCGCGAATCGAAGCCGGGCGCTTTGTACAGCGCCATATTGGTGGCCAGGGGGCCCGTCCAGCTCAACACGATGGTGTAGCCATCGGCCTCGGCCCGCGCCGCCTCGGCCATGCCGATATTGCCGCCCGCGCCCGGCCGGTTGAACACGGCGACAGGCTGGCCCAGGCGTTTCGACATTTCATCGGCCAGCAGTCGCGCGGTCGGATCCGACGAACCACCGGGTCCGGCGGGCACGATCATGCGCAATGGCTTGGCGGGCCACTCGCCGGCCGCCGCGCCGGCCGGCCCCGCCGCCAAGGCCAGCGCGGCGGTCAGGCCGGCGGATACGGCCCGGCCGGCAAGGACGCGAACGCCTGTGCCGCGGCCGATGGCGTTTTGCTTCATGGTGTTGTCTCCTGGAGTGGGTTATGTGTCCCAATGGATCATGAAAAGGCCGCGCCCGGGCCGGCTAGGGATGCGTATGCACGCTCAGCTGGAATGGCACCCGGTGGCGCGGCACCAGCGCCGAATTCAAGCCCACCACGGCGCGCACTCTCGAACCTGGCGAAGTCGTGGCCCACTTGCCGGTGCCGTATGCGCCGTTGACGGCCAGGGGATCGACTTCCTGGCGCAGCTTCTCCGCCTCGGCGCGCGTGTCGGTGCGGATGGCGATGCGCAAGACCACCTCGTATGGCTCGCCGCGCGCCGGCGGCGTGGACTCGCGATGCACCGCGTTCAGGCCCACGTAGTCCATGCGCATCTCCCTGGGCGCCAGGCCGACTTTGCGAAAGCGCTGGCGCAGGATGTCCTGGGTCAGCTCGGCGCGGGCCAGCGCGCCCGGGCCGGCGAACAACACCATTTCTTCGGTCATATAGCCTTCGTCCAACCCGATCAAGGCCTTCAGGGTGTCGGTGCGGGGCCGGCCGGCCTGGTCGATCAGCACCTCCACGCGGTCCGGGCCCGCTTGCCGGAAGGCGACGCGGGTCAGGTCGGCAATGCAGTCCGGGCACAGATAGCTGGCCGGATCCTGCACTTCGTAGATCAGCTGCTCCTTGCAGGTGGCTTCCGACACCAGGCCGCCCGTGCCGGGCAGCTTGGTGATGAAGGCCGTGGTCTGCGTCACTTCGGCGATCGGCGCGCCGACATTGGCCAGATCAGGCACCTCCTTGTAGCCGGGGTCGGCGAAATACCCTCCCGTGACCTGGGTGCCGCATTCCATCAGATGGCCGATGATCATGCCGCGCGCCATGGCATGGCAGTCGTCGAACGACCAGCCGAACTCATGGGCCAGCGGCCCCAGGTAGACACAGCCATCGGCCACCCTTGTCGTGATGACGACATCGGCGCCCTGCGCCAGGGCCTGCGCGATACCCTCGGCGCCCAGATAGGTCTCGGCCGACAGAATCCGCTCGCGCGCCTCGGCGATGGGCCTGCCCGTCTCCTTGAAATCCAGGCCCATGTCGGCAATCGCCTCATGAAGCACGCCGCCGGACACCGCCACGATCTTCAGGTCCTCGATGCCCAGCTCTGCGGCCAATTGCGTCAGGCGCTGCGCGGCCGCGGCCGGATCGAGCCAACCCGCATTGGTGACGATGCGTATGCCCTGGCGCTTGCAGTCGCGCAGAATGGGGCGCATGCGCTCGACCAGGTAGGGGTCGTACGGCACCATGGCGGCATTGTCCATGCGCGCGACCTGCGCGGCGCTCATGGTGACTTCTGACATCGAATCGAAGCACAGATAGTCCAATTGGCCACGCGCCACCAGGTCCGGCGCGTGATCGAAGCGGTCGCGCGCCCACGCGGCGCCGCATCCCAGCCTGATGGTCTTCATGCGGCCTCCGCCATCGAACGGGAGCGCTCGGGGGTATCGTCGGGCACCGCCAGCGGCAGGCTCAACATCAGCGAGGCCAGGGCCTTGCCCGACTCCTCGAAGGCCAGCGTCCGCGAGCGTCCGCCGTCCAGCACATTCTCCAGCACGAAATTCAACGCCCCGATGGCGGGCAATTCATAGCGCTGGATGGCTCCCTTGGTGATGGGCCCGTAAAGACGGCCGACCGCCTCGACCGTGACCTGTTCGCGGATCAGCGGAAACAGCGCGGCATCGTAGGCGATGACCGACACATTGGAATCGTTGCCCTTCTCTCCGGACCGGGAATGCGCCAATTCGCGCAATGCGACGGTTTTCATGAAACGTCCCTGTTGCAGAGCCCTGGCAGACTCGCGCCCCCCCCGGGCCGCGATGCCGGCCTGCCAGAACAGGGACTATCCTACGGAGAGACCATATATTAGTTAAATCAAATCTTGTTTAAGAATAATAAGATTTTCTAATAATTTGCCCGTGGGCCGGCAGCGGGTTTATCGCGCAAGGACCGCAATGTTTTCTCCGCCTTCAGCATGGCCATGAACGCCTGCGCCGACGGCGACAGCGTCTTGTTCTTGAGCCGCACGATGCTCAAGCGCCGGTCCATCCCCTTGATATCCACCGGCCGCGTGCGCAGGCGGCGGTCCACCGCGAGATCAAAGCCGCTTTCCGGCAGCAAGGCCACCCCCAGCCCGGCCTGCACCATGCCAATGGCCGTGGTGTTGTACGAGGCCTGGCAGGTCGCCATGGCGATCCGCCCCTGGGCCGCGAACGCCGTGTCGACGATACGCCGCACCGTGCTGCCGGGCGCCATCAATATCAGGTCATGCCGCGAAAGCTCATCGATATCCACGACCTTCGCCTCTTGCACCGGATGGCCCTCCAGATACAGCAGGCTGATGGTTTCGTGCAGCAAAGGGTGGATGGACAAATTGGCCGAAGGGTTGGGCACATCGGTGATGCCGAAATCGATCTCGCCGCGCATCACCATGCCCACCACCTGATCGCCCAAGCCGTCGCTGACCATGAAGGACACCCCGGGATAATCGCGGCGAAAACGGGCGATGCGGCCAGGCAGATACTGCATGGCCACCGACGGCAGGCAGCCCAGCCGGACCGTGCCCGTGCGCTTATGCCGGATATCCTGCGTCGCGCCCACCACATCATCGAGCTGCTGCACCATCCCCGACAGCACCGGCACCAACTCGACGCCGATATCCGTCAAACGCAATTGGCGCGTCGTGCGCTCAAAAAGCTTCAGGCCCAGCGCCTCCTCCAGCAAGCGGATCTGCTGCGTAATCGCCGGCTGAGTGCGGTGCAGCACCTCGGCCGCGCGCGTAAAACTGCCAAAACGGCTGACGGCCAGAAAGGCTCGCAGCTGCAAGAGCGAAATATTGAGTGAAGCGCCCATCACAGCCCCCGCAAAATGAAATACGGCACAGCGTACCCCAAGCGCCGCAGTTGGTGATCGGACAGGACGAGAACCACTATTTTTAGTCTATTATGGACAATAATTATTTTATTTGTCCATAATAGCGAACATGCCGAGCAAGCCGCCTATTGTGTTTCCCCAGGAACAGCGCCTGCTCTCCGCACTTGGAGAGCGGCTGCGCCTTGCCCGCAAGCGACGCAAGCTGAGCAATGCCGTCGTGGCACAACGCGCGGGCATCTCAAGAACGACTTTGTACAAAGTGGAGGCCGGCGATCCGGGCGCTACGTTGGGATCCTATGTCCGCGTCATGGCCGTGCTCGGGCTTGAGGGCGACCTCAACCAACTTGGCGCCGACGACAGGATAGGCCGGAAATTACAGGACTTGGAGCTCGAGCCCGCTCCCAAGCGCCGCACGGCTGCGCGAGCCAAGCCGGTCAAATCCCCGCCAGCCTCGGACACTGAGGAATCCACATGAGCGCACAAGACAACCACCTGGAAGTCTGGCTCGACGACGAATTCGGTCCTGCGCGCCCCGTCGGCACGCTCGCCCATGGCCGGAGGCTGCCCGTCGGATGCGTATTAGCCGTGCAGATATTGTCACCTGGGTTGGCTTCCCAGTGACATGATGGGGGCAAAGCGATATTGGAGCGGGTGATGGGAATCGAACCCACGCTTGAGGCTTGGGAAGCCGCCGTTCTACCATTGAACTACACCCGCCTCGGGGAGGCTGGCGCTGGGCGCCGGCAGGGCCGGTGTCAGCGCAGGCGCGAATTATAGCTCGCCTTTGGCCGCATGGGGCCGCGGCCGCGGCCTAGTCGGCGCGTTCGGAAATCTCGATGAGATTCAGGTCGGGATCGCGCAGGTAGATGGAGCGCAAGGGATGGACGGCGCCGGTGCGGCGCACCGGGCCTTCGACGATGGCCGCGCCCTTTGCCTTTAGGCGGGCGATCACGTCATCTAGCGGGATGGCGGCGATAAAGCACAGGTCCAGCGCGCCCGGGACGGGCAGGTGGGCCTTGGGTTCGAATTCGCCGCCCTTGATATGCAGGTTGATTTTCTGGTTGCCGAACCGGAAGGCTTTGCGGCCCTGGCCGAAGGTCTCCAGCGTCATGCCCAGCAGGCCGGCGTAGAAGTCCACGCAGGCGGCCTCGTCGGTGGTGGTGAGGACGAGATGGTCCAGATGGTCGATCATGATGGGCGCCCCGGGTTGCTTGCGGCCATGGTAACGCGCCCGCGGTCGGCGGCAGGAGCCGGGCGCCCGGCGGACATGCGACCCTATTTTTTGGAGGCCGGCGCCTCCCACTACAATCCGGGGTATGAATGCGAATACCCCCACGAATCCTCCCCCTGCCGCGCCCCTGACGCCGGCGACCCAGGCCGCGCTGGAACCGGCCGCCCATGCGCCCGCCAGCCCCGGCGCCACGCATATCCGCAGCTTCGTGCATCGCCGCGGCCACATCACGCAGCGCCAGCGCGACGCGCTGGAGCAGCTGATGGACACATGGGCCATCCCCTATGCGCCGCGCCAGCTGGATCCGGCCGCCGTGTTCGGGCGCGAGGCCCCGACCATCCTGGAAATCGGCTTCGGCATGGGCGAGACGACCGAGAAGATCGCGCTGGCCCGGCCCGGGGACAACTTCCTGGGCGTGGAAGTCTTCAATGCCGGCGTGGGCTCGATGCTGCACCGGATCGAGACTTCGCAGATCAGCAATGTGCGCATCATCCAGCACGACGCCGTGGAAGTGGTGCGCGACATGATCGCCCCCGATTCGCTGGCCGGCGTGCATGTCTATTTCCCCGATCCCTGGCCCAAGAAGCGCCATCACAAGCGCCGCCTGCTGCAGCCGCCTTTCGTGCATCTGCTGGCCAGCCGCATCCGGCCGGGCGGCTATCTGCATTGCGCCACCGACTGGCAGGACTACGCGGTGCAGATGCTGGAAGTGCTGGGCGGCGAAGCGCTGCTCGAGAATACCGCGCAAGACTACGCCGAACGGCCCGATTATCGTCCTCAGACCAAGTTTGAAACCCGCGGACTGCGCCTGGGTCACGGCGTCTGGGACCTGATCTTCAAGCGCAAGGCCTGACCCCTCACTGGAGAGTACGCCCCATGCTCTATCCCGCGATCGAGCCCTACCGCCATGGCATGCTGGACACCGGCGATGGCCACCAGGTGTATTGGGAGCTTTGCGGCAATCCGGAAGGCAAGCCGGCCGTGTTCCTGCATGGCGGCCCTGGCAGCGGCTGCTCGCCGGTGCACCGGCAGCTGTTCGATCCCGAGCGCTACAAGGTGCTGCTGTTCGACCAGCGCGGCTGCGGGCGCTCCACGCCCCACGCCAGCCTGGAGAACAACACGACCTGGGATCTGGTGGCCGACATGGAGCGGCTGCGCGAGGAGGTCATGGGTGCGCAGCGCTGGCTGGTGTTTGGCGGCTCCTGGGGTTCGACGCTGGCGCTGGCCTATGCCGAGACCCATCCGCGGCGCGTCAGCGAGCTGGTGGTGCGCGGCATCTTCAGCCTGCGCCGCGCCGAGCTGCTGTGGTTCTACCAGGAGGGCGCGTCCTGGCTGTTCCCGGACCGCTGGGAAGGCTATCTGGCGCCCATCCCGCCGCAAGAGCGCGGCGACATGATCGCGGCCTACCGCAAGCGGCTGACCAGCGATGACCCGGCCGAGCAATTGCGCGCCGCCAAGGCCTGGAGCCAATGGGAAGACAACACCATCACGCTCCTGCCCAGCCCGCGCCACCAGCAAAGTCATGCGGCCGACCGCGCGGCGCTGGCCTTCGCGCGCATCGAAAACCATTACTTCGTGCACGCCGGCTTCATGGAAGAAGGCCAGTTGCTGCGCGATGCGCACAAGCTGCGCGGCATCCCCGGCACCATCGTGCAGGGCCGCTACGATGTCTGCACGCCGGCGCGCACGGCCTGGGACCTGCATCGCGCCTGGCCGGAGGCGGAATTCCACCTCGTGCCCGATGCCGGCCATGCCTTTGACGAGCCCGGCATCCTGGCCCGGCTGATCGAAGCCACCCACCGATATGCAAGCAGCAAGGACTGATATGCAGATTACCCTCAACGGTCAGGCGCGCGAGCTGCCGGCCGCCACCACCGTCATCGGCCTGCTCGAAATCCTGGGCTACGCGGGCAAGCGCGTCGCGGTCGAACGCAATGGCGAAATCGTGCCCAAAAGCAAGCATGCCGGCACGCCGCTGTCCGAGGGCGACCAGGTCGAGATCGTGGTGGCCGTCGGCGGGGGCTGAGCCCTGGGCTAGCAAGCTGTTACAACCTCGTCATTCCGCCGACATGCACCCTTGCCCATAATCGAGCCTGGCGCCAGGGTAAACAGGCCCTGGCCCTCGTTGTCATCAACAACCGGAAAAGGAACAAGACCATGGGCCTGCTCAGTTTCATCAAAGATGTCGGCGAAAAACTCTTTGGCGCCAGCGAAGCCAAGGCCGCCACGGCGGAAGAACTCAAGAAAGAACTCGACAAGCATGGCTTGTCCGCATCCAACCTGAACATCAGCGTCAATGGCGACACCGTCACGGTGAGCGGCGAAGCCGCGTCCACCGAAGAGGCCGAGAAGATCGCGCTCGCCCTGGGCAATACCGTGGGCGTGGCCAAGGTGGACAACCAGCTCTCGGCCAAGAAGGCCGCCCCCGAAGCCGCCATGTACACGGTGCAAAAGGGCGACACGCTCTGGAAGATCGCCGAGGCGCAATACGGCAAGGGCAAGGGCGGCCAGTACAACGTCATCTTCGAGGCCAACAAGCCCATGCTGAGCGACCCGGACAAGATCTATCCCGGCCAGGTGCTGCGCATCCCGCCGCTGTCCTGAACCCATACCTGATCAAGCCGGCCAACCCCGCAGCGTTGGCCGGCTTGTGCCGGTGCTGGCCATCCCCGTCAGTGCCGGCTGATTCGGCCAAACGCAATGTTTGGCCGTTTTTTATGCGCCGGCCTCGCCGGCAAAAACCTCCAGCAGCCGGTCCAGGCCGCCCTCGTCGATGGCCACGCGCGCCTGTCCGCGCACGGCGGGCTTGGCCCGATAGGCCACGCTCAGACCGGCCACGCTCATCATGGCCAGGTCGTTGGCGCCATCGCCGACCGCGATGGCCTGCGCCGGCGAGATGCCCATGGCCTGGCAAGTCTGCAGCACCATGCGCTTTTTCTCTTCGCCATCGCAGATATCGCCCCAGGGCTGGGGCAGCAGGCGTCCGGTGATGCGGCCGTCGGCGATCTCCAGCACATTGGCGCGCACATCGTCCAGACCCAGCCGGGCCGCCAGCCTGTCGGTAAAGCAGGTAAAGCCGCCGGTCACGAGAATGCACCGCAGGCCCGCGGCCTTGCAGGCGGCGATCAGCGTCTCCACGCCCGGGTTCAGCCGCACCCGCTCGCGCCAGACGGTGTCCAGCGCGCTTGCCGGCAGGCCCGCCAGCAAGGCCACGCGCTGGCGCAGGCTGGCCTTGTAGTCGGCGATTTCGCCGCGCATGGCGGCCTCGGTCAGCGCCGCGACTTCCGCCTTGCGACCGGCGAAATCGGCCAGCTCGTCCAAGGTCTCGATGGCCAGCAGGGTCGAGTCCATGTCGAAGGCGATGAGTTTGAAATCCCGCAGCCTGGGCCGGGGGCCGCGCAGGCTCAGGCCCGGGGCCAGCGTCAATGCATTCATGCGTACTCCTTGTCGGGACGGGCGAGCCAGTCCAGGAACAGCCGCGCCAGCGGCGCGGCCGGCGAATCCGGGCGGAACAGCGCGTGCACGCCCGCATTGGGCAGGCGCGGCTGCTCGAAAATCGGTTGCAGGCGGCCGGCCTGGATATCCTCGGCCAGCAGACACCAGGGCGCCAGGGCCAGGCCCAGGTCATTGCTGGCCGCCTGCATGGACAGGAAATGATGGTCAAAGACCGGCCCCGGCAGCATGGAGGGCACTTCCACGCCCGCCAGGCCGAACCACTGGGTCCAGTGGTCCAGGCAGCCGCTGACCTTGAGCAGCGGATGCCCGACGCAGTCGGCCGGACGGCGCAGGCGGTGGCGGGCGATAAAGCGCGGCGAAGCCACCGGCACATAGCTGTCTTCCAGGCAGGGCAGGCAGACATGGTCAGGCCTTTGCATGGGGCCGTGCCGGATGATGAGGTCGTGGGCGGCATCGGCGCGGTCGATGAATTGCCGGCCCAGGGTCGCGACTTCGACATCGATCTCGGGATAGAGACGCTGGAAATCCGCCAGCCCGGGGATCAGCAGCTTCATGGCCAGCGAGGGCGTGGCGCACAGCCGCAGCTGCCGCGCCTGGCGCGGGCGTTTCAGGTGGGCGGTGGCCTGGGCGATGCGCTCCAGGCTGGCCTGGACCTCGGAGAAATATTCCAGGGCGCCGGGCAACAGGGCCACCCCGCGCGCCTCGCGCGCGAACAGGGGTTGGCCGATGAAGTCCTCCAGCGCCCGGATCTGCTGGCTGATCGCGCTGTGCGTGATGTTCAGTTCCTGCGCGGCGGCGGTAAAGCTGCGCAGCCGCGCCGCCGCTTCGAACACCCTCAGGGCCTTGAGAGGAGGCAGGCTGCGGGCCATGGTCAGCGCCCGGCCTGCCTGTATTTGCGAGTCTTTCCCACTTGTGCGTTCTATCTCTGCGGCCGCCGATGCGTTGCCGGCGGCGCAATCCCAGTTGCGGCCATTCTAGGGGATGCGGCGCGATCCAGCCCCCAGAAAAACTTACAGCTGTGTTTAAAAATGCCCGCTGGTGGCAGGCGGGCCGCCTTTCTATGATGCCGGCAGCGAGAAGCAGGATCATCCATGGCATCCATCACTATCGACCGTATCGTCAAGGTTTTCGACGGCCAGAGCGTCCTGCGGGACTTGTCTCTGCACATCCCCGACGGCGCCTTCTACACCCTGCTGGGCCCCAGCGGCTGCGGCAAGACCACCTTGCTGCGCTGCATCGCGGGCTTTTACGAGCCCGACGGCGGCCGGCTGCTGTTCGACCAGGATGACATGACCCATGTCTCGGCGCACCGCCGCGACATCGGCATGGTATTCCAGGACTATGCGCTTTTTCCCGACAAGACGGCGTTCGACAACGTCGCCTATGGGCTGCGCGCCCGCGGCGTGGGCCGCGCCGAGATCAAGACCCGGGTGGCCGAAGCCCTGGACAAGGTCGGCCTGGCCGCCCTGGCCGGCCGCTACCCGGCCCAGATGAGCGGCGGCCAGCGCCAGCGCGTGGCCCTGGCCCGCGCCCTGGTCATCCGCCCGCGCGTGCTGCTGATGGACGAACCGCTGTCCAATCTGGACGCCAAGATGCGCGTGCAGATGCGCGACGTCATCCTGGACCTGGTGCGCGAGGCGCGCATCACCACGGTCTTCGTCACGCACGACCAGGAAGAAGCCCTGGCCATGTCCGACCAGATCGCCATCAT
This sequence comes from Bordetella pseudohinzii, assembly GCF_000657795.2. GTDB lineage: Bacteria > Pseudomonadota > Gammaproteobacteria > Burkholderiales > Burkholderiaceae_B > Bordetella > Bordetella pseudohinzii. Next base: position 128,833 of record NZ_JHEP02000012.1, read on the forward strand.
GGACCGCGGCAACATCGCCCAGCTGGGTTCGCCCGAAGACCTCTACGGCACGCCGGTCAACGCCTATGTGGCGGACTTCATCGGTTCGGCCAATGTGATCCCCGTGCCCACCGAGATCGTCTCGGGCAGCGACAACGGCGGGCTGCCCCATGTGCGCTACCGGATCGGCGCCCACCCCTTCGACGGCGCCCAGGGCAGCCCGGCGCTGGGCGAGCGCGGCATCCTCATCGCCCGGCCGGAAGAACTCAGCCTGGTCGCCGCCGCGCCCCGCATCCCCAATTCCCTGCCCGGCCGCGTGCTGCGCCGCCAATACCTGGGTTTCAAGACGGCCTACCGCATCGTGCTGGAGGACAACAGCGAAATCCGCGTCGAGCTGCATGCCGGCAATATGGTGGGCGATTTCCAGCCCGGCGACGCCGTCCAGGTGCTGGTGCCGGCCGACAGCCGCGTGGTGAGCGAGTGAGAGGCCGGCCATGAGCTTCAAGTGGTGGCCCTGGGGCCTTCTGACAGCGGCATGCCTGGCCCTGCTGCTGTTTTTCGTGATCTATCCGCTGGCCGTGCTCTTTGGCAACAGCGTGACCGGCGCCTCCGGCGGCTTTTCGCTCGAGGGCTTCGCCGCCCTGGCGCAGGACGGCGAATACCTGCAGGCCTTGCGCAACACCCTGGTATTGGGCGCGGTCGTCACCGCCTGCACCGTGCTGGTGGGCGTGCCTTTCGCCTACATGGTGGCGCGCTACGATTTTCCGCTGAAGAATCTCGTGGCCATCCTGCCCATCCTGACCATCGTCATCCCCGAGATCATCGTCGGCCAGTCCTGGCTGCTGGTGCTGGGCAATAACGGCCTGCTCACCAATGCCCTGCGCGAGATCGGCATCGAGCTGCCCTCCTTCTACGGCTGGAGCGGCATGATCTTCTCGATGACCCTGGTCTATTACACCTATATCTACCTGGGCGTGCTGGCCGCGCTGCGCGGCTTCGACGGTCAGCTGGAAGAGGCCGGCCTGAGCCTGGGCACCCCGCCCTGGCTCACGCGCATCCGCGTCATGGTGCCGGTGATCGCGCCGGCCGTGCTGGTCAATGCCCTGGTGGTCTTCACGCTGGTGGTGGGCAATTTCGCGCTGTCCATCATGCTGGGCAGCCGCGTGCCGCTGCTGTCGGTGATGACCTACAACACCTTCGTCAACGAGATGGGCGGCAGCCCCACGCTGCAAAGCGCCATGTCGGTGGTGTCCATCGGCATCGTGGCCGCCGTGCTGTTCGTGCAAAAGCGCATGGTCGAGCGCAAGGTCTACACCATGACCCAGGGCCGCGCGCCCGCGCCGCGCCGCGTGCGCTCCTGGGCCGCGGCCGGCTATGCCGGCGGCGTCACCCTCATCGTGCTGCTGTCGCTGCTGCCGCTGGCGGTGGTCTTCATCGCCGCCTTCACGCACACCAGCGGCCCGGTCATGCATTGGGGCAGCTGGTCGCTGGCCAGCATGCAGCGCGCCCTGCAGGGCGCGCCCGAGCCCATCCTGAACTCGATCAAGTTCGCCTCGCTGGCGACGCTGCTGGGCGTGGCCTTCGCCGTGCTGGCCAGCTATCTGACGGTCAAGAAGCGCAACCGCGCCACCCAGCTGCTGGACTACATCCTGGTGCTGCCGCTGACGATTTCCGGCACGGTGCTGGGCATCGCCCTGGTGCAGACCTTCAATACGGGCTGGCTGATACTGGCGGGCACCTCGGCCATCATGGTGCTGTGCTACACGGTGCGCCGCCTGCCCTTTGCCGTGCGCAACGCCTCGTCCACGCTGTTCAACATCCCCGACTCCATCGAGGAGGCCTCGATCAGCCTGGGCGTCTCGCCGCTCATGACCTTCTTCAAGGTGATGCTGCCTGCCATGAAGGCCTCCATCATCTCTTCGGCGATCCTCATGTGGTTGACCACGATCTCGGAGCTGTCGGCCTCGATCGTGGCCTATAGCGGCGGGCTGGAAACCATGCCCATCGCCATTTTCCGCCAGGTTGACGGCGGGCGCCTGGGCATGGCGTCGGCCTATGGCGCCGCGCTGGTCACCGTGATCCTGATCCCGGTGGTGGTGTCGATCAAGGCCTTCAAGGTCAACCTGTTCTCCGGCAAGTAGCACTCTCAGAAAAAGGCCTTTCCATGCGCTTCTCTCATCTGCTGCAATCCGGCCTGCTGGCCGCCGCCCTCGCCGGCGGCGCCGTCCAGGCCCAGACCGTCATCCTCTACTCGTCCAACAATACCGACACCATCGACACCGCGCTGGAAGCGGTCAAGAAGACCATGCCCAAGCTGGACGTGCGGCCGGTCACCGGCGGCACGGGCACGCTGATGAAGCGCATCGAGGCCGAGGCGCAGAACCCGCGCGGCGACCTGTTCTGGAGCGGCGGCTTCGGCACCCTGGGCGCCTACCGCGCGCAGCTCGAACCCTATACGCCCAAGGACGTGGCCGCCATTCCGGCCGAGTTCCGCGGCCCGGACAATCTCTGGATGGGCACCAATGTGCACGTCATGGTGATGATGGTCAATGAGCGCCAGCTCAAGGGCGCGGCCGCTCCCGCCACCTGGTCCGACCTGATGCAGCCGGAATGGAAGGGCAAGTTCGCCATCACCGATCCGTCCAAGAGCGGCACGGCCTATATGCTGGTCTATGGCCTGTACAAGCAGTTCGGCGCCGAAGGCCTGGACAAGATCGCCGCCAACGCCGTGGTGACGGGCTCCTCGGGCACGACGTACAAGGGCGTGGCCGCCGGCGAATACGCCGTGGGCCTGACGCTGGAGTACGCCGCGCAGGAATACGTGGCGGGCGGCCAGAAGGAAATCAAGCTGGTCTACCCGGCCGAGGGCAGCTATCTGGCGCCCGAAGGCATGTTCATCATCAAGGGCGCCAAGAACGCCGAGGCGGCCCGCCAGCTCTACGAGGGCCTGCTCAGCAAGGAAGCCCAGACCGCCCAGCTGGTGAAGAACTTCCGCCGCCCCTCGCGCAGCGACATCGAAGTCTCCAAGCTCACCACCCTGCCCGAGCTGGCCTCGATCAAGATCTTCCCGGTGGACCAGCTCGAAGCGGCCGCCGATTACGAGAAGGTCGTCGCGGCCTGGAACGCCGCCGTGGCCAAGGCCCGCTGATCACGGCCCGCGAAACAAAACAGGGTGCCTCGCGGCACCCTGTTTTGTTTGCGATGGCGGCAGCTCAGCGGCCGAATCCGCCGAAGCGCCCCATGCCCTTGAGGCCGCCCATGGCGCGCATCATCTTGGCCATGCCGCCTTTTTTCATCTGCTTCATCATGCCCTGCATCTGCTCGAACTGATTGAGCAGGCGGTTGACCTCCTGCACCGGCACGCCGGCGCCGGCGGCGATGCGGCGCTTGCGCGCGGCCTTGATGAGCTCGGGCTTGGCGCGCTCGCCCGGCGTCATGGAATTAAGGATGCCCTCGGTGCGGCGCAGCTGCTTCTCGGCCTGGCCGCCCTGCAGCTGGCCGGCGGCCTGCTGGAACTGCGAAGGCAGCTTCTCCAGGAGGGAATTCATGTCGCCCAGCTTCTTGACCTGGCCCAGCTGCTCGCGGAAATCGTTCAGGTCGAACTTGTCGCCCGACTTGATCTTCTTGGCGAGCTTCTCGGCCTCGGCGATATCGATGTTCTTCTGCGCCTGCTCCACCAGCGAGACGATGTCGCCCATGCCGAGCACGCGCTGCGCCATGCGCTCGGGGTGAAAAGCCTGCAGGCCATCGAGTTTTTCAGAAACGCCGACGAACTTCAGCGGCTTGCCGGTGATGTGGCGCACCGACAGCGCCGCGCCGCCGCGCGCATCGCCGTCGAGCTTGGTGAGCACCACGCCGGTCAGCGGCAGCGCCTCGGCAAAGGCCCGGGCGGTGTTGACCGCATCCTGGCCCTGCATGGCGTCGACCACGAACAGCGTCTCCACCGGCTTGACCAGGGCATGCAGCGCGGCGATCTCGCGCATCATGGCCTCGTCGATGCCCAGGCGGCCGGCCGTGTCGACGATCAGCACGTCATAGTGGTGGCGGCGGGCATGCTCGACCGCATTGCGGGCGATGTCCTCGGGTTTCTGGCTCGGATCGGAGGGCAGGAAGTCCACGCCGACCTGGGCGGCCACGGTCTTGAGCTGCTCGATGGCCGCCGGACGATAGACGTCGGCCGAGACGACCAGCACTTTTTTCTTGCCCGTCTTGCGTCCGCCCTGGGTGTGCTCGCCCTCGGCCAGCCAGCGCGCCAGCTTGCCGGTGGTGGTGGTCTTGCCGGCGCCCTGCAGGCCGGCCATGAGGATGACGGCCGGCGGCTGCACGGCCAGCGACAGTTCGCCGCTGCCCGGGCCGAGGTCGCCGCCCATCAGGGCGGTCAGTTCTTTGTGGACCACGCCGACCAGGGCCTGGCCCGGCGTCAGGCTGGAGGACACCTCCTCGCCCAGGGCCTTCTCTTTGACGCGGGCGACGAAATCGCGCACCACGGGCAGGGCCACGTCGGCCTCCAGGAGCGCCATGCGCACTTCGCGCAACATCTCCTGGGTGTTGGCCTCGGTCAGGCGGGCTTCGCCACGCAGCGTCTTGACGACGCGCGACAGGCGTTGAGTAAGGTTATCGAGCATGAGAGGCGTTTCCGCTTAAACTAATTGATTGAACGAGACCGCGCGGGCCCCAAGGCCGGCGGCGGGCGATGTCAGCGGGTGACATTTGCCCTGGTCCCACCCAGACAACGGTTTTTATGTCATCAGGCATTGTATTTCACGCCGTGGCCGCCCTGGCCTACGCCGTGCTGGGCGCCTCGATGTGGCGCCGCCTGCAGCGCGCCGGCAGCGTCGAGCAGACCGGCAAGATCGCCCGGCTTTGCCTGCTCGGGGCCTTGATCGTGCACGGCTATGCCCTGCGTGAATCAATGCTGGGGACAGATCATATCTTCATTGGCTGGGCCCTGGCTCTGTCGGCCGCCCTCTGGCTGGGCCTGATCATGTACTGGCTCGAAAGCCTCTTCATCCGCATCGACGGGGTGCAGCTGCTGCTCCTGCCGGCCGCCACCCTGGCCGCCCTGCTGGCGGCCTTGTTCCCGCAGGGGGTGATCGTGCCGCATGCCGGCAATCCCTGGCTGCGCATCCATCTGATCATCGCCCTGGCCGCCTACGGCCTGATCACGATCGCGGCGCTGCACGCCATGCTGATGGCCCTGCTGGACCGGCACCTGCACCGCCCCCTGGATGCGCCGGCCTCCCGCAGCATCGTCGGCCGCGTCCTGGACGCCCAGCCGCCGCTGCTGGTGCAGGAGCAGCTGCTGTTCCGCATCATCTTCATCGGTTTCCTGGTCCTGAGCGCGGCGGTCGCCACGGGCTCGGTGGCCTCCATCCTGCTGACCGGCCGCATCCTGCCCTTCGACCACAAGACCATCTTCACCCTGCTGTCCTGGCTGACGTTCGGCGGCCTGCTGGTGGGCCGCCAGGCGCGCGGCTGGCGCGGCCGGGTGGCGCTGCGCTGGACGGTGGCGGGCTTCTGCTTCCTGATCCTCGCCTATACCGGCAGCCGGTTCGTGCTGGAAATGATTCTGCATCGGAGTTGATCCCAGGTGGGCAAGCTCATTTTCTGGTTCTTCGCCATCCTGGTCGTGCTGACCGTCTGGCGCATGCTCAACGCGCGCAACCGCGGCGACACGCCCCGCAAGCCCGCCTCGCCGCCGGCCGCCCGGGCCGCCGAACCCATGGTGCGCTGCGCGCACTGCGGCATCCACCTGCCGCGCTCGGAGGCCGTGCTGCTCAACGGCCGGACCTGGTGCAGCCAGGAACACGCCCGCCTGGGACCGGCGCCATAGGCAAGCGGCGGCGGGGCCTGCATAATGCGGCTTGCCCTTGATCCGCCTTTCGCCATGACACTGCAACTGGATCGCCACGGCTGGCTGCGCCCCGCGCCCGCCGTCACGCGACTGCCCTCGCCCAATGTCGATGCCCGCCCGCCCGGCACGCAAGTCTCGCTGCTGGTCGTGCACAACATCACCCTGCCGCCCGGCGAATTCGGCGGCCCCTATGTGGCCGACCTCTTCCTGAACCGCCTCGACCTCGGCGCCCATCCCTGGTTTGCCCGCCTGGCGGGCCTGCGGGTCTCGGCGCACTTCTTCATCCGGCGCGACGGCGGCATCGTGCAATTCGCCTCGGTGCACGACCGCGCCTGGCACGCCGGCGTCTCGCGCTTCCAGGGGCGCGAGCGCTGCAATGACTTCTCGGTCGGCGTCGAACTGGAGGGCACCGATCGCCTGCCCTACACCGACGCGCAGTACGCCGCCCTGGCCGAACTGGCGCAGCGCCTGCGCGAGCGCCTGCCCATCCGCGCGGCCTGGGGGCACGAGGACATCGCGCCCGGGCGCAAGACCGACCCGGGCCCCGCCTTCGATTGGCCGCGCTTCGCGCGCGGCGCAGGCTTTCTGCGGCGCGACCTGCCGCCGCGCTGATAGACAAGGACAGGCAATGCTGAAGATCTGGGGACGGCTGAACTCCGTCAACGTACAGAAAGTGGTCTGGGCCGTGCGCGAACTGGCCCTGCCCCATGCCCTGACCGAGGCTGGCGGCCCCTTCGGCGGCCTGGACACGCCCGAGTACGGGCGCATGAACCCCAACCGCCGCGTGCCCGTGATCGACGACGGCGGCTTCGTGCTCTGGGAATCCAACGCCATCGTGCGCTATCTGGCCGCGCGCTATGGCGCGGGCGCGCTCTGGCCCGCCGATCCCTGTGTGCGCGCCGACGCCGACCGCTGGATGGATTGGCAAACCACCGAATGGCAGCCCGCCCAGGGCCCGGCCTTCCTGGGCCTGATCCGCACGCCCGAAGCCCAGCGTGATTCCGCCGCCATCGCGGCCGCGGTCAAGCGCTCAACCGCCTGCGCGCTGCTGCTGGAGCAGGCCCTGCGGGGCCGCGACTTCATCGCCGGCTCGCAGTTCACCATGGGCGACATCCCGCTGGGCTGCGCGGCCCATCGCTGGTTCGGCCTGCCCATCGAGCGGCCCGAGACGCCCCACCTGGCCGCCTGGTACCGCCGCCTGATGATGCGCCCGGCCGTCCAGGGCGTGCTGACCTTGCCCTTGAGCTGAGCCCGGCAGGCGCGCCGCCGGCCCTACATCCCCAGATAAGCCTGGCGGACCTCGTCGGAAGCGGCCAGCTCGGCCGCCCCGCCCTCCAGGGCCACGCGCCCGCTCTGCATGACATAGGCCCGGCTCGCGACCTCCAGCGCCTGGTTCATGTTCTGCTCGACCAACAGCACCGACAGGCCATCATCGCGATTGAGCGCGGCCAGCGCATCGAAGACTTGTTCCACCAGCAGGGGCGACAGGCCCAGGCTGGGCTCGTCGATCAACAAGAGGCGCGGCCCGCTCATGAGCGCCCGGCCGATGGCCAGCATCTGCCGCTCGCCGCCCGACATGGTGCCGGCCAGCTGCGCCTCGCGTTCCTTCAGGCGCGGGAACAGGCGGTAGACCCTTTCCAGCCGTTCGGCGAACACCGCCTCGTCGCGAACGGTGTAGGCGCCCAGGCGCAGGTTCTGGGCCACCGACTGGCGCGCGAAGACGCGCGCGCCCTCCGGAATCAGGGCGATGCCCTGCGACACCAGATGCTGGGGCGGCGTGCCCGTGATGTCGCGCCCTTCGAAGCGCACGCGGCCGGTCTTGGGCCGCACGGCGCCCACGATGGCCATCAGCGTGCTCGACTTGCCGGCCCCGTTGGCGCCCAGAAGCGCCGTGATCTCGCCGGCCTTTACCCGCAGGGACAAGTCCCGCACCGCCTGCACGCCGCCATAGGCCACGCTCAGGTTTTCCACTTCCAGCATCATGTCAGACACGGTGCTTTCTCCCCAGATAGGCTTCGATCACGGCGGGATGGCGCACAATGTCTTGCGGCGGCCCCTCGGCGATCATCTGGCCGAAATTCAGCACCAGCACGCGCTGCGCCAGGCGCATCACGACTTCCAGCACATGCTCGACGATGATGAGCGTGACGCCGGCGGCATGGATGCCGCGCAGGATCTCCGCCAAGGCGATGGCTTCGGCCGGATTCAGGCCGCCGGCCACTTCATCGAGCAGCAGCATGCGCGGTTCGGTCGCCAGCGCCCGGGCCAGCTCGACGCGCTTCTGCCCGGCGACGTTCAGGCCCGCGGCCTTGACATCATGCCGGTCGGCCAGGCCCACCAGCTCCAGCACGCGCATGGCCTCGCGGCGCGCATCGGCCAACCGGGGATGGCGCAGCAGCGCCCCCACCATGGCGTTCTCCAGCACCGTCATCTGGCCGAAGCTGCGCGGAATCTGATAGGTGCGCACCAGGCCCAGCGCGGCCACCTGCTCGGGCCGCTTGCCGGCCAGCGGCTCGCCCTTGAAGCGCACCGTGCCCGAGGTCGGCTCGTGATGGCCCACCAGGCCATTGAACAGCGTGCTCTTGCCCGCGCCGTTGGGGCCGATGATGGCGACGATCTCGCCTTCCTCGACCGACAGCGAAATATCCTTGTTGGCGACCAAGCCGCCAAAGCGCTTGGTCAGGTCCTTGACTTCAAGCAGTGCCACGACGCCTCCTCAGGGTCACCAGGCCACCCGGCAGAAAGAGCGTGACCAGCAAAATCGCCAGACCGAAGATCAGCAGATCCAGGCCCAGCCCCGAACTGCCCCAGGCCACCCGCGTGCCTTCCGACAAGGGCAGCAGCACGGCCGCGCCCAGCCAGGGCCCGACCAGCGTGCCCACCCCGCCCAGGATGGCGACCAGCACCACCTGCACCGACATGGTCAGGCTGAACATGGACTCGGGGTCGATGAAACCCACATACATGGCGAAAAATCCGCCCCACACTCCCGTCATGCCGGCCGACAGCACAAAGGCCAGCATCTTGTAGCGGTCTGCCGGCACGCCCAGGCTGCGCGCGGCCGCCTCGTCGCCATTGATGGCGCGCCAGTAAAAGCCGGTGCGCGAATGCACCAGCAGATAGGTGGCGAGAAAGGTCAGGAAGGCCAGCGCCAGCGCGATCCAGTAATAAGGCACCTTGGTGCGGAACAGCAGCATCCATGGCGCATCGGCGATCGGCGCCTCCAGCCCGACCGCGCCGCCGGCCCAGCTCCAGTTCACCATGAGCAGCAGGCCGATCTGCAGAAGCGCGATGGTCGCCATGGCGAAATAGTGGCCCGACAAACGCAGCGTGGGCCCGCCCACCAGCCAGGCCAGCGCCGCGCTGATCAGCCCGCCCAGCGGGATGCCCAGCAGCGGGGTGAGCTTGAGGTGCTGCAGCAGCAACAGCGTCGTATAGCCGCCCACGCCGACGAACACGCCATGCCCGAAGGAGATGCGGCCAAGAAAACCGCCCACCAGGTTCCAGCAGGCGCCCAGCGCCCCGAACATGATGGCCAGCAGCAGCACCTGCAGGGTGAAGGCGTCGCGCACCGCCAGGGGCACCAGGGCCAGCAGCACGGCGGCCAGCAGCGCCGCCGCGATCGGCCATTTGGGCAGGCCGGCATGGCCGGCGGCCGGAATTTGTTTATCTGTCATCTGCATCTCACCACCGCCCGAACAGCCCGCGCGGGCGATACCACAACACCAGGATGAAGAGGATGAAGACGCTCACGGTCTTGAGCGCCGGGGCCACGAAATAGCCCGTCATCGCCTCGATGATTCCGATCAGGATGCCGGCGATGAACGCGCCCGGCAGCGAACCGAAGCCGCCCATGCAGACCGCGACAAAGGCCAGCAGGCCGAACACCGTGCCCACCGAAGGGAAGACATAGAAGAAGGTCGTCAGCAAGGCGCCGGCCAGGCCGACCGCCGCGCTGCCCAGCATCCAGACCTGGGCGTTGACGCGGTCCGGCGAAATCCCCACCAGCGCGGCCACCTGGCGATCCTCGGCCACCGCCTGCAGGGCATGGCCCCAGCGCGTGCGATACACCAGGAAAAAGAGCGCCACCACCAGGGCCAGCGCCACCAGCCCGGTCACGACCTGGGGCCGTCCCAGCGAAATCCCGGCCAGCGACACACTGCCGGACACCAGGGTGTCGGGCAGGCTGCGGTAGTCGGGCGAAAAGGCGATGAAGGCCAGCTGGCGCAGCACCAGGCCCAGGCCGAAGGTCGCCAGGATGACGGCCATGGCCGGGCCCTTCTGCAGACGCTTGATGATGAGGGCATAGGTCAGGAAACCGACAAAGCCCAGCAAAATGGCGACCAGGGGAGCCGACAGGGTCGGATCCAGGTGGCCCAGCGTAAACATCCAATAGGCGGCATACATGCCCAGCATCAGGAACTCGCCATGGGCGAAGTTGATGACGTCGGTAATGCCCCAGATCAGGGCCAGGCCCACGGCCACGGCGGCATAGATCAGCCCGTTGAACAGGCCCGCCGAAAGCGCTTCAAACATATCGAACTCCCCGAGGCGGCCCCGCGTGGCCGCCTCCGTCACGCAACAGGTTTATTTCCAGCTGAACGGCAGCGTGGGCAGGCTCTTGTCGCTGCGATACTTCTCGGGCCACACGGTTTGGTAGCTGCTGCCCTTGAGTTCGAGAATGAGGCCGGCGCCCTTGGTGTTCTGGCCCTTCTCGTCGAACTTCACGCCCGACCAGGGCATGGCCACCTGGGCCTCGGACAGGTCGGTGGCCGCCAGGGCCTTGCGGATGGCTTCCGGATCGGTCGAGCCCGCGCGGTTGATGGCGTCGGCCAGCACCAGCACGCCCTGCATGGAGCGCGCGTTATTGCCGTTGAGCTCCTTGCCGGTCTTGGCCTTGTACATATCGTTGATCTTCTTCAGGCCCGCCTTGGCCGCGGCCACGTCGCTGCCCCAGACATCGCGCGACAGCACGCCCTGCACCTGCGGCCCGACTTCCTGCACAAAGCGCGAATCGATAAAGCCCGCGTCATTGGCCAGGAACACCGGCGGCGCATACTTGCTCTCGCGCATGGTGCGCACGAACAGCATGGCGTCGGAGGTGTAGCTGGCGAAAATCGCCACATCCGGCTTGGCCGCGGCCAGCTTCTGCACTTCGGCCGTGACCGAGGCCGAACCGGCGCTATAGGCGATATTGGCGACCAGCTCGCGCTTATACTGCTTGGCGAACTTCTCCACCGCCTTGTAGGTGTTCACGCCAAAGTCGGTGTTCTCGTACACCACGGCGATCTTGGCCGTGGGCACGGCCTTGATGCCATCGAGAAACTGCATCATGTTCTCGACGAAAGTGTCATCATTGGGCGACGTGCGGAAGAACCACTTGTAGCCGCGCTCTGTGAGGTCCGGGCTGCTGGATTCGCCGTTCACGTAGGGGATGCCGCGCTGCTCGGCGATGCGGCTGGCCGTCTTGGTCACGGCCGACTGGTAGGCGCCGGTCAGGGCCACCACTTTTTCCTGGTCCAGCAGGCGCTGCGCGTCGGCCAGGCCCACCTCGGGCTTGCCTTGCGAATCGCCGAACACCACCTCGATCTTGGCGCCCCCCAGCTTGGGCAGGCCGCTGCCGGCGGCCAGCGGGATGCCCTCGAGCTCCGGATGCGGGTTGTTGACGATATCCACCGCCAGCTCGATGGCCGCCTTGATCTCGGCGCCCGTGGAAGCCAGCGCGCCGCTCAAGGGATAGATGGCGCCGATGCGCACCGTCTTGTCCTGGGCCTGGGCCCCGAAGGCGGCGCAGGCCAGCGCCAGAATCGCGGCTGCACCCGCGTAGCGTTTCATCTTCATCACTCGACTCCTGAAAAATACTTCTGTGTAGAAAGCAGATCGGGAGCGCCGCGCCGCCACCCGGCGCGGCACTTCGCCGCGGCCGTGCCGCGGCATGAAGCCTTGTCGCCTCTCGTCCTCCGAGGACTCTTTTTTTTTATGAAAAGCGGATGAAACAGGCGGCCCTGGGGCCGCCAGGCACTCAGAGCACGGCCACGCGGCTGTTCAGCCAATCGGTGACCAGCATGTGGCCCGGCGCGTGCGTGATGCAAAACTCCGGCTTGACGGCGGCCACCACGGATTGCGGGGTCACGCCGCAAGCCCAGAACACCGGGATTTCGCCCTCGCGGATTTCGACGGCATCACCATAGTCGGGCCGATTGATATCGGCAATCCCGATAAGCGAGGGATCGCCAAAATGCACCGGCGCGCCATGCACCGACGGAAAACGCGAGGTCACCTGGATGGCGCGGATGGCGTCGGCGGCCTTCAAGGGGCGCATGGACACCACCAGCGGGCCGCCGAAAGGCCCCGCCCGCTCGGTCGGCACATTGGTGCGGTACATGGGCACGTTGCAGCCCTGCTCGATATGACGCACCGGCAGGCCGTTGTCCAGCATGGCCTCCTCGAAAGAGAAGGAACAGCCGATCAGGAAAGACACCAAGTCATCGCGCCAATAGGCGCGGATATCGGTGGGCTCGTCCACCAGCTCGCCGTTTCTCCAGACGCGGTAGCGCGGCACATCGCTGCGGATGTCGATATCCTCGCCCAAGCGCGGCAGACTGGGATCGCCGGGCTCCGACATCGCGAGCAAAGGGCAGGGCTTGGGATTGAGCTGGCAAAAGTGCAGAAAATCGGCGGCCAGCGCGCGCGGCAGGATGGCCAGATTGGCCTGCACATGGCCGGGCGCGACATTGGCCGTGGGGCCGGTATGCTTGCCGTTGCGCGCATCCAGGCGCGCCTGATAGGCCGGCTTGGCGGATGAGGCCATGGTTTTTCCCTTGTGATGTTGTTGGGCGGCATTGCACCTCAAGCCATCGCCAGCGTCCAATCACATGTTGCGATACCGTCCGATCAATTTTTCTTATCAGGGTGAAACCCTTAAGGGAAAACGCTAGCGCGGCGGCGCGCTGGCCCGCCGCTGGCTGTCGGCATGCGCGATCTCCTGCGCCATGCGCGCCACCACCTCCGGCACATGGCTGTCCGGCCCGCGCATCCAGCTCGCCGTGTAATGCAGCGGCGGCAGATCCGGCGCCTTGACCTGCAAGATGCGCAACTCTCCCTGGTTGAGTTCTTCGCGCAGAAAGATAGGCGCGATGACGGCGGTGCCGATGCCGTCCATGGCCATGCGCACGATCACACTGAGCGCCGAACTGCCATACATGCGCGGCGCCTTCACGCCCGCCTCGTGCAAGGCGTGGCGCACGGCGCGGTGCGGCTCGGTGGTGGCGCTATAAGTGATGATGGGCCATTGCGCCAGATGCCTGAGCGCCACCGGCTGGCGGCCGACCTTGAGCTTGGGGCTGGCCAGCCACGACAAAGGGTAATCGCACAGAAACAGATTCTCGGCGCGCTCATCCTTGAGCGGGCCGAGCAAAAACGCCAGGTCGATCTGATGCGAGGCGAGCTGAGCTTCCAGCGCGGTGGTGGTCTCGACCTGGATCTCCACCATGAGCGCCGGATAGGCATCGTGCAGCCGCTCCATGAAACGCGGCAGCCAGGTATGCACCAGGGTTTCGGACACCCCCAGGCGCAGCGTGCCGCTCATCACATTCTTGGCCACGGCCGCGGCCTGCATATCGTGGCGCAGCTGCAGCATGCGCTCGGCATGCGACAGCAGCTCCTGCCCCTTGGCCGTGAGCCGGATGCCGCGCGTGTCGCGCTCGAACAAACGCACCTTGAGATCGGCCTCAAGGCTGGCGATGCGCTGCGAAATCGCCGGCTGGGTGGCGTTGAGCTTCTCGGCCGCCGCCCGAAAACCGCCCAGCGTGGCGACCCAGAAGAAAGTCTCGATATTGCGCAGATCGATCATCGCGGCGGCAATCTAGTCCAGGAACCCGCATTCTAGAGTGTCGCGCGCCGGGCGAACCCCAGGCCCGCCAAAAAAAAACGGCCCCGAAGGGCCGTCCGCCTGCCAGGCCTCAAACCTTGAGCAACAGCGCGTTCAGGCGCTTGACGAAGGCCGCCGGATCGGCGATCTGCGCGCCCTCGGCCAACAGCGCCTGGTCCAGCAGCAGCTGCGCCCAGGCGCCGAAATCGGCGTCCGGCACATCGCGGATGCGGGCGATCAGGGCATGCTCGGGATTGATCTCCAGCACCGGCTTGACCTCGGGCGCCTCCTGGCCGGCGGCCTTGAGCATGCGCAGCAGATGCGGGCTCAAATCGTTCTGGCCCACCACCACGCAAGCCGGCGAATCCACCAGGCGCAGCGTCACGCGCACCTCCTTGACCTGCTCGCCCAGCGCGGCCTGCAGACGCTCGACCAGCGGCTTGAAAGACTCGGCCACCTCGGTCTGCTTCTTCTTTTCTTCCTCGTCGGCCAGATCGGCCAGGTCCAGGCCGCCCTTGGCCACCGACACCAGCGACTTGCCCTCGAACTCGCGCAGATGCGAAAGCATCCACTCGTCCACGCGGTCCCACAGCAACAGCACCTCGATCCCCTTCTTGCGGAAAATCTCCAGATGCGGGCTGTTGCTCGCGGCCGAGAAACTATCGGCCGTGACGTAATAGATCTTGTCCTGGCCCTCCTTCAGGCGGCCCAGATAATCGGCCAACGACACCGTCTGCGCCGCATCGCCCGACTGCGTCGACGCAAAGCGCAGCAGCTTGGCGATGCGCTCCTGGTTGGACGGATCCTCGCCCACGCCCTCTTTCAGCACCTGGCCGAACTCGCCCCAGAAAGCGGCGTAATCCTCCGGGCGGTTCTCGGCCAGATCCTCCAGCAGCGACAGGATGCGCTTGGCCGAACCCTCGCGGATGGCGCGCACATCGCGGCTCTCCTGGAGAATCTCGCGCGACACATTCAGCGGCAGATCGGCCGAATCAATCACCCCGCGCACAAAACGCAGATAGGTCGGCAACAGCTGCTCGGCGTCATCCATGATGAACACACGCTTGACGTAGAGCTTCACGCCGCGGCGGGCGTCCCGGTCCCACAGATCGAAAGGCGCCCGGCGCGGCACATACAGCAGCTGCGTGTACTCGCTGCGGCCCTCCACGCGGTTATGCGTCCAAGCCAGCGGATCCTCGAAATCATGCGAGACCGTCTTGTAGAACTCGCGATACTGCTCATCGCTGATATCGCCCTTGCTGCGCGTCCACAGGGCATTGGCCTGATTGACCGTCTCCCACTCATCGCGGATGACCTGCTCGCCCTTGTCCGCGTCCCACTCCTCCTTGCGCATCTGGATGGGCAGCGAAATATGATCGGAATAACGGCGCAGGATCTCGCGCAGCTTCCAGCCGCTGAGAAACTCATCCTCGTCGGCGCGCAGATGCAGCACCACATCCGTGCC
This sequence comes from Bordetella pseudohinzii, assembly GCF_000657795.2. Classification (GTDB taxonomy): domain Bacteria; phylum Pseudomonadota; class Gammaproteobacteria; order Burkholderiales; family Burkholderiaceae_B; genus Bordetella; species Bordetella pseudohinzii. The sequence continues at coordinate 144,001 of NZ_JHEP02000012.1, forward strand.
GCGGCCGGCCTTCTCGGCCGGCGCGATCGAAAACTCGCCCTGGCCATCCGACTCCCAGCGGATGGCCTCGTCCGAACCGGCGCGGCGGCTCAGCACGCTCACCTTGTCGGCCACGATGAAAGACGAATAAAACCCCACGCCAAACTGCCCGATCAACTGGGCATCCTTCTGCTTGTCGCCCGTCAGCTGCGCAAAAAACTCGCGCGTGCCGGAACGGGCGATCGTGCCCAGATTGGCGATGGCCTCCTCGCGCGACAGGCCGATGCCATTATCGGCAATCGTGATCGTGCGCGCGGCCTTGTCATAGCTCACGCGGATGGCCAGATCGCCGTCGCCGGCCAGCAGATCCGGCTGGTCGATGGCTTCAAAGCGCAGCTTGTCGCAGGCATCCGAGGCATTCGAAACCAGCTCGCGCAGGAAGATCTCCTTGTTGCTATACAAGGAATGAATCATCAGGTGCAGCAACTGCTTGACCTCGGCCTGGAATCCCAGGGTTTCGGACGTGGCGTCTTGAGTCATGATGGAGAAGATTGGCTGAAAAATGGTTGGATGGTCGATGGCGGCGGCCCGCCAGGCCCTCCCGACATGGGGACGGCCCCGGCCGATTTCAAGAGTCTAGCCTCCCCCCTCCCGTCCCCGGGCTCCCTCCCTGCCCCCAAGCCCGGTAAAATCCCGCACTTTGGCCGGCCCAACCACCGCTCTTTCCGACCATGAGCTCCGCCCCCCTATCCTCCTCCCTGCCCGACGCGGCCGACCGACAGACCGCCCCCGACCTCGTCTACGGCCCCGATGACCGGCCCTCCGCCCCAGTCACCTTCATCGCCGCCCTGCAGCACCTGCTGGCCATCCTCGTGCCCATCGTCACCCCGGGCCTGCTCATCTGCCAGGCCCTGGGCGTCTCCAGCCGCGACACCACCCTCATCGTCTCCATGTCGCTGGTCATCTCCGGCATCGCCACCTACGTCCAGTGCCGCCGCTTCGGCCCCCTGGGCGCCGGACTGCTCATCGTGCAGGGCACCAGCTTCAACTTCGTCGGCCCGCTGATCGCCGGCGGCAGCATCATGGTCAAACAGGGCACCCCCGTCGAAGCCGTCATGGCCGCCATCTTCGGCGTCGTCATCGCCGGCTCCTTCGTCGAAATGGGCATCTCCCGCATCCTGCCCTTCGTCAAACGCCTCATCACCCCCCTGGTCACCGGCATCGTCGTCCTGCTCATCGGCCTGACCCTCATCAAGGTCGGCCTCATCAGCATGGGCGGCGGCTTTGCCGCCATGCAGAACGGCACCTTCGCCAACAGCGAAAACCTCCTGCTCTCCGGCCTCGTCCTGGGCACCATCATCGTCCTCAACCGCATCCCCGTCGTCTGGGTGCGCAGCGCCGCCCTCGTCATCGCCCTGGCCATCGGCTACCTCGCCGCCGCCTCCCTCGGCCGCCTCGACCTCACCGGCGCCCGCGAAGCCGCCCTCTTCCAAGTGCCCGTGCCCCTGCACTTCGGCCTGTCCTTCTCCTGGCCCCTCTTCGTGCCCATGCTGATCATCTACCTGGTCACCTCGCTCGAAGCCATCGGCGACATCACCGCCACCAGCCAAGTCTCGCGCCAGCCCGTCCAGGGCCCGGTCTGGATGCAGCGCATCAAAGGCGGCGTCCTCGTCAACGGCGCCAACTCCCTCCTGGCCGGCGTCTTCAACACCTTCCCCAGCTCCGTCTTCGCCCAGAACAACGGCGTCATCCAGCTCACCGGCATCGCCAGCCGCCGCGTCGGCGTCTGGATCGCCGCCATGCTCATCCTCCTCGGCCTCTTCCCGGCCGTGGCCGGCATCCTCCAGGCCGTGCCCGAACCCGTCCTGGGCGGCGCCGCCATGGTCATGTTCGGCGCCGTGGCCGCCTCCGGCATCAACATCCTGGCCGGCATCCGCCTGGACCGCCGCGCCCTGCTCATCATCGCCGTCTCCCTCGCCCTCGGCCTGGGCGTCTCGCAAGTGCCCGAATTCCTCGCCCACATGCCCCACGCCCTCAAAAGCGTCCTGGAATCGGGCGTGGCCACCGGCGGCATCTGCGCCCTGGTCATGAACTGGTTCCTCCCCGAACCGCGCCAGGACTGATCCCCGCGGCGGGCCGGCCCCAACCCCCGGCCCGCCTGCCAAACTCGCCGGGATCACGTATAATGGCCGACTTTCTTGCCAGCCTGCCCTGATCCCTCAGGACAGCGCATCCCCCGCCCGGGTGGTGAAATTGGTAGACGCAGGGGACTCAAAATCCCCCGCCGCAAGGCGTGCCGGTTCGATTCCGGCCCCGGGCACCAGAATTTAAAAAGCCGCTACTGCGAATGCAGAGCGGCTTTTTGTTTGGGCTGGTTCCCCGAGTTTTCCAACATGCGAATCCCGCCACGTGCCGTCATGGCTCGCGAGAGTGCAACTTGCTAGTGACCAGTCTATTATCCATTTAGCGACCTCCATCGGGAAAGTAAGAAATGGAAGAAGTCATTCAGCGGCTGCGCCAGTTCCGGGACGAACGAAACTGGCAGCAATTCCACAACCCCAAGGATCTGGCCTTGGCACTCAGCATCGAGGCCAGTGAACTGCTGGAGGTTTTCCTATGGAAACCACCTGAAGCCGCCGACCCCGAAAAGGTAAAAGAAGAACTTGCCGATGTCTTGGCGTACGCGCTGCTGCTATCTGACGCTTACAACTTCGACATAAAGAAAATCGTCCTAGATAAAATCGAGAAGAACGAGCAAAAGTACCCCGTGCACAAAGCCAAGGGAACCGCAAAAAAATATAACGAGCTATGAGCCAACCCCACCTCGTCGAAGTGAACCGCTATGAGTTCTCCGCAAAAACCCTGACGGATGTCGAGACCAACGCATACGCGGCGAACAATTGGCCGCTTGTGTACATTCTCAGCGATGGGAAATCACGTCGTGCTTACGTCGGCGAGACGACGGACGCGGTTGCTCGCCTGGGTACGCATATCAAGCATCCTGAGAAGAAGTTGTTGACGACGGTGCATCTCGTCAGCAGTGAACGCTTCAACAAGTCAGCGACACTTGACATCGAGTCCTCCCTCATAAAGTACTTATCCGCCGATGGCCAGTTCAGCATGTTGAACGGAAATCTCGGCCTGACCGATCACAACTACTACCAGAGGGATGAACTCTATTCCAAGATATTTAGGCAGGCCTGGGAAAAACTGCGCAAGCAGGGCGTTGCCAAAAAATCCATCGAAACCATCGACAACTCCGACGTTTTCAAGTACTCGCCGTATAAATCATTGTCAGCCGACCAGCAACAAGGCCTGATCGAAATTATGCGAGCCCTCGTCGATCCCGGGCTCAAACATATCGTGGTCCAAGGCGGCGCGGGAACCGGCAAGTCGGTACTGGCGATATTTCTTTTCAAGCTCATTCATTCCGACCTTGAAGAGCTGGATCTGCGCGAATTCTCGGAGGAGGAGCAGGAAGTACGTGAACTGCTGCGGCGGATCAAGCAATTGCTGCCCAACCCCCGCATGGCGCTGGTGATCTCCATGAACTCGTTCAGGAACACGTTGAAGAAAGCGTTCCGGAATGTTAAGGGCCTGCGCTCGGATATGGTCATCAGCCCTTCCGACCTGACGAAGCGGCACTACGACATCGTCCTGGTGGATGAGTCGCATCGCCTGCGTAAGCGTGTCAACCTTGGACAGTATTTCAAGGGCTTCGACACGGCCTGTACGACTCTTGGCATGGACAAGAATACGTGCAGTGAGGTGGACTGGGTGACGCGCCAGTCAGATAAAGCGGTTTTCTTCTATGACCCCGGCCAAAGCGTCAAGCCATCCGATGCCAACGCATCGGACTTCGACAAGATCAAAACATCGCCAGACAGCACAATCATCACGCTGATCTCCCAGTTCCGGGTCCGTGCCGGGCAGCACTACGTGGAGTTTATCGACGACCTTCTGCATGTGCGGCTTCCAGCTGGCGAAACGTTCAGCTCCAACAAGTATGAGTTTCTGGTTTTCGATGAGCTCTCCGACATGGTGAGGGAGATAGAGCATAAAAACCGCAGCCATGGCCTGGCGCGGCTGGTGGCCGGTTACTCCTGGCCCTGGCGCTCCAAGAAAACCGCCAGCCTGCATGACATCGAAATAGGTGACATTCGACTGTGGTGGAACCGCAAGACGATTGATTGGATCAATGCCAAAAACGCCGAGGGCGAAGTGGGTTGCATCCATACCACCCAGGGGTATGACCTGAACTACACCGGCGTGATCTTCGGCCGTGAAATCCGCTATGACGACAAGCTCGATCAGATCATCATCGACAGCAAGAATTATCATGATCGGATGGGCAAACAGACCATTAAAGATCCGAACGAGCTCAAACGATACATACTGAATATCTACCGAACCATCATGCTACGAGGCATACGAGGCACCTTTATCTATGCATGCGACGACAGCCTGAGGCGCTACTTCAAGCGACACGTAGCGAGCTATACATCCCGTATCGGCGCATCGCCAGCCCCTGAAAAGTCCTTGCAATCTTAGGTCAAAGCAGCCCCGCTCCATGACCCGCGAGTCACACGGTCGGAGAGTATTAAGGCCTCAAACGCCGAGGCGGTGCGAAGAATCAATGGATTCTCCTGGTGCCCAGGTCTGCCCGCCCGACGCTGGGCGCAATTGAACTCAGCCACAAAGACCGCGAACATCGCTATTGGGTAGTAAGCGAGTTTTTGGGCGTGATCGGCTAGCTAAGCCTGTTCGAAAACGCCGCCATTGGCTGGTTTACTCGCCCCATCCTTCGTCAGGTTTTCCTTTGTCAAACGCAATTGAAATGTGAGCCACTTCGCGCGTCGGCGCGCAAAGTAAATC
>NZ_JHEP02000013.1 GCF_000657795.2 Bordetella pseudohinzii
CCCCCCCCCCCCCCCCCGCAGTCTGGGTGCCCCCACTTGACGGCGGGGTGCACCCTTGCTTCGCGTTCAGTCCGAATGCGCACCTAGCAGAGCTCGGCCCCGTGCAAAGAGAACAGAGCAATTCACCACCCGCCTCCTCCTTTTTTGTCGTGCTATTAGCCGGTGTGAGCGTGGCGCTGCACATCGGAAAGCTACCGCCTGCCGTGGCCGTGCTCCAGGAGCAACTACAAATATCGCTGGTGCAGGCGGGATTTCTTCTCTCTGCGATACAGCTCGCCGGAATGTGTCTGGGAATGGTTGTCGGCCTGAGTGCTGACCGGTGGGGCCTCAAGCGGAGCATGATTGCCGGGCTGGTTGTCGTGGGACTAGCCAGTATCGTGGGAAGCGTGACTACAGAGTTCGCAGCGCTCCTTTCCTTAAGGGCTCTTGAAGGCTTCGGGCTGCTGCTGGTTGCCATGCCGGCACCTAGTTTGATTCGGCGATTTACTGCGCCAAATGCATTACCCGCACGCATGGGGTGGTGGAGCGCGTACGTGCCTATCGGAAGCGCGACGGCGCTTCTGGTCGGCCCGTGGGTAATCCAATGGGCTGGGTGGAAAATTTGGTGGGCAGGCCTGGGCATCCTATGCCTAGCAGTTTCCGTCGCCGTACACAGGATCGTCCCCACCGATACTCGCCTCGCCCCACAACTTTTGTCCGGCGCTTCCCAGGCGATGAAAGATTTGGTGGGCGGCGTACTGCTAAGCGCAGGACCTTGGCTCCTAGCGGCGAGCTTCATGCTCTATTCAGCCCAGTGGATGAGCGTTCTGGGATTTCTGCCCTCAGTCTATTCCCAGGCCGGGCTTCGTCCCGAACTAGCCGGGGCGCTGACCGCGGTCGTCGCCGCCGTAAACATAATCGGGAACGTCACGTCAGGACGACTGCTTCAGGGTGGCTGGCCCCCTCGCCGTTGCCTACAAATCGGCTTCCTAGGCATGGGCGTGGGCAGCGCCCTAGCCTACATGGAGATTCAAGGGGCGCCGCTCTTACCGGCTCCCGCGCGATTCTTCGCTATAGTCTGCTTCTCTGCTGTCGGCGGTATGATTCCTAGCAGTCTCTTCAACGCGGCGATCCGACTTTCTCCGTCCACCAAAATGGTTTCAGCTACCGTCGGCTGGATGCAGCAGCTATCCTGCGTCGGGCAGTTCTTCGGGCCACCAGCCGTCGCAGCCATCGCAACGGTATCCGGGGGCTGGCAGGCCACGTGGATCGTCACCGCGAGCCTTTGTGGTATCGGTGCTGCCTTGGCGATGGAGATACAGAAGCGATGGTCCACCGCAGTGCCGGCATAGGTAATTGGACTAGCGATCGAATCGGGCGCGGCCTTCGATTTATCCTAGAGCGCGGCAGCCAATCATGAGACTTGAATGGGTCAATTATCAGTGCTGAACTACGTGCGATACATAGACCGGCCGTGCGCTCTCGTCAAGGGCGCTTTGAAAACGCCTGCATCAAGCGGTCCATGTCCGGAACTACGATTCGATGATCGGCGAAAAAGATGTCTCCGTGTTCCCGCAGGCGCTTTAGGACGCGGGTGACAGTGACGCGTGTAGTACCTGTCAACGATGCCATCTGCTTGTGCGTCAGCGACACACCGATTCTCACGCCGTCCAGTTCACAGGTGCCGTACTGCTCCGCCAGGCGATGCAGTAATTCTGCAATTCTCGCCTCGGGCTTCAAGGAAGCCAAGTAATGCGCGCGCACCGCAATGATTCGCTGTTTGCGAGATGTGATGCGCAAGAGGGCAACAGCGATGTCAGGCCTTTCGCGAAAGGCAGACACTATCGTCTCGGCGGAATAAGAGATAACTTCGACCTCGTCGACGGCGTAAGCCGATGTGAAACACCGTTCACCGTCAAATGCAGCTGCCTCACCACAGACAGCCCGTCGTCCCATCATTTCCATGGTGAACTCAGTCCCGTCCTCCCGATTCGAGGAAATGAGCACGTGTCCGCGAAGTATGAGGAAAAGGTGATGGTTGTATTCACCTTGGCAGTACAGATATTCACCCTTCTTGTAGACGCGGCGAACCCCAAGGTTCATCGCTTGCAGGAGGGGGCCTATTGCCTCGTCTTCGAGATGCCACGTTTCTACGCAGCGAGACCGTTTCACCATGGTTTGGAATAGTCGCCTGCCTACCTCACCGCAGCAACCGCCTTGATCTCAATGAGCAGGTTCGGGCGAGCGAGAGAGGCTACGCCGAGGATAGTCCAGGCGGGGAAATCCGTTTTGATAAAGCGCTCCTTGATCTCGCGGAAGGATCCCAGTTGCTCATCGATGCGCACGTGATAAGACACCAACTCGACCAAGTCCTGGAAGCCAAGCCCTTCATGCTGCAAGATTGCGCCGAGACGCTTAAAAGCCAACTCGATCTGTTCTTCCGCACTGTCGGGGATAGTGCCATCGGGCCGGATTCCCACCTGGCCGGCGATAAAGACAAGGCCGCCCGCTCGCACAGCCGGCGAGTACTGGAAGAGGTCAAACACCTTATTACCGCCAAAGGTAGGGTCTTCTTCCGGGAGACGAAGGCGTTGAATTGTGCTCATACAGTGGTTCTCCAAAGTGATACGACCCGCACCATGCGGCGCCGGTAACCCAGCAAATTTAGGGCATCAGCACGGAAAAATCTGTATACGGCGATACAAGGGTTCCCATCCATTTGGGTCCCGTCGATCAGCGCGGCCCAGTCGTGCTACAAGGGCATCCTTATCATTTCAATGGAGAATACCTAGCGCCCGGGTGCGGACGCGCCTCAAGATTTTGCACTCTTAAAGACATGTGGAACAGGGAGCGCGGACCAGTTAGGTTCTTCGATGATCCTTGCCGCTCTGTGTCGTTGAATGACATTTGTCCGAAATTCTCACGACTGGCATACATTGACCACGAAAGGCCAATGACCAATGCACATTGTGCTATAGATCGTGCGAATTGCACTCCACAGACGATTTAGATATGCGAAATAGGGGATGCGTTCAGTTCAAGCGTCCGGTGGCGATGGCTGATAGGAGAAGCAGTCTCGCGCGTGCTCCCAGTCTTCAGGCGGCGCGGTAATGAGGCCTACTGAGTGTGGACCGATCTCATCCAACTTGGCCCGGGCGCCGTCGATCAGACGCATGCTCTCATCCACGAATGATGTGAGGGACTCGAACTCGCAGGCGATGCGCAAAAAACGCTGCTCGCTGACCCGATAGACACCTTTCATGAGATCGGCCGGGTCGTAGCACATTTGAAGAGCATGGTCGCCGTCCATCAGCACAATAACGTGCATTCCCTTGCTGGCGAAAAGGGACTTTACGATGGCCATATCCACAAGCACTACGATCGTCACCAGGCCTTGCATAAAAAGCCAGGAATTGGTTGGAGACAGAGAAAGCGTGAAAGGATAAGCTGGCAGCCAATTGGGACTGGGGGTGAGCTGGACCGCCAGCATTTGCGGTTGGGAATAGGACGCTACCGCTGCGGTCAGCTTCTCCTCTAGATCGGCCGCCGGCCGACAAGCGATGTAGCGCAAGCCAAGTTCGGGCGCAACACTAGCCATGCCGTCATCAAAAGCTCGCGTCACGCATGCGTTGATATCATTGTGATAACGGGTGGAGGTCTGGTCCAGGGCGATGCGCTTGAAATTAATAAGTCCGCGAAAACTCGACGCCCCGTCATTGGCGTAGAAGTCGCCAAGCTCCTGGAGTTGGCTGTACTGCCGCTGGGCCCGTGGCCCCCGCGCGCGGGATGACTTGAACTCCACGGGTACCGGGTCCTCCCCCGCAAGCGCACAGACATCGCCGTGTCGGATGATGTTGGTCAGATCGCACAGTACGACCGGCACACCCATTTGAATGCCTAGGCACAGCGCCCGATACTCCCGGCGAAAGCCTGCCTTCCCGGAGATTGTTCCGGCATCTTGTTTGATGCGGTGCTCGCTGTCATAGAGTAGATGTTTCAGCGCCTGTTGCGACTGATATACCGATGCAATGCCATCCCCAAAACAGCGCCAAAGGAACATAAGCTGGCGTATCTCTCTGATGCGGCTGTCGATAGCCGCGATGCCCGCCCTGAGCAGCCTCGCCTCGTCTCTTGGTAGTCGACTTGATGCCATCATTCGCTTGCCTTTGCTCCGAGCGAGCCGCAAGCGCGAGACGCGCCGTTCGCACTGCACAATACGGCGGATCAACATACGCTGAAGCGCGAGCACCGCAACCAGTCGCTTAGGATCTGCTTGGATGGCACTCAACAGGAGACATGCTTCCGCAAGTCTGGTTCGCTCATGCGGAAATCTCATGGGGCCCACTTCCAGAGCTGCCTCTGTTTCCAAAAAAATTGGGTTCTGCACTGCTTGGCGCCAGAAGTCCGTCATCAATGCTCCCGGGATTTCAGTTACAGCATGATAAGCCGAGCTGGTCAAGAGAACTCGCGGACGCGGGTTGGCAGTCGTAACTCAGCCCCCGTGTAGCCGGCCGGCCGGGCCATTCTTCCGTGGCATCCCCACCTCTTTGCCGCGCTGACTGCTTTCGCGGCGTTACCGTACATACATGAAGGAATGTACGGTACTTGGGGTTAACAGATACAACCGTACCTGCCCTGACCGGTGCCACCGGAGGAAACTTCCAGAGTGAAGAACGCCTCCTGGATTGTTCGTTGAGTCTTAGTGCCTCACAATTTAACTAACGGCACCGGCGCTTTCCTCAGGCACCTAGCAAAGGGAAATACCCGAACACTGGCCACGCCTTAATCGAAGAAGCCGTCCATCTCTCACTGGCGCATCTCGCCTGGTAGGAATTCTTAAGGCCGACATGTCCCGCGTGCCCGTTAAAAGCGCAGACGACTCGACGGATAAGTTGCGCCACGTTCGACTCCGTTGCTCGCAACGAAAATCAGATCTTTATTCCCCGATTTAACGATTCTGGGATAGGTCAAAATGATCGTGTCGACCAATGACAAACCCGGCCGATGCAATCGCGATTGCACTCCTGCCCCCAAACGCAAGAGTTGTCGCCACCCCGAATTGTCGCCACATCATCCAGATTTATAAGAACGCCGGATAATACGACCTGTAGCCATGCAGGCCCAGTCCACCTTTAGAAGAGGCATAAGTGCAGTTCGTCACCAACGGTCCCGATATCCCTGATGCTCTCTTGCAAGCACACGAAGAAGGTCGTGTAGTGTTTTTCTGCGGGGCAGGCATTTCTTATCCCGCGGGACTACCTGGCTTCGAAGGCTTGGTGGAGAGAATATATAAACTAACTGGGACGGTTCACTCCGATATTGAAAGAGATGCACTAGACCGCAAGCAATTCGATGCAGCGCTCGATCTGCTGGAACGGCGGTTGCCCGGGCAGCGCTTAGCCCTCCGCACAGCACTGGCTCAGGCGCTCAAGCCCAACCTTCGTCTCAGGGGGGCCGTCGAAACACAGATCGCCTTATTGCGGTTAGCACGGGGTCGTGATGGGGCACTGCGCCTAGTAACCACCAACTTTGACCGCGTTTTTCATTCGGCCGCGAAACGAACGAACCAAAAGTTCCAATCTTACGCGGCTCCTATGCTGCCGATTCCGAAAAAAAGCCGATGGGACGGAATTGTCTACCTGCATGGCCTATTACCGGAAAAGCCCGACGAGACATCCTTGAACCGGCTAGTCATTACGAGCGGCGACTTCGGCTTTGCATACCTAACGGAACGTTGGGCTGCTCGCTTCGTGAGCGAACTATTTCGAAATTTCGTGGTTTGCTTCGTAGGCTACAGCATCAACGATCCAGTGTTGCGCTACATGATGGACGCATTGGCAGCCGATCGAATACTGGGCGAGATCTCCCCGCAGGCCTGGGCTCTCGGCGATTGCCAGCCGGGGCAGGAGCGAAAGAAGACCATAGAGTGGGAGGCGAAAGGCGTAACACCAATCCTCTACACCGTTCCCACAGGGAGTAACGACCATTCGGCGCTGCACGGAACTATGCGCGCCTGGGCAGACACTTATCGTGATGGGGTAGAAGGCAAAGAGGCAATCATTGTGAAACACGCGCTGGCACGGCCCCAGGACAGCACAAGCCAGGACGATTTTGTGGGGCGTATGCTCTGGGCTTTGTCGGACAAATCGGGCCTACCGGCCAAGCAATTCGCCGACTTCAACCCGGCACCATCACTCGATTGGTTATTAGGGCCGTTCGCACATGAGTGTTTCACTCACAGCGACCTTTCCCGATTTGGCGTTCCCGCCCGCACCGATGTTGATCCTAAATTGCGGTTCAGTTTAGTGCGACGGCCCGCCCCCTACGACTGTGCCCCTCCCATGGTATTGACATCGGTATCCGTAGCCGGAAGCCAGTGGGACGGCATCATGTCGCATTTGGCTCGCTGGCTAGTCAGACACCTCGATGACCCGCGGTTGATCATTTGGATTGCAGAACATGGAGGACAAGTTGGAGACCGCTGGGCATTGATGCTAGATAACGAGCTGGATCGCATTGCCTCATTGGAACGTGAAGGGAAAATAGCCGAGCTGGACGCGATCCGCATGCACGCTCCCAGATCAATTCCACGAACTTCCATGCGCAGATTGTGGCGCCTGCTGCTCAGCGGTCGAGTTAAAACTATGCGGTCCTTGCCAAGTCTTCATCGCTGGGTAGGGCGCCTGAAGCGCGAGGGTTTAAGTACCACATTGCGCCTAGAATTGCGCGAACTCCTCGCACCCAAAGTGATTCTTAGGCAGCCGTTCCGCTGGCGTGATGAAGAAGCGGCTGGCCCAGATGATCCTACTCCAATCAGACAGCTAGTCGAGTGGGAACTCGCGCTGACCAATGATCATGTGCAGTCCACATTGCGCGACCTTGAAAGTGAAGCGTGGGGGGCCGCGTTGCCGCAACTCCTTGCTGATTTCCAGCAACTATTGTGTGACGCACTCGACCTGCTGGGCGAGCTGAACGAGGCCAACGAACGTAGCGATCGATCTCACTGGGATTTGCCATCAATCGAACCACATTGGCAGAACCGAGGTTTTCGAGAGTGGGTCAGCCTAATCGAATTGTTGCGCGATTCGTGGCAGGCGGTTCGCGAGCTAGATAACACACGCGCATCGCTTATCGCACAAAGCTGGTTCGACTTACCGTACCCCACCTTTAAGCGCTTGGCACTTTTTGCCGCAAGCAAAGATAATTGCATACAGCCTGAACAATGGGCGCGCTGGCTCCTGTCGGAAGAGGCGTGGTGGCTATGGTCCACGGATACAGGGCGCGAGGTATATAGGCTGCTGGTATTGCAGGGAAACCGGTTACCCAAAGCCTCTCAAGCACGCTTGGAAAAGGTCATTCTAGCTGGTCCACCACGCAAGATGTATCGGGACGGCCTGGAAAAAGATGACTGGCGCAGTATCGCGGACCGCGCTATCTGGCTGCATCTCGCCAAACTTAGCTCATCCGGACTCGCGTTGGGCGCGCGTGCCGCGTTGCGACTGGAAAAATTGTCTCGCGATTATCCAGACTGGCAATTAGCCTCGAACGAACGCGACGAGTTCTCACATTGGATGAGCGGAACGGGCGATCCAGATTTCGAAGATGGCCGATACGTTGACATAGCTCCGCGCAAAAGAAGCGATCTGGTCGAATGGCTTAAACGATCACCTGCAGAAAATTCACCATTCCATGACGATACTTGGCGCGAAGTTTGCCGCACACGCTTCTTTCACTGCCTGCTGGCATTGTGGGATCTTGCGCAAGACGACGTATGGCCTGCGAGTCGATGGCGTGAGGCCATGCAAGTTTGGGCGGAAGATGGCGTGGTGCGCCGCGCATGGCGATATGCTGCTCCATTGGTTCGCACAATGCCTGAAGCTGTCCTTCAAGACGTAGGCCACGCCGCATCGTGGTGGATCGAGGCCTCTTCCAAGTCTCTGGACTTACACGAAGACATCCTCATGGACCTTAGCCATCGCGTGCTTTCGTTGCCGCTTAAAGCAGATATCGGCCACCGTGTAGTCCATCGCGGCGTCGAAACTTACGACCCCGTGGGCGCAGCGATCAACCACCCTGTTGGCCACGTCACACAAGCTTTAATGAACGTTTGGTTTAAGCGAAACCCGAGCGACGACGACCTGCTTCCGCCCGACCTTAAATCTACGTTCACGGCTCTGTGTGATGTTCGAATAGACCGATTTCGTCATGGGCGGGTGCTACTAGGATCGCAGCTAATTGCCTTTTTTCGTGTAGACCGTCTTTGGACTGAACAACACCTATTGCCGCTGTTCGCGTGGAACGAGCCCGATGAAGCAAAGGCGGTTTGGGAAGGATTCCTTTGGTCTCCGCGTCTGTACCAACCTTTGTTGGCTTCATTCAAGTCGCAGTTCTTGGCCACTGCACACCATTATGACGAGCTTGGCGAACACCGCCAACAGTTTGCAGCCCTACTGACCTACGCAGCTCTGGGTCCCACCCAAGGATATACCGAGGAGGATTTCCGCGGGGCGATTGGAGTACTACCACAAGAAGGACTTGAAGAGTCTGCGCAGGCTCTTTATCAGGCTCTCGAGGGCGCCGGAGACCAGCGTGAGGACTATTGGGCACACCGAGCAAAGCCTTTTTGGCAAAAAATCTGGCCAAAATCGCGCGAGTTCGCCACCCCTCGAATAGCAGAGTCACTGACACGGCTCGTGATTGCTGCCAGAGACGCTTTCCCCGATGCACTAGCTGAGGTACTTGCCTGGCTTCAGCGTATTGAACATTCGCACTTCATCGTGGAAAGGCTCTACAGCTCAAAATTGTGTAGTCGCTACCCGATGGATGCGCTAGCGCTACTAAGCGCCGTAATGGACGATCGCCAATGGATACCGCAGAAATTAGCTCTGTGCTTAGACCAAATCGCTGACTCCGCCCCGCAGATTTCTCAAAACACGAACTATGTAAAACTCCGCGAGCTCTCTCGCGCCCGGAGCATGTAAATACGGTCGAGTTTTATTCAGTGTGCGAAGCGGAGAGCCGCTGGTCCGCCTGGTCATCGGCACCGCGAAGCACGGCAAAGCTCTCCCAGTACATTTGTTGCATTTGGGCCACCTTCGACGCGTTGCGAGCAGTTGTCCAAGTATGTTCAGAAACCCCTTCAGTGTTGCGCCCGCGCCCTTAAGCTCCCGTGACAAAGGCGGCCCCACCTGATGGAAGTGTCGGCTACGCATTCACCAACCACTTTCCAACGGCCGCGCCCCCTCTTTTTACGTAGTCAATACTGAAGGCCATAAGATCAGCGAGGTGGGCATCAATCTGTCCTTTCGAAATCCCCGGCTGCACGCCATAGATGGCGAAACTGACTTTGTCCGCGCTCCGGTTCAGCAAGATCTCTTGCAACATTGCAAGATTGCCGACCTTGAAGACTGACGGACGCCTATGCCGCCTTTCATTTATCCGATGCTCCACATGCTCGACCAACACACGGGATTCGCAATAAACAACTGACTTTAGTAGCTGGCAGGTGACTTCGTAGACGTCGTCAACACGGGCACCATTTGGTTCGCCCCCAGCTCCCTTGCAGTGATACAGACTCACGAGGACTCTGTCGTCTTCTTCTCGTGTGACCGCGATGTAGTCGGCGGCCTCCCCAGTCCTGTGGTCATAAACGAGGACCTCGAGATTTTCCTTCGCCCTGATCCACAATTCCAAATGTCTGTGGACGGTCATTCGTTCGGGATTATCGGCGTCAAACTCTCTACCGATCTCACAGCCAGCCCACCCAGGGTTCTCGACGTCCTCATCAAGAAGCCGATTGCTGGCCAGCTTCGGAGGCGGGTAGCAGTTCATCCCTTCGAACGATGACTTGTCGGCTGCGTAAAAGATTGGAGGGTGCATAGAAAGCCACTGGTCAAAATCCAACCAGTCATCGTGCGTGCTAGATATTTCAACTTCCCAACCAGCGCCGTGCTGTCGAAACAATGCGCCCCCGGCTAAAGACATGCGGTAGGGCACCGCATCTGAGTCCGAGACGATTTCGAAATCCAGGCCATCAGGTCCTGAGGCGAATGACGAGAGCTCTAGATCAGTGATTTGGCGATAGAGCCACTGCTGCTGCCCAACACGTCGATATCTCAACCGATGCGCCTGCTTGTAGGCATTGCGCGACCAACTTCCACCAATAACAACATCTGGGATTCGCCGCAACGTCCGCGAATGCTGGACGAGATCTAGCTGAGACTCTGCTAGCGTTTCGTCGCCATTCAAGCGATTGTTCAGCTTCGATATCCACTCAAGGTATTGCGATACGGAAAGACGTTGATTGCTCCATATACGCGAGTTACTGCTTGCTCCGATGGTTTCACGCTCGCCATCTTCCAATCCACTCCCAAAGTAATGTCCTTGTACGTAGGCGCGCCCATCGCCCGGCGTGACCGCTCGCTCAGCACGAGGTCCAGTTAGCATGCGATAGGATTCTGCTTGCGAATTTACGGCCGTGTTACGCAAGCCAACAGCGTAGAAGCGCATATCCGTGAGGCCGGCGCGCGCACGGATGGTCTCCTCGAAGCTCAAAGGCCTATGGTGATCCTTGGCCACGACCTGCATTAGTGCGATATATAAGCGATCTGTTCTACGAGTGGAGCCAATGAAGCACAATCGCGTAGCAGCGTTGTAGGCCAGCAGGAAAACGTCGTGTCGTACATTTACAAGTACGTCAGCAGTCGCCCAGTTCGGCGGCTCATTGTCGACGGTCAAAAGCAGTGTGATCAATCCATCATCCGAGATCCACTGCTTAGCCAAGTGAAGCCGTCGCCCTATCAATGCCTCAAACAAAGTGAAGTCCGGGGCCTCGTCGCACTGAAAGATTCGAGCATGGGCATATAGCTCAAATGACATTGGCGACACGGCATCGTAGTCAGAGACTGTCTGCCTCTTCGGCTTCAAGATCTCCAAGATCGATTCATCGGCAGCCCCTTCGGCGAGCTGTCGCCTCGCCTCTTCGTCGATAAGGGAAGCGATGTCCACTCCCTCTTGAAAGAGCCGTGCAGTGGCATCTTGCAGACGACTCACAGTCGACACCAAAGTAGCGTTTCCCGTGCGTTCATCGTTTGTTCGCGCGAACCGCCCTATGAACTGTATCGTTGGAACCAGGG
Organism: Bordetella pseudohinzii; assembly: GCF_000657795.2. Lineage (GTDB taxonomy): Bacteria > Pseudomonadota > Gammaproteobacteria > Burkholderiales > Burkholderiaceae_B > Bordetella > Bordetella pseudohinzii. The sequence goes on from NZ_JHEP02000013.1 coordinate 11,115, forward strand.
AGCGGTGCGGCGCATGGAGTGCTGCGATCTTCAGCTTTGGAAAGTCATAGCCCTCCCCGAACATGTCAACGCAGACTATTCCCTCCAGCTCCCCCTGGAGCAAGGAGACCTCCAGTTGCTCCTGCCTCCGTTTGGAAATTCCGCTGTCGATCGCTTCTACCCTCGCCCCCAGCCCGGCGTAAATCCCCGTCAGCTTCCTAGCAGCGGATATCGAGGATGCTCGCGCAAACAGTCGATGGTCGAATCCTTGCGCCTGATCTTCCCGCAGCTGTGCAATCGCCACCCTTGCAATGGCAAGGTCCACCTCGTCCTCATCGTGATCGTTATGCACAGGCGCTGGACGAAAGGAGACGCTTCCAAACGCTTGTTCGCGAGACGCCTTGGAAACTGGATAGCTATATGCCAGACGACCCGGAATTGCCTTTTTATCGCGCCTGAATGGAGTAGCCGTCAAGAAGACAAACCTGGCGCAGGAGTAGTGACCGAGATACGCACTCCAAGTGTCTGCTGGAGCATGGTGCGCCTCGTCAAAGATAATCAAATCGAATAGATCTGCGGGACTTACGGGCTCCAGGACCGGCGATGTGCTCGCTGGCGTGGACACGACCACATCGAAAGTTCGAAAGGCAAGCCATTCATCGGCGCTCAATGGCCTGCCCTTCTGTGGATGTACATGAGGATTTCCTGCCTCCGCCGGTAAGACCTTGAGCTTGCGTAGCGTCGACAGTTCACCGAAGTGGGCCGAGGTCTGTCGTCTCAGCACATCCGTGGGTTCCACCACCAGCACACGGTTTGAGCCCAACAAAAAAGGAAGCGCCATGATCACGGCAGTCTTCCCATATCCAGTCGGCAAAGAAACTATGGCCGGCTCGTCGTAGACCGAAAAGTGGGCCGCCACAGAATGAAGAGCGCCCAACTGGCCTGGCCTAAAACCCGAGTTCGGACTGCTAATGGGCTTCAAAGCCAGCATGTGGCTATGTTCAATGAAGAAATCGGCCACGTCCCCCTCCCGGAATGAACTAGATGACCAATTGTTACTTCAAAGAACATAACAAGCCAGCCTAATTTTTGAGACCTACTCCGAATTATTGCCGCTTCAGGTCTGACGGTCTTCTTTGTTGCGCCCTTCGGAACGAGCGATGTTATTCGCGACCCAAAGGCCGAATGCGATAACAGCTACAAGTACTCCGAGCATCACCGTAGTACCCAAGTCCATACGCTTTTCTCCACAAACACAGCCCTATCGGTACGCCTGATGATAGCAATCACCGCCGGATATGAACTGAGAATCCGCAGCGCAACGCAACATCGTTCGTAACAGGAAACCCGTTGGGATCCTGCTGGGTTCCTACTTGGTTAACCGCCGGTTCCCACATCAAAACCTAGAGCGGCACTCGACCAATTTGGTTCTGAAACACGGCGTAAAGAAGCGCGCTGTGCCCCTGCACAGTTGCTCAGATCTTGAGGTCCATGAGCGCCGCTGACACAGGATCCATGGCCATCCTCATAGGAGAAATCCCCACGAAGCGAGGGAAACTGGGGCCTGTAGCGGAAACCCAGCAGGTTATGGCCAGGTTTTATTTTCGAACCCAGTGCAAACCGGATGCAAAGCTACCAATCCCAATCCCATTCCCAATCCCAAATCTTTTACTGGCTACGCCAGTGTCAACAGCGTCTGCGCCGCTGTCTGACCTGATAAGCCACAACAGGCCGGACCAATTCCAGATGGAACGCCCTCGTAGATGCAGTGATGGTGCTTAGACGCGTCCACAGGCCGCATGAGCGGTCGAAACACCTCGGGTGACGGGGTAGCAGCCACTTTAGAGTCATTGCAGCCCAGAGCGCGTTCTGCGCCGTCTCGCGCTCTGTTTCTGAAACGCGAGTCGAATCTCCGAGTTTTTGCCTTGCAGGGTGTAGAAGACGGTTGGCGCCGTGCAAAAGAAAGTGGGCAAGTCGGAGGGTGTGGCCAGAGTCCTGTATTGCACAATCCAACGACTTCGCTCGCTAGAACGTGAGACCGCCGAGCCAGCCTTCCCTTTTGTCCATGGCAAGAATCGATGCCCACCGGGGCGCCAAGCTTCCCCGCGCATTCGGAATATTTGATAGGGATTTTGATAGGGTTTTTGAAAAGGGCTTTGACTGATGGCGTCAACACTTGATCTCTACGCCAGCCAAGCACTCCGGATCTGTTCGATGGTCCACAACTGGACAGCCGCCCCGCCCCTCGCCCACCGTCAGTGAAGCTGGAACGATCGACGGTTGATGATGTTCCAGACGTGCGTGACTAGGGTGGCAACTGTCCGGCGCCGGCGTCTCAAGGTGGGAGTTATTTTTGCAACGCCACGAGCCTGACTCTTTTGACTGGGAACTATTTGCCAGGCCGAGATACTCAAATATCCTGTCGGCAATTCAAGCCACTAACTCCTCCGCGACATGAACCGCGCTTGGTCCAGCCATTGCCGACCTTTTTGCTGCGACCCACGGTCCGTGTTTCTGAGCATTAATCGCGCCCCACCCTCCTTCGGTGCAGCAGGATCCACCAAGCCCCCCCACGATTCACAAGTGCGGACGGTTGCGGCGGGGTGAACTACGGACCTGCGGACAAGTTTCAGCGCCTCATACGCGGGATCGCGGCCAGCCCGGGGTCGACTCAGCGAAATAATCTGTTAGCCGCCTGAAAGACTCCGTGTTCCTGTCGCAGCCATTCAGACATTGCGCTGGCAACTCCTACTTCCATTGTCGAAAGGGCACCCCTCGTATCAGTACTAGGTTAAAGGATGCCCTATCCCCTCATTCCCGTACTAGGCCAAGTCTCCGCCGTTCGGGTCGGATAGACCGTCGACTTTGATTTCTCTCAGCGCAGCTCAGAGCGCATTTTACACTGAGGTGTGCAGTATGGTCTCAGTGCAATGCACACAGCACATGCAGAGTACAGGCCGCGACGCTTTAAAAGTGCAACCGCGGAAGACCGGTCCACAGCACAGCTCGGCATTTGCTCCGCTAACGAATAACGCCGCGAGGATGGAAGGGCCGAGGGGTCGTAACGATTCAACTGTCGCGTGGTGCCGCCGATGCTCTGCGACCTGAGCTCGGAACTGTCGCTTTGCTGCCCCAGCACACACAGCCTCAGATGAAGGGGTTTGGCCTGCCCCAAGCGCAACAGTCCCCAGAACCCACCCAATTGGCCTGATGAGCCTAAAGTGCGGCGAGCTGCCCGCCCCCCCCCAATCAAGCAGAGACCCGGCAAGTCCCGAGATGGGCTATTGCCACCGAGTGCACATCCTTGCCTTGATGCCGCCTGAACTTGCTCACCGCCAACTGCAAGTTCGTTGTCCCATATGTTGTCCCATATGCCGAGCAAAGAAAAAGGGTTAGCTCAACGACATTGAGCTAACCCTTTGATTTTATTGGTCGGGGCGGTGGGATTCGAACTCACGACCCTCTGCTCCCAAAGCAGATGCGCTACCAGGCTGCGCTACGCCCCGAAGGATCAGGACTATAACAGAAGCCGGCGGCCCGCCGGCCGGAATCGGCCCGGTTTCTGCCCGCCCAACTTCCGGAGGGCCAGACCTGTGGGGACTTTGGCGCGCAAGGGCCGGATGGAGGCACAGGGCCAAGGGGCGGAGCGCCCGCCCCTGCAAAGCCGCCATCTCGCCGCCGCGAGATGGCGACATGTTTACAATGCCAGCGGACATCCGGCCGGCTCATGCTTCGGGCGGATTAACCCTACTGCCCCCCCGATTTTCCACCATGACCACTACCTCCGACCAACGCCGCACCGTCCATCCCGGACTGGGTATTGCCGTCTTCGTCCTGTTGGCCGTCGCGGGCCTGTTCTATGTGAAATGGTCGCCCTATTACGAGCGCGCCTTCGTTGCGGCCGAGAACCACTCCATCGGCGCGTCCATCCTGATGGGCGCCGAGGCCGCGCCGCCGGCGCCTTCGCTGGCGGCCGCCCTGAACTATGCCCTGGCCTACGGCAAGGCCATCTGGCAGGCCATGGTGCTGGGCCTCTTGCTGGGTTCGGCCGTGCAGGCGCTGCTGCCGCGCCGCTGGATCGTGCGGGCCCTGGGCGGCACGGGGCTGGGCAGCGTCGTCGCCGGCGGCCTGCTGTCCGTGCCCGGCATGATGTGCACGTGTTGCGCCGCGCCGGTGGTGGCCGGCTTGCGGCGCTGCCAGGCCGCGCCCGGCAGCGCCGTCGCCTTCTGGCTGGGCAATACCATGCTCAATCCCGCCACGCTGGTTTTCATGGGCTTCGTCCTAGGCTGGAATTGGACCGGGCTGCGCCTGGCGCTGGGCATCGTCATGGTGTTCGGCCTGGGCTGGCTGATCAACCGCATGAGCCGCGGCGAGACCCGCGGCTTCGATGAAGCACAGGCCCGGGCCATGCAGGCGGGCGCCTTGAACGGCAAGGACGGCGAAGACGATGCGCATCCCTTCGCGCGCTGGCTGCGCCTGTTCGCGCGCATGGCGCTGCGCCTGATTCCGGAATACATCGTCCTGGTGCTGCTGCTGGGCGCGGCCCGCGCCTGGCTCTTCCCCCACGTCGACGCCGGCATCGGCAATGAGCTGCTGTGGATCGTCGGCCTGGCGGTGGCGGGGCTGTTATTCGTCATTCCCACTGCCGGCGAGGTGCCCATCGTGCAAGCCATGCTGTCGCTGGGCATCGCCGCCGGGCCCGCCGCCGCCCTGCTGATGACGCTGCCGCCGGTCAGCCTGCCCTCCCTGGCCATGGTCGCCCGCTCCTTCCGGCCCGCCGAACTGGCCACCCTGGTCGCGGGCGTGCTGGTCGTGGCCCTGGCCGCCGCGGGACTGGCCATCGCCTTGGGATTCTGACGATGACGGCCACCGTCCAGCGCCGCAGCGGCACGACCGTCGACCAGTTGTTCGACCGGCTGCGCCAAGCCGTCCAGGAAGGACGTTACGCGCCGGGCCAGCGTCTCATCGAGGCCGATCTCACGCGCGAATATGGCGTCAGCCGCGGCCCCGTCCGCGAGGCCTTGCGGCGATTGGCCACCGAAGGCGTGGTCGATTTCGTGCCGAATCGGGGCGCGCTCGTGAAACGATTCACCTCGCGCGAAATCCTCAATGTCTTCCGTATCCGGCAGTCGCTGGAAGGGCTGGCGGCCAGCCTGGCGGCGGAGCACTTCCGCGCCGACGCGCATCTCGACGAAGCGGCCACCCTGCGGCGGATCGCGGCGGGCAAGCACGATACCCAACGCCCCTTCTCCGAAGAGAACCGCGAGTTCCACAACGCGATCCTCAGGCTCAGCGACAACCCGCAACTCGAAGCCCTGATCCAGCAGCTCTTGCTGCCGCTGGTGCGTTATCAGATTCGTGGTTCGCTGGACGCGGCTTATCTCAAGCGCTCGCGCCGCGAGCACATGGCCATCGCCAAGGCCATCCTGGCCAATGATCCCAAGGCCGCCGGCAAGCACATGCACACCCACCTGGGCCACGCCGCGGACCGTCTGATGGGCTTCGCCGACCTCTTTCCCGACGGCTGATTCCACCGTCCCCGTTGGCATGACGCTGCCCGGCGCCTGGCCGGCGGCCCGCGCGCGTCCCTACCTGCTCGCGGCCGGCGCGATGGCGGCTGCCCCCATGGCTACGGTAGAAATCCTCATTAGCCCTCATTGGACTCGGATTGTTCTTCGGTAAACAAAAGAAAATCCCTGCCTATCCCACGGTAAAAGTCAAAGCCATCAAGAAAACCGGCCTTGTTTGTCCTACATTTTTGTCCTACACTTTTAAGTACAATTCCAAGGACGAGACAAGCCATGAGCATGCCCCCCTGCCGGCGAACGGCGCGCAGCCGCTACGCGGGCGCCCTCCTCTGCCTCGCCGCGCTGTACTTCGGCGCCGCCGTTCAGGCGCAGGAGGACGCCTATCCCAACCATTCCATACGCATCGTGGTGGGCTATCCCCCCGGCCAGACCGTGGACGTGACGGCGCGCGCCTATGCCGCCGCCATGGCGAAGACGCTGAAGCAATCCGTCTACGTCGACAACAAACCCGGCGCCAATGGCATCCTGGGCGCGCAGACCGTCGCCCAGGCCGCGCCCGACGGCTATACGGTTCTTTTCGGCACCTCGGGCCAGCTGGCCATCAATCCCGCCGTCTACCGCAAGCTCAGCTACGACCCCGTCCACGGCATGACGCCGCTGGGCCTGGGCGCCCTGGGCCGCCTCTACCTGGTCGTGCCTGTCGATTCGCCCTACCGGACGCTGGACCAGCTGTTCGACGACATCCGGGCGCACCCCGGCAAACTCAGCTACGGTTCCGGCGGCATCGGCATCACGGCGCATCTGGCCATGGAAATGCTCAAGCACGAAGCCGCGCTGGACATCGTCCACGTGCCTTATAAGGGATCGCCCGCCGCGCTCAACGACCTGCTGGGCGGACGCATCCAGGTCATGATGGACGCCGGCAATCTGCTGCTGCCCCAGATCCGCAACGGCAAGCTGCGCGCGCTGGCGGTGTCCAGCGGCAAGCGCTATGCGGAACTGCCCGAGGCGCCTACGCTGGCCGAAACCGCCGCGCCGGGCTTCGAGGTCGGCTCCTGGAGCGCCGTCATGGGGCCGCCAGGCATGCCGCCGGAGATCGTCCGCAAGATCAACGGCGCCCTGGCCCTGGCCGCGGAAGACCCCGACGTCATCCGCATCGTGCGCGCCGCCGGCAGCGAGCCCACGCCCATGACGTCCGAGGATTTCGCGCGCTTCCTGCAAGCCGAAACGCAGCGCTGGGCGCGGGCGGTCCGGGACGCGGGGATCAGCGAGCAATGAATTCCCGATTGACCACCGCAGGAGTATCCCGCATGAACCAAGCCAGCCGCCTACGCGCCATGATCCACGCGAACGGCATGATCGTCGCGCCCGGGGCTTTCGACGGCATCACCGCGCGCCTGACCGAACAGGCGGGCTTCGAGGCCGTCTACATGACCGGCGCCGGCACGTCGGCGTCCAAGGGCTATCCCGATTTCGGCCTGCTGACCATGAGCGAGATGGCCGACAACGCCGGCCTCATCGCGCGCGCCGCGCGCATCCCCGTCATCGCCGATGCCGATACCGGCTACGGCAACGAGCTGAATGTCACGCGCACCGTCCAGGAGTACGAAATGCGCGGGGTCGCCGCCCTGCACATCGAAGACCAGGTGTCGCCCAAGCGCTGCGGGCACCTGGACGGCAAGGAACTTGTGTCGCGCGAGGACTATCTGGCCAAGATACGCGCGGCGGTCGCCGCGCGGCGCAACCCGGACTTCACCATCATTGCCCGCACCGACGCGCGCGCCGTGGCCAGCCTGGACGAAGCCTTGTGGCGCGCCAACGCGGCCCTCGCCGCCGGCGCCGACATGGTGTTCGTGGAAGCCGCGCAGACCCTGGAGGAAATCGCCTTGGTGCCCCAGGCGGTGCGGGGGCCCTGCCTGTTCAACCTGGTCAAGGGCGGCAAGTCGCCGGACGTCACCCTCGAACAGCTGCGCGGCTTCGGCTACAAGCTGACTATTCTTCCCAGCCTGCTGCTGGTGGCGGTGGTGCAGGCATGCGACCAGGCGCTGGGCGACCTCCAGCGCACTGGCGTGGCGCCTGACGCCGAGTCCGGCCCGAAGCTGCAGGAACGCGCGCGGCGCTTCGGCGCGGACGAATGGAATGCCCTGCGCACACGCTTTCGCGAGCCGCCGGAGGCCGCCGCGCATCTCGATACGGAGCACGCCGGAAATGCACGCGAAAACATTGTTCGATAAGGTCTGGGAGCAGCATGTCGTCAAGGTCCTGGACGGCGGCTGGGCGCTGCTGCACATCGACCGGGTCCTGCTGCACGACCTGTCCGGCACCGCCAGCCTGAATGCGCTGCGCGGACGCGGGCTGCCCGTGGCCCAGCCCGCACTTGCCTATGCCACGCCGGACCACGCGGTGTCGTCGGCGCCGGGACGCGGCCCGCACAGCTATCCGCCCGGCGGGCGCCTGTGGCAGGACCTGCGCGCCCGCTGCGACGAGGCCGGCATCCGCTTCTTCGACATCGGACATGCCGGCCACGGGATCGTCCATGTCATGGGGCCGGAACTGGGGCTCATCCAGCCCGGCCTGACGGCGATATGCGGCGACAGCCATACCTGCACCAACGGCGCACTGGGCGCGCTGGCCTTCGGCGTGGGCACCTCCGAGCTCGCGCACGCGCTCGCCACGCAGACGCTGCGCCTGCGCAAGCCGAAGACCATGCGGCTGCGCCTGGTCGGCACGCGCGCCGAAGGCGTGACGGCCAAAGACATCATCCTGCACGCCATCGGCGAGCTCGGCACCGGCGCTGGCACGGGACACGCCATCGAGTATGCCGGCCCGGTCATCGAGGCAATGGAGATGGACGAGCGCATGACGATGTGCAATCTTTCCATCGAAATGGGCGCGCGCATCGGCATGATCGCGCCGGACAATCGCTGCCTGGATTTCCTGCGCGGCCGGCCCCATGCCCCTTCGCCCCTGCAATGGCCCGCCGCCGCCGAGGCCTGGCTGGCGCTGCGCGGCGATGCCGGCGCGGTCTTCGACCGCGACGAGACCCTGGATATCACGGCGCTCTCGCCTACCATTACCTGGGGCACCAGCCCGGAACACGTCATGCCCATCGACGGGCGGATTCCCGACCCCGCCGCCTGCGCCGATGCCGACGACCGGCTCGCCCGGCAACACGCCCTGGACTACATGGGCCTGGCCGCGGGCACGCCCATCGCCGGCCAGCGGATCGACCGGGCCTTCATAGGATCCTGCGCCAACGGCCGCCTCTCCGACCTCGAAGCCGCCGCGCGCGTGCTGCGGGGCAAGCATGTGGCGGCCCATGTGCAGGCCTGGGTCGTGCCGGGCTCCGAAGCGGTCAAGCGCGCCGCCGAGGCGCAGGGACTGGACCAGGTCTTCCGCGCCGCCGGCTTCGAATGGCGCGAGCCGGGCTGCAGCATGTGCGTCGCCGCCAACGGCGAAGTCGCCGCGCCGCAGGAGCGGGTCGTCTCCACCACCAACCGCAATTTCGTCGGCCGCCAGGGTCCGCGGGTGCGCACCCATCTTGCCAGCCCCGCCACGGTCGCCGCCTCGGCGCTGGCGGGCGTCATCACCGCCGCCGGGAGCCTCTGAATGCAGCCCTACTCCACCGTCGAAGGACGCGCCGCCGCGCTCATGCGCGACAACGTCGACACCGACGTCATCATCCGCATCGAGCGCCTGAGCACCTTGTCCCGGGACGCCCTGGGCGAAGTGGTCTTCGAATCCCTGCAAGGCACGCCCGACTACCCGTTCATGGCCGGCGAGCCCAGCCCCATCCTGTTGGCGGGCCGCAATTTCGGCTGCGGCTCATCGCGCGAGGGCGCGGTCTGGGCTTTGTCCGCGCGGGGTGTGCGCTGTGTCATCGCTGCCGGGTTTGGCGACATTTTCTTCAACAACTGCTTCCAGAACGGCCTGCTGCCCATCGTGCTGCCGGAGGAGCAGGTCCACCGCCTGGCCGCGCAGGCCGGGCCCGGCTTCCGGGTCGACCTGCGCGCGCAGCGCATTACCGCGCCCGACGGGTCCTCGGTGGCCTTCACCGTCGATCCGCTGCGGCGGGCGGCGCTGCTCGAAGGACTGGACGACATCCAGCAGACCTTGCTCAGCGCGGCGGATATCCGGCAATGGCAGGCGCGGGACCAGGCCCAGCATCCCTGGCGCTGGCCGGACGAGGAAATCGGCGTGCCGTGCACGCTGATGCGAGGCGGCACCAGCAAGGGGGCCTTCTTCAATGCAGAGGACCTGCCGCCGCCCGGTCCCCGGCGGGACGCGCTGCTCAAGGCCGTCATGGGCAGCGACGACCTGCTGCAGATCGACGGCCTGGGCGGCTCGCGCCTGGTGACGGCCAAGCTGGCCATCGTCGGCAGGAGCAGCCGGCCCGACGCCGATGTCGACTACACCTATGGCATCGTGCCGCCGGGCCGCGGCATCGTCGTCTACACCAGCAACTGCGGCAATATCTCCGCGGCCGTCGGCCCTTACGCCATCGCGGCGGGCCTGGTGCCGGCGCGCGACGGCATCACGGAGGTCCGCATCCACAACACCAATACCCGCAAGCTCCTGATCGCCCATGTACCCACGCGCAACGGGCGCGTCCGCGTGGAAGGCGATTTCGCCATTCCGGGGGTCCCGGGCCAGGGCGCGGAGATCTTCATGGACTATCGCGTCACCACCGGCGCCAAGACAGGCCGCGTGTTGCCCACCGGCAGTCCGGTCGATACCTTCCAGCTGGAGGATGGACGCCGCCTGACGGCGACCCTGGGAGACGTCGCCAATCCCTGTGTCTTCCTGCGCGCGGCCGATCTTGGCCTGGACGGCAGCGAACTGCCCGACGCCATCAACGCCAATGACGTCCTGCTCGAGACGCTGCGCGAACTGCGCGGCAAGGCGGCGCAACGCATCGGGCTCTGCGCGGACTGGAGCAAGGCGGAATCGGAGTCGCCCGCCTTGCCGCTTGTCGTCATCGTCGCGCCGCCCTCGGCTTATGCGGACAGCGAGGGCCGCCATGTTCCGCTCGACGCCATGGACCTGCGGGCGCGCCTGATTTTCTATAACAAGTGCCATGAGAGCATGGCCGGCACCGGCTCCATGTGCACGGCCGCCATGTCCGCGATCGCCGGCACGCTGGCGCACGAAGCGGCGGGCGGCGGCGACAGACACCGCCTGCGCATCGGCCATCCGCTGGGCGTCATGGAGGTGGCCGTGCGCCTGGCGCAAGACGGCCAGGGAGCCGACGCGGAACAGCCGCGCTACGAACGCCTCGGTTTCGGCCGGACCGCGCGCCGCCTGATCGCCGGCACCGCCTACGTGCGCCGGGAGGCCCTATGAGCGCGCCGGACCGCGCCGCCAGCGCCACGGCCATCCTGGCCAGCTACGCGGCCCGCCCGCCGCTGGCGCTCACGCCGGCCCAGGCCGAATGCTGCGCCCGTTCGCTGGCCGACACCGTGGCCGTGGGCCTGGCGGCCCGCGCCGAGGCGGCCACGATCGCGGCCCACCGTTACCTGGAGGAGGCCGGCCTGCTCGCGCCAGGCGGCGCAACGGCCTCGTCCACGCTATGGGGCGCGCCCTATCGCGCCGCGCCGGAGATCGCCGCCTGGGCCAATGGCCTGGCCGGCCATGTCCTCGACTATGACGACGTGACCGTGCCCATGCGCGGTCATCCCAGCGTCGTCCTGTGGCCCGCCATCCTGGCCCTGGGCGAGGCGCGCGGCCTGAGCGGCCGGCACGCCTGCTCGGCCTTTGCCGTCGGCATGCAGGCCCTCGGCCAGCTCTCGCGGGCTTTCGCATCCCGTCAATACGAGCATGGCTGGCACACCACCGCCAGCATAGGCATCCTCGGGGCGGCCATCGCCTGCGCGCACCTGCTGGGACTGGATCAGCCGCGCACTCGCCATGCCCTGGGCCTGGCCCTGGCCCAGGCCGCCGGCGCGCGCGCCAATGTCGGCAGCCAGGCCAAGGCGTTCCAGGCGGGGCAGGCAGGCGCCGCCGGTTTGCGTGCCGCCTGCCTGGCGGCGGCGGGACTGCAAGCCGGCACGCAGGCCCTGGAGCATCCGCAAGGCTATTTGGCGCTCTATGCCGGCGCGCCGGACGCCGCGCTCGCCCCCTGGACAGACGGGGCGCTGGAACTCGAGCGCAGCGGGCTGGACGTCAAGCAGTATCCGATGTGCTACGCCACGCACCGGGCGCTGGACGCCGTGCTGGCGCTGCGCCAAGCACATGGCGTGGCCGCCGAGGACGTCGTGGCCATTCATGTCGAAACCAGCCATGCCGCCCTGCTGCCCTTGATCCATCCCCGCCCCGCCACCGGCTTGCAAGGCAAGTTCAGCCTGCCTTATGCCATGGCGGCGGCGATCCTGGATGGGCACGTACGGCTATCCAGCTTCACCGACGAGGCCGTGCAACGCCCCGCCATCCAGCGCCTGCAGGCCTTGGTCACATCCGAGGAAGCAGCGGGTCCGATCAACCCTCGCTGGGCCCGCGTCACGCTGGGCCTGCGCGACGGCCGCCGGCTGACGCGGCAAGTGCGGGTCCTCAATGGCTCGCACGAACAGCCGTTGAGCGAACAAGCCCTGTGCGCCAAGCTGGACGATTGCCTCGTGTGGGGCGGCTTCGATGTCGGGGGCGCGGCCTTGCTGGGACTCTGCCGCGACCTGCCTGAGCAAGACTGCCGCGGCTTCATGCGGGCGCTCGATGCGCGCCTGCGGGAGCCGCCGCGCAGGCCATCGATGCCAACGATCGATGCCAACGATACACACCAACAATTCACACACCGGAGACTGCCTTGAAAATCCTCGCCCCGATCGCGCTGAGCCTGCTCGCGTTGACCGCCGCCCCCGCCAGCGCCGCCTATCCCGACAAGCCGGTCACCATCATCGTCCCCTATCCGGCGGGCGGCGGCACCGATACCGTCGCGCGCAAACTGGCGCGCAACTTCTCGCAGCGCTGGAAGACCCCCGTCATTGTCGAGAACGTTCCGGGCGCCGAAGGCCTGTTGGGATCGGAGCGGGTGTTGCGCGCGCCCGCCGACGGCTACACCCTGCTGTTCCAGATCAGCCAGATGATGCTCTGGAAGAAAACCATGCCGCGGGCCCGGGTCAATGCCGTCGAGGACTTCCGCTACATCTCCAAGATCCAGACCTCCCCGTTGGCGTTCGGCGTCTCCCCCAAGCTAGGGGTCAAGACACTGGCCGACTATGTGGCGCTGTGCAAGGCAGGCCGCGCCGACTGCTCCTGGGGCTCCGGCAGCGCCTATGCGCAGTTGATCGGCAAGCAGTTGATGGACGTGGCGGGCATACCGAACGCGATCAACATTCCCTACAAGGGCACCGCGCCCATGATGACCGACGTTGCCGGCGGCCACATCGCCATGGCCGTGCCGGCCGTGACCTCCAGCCTGGGGCAGATCCAGGGCGGCCTGTTCCAGTTGCTGGCGGTAGGCTCCGACCGCCGCTCCAGCCAGGTTCCGGACACGCCCACCCTGGCCGAGGCCGGCTACGACGTTCATGGCGAAACCTGGTACGGACTGCTGGTCGCGAAGCAAACGCCGCAGCCGGTCGTGGACGAACTCTCCGCCGCGGTGCGCGTGGCCTCCCAGGACGCCGACCTGCTGGCGCAGATCCGGCACGATGGCGGCGAGCCGGTCTTCAGCACGCCTGAGGACTTCGCGCGCGACGTGACCCAGGAAAGCCAACGGCTCGAATCCTTGCTGGAGAAGTACTGGACGGCGCCCTGAGTCCCGGTTTGGCCGGGGCGGCGGGATCAGCCGAAACGGCCGGTGATGTAATCCTCGGTTTCCTTGCGCGCCGGCTTGACGAAGATCTGGTCGGTGGCGCCGAATTCCATCAGTTCGCCCAGGTACATATAGGCCGTGTAGTCGGAGCAGCGGGCCGCCTGCTGCATGTTGTGAGTCACGATGACGACGGTGTACTCGTGCTTGAGTTCGGCGATGAGCTCTTCTATCTTGGCCGTGGAGATGGGGTCCAGGGCCGAGCAGGGCTCGTCCAGCAGCAGCACTTCGGGCTTGATGGCCACGCCGCGCGCGATGCACAGGCGCTGTTGCTGGCCACCCGACAGGCTGTTGCCGCTCTGGTGCAGCTTGTCCTTGACCTCGTTCCAGAGCGCCGCCTTGGATAGGGCCCATTCGACGCGCTCGTCCATCTCTCCCTTGGACAGCCGCTCGAACAGACGCACGCCGAAGGCGATGTTGTCGTAGATGCTCATGGGAAAAGGCGTGGGCTTCTGGAAGACCATGCCGACCTTGGCGCGGATCAGCGAGATATCGGTCTTGGAGGTCAGCAGGTTTTCGCCGTCGAGCATGATCTCGCCCTCGGCGCGCTGGCCGGGATAGAGTTCGAACATGCGGTTGAAGGTGCGCAGCAGCGTGGACTTGCCGCAGCCCGAAGGGCCGATGAAGGCCGTGACCTTGTTCTCGCGTATCGACATGTTGACGTTGCGGATCGCGTGGAACTTGCCGTAGTAGAAGTTGAGGTTCTTGACCTCGATCTTGGCCTTCGCGGCTTGTGCGGTGTTTTCCATGTTTTTTCCTTGTGCCGATGCGCGGATCTACGACTTGCGGAACATATTGCGGGCGAGGATGTTGATCCCCAGCACCAGCAAGGTGATCAGCGTCGCGCCGGCCCAGGCAAGGTTGTTCCAGTCCCGGAAGGGGCTGGCGGCATATTGGTAGATGACCACGGGCAGGTTGGCCATCGGCGCATTCATGTTCCAGGACATGAATTGATTGGACAGCGCGGTAAAGAGCAGCGGCGCGGTTTCGCCGGCGATGCGGGCGACGGCCAGCAGCACGCCGGTGATGATGCCGCTGCGGGCGGCGCGATAGCAGACCATGGTGATCATGCGCCACTTGGGGCAGCCCAGGGCGGCGGTGGCTTCGCGCAGGCTGTTGGGCACCAGCAGCAGCATGTTGTCGGTGGTGCGCACCACGACCGGGATCACCAGGATGGACAGGGCCAGGGCGCCGGCCCAGCCGGAGTAGTGGCCGACCTGGGCCACATAGACGGCGTATATGAACAGGCCGATGATGATGGACGGCGCCGACAGCAGCACGTCGTTCAGGAAGCGGGTGGCCGGGGCCAGCCAGCCGCGCTGGCCATATTCGGCCAGGTAGGTGCCGGCCAGGATGCCCACGGGGGTGCCGATCAGGGTGCCCACGCCGGCCATCAGCAGGCTGCCGACGATGGCGTTGATCAGGCCGCCGCCCTGGCCCGGAGGCGGCGTGATTTCCGTGAACAGCGTATAGGACAGCGCGGGCGCGCCCTTGGCCAGCAAGGTCAGGATGATCCAGAACAGCCAGAACAGGCCGAACAGCAGCGCCCCCAGCGACACGGCGAGCATGCAGCGGTTGATCACGCGGCGGCGCCGGTAGACGCCGTTGTTCATGTTGAGCAAGGATTGAGGCATGAGGATTCCCGCGGTCAGGTCTTGGCGCCTTCGGCGGCCGACAGGCGGACCAGCAGCATCTTGGACAGCGCCAGGACGACGGTGGTGATGAGGAACAGGATCAGGCCCAGTTCCAGCAGCGCCGATTTCTGGATGCCGCCCGCTTCGTTGAACTCATTGGCCAGGGCCGAGGCGATCGAGTTGCCCGGCGAAAACAGCGATCCCGACCAGCGGAAGGCATTGCCGATGACGAAGGTCACGGCCATCGTCTCGCCCAGGGCGCGCCCCAGGCCCAGCATGATGCCGCCGATGACGCCCGACTTGGTGTAGGGCAGCACGACTTTCCACATGACTTCCCAGGTGGTGCTGCCCAGCCCGTAGGCGGACTCCTTGAGCATGGCGGGCACGAGCTCGAAGACGTCGCGCATGACCGCCGCGATGAAGGGGATGATCATGATGGACAGGATCAGGCCCGCGGTGAAGATGCCGATACCAAAGGGCGGGCCGGCGAACAGGCCGCCGATCACGGGCACATTGCCCAGCGTGGCGATCAGCAGCGGCTGCACATACTGCTGGAACACCGGCACGAAGACGAACAAGCCCCACATGCCGTAGATGATGGACGGAATCGCGGCCAGCATTTCGATGGCGGTGCCCAGCGGGCGGCGCAGCCAGGTCGGCGACAGTTCGGTCAGGAAGATGGCGATCCCGAAGGACACCGGGATGGCGATGGCCAGCGCGATGAAGGAGGTCAGCAGCGTGCCGATGATGGGCACGACGGCGCCGTAGTTCTGCTGGACCGGATCCCAGTCATTGAGCCACAGGAAGGACAGGCCGTACTTGGCGAGCGACTCGCGGCTGCCGTAGATAAGCGACACCATGATCGCCGCCAACAGGATGAAGACCAGGAAGGCGAACAGGCGGGTCAGGTTCTTGAAAAGCGCATCCATCAGCGCGTTGTTGTTTTGCTTCATAGGCGAAGGCGTGCCGGTGGTGATGTCCGCCTTGCCGGTCGGCAGCGGCACACTATTATCCATTACCGCGCTCATGGAGGGACTTTCCTTGTGACGCCACAACGGGGAAGAGAGGACAGAAACGGCAAGGCCGGGCGCGGCGCGGGAAGGCCCCGGCGGGGCCCGCCCGGCGGGCGAGCGCCCCCGCGCCCGGGGGCCTGCAGGATCAGTAGACCGCCTTGCCGTCGGCGCCCTTGACCGACTTCCAGGCGCTGCGGATTTCCTGGGTCACGGCGTCGGGCAGGGGCACATAGTCCAGGGCCTCGGCCGACTTGGCGCCATTCTTGAAGGCCCAGTCGAAGAACGCCAGGACGGCCTTGCCCTGGGCCGGCTTGTCCTGGGTCTGGTGGACCAGGATGAAGGTGGCGGCGGTCACGGGCCAGGAATCGGCGCCCGGCTCGTCGGTCAGCACCACGCCCATGCCGGGCGCGCTCTTCCAGTCGGCGTTGGCGGCCGCGGCGGCGAAGGCCTTCTGCTCGGGCTGGACGAACTTGCCGTCCTTGTTCTGCAGCTGGGTCCAGGCCAGTTTGTTCTGCTTGGCATAGGCGTATTCGACATAGCCGATGGCGTTCTTCAGCTGGCCGACGTAGGCGGCGACGCCTTCGTTGCCCTTGCCGCCCTGGCCGGTGGGCCACTTGACGGCCTTGCCTTCGCCCACGCTGCTCTTCCAGTCGGCCGAGACCTTGGACAGATAGTTGGTCCAGCCGAAGGTGGTGCCCGAGCCGTCCGAGCGGTGCACGACGACGATGTCGGCCGAGGGCAGCTTGACATCGGGATTCAGCGCCGTGATGGCGGCGTCGTCCCACTTCTTGATCTTGCCCTGGTAGATGTCGGCCAGGACCTTGCCCGACAGCTTGAGCTGGCCCGGGGCCACGCCGTCGATGTTCACCACGGCCACGGTGCCGCCGATCACGGCCGGGAACTGCAGCAGACCGTTCTTCTCCAGGTCTTCGGCCTTCAGGGGATCATCCGAAGCGCCGAAATCGACGGTCTTGGCCTTGATCTGCTGCTGGCCGCCGCCCGAGCCGATGGATTGATAGTTGACGATATTGCCCGTGGCGGCCTTGTAGTCGGAGGCCCACTTGGCGTAGATCGGATAGGGGAAGGAGGCGCCGGCGCCGGTGATGTCGGCGGCCTGCGCGGCAAAGACGGCGGCGCTCAGGGCCACGCCGACGGAAACTTGCTTGAAGACACGTTTGAACATTGCGGGTTCCTTCTGTGCTCTTGGGGAAAGACCTGCGGGCTCGCTGCCCGTTCTTGGCTGACAGGGCGAATCTTAAGCACCCAAAATGACAGGACCGTGACAGTCATAATCCCCCGGCCGTCACTTTTGGGGTCACGCCCCAAATACGCCGGCCCCGACCCGGAATGGCAAAGGGGCGCTTGCGCGCCCCTGCCCTGTCTCCTCGCCGCTGTTGCCCCGGGCGCTCAGGGATGGCCCAGCTTGGCCATCAGGTATTGATGCACATTGAACGCCGGGCGCCGGTTCTGCACGCGCGCGTAATCGCCATCGGCGCGCTGCTGCCAGGCCAGTTGGTTGTCACGCAAGGCATAGGTGAAGGCTTCGGCGATGACGCGCTTTTTCAGGGCCTTGTCGTAGACCGGGAAGGCCACCTCGACGCGGCGGAAGAAATTTCGGTCCATCCAGTCGGCCGAGGACAGATAGGTGGTCTCGTCGCCGTCGGCATAAAAATAGAACACCCGGGAATGCTCCAGGAAGCGCCCCACCACCGAGCGCACGCGGATGTTCTCGGACAGGCCGGGCACGCCGGCGCGCAAGGCGCACACGCCGCGCACGATGAGGTCGATCTTCACGCCGGCCTGGCTGGCCTTGTAGAGCTCCTCGATCACCTGTTCTTCGAGCAGCGAGTTCATCTTGGCCATAATGCGGGCGCGGCGTCCGGCCTTGGCGGCGCGGGCTTCGGCGCGGATCAGGTCCACCATGCCCTGGTGCAGCGTGAAGGGCGATTGCAGCAGCGCCTTGAGTTCGCGCCGCGCGCCCAGGCCGGTCAGCTGGCCGAAGACCTTGTCCATGTCTTCGCACAGGCGCGGGTCGGCGGTCAGCAGGCCGAAGTCGGTATAGAGGCGGGCCGTGCGCGGATGATAGTTGCCCGTCCCCAGGTGGGCGTAGCGGCGCAGGCGGCCGCGCTCACGGCGCAGCACCAGCGCCATCTTGGCGTGGGTCTTGTGCGCCACCACGCCGTAGACGACATGCGCGCCCACCTCTTCCAGGCGCGCGGCCCAGTTGATATTGGTCTGCTCGTCGAAGCGGGCCATCAGCTCCACCACCACCGTGACTTCCTTGCCGGCGCGGGCGGCCGCCAGCAGGATTTTCATCAGTTCGGAGTCCTCGCCGGTCCGGTAAATGGTCTGCTTGATGGCCATGACGTCCGGATCCAGGGCGGCGGCGGTCAGGAAGTCGATCACCGGCTGGAAGGACTGATAGGGGTGATGCAGCAGGCGGTCGCGCTCGGCCACGGCGGCGAAGAGTTCCGCCGGCTTGTCGCCCACCCGGTCAAAGGGCGCGGGCACCGGCGCCTGGTAGGGCGGAAACAGCTGCCCGGGGCGGGTGGCCGCATTGCACAGCTGCATC
Organism: Bordetella pseudohinzii; assembly: GCF_000657795.2. Taxonomy (GTDB): domain Bacteria; phylum Pseudomonadota; class Gammaproteobacteria; order Burkholderiales; family Burkholderiaceae_B; genus Bordetella; species Bordetella pseudohinzii. The sequence goes on from NZ_JHEP02000013.1 coordinate 29,642, forward strand.
AGCCGCGAGAGGTTGACCGGGCCGCTGACGCGATAGGTGTCGGCGGCCGTGAGCGAGAACTCGCGCTGCAGAAAGATCTCCAGCTCGGGCGGCGTGAGCTTGTCGATTTCCAGGCGCACGGCGGCGCCGAAATTGCGTTGCGACAGCTCGCCCTGCAGGGCGTGGCGCAGATTGGTGACTTCTTCCTCGTCCACGAAGAGATCGCTGTTGCGCGTGACGCGCCACTGGTAACAGCCCAGCATCTGCAGGCCGGGAAAGAGCTCGCCCACGAAGGCGCGCAGCAGCGAGGTCAGCAGGATATAGCCTTCGGGCTGGCCGGATAGCTCGGACGGCATCTTGATCAGGCGCGGCAGGGCGCGCGGCGCCTGCACGACGGCGATCGAGGCCTGGCGGCCGAAGGCGTCGGCGCCCGAGAGGGCGACGATGAAATTCAGGCTTTTGTTGTAGACACGCGGAAAGGGATGCGCCGGATCCAGGCCGATGGGCGTGAGCAGCGGCATCACGTCGCGGGTGAAGACATCATGGGCCCAGGCCTGCTGCGCCGCGTTCCATTCCGAGGCATGGTGCAGGGCGATGCCCTCCTGGTCCAGTCGGGGCAGGATCTGCTCATTGAGCAGATCGTATTGGCGCGCCACCAGGGCGTGCACGGCCCGCTGCACTTCTTCGAAGGCCTGGTCCGGCGTGCGGCCGTCCGGCCCCACCACGCCAGGACTCTGGCGCTGCTGCTCTTTCAGGCTGGAGATGCGGATTTCAAAGAACTCATCCAGGTTGGAGCTCACGATGCACACATAGCGCAGGCGCTCCAGCAAGGGCGTATTGGGATTCTCGGCCATCGCCAGCACCCGCTCATTGAACTTGAGCAGGGACAGCTCGCGGTTAAGCAGCAGGGGTTCGCCGACCGAACGGATGGACATACCGGTTTCCATGCAATTCAACAGCCTTTGGTTTTACTGCAAAATCGTGACGGTTCCATGACGCAGGGCAATACCATAGGGCACGTCAAAATCGGGACACATGACAGCCCGTGTTGCGTGGAAGAAAACGACCGCTCTGCCAGCATTGTCATATCGGGTCTCTATAATCGAGGCGATTACCGTCATAGCTGCGAGCACATGGATCATCTTCTGGCCGCCGTGGACCTGGGGTCCAATAGTTTCCGCCTATCCATCGGCCGCGTTGTCCAGCAGGATGGCGTGGCGCAGATCTACCAGATCGACCGCCTGAAAGAGACCGTGCGCCTGGCCGCGGGCCTGGGCCAGGACAAGATCCTGGGCCGCGAGGCCATAGATCGCGCCGTCGGCGTGCTCGAGCGCTTCGGCGAGCGCCTGCGCAGCTTCCACCCCAACCGGGTGCGGGCGGTGGCGACCAACACCTTCCGGGTCGCGCGCAACACCCCTGACTTCCTGCCGCGCGCCGAGGCGGCGCTGGGCTTTCCCATCGAGGTCATCGCCGGGCGCGAAGAAGCCCGCCTGATCTTCACCGGCGTGGCCCACAGCCTGCCGCCCTCGCCCAACAAGCGCCTGATCATCGACATCGGCGGCGGCTCCACCGAAGTCATCATCGGCAAGGGCCTGGACCCCAACCTGATGTCTTCGCTCTACATGGGCTGCGTCAGCTACAGCCGCCAGTTCTTCCCCGACGGCCGGGTCGACGGCAGCGCCATGAAGCAGGCCGAGATCGCCGCGCGCCGCGAAATCGAAGTCATCGCCAAGCAATACCGCAAGATGGGCTGGAAGGAAGCCTACGGCTCCTCGGGCACGGCCAAGGCCTTGTTCGCCATCCTGACCGAATGCGGCTTCGCCAAGGCCATCACGGCCGCCGGCATGGCCAAGCTCAAAGATCGCATCGTCCGCTCGGGCAAGGTCATCCCCTCGGAGCTGCCCGGCATCAAGCTGGAGCGCGCCGACGTGCTGCCGGGCGGCCTGGCCATCATGAGCGCCCTGTTCGACGAGCTGGGCATCGAGACCATGTACACCGGCGACGGCGCGCTGCGCCTGGGCGTGCTGTACGACCTGATCGGCCGCGACGACCAGCACGACAAGCGCGACGAGTCCGTGCGCCAATTCATGCGGCGCTATCACGTCGACCTCAACCAGGCCCGCCGCGTGCGCCAGACGGCGCTGGCCTTGTTCGACGAGCTCATGCCGCAAGGCGGCGAGCGCGCCGAGCTGCGCAACGCGGTCGGCTGGACGGCCGACCTGCACGAGGTCGGCCTGTCCATCGCGCACAATGCGTATCACAAGCACAGCGCCTATGTGCTCGAGAATGCTGATATGCCGGGTTTTTCGCGCGCCGACCAACAGCTCATGGCCATGCTTGCCCTGGCCAGCCAGGGCAAGCTGAGCAAGGCCGAGTCCCTGGTGCGCAGCCGCGGCCAGTGGATCGCCATCCTGTGCCTGCGCATGGCGGTGCTGCTGCTGCGCCGGCGCGAGGACACTCCCCTGCCCTTCAAGCTGAAGATCGAGGGCAGCCATATCCAGGTCGACATCCCCCGCGAATGGCTCGACAGCCACCCGCTGACGGACTTCACGCTTCAGGGCGAAGTCTCAGAATGGCGCAAGGTAGGTTTCGCGTTCGAGCTGCTTGAGCGCTAGTCTGACTGGCCGGGTCGCGCACCGCACAAAGCGGATTTTCCAGCGGCGCAATACCCGGCGCATGTTCAGCGCGTCCCCGTGGGGCGCAGTTCGGCCGGCGGTTCGGCCAGCCCGAAGTGGCGCTTGTAGCGCTCATCCATCATTTCGATGTCCATGAGGACCGGGAAATCGGCGGCATTGAAATCCGGGTCCCAGGCGGGTTCGCCGCAAACCCGGGCGCCCAGCTTCAGATAGCCCTTGATGAGCGGCGGCACGCGCGCCGGCAGCGTGCTGTCCAGGCGCTCCATCGGATAGCGGTGCAGCGGCGTGACGCGCGGCTCGCCTTCGCGCGGCAGGTTCTTGGACACCGTGCGCCACACTTCGGCGGCGGTCACCCCGTCGTCGCGCAGGCTGACGCTGGCGCAGCCCAGCGCGTAACGGTAACCTCCGCGGCGCAAAAATTCAGCCAGCCCCGACCACAGCAGCATGATGACCGCGCCGCTGCGGTAGTCGGCGTCGGTGCAGGAGCGCCCCAGCTCCACCACCTCGTTGCGCAGGGCGCCCAGGCCGCTGAGATCGAATTCCGACTCGGAATAATAGCCGCCGGCCTCGCGGGCTTTCTCAGGGGTGAGGATGCGGTAGGTGCCCACCACGCGGCCGGTGTCCAGCTCCGTCACCATGAGGTGCTCGCACCAGGGATCGAACCTGTCCTGCTCTATGCCGTCATGGGCATCGGGAAAGACCGCCCCCATGTCCTGCGTGAAGACCCGGTAGCGCAGACGCTGGATCTGCTCGACCTCCTCGGGCGTGCGAGCCAGGCCCACGGCCAAGGTGCGGTGGCCGCTGCCGGCCCAAGTGCCGCTGCCATCGGTCACTTTATCCAAGCGGGCTAGTTCAAGCATTGCGCGGGGCTCCTAAATTTGCTGCAAGTGTGGACGCGCGTCATGTCAGTAGTCTGACGAAAATGTTACTTGACTGTGAAGTTTACGCCGCCCGGGAAAACTGCGCAGAAAACGGCCTGTTCTCATATGGTTACAACAATGAACAACGGCCCGCGCGGGGCGGGCCGTTTGTCGGGAGCGTTGCCGCGGGCTCAGACCAGGCTGGCGGCCAGTTTCTCGGCGCTGGCCCGGGCCAGCGCTTCATCTTCGGCTTCGACCATCAGGCGCAGCTTGGGTTCCGTGCCCGACGCCCGGATCAGCACCCGGCCTCGTCCCGCCAATTCGGCCTCGACCGCCTTGCGCGCCGACGCCAGCCCGGCGTGGGTCTTCCAGTCCATGCCGGGCTTGAGCGGCACATTGATCATGACCTGCGGATACATGCGCAGATCCGACACCCACTCGGCCAGGCTGGTCTTGTTGCCCTGCAGCGCGGCCAGCACCTGCAGCGCGGCAATGGTGCCATCGCCCGTGGTGTGGCAGTCCAGGCACAGGAGATGGCCCGAGCTTTCACCGCCATACTGCCAGCCACGGGCCAGCAGCTGTTCGAGCACATAGCGGTCGCCCACGTTGGCGCGCTCGAAGGCCACGCCCAGGCGCTGCATGGCGAGCTCGAAGCCGTAGTTGGTCATCAGCGTGCCCACCACCCCTTCGACCTTGCCGCGCTTCATGCGGTCGCGCACGATGGCGTAGAGCAGTTCGTCGCCGTTGTAGATACGGCCGCTGGCATCGACCATCTGCAGGCGGTCGGCATCGCCATCGAGGGCGATGCCATAGTGCGCGCCGCGCGCCTTGACCTCGGCGGCCAGCGACTCGGGATGCAAGGCGCCCACGCCCTTGTTGATGTTGAAGCCATCCGGCGACACGCCGATGGCATGCACCTCGGCGCCCACTTCGCGGAACACATGCGGGGCGATGTTGTAGGCCGCGCCGTGGGCGGCGTCGATCACCAGCTTCATGCCATGCAGGTCCAGCGTGTGCGGCACCGTGCTTTTGCAGAATTCGATGTAGCGGCCCTGCGAATCCGCCATGCGCCGCGCGCGGCCCAGCTCTTCGGAACGGACGCAGCCCAGCTCCTCGTCCAGGGCGGCCTCGATCTCGGCCTCGACCTCGTCGGGCAGCTTGGTGCCCTCGGCCGAGAAGAACTTGATGCCATTGTCCTGATAGGGATTGTGCGAGGCGCTGATGACGATGCCGGCCACCAGGCGCAGGGTGCGCGTGAGATAGGCCACGCCCGGCGTGGGAATGGGGCCGGCCAGCAGCACATCGATGCCCGCGGCCGACAGGCCGGCTTCCAGCGCCGATTCGAGCATATAGCCCGAGATGCGGGTGTCCTTGCCGATCAGCACCTGGGGGCGTCCCCCGAGGCGGCTGGCATTGCGGCGCACCAGCACCCGGCCGGCGGCATAGCCCAGGCGCAACGCGAAGGCCGCGTTGATCACCGGACCGCCGACTTCACCACGCACCCCATCGGTGCCGAAATACTTGCGTTGACTCATGTGAGGATGGCTCCTTGTTCGGCCGCCTGCCAGACCTTCAGGGCATCGACCGTGGCCGCCACATCGTGCACGCGCACGATGGACGCACCACGGGCCACGCAGGCCAGGGCGGCGGCAATGCTGCCAGGCAGGCGCTCGCCCACAGGGCGCCCGGTGGCGGCCCCTATCATGGATTTGCGAGACACGCCGATCAGCAGCGGATAACTGGAGACGCGCAGGCTGGCCAGCCTGCGCAGCAACTGGAAATTCTGGTCCATGGTCTTGCCGAAGCCGAAGCCCGGGTCCAGCACGATGCGGCGCGGATCGACCCAGGCCGCGCGCAGGCGTTGCGCGCGCGCGCCCAGGAACACGCCGATCTCGCCCATGAGATCGGTGTACTCGGGCGCTTCCTGCATATTGCCCGGATCGCCCTTCATGTGCATGACGCACAGGCCGCAGCGCGACGGCGCCACCGCCTCGATGGCGCCAGGCTGCCGAAAACCATAGATGTCGTTGATCATGTCGGCGCCGGCGTCGAGCACGGCGCGCATGACCTCGGGTTTGAAGGTGTCGATGGACAGCGGCACGCCGCAATCGCGCAAGGCCTCGATGACCGGCAGCAGCCGCCTCATCTCTTCTTCGGCCGGCACGGGAGGCGCTCCCGGGCGCGTGGACTCGCCGCCCAGGTCGAGGATATGAGCGCCTTCGGCGATCAGCTTGCGCGCGTGCGCGACCGCGGCGTCGGGATCATCGTGCTCGCCGCCGTCCGAAAACGAGTCCGGCGTGACATTAACGATGCCCATGACAAGCGGGCGCTCGAGATCCAGCTCGAAGCGCCCGCACAGAAAAGAATTGGCCATGTAGAAACTTCAGGGAACGGCCGTGGCTTACACCGCGGCGGCCGTGTTGCCCCCGGCGGCCACGCCGCTGGCCGGCGTGTCCGGCGAATCCGACGGACCCTGGGGGGTCTTGGGCGGACGCGGCGGACGGCCTTCAACGATGTCGTTGATCTGGTCGGCGTCGATGGTTTCCCATTCGAGCAGCGCGCGCGTCATGGCCTCGACCTTGTCGCGGTTGTCTTCCAGGATCTTGCGGGCCACGCCGTATTGCTCATCGATGATGCGGCGGATCTCGTTGTCGACCTTTTGCATGGTCGCCTCGGAGACGTGGGTGGTCTTGGTGACGCTGCGGCCCAGGAAGACCTCGCCTTCGTTTTCGGCATAGACCATGGGGCCCAGCTCGTCGGTCATGCCGTAGCGGGTGACGATGTCGCGGGCGATGGCGGTGGCGCGCTCGAAGTCGTTGGAAGCGCCGGTGGTCATCTGGTTCATGAAGACCTCCTCGGCGATACGGCCGCCGAACAGCACCGCGATGGTGTTCAGCAGGCGGTCCTTGTCCATGCTGTAGCGATCGCTTTCCGGCAGCTGCATGGTCACGCCCAGCGCGCGGCCGCGCGGGATGATGGTGACCTTGTGGACCGGGTCGGTCTTGGGCAGCATGCGCGCCACGATGGCGTGGCCGGACTCATGGTAGGCGGTGTTGCGGCGCTCTTCCTCGGGCATGACGATGGAGCGGCGCTCGGCGCCCATGATGATCTTGTCCTTGGCCTTTTCGAAGTCCGACATATCCACCGTGCGGCCATTGCGGCGGGCGGCGAACAGCGCGGCTTCATTGACCAGGTTGGCCAGGTCGGCGCCCGAGAAACCGGGGGTGCCGCGCGCCAGGATGGTGGCGTCCACATTGGGCGACAGCGGCACCTTGCGCATATGGACCTTGAGGATCTGCTCGCGGCCGCGGATATCGGGCAGCGGCACCACGACCTGGCGGTCGAAGCGGCCCGGACGCAGCAGCGCGGGATCCAGCACATCGGGACGGTTGGTCGCGGCGATGACGATGACGCCCTGGCCCGACTCGAAGCCGTCCATTTCGACCAGCATCTGGTTCAGGGTCTGTTCGCGTTCGTCGTTGCCGCCGCCCAGGCCGGCGCCGCGCTGGCGGCCGACCGCGTCGATTTCGTCGATGAAGATGATGCAGGGCGCGTGCTTCTTGGCGTTTTCGAACATGTCGCGGACACGGGCCGCGCCCACGCCGACGAACATTTCAACGAAATCCGAGCCGGAAATGCTGAAGAAGGGCACCTTGGCCTCGCCGGCGATGGCCTTGGCCAGCAGCGTCTTGCCGGTGCCGGGCGAGCCGACCATCAGCACGCCGCGCGGGATGCGGCCGCCCAGCTTCTGGAACTTGCTGGGGTCGCGCAGGAAGTCGACCAGCTCCTGGACGTCCTCCTTGGCTTCGTCGCAGCCGGCGACATCGGCGAAGGTGATCTGGTTGGTGTTTTCGTCGAGCATGCGGGCGCGCGATTTGCCGAAGCTGAACGCGCCGCCCCGTCCGCCGCCCTGCATCTGGCGCATGAAAAACACCCAGACGCCGATCAGCAGCAGCATCGGGAACCAGGACACGAAAATGCTCATCAGCAGCGACGGCTCTTCGCGCGCCTTGCCGGAAACCTGCACGCCGTACTTCAGCAGGTCCGAAACCATCCAGAGGTCGCCCGGCGAGGTGAGCGTATACGAACGCCCGGTATCCGGCGTGACATAGAGCACATCGCCCTGGACGTCGACCTTGCGGATGCGGCCTGCCTTGGCATCATCCATGAACTGGGTGTAGGTGACGCCGTCCTGGCTCTGTGCACGTCCGTCGAACTGCTTGAATACCGTGAACAGCACCAGCGCGATCACCATCCAGACCGCAACTTTAGAAAACGAATTGTTCAAGGTCGATCTCCTGCTCTCGATTCCGACCGGCAGACCCGGCGCTCCCGCGCGCAACAGCGCCCGGCCTGCAATATAAAGTCAATAGCCCATTCTACCCTGACAAGGCAGATTGCGCCGGTTGGCGCCCCGCGGCCTGTTACGCCCGGGCTGTTCAGGGGTGTTACCCCCTTTGTGTTATTCGGTTGTATTGTTTTTCGAATCCCTCACCACGGGGTCCTTGAGATCACGCGCCACGAGGAAAGTTTCAGAGGATTTGTCGCGCGAAGCCTTGGGCTTGCGCTCGACCACCCGCTTGAAACGCTGCTTGAAGGACTGGACGATCTGCGAGAACCCGCTGCCGTGAAACGCCTTGACGATCAGGACGCCGTTGGGCTTGAGATGCGCGCAGGCAAATTCCAGGGCCAGGTCACAGACATGCTGGATCCGGGCCGAATCGGCCACCCCCACCCCGGACAGGTTGGGGGCCATATCCGAAATTACAAGGTCCACGGCGTGATTTCCCACCCGTTCTTCGAGTTCGCGCAGCACCTCGTCGTCCCGGAAGTCGCCCTGGAAGAATTCCACCCCGGCGATGGGCTCCATGGGCAGCAGGTCCAGGGCGATGATGCGCCCGTCGATCACCCCGCCGGCGCCGGCCAGGCGCTCGCGCGCGACCTGCGACCAGCTGCCGGGCGCCGAACCCAGGTCGACCACCACATCGCCCTTTTTGAGCAGTTTTTCAGTTTCGAGGATTTCGATCAGCTTGAAGGCGGCGCGCGCCCGGTAGCCCTTCTGTTGCGCCAGCTTCACATAAGGGTCGTTGATGTGCTGATGAATCCAATCTTTGGAGAATTTCTTTTTGGCCATTACCGTACAATTCCACGCATGCCTATATTAGAACTCACCTCACGCGAGCGTAGCGATCTTCGTTCCGCCGCCCACCCCCTGAAGCCTGTCGTCCTTATCGGCGACGCGGGCCTGACCGACGCCGTCCTGAAGGAAATCGACCGCGCCCTCACCTCGCACGAGCTGATCAAGGTGCGGGCCGGCGGCGAGGACCGCGATACGCGCGAGGCCATGCTGGCCAGCATCTGCGACACGCTTTCCTGCGCCCCGGTGCACCACCTGGGCAAGATCCTGATCCTGTTCCGTCCCTCGGCCACGACGCCGGCGCAAGCCGCCGAGGCCTCGGGCAAGCGCCGCGCCAGCGAGCCGCACACGCCCAAGAAGCTCGCCGCCGAAGGCAAGACCTTGGCCAAGGGCCGCCCGCGCAAGCCCGCCGAGGGCGAGACGCCCAAGACGGCCGCGCCGCGCTCGGCGCCCCTGAACGAAAAAGGCCGCCCGATGCGTCCCTCCACGCGCAAGCCCAAGGACGCCGCCGGCCACGGGATCCCGCGCCGCGCCGGCAGCGCCCTGTCGCTGCGCGCCGGCGCCCGCAGCGGCAGCGCCCGGGGCGGCCTGCAGCGCGCGCGCGTGATCAAAAGCAAATAATCTGTCTTGCCGGGAGCCTTCCGGCTTCCGATTTCAAAGGAGCCGCCAGGCTCCTTTTTTGTTTGTCCCAGGCGCCCCAGGACAAGCATCGCCCCGTCGAGGGGCTTGCGCCTCGCCGGCCATGCCGGCCGCGCGGCGCGCAAAATCCGGATAAAACCGCGCCCCCCTGGACTCGGGACGATAAACCGGTCGCGGGCGATGCATAGACCGGTGAAGTCCACGAAGGGGGGCGGTTTGGCGCTTAGAGGTAGCGCACGCCAATGACTTCGTACTCGCGCACGCCCGAGGGCGCTTTCACTTCCACTACGTCGCCCTCGGACCGGCCGATCAAGGCACGGGCCACCGGGCTGGACACCGAAATCAGGTTGGACTTGATATCAGCCTCCACGTCGCCGACGATCTGGTACGTCAGGCGGTCGCCCGAATCCAGGTCTTCGATTTCGACGGTTGCGCCAAACACGGCGCGGCCTTCCGCATCCAGGGCGGTCGGATCGATCAAATGCGCGTTGGACAGCGTCGCTTCGAGTTCAGCAATACGTCCCTCAATAAAACCCTGGCGCTCGCGGGCGGCATCATATTCGGCATTTTCCGACAGATCACCCTGGGCCCGGGCCTCGGCGATCGCATTGATCACCGCCGGACGTTCGATGGTTTTCAGCCGGTGCAGCTCTTGTTGCAAGCGCTCGGCCCCGCGCACTGTCAAAGGAATGGCAGACATGTCGTTATCCCAGCAAAAGTAGAAAACGCCCCAAAGAGGCGTTTCGGTGAAAGCCCAAGCCACGCTGCCAAAAGACCGTACGCCATCGCCGCCCTGGCGGGGTCGCCCCGGGGCAGTTTGGCGTGTGATCTTCCAGAATGTTGGCGGCCGGCCAAAAAACAGCAAACCGGACCGCGGCACGCTCCAGACGGAAAGCGTGGCTCAAAGCCAAAACAAAACCCCGGCTCGGGTCGGAACCGGGGCAGTCAAGTTGTCATTGTGGTCAAACTCCCAGGGAAAAGCAAGCCCCCTGGGAACGACCCGGATTTATCGGCTGTTTGGCGCCAGTTGGGTGCCAGTTTCGGAGAAAAAACCGACGTTATCGACATGAACCGCCGCATGCGGGGGGATACAGGCGGACGCCGCGGCCGCCGTCGCCGGCGGCTGACCCTCCAGGGCGGGCAGACCGGCCCGGTGCCGGGCCAGACGCTGGCAGAGATCCACCACCCAGCGCCGCACCCATTCCCTGTCCTCCTCGCAGAGCTGCGACAGCCGGGCGGCGATATCGCTGGCCTGATCGGTCTGCCGCGCCGGCCCGCCGGCCAGCACCGCGTCCAGCGATACGCCCAGCACCTCGGTCAGATCCAGCAGCCGGTTCAAGGGCGGCAGGGTCGCGCCGCGCTCGAACCGGGAGATGGTTTCCTGCTCCACGCCGAGGCGTTCGGCCACCTGCTCCTGGGTCAACCCTCGAAGACGCCGATGATCGGCAATCGAGCGGCCCAATCTCTTGCTGAATTCTTCGTGGTTGTTCATGTTGACACCACACCTCGTTTGGTGATCCCACGATAGAGATGGCGCGTGGGCGCCAGAGGTCTCGATAGGCGAGGCCTTCCACTTAAGTAACAAAAAGTCGTCCGGAATTCCAGTCGTCCCAGGGGGAATCGCGCAAAAAAAAACGCGGCCCTGACGGGACCGCGGCTTGCAGGACACAGCGGCGCTCAAGCGCGCCGCTTGCGGCCCAGGATGGCGTACAGAATGATGGCGCCGAAGGTGGCTGTGCCTATCCCGCCCAGCGTGAAGTCGCCCAGCTTGACGGTGAAGTCGCCCGCGCCCAGCACCAGGGTGACCGCGGCCACGATGAGGTTGCGGTTCTCGCTGAAATCGACCTGGTTGACCACCCAGATACGCGCGCCCGCGATGGCGATCAGGCCGAACACGACCACCGACATGCCGCCCAGGACCGGGCCCGGGATGGTCTGGATCAAGGCCCCGAACTTGGGCGAAAAGCCCAGCACGATGGCGATCAGCGCGGCCAGCACGAACACCAGGGTGGAATAGATGCGGGTGACGGCCATGACGCCGATATTCTCGGCATAGGTGGTCACGCCGGTGCCGCCGACCGCGCCCGACACCATGGTCGCCACGCCATCGCCCACGAAGGCGCGGCCCAGGTAGCGGTCCATGTCGCGGCCGGTCATGGCGCTCACGGCCTTGAGGTGGCCCAGGTTCTCGGCCACCAGGATGATGGCCACCGGCACGATCAGCCCCATGGCCTGCGCCTTGAAGACCGGCGCGGCGAACCGCGGCAGGCCGAACCACGGGGCCGCGGCCACGCCGGAAAAGTCCATGGGCTTGCCCAGGCCCAGGCCGTTGGCCAGCACGGCGTAGATAAGGCAAGACAGGATCAGCCCCACCAGGATCAGGAGGCGCTGGACCATGCCGCGCGTGAACACGGCAATGCCTCCCACGCACAGTATGGTGACGATGGCCATGGACGCATCGAAGCCGGAAGCGCCCATGGCCCCCTTGGCGGCGATGGGCGCCAGGTTCAGGCCGATGACGGCCACCACCGCGCCGGTGACCACCGGCGGCATCAGGGCCTCCACCCAGTTGGCGCCGGCCCCGCCGCGGGCATTGGCCGCCCAGACCAGCAGGCCGATCAGGGTATAGGCCAGGCCGCAGGCGATGATGGCGCCCAGCGCCACGCCGATATTGGGATTGGGCCCCGATCCGGCATAGCCGGTCACGGCGATCACGCCGCCGATGAAGGCGAAGCTCGATCCCAGGTAGCTGGGCACCCGCCCGCCGACGAAGAGGAAGAAGATCAGCGTGCCGACGCCCGACATCAGGATGGCGACGTTGGGATCGAAGCCCATGAGCAGCGGCGCCAGCACGGTCGAACCGAACATGGCCACCACGTGCTGCGCGCCCATGGCGATGTTCTTGGGCCAGGACAGCCGCTCATCGGGCGCGATCAGGGCGCCGGGCTGGGTATCGTCGGCCAGGCGCCAGCGCGGAAAATAGGAATTGGGCATGGGAATCGGGACAGGGTGTAGGGATCCGGGGCGAAGTGTAAGGGCACGGTCAGGCCAGGGGCAACCAGGTTTAAGTTTTCTTCTCCGACGGCCGTACTAGGAGTAACCCTCACCTTCAGCCCAAGGACGACCCGTGGCGATTTCTTCAGTCGGCGCCAGCGCCCATGCCGCCATCCTGTCGCGCGGCGCGCCCTCGGCCTCCAGCCGCAAGAGCGCAAGCGCCGTGCAGCAGACGCTGCGCGAGCTGCAGCAGCAGCTGCGCCTGGTGCTGCAACAGATGGAGCGCGTGCGCAAGAGCCCTGCCGCGGCCGACCAGAAGGCCCAGCAACTGCAGGCCCTGAACACCCAGGCGGCCGCCTTGCAGGGCCAGATCCAGAAGATCCTGCAGGAGCAGCTCAAGTCGCTGCAAGCCTGACCCGCGGCGCCTGCTGATCGGGCACATCAAAATTTCTGATTGGACGCGCGCGCCATGCGCGTCTATGGTCTGTGGCACAGAAAAACACAGAGGAGACAGACCATGAACGCCGTGCGCACCGCACTGGCGGCCGCCCTGCTGGCCGCCGCCACCCCTGCCCTTGCCGGCACCGTGACCGTGATCACGTCCTTCCCCAAGGATCTGACCCAGGTCTACAAGACCGCCTTCGAGAAAGCCCATCCCGGCATCACGCTCGAGATCCTCAACAAAAACACCGTCTCGGGCATCGCCTTCGTGCGCGAGACGCCGGCGGGCCAGCGTCCCGAAGTGTTCTGGGCCAGCGCGCCCGACGCCTTCGAGGTCCTGGCGCGCGACAAGCTGCTGGCGCAGGCGCCCGATGTGCTGAACAAGGCCGTGCCGGACAAGATCGGCAGCTACCCGATCAACGACCCTTCCGGGCGCTACATGGGGCAGGCCCTGGCCGGCTACGGCATCATGTACAACACCCGCTACATCAAGGCCAACAAGCTGCCCGCCCCGGTGGAATGGAAAGACCTGCTGGCCCCGCAATGGTTCGGCCACGTGGGCATCACCGCCCCGTCGCGCTCGGGCACCATGCACCTGACCGTCGAGACGATTCTGCAGGGCGAGGGCTGGGACCAGGGCTGGCAGACCATCCTGCGCATGTCGGGCAACAGCAGCGCGGTCACCGAGCGCTCCTTCGGCGTGCCCGATGGCGTGAACAACGGCCAATTCGGCGCCGGCCCGGTCATCGACTTCTTCGGCCTGTCGAGCAAGTATTCCAAGTTCCCGGTGGAGTTTGTCTATCCGACCGAGACGGCCATCGTGCCGGCCAATATCGCGCTGATCGAAGGGGCCAAGAACACCGATGAAGGCAAGAAGTTCATCGCCTTCACCCTGAGCCAGGCTGGCCAGGAACTGCTGCTCGAACCCAAGATCTCGCGCCTGCCGGTGCTGCCTTACGCCGCCATGAAGGGCAAGATCCCCGAAGGCTATCCCGATCCGGCCGACATCGCCCGGCGCAGCAAGGTGCACTTCGACGCCGACCTCTCGCAGACGCGCTACTACGTGGTGCAAAGCGTGTATGACCAGACCATCACCTTCCGCCTGAAGGAGCTGCAGGCCGCGACCAAGGCCATCTACGACGCCGAAGCCAAGCTGGGCAAGCGCGCCGGCGAAGGCAAGGCCGCCGAACTGCTGGCCCAGGCGCGCAAGCTGACCTGGTCGCCCGTGGTCGACGGCAAGGCCGCGTCCGACCCCGAGTTCCTCAAGGTCTTTGCCGGCAACAAGAAAGATGCGGCCGTCAACCAGAAGATCACCCAGCTCGAAGGTGAATGGAATGGCAAGGCGCGCGCCAACTACGAGCAGGCCGTGAAACTGGCCCGCGAAGCCGCCGCGCTGTAATCGCCCCGCAGGGGCATGCGCCGGCTCGGACGAGCCGGCGCCTTTTTCTTCATTGTGCAGGAACCCTCATGATGCTCACGGGTCGATCCCGCTTGCCCGCGGGGCCGCTGCTGGCCGCGTTGCTGGTGCTGGCCTTTCTGGTGCTCTTCCTGATTTTTCCGGTCGGCACGGTTTTCTATACTGCCTTCGTGAACGCGGACGGCAGCTTCACGCTCGGCCATTTCGGCGCGTTCTTCGCGCAGCCGCTGATGCAGGAGGCTTTTTTCAACAGCCTCTATGTCGCGGGCTGGTCGGCGCTGCTGGCCTCGCTGATCGCCGTACCGCTGGCCTATTTCACCGTGCGCTTCGATTTCCGCGGCGCGCTGCTCATCCAGACGCTGGGCGTGCTGCCCCTGATCATGCCGCCTTTTGTCGGCGCGGTCGCCATGCAGCTGCTGTTCGGCCGCTCCGGTTCGGTGAACCTGCTGCTGGACGATTGGTTCGGCTTCACCATCCCCTTCATGGAAGGGCTCAACGGCGTCATCTTCGTCGAGTCGCTGCATTACTTTCCCTTCATCCTGATGAATCTGGTGGTGGCGCTGCGCAATATCGACGGCTCGATGGAGGAGGCGGCCTTCAACCTGGGCTCGCGCGGCTTCCGGCTGTTTCGCCGCGTGATCTTCCCGCTCGCCCTGCCCGGCTATGTCGCCGGCGCCTCGCTGGTCTTCGTCAAGGTGTTCGACGATCTGGGCACGCCGCTGGTGCTGGGCACCACCAATATGCTGGCGCCGCAGGCCTATCTGCGCATCACCCAGGTCGGCCTGGAGGATCCGCTGGGCTATGTGATCAGCGTCATCATGATCGCCTTCTCCATCCTGGCGCTCTGGCTGTCGGCCCGCATGCTGGGCGGCAAGGATTACTCCACGCTGCAAAAGGGCGGCAGCTCGATACAGAAGCGCAAGCTGCGTCCCGCCGAATCGGTGCTGGCCTATGGCTGGATCATCCTGGTGCTGGCCCTGGTGCTCTCGCCGCATCTGGGCGTGCTGCTGCTGTCGCTGGCCAGCGTGTGGAGCTATGCCCCCTTGCCTGACGGCTATACGCTGGCGCACTATAGCGCCGTGTTCTCCGAGTCGCAGGGCATGATCGCCAACACCTTGCTGTACTGCGGGCTGGCCGCCGGCGTGGACGTCATCCTGGGCACGGCCATCGCCTACCTCATGCTGCGCACCCGGCTGCCGGCGCGCCAATGGCTGGACTTCCTGGCCTCGGCCGCGCTGGCCATTCCGGGCATCGTCCTGGCCATCGGCTATCTGCGCACCTTCCGGGGCGTGGAAGTCGGCGGCGTGCTGCTCACCTCGTCCTGGGTGCTCATCATGATCGCCTATTCGGTGCGGCGCCTGCCCTATGCGCTGCGCGCCTGCGTGGCCTCGCTGCAGCAGATCAATGTCTCGCTCGAAGAGGCCGCCGAGTCGCTGGGCGCCAGCCGGCTGCGCACCCTGCGCCGCGTCGTCGTGCCGCTGATGGCGGGCGGCATGCTGGCCGGCTTCGTCACCAGCTTCGTGACCGCCGCCGTCGAGCTGTCGGCCACCATCATGCTGGTCACGCGCGACAGCCAGGCGCCCATGAGCTACGGCATCTATCTCTATATGCAGAGCGCTGCCGGCCGCGGCCCCGGCGCCGCGCTGGGCGTGCTGGCCGTCGTGGCCGTGGGCATAGGCACTTATGTTTCTCATCTGCTGGTCGAGCGGGCGTCGGCCCGCCAGCGTCCGGCGCAGGAATGAACCATGAAGAAAATCAGCGTCGAGTGCCGCAATATCCGGCTCTCCTATGGCAAGAACGAAGTCCTGAAAGACATCAACATCCACATCGAGCCTGGCGAGTTCTTCGCCCTGCTGGGGCCCTCGGGATCGGGCAAGTCCACCCTGTTGCGCCTGATCGCCGGCTTCAACCAGCATAGCCACGGCCAGCTGCTCATCGACGGCAAGGACATCAGCGGCACCCCGCCCTGGAAGCGCAATATCGGCATGGTGTTCCAGAACTACGCGCTCTGGCCGCACATGACCGTCTGGGACAACGTGGCCTTCGGCCTGGTCGAGCGCAAGCTGCCGCGCGCGCAGATCCAGGAGCGCGTGCAGGACGCGCTGGAGCTGGTGGGGCTGTCGCAGTTCGCCAAGCGCCGCCCCAACCAGCTCTCCGGCGGCCAGCAGCAGCGCGTGGCCCTGGCCCGCACCATCGTCATCGAGCCGCAGGTGCTGCTGCTGGACGAGCCGCTGTCCAACCTGGACAAGAAGCTGCGCGTGCAGATGCGCCAGGACCTGCTGGCCCTGCAGCGCCGGCTGGGCATCACCACCATCTTCGTCACCCATGACCAAGAGGAGGCCATGACCACGGCCGACCGCATGGCCGTGCTGGAGCGCGGCGTGGTGCAGCAGATCGGCACGCCGACCACCTTGTTCGACTATCCCGTCAACCGTTTCGTGGCCGATTTCGTGGGAACCATGAATGTCCTAGAGGGCGAGGTGCGCGAACGCCGAAGCGATAGCGTGCTGCTGGCCGTCGACGGCGTGGGCGAGCTGCAGCTGCCGGTCACCGGCGAGGTGCCCGAGTCGGCCAGGCTGGCCGCCAGCTTCCGGCCGCATACCGTGCAGATCGAAATGGCCGACGGCATGGGCGATGCGCGCTATGTCTGGCTGCCCGCCGTGGTCGAGGCCAGCGAATTCCTCGGAGAATTCACGCGCTATCAGCTCTCGGTGGGCGAACAGCGCCTGACCGCCGACCAGACGCATATGGCAGGCCTGTCTGCCTTCCCCATCGGCGCGCCGGTATCGGTGGGCCTGGAACCCAGCCAGATCCGCCTGCTGGCCGCCTGAGCGCCCGGCGGTCATGGAAATCTATCAGATCCGCGCCTTTGTCACGGTGGCCCGGCTGGGCCACCTGACGCGCGCGGCCGAAGCCTTGTCCCTCACCCAGCCGGCCGTCAGCGCCCAGATCAAGGCGCTGGAGCAAAGCTTGGGCGTGGCGCTGTTCGAGCGCAGCGCCGGCCGCATGGTGCTGGCCCGCTCGGGCGAGGCGCTGCTGCCCACGGCCGAGGCGCTCTTGGTCCTGGGCGCCCAGCTCAAGTCCGAAGCGCAGCAGCTGCAAGGCGCCCTGCAAGGCGCGCTCGACCTGGGCGTGCCCAGCGAACGCCCGGACTTTCTGCGCCTGGGCGACCTGGCGTCGACCCTGATGCAAAGCCTGCCCCTGGTCGAGCTCAAGACCCATGTGCTGGCCGCCGACGCCCTGGTGGAACAGGTGCAGGGCGGACGGCTGGCCGCCGCCCTGCTCATCGTGGCCAATCCGCCGCGGGCGGTGCAGTGGCGGCCGCTGCGCAGCGTGCGCTACCGCATCGCGGTGCCCAAACCCATGCGCGACGCCCTGACCCGGGCCGGCTGGCGCGACATTGCCCAGCTGCCCTGGCTGGACGGGCCGGCCGGCAGCCATACCCATCTGCTGCTGCGCGATATGTTCGAGCGCCACGGCCTGGCGCCGCGCGTGGTCATGCAGAACGATGACCAGGCCAACCTGGACGCCATGGTGCGCGCTGGCGCCGGCTGCGCCCTGCTGCGCGAAGAGACCGCGCTGGCCGGCGCGGCGGCGGACGATTTCATCGTCTGGGGGCAGGCCCGCGCCGACGCCACGCTGGGCTTTATCCAATCGCCGGAGCGCGCTGGCGAAGCCTTGCTGGTCGCGTTAAGCTCGCTGGTGCAGAAAATCTGGAAACCCGGCGCTCCCGCCATCGCAACACATGACTGAAATCTGGTTCATCCGACACGGCGAAACCGACTGGAACCGCCAACGCCGCCTGCAGGGCTGGCAAGACATCCCGCTCAATGCCGCCGGCCTGGCGCAAGCCCGCGCCCTGGCCGACCGGCTGCGCGGCGAGACCCTGGCCTTCGACGCGCTCTATAGCAGCGATCTGCAGCGCGCCCTGGCCACGGCCGAGCCGGTCGGCCAGGCCCTGGGCCTGCGCGTGCGGCCCGAACCCGGCATCCGCGAACGCGGCTTCGGCGTGCTCGAAGGCCTGGACCTGGAGCGCATCGACGAACTGGCGCCGGCGGCCGCGGCCGCCTGGAAAAGCCGCGAACCCGGGCGCGCGCTCGATGGCGGCGAAACCCTGGGGCAGTTCCATGCCCGCGTCGTGGCCGCCGTCGAAGACATCGCGCAGCGCCATGAAGGCCAGCGCCTGCTGGCCTTCACCCATGGCGGGGCGCTGGATATCATCTGGCGCCAGGCCAGCGGCGTGCCCCTGAACGCCCCGCGCTATGCCAGCCTGCTCAATGTGAGCATCAACCGCATCGCCGTCGAAGACCGCGCCTGGCGCATCCTGGACTGGGGCGATGTCGCCCATGTGGCCGACGAGGTCGGCAACGACATCCAGCCCTGAGCGCTTCAGGCGCCGGCGCGGGGTTTGCGCGGCGCATTGCGCGCCAGACGGTCATAAAGGGCATTGGGGATCAGCCGCATCAGGCGGCTCACCACGCCCATCTGCCAGGGGATGACCCGATAGGACACACCGCGCTCGATCGCCCGCCTGGCCTGGCGGGCGAACGCTCCCGCCGGCATCAGGAAAGGCATGCCATAGGGGTTGTGCCGCGTCATGGGCGTATCGATATAGCCCGGCGCGATCGTCACCACCTTGATGCCGCTGGCGGCCAGCTCCAGGCGCAGGCTTTCGCAATAGGTGATGACGGCCGACTTGGAGGCGCTGTAGGCGCCCGCCCCGGGCAGGCCGCGGATGCCGGCCACGCTGGCGATACCGACCAGGCGCCCGCCGCCCTGCCGCTTCATGCCCTCGATAAAGGGCTCGAAAGTGGCCACGGTCGCCATCACATTGGTGTCGAAAATGGCCTTGAAGACCGCGAAATCCTCGTCCGCTTCGGTGAGCGTCCCGGCGCTGATGCCGGCGCTGGCGATGACGACGTCCACGCCGCCGCAATGCGCCAGGAAATCCCGCGCGGCGGCATGCAGTGCGGCGCGGTCGCGGACGTCGAGCGCGTAGACATGGTGTTCACCAGGCAGGCGGGCGGCCAGCGCATCCAGGGCCTGCTTGCGGCGCCCCACCAGCCCCAGGCGCGCGCCATGCCGGGCATATTGCTCGGCCAGGGCCAGGCCCAGGCCGGAACTCGCGCCGGTGATAAAAACATGCATCGCTGACTCCAGATATGACAACGCCCGCGGCAAAGCGGGCGCTGGATGTGGTTCGCCGGTTCGGCCGATCAAAGAAAGATCAGCGCGAAGATACCGAGAACAAGCAGCCACTTCAAGACATAGTAAAGCGTCTTGTTCTTTTTCTTGATGCGCTTGCCGAAACGGCGGACGGCATACACCCCGCCGAAAATCCGGTTGATGCCGCCGGTGCGGTCGCCTTCCTGGTTGGGCGAGGCGGCCGCGCGCAGCAGGATGGCGCCGAAGAAATTGTTGACCGCGCGCGCCCACCGGTACTTCATGGGGCGCTCGAGATCACAGAACAGGATGATGCGGTTCTGCTCGGTCTTGTTTTCGGCGTAATGGATAAAGGTCTCGTCGAACACCACGGCCTCGCCGTCGCGCCAGTAGTAGTCCTGGCCATCGACGTTGATATAACAGTCCGGGCTGTTGGGCGTGATCAAACCCATGTGGAAACGCAGCGAGCCGGCATAGGGATCGCGATGGCGCGGCAGGCGGCTGCCCGGGGGCAGCGCCGTGAACATGGCGGCCTTCATGCCAGGGATATTGCGGACCAGCTCCGTCGTCACCGGGCACAGGGCCCGGGCCGAGGGATGGTCGGTGTCATACCACTTGAGGTAGAAACGTTTCCAGCCGCTCTTGAAGAAAGAGTTGAAGCCGGCATCGTTGTACTTGTCGGAGGCCTTGATATGGCCCTCGCCGAACAGCTGCTCGGCCTCGGCCCGGATGTCCTCCCAGCGGTCCATCAGCGCCTTGACCTGGGGAAAATGCTTCAGGTCAAGGTAGGGCTGGTTGGGCACGCCCGAAAAGGCATACATGAAGACATTGATCGGCGCCGTGAAGGTGGAATGATCCAGGACCTGGCGCGAGAACCGGTGCCGCACACGGCCGCGGTAATGCACGACCATGGCGGTGACGATGAACAGGGCAAGAATAAACCATTTCATGCTGGATCCCCCCAGGATCCGGAGAATGGCTCCGGATCCTGTTTGGACACTGTCCCGACAGGGACTTATTGATGCAAAGAAGCGTGCAGCTCCTGCAACGGATAGACCTGGAAGCCCAGGCCTTGGCGCAGGAATTGCATGCCTTCGACCGCCGCGCGGGCGCCCGCGATGGTGGTGTAGAAGGTGATGCGGTTGGCCAGCGCCTGCGTGCGGATGGTGCGCGAGTCGGCGATGGCGTTGCGGCGCTCTTCGACGGTGTTGATCACCAGCGAGACCTCGCCGTTCTTGACCATGTCCACGATGTGCGGGCGGCCTTCGGTGACCTTGTTGACCACCTGGACCGGGATGCCCGCCGCCTCGATCTCGGCCGCCGTGCCGCGCGTGGCGACCAGCTTGAAGCCCAGGTTATGCAGACCGCGGGCCACCTCGACGGCGCGCGGCTTGTCCTGGTTCTTCACGCTGATGAACACCGTGCCCGATTCGGGCAGGCGCACGCCGGCGGCCAGCTGCGACTTCACGAAGGCTTCGCCGAAGCTGCGGCCGACGCCCATGACTTCGCCGGTGGACTTCATCTCGGGGCCCAGGATGGTGTCCACGCCCGGGAACTTCACGAAGGGGAAGACGGCTTCCTTGACGGCGAAGTAGGACGGCACGACTTCCGTGGTGACGCCCTGCTCGGCCAGTTTGCGGCCGGCCATGGCGCGCGCGGCGATCTTGGCCAGCTGCAGGCCGGTGGCCTTGGACACATAGGGCACCGTGCGCGAGGCGCGCGGGTTGACTTCGAGCACGTAGACGTCGCCGCCCTGGACGGCGAACTGCACGTTCATCAGGCCGCTGACGTTCAGGGCGCGGGCCATGGTGCTGGTCTGGCGCTTGATCTCGGCCACGATGTCGGCCGACAGCGAGTAAGGCGGCAGGCTGCAGGCCGAATCGCCCGAATGCACGCCGGCCTGCTCGATGTGTTCCATCACGCCGCCGATGAAGACCGTCTCGCCGTCGGCCAGGCAGTCCACGTCGACTTCGGTCGCGTTGTTCAGGAAGCGGTCCAGCAGCACGGGCGAGTCATTGCTCACCTTGACCGCCTCGCGCATATAGCGCTCGAGGTCTTGCTGTTCGTGGACGATTTCCATGGCGCGGCCGCCCAGCACATAACTGGGACGCACGACCAGCGGATAGCCGATCTCGGCGGCGTGCGCCAGGGCCTCGGCTTCGGTGCGGGCGGTGCGGTTGGGCGGCTGGCGCAGGCCCAGCTTGTTCAGCAGCTTCTGGAAGCGCTCGCGGTCTTCGGCCACGTCGATGGACTCGGGGCTGGTGCCGATGATGGGCACGCCATTGGCTTCCAGGGCGCGCGCCAGCTTCAGCGGCGTCTGGCCGCCATACTGCACGATCATGCCGACCGGGTTTTCCTTGTGCACGATCTCCAGCACGTCTTCGAGCGTCAGCGGCTCGAAATACAGGCGGTCGGAGGTGTCGTAGTCGGTGGAGACGGTTTCCGGATTGCAGTTGACCATGATGGTCTCGAAACCGTCTTCGCGCAGGGCCAGCGAGGCATGCACGCAGCAATAGTCGAACTCGATGCCCTGGCCGATGCGGTTGGGGCCGCCGCCCAGCACGATGATCTTCTTGCGGTCGGTGGGCTGCGCCTCGCACTCTTCCTCGTAGGTGGAGTACATATAGGCGGTGCGGGAGGCGAACTCGGCCGCGCAGGTGTCCACGCGCTTGTAGACCGGACGGACGTTGAGCTGGTGACGCAGCTTGCGGACCTCGGACTCGGAAGAATCCAGCAGGAAGGCCAGGCGGCGGTCGGAGAAACCGCGGCGCTTGAGTTCAAACAGCGTGGCGTAGTCCAGGTCGGACAGCGTCTTTTGCTCGAGCGCCAGCTCGATATCGACGATTTCCTTGATCTGGGCCAGGAACCAGGGATCGATGTGGGTGAGGCTGTGCACCTCGTCGAGCGTGAAGCCCTGGGCGAAGGCGTCGCCCACATACCAGATGCGCTCGGGGCCGGGCTCGCCCAGCTCGACCTGCAGTTTTTCGCGGTCGGTGGTTTTCTGGTTCAGGCCGTCCACGCCGACTTCCAGGCCGCGCAGGGCTTTCTGGAACGACTCCTGGAAGGTGCGACCCATGGCCATGACTTCGCCGACGGATTTCATCTGCGTGGTCAGGCGGGCATCGGCCTGCGGGAATTTTTCGAAGGCGAAACGCGGCACCTTGGTGACGACGTAGTCGATGGTCGGCTCGAAGGACGCCGGGGTGGCGCCGCCGGTGATCTCGTTGCGCAGCTCGTCCAGCGTATAGCCCACGGCCAGGCGGGCCGCGACCTTGGCGATGGGGAAACCCGTGGCCTTGGAGGCCAGCGCCGAGGAGCGCGAGACGCGCGGGTTCATTTCGATGACGATCATGCGGCCGTTCTTGGGATTGACCGCGAACTGCACGTTCGAGCCGCCCGTGTCCACGCCGATCTCGCGCAGCACCGCGATGGAGGCGTCGCGCATGATCTGGTATTCCTTGTCCGTCAGCGTCTGCGCCGGCGCGACCGTGATCGAGTCGCCGGTGTGCACGCCCATGGGATCGAGGTTCTCGATCGAGCAGACGATGATGCAGTTGTCCGCCTTGTCGCGGACCACTTCCATTTCGAATTCCTTCCAGCCCAGCAGCGACTCTTCGATCAGCAGCTCATTGGTGGGCGAGGCTTCCAGGCCGCGGCGGCAGATGGTCTCGAACTCTTCGGCGTTGTAGGCGATGCCCCCGCCGGTGCCGCCCAGCGTGAAGCTGGGGCGGATGACGACCGGGAAACCCGAGGTGCCGATTTCGGTGGCGATGCGGCGCTGGACTTCCCAGGCCTCGTCCATGCTGTGCGCCACGCCCGACTTGGCCGAGGCCAGGCCGATGTCCGTCATGGCCTGCTTGAACTTCTGGCGGTCTTCGGCCTTTTCGATCGCGTGCTCGTTGGCGCCGATCAGCTCGACGCCGTACTTGGCCAGCACGCCGTTGTGCGCCAGGTCCAGCGCGCAGTTCAGGGCGGTCTGGCCGCCCATGGTGGGCAGCAGGGCGTCGGGACGCTCGCGCTCGATGATCTTTTCGACCGCCTGCCAGGTGATGGGCTCGATGTAGGTCACATCGGCCGTTTCCGGGTCGGTCATGATGGTCGCAGGGTTGCTGTTGACCAGGATGGTGCGGTAGCCCTCGGCCTTGAGCGCCTTGCAAGCCTGCGCGCCCGAATAATCGAACTCGCAAGCCTGTCCGATGATGATCGGGCCGGCGCCAATGATGAGGATGCTTTTTATGTCTGTACGCTTGGGCATGGTGGAATCTTTATTTCTGGCCGGCCATCAGGCTGATGAACTTGTCGAACAGCACGATGATGTCGTGCGGGCCCGGGCTGGCTTCGGGGTGGCCCTGGAAGCAAAAAGCCGGGCGGTCGGTCAGCTCGAAGCCTTGCAGCGTGCCGTCGAACAGCGACACGTGCGTGACGCGGGCATTGGCCGGCAGGCTGGCGGCGTCGACCGCGAAGCCGTGGTTCTGGCTGGTGATGAAGACGCGCTTGGATTGCAGGTCCTGCACCGGATGGTTGGCGCCATGGTGGCCGGTCTTCATCTTGACGGTCTTGCCGCCGACGGCCAGGCCCATGATCTGGTGGCCCAGGCAGATGCCGAACACCGGCAGCTTGCGCTCCAGGAAGGTGCGCGTGGCGGCGATGGCGTAGTCGCAGGGCTCGGGATCCCCCGGGCCGTTGGCCAGGAAGACGCCGTCCGGATTGAGCTTGAGGACGTCTTCGGCGGGCGTCTGCGCCGGCACCAGCGTGATGCGGCAGCCGCGGTCGGCGATCAGGCGCAGGATGTTGTGCTTGACGCCGAAGTCATAGGCCACGACGTGGAAGCGGTCTTGCGCCGGCTGGGTGTAGCCCTCGCCCAGTTGCCAGGTGCCCTGGGTCCAGGAGGTGGTTTCTTTCTGGGAGACGACCTTGGCCAGGTCCTGCCCGGACATGCCGGGGAAGGAGCGCGCCAGCTCGACGGCGCGTTCGGCATCCTCGCCCACGAGGATGCAGCTGCCTTGCGCGCCCTTTTCGCGCAGGATGCGGGTCAGCTTGCGGGTATCGACACCCGCGATGGCGACCACGCCTTGCGCCGTCAGGTAATCGGGCAGGGATTGGGTGGCACGGAAATTGGACACTCGCGCGGGACAGTCGCGCACCACAAGACCAGAGGCGTAGACACGATTGGCCTCGACGTCTTCAGCATTGACGCCGGTATTGCCAATATGAGGATAGGTCAGGGTCACGGTCTGACCACTGTAGCTCGGGTCGGTGAGGATTTCCTGGTAGCCCGTCATGGCGGTGTTGAACACCAGCTCGGCTACCGTATGACCCGGAGCGCCTATCGATACGCCCCGAAAAATGGTACCGTCCGCCAAAGCCAGAATTGCAGGAGGGAAGCGGTTGATCCCCTCGGGAAAAAGTTGCGGCAGCACAGTAAACCCCGGTTTCAGAATCGATAATCAAACTTTCAGATTATACCTCGAACGGCTGATTTCCGGCTCTTTTCGGTGAAAAACCGCGCCAATCATGGCGAAAACCATCGTTCCGGCCTTGCTGCCCCGGGCGCCCGCCCGACATCAGGCCCCCTTTTCCTGCAACGGACACCCGGCAAGCGGCGGATGCTACCCTAGGGGCAAGATCAACCCCTGACCCGCGATGTCCATGTCCTCTCAGCTTGAAGCCCTGCGCCGCCACACCATTGTTGTCGCCGACACCGGCGACTTCGAGACCATGCGCGCGCTGCGCCCGACCGACGCCACCACAAATCCGTCCCTGATTCTAAAGGCGGTGCAGAAAGACGCCTACCGCCCCTTGCTCGACCGCACGGCCCGCGAGCATCGCGGCGCCGCGCCCAGCGAGATCACCGACCGCCTGCTGGTGGCTTTCGGCCGCCAGATCCTGGAGATCGTGCCCGGCCGCGTCTCCACCGAGGTCGACGCCCGCCTGTCCTTCGACACCCGCGCCACCGTGGAGCGGGCGCGCGGCATCATCGCCCTGTACGAAGCGGCCGGCGTGCCGCGCGAGCGCGTGCTGATCAAGATCGCCTCGACCTGGGAAGGCATACAGGCGGCCCGCCTGCTGCAGGAAGAAGGCATCCACTGCAATCTGACCTTGCTTTTTTCGCTGGTGCAGGCCGCGGCCTGCGCCGAGGCCGGCGTGCAGCTGATCTCGCCCTTTGTCGGCCGCATCTATGACTGGCACAAGAAAGCGGCCGGCGCCCAGTGGGACGAGGCGGCGCAATCCGGCGCCAACGACCCGGGCGTGCAATCCGTGGCCCGGATTTTCGATTACTACAAGGCCTACGGCATCACCACGGAAGTCATGGGCGCGAGCTTTCGCAATGTCGGCCAGATCCTGGCGCTGGCCGGCTGCGACCTGCTGACCATCAGCCCGGAGCTGCTGGCCCAGCTCGACGCCACCGAGGGGGATGTGCCGGCGCGGCTGGTCTTGCCCGCCGAAGACCGCCCCGCGCCCGAACGGGTGCCGGGCGGCGAGATCGCCTTCCGCACCCTGCTCAACGAGGACGCCATGGCGAGCGAGAAGCTGTCGGAAGGGATACGGCTGTTCGTGGCCGACGCGCGCAAGCTGGATGTGTTGATCAGCCAGGCTGCCGCCTGACGGCGGCGTCCGGGGCCCGCGGCCCCGGACCGCGGCCGCTTAGAGCTTTTCGGTCTCGCCCGAGCGCGGCTGCCATTTCATGAGGCGTTTTTCGCCCAGGCCCACCAGGTAATCGAGCACCAGGGCGAAGGCCGTCAGCACGACGATGCCGGCGAACACCGTGTTGACGTCGAACGTGCCCTCGGCTTGCAGGATGAGATAACCCACGCCGCTGGCCGACCCCAGGTATTCGCCCACCACCGCGCCCACGAAGGCCAGGCCCACCGAGGTGTGCAGGCTGGAGAAGACCCAGCTGGTGGCCGAGGGCAGATAGACATGGCGCAGCAGCTGGCGGCGCCGCGCGCCCAGCATGCGGGCATTGTCCAGCAAGGTCGGGCTGACCTCGCGCACGCCCTGGTAGACGTTGAAGAACACGATGAAGAACACCAGCGTCACGGCCAGCGCCACCTTGGACCAGATGCCCAGGCCGAACCACATGCCGAAGATGGGCGCCAGGATGACGCGCGGCATGGAGTTGGCCGCCTTGATATAAGGATCGAGGATGGCGCTGGCCGCGGGCGACAAGCCCAGCCACAGGCCGCAGCCCAGGCCGGCGACGGTGCCGATCACGAAAGCCAGCACGGTCTCGGACAGCGTGACCCAGAGATGCTTGTAGATATCGCCGTCCGTCACGAACCAGGACCAGATGCGTTCGGCGACCTTAAGGGGTTCGCCGAAAAAGAAGGCCGCCTTGCTGTCGCGCGAGGCCAGATGCCAGACGAGCAGGATAATGACCAGCAGCAGCAACTGCCAGAAACGCAGGCTGGCCGAACCGGGTTTGATCAACTTGGACATGGTTTTCAGGCCCGCTTCTGCTGGGCATAGCCTTTCAGGACTTCTTCGCGCAACACGCCCCAGATGGCCGCGTGCAGTTCCACGAAGCGGGGATGCATGCGCACTTCGGCCACGTCGCGCGGACGGGGCAGGTCGATGACGAACTCGCCGATGGGGTGCGTGCCCGGCCCGGCCGACAGCACCACCACGCGGTCGCTCATGGCGATGGCCTCGTCCAGATCGTGCGTGATGAACAGCACCGCCTTGCGCCGCGCCATCCAGAGATCCAGCACCTCGTTTTCCATGAGCTGCCGGGTCTGGATGTCCAGGGCGGAGAAAGGCTCGTCCATCAGGATGATGTCCGGATCGCGGATCAGGGTCTGGGCCAGCATGACGCGCTTGCGCATGCCGCCGGACATCTGGTGCGGATAACGGTGTTCGAATCCTCCCAGGCCGACGCGGCGCAGCCACTCGCGCGCCTGGGCTTCGGCCTGGCCGCGCGGCATGCCGGCGAACTCCAGGCCGGCCATGACGTTGTCCAGCGCATTGCGCCAGGGCAGGAGCGCCTCGCCCTGGAACATATAGCCGGCGCGGGCATTGATGCCGGCCAGGGGCTGCCCGAATACCTTCACCTGCCCCGACGAGGGCGCGAGCAAGCCCGCGCCGACGTTGAGCAGGGTGGACTTGCCGCAGCCCGTGGGGCCGACCACGGAGACGAATTCGCCAGGGGCGACCGCCAGCGTGGTATCGGCCACCGCGGTATAGCGCTGCTTGCGGTCATCGCGCGAGACGAAGGTGCAAGTGATGCTTTCAAGCGAGAGTGCAGCTTCAGCCATTGGGATACTTCTCGTTGGCCCGGCGGGTGAAGTCGTTGGTCCAGACCTTGGCGGTGTCGATCTTGGCCAGGTCGATTTCGCCGGCGTAGGCGGCCAGCGCCTTGGCCGCGGTGGCCGCGCCATCCTCGGGGATGACGCCGTCGGGCGACAGGCCTTCCAGGCTGGCCGCGATGGCCGCCTTGTAGACCGCCGGATCGCCCAGCAGATAGCTGGCCGGCACGGCCTTGGCGATTTCTTCGGCGCCGGCCTTCTGTATCCACTTGTCGGCGCGCACGATGGCGTTGGTCAAGGCCTGCACCGTGTTCGGGTTGGCGTCGATGAAGGCCTGCGGCGCGTAGAGGCTGCCGGCCGGCATATTGCCGCCGAAGATTTCCTGGGTGTCCTTCAGGGTGCGGGTGTCGACGATGATCTGCATATCGCCGCCCGACGTGAGCATGGACACCACCGGATCGGTATTGGACATGGCGTCGATCTGGCCGCTGCGCAGGGCCGTCACGGCGCCGGCGCCGGCGCCCACGCCGATGAAGGACACATCGCTGGCCTTCAGGCCATGCTTGGCCAGGAAGAAGCTCACGACCATATTGGTCGAGGAGCCCGGCGCGGTCACGCCGATCTTCTTGCCCTTGAGGTCGGCCGCGCTCTTGTAGTTGGGCAGGGCTTTTTTGGACACCCCCACGCCTATCATGGGCGCGCGCCCCTGCAGCACGAAGGCGCGATAAGCCTGGCCCTTGGCCTGCATGGCGATGGTGTGCTCGAAGGCGCCGGAGACCACGTCGGCGCTGCCGCCCACCACGGCCTGCAGGGCCTTGGAGCCGCCCGCGAAGTCGGCGATGCTGACATCCAGGCCTTCATCCTTGAAGTAGCCCTTGATTTCGGCGATGGTCAGCGGGAGGTAGTAGATCAGGGGCTTGCCGCCCACGGCGATCTGGACTTTGGTTTTTTCGAGTTTCTGCGCACGAACGATGGCCGGAGCCATGCTCATCGCGCCGGCCGCGCCGGCGAGCTTGAGCAGATCACGACGAGTGACTGACATCGGTTGTCTCCTGTGTGCCGCCCGCAAGCGGCGAAAGGACGGGCAGCCAGCATGGCTGCCTACTACGGGGCCGGTCCGCTTCCCAGCGCCTCAGGTGCTGATTGCGCCGGTCTGCGCCAGCTGTTCAATCGCCGCTGCATCATAACCCAGCGACTTCAGGACAGCCTCGGTATGTTCCCCTAAACGCGGGCCCAGCCAGCGCGTGCCGCCCGGCGTGGCCGACAATTTGGGCACCACGGCCGGCAGCTTGACGGGACTGCCATCGGGGAAATGATGCTGCTCTATCATGCCGCGCGCCAGGAACTGCGGATCGGCGAACATATCGGCCACGCTATAGATCTTGCCCACCGGCACATCGGCCTGGCGCAGCGCGTCCAAGGCGCTTTCGATGGTCTGCCCGTCGCACCAGGCCTGGATGGCGCCGTCGATCTCGGCCGCGCGGCGCGCCCGGCCGTCATTGCGCGCCAGGTCCGGATCATGGGCCAGGTCTTCGCGGCCCATGGCCAGCATGAGGCGATGGAAGATGGCGTCGCCATTGCCGGCGATGACGATGTTCTGCCCGTCGGAGGTGGTGTAGGTATTGGACGGCACGATGCCCGGCAGGGCCCCGCCGGTGCGCTCGCGCACCACGCCAGCCACGTCGAACTCCGGCACCAGGCTTTCCATCACATTGAACACCGATTCGTACAGGGCCACGTCCACCATCTGGCCCTGCCCGGCCTGGCAGTCCGCGCCCGTCTTGCCGTTCCAGCGTCCTCCGGTGGCGTCGCGGTGCCGCAGCGCCATCAGCGCGCCGATCACGGCATGCAGGGCCGCCAGCGAATCGCCGATGGATATCCCCACGCGCACGGGCGGGCGGTCCGGATGCCCCGACACATAGCGCAGGCCGCCCATGGATTCGCCGATCGCGCCGAAGCCGGGCTGATCGCGCATGGGGCCGCTCTGCCCGTAACCCGACAGGCGGACCATGATGGTGGCGGGATTGATGGCGCGCAGATCCTCGTAGCCCAAGCCCCATTTTTCGAGCACGCCGGGCCGGTAGTTCTCGATGATGACATCGGCCTGCAGCGCAAGCTGGCGCGCGATCTCGCGGCCGCGCGCATCCTTGAGGTTCAGGCCGATGGACTGCTTGTTGCGCGCCTGCACCGTCCACCAGAGGGAATTGCCCTCATGCAGATGGCGCCAGCTGCGTATGGGGTCGCCGCCGCCCTTCCCGTCCGGGCCAGGCGGCGTCTCGACCTTGATGACGTCGGCGCCGAACTCGCCGAACATGCGCGCGGCGAAAGGGCCGGCAATGAGCGTGCCCAATTCGAGCACCTTCAGGCCTTGCAAGGCTGACATTTGTCTCTTCCCCCCGGCTGTTCATGGTTGTGGCCACGGCCGCCCAGCGGGTCGGCGGTCATGGTCGGGCAAAGACAGACCCAGGGCCCGGGCCCTAGGTCGAGCGGCGTTCCATCAGCGCCCAGGCGATGGTGCCGGCGTCCACGTATTCAAGTTCGCTGCCGGCCGGAACCCCGCGCGCCAGCCGCGTGACCCGCAGGCCGCGCTCGGCCAGGGCCTCGCCCAGGAAATGCGCGGTGGTCTCGCCTTCGGCCGTGAAGTTGGTCGCCAGGATGACCTCCTGGACCACGCCGTCACAGGCGCGGTCCAGCACGCGCTGGAAGTCCAGTTCGCGCGGGCCCACCCCCTCCAGCGGCGCCAGGCGTCCCATCAGCACATAGTAGAGGCCGCGATAGCCGTGGCTGGATTCGATGACGTTCTGGTCGGCTGGGGTTTCGACGATGCACAGCTGCGTGGCATCCCGCTTGGGATTGGCGCAGATGACGCAGATGTCCTCTTCGGTGAAGCTATTGCAGCGCGCGCAGTGGCGCAGATTCTGCACCGCGCCGGCCAATGCGCGGCCAAGCAGGTCCGCCCCCTGCAGATCGTGCTGCAGGAGGTGGTAGGCCATGCGCCGGGCCGAGCGCGCGCCCACGCCGGGCAGGCGGCGCAGCGCCTCGATCAGGGCGACCAGGGGTTCGGGTTCGGGAAGCGGGTTGTCCATCAGGACGGGCGGTCTCAGAACGGCAGTTTCATGCCCGGGGGCAGCGGCAGACCGGCGGTCAGGGCGGACATTTTTTCCTGGGAGGTCGCCTCGGCCTTGCGCAGCGCGTCATTGAACGCGGCGGCCACGAGGTCTTCGAGCATGTCTTTGTCGTCGGCCAGCAGGCTGGGGTCGATGGCCACGCGCTTGACGTCGTTGCGGCAGGACATGGTCACCTTGACCAGGCCGCCGCCGGCGGCGCCCTCGACCAGGATGTCGGCCAGGGCTTCCTGGGCCTTTTTCATGTTTTCCTGCATTTGCTGGGCTTGGCGCATCAGGCCGGCCAGTTGTCCTTTCATCATGATGTGTCTTCCTTGGGGAATGGGGGAAACGCCGGCCTCAGGCGGCTGGCGGCTCGACGGCGCGCACCGAGTTCGGCACGACATGCCCGCCAAAATCATTGATCAGCGCCTGCACGAAGGGATCGACGGCGACGGCCTCCTCGGCCGCCTGCTGGCGCGCGGCGCGCTCGATGCGCGCCACCGCGTGGGCGGTGGCGTCGCCCGTCACGCCCACTTCGATCTCCAGGCGCAGGCTCTGGGCGAAATGCTCGCACAGCACCGTCTGCAGGCGCACGCGGCTTTCGCTCTCGGCCAGCGTGCGCACGGCAACGCGCAGCGTCACGGCATCGCCCTGGACGCCGGCCCATTCGCTCTGGCGGGCCAGTTCGGCGGCCAGCCCGGTGACGGGCAGGCGCGCGGCCAGCTCCGGCCAGTTCTGGGCCGACATATCGGTCAGGCGCGCGCGCGGCTGGCGCGGCGCGCGAGGCTCGGGCATGGCGCGCGCCACGGGCGCGGGCTCGGCGGCCAAGGTCTCGAACTCGTCGTCCGGATCCTGCATATAGGCTTGGGCGCCCGCCTCTTCGGCATCGTCGGGAATGGCTTCGTCGACCCAGGCGGGCGGCCCGTCGTCTTGCGGGGCGGCCGCCGGCTTGGCGCTGGGCGCCGGCGGCGGCTCGTCCGCCGCCGGCCGGACCGGCTCGGCCAAGGCGCTGGCCTTGGCGATGGCGGCCTGGGCGGTTTGTTCGGGGCTGTCTTCCCAGGGCGGCACGGGCGTCGCGGTGGCCGGGACCGTGCGCGCCAGGGCGGCCGCCGGCGGGCGGGGCTCGGGCGCGGGCTCGGCCGCAGGCTCGGGCGCCACAGGCGGCTTGGCGGCGGCGGGCGCCGCGGCGGGCGCGGCCTGGGCCGCCGCGACGCGCGGCGCTTCGGCCTGGGTCGCCGGGCCCGCTTCGCCATTGAGCGCCAGCATGCGCAGGCAGGCCATGACAAAGCCGGCGTATTCGTCCGGGGCCAGGGTGAGTTCGCCGCGGCTGTGCACGGCAACGGAATAGAACAGCTGCACGGCGTCCGGATGCAGGCTGGCCGCCAGGCGCGCGATGTCCTGGGCCAGCGGGTCGTCCGCGGGCGTGACGCCGGCGACCCGTTGCTCGATCGCGATGCGCGAGAGCAGGACAGCGAAGTCGGCCAGCGCGCCGGCATACGACAGGCCACGGGTGGCGAGCTCGTCGGCCACCGCCAGCACGCCGCGCGCGTCGCCGGCGGCCAGCGCATCCAGCAGCCGCACCAGGTGGCGCTGGTCGATGGTGCCCAACATGCCGCGCACGGCGTCTTCGGTCAGGTTGCCGGCGCTGTAGGCAATGGCCTGGTCCGTCAGGGACAGCGCATCGCGCATCGAACCCGAGGCGGCCTGGCCGATCAGGCGCAGGGCCGGCACCTCGAAGCCGATGGCTTCCTCGCCCAGCACCGCCTGCAGATGGCCGACGATGGACTCGGGCGGCATCTGCTTGAGGTTGAACTGCAGGCAGCGCGACAGCACGGTGACGGGAATTTTCTGCGGATCGGTCGTCGCCAGGATGAACTTGACGTGGGGCGGCGGCTCTTCCAGCGTCTTCAGCATGGCGTTGAAAGCGTGGCCGGTGAGCATGTGGACTTCGTCGATCATATAGACCTTGAAGCGGCCGGCGCCCGGCGCATAGACCGCCTGCTCCAGCAACTGGGTCATTTCCTCGACGCCGCGGTTGGAGGCCGCGTCAAGCTCGAGGTAATCGACAAAGCGGCCGGCATCGATCTCCGTGCAGGCGCGGCAGACGCCGCAAGGCTTGGAGGTGATGCCGGTTTCGCAATTCAGGGATTTGGCGAGGATGCGCGACAGCGTGGTCTTGCCCACCCCGCGCGTGCCGGTGAACAGCCAGGCGTGGTGCAGGCGCTGGGTATCCAGGGCGTGCGTCAATGCGCGCACGACATGATCCTGGCCAACCAGGGTATCAAAGGATCGCGGACGCCACTTGCGGGCCAGAACCAGATAAGTCATGCGGGGATTGTAGAGCCTGATGAGCTTGCCGGCGCCAGAACGCGACGATAAACGGTCATGGCAACGAAACAAAAGGGGCGCCGCGAGGGAATGGGTGTCAACACCGATATTCCGTATCGCGGCGCCCCTTTTGGGAAAACCGGGAGGCGAGCCTTACTCCGGCACTGGCCCTAAACGACTATGGCTGCTTCGTTCCCGACCTGACCAGGTTCACCGTCGAACCATGCGAAGGGGCCCGCCAGCCGTAATTCTATCAGAGCGGGCGAAAGCCCGCTCTGATAGACGGCTGGCGGGCCCCGCGAGCCCTTGCGGCCCTTGGGCCGCTTTGGGGCTAGCGCGCATAGGGCGGCCACGCCGCCCTATGCGCCGGGGCACGATGTTGTTCGCCCCCACCCTCCTTCCGAGAGGGGGGGGGCGAGCACGAATGCCCTTCTCCTCTTGGGAGCAAGGGCTACACTCTCCTATCTCGAGGGAGGGACGGCCGGGCGTTTGGAAGGGGGCCGGCCTGATTTATCATTCCGCCATAAAAAAGAGGGAGGTGGAGTTGAGCAAAAGCAAGACAGTAAGGGCCCTGCTGGCCTGCGCGTTGGCCCTGCTTGCCGGCGGCGTGTATCTGGCGTCCGCGGACATCGCGAAACTGTTGGGGCAGGACCCTCGATACCAATTGGTCGAACGGACCAAGGAAGGGCAGCTTGTGCAGGCACAGGCCAGTGTCTACAAGGCGGCCAAGTCCGAACCGGACACCAATGGGGTCGTATCGCTGGTCACGGAGAACGGAGAACGGCACTATCACCCCTTCAGCGTCGCCACCCAGGCGCTGGCCGACAACGGCGTGGAAGGAACGGCGGGCCTGTACCTGCAGGCCATGATCGACAAGCATCCGCAGCCCTCTCCGGCCCAGTTGGCCGCCTTGAAGTGGCTCACGGACAACAAGGTCGTATTGCCCAATGGCGCGGTGACCTGGAGTTATCCGCTGCCGCTTTATTACTCTACCTTCACCATGTCCGCGGGATGGGCGTCGGCTTTCTCTCAGGCACGGATCATCCACGCGCTGACGTATGCGGCCCACACCACGCGCAACGCCGACTATCTGCAACTGGCCCTGGCCGCCGCCAAGGCCTATGCCACCACCGTGGAAGATGGAGGCCTGCAGGATACGGTTGACAGCCTGCCTTTCTATGAGGAGGTGCCCGTGCCGGATAAGCACAGCCCGCACATTCTCAATGGCCATCTTTATTCAACCGTGGTGCTCTACGACCTGGCCCGCGAGAGCGGCGATGCCGGGATCGCCGCCCTGGCCGAACAAGGTGCGGCGACGGCGAGGAAACTGGCTCACTACTATGATTCGGGATACTGGACCAAGTATGACCTGATCCCCCGGGTTTCGAATATCAGCTTCCTGCTTCGTGGCGCGCAGGCCCCCGTCACCGTCAAGACCGGCACGTTGATCGCTCCCACTGGCGAGAGCATGCCCTTGACCCTGGCCGCAGTGTCGGGCAATGACAGCTACTTCAACGCCAACCTGCCCGGGCCGATTTTCTTCAACACCCTCGTTGGCCACTCGGGCTACACGATCCGGCTGACGTATACGGGTGAGCTCGATGGCATCGGCGTGGCCGGCATGCGCCCCGACGTCTCCGAATACTACCGACTCCCAACCCGGATCGGCCGGCGCGAGAATACGGCCACCACGCTGGAAGCCGCCATCCCAATCCAATACCTCTCCGATTCCACCCTGTCACGCACTTATCAACGCTGGCACGCCCGGCTGATGACGCGCCTGGGCGAGTTCACCGGGCAGCGTTGGTTTCACCAGACGGCCAGCCGCTGGATGGAATACGATGCCCGGCTCGATGCCGACCAAAAGGCCGGCAAGGCCCCCGCTCCGTTCCTGCGCGACACACCGGACATCCCCAAGGACGAGCAGGCTTCCTAGCGCAGCTTCAGAGTTCTATCCAGGCCTGGGCGCGGGGGAAGTAGAGGGCGGCGCGGGCGGGGCGGCCGTCGAGGGCGGTGACCTGGGCGCAATAGCGTTTGAGCTGGTCGGCATGGCGCAGGCGCATGCGTTGGGCGAAGTGGGCCGGGGTTTCGCCGGGCTGGGCCTGGCCGGTCTTGTAGTCGACGATGAGCCAGCCATCCTCCGTGCTCAATGCCAGGTCGATGACGGAGACACGGCCGGCGGCGTCGATGAGCGGCCATTCGCGCCGCGCGCGCGATTGGCGCAGCAGCCACAGGCCCCGGTCATGCGCCAGCGTGGCCTGCAGGGTCTGCAGCACGGCGTCGGCGGCGCTGTCGGCCTGGCTGTCCGGGATGCCGGCGCGCGTGAGCTGGCGCCGCATGGCCGGGCGGTGCTCGCGCAGGCGTTCGGCGTCCCAATGATCGCCGCCCTCCTCGCCCATGCGAGCCAGCCAGGCATGGGCGAGCGTGCCCACGGCGGCTTCATGGCCGGCCTCCAATTGCCAGGCGGGGTGTTCGGCGTCCGCCGCCAGGCCGCCTGGCTGGCCGCCGCGCCGCGGCAGGGCGGCCAGGGCGGCGACGCTGGCGTCGTCCAGGCGTTTGAGCGGCTCCGCCTGCCAGGCCGGCGCCGCGGCCAGATCGGGCGCCGTCTCGCGCGCCGGCTCCGGCGCCTGTCCGGCGCGGATATGCGGCCAGAGACGGCCCAGGAGGCTGGAGGCGGCCGGGGCGCGCGGGCCGTTTTCTTCATCGAGCGCCACATTGCCGATCAGGTGCAGGCGTTTGCGCGCGCGCGTGGCGGCCACGTAGAGCAGGCGGTCGGTTTCATAGGCGGCGCGGCGCGCCTCGCGCGCGCCGAGATAGCGCGAGACCGGATCGGCCTCGGTATCGGCGCGCGCCTTGATCGGCCCCATCAACACGCGCCCGTCGTGATGCTCGAAGCGCACCAGCGGCGCTTGGTCGCCGCGCGGCACCCGGTGCAGGCCATAGAGGATGACGCTGTCGAACTGCAGACCCTTGGACTTGTGCATGGTCATGATTTCGACGGCGCCCTGTTCGCCCTGAACATCGGGCGCGGCGAACAGCCGGCCCACGGCCGTGTCCAGCGCGGCGATGTCCAGGCCGCCATGCGGGGCCAGCCGCTCGACCAGCTGGAACAGGCTTTCGGCATCGGCGGCCGCGCCCACGCCGGCGTACAGACCGGCTCCGCCCAGAGCCTGCCAGACGCTTTGCAGCCAGGCGGCCAAGGGCCAGGCGCCGGAGTCATTGCCGCGGTCGAGCAGGATGGCGGCCACCCGCGACAGGCGGGCATGCTCCTCGGGCGCCAGCCACAGGCGCGCAGCGCCGCTGCCGGCCTCGGGCGGCGCATCGAAGAGGCTGGCTTGCGGCGGCGCGGCGGCCGGTTCGGCCAAGGCCTGGCGCAGCAGATCCGGAATCGGCGCGCGGTGATCGTGGCCGAACAGACGCTGCAGGCTGTCCAGCGTCAGGCCGCACCACGGCGCGCGCAGCACGGACAGCCAGGCCATGCGGTCGGCCGGATGCGTCAGGGCGCGCAGCAGCTGCACAAGATCGGCCACCACGGGACGCAGGCGCAAGGGCACGAGTTCGACGGCGCGGCTGGGGATGCCTTCTTGCGCCAGCCGGCGCGACAGGCTGCCCAGATGGGCGCGCGCGCGCACCAGGATGGCGACCGGATGGGCGCTGCCCGCATGCTCGGCCAAGGCCTGCCGCGCCAACGCCACGGCGATATCCTCGGCGGCTTCGTCGCCCGAGGCCAGGCCGTCGGCCGCCCAGGCCGGATGAAAGCGCACGGCCTCGCCGTCCAGGGCAGGATGGAAGGCGGCCGAGGGGCTGTAGCGGATGGCGCCGGCCACCGCGTCGTTGTCGGGAGGCAGCAGATCGGCAAAGCTGCGGTTGACCCAATCGACCACGCCGCCCTGCGAGCGGAAGTTGTCGGTCAGCTGCAGGAACTCCAGCTGCAGCGCGCCGATGCCGTTTTCGGTCGCGCCAAGAAAGAGCCCGACTTCCGCCTTGCGGAAACGGTAGATGGATTGCATGGGATCGCCCACCAGGAACAGCGTGCGGCCGTCGCCGGGCTGCCAGCCCGCGGTGAGCGTGGTCAGGAGGTCGATCTGGGTCTGGCTGGTGTCCTGGAACTCATCGACCAGCAGATGGCGGATGGAGGCGTCAAGCTTGAGCAGCAGCTCGCCCGGGTCGTCGGCATCGCCCAGGGCGCGCTGGGCCCGCTGGGCGATCTCGATGAAATCCACCTCGCCCGCTTCGGCGAAGACCTTCTGCAACTGCCCGACCGACAGCGCCAGCGTCACCAGCTGGGCGCTGAGCATATCCCATTGGGCGTCGGTAAAGCGCGCATCCGGCATATCGCGCAAGGCGGCCAGCCGGGCGACCCAGGGCTCGCCGCCCTCATAGCCCGAGAGCCACTGCACGAAGGCTTCCTTGTGAGCGCACTTGGCCGGAAAGCCCAGGGCCTTGGTCACGCCCTTGGGGCTGCGCAAGCTGCCCGCGCTCGTCAGGAGCAGATGCGCCAGGGCGCGCCAGCGCGGCAAGTCGCTGGCATCGGGCAGCAAGGGCTGCGACCAGTCCAGCAGCGGGGCCAGGCGCGCGTCCTCGCCGGCCGACAGTTCGGCCGCCGCCATCCTGGCCGGGCCGCACAGGGCGGCGTCGAAGCCTCGCGGCATGGCGCGGCCCAGGGCCCGCAGCTCGCCGGCAAGCGTCTCGGCCAGGTCCGCTTCCAGGCCGTCGCGGTCCAGGCCGCGCGCCAGCAGCGGCAGCCATTGATCCCGCTGCCCCAGCATATCGGCGATCGCCTGCTCGGCGGCCTGCACGTCCACATCCAGGTGGGCCAGCAGGTTGACGATGGATTCGTGCTCGTCGGCCAGCGCCAGGGTGGCGCGCGCCGCCGCTTCGTAATGGGCGCGCGCGTCGTCGGCGATCTCGGGCATGCCGCCCAGGCCGGACAGCCAGGGCATGCCGCGCACCAGGCCGGCGCAGAAAGAATCGATGGTGCGGATGGCCAGGCGCGCCGGATGCCGCAGGACATGCCAGTCGCGCTCGGCGTCGCGGGCCAGGGCCGCGCGCGCCAGCCGCCAGCTGCGCCGCTCATGCTCGGCCTCGGGCTCGGGGCCGCGGGCCCGCGCCAGTTTCTCGAGCACGCGCGCATGCATTTCCGAGGCCGCCTTGCGCGTGAAAGTGATGGCGACGATTTCCTCGGGTTTGTTCACCGTGGCCAGCAGCGCGAGGATGCGGTCGGTCAGCAGTTCGGTCTTGCCCGAGCCGGCGGGAGCCTGCACGATGAAAGAGGCTTGCGGATCCAGGGCGCGCAGGCGCGCGGCGTGGTCGCGGGGTTGGCGGTCGCTCATGGTTCAGGCCTCGTCGTCATCCAGATGCAGGCGCAGAAACGGCATGGCATCGCAGTATTTCAGGTCGTCGCGGCCCCAGGCCACGTTGGGCGCATGGCCACGCGCGTATTCATCGGCCAGCATCTCGATGGCGCGGCGCCAGTCGGCCAGGATCTGCTCCCAGCTGCGTCCGGCGAAGGCCTCGCTGTCGGCGGCCACGCGCACCCCCTCTATGCCCAGGTCTTCTTCGGCCAGGCCCTGCGCGCCCACATTGCGCGCATGGATCTGCCCCAGCAGCAGCCCGGCCACGCGCGCATCCGGCGTGTCGCCGGCCAGCACGGCCGCGTAGAAGGGCAGTTGCAGATTGATGGGCCGGGCACGCGACCAGTCCGCCTCGGGCCGCGCCTGCGCCGACCCGGTCTTGTAGTCGAGGATGACGGCGCGGCCATCGCCCAGCCGGTCCATGCGGTCCAGGCGCAGCTTGAGCGACAGGGCGCCGCGCCGCCAGCGATGGTCGGCCTCGACCTGGTCCACGCTAAACGGCAGGCGCCGCGCCTCCAGCGCCATCCAGCGCGCCAGCACGGCTTCGGCGCGCACGCACTCCAGCCCGCGCAAGGCCGGGGCATAGGCCGACAGCTCTTCATCGGCCGCCTGCTGCACCGCCTCGCCCAGCAAGGCGGCAAGACGCCCTTCGCTCATGGCCAGATGCAGGGCCTCCTGGTCGGGCAGCATGCGCCAGGCAAGCTCCAGCGCGCGGTGCAGGAACTGGCCGCGCACATTCTGCGCCGCCGCCTGCGCGTAGGGCGCCAGTTCGCGCGCGCCCAGGCGGTGACGCACAAAGGCCCATTGCGGATTGCGCGCCTGGGTATCGAGCACGTCCAGACCGCCCGCGCTGTCGCTCCCCGGCTCCAGCGGCGGACCGGACTCGTCGACCAGGCTTTGCAGCGGCCAGGGCGCACCGGCCTCGCCGCGGCCCGCGGCGGCGTCCAGCAAGCGGGCATCGGCGATCAGCGGCGAGGGCCGCAATTCGCGCTCGCCATCATGTTCGGCGCAGCTGACGATGAGCTCGGGCGCGCAGGCGCGCAGCGCTTCGTAGATGTTCTCCGCCCATTCGCGCTCGCGCTCCGGCGTGGCGCGCGGCGCGCCGGCCTGGCGCAGCACGCTCAAGGGCAGCAGAGGATTGGGCTTGGGCGAGGCCGGCAGGACTTCGTCGCTCAGGCCCAGCATCCACACGCCGTCCCAGCTGCCGCCCTCGGCTTCCAGCAGGCCCAGCACATCCAGCCGCGCCTGCGGGTCGCGCTGCGGCTGGAAACTGCCCGCGCGCGCGGCGCTGGCCAGCAGGCGCACGGCGGCGCGTCCGTTCAAGAGGCCGGCCGCGGGCGCCAGCGCCGCGAAGTCGCCGAGCAATTCGCCCAGCGCGCCCATGACCTGATAGCCGACGCTGTCGAGCGCCTGCTCGCCCGGAAAACCCAGGGCTTTGAGCGCCTCGCGGATGCGCGGCGTCCAGACGTCGCAAGGCGCGCGCGTGGGACCGTCGCGCCAGATCTTCATGGCGGCTTCCCAGGCCTGGGCCAGCCGCGGGCTGTATTGCAGGTCGCTGCGCCAGGCGGCTTCGCTCACGCTGACGCGCCCCAGGCGGCGCCAGCGCGCATCCAGCGCGGCGTGGCGCTCGCTGCGGTCGCCGGCGCAATGCCCGGCCAGCAGCGCCGCGCCCAGCACGGGCGCGGCCACCTTGCCCGTGCCGCCCATCTCGGCCAAGGCCTGCAGCCAGGCCAGGGCCGCCCGCAAGGCGGGCCATTCGATCAGGGGCCGGCCGACGGCCACGTTGAAAGGCAGGTCGGGCTGGCCGGCCTCGCCCTGCAAGGCCTGCATCAGCACGCGCCGCGCGAACGGCGCCTCGCTTTCCAGCTGCGAGGACACGATGGCATAGCGGCCGGCGGGATGCGCCCGCAGGCGCTGGGCGGCCCAGGCCGCGGCGGCGCGCCATTCGGCGCCGTGATCGGGCGCCAGCACGCGGGCCGGCTCGGCCAGCGCGCGCAGGCCTTCACGCCAGACAAGCAATTGCGCGCCCCCTTCCTCGAAAGCCGCGAGCAGACGCGCAAAGCGCGGCGACACCTCGCCGAAACCAGCCAGCACCACCCGCGCCGGCGGCGTCAATTCGCCGGCGCGCAAGGCGCGCAGCACGCGCTCATAGCCTTGGTTGGCATCATCCGCATCGAGTTCGGCCAGCAGGCCGCGATAGCGGGCCCGCCAGCGCGCAAAGCCCAGGTACTCATCGGTCTGGGCGGCCTCGGGAATCTGCAGGCGCCATTCGTCGCACAGCATGTCCGCGTCCATGGCCAGGCGCGCGGCCTGGTCGATGTCGAGCAGCTCGCGCTCGGCCTCTTCGCGCAGGATGGCCTCGCGCCACACCAATTGGGCCGCGAATCCGCCCAGCCGGAAAGCGGGCAGCTCCGCATGGGCGGCGAAGGACAGCTCATCGGCCGCGCTGGCCAGCCAGGCCGACAGCGGCAGGATGCGCGGCAATTCGCTGACCTGCCGGTCGGCGCGCAGGCGCGCGGCCAGCTCCAGCGTCAGACGGCGCGACAGGCGGTTGTTGACGGAAAGCACCAGCGTGCCGGCGCAGGGCAGCTCGGCCAGTTGCGTGGCATCGCAGGCGGGCAAATCGGAAAGAGAAGGCATGCGCGGCGGACGGGCGGATTCGATAGACCGAAGGATAGCCTGCCTGCGCGCGCATCAGAAACCGCAGAGCGCGGCCACGTTCTCCCAGCTCAGGCGCATCTGCGGCGACAGATAACCGGCAAAGCCCAGGACCAGCACGGCCGCCAGCAGCAGCCCGGCCAGCCAGCGCGGCCAGCGGCGGGGCTTCATGCCGCCGCCCCGACGACGCGCTCGCGCACCGGCAGGCACAGCAGCATCGCCACCAGGGCCAGCGCCAGCCCCACCCACCACACACCGTTATAGCTGCCGGTATGGGCATAGACATAGCCGCCCAGCCACACGCCGATGAAGCTGCCCACCTGATGGCAGAGGAAGGCAATGCCGGAAAGCGTGGCCGCGAAGCGCAGACCATAGATCTCGCCGATGAGGCCTTGGGTCAGGGGCACCGTCCCCAGCCAGAACAGACCCATCCAGGCCGCGAAGAGATAGAGCACGACGGGCGTGAGCGGCACGGCCAGCACCAGGATGATGCCAAAGGCGCGCAGGCCGTAGAGCCCGGCCAGCAGCCATTTCTTGCTGAAGCGCCCGCCCAGCTTGCCGGCATAGAAAGAGCCAAGCACATTGAACAGGCCGATGAGCGCGATGGCGGTCGCGCCATGGCTGGCATTCAATCCCGCGTCGGTCACGAAAGCCGGCAGGTGCAGCGTGATGAAGGCCGTATGGAAGCCGCAGACGAAATAGCTCCAGGACAGGAAATGAAAGGACGGGTGCATCAAGGCCTGGCGCACCGCGAAGCCCAGGGTCTGCGGGCCGCCATGGCCCTGGGGCTTGCCGCGCAGAAACCAGGCCAGGGGCAGCGCCGCGGCCATCATCAGCGACAGCAGCCACAGCGCGCCGGTCCAATCCATATGGGTGATCGCCAGCTGGCCGCTGGGCACCACCAGGAACTGGCCCAGCGAGCCGCCGGCGCTGGCAATGCCCATGGCCGT
This sequence comes from Bordetella pseudohinzii, assembly GCF_000657795.2. Classification (GTDB taxonomy): domain Bacteria; phylum Pseudomonadota; class Gammaproteobacteria; order Burkholderiales; family Burkholderiaceae_B; genus Bordetella; species Bordetella pseudohinzii. The sequence continues at coordinate 71,551 of NZ_JHEP02000013.1, forward strand.
GCTGCGGTAGGCCGGCGGCACGGCGCGCGCGATGACGGGCAGGATGACGGGGAAGGTCGTGCCGGCCTGCCCCAGGCCGACCACCACTCCGCTCATGAAACAGAGCGTGAAGGCGTCGGCCGCATAGCGCGTGCCCAGCATGCCCAGGAAATACAGCAATGCGCCCAGGGCGATCGTGCGGCCCGACCCATAGCGGTCGGCCATGATGCCCATGAAAATACAGGAAACGCCCCACACCAGGTTCTGCAGGGCGAAAGCGAAGGAAAACAGCTCCCGCCCCCAACCGTGCGCCAAACCCATGGGCTGCATGAAGAGGCCGAAGGTGGCGCGTACGCCCATGGCCAGGAGAACCACCACCGTGCCCACGACAATCGTGCGCACGGATACCGCTTCTGCTGTATTCGACATGACAGTCGGCTTGTCTCGAGTCGTCGTCTGGCGTCGCTGCGCCATGTTATGGAAATCCGCCATGCCGGGCATCGCGGTCGCGCCCCTCCTGGCGCGTAAGACCAATGATAGACCCGGCCCCATCAAGCGAAAAGCCGCGGCGTCAGTGCTAGAATGCCGGTCTTCCTACCGCGCCCGTGCTTGAATATCGATGCGTTTCAAGCACTTAAGCTGCCCAGTGCGCAAGGCGCGGCCGCGCTCGCCGTAGTTAAATGGATATAACCGGCCCCTCCTAAGGGTCAATTGGTGGTTCGATTCCACCCGGCGAGGCCAGCTCCAGCCTGTTTATCCCCCCGTCTTGTCCGCCGGCCATCAGCCCGACCGGATTTTCCCTAGCCCCCGCCGCCATTCAGCCTCCTGCAGGGCAAATTGGTATACGCTCGCGCGTCGATGGGCGGACATTAACCCGTCCCTAGTTTTTTATTGCATAAAACCGCAATGCCCCCTTGCGCGCCAGTTCAAATTGCTGTTTAAATTTGGCCCGTAAGCCCATAATTCACTTGGTTTTTTTCTAGCTTTACCCTAGACGTGACCGGGTTGTACTTTCATACAGACAGATAAGGCCTGTAATCATGGCATTTCCCTGGATACGCGCGGTCGCATCGGCAATAGCGCCCATGGCGCTGGCCCTGGCGACCCTGCACTCGGCAAGCGCCCTGGCGGCCAAGCCGGCGGATCCCTGCAAGACCAACGCGAAGTCCGCCGAATGCAAGGCGGCCAAGAAAAAATCGGCCGGCGCCAAATCCGCCGGCAAGACAGACAGCAAGGCCAGCGCCGCCAAGAAGCCGGCCGGCAAGACCGCCAAAAAGTCCACCCGCGCCAAGAGCGCGTCCAGCAAGAAAATCACTGCCAAGACCCGTAGCCGCGCCGCCGCCGCGGCGGCCACCACGAGCGCCGCGCTGGCGCCGGCGGCCGCCTCCCCGGCCGCCGAGGCGCGCGCCCTGCGCTCGTCCACGGCCTATGTCCAGGATCTCGAAACCTCGACCGTGCTCTTCGCCAAGAACGAGAACGTCGTGCGCCCCATCGCCTCCATCTCCAAGCTCATGACCGCGCTGGTGGTGGTGGACGCCAACCAGCCGATGAACGAGATCATCGAGATCACCGACGAAGACGTCGATACGCTCAAGCACACGACCTCGCGCCTGCGCGTGGGCACGCGCCTGTCGCGCGGCGACATGCTGCATCTGGCGCTGATGTCCTCCGAGAACCGCGCCGCCCACGCCCTGGGCCGCAACTATCCCGGCGGCCTGCCCGCCTTCGTCGAGGCCATGAACGCCAAGGCCCGCTCGCTGGGCATGCTCAATACGCATTTCATCGAGCCCACGGGCCTGTCGAGCGAAAACGTATCCTCCCCGCATGACCTGGCCCGCCTGCTGCGCGCGGCCGCGCAGCGCCCGCTCATCCATCGCTATTCGACCGACACCGAATACGATGTCGAGATCAACAAGCGCACGCAGACCTTCCGCAACACCAATCTGCTGGTGCGCAAGCCCGATTGGGACATCAAGGTTTCCAAGACCGGCTTCATCAACGAAGCGGGCGAGTGCCTGGTCATGCTGGCCCGCATCAATGGCCGCGACATGGCCATCGTGCTGCTGGACTCCCAGGGCAAGCTCTCGCGTATCGGCGATGCGGTCCGCATCCGCCGCATCGTGCAAAGCGACGTGGCGATGCTCTGAGCCTCGCCCGGACAAGACAAAGGCCGCTTGCGCGGCCTTTTTTTTTCGCGCCCGCCGCCCTCAGGCATGCACGGGCAAGGGATCGTAAAGATGCGGCGGCAAGCCGTCGAACACGGCGGCGGCATCCAGCGAACGGATGGGCACGCGCGCATCGCGCGGGATGCGGCCTTCGACCTGCAGCATCTGGTAGCGCAGGCAGCACACCCGCAAAAAGGACGTGAAATTGGCCGCCTCGCCGCGATACGCCATCAGCTCATCGTAGAGGCGTTCGATCAGCTGGGTGACGCGCAGGCCGTCACGCTCGGCGATCTCCTGCAGGACGTCCCAGAACAGTTTCTCCAGCCTGACGCTGGTGGCCACGCCGTGCAGCCGCAGCGAGCGGCTTTCAGGGGCATAGGATTGTGCATTGGCGCGTATGAAGATCTCGCACATGGGACCCTCCGGTGATGGCCGCACTGTACGGTCTAGCCCGCCCCGGTGGCAAGCGCCGCCGGGGCGGCGCCTCAGTGCGAAATCCGCGTGCCCAGCACCGCCAGGAACTGGGCCAGCCAGGCGGGATGGGCCGGCCAGGCCGGCGCGGTGACCAGATTGCCATCGGTATGAGCCTGGTCGATGGCGATTTCGGCATAGGTGCCGCCGGCCAGGCGGACCTCGGGCGCGCAAGCCGGATAGGCCGAGCAGGTGCGCCCCTTGAGAATATCGGCGGCGGCCAGCAGCTGGGCGCCATGGCAGACGGCGGCGATCGGTTTGCGCGCCGCATCGAAATGGCGCACGATTTCCAGCACCCTGGCGTTCAGGCGCAGGTACTCGGGCGCGCGCCCGCCGGGGATGACCAGGCCGTCGTAGTTCTCCGGCTCGACCTTGGCGAAGTCGTAGTTGAGCGCGAAGTTATGGCCCCGTTTTTCGCTATAGGTCTGCGCGCCCTCGAAATCGTGGATGGCCGTGGCGACGGTGTCGCCGGCCTTTTTGTCGGGGCATACGGCATGGACCACGTGGCCGACCGCCAGCAGGGTCTGGAAGGGCACCATGGTCTCGTAGTCTTCGGCATAGTCGCCGACCAGCATCAAGAGCGTTTTGCTCATTGTCGTCTCCTGTCCCGGCTCCATAGTGGCGGGTGCGGTCTATTGTGGAGCCGCCGGACAGGCCCGGGGTGGTACAGGATTACCGCGTCCGCCCTACTCCAGCCCCACGCTGACCGTCTTGGCGCCCAGCAGCTCGACGAGCACGGCCGGCGCGATGCCCACGAGATAGCCGCGCCGCCCGCCATTGATATAGACCTCGGGGTGCGACAGGATGCTTGCTTCGACATAGACCGGCATGCGCTTGCGCGTGCCGAAGGGCGAGGTGCCGCCCACCTGGTAGCCGGAGTGGCGCTGGGCCACCTCGGGTTGGCAGGGCGCGACTTTCTTGCAGCCGGCCTGCCGCGCCAGATTCTTGGTCGAGACCTCGCGGTCGCCATGCATGATGACCACCAGCGGCCGGGCCGCCTCGTCTTCCATGATCAGGGTCTTGACCACCGCATGCGGGTCCAGGCCCAGCTGGCGGGCCGCCTCGCCGGCGCCGCCATGGTCGATGTAATCGTAAGTGTGTTCCGTAAAGGCCACTTTATGCTGCCTGAGGAACTGGGTGGCGGGCGTTTCGGAGACGTGACGGGATTTGCTCATGGGATGCGGGCGCCTAGGCGCGGGGATGATGGGCCGCGTGCAGCGATTTCAGGCGCTCGCGGGCCACATGGGTGTAGATCTGGGTGGTCGAAATATCGGCGTGCCCCAGCAGCAGCTGCACCACGCGCAGGTCGGCGCCGTGGTTGAGCAGGTGGGTGGCGAAAGCATGGCGCAGCACATGGGGCGACAGCGGCGCGAGCACGCCGGCGCGCTGGGCGTATTTCTTGACGAGCTGCCAGAAAGCCTGGCGCGACATGGCCTGGGCGCGCCCGGTGACGAACAAGGCGTCCGAGACGCGCGCGCCGACCAGTTCGGGGCGCGCTTGCGCCAGATAGCGCTGCAGCCAGTGCGCGGCCTCCGCGCCCAGCGGAACCAGCCTGTCCTTGCCGCCCTTGCCCTGGATCACGCGCACCACGCCGTCGGTCATGCTGACGTCCAGCGTCTTGAGGCTGACCAGCTCGGATACCCGCAGGCCCGTGGCGTAAAGCGTCTCCAGCATGGCGCGGTCGCGCAGGCCGCGCGCCGTGTCCAGATCAGGCGCGCCCAGCAAGGCTTCGACCTGGGCTTCGGACAGCGTCTTGGGCACGCGCAGCGGCTGCTTGGCGGCCTCCAGCGCGAGACAGGGATCGGCGGCGGCGCGCTTTTCGCGCAGCGCCCAGGCATAGAAACGGCGCAGCGCCGCCAGCCTGCGGTTGGCGGTGGCCGGCCGGCTTTCTTCGTGCCGCGCGGCAAACCAGGCTTCGATGTCGGCGCTGGTGGCCGCGCACAGCTGCCCGCCCGCGGTTACGCCGGGCGGCGGCGCCTGCAGCCATAGGGCGAAGGCGCTCAGGTCGCGCCGATAGGCCGCCAGGGTATTGGCGGCCAGGCCGTCTTCGAGCCAGATGGCGTCGATGAAGGCATCGATATCAGCCTGCGAGGTCAGGGGTCGGTCGTCGGACATGGAGGGCAGCGGAAACCGGAGCGTCCCAATTCTACGGGGCGCGGGCGGCCTCGCGCGAGGCCATGGTCTTGAGCCAGACCTCGAAGGCCTTCAGGGCGCCGGAGCGCTCGCTGTGCTGCGGATAGCCGAAGTAATAGCCCTGGCTGACCTGCAGGGACTGAGGCACGGGCATGACCAGGCTGCCGGCATCCAGCGCCGGCTGGGCCAGGAAACGCGGCATCAGGCCCACGCCCAGGCCGGCCTGGACGGCGGCCATCACCATGGTGAAGAGCTCGTAGCGCGGCCCGCCGGCGGCCTGCGGCCCATAGAGATGGCCGTTGGCGCCATACCACTGGCGCCAGGCATCGGGCCGCGAGGCCAGGTGCAAATGCGTCATGCCGGACAGCGCCGAGCTGCCCTGCTCGCGCGCCCGCTCGGCCAAGGCCGGCGCGCAGACTGGCACCAGCTCGCGCTCGGGAAACAGCAGCACGCCCTTGCTGCCGGGCCAGACGCCATCACTGTGATAGAGCGCGCCGTCGAAAGGCTGGTCCTTGAACTGGAAAGGCAGCGTGCGCACCGAGAGGCTGACGGTGATGTCGGGCTGCGCCTGCTGGAAATCGGCCAGGCGCGGGATCAGCCAGGTGGTGGCCAGCGTGGGCACGACGGCGATATGGATGCTGCGCCCCATGCCCGTGCGGCTGACCAGGCCGAAGGTGTCTTTTTCGATCTGTTCGAGATGATGTCGGATGCGCCCGGCGTATTCGGCGCCATGGTCGGTCAGCACGATGCGCCGCCTGACGCGGGTAAACAGCTGCACGCCCAGGCGCGCCTCCAGGCTGGCGACCTGCCGGTAGACCGCGCTATGGGTCAAGGAGAGCTCCTCGGCCGCGCGCGAGAAGCTGCCCAGGCGCGCCGACGCCTCGAAGGCCTGCAAGGCGCTGAGGTTGGGGATGCCGTTTCTCATTGCTGTTCGTCCATACTGCGTGTCACTTCGGGCAGCCCCGGCTAGGCGCGGCGCGCGCCCGCCGATAGGCTTACCCCCTTGCCGCCGCCCGTCCCGGTCGATGCTGCGATGCAGCATCCGGATACGTGCCGGCAGCTCACTATCATGTGCAATTTTATCAATTGCCTTGTGCAAGTCTGGAACATTATTCTGGCGCGATATTTCCCGTAATCCGACATATGAATACCCAATCCTCCGCGACGCCCTCTCCCGCCAGCCCCCGCATGGGCGGCCACATCCTGGTCGACCAATTGGCCGCCCATGGCGTCAAGCACGTCTTCTGCGTGCCGGGCGAGAGCTATCTGGCCGTGCTGGACGGCCTGCACGACGCCAGCATCGAAGTCACGGTCTGCCGCCAGGAAGGCGGCGCGGCCATGATGGCCGATGCCCATGGCAAGCTGACGGGCGAGCCGGGCATCTGCATGGTCACCCGCGGCCCGGGCGCGTCCAATGCGCTGGCCGGCGTGCACATCGCCAAGCAGGATTCCACCCCGCTGATCCTCTTTGTCGGCCAGATCGAACGCGGCATGCGCGAGCGCGAGGCCTTCCAGGAGATGGATTACCGCGCCGTCTTCGGCACCCAGGCCAAATGGGTCACGGAGATCGACCAGGTCGAGCGCATTCCCGAGCTGATTTCGCGCGCCTTCCATATCGCCACCTCGGGCCGCCCGGGCCCGGTGGTCATCGCCCTGCCCGAGGACATGCTGGTCGAGACGGCCGCCGTGCCCGACGCGCCGCATTACGAAGTCATCGACGCCGCGCCGGCCGCCGGCCAGATGGAGACGCTCGCGCAGATGCTGGCCGAGGCCCGCAAGCCGGTCGCCATCCTGGGCGGCACCCGCTGGGACGCCGAAGCGGTGGCGCGCTTTGCCGATTTCGCCCGCGCCCATGCGCTGCCGGTGGCCGTGTCCTTCCGGCGCCAGATGCTGTTCCCGGCCGACCACCCCTGCTATATCGGCGACGTGGGCCTGGGCATCAACCCCGCGCTGCTGGCCCGCGTGAGCGAGGCCGACCTGATCCTCCTGGTGGGCGGCCGCATGTCGGAAAGCCCCAGCCAGGCCTATACGCTGCTGGACATCCCGGTGCCGCGCCAGAAACTGGTGCACGTGCATCCGGACAGCGCCGAACTGGCGCGCGTCTACCGCCCCCATCTCGCCGTCAATGTCTCGCCCGCGGCCTTCAGCGCCGCCCTGGCCGGGCTGCCCGCGCCCAAGGCCGCGCCGGCCTGGGCCGCCGACACCGAAGCCATGCGCCAGAACTACCTGGCCTGGAGCGATCCCGGCAAGATCCGCACCCCCGGCAAGCTGCAGATGGGCGAAGTCATGGCCTATCTCGAAGACAGACTGCCGGCCGACGCCATCATGACCAATGGCGCGGGCAATTACGCCACCTGGCTGCACCGCTTTCACCGCTACACCCGCTACGGCACCCAGCTGGCGCCCACCTCGGGCTCCATGGGCTATGGCCTGCCGGCCGCCGTGGGCGCCAAGCGCGTCTGGCCCGACAAGACGGTCGTCTGCTTCGCCGGCGACGGCTGCTTCCTGATGCACGGCCAGGAGTTCGCCACGGCCGTGCAGTACGATCTGCCCATTATCGTGGTGCTGGTCGACAACGGCATGTACGGCACCATCCGCATGCACCAGGAGAAGCACTACCCCGGCCGTATTTCGGCCACCCAATTGAAGAATCCCGATTTCGCCGACTATGCCCGCGCCTTTGGCGGACATGGCGAACGTGTGGAGACGAGCGCCGAGTTCGGCCCCGCCTTCGAGCGGGCGCTGGCCAGCGGCAAGCCCGCCATCCTGCATTGCCTGATCGACCCCGAGACGATCTCTCCGTCGACCACCCTGGAAAAAATTCGCGCCGCGGCCCTGAAGGCCCAGGCTTGAGCGCGCGCGAAAATTTAAATTTAAACTTCAAGCATCCATACACTGGAGTACCGAATGTCCTCGACGCCCTCGTTTAACTGGGAAGATCCGCTGTTGCTGGATCAGCAACTGACCGAAGAAGAGCGCATGGTGCGCGACGCCGCGCATGCCTACGCCCAGGACAAGCTCGCCACGCGCGTGCTGGAAGCCTTCCGTCACGAAAAGACCGACCCGGCCATCTTCGCCGAAATGGGCGAGCTGGGCCTGTTGGGCGCGACCATCCCCGCCGAATACGGCGGCGCCGGCCTGAACTACGTCAGCTACGGCCTGATCGCGCGCGAAGTCGAGCGCGTGGACTCGGGCTACCGCTCCATGATGAGCGTGCAGTCCTCGCTGGTCATGGTGCCGATCAATGAGTTCGGCAGCGAAGAGCAAAAGCGCAAATACCTGCCCAAGCTGGCCGCCGGCGAATGGATCGGCTGCTTCGGCCTGACCGAGCCCAACCACGGCTCCGATCCCGCCGGCATGGAAACCCGCGCCGTGAAGGTCGACGGCGGCTACAAGGTCAGCGGCGCCAAGATGTGGATCACCAATTCGCCCATCGCCGATGTCTTCGTGGTCTGGGCCAAGTGCGTGGGCGGCGAGTTCGACGGCAAGATCCGCGGCTTCATCCTCGAGAAGGGCATGAAGGGCCTGTCGGCTCCGGCCATCCACGGCAAGGTCGGCCTGCGCGCCTCGATCACCGGCGAAATCGTCATGGACGACGTCGAGATCAGCGACGCCCAGATGATGCCCGGCGTGTCCGGCCTGCGCGGCCCCTTCACCTGCCTGAACTCGGCCCGCTTCGGCATCGCCTGGGGCGCGCTGGGCGCGGCGGAAGCCTGCTGGCACACCGCCCGCCAGTACACCCTGGACCGCAAGCAGTTCGGCCGCCCCCTGGCCGCCAACCAGCTCATCCAGAAGAAGCTGGCCGACATGCAGACGGAAATCACGCTGGCGCTGCAAGGCTGCCTGCGCCTGGGCCGCATGAAGGACGAAGGCACCGCCGCCGTCGAAATCACCTCCATCATGAAGCGCAACTCCTGCGGCAAGGCCCTGGACATCGCGCGCCTGGCGCGCGACATGCTGGGCGGCAACGGCATCTCCGATGAATTCGGCGTGGCCCGCCACCTCGTCAACCTCGAAGTGGTCAACACCTACGAAGGCACGCACGATGTGCACGCCCTCATCCTGGGCCGCGCCCAGACCGGCATCCAGGCTTTCTTCTAAGCCGCGATCGCCGCAGCAGCCCCAGGCCTGGCGGCCTGGGGTTTTGTTTTTTTTGCGGCGCTTCCGCTGCCGCGAAGCCGGTGTTTCCGCATGACGAATAGCCACGAGCCGCCAGCGCGTTTACGGTAGAACCTGGTCCCGCAAGAGGATCGCATACCTAGAACATCGGAGACATCAATGCAGACCTTACGCCGCCTGGCCGCGCACGCGGCCTGCGCGCTGGCCGCCGGCCTCGCGCTGGCCAGCCCCGCCGCCCACGCCGCCGATACCGATTGGCCCCAGCGCCCGGTCACGCTCTACCTCGGTTTCCCGCCCGGCACCTCCACCGATATGGTGGCGCGCCTGCTGGGCGAACAGTTCAGCAAGCGCTGGGGCCAGCCGGTCATCGTCGAGAACAAGCCCGGCGTGGGGGGCAGCCTGGGCGCGGCGACGGCGGCGCGCATGCCGCCCGACGGCTACACCCTGCTGTTGAGCGCCTCCGGGCCCATGAGCATCAATCCGCACGTCTACAAAAACGTGGGCTACGACAGCGCGACCAGCTTCGCGCCCATCACCCAGACCACCTGGCTGCCCTATGCGCTGGTGGTGCGTCCGGACTTCAAGGCCAAGAACCTGCAGGAACTCATCGCGCTGGCGCGCAGCCAGCCCGGCAAGCTCACCTATGCCAGCACGGGCGTGGGCACCAACAGCCATCTGATCATGGCGATCCTGCAGGCCAAGACCGGCATGCAGCTCACCCACGTGCCCTATAAGGGCAGCTCGCAAAGCCAGGCCGACGTGCTGGGCGGCAATGTGGACATGACCTTCGACACCCTGGCCTCCGAACTGGCGATGATCCAGAGCAAGCGCCTGCTGCCGCTGGCCGTGAGCAAGGGGCAGCGCACCGACCTCGCGCCCGAGGTGCCCACCGTGGCCGAACAGGGCTTCCCGAATTTCGAGGTCGGCGCCTGGCTGGGCCTGTTTGCCCCGGCCGGCACGCCGGATGCCGTGGTGCGCAAGGTCTTCGACACCACCCAGCAGGTGATGGCCGATCCGGCCGTGCGGCAAAAGCTCATCGCCCTGGGGTCCGAGGTCCGCCTGAGCAAGAGTCCGGAAGCCTTTGCCGCCATGATGCGGGATGACTACGCCATGTGGGGCAAGGTCGTACACGAAACAGGAGCAAAATCGCAATGAACCCGACCCGTCCATCCTCGCCCGGGCGCGCGCCCGGAATATCCGACGCCGAATGGAAAACCCGCGTCGATCTGGCCGCCTGCTACCGGCTGATCGCGCTGTTCGGCATGAGCGACCTGATCTACAACCACATCACGGCCCGCATTCCCGGCACCGACGATGAATTGCTGATCAACCCCTATGGCCTGATGTACGAGGAGATCACGGCGTCCAGCCTGGTGCGCATCGACATCGAAGGCAATGTGCTGCACAACCCCGACCCGGAACTGGGCATCAACCCGGCCGGCTATGTGATCCACAGCGCCGTGCACGGCGCCCGCCATGACGTGGGCTGCGTGATCCACACCCACACGCGCGCCGGCATGGCCGTCTCGGCCATGCAATGCGGGCTGCTGCCGCTCACGCAGACCTCGATGCGCTTTGCCGACATCGCCTATCACGACTACGAAAGCGTGGCGATCGACCTGGACGAACGCGCCCGGCTGGTGGCCGACCTGGGCGACAAGGAAGCCATGATCCTGCGCAACCACGGCCTGCTGGTGGCCTGCGCGACGGTGGCCCAGGCCTTCAACAGCATGTATTGGCTGGAGATGGCCTGCAAGGCGCAGGTCGACGCCATGCACAGCGGCGTGGCGCTGCACACGCCTGCGCAGGCGGTCATCGACCGCACCTGCCATCTCTACAAACCGACCACGCGCCGCCCCTTCGGCGAAATGGAATGGCCGGCCATGCTGCGGCTGCTGGACCGGCGCGATCCGGGCTTCCGCGGCTAAGGCGGGACAGGGGCAGGATCAGGCCTGCCCGCTCAGGTCGAACAGGCTGGTGGCATCCAGCTCCAGCACGACTTCGTCGTGCTGGTTGTAGATGAACCAGGTCCAGGTGATGATGCCCAGGTCCTGGCGCGAGGACGAGGTGCGCGCCCCTTGCACACGCGCATGCAGGGTCAGCTCATCGCCCGGGCGCACCGGCACCCGCCAGCGCACTTCGCCCAGGCCGGGCGAACCGAAAGACTCGGAATCATGCAGGACCGCGTCCACGGCCATGCGCATGGCCAGCGCGCACGTATGCCAGCCGCTGGCGATCAAGCCGCCCCAGCGCCCTTCCTGGGCGCGCTTTTCGTCGACGTGGAACCACTGGGGATCGTATTTGCTGGCAAATTCGAGGACTTCTTCGCGCGAGACCTTGACCGGTCCCCCCTTGATCACCATCCCCTGGTGCAGTTCGGCAAACTTCATGGCTAGTCCTGTGGCAAACAGGCCCTGGCTGGGCCCGCCTTCAAGCATATCGCGCCAGGGGCGCCTGGCGCGAATCCGCGGTGTCGATCAGATGGCGGCTTCGATGAGGAAGGGCCCCTTGTGCTTCAGACCCGCCTGCAAGGCCTGCGTAAAGCCCTCGACGCTGTCCACGCGCACCGCTTCGACACCCATGCCGCGGGCCAGGCTGACCCAGTCCAGGCTGGGGTCGACCAGGTCCAGCATGCGCTGGGCATTGCGACCCGGCTCCTGCACGCCGACATTGCGCATTTCGCCATGCAGGGTCTGGTAGCTGTTGTTGGCGTAGATGATGGTCAGGCAATCCAGGCGTTCGCGCGCCTGCGTCCAGAGCGCCTGGAGGGTGTACATGCCGCTGCCGTCGGCCTGCATGGTGACCACCTTGCGGTCGGGGCAGGCCACGGCGGCGCCGGTCGCCATGGGCATGCCGATGCCGATGGCGCCGCCGGTCAGCTGCAGCCAGTCGTGCGGCGCCGAGTTGACGTTGTGCAGGCCGATCTCGCGGCCCTGCGTGATGGACTCGTCCACCAGAATGGCGTTCTCCGGCAGGTGGCGCATGGTGATCTGGTTGAGCGCCGCGCTGGTCAGCTTGCCGGAAGTGGGCAGCGGCTCGCGCCAGCCGGCCGCGGCCAGCCGGGGGGCGTCCGACTTGATGCCCAGCTCTTCGGCCAGCCACTCCAGCGCATGCGCCAGATCCTGCTCCTGCGTGGCCAAGGTGACCGGCTCGCAGCTTTCGGGCGCCAGCAGGCTGGGCTTGCCGGGATAGGCAAAGAAAGCGACCGGCGAACGCGCGCCGACCAGCACCAGCTTGCGCACGTCGGCCAGGAAGGCCAGCGCCTGGTCCACGGGATAGGGCAGGCGGTCAACCGGCGTGCGTCCCTGGCCGCGCTCGACGCGGCGGTTGGAAGTCTCGCTGGCCAGGCGCACGCCCGTGGCCTGCGCGATGCGGCCGGCGGCGGCCAGCGCGCGGCCGCGCAGGGCGGTGCCGCCCAGCAGCAGCATGGTCTTCTCGCCGGACCGGATGGCCGCCGCGGCGGCGCGGATGGCGTCGCCATCGGGACGCGACGGCGCCTCGACGGCGACCGGCATGGGCGCCGGCGTATTCGCGGGCAGATCGGTCCAGGCCGCGTTGGCGGGCAGAAAGAGCGTGGCGACATTGCCCGGCGCCTGGCGCGCCACGCGGATGGCTTCTCCGGTGCGGGCGGCCACCGAGGCCGCGTCTTCGATGCGGCCGACCCAGTGCGACATCGGGCGGGCCACGCCTTCGCCGTCGCTGGTCAGCGGCGCGTCGTATTGCACATGATAGGTGGCGTGGTCGCCCACCACATTGACCATGGGCGTGCGGGCGCGGCGGGCGTTATGCAGATTGGCCAGGCCATTGCCCAGGCCCGGGCCCAGGTGCAGAAGCGTGGCCGCCGGCTTGTCGGCCATCCGGGCATAGCCATCGGCCGCGCCGGTCACCACGCCTTCGAACAGGCCCAGCACGCAACGCATGCGCGGCTTGCGGTCCAGCGCGGCCACGAAGTGCATTTCCGATGTGCCGGGATTGGCAAAACAGACATCAATGTCGTTGACAAGCAGGGTATCGCAAAGACTGTCGGCGCCGTTCATGGTGTCAGTATCAGAAAGGAAGAAAAAAGGGGCGGGCGGGCCTGGGCGGCCCGCCCTGTCGCTGGACATGATAGGGATAGCGAGAGGGTGCGCCTAGGTCCATTTCGCAGCCGCGGCATGGAACCACTCTCCCCAGGCGCTCAAAACCTAGGGTTGACCCTCAGAAGACTCAGGCCGGGCTCGGGATCTGGCCCAGGAAAGCCCGCGCGCGCTTTGCGGGGCCGAGAAGAAGCGCCGCGGCGGCGCGCTCGACCACGCGCCCGCCGCCCTCCATGAAGACCTTAGCGCACCGGCCAGGGATACATCGCCCCGCCCTGGTTCCAGAGCGCATTGACGCCGCGCGCCAGGCCCAGCTTGCTGTCCTTGCCGACATTGCGCTCGAAGATCTCGCCGTAATTGCCCACGGCCTTGATCGCGTGATAGGCCCATTTTTCGTCCAGGCCCATATTCTTGCCCGCCCCGGGCGTCACGCCCAGGATGCGCGAGATATTGGGGTTCTTGCTTTGCAGCATCTCGTCGACGTTTTTCTGCGTGATGCCGTACTCCTCGGCCTCCATCAGCGCGAACAGCGTCCAGCGCACGATGCCCAGCCAGTTTTCATCGCCCTGGCGCACCATGGGGCCCAGCGGCTCCTTGGAGAAACGTTCGGGCAGGATTTCAAAGTCGGCCGGATTGGAGACCTGGGTGGCGCGCACGGCGGCCAGTTGCGAGGCATCGTCGGTGAAGGCATCGCAGCGGCCGGACTCGAAGGCGCGCACGACCTCGGTCACCTTGTCGATCACCACGGGGGTGAACTTGATGCCGTTGGCGCGGAACCAGTCGGCCAGGTTCAGCTCGGTGGTGGTGCCCGGCTGCACGCAGACCGTGGCCTCGTTGAGTTCCTTGGCGGACTTCACGCCCAGCGACTTGCGCACCAGCACGCCCTGCCCGTCATAAAAGCTGGCGGCGACCGCGGCCAGGCCCAGCGAGGTGTCGCGCGTCTGGGTGAGCGTCACCGTGCGCAGCAGGACATCGACCTCGCCGGACTGCAGGGCCGTGAAGCGCTGCTGGGTCGACAGCGGCGTGCCTTTGAATTTGCTGGCATCGCCGAACACCGCCGCGGCCACCGCGCGGCAGATATCGACGTCCATGCCTTCCCATTCGCCCTTGCTATTGGTGGCGGAAAAACCGGACACCCCATCCGTGAGGCCGCATTGCACAAAGCCTTTCTTCTTGACGGCATCCAGGGTCGGTCCGGCGTGCGCGGCCGACATGGCGCCGGCCAGCGCGGCCGCGCCCAATGCCAAGGCAATCGTCTTTTTCATGGCCAAGCTCTCCTCATGTGCAAGCCGCCCGCGGGATCAGGATGCGTGGCGGGCTGTCCGCGGCAGCGGACCAGCGAGAGCCAGATTACGCCGCGCCGGGCGGTCTGCACAATCCCGGCGCGGGCCGCTCAAGTGCCGGGCAGCCCCGAGGTGTCCAGGCTGAAGGCCGCGGCGGCGCGGCCGATGCGGTCGTTGACGGCATCCCAGGCCGGATCGGTCGGCGGCGCCTGCACCCAGATACGGGCGTAACCCTGCGCATCGAGTTCGCGCAGGGTGGCATAGAGGGCCTGGGCGTAGCGAGCCGGGTCGGCCGGCACGGGATGCCACTCCAGGCCGTCGCCGTCTTCGCCGCGCCAGCCATGGGCCACCATGGCGATGCGGCCGGCGGGCCGGTCGCCGGCGCGCAGGCGCGCCCAATTGGCCTGGTCGATGAGTTCGAGCGGCGTGCGCGGCGCATAGTGCGCCTTGAGGGTGCCCGAGGCGCGCGGCGCGGCGGCATCCGGGCGGGCGACCGGCACGCCCAGGACGCGGGCGATCTGCGCGGCGCTGACATGGCCGGGGCGCAGCAGCACCGGGCCTATTCCCTGGTCCAGGCGCGAGAGATCGACGATGGTGGATTCGATGCCCACTTCGGATGCGCCGCCGTCGAGCACCGGCATGCCGGCGGCGACTTCCCGGGGGAACTCGGCGCGCACATGATCGGCCCGGGTGGGCGACACATGGCCGAAGGTATTGGCCGATGGCGCGGCCACGCCGCCCTGCCCGCCGGGCTTGAGCGCGGCGAAGGCGCGCAGCAGCGCCTGCGCCACCGGATGCGAGGGGCAACGCAGGCCGATGCTGTCCTGGCCGCCGCTGACGGCCTCGCCCACGCCGGGACGGCGCTTGAGGATGAGGGTGAGCGGGCCCGGCCAGAAAGCCTCGATCAGGCGCAGGGCCTGCGGCGGCACTTCGCTGGCCCAATGGCCCAGGTCGGCGCCCGGCGCCACATGCACGATGACGGGATGATTGGCCGGCCGGCCCTTGGCGGCATAAATGCGCGCCACGGCCTCGGCGTTCTCGGCATCGGCGCCCAGGCCATAGACCGTCTCGGTCGGAAACGCGACCAGGCCGCCGTCGGCCAGCCGCCGCGCGGCCGCCGCGATGCCGGCCTCATCCATGGCCGACATCCCCCAGGCCCAGGGCCTGCGCCACCTTGGCCGCGTCGCGGCGGGCGTCGTCCAGCGTGCGGCCAACGATGGTCACATGGCCCATCTTGCGGCCGCGGCGCGCCTCGCGCTTGCCATAGAGATGCAGCTTGGCGGTATCCACGGCCAGCGCCGCGTCCCAGGCGGGTTCGCGCTGGGTCTGGCCGTCATACCAGATGTCGCCCAGCAGATTGAGCATGACGGCCGGCGTCACCAGGGCCGTGCTGCCCAAAGGCAGGCCGGCCATGACGCGCGCCTGCTGCTCGAACTGGCTGGTGATGCAGGCATCGATGGTGTAGTGGCCGCTGTTGTGCGGGCGCGGCGCGATCTCGTTGACCACCAGATCGCCGTTCTTGAGCACGAAGAATTCCACGCAGAGCACGCCGTGATAGCCCAGGCCCTGGGCGATGGCCTGCGCGGCCGCGCGCGCCTGGGCCTGCACCGCGCCGCTCTCGTTCCCGCCGACGGTGGACACCGCCAGGATGCCGTCACGGTGTTCGTTGCGCGCGATGGGAAACACCACGCTGGCGCCATCGAAACCGCGCGCGATCACCACCGAAATCTCGTGGTCCAGCGGCAGCAGCGCCTCCAGCACACAGGGCACGCCGCCGAACTCGGCAAAGGCCGCCTGGGCTTCTTCGCGGTTGGCCACGCGCGCCTGGCCCTTGCCGTCATAGCCCATGCGGGCCACTTTGAGAATACCGGGGAAGAGCTCGCCGCCCGCGCCGGCCAGGTCCTCGGGGCCGCGGATGGCCGCATGCGGCGCCACCGGGATGCCCTGCGAGGCGATGAAGCTTTTTTCGGCGATGCGGTCCTGCACCACGGCCACGGCATCGCCCGCCGGGCTGACGCGGCAGCGCGCGGCCAGCGCGCGCAGGCTGTCGGCCGGCACGTTCTCGAACTCGGTGGTCACCACGGTGCAGCGCTCGGCCAGGGCCTGCAAGCCCTGGGCGTCGTCATAGGCGGCGCGGATATGCAGGTCGGCCACCATGCCGGCCGGGCATTCCTCGGCCGGATCCAGCACGGCCACGCGATAGCCCAGGCTCTGGGCGGCATGGCAGAACATGCGGCCGAGCTGGCCCCCGCCAAGCAGGCCCAGCCAACCGCCGGGAGCGACAAAGAGTTTGGATCGAGATTGCGACATGGTCATACCGCGCAAAGCGGCGGGAAAAGCTGGGCGCCGCGGCGCCCGGTCGAGAAAAGCCGGCGCCCGAAGGCGCCGGCACGGTGTTCAGACAGGCAGGCTCATGTTGCGCGCCGCCTCGGTCTGGGCGGCCCGGAAGGCCACCAGCTTGGCATGCAGCGCATCGTCGGTCGTCGCGATGGTGGCGATGGCGTGCAAGGCGGCATTGGCCGCGCCCGCCTCGCCGATGGCGAATGTGGCCACCGGCACGCCCTTGGGCATTTGCACGATGGACAGCAGCGAATCCTCGCCGCGCAGATACTTGGACGGCACCGGCACGCCGAAGACCGGCACTTCGGTCAGGGCGGCCATCATGCCCGGCAAATGCGCCGCGCCGCCGGCGCCGGCGATGATGGCGCGCAAGCCGCGGGCATGGGCCACGGCGCCATACTCGGCCATGTCCTGGGGCATGCGATGCGCGGAAATCACGCGCGCCTCGAAGGGCACGCCGAAGGATTCCAGCATCGCCACCGCATTCTGCATGACCTCCCAGTCGCTGGAAGAGCCCATGATGACGCCCACCAGGGGCGAGGCGGAAGAGGTGTTCGTAGCCGAGGTTTGTGTGGTCATGACCGAGTTCAGCGCGCCGCCGGGACGCAGAGGAAGAAAGCCAGGCCGGGCATGACCCGGCCGCGAAGCCCACTATTTTACCCGCCTCGCGCGCCGGGCCCGCCGGCCCGGCCTCAAAGCCCGGCCAGGCCGCTCCAGCCGCCGGCCATCCCGGCATTGGCGGCCAGCGCCAGCGCCGCCGCCAGAAACAGGCCCATGACCAGCACGCCCGGCCAGGCTACCGGCTTTTTGAGCGCGTTATCGCCCCACTTGCGATCGGCCGCCAGCATGGGCACGGAAAACAGCAGCAGGCCCAGCGCGGCGGCGCAGAACCAGGTTTCGGGGCGCCAGCCCGCAAGCACGGCCGTGCCCGGCCCGCCTTGCAGCAGCACCCAGCCGCCGGCGGCCAGCATGCCCAGGGCGGCGGTCAGCACCATGGCGTAATGCAGCGGAGAAGGCCCCAGCCGCATATTGAGCGTCAGGCCCACGCCGGCCATCACCAGCGCGGCCTGCTGCAGCTCGTGCAGGGGCGAGGCCGGCAGGTCCAGCATATGGGTCAGCACCAGGCTGCCCAGCAGCCACACGCTGGCCAACGCCAGCACGAGGGTATTGAGCCGGCGCGAAGCCCGCGCCACGTCATGCAGGAAAATCATCTCCGGCGCCCTATAGCGACAAGGGCAGCGGCCCGGTCATGAGGGCCTGCGCGCCCGCCACGAACAGCCCCAGCGTCAGCAGCCAGAGGGCCACGCAAGGCCGGCGCCGGCCCAGAATGCCAAACCATACGGCCGCCAGGCCACTGAAAAACGGCAATAGCGTCAACATGTCCGCCCCTTTTTATTGCCGTCGAGTATAGCGTCATAAATAGAAATATTTGATATATCTCGATATCTTTTTGGCCGGCGGACAAAAAAAACCGGCGCCAAGGCGCCGGTTTCCGGGGATGCGGGATCAGGCCGTCAGGCGGTCCAGGGCCTCGCGATACTTGGCCGCGGTCTTTTGCAGCACGTCGGCCGGCAGGCGCGGGGCGGGCGGGGTCTTGTCCCAGGTCTGGGTCTCGAGCCAATCGCGCACGAACTGCTTGTCGAACGAGGGCGGGCTGATGCCTTCGCGATAGCCGTCGGCCGGCCAGAAACGCGAGGAATCCGGCGTGAGGACCTCGTCCATCAGGTGCAGGGTGCCCTGCTCATCCAGGCCGAACTCGAACTTGGTGTCGGCGATGATGATGCCCTTGGTGGCGGCGAAGCGGGCCGCCTCGTCATACAGGCGCAGCGTGACGTCGCGGATGCGTTCGGCCATTTCTTGGCCGACTTCCTTGACGACATGGGCGAAATCGACGTTCTCGTCGTGCATGCCGAACTCGGCCTTGGCCGCCGGCGTGAAGATGGGCTCGGGCAGCTTGCTGGCCTGCTGCAGCCCGGCGGGCAGCTTGATGCCGCAGACCGCGCCGGTGGCCTGGTAGTCTTTCCAGCCAGAACCGATCAGGTAGCCGCGCGCCACGGCCTCGACCAGGATGGGCTTGAGGCGCTTGACGACGACCGCTCGGCCCTTGACCTGCTCGACCTCGCCGGGCGCGACCACGTCCTCGGGCTTCACGCCGGTGGAGTGGTTGGGCAGGATGTGGGCGAGCTTCTTGAGCCAGAACTCGGTCAGCTCGGTCAGCACCTGGCCCTTGCCCGGAATCGGATCGTCGAGGATGACGTCGAAGGCGGAAATGCGGTCGGTCGCCACGATCAGCAACTTGTCGTCGCCGACCGCGTACATATCACGCACCTTGCCGCGCCCCAGGAGCGGCAAGGACTTGATGCTGGATTCATGCAAAGCGGAAGTCACGGAATGGGCCTATGGCAGAAAAGATCCCGTCGGCGGCGGACGGGAGAGGCCGGCAGGGCAAAACGCGGGCCGGCAGGGGGCTATAGATTACTGCAAAAGCCCCCCTGCCCGCTTCCCGTGCCGGAAAGCGAGAAAGCCCCGCGAGGGGCTTTCCGTGGCCGCCGGGCCGCCCCGGAGGGCGGCGGCTGGCGTTTATTGCACGACCTGGGCCAGCTTGCCCGAGGCGTACTGCTGGGCGATCTCGCTCAGGGGCACGGGCTTGATCTTGCTGCCATTGCCGGCCGCGCCGAACTCGGTGTAGCGGGCCACGCAAATCGCCTTGGCGGCGGCGCGGGCCGGCTTGAGGTATTCGCGCGGGTCGAACTTGGAGGGATTCTCGGCGAAGAAGCGGCGGATGGCGCCGGTCATGGCGAGACGGATATCGGTGTCGATATTGATCTTGCGCACGCCGTACTTGATGGCTTCCTGGATTTCCTCGACGGGCACGCCGTAGGTTTCCTTCATGTCGCCGCCGAATTCGCGGATCTCGGCCAGCAGTTCCTGGGGCACGCTGGAGCTGCCGTGCATCACCAGGTGGGTGTTGGGCAGGCGGGCGTGGATTTCCTTGATGCGCTGGATGGACAGGATGTCGCCGGTGGGCTTGCGCGTGAACTTGTAGGCGCCATGGCTGGTGCCGATGGCGATGGCCAGGGCGTCGAGCTGGGTCTTGCGCACGAAGTCGGCGGCCTGCTCGGGGTCGGTCAGCAGCTGGTCCATGGTCAGCTTGCCGTCGGCGCCGTGACCGTCTTCCTTGTCGCCCTGCATGGTTTCCAGCGAGCCCAGGCAGCCCAGTTCGCCCTCGACCGTCACGCCCAGCTTGTGGGCCATGTCGACGACCTTGCGGGTCACTTCGACGTTGTAGTCGTAGTCGGCGATGGTCTTGCCGTCTTCCTTGAGCGAGCCGTCCATCATGACGCTGGAAAAGCCCAGGTTGATGGCGCCCTGACAGATGGCGGGCGACTGGCCGTGGTCCTGGTGCATGACGACCGGGATGTGCGGATAGGATTCGACGGCGGCCTGGATCAGGTACTTCAGGAAGCCTTCGCCCGCGTACTTGCGCGCGCCGGCCGAGGCTTGCATGATCACCGGGCTGTCGGTTTCCGCGGCGGCTTCCATGATGGCCTGGACCTGCTCCAGATTGTTGACATTGAAAGCGGGGATGCCATAACCATGCTCGGCCGCGTGGTCGAGCAATTGGCGCATGGAAACGAGGGCCATAACAAGGACTCCTGAATTCTCGTATTAATGGATAGATGAAATCCGGCTGAATCGTGTGATTTTAGCCGGGGTTTCAGCCCCGGTCTTGTCCGAGGCAGACAAGCCGTAACTTGTTGGCACCGGATAAGTCTGTCCCCACTTACTCCACCCCAAGCTGACAACTTCCTGTCAGCTTGGCCGGACTATTATTCCGTCTGCTTTACGTCCACCTGCCGGACACCCTTTCCTTCCCGGCCGACGCCCGCTGGCGCCCGGCCTTCCTCTGTAGTGATCATGGATACAAAAAAACTGACACGCTATATCGGCATCGCCATGGTGCTCGGTATCGCGACAGGTTACGTCTGCAACCGCTATGCGCAGGATGCGCAGCATGCCAAGGTGCTGGCCTCCTACTTCAGCATGGTGACCGACATCTTCCTGCGCCTGATCAAGATGATCATCGCGCCGCTGGTCTTCTCCACCCTGGTCTCGGGGCTGGCCAGCATGAGCGACGGCTCGGCGGTCGGCCGCATCGGTTTCCGGGCCATGGTGTGGTTCGTGGCCGCCTCGGCCACCTCGCTGCTCCTGGGCCTGCTGCTGGTCAATGTGTTCCAGCCCGGCGCGCACCTGAACCTGGCCCTGCCCGACGCCAGCGCCTCCACGGCGCTCAAGACCGGGGATTTCACCCTCAAGGGCTTCATCACCCATGTCTTCCCGCGCAGCATCATGGAAGCCATGGCGAACAATGAGATCCTGCAGATCCTCGTGTTCTCGCTGTTCTTCGGCGCGGCGCTGTCCTTTGTGCGCCGCGGCGGCCACACCACCATCATCACCGCCATCGACGAGCTGGCGCGCGTGATGTTCCGCGTGACCGACTATGTGATGCGCTTCGCGCCGGTGGGCGTGTTCGCCGCCATGGCCGCGGCCATCACCACCGAAGGCCTGGGCGTGCTGGTGAGCTACGGCAAGCTGATCGGCGAGTTCTACCTGGGCCTGGCGCTGTTGTGGGCCCTGCTGTTCGGCATCGGCTATCTCTTCCTGCGCCGCGACGTCCTGCGCCTGGGCGGGCTGATCAAGGAGCCCACCCTGATCGCCTTCTCGACGGCCAGCAGCGAATCGGCCTATCCCAAGACCATCGAAGCGCTCACCCGCTTCGGCGTGCCGCCGCGCATCTCGGGCTTCGTGCTGCCGCTGGGGTATTCCTTCAACCTGGACGGCTCGATGATGTACCAGTCCTTCGCGGTGCTGTTCATCGCGCAGGCCTACGACATCCCCATGACCTTCACCCAGCAATTGATGCTGCTGCTGGTCCTCATGGTGACGAGCAAGGGCATGGCCGGCGTGGCCCGCGCCTCGCTGGTCGTGGTGGCCGCGACGCTGCCGATGTTCAACCTGCCCGAAGCCGGCCTGCTGCTCATCATGGGCATAGACCAGTTCTTCGACATGGGCCGCACGGCCACCAACGTGGTCGGCAACAGCCTGGCCACGGCCGTCATCTCCAAGCTGGAGGGCGGCCAGGCCACGGCCGAGGAAATCGCCTCGGCCAGCGCCGACGACGCCTGATCAGCCCAGCGCCTGCTCCCCGGTATCGGGGATCAGGCGCTTGCCCATGCTGACCACATCGTCCAGCGTGAAACCCAGCGCGCGATAGAAGTGCTGCACGGCGGCGTTGTCGCCGCGCACCAGCAGATTGATCTTGGGGCAGCCGGCCGCCAGCAGCCGCGCCTGCACCGCCTCCATCAGGGCCCGCCCATAGCCGCGCTTGCGGCAGGACGGGTCAACGGCCAGGTAGTTGACCCAGCCGCGATGGCCGTCATAACCGGCCATGACCGACGCCGCCACGCGGCCCTCGGCCTCCCCCACCAGAAACCATTCCGGCTGCACCGTCAGCTTG
Organism: Bordetella pseudohinzii; assembly: GCF_000657795.2. GTDB lineage: Bacteria > Pseudomonadota > Gammaproteobacteria > Burkholderiales > Burkholderiaceae_B > Bordetella > Bordetella pseudohinzii. Next base: position 93,635 of record NZ_JHEP02000013.1, read on the forward strand.
CGCAGGACGTCCTTATGCGGATCGTTCCAGGGGCGCGTCAGGCCGCAGGCGCGCCACAGGCCGATGACGGCCTGCTCGTCGCGCATGGCGAAGGGCCGGATGTCCAAGGGCGGAAAACTCATGCTTGCACTCCTTCAGGGTTGGAAAACCGGTCAACAGGCCAGCGACTCCCCGGGGCAGGCAAAACAAAAAGGCCACGAGGAATGTCGTGGCCTTTTCATCACGGGCGCCGGCCGAGCCGGCGCGCAGCCACTCAACGTCGTTGAGTGAATCGTCGCAGGGCGGCGAAAAGCGGATGCGCGTGATGTGTCATCTGGCAAGCCTAACCGGGATCGTGGCGGGCTGCAAGCGGCGCGCGCCTGACCGCATGCTGAATGAAAACCGCTGGGCCCCCTTGTTTCAAGGGCTCATCTGACATGGTCCTGAACGCGGAAACGGCCCTGTGGTTTTGCCGCCCTAGGGACTTACTCCTAGTTGAACACTTTGCCCAGAACCTGAAAGCCGACTGACAGCCCCCCTCTCTAGTATCGCGCCCAGCACCTGCGTTTCCTGTCCAGACGAGGTGCGTCAAACAATCAAGAAAGGGAGACCATTCATCATGGCAGAGCATAAGCGCAGCGTCGTCCTCGCGGGAGGACGCGCATCATGAACCTGAACAATCGCAATGTGGTCCGGGGGCTGTTCATCATGCTGATCGCCGCGGTATTCGGCGGCGCGGCATGCCGCTATCCGATCGGCTCGCTCAGCCGCTTCGGCCCCGGCCTGTTTCCGCTGATGATCAGCGGCCTGCTGTTTCTCGTCGGCCTGTCGACCGTGATACGCGCGCGTTTCATCGAGCCCGAACCGCTCGACTACAACTTCAGGAACATCGTCATCATCCTGACCGCCCTCTGCGGCTTCGTGCTGGTGTCGCACTACATCAGCATGCTGCTGGGCATCGTGTTCCTGGTCTTCGTCGCCACGCTGGCCGGCACGTCCTATTCCGTGGCGCGCAACCTGAAGATCTCGGCCGGCCTGATCGCCGTGGCCTTCGGCTTCAAATACTTACTCGGCCTGAGCCTGCCCCTGCCATGACTGAAATCTTCAACAATCTCGCGTTCGGCTTCGAGCACGCGCTGACGCTGCAGAATCTGCTGTACTGCGCGCTCGGCTGCGTCGTGGGCACGCTGATCGGCCTATTGCCCGGCCTGGGTCCGCTGTCGACCATCAGCCTGCTGCTGCCGCTGACCTATTCCATCCCGACGGGCGGCGCCCTCATCATGCTGGCCGGCATCTACTATGGCGCCCAGTATGGCGACAGCGTCAGCGCCATCACCATGAAGATCCCGCACGCCAGCAGCATCGTGGCATGCATCGACGGCTACGCCATGAATCTCAAGGGCAAGACCGGCCTGGCCCTGTTCACGGCGGGCGTGTCCAGCTTCATCGGCGGCACGGTGGCCATCATCGTGCTTTCGACCATGGCGCCCGCGCTGGGCGAAGTGGGCCTGCTGTTCGGCCCGGCCGACTATTGCGCGCTGATGCTCCTGGGCTTTTTCTGCGTGAGCTTCGTGAGCGCCGGCAATCTGCTCAACGGCCTGGCCATGGCCATGATAGGCGTGCTGCTGGGCGTGGTCGGCACCGATGTCAACAGCGGCATGCCGCGCTACACGCTGGACCTGGTCTTCCTGCAGGATGGCATCGGCCTGATCAGCATCGCGCTGGGCTGCTTCGGCATCGCGGAAATCGTCAAGAACCTCGACAACCGCAATACGCTCACGCCCTTCAATGGCAAGATCAAGCTCATGCCGACCTGGGCCGAGTTCAAGCGCATCATCCCCAGCGCCTTGCGCGGCAGCGTCATCGGTTCGGTGCTGGGCATCCTGCCCGGCGGCGGCCCGACCATCGCCCAGTTCGCCGCCTATGCCGCCGACAAGCGCTTCAGCAAATACCGCCATGAAATCGGCACGGGCGCCATCGAGGGCGTGGCCGGCCAGGCCGCCGCCGACGAGTCGGCCGCGCGCACCAGCTTCATCCCGCTCATGGCCATCGGCATCCCCGAAAATGCGGTCATGGCCCTGATGCTGGCGGCCTTCATCGTCAAGGGCGTCCAGCCCGGCCCCAACATGATCGGCACCCATCCCGACCTGTTCTGGGGCCTGGTGGCCAGCATGTGGGTGGGCAACTGCTTCCTGCTGATCCTGAACGTGCCCCTGGTGCGCTATTGGCTGTCGGTGTTCAAGATCCCGTACACGGTGCTCTTCCCGTCCATCCTGTTCTTCTGCTGCATCGGCACCTTCAGCATCAACAACAGCCTGGACGACATCTACATCACCGCCGTCTTCGGGGCCATCGGCTACATCTTCATGCGCCTGGGCATGGAACCCGCGCCGCTGATGCTGGGCTTCATCCTGGGCCCGATGCTGGAGGAGAACTTCCGGCGCGCCATGCTCTTGAGCCGCGGCGACTTCTCCATCTTCGTGAGCCGGCCCATCAGCGGCACGCTGCTGGCCTTCATCGCCTTCATCATCCTGTTCCAGTTCCGCGGTTTCTTCCGCAAGCGGAAACAGACGGCGGCGCTGCAAGGCCAGGCCGACTGAGGCGGGCATCGCGCGAGCCCCGCCCGAGGGCGGGGCCCGGCCCGGCTTGTCTATTGCCTCGCCGCGCGCCGGGCGCGCGGCCAGCGCGGGCGCAGTTCGCTCACGATGATGCCCAGCACGATGAGCGCGCCGCCCAGCAGGGCCAGAGCGGGCAGGCGCTCGCCGGCCATGCGGCCAAAGACGGCCGCCCAGATCGGCTCGCCCGCATAGATGATGGCCGCGCGCGAGGGCTCGACGGTTTTCTGCGCCCAGTTCATGGTCGCCTGGATGGCGGCGCTGGCCATGCCCAGCCCTGCCGCCAGGCCCAAGAGCGGCCAGGAGAAAGACGGGATATCCAGCTCGCCGGCCGCCGGCATGAGCAGAAAGGCGAACAGCGCAGCGAATCCCAGCTGCGCCACGGTCACGCGCCGCAGGTCGACGCGCGGCGCGAAGTGGCTGATCAGCACGATTTCCAGCGCGATGGCGAAGGCGCCCAGCAAAGTCAGGGTCTGCCCATACGAAAATGACAGGCTGAAGCCGCCGCCGGCAAAGCAGGACAGGCCGGCGAAGGCGCATAGCGCGCCGGCCAGGCACATGATATGCGGGCGGCGGCGCCAGAACAGCCATTGCAGCAAGGGCACCAGCGGCACATAAAGACCGGTCAGCATGCCAGACTCGGAACTCGGGATATGCCTCAGGCCCATGGTCTGCAAACCATAGCCCAGCGCGATCATGGCGCCGATGGCCATGCCGGCCAGCAGGTCACGCCGGGTCATGCCAGGCAGGATGCGCCAGGACAGCAGTCCCACGGCCAGGGCCGCGGCGGCGAAGCGGCAGCCGACGAAGAACAGCGCGCCGCTGTACTGCATCGCCAGCTGCACCAGCAGAAAAGTCCCGCCCCAGACCATGGTGATCAGGACAAGGGCGAATTCAGGAAGACGGGATGAGGAGGTACGCATGGTGCTGCGCAGTATAGACAGGCGGCCGCCTTGCGCGCGCGGCGCCTACTGGGCGGCGGGATAGCTCACCACGAGCTGCCCGCCGCGGCGCTCCTGGACAAAGAAGACCATGCTGCCCGTGGGCACCTGCCCGCGCTCGAAACGCCAATAGGGATTGGCCCCGGGCGCGGCCCGCTGGTACTGGTTGTAGCAGCCGATATGCACCGGATCGCCATCCTGCTCGCTCAGGCCGAGCACGAAGTCGCCGGTCTTTTTCTTGCCGGCCGACACGATGTTGACCGGCGCATAGCGCGTGTGCGCGAAGCGTTCGCGGACAACGGCCTTGAAATACTCGCGCACCGCCGGTTCGATGCGGGCGCGCAAGGCCTCGTCCTGCGGCGCGGCATCCCCGCCCATGCGGGCGACGATGCCGGCGGCCTCGCGGCACACGGCCTGCACACTGGCCTGCAGATCGGGCCTGAGCCCGGTCATCAGCTGATCGCGCCGCCAGCCGCCCAACGCCAGGCCGGCCAGGGCCAGCGCACAGACGCCCAGGCCGAAACGCCGCGCCCAGGCGGGCCAAGGCGCGGCTGTCCGCCCGGCCAGCCACCCCAGCAGCAGGACATGCACGCCGGCGGCCAGCAGGGCATAGGCCGCGACCATCCAGACGTGATAGAAGGAGAAGGCGGCCAGCATCAAGACCTCTCGCCGCGGCCGCGCAGCACTGTCATCAGGCCCAGCGACAGGCTGGCCAGGACGGCGAGCGCCAGCAAGGGCAGAACGTCGGCGGCCCAATCCAGCAGGCCGGCCAGGCCCAGCGGCGCGATCACCTGGGCACGGTAGTCGTCCAGCTCGGCCAGCAGCCGGGTCCAGGCGCAGACGGCCACCGCCCCGTGCACCCACAGCCCGGCCAACAGGCGCCAGCGATAGACCAGGCCCGTCAAGACCAGGCAGAGCGCCCAGACGCCGGCGACCGCCAGCATGCGGCCGTCGAACAGCCGAAAGCCCGGCTGCGACGCCAGCCAGACCAGGGCGAAGACCGCCACCGCGCAGGCCAGCCCGAGCGGCCAGGAAACCGGTGAGCGATTCAGTTTGCGAGCCATGCCCGCCACTATAACCACCCCGGATGACAAATCCCCGCGGTGTCAGGCGGCGGCCGCCAGCGGGGCGTAGTCGGCGCTGAACACCAGGCGGCCGGCCGACCAGCTGCGCGTGACCATGGGCATGCCGGCCACGGTGGCCACGGCGATGAGATCGGCGCGCAGGCCCTCGCGCAGCCGGCCCCGGTCTGTCAGGCCGCAGGCGTCGGCCGGGTTGGCCGTCACCAAGGCCAGGGCCTGCGGCAGGCTCAACGCGCTTTGCTGGTGCGCGGCAAAGGCCGCCGTGATGAGGGTGGACGGCTGGTAGTCGGAACACAGACAACTCGCCACCCCGGCGCGGATGGCCTCGATCGCCCGGATCGATCCGCTCTGGCTCTGCCCGCGCACGACATTGGGCGCGCCGAATATCGTCGGCAGGCCGCAGGACACCGCCGCCTTGGCGGTGTCGAGATTGATGGGAAACTCGCTCATGCGCACGCCCAGGTTGCGCATGGTCGCCACGCGCTGCACCGAGTCGTCGTCATGGCTGGCCGTGGGAATGCCCAGGGCATGGGCCTGCCCGAGCAGGCGCTCGATCCGGTCCACCGCGCCTTCGCGCTCCTGCACCTTGCGCTGCGCGGCCGCCTCGGCCTCTTCGCGCGAATAGGCATGGTTGCCCATGACGTATTGCAGATAGGCTTCCAGCGTCTTGAACTGGCCCTGCCCCGGCGAATGATCCATCACCGACAGCAGGTCGACGGCGCCCTCCTCCATCAGCCCGGCCAGCACTGGCTCGGCGCCATGGTCGGTGATTTCATAGCGGCAGTGCACGCGGTTGTCGACCAGGCTGTGCCGCCGGAAGGCGCGGACCCGGCGCGCCACCTCGGCGGCCGTGTCGTTGTTGCGCATGCCCAGGTCGCGGCTGGCGAAGGACATGGCATGAAACGGCGTCGTGATGCCGGCCGCGGCATTGCGCCTATCCACCTGGGCCACGGCGAAATCCAGCGGAAACAGCACTTGGGCGCGCGGTTCGGCCTCCTTCTCGATGGCATCGCAATGCAGGTCGATCAGCCCGGGCATCAGGTACTGGCCCTGGAGATTCAGTTCGCGGGCGCCCGGCGCCGCGGCAGGGTTGATGGCCCGGATGCGATCGTCTTCCAGGAGCACGCTGGCGTCATCGAGCACGGTGTCGCCCAGCACGACGCGGGCATGGGTCAAATAGGTCTGAGGCATGCGAAAGACTCCAGGTATCAGGCCAGCGCGCGCTCGGCGGGACGCAGTGGCAGCAAGCGCGTGGCCACGGCCTGGCGCACGGCTTCGTCATGGAAAATGCCGATCAGGCAGCGGCCGGCGGCGGCGGCTTCGCGGATGAGGTCCACCACGACCCGGCGGTTGTCCGCATCCAGCGAGGCGGTGGGTTCGTCCAGCAGCAGGATGGGATGTCCGCCCACCAGGCCGCGGGCGATATTCACGCGCTGCTGCTCGCCGCCGGAGAATGTCGCTGGCGGCAGGTCCCACAGGCGCTCGGGCAGATTGAGCCGGGCCAGCAGCGCGGCGGCGGCATCGCGCGCCCGCGCCGCGGCCACGCCGCGCATGCGCAGCGGTTCGGCCGCCACATCCAGCGCGGACACGCGCGGGATGGCGCGCAGAAACTGGCTGACATAACCCAGCGTGTCGCGGCGCAGGCGCAGGATCTCGCGCGGCGCGGCGCGGGACAGCTCCAGCCACTGCCCCTCATGGCGCAGGCCGATGCTGCCGGCGCTGGCCAGATAGTTGCCGTAGAGGCAGCGCAGCAGCGTGCTCTTGCCGGTGCCCGACGGGCCGTCCAGCACCAGGCATTCGCCGGCCGCGGCCGCGAAAGAAACGTCCCGCAGCACGGGCAGACTGGCGCCGCCCTGGTTGTGCAGGGTGAAAGTCTTGGACAGGCCGCTGACCGCGACCAGGGTGTGGGCTTGCGTCATCGTCAACTCTGCAGGATGGAAGAAACCAGCAACTGGGTGTAGGGATGTTGTGGGTCGTCCAGGATCTGGTCGGTCAGGCCGCTTTCGACCACGCGGCCGCCGCGCATGACCAGTGTGCGGTGCGCCAGCAGGCGCGCCACGGCCAGGTCATGCGTGACGATGATGGCCGCCAGGCCCAGGTCGGCCACCAGTTGCCGCAGCAAGTCCAGAAGACGGGCCTGCACGGAGACATCCAGCGAAGCCGTGGGCTCATCCATGAACACCAGGCGCGGACGGGTCACGAGATTGCGGGCGATCTGCAAGCGCTGCTGCATGCCGCCGGAGAACCGCGAAGGCGCATCATCCAGGCGGGCCACATCGATCTCCATCTTGCGCAGCCAGGCCGAGGCCTCGCCGCGCAGCTCGCCATAATGGCGCGTGCCGATGGCCATGAGGCGCTCGGCCACATTGGCGCCCGCGCTCACGCGCATGCGCAGGCCATCGCGCGGGTTCTGGCGCACGAAACCCCAGTCGGTGCGGGCCAGCAGACGCAGCCGCGCCTCGGTCAGACTGGCCAGCGATACCGGTCCCTGGTCGCGGGTGTCGAACCAGACGCTGCCCGACTCCGGCATCACCTGCCAGGACAGGGCCTGCAGCAGCGTGCTCTTGCCCGAACCGGACTCGCCCACCACGCAAAGCACTTCGCCCGGATAAAGGTCGAAGCTGACGTCGCGGCAGCCATGCACGCCGTCCCAGGTATGGGTCAGCTCGCGTACCGACAGCAAGGCTTGCTCTGTCATGCGGCCTCCCGCGCGGCGCTGAAGTCGGGACCGCGATGGCCGGCGGCCAGGCGGCCGGCGCAATACTCGGTATCCGAGCACACAAAGCGGCGCGTGCCCTGGTCGTCCATGATGATTTCGTCCAGAAAGCTGTCGCGCGCGCCGCACTGGGCGCAACAGTCGCTCCATTGTTCGACGCGGAAAGGATGGTCGTCGAAGTCCAGGCTCTTGACGCGCGTATAGGGCGGCACGGCGTAGACCCGCTTCTCGCGGCCGGCGCCGAACAGCATGAGCGCGGGGCTGCCATCCAGTTTGGGATTGTCGAACTTTGGAATGGGCGAAGGCCGCATCAGGTAGCGCCCGTCGACCACCACCGGGTAGTCGTAAGTGGTGGCGATATGCCCATGGCGCGCGATGTCCTCGTAGAGATTGACATGCATGCCGCCGTACTCGGCCAGCGCGTGCATGACGCGCGTCTCCGCCTCGCTGGGCTCCAGCCAGCGCAGCGGCTCGGGGATGGGCACCTGGAACACCATGATCTGCCCTTCGGACAGCGGCGTCTCGGGAATGCGGTGGCGGGTCTGGATGAGGGTGGCCGCGCGCGTGGATTCAGTCGTCCTCACGCCCGTCACCCGGCTGAAGAAGCGGCGGATATTGATGGCATTGCTGGTGTCGTCGGAGCCCTGGTCAATGACCTTGAGCACATCCCCGCGCCCGATGACAGAGGCTGTCACCTGGATGCCGCCGGTGCCCCAGCCGTAGGGCAACGGCATCTCGCGCCCGCCGAAGGGCACTTGATAGCCGGGAATGGCCACGGCCTTGAGCAGCGCGCGGCGGATCATGCGCTTGGTCGACTCATCCAGATAGCCGAAGTTGTAGGCCTTGTCGGTCATGATGCGAACACCTCGTCGGTCCGGGCCGCGCCGGCCTGGGCCTGTTCGAACTCGGCGCGCAGGCGGCGCACCAGTTCCAGATTGGCTTGAAAATCGACGTAGTGGGGCAGCTTCAGGTGCTGCACGAAGCCCGAGGCCTCCACGTTGTCGCTGTGATAGAGCACAAACTCGTGATCGTTGGCGGGCGCCTGCGCCGCCTCGCCCAGCTCGCGCGCGCGCAGCGCGCGATCGACCAGGGCCATGGACATGGCGCGGCGCTCGCCGTAGCCGAAGGCCAAGCCATAGCCGCGGGTAAAGCGCGGCGCCTGGCGGGCGGCGCCGCCGAACTGGCTGACCATCTGGCATTCGGTCAACTCGATCTCGCCCACGGTGACGGCGTATCCCAGTTCCTCGATCACCATCTCCACCTCGACATCGCCCAGGCGGATCTCGGCGGCAAAGGGATGGGTGTTGCCGTAGCCGCGCTGGGTGGAATAGCCCATGGACAGCAGAAAACCCTCGTCGGCCCGCGCCAGGTTCTGCAGGCGGGCGGCGCGGTCGGCCGGAAAGCGCAGCGGCTCGCGCGTCAGGTCATAAGGCGCGGGATCGCCCTCGGGCGGAAGCTCGGGATCGATGAGCGCGTCGCGCGCCAGCAGCTCGGTCACGCGCGGCGCCGGCGTCTCGTCCGCCGTCCCCAGGGGCGGCGGAGCCTGCGGCTCGCGCGCCTCGTCCAACAGGGAAAAATCCAATAGCCGCTGGGTGTAGTCGTAGGTCGGACCCAGCATCTGCCCGCCCGGCAGATCCTTGAAGGTGGAGGAAATGCGGCGCCGCAGGCGCATCGCGGCGGTTTCCAGCGGCCGCGTATAGCCGAAGCGCGGCAGGGTCGTGCGATAGGCGCGCAACAGGAATACGGCCTCGATGGCGTCGCCGGCGGCCTGCTTGAGCGCCAGCGCGGCCAGCTGCGGGTCGTACAGCGAGCCCTCGGCCATGACCCGCGAGACGGCCAGCGGCATCTGCTCGCGGATCTGGGCGATGGACAGCTCGGGCACGCCGGCGTCGCCGCGCCGGTAGTGGTCCAGCAGGCGGTAGGAATTGAGGATGGCCTTCTCGCCACCTTTGACGGCTACATACATATCAGGCCTCCACGGCAGTGCTGCGGGGCAGTCCGCTCATCTGTTCCGCCCGCGTGAAGAAGACATCGACGCCCAGCGGGAAGCGCTGGTGGTTGCGCCCCCATTCCGCCCAGAAGCCCTCGGGCAGGCCCTGGACCGCCAGCTGGCGGCGCCCGGCGATGCCGGGCCCGGCCAGGCGGGCGCCCGCGTCCTGCGCCAGGCCGTCGACTTCCAGGATGAGCGTGGCGGAGCGGTCCGGATAGGCGGGATCGCCTTGCGCAAGCTGCGACAGGGCCGGCGCCGCGTGGCCGGCGGGCACGGCCACGAAGGTGGCCAGCGCGGCCTCCTCGGTCAGCGGACAACCGCAATGAAAGCGCAGATAGGCGGCTACCGCGGGATGCAGGCCGGGCGGCAGCCAGACCGGGGTATCGGCATCGGCCAGCGTCAGGAGCAAGGCCGTCATGGCGCGCCCCATGCCTGGCGGCAGCGCCTGGCTGCCCGGCATCGCCGTGACGCGGCCCGGTTGGGCCAGGGCGTCCAGGGCCTGGCGAAAGCTCGCCTGGGCTTCGTCCACCGGGGCGGCGAAACCCGCCAGCGGCAGAAGGGTGTCGGCGGTTGCGTTCATATCAGTCCTCGCCTCGCGCCAGCGTGAAGAATTCGACCTTGGTGGCGGCCGCCTCGGCGGCGCGCCGGGCGCGGCGCTCGCGGCCCGCCCGCTCCAGGGGATCGAGCACCTCCTCGCGCAAACGCTGCCGCCATTGGGGCAATTGCATCAAGGCATCCAGCATGGCCGCCTGGCGCGCATGGCGCGCATGGCGCCCCTGCACATAGGCCAGGCCCATCACCCCTTGCGGCAAGGCCACCGCGCAGCGCGTGATCGTCATTTCGCCGAGGTTGAACTGCGCGCCGGTGCCGCCGCCGCGGGCCCGCAGCATGGTCATGCCGGTCTGCGGCTCGCGCAGCATGCGCGCTTCGGGCAGGCCGGACAGGCCGCCGAACAGCCGGTCCAGCTCATCGGGGGGCGCCAGGGCCAGCGTGCGCATCCAGGCGGCGCGCCCCTCCCGGTCTTGCGGTGCGGGATGGATTTCCATATTTCCTCTAAACGTCTAGATGATTTAGGACGAGTTTCGTCAGCGACAGACGCCACTTCAACAAACCGGCATGAAGATTTGATGACAATCGCCCTCGCCGCCGACATGGGGCAAAATGCGGCAATCCATGGGCGACGCCCCATCTTGAAACGGAAAAGACATATGGTTGAGCGAGGCTCCGGCGTTGCCGTCTGGCGACAGATAGGCGAACAATTGGCCGAAGACATCCGGGCCAAGCGCTATCCGGCCGGCGAGCAGATGCCGCCCGAACCCGAGCTGGCGGCGCGCTTCGGCGTCAACCGCCACACCATCCGCCGCGCCATGTCCGAACTGGAACAGCTGGGGCTGGTGCGCATCGAGCAAGGCCGGGGCACGTTCGTGCAGGAGCACGCCATCGATTACGCCATCGGCCGGCGCACGCGCTTTTCCGAAAACCTGCGCAGCCAGGGGCTGGACGGCCATGTCGACATGCTCGACAGCCAGACGCTGCGCGCCCCCGACATCGCCCGCCACCTCGGCCTGGCGCGCAATGCGCCGCTGCTGCGGGTGGCCCTGATCGGCCGCGCCGAACTGGGCCGCCGCGAATACCGGCCCGTCAGCGTCTCCGAGCACTATCTGGACGCCAGACGCTTTCCCGGCTTTGCTGAAGCCTTGCAGGCCCAGCGCTCGATCTCCAAGGTCTATGCGCATTTCGGCATACAGGACTACACGCGCCAGTGGTCGCGCGTCACGGCCGTCCTGCCCACGGCCGAGACGGCGCGCCAGCTGGGCCAGCCCAAGACCCGGCCCATTCTGCAGGTCGAAGCCCTGAACGCCGACGCCGAGGGCCTGCCCTTGCAGTACGGCCTCACCCGCTTTGCCGGCGACTGGGTGCAGATCCTGATCGACGAAACCGCCTGACCGCCTCCAGGCCGCCGCGATTCGTCTAGACATCTGCTTGTCATGATGGCGGCGTAGCTTGGCGGGCATGGACCCACACACCGCCCCCCACCCGCCGCTGGCCGGCATACGCGGCCGCCGCGTGCTCACCCCTTCCGGGCTGGCCGAGACCGCCCTGTCGTTTGACGCCGAGGGCCTGCTGTCGTCCGACGAAGGCGGCGGCGCCTGGCTGGACGCCGGCGGCCTGCTGGTCCTGCCCGGCATCGTCGATCTGCATGGCGACGCCTTCGAGCGCGCCATCATGCCGCGTCCGCGCGTCTCCTTTCCCTACGAGAACGCGCTCTACGACGTCGACCGCCAACTGCTCGCCCAGGGCATCACGACGGAGTTCCACGGCGTAACGCTGTCATGGGAGGGCGGCCTGCGGGGCGCCGCCTATGCCGAGCGCATGTTCGATGCGCTGGCGCGCGTGCGCGGACAGCTGGGCTCGCGGCATTGCGTGCACCTGCGCTTCGAGACGCATCATATTGACGGCCTGGAACTGGCCCAGCGCTGGATACAGGACGGCAAGGTGCAGTTCCTGGCCTTGAACGATCACCTGCCCGGCATGGCCAGGCGGCTGGGCGACGAACGCAAGCTGATGCAGTATGCCGACCGCGCCGAGTGCGACATCGATGCTTTCCGCGGCCGTATTCGCGCCGCCATGTCGCGCAGCGGCGAAGTGGCCGGCGCCATGCGCCAGCTGGTGCATAGCGCGCGGCAGGCCGGGCTGGCCGTCGCCTCGCACGATGATCCGGACTGCGCCACGCGCCGCTATTACCATCAGCTGGGCTGCGCGGTCGCCGAGTTTCCGCTGGACGAAGCCGCCGCCCGCCTGGCGCGCGACCTCGGCAATTCGGTGGTTTTCGGCGCGCCCAATGTCGTGCGCGGCGGCAGCCATACCGGCGCGCCCAACGCCGCGGAGATGGTGCGCCAGGGCCTGTGCGATGTGCTGACCTCGGATTACTACTATCCGGCGCCGCTGGCCGCCGCGCTGCGGCTGGCGCAAGACCACGGCCTGGCCCGCGCCTGGGACCTGGTGTCCCGCAATCCCGCCCGAGCGGCCGGCCTCGCCGACCGGGGTCAGCTGCGGCCCGGCCTGCGCGCCGACCTCATCGTCGTGGACGACAGCATCCCGGGCCTGCCCCGCTTGCGGGCCGCCGTGGTCGACGGCCAACTGCGCTACGCCACCCACGCCCTGCAAGCCCAGCCCTCGCTTCTGGCGGCCTGAGCGCCATGCCGGCCGCCTATCGTTATGCCCTCTATCTGGCGCCCGCCGGCCCCTGGCGGGAGTTGGGACGGCAATGGCTGGGCCGCTGCCCGGACCTGGGACAGGACTTGCCCAGCCCTGCCCCGGCCGCCTGGGTGCGCGCGCCGCGCCACTATGGCCTGCACGCCACGCTCAAAGCGCCTTTCCGCCTCGCCGCCCACGCCCGTCCCGAGACCCTGGACGACATGGCGCGCCGGATCGCGCGCCGCCACCGCCCCTTCGAGCTGCCGCTGGCGCTTACGCGCCTGCGCGGCTTTCTGGCGTGGTGCGTGCCGCCCTGGGCGCGGGCCGCCCGGCAATCCATCGACGCCCTGGCCGCAAGCGCGCTGCGCGGCGCCGACGGCCTGCGCGCGCCCCTGAACGAGGCCGAACTGGCTCGTCGCCTGGCCGCGCCGCTGTCCGGCGCGCAAAAAGCCATGCTGACCCGCTGGGGCTATCCCTATGCACTGGACACCTTTACCTTCCACATCACGCTGACCGGCTCGCTGGACGCGCGGGAACTGGATCAGGCGCGGGCCGAGCTGGCCCGGCAGAGCCGGGCCTGGTCTTCGCAAGCCATGCCGGTCCATGCCCTGAGCGTCTATGTGCAGCCCGAGCCGGGCGCGGACTTCCTCGTGGCGCGCCATTATGGCTTTGACGGCGCCTGCGCCGATGGCGCGGGCGCGGCCTGGCTGTCCTCGACATGAAGGGCCGCGGCCTGATCTATCTCATGGGCCCATCGGGCAGCGGCAAGGACACCCTGCTGCGGCTGCTGCCCGGCTTGCTGCCGCCGCAGGCCCGCGTGCGCATCGCGCAACGCTGCATCACGCGCCAGGCGCGCGACGAAGCCTCCTGCTATCTGCCGGCCGACGCCTTCGACCATCGCGCCGCGCGCGGCGAGTTCGCCCTGCACTGGAAGAGCCATGGGCTGGCCTACGGCATCGGCATCGAGATCGACGATTGGCTGGCCATGGGCGAGAAGGTCGTCGTCAATGGCTCGCGCGCCTACCTGCGAGAGGCCCATGCCCGCTATCCCGGCCTGACCGCCGTGAGCATCACGGTGCAGGCCGAACTGCTGGCCCGGCGGCTGCGCATGCGCGGCCGGGAGAGCGAGACCGAGATCCAGGCCCGGCTGGCCCGTGCCCAGGCGCCCTTCGCGCTGCCGGCGCGCTGCCGCCATGTCGACATCGCCAACAATGCCGCCCCCGCCCTGGCCGCCCTGGCCCTGGCGCGCGTGATCGCCAGCGCCTGAACATAAAAAAGTGGCGCGCCCCGCCAGGGCCGCGCCACGTCAAAGGCCGCGCCGCAAGGGCGCGGCAGTGCTTGCGTCACATCAGACCAGCATGGCGCGGATGCGCGCCGACACCAGGTCGATCGCGGCCACGAAGGCGATGATGATGATCATGATGGCGCAGGTCTCGGCATAGCGGAAACTGCGGATGATCTCCCACAGCAGCGTGCCGATGCCCCCGGCGCCCACGATGCCGACCACCGAGGCCGAACGCACATTGGACTCAAAACGGTAGAGCGACAAGGAAATCCACAGCGGCAGGACTTGCGGGATGACCCCGTAGACCACCTCTTCGACGGCATTGGCGCCCGTGGCCCGCACACCCTCGACCGGGCGCGGATCGATGGCCTCGACCGCCTCGGAGAACAGCTTGGCCAGCACGCCCGTGGTGTGGACCCACAGCGCCAGCACTCCCGCGAAAGGCCCCAGGCCCACCGCCACGATGAAGAGCATGGCGAACACCATCTCGTTGATCGCCCGGCAAGCATCCATGAGCCGGCGCAGCGGCTGGTAGACCCAGACCGGCGCGATATTGGCCGAACACAGCAGTCCCAGGGGCACCGCCGCCAGGACCGCCAGGAAAGTCCCCCAGACGGCGATCTGCACCGTCACCACCATCTCATCGAGATACTGGCGCCAGTCGCGGAAATCCGGCGGGAAGAAGTCGGCGGCGAAGCTGGCCATATTGCCGGCGTCGCGCAAGAGGTCGAGCGGGCGCATGTCGGCGCCCTTCCAGGACAGAGTCAGGATGGCCAGCGCGACGGCCCAGGCCAGCATGGCGGGCAGGCAGGCGCGCGGCCCCGGATGGGGGATGGCAGGCGTGACGGCGGTGCTCATGGGGCGTCCCGCTTACTGCGCGGCCTGCTTCTGCAGGGCCGCCAGCTTGCCGTCCAGTTCGGCCACGCGCTTGCCGCGGTCGGCCTCGCTCATATTGGCATCGGCCTGCACGCGCGCCTTCTCCTTGGCGTACTCCAGCTGGCGGATGGGGATGAGTTGTTGGTTGTCCGAGGCGCGGAAGCCCTTATAGGTCAGATCCTTGAGCACTTCCTGTTCGCGGGCGGCGTCCTTGCCCTTGCCGTAATTGACGAAGAAGTCGCGCAGCCTGGTCTTCATGTCGGCCGGCAGATCCGAGCGCCACACGATGGGATCGGCGGGAATCAGCGGCGACTTCCAGAGCACGCGCACGCTTTCGGCGGCGTCCTTGCCAGTGGCGATGCGATAGCGCTCCAGGGCCTCGGTATTGGCCACGGCGACATCGACCTGTTTGTTGATGACCGACAGCAGATTGGTTTCGTGGTTGGCCACGCGCACATTCTTGAACAGCGTCTTGGGATCGACCTTGTTGGCGGCCCACAGGTAGTAGCCCGGCACCAGGTTGCCCGAGGTCGAATTGGGGTCTCCCGTGCCGAAGCTCAGGTTCTTGCCGTTCTTGATGATGTCTTCGACGCTGTTGTAGGGGCTGGCCTTGTTGACCAGCAGCACCGACCAATAGCCCGGGTTGCCGTCTTTGTCGATGACCGAGGCGAACACCTCGCCCTGGGCGCGGTCCACGGCCTCCATGGCGGATTTGTTGCCATACCAGGCCAGCTGCACCTTGTTAAAGCGCATGCCTTCGATGATGCCGGCATAGTCGGAGGCGAAGAAGGGCTTGACCGGCACGCCCACGGCCTTGGACAAATCCTCGATCAGGGGTTGCCAGGCGGACTTCAGATTGCTCGACGACTCGGTCGAGATGATGCCGAAATTCAGCGTCTTGACGTCTTGGGCCTGGGCGGCGCCGGCCACGGCGGCCGAGGCCAACAGGATGCAGAAGGTTCTGCGCAGCATGATGGTGTCGCTCCAGAGATGAGCAGGTAGGAAAAAACGGAAGGCGGCGCTTCAGGCCGCGAGCGCCAGTTCGGCCGCCCGCTGCGGCTCGTCGCGGGGCGGCAGCAGATCGGCAAGCTCGGTGCCGTAAAGGGCCTGCAACATGGCCGGCGTCAGCGCCTGGGCCGGGCCGTCGTACACGACCTGGCCCTGGCGCAGGGCCACCACGCGCGGGCAATACCGCATGGCGACATCGACCTGGTGCAAGGACACGACCACGGCCACGCCTTGCTCGCGGTTGATGCCGGCCAGGGTGTCCATGACGCGGCGCGAAGACTCGGGATCCAGCGACGCGATGGGCTCGTCGGCCAGGATGACGCGGGCGTTCTGCACCAGCGTGCGGGCGATGGCCGCGCGCTGCTGCTGGCCGCCGGACAGCGTGGAGGCGCGCTGGAAAGCATGTTCATGGATGCCGACACGCGCCAGGGCCTGCAGGCCGATGCCGATCTCATCGCGGCGGAAAAGGCGCAGCAGGCTGCGCCACAGGG
Source organism: Bordetella pseudohinzii (assembly GCF_000657795.2). Lineage (GTDB taxonomy): Bacteria > Pseudomonadota > Gammaproteobacteria > Burkholderiales > Burkholderiaceae_B > Bordetella > Bordetella pseudohinzii. The sequence continues at coordinate 109,816 of NZ_JHEP02000013.1, forward strand.
GCAGGCGCGGCAACATGCCGGTCAGCACATTGACGATGACGGGCAATCGGCCCACCAGGTTGAACTGTTGGAAGACAAAGCCGATGCCGGCCCGGGCGCCGCGCACGCGGCGGCTGATGCGGCCATCGGCCTGGATGGGCTCGCCATAGACCGCCACCCGGCCGCTGTCGGCCGCCACGAAACCAGCGACATGGCGCAGCAAGGTCGACTTGCCCGAACCGGAAGCGCCCAGCAGGGCGACCATTTCGCCCGGCGCCACGCGCAGGCTCACGGCGTCCAGGGCGCGCGTGCCGGACTTGAAGGATTTGGAGAGGCGGTCCACCTCGATGGCGTACTGGGTCATGGTTCTATCCCCTTGGTGATCCATGCCGGGGATTCTGGGCGGCCTCAATGACCGCCTGATGACGTCCTGCGCGCGCAGATGCCGCGAAAAAAGGGCCATTGAGGCCTTTTGACATCAAACCGTCATATTTGGGGCGATATGACGCAGCGATTTAAGGGTTTGTGCTAGGCATAGCGTGGTATCCGCGCTACAATCGGGACAGTCTTATCCACAGGGTCTGGCCGGGCTCACCAATAGACCGCCTTCGCGATCTCCCTCCCCAGGCCCCGCGGGCTGCGGCTTACCGCTACCCGCAGCTTCTTCCGGCAAGCCCGCTTGCCGCGACCAAGCCGCGCTTGACCGCGCACATTGCCCTCGCGGCGTGAGTACCCGCCTGATCCAGCCCCTCGGGGCCGGCCCGTACCCGTGCCAGTCGCGGCGCCTTCGCGCCGCACTGCTCTCTTGCGCTGGGCGTTTGGCGCATGCCCAGGCATGCGCGCACTGAAAAAGGAGTCTATACATGGCGAAAGAAGAACTCATCGAGCTGCAAGGCGTCGTCGACGAAGTGCTGCCCGACAGCCGTTATCGCGTCACCCTGGACAACGGTGTCGAAGTGGGCGCCTACGCCTCGGGCCGCATGCGCAAGCACCGCATCCGCATCCTGGCCGGCGACCGCGTCACCCTGGAAATGTCCCCCTACGACCTGACCAAGGGCCGTATCAACTTCCGTCACAAAGACGAGCGCCCCTCCTCGGCCCCCTCGCGTCCGATGGTGCGCCGCTGACGATCCCTGGGCGCTAGGACGGGAACTAGGCCGATTCACGGCCTGTCCTGGCGCGATCGCCGCGGCCGCCGGCATGGGAAAATCGCGGCATGAGCACCCCAAGTCCCGATCCCGCGCTACGCCAGGCCGCCGACCGCCTGGCCCGGGCCCGGCGCGCGCACGAACATGGCGAACGCGGCCTGGCCCTGCTGCTGCAATCGCGCGAAAACTTCATCAACAGCCTGCGTAACACCGGGCTGAACTACGCCCAGGCCAAAACCAAATTCGACATCTGCCTGGAACAACAACGCGACCTCCAAAAACGCATCACGCGGGAACTGGAGTATGCGCAGCGTAGTTATTCTCTTTGTGTGTCAGACACCAGCAAGGCGTGACCTAGGCGTGCCGGCAACGCGGCACGTGTGTGCGACACCGACTGACCTATTTGATAAAGATCCCCGGATCCACCCGCACATCATTCAAGCTGACGTTCCAGTGCAGATGGGGGCCGGTGGCGCGGCCGGTGGCGCCGACCTTGGCGACGATGGCGCCGCGGGCCACGTCGTCGCCCAGTTTGACGTCGATGGCCGAGAGGTGGGCGAACATGCTGACCAGGCCCTGTCCATGGTCGATGAAGAGGGTCTTGCCATTGAAGAAGTAATCGCCGACCAGCACCACTTTGCCGGCGGCCGGCGCCCTGACCGGGGTGCCGGCCGGCACGGCGAAGTCCAGGCCGGAATGCGGATTGCGCTCTTCGCCGTTGAAGAAACGCCGCAGCCCGAAGGGGCTGGACAGCCGGCCGCCCTGCACGGGGCGGTCCAGGATCACATTGCTGGGCGTGACCTCGGCGCGGAAGGCGGCGTAGGCGGCGTTCTGCGCGGCCAGTTCGCGCTGGATGCGCTTCATGTCCTCGGGATTGGGATTGACCTGGCGCGGGTTCTTCAGCGTGATGTGCTGGGCGGCATATTCCTTGCCCCGCACGGTGAAGGCCATCTCGCGCGCGCGCCCATCCTGGCTGACCGACAGCGTCTGCGGGCCGGGAGGCACTTTCAGGCCGATGCCGACCACGGCTACCCAGGCATTGTCGCTATCGCGCACCACCAGCACCGGACGGCCCTGGAAGCGGGCGCCAGGCGCTTGCGGCGCGGCGCCCAGGCCGATCACGGCGACGCCGCCGGGCACGGGCTGGTGCAGGCGGCGGGCGATGTAGCCGCGCGCCTGCGCCAGCGCGGCCGCCTGCGGCCAGGCCGACAGCGCCGCCGCCATGCCGGCGGCCAGGAAAACCCGCCGCCTCACAGGCAGAGATTGGCCGACTCGGCCAGGGGCTGGGCGCGCTGCGGCAGGCGCGAGGCCAGCCGCACATCGGTCTTGCCGCGGTAGGTGCTGGCGCTGAGCACGCTTTCCACGCCCACGGCGCCTTCGACGACCAGCTCCAGGCCGTCACGCAACGGCTGCTGCTTGAAAGCCACGCCCTGCCCCTTCCAGGCCGCGCTCACGCACTGGACGTAGTCCTGGGCGCTGCGTTGCGTGGAGCCATAGAACAAGGGATCCAGGGAACGGATGTCCTTGGCGGTCACGCAGGCGGCCAGGGGCGCGGCAAGCGCGAGGATGAGGGCAAGACGGATTTTCATGACAGATTCCAGACAGCAAAAAACTGCGCCCAACTATACCGCAGGGGCCAGGATCAGGCCTGAGCGGGGCGCTGCGCGGACTTGGGCCTAAAGGCCTTGACGATCTCGCCGCGCGTCTCGATATAGGGCCCGCCGATGAGGTCGATGCAATACGGCACGGCGGCGAAAATGCCGGGCACGCGCACCGCGCCGTTCTCGTCCTTCAGGCCTTCCAGCGTCTCGCGTATGGCCTTGGGCTGGCCCGGCAGGTTCAGGATCAGGGCCGCATGGCTGGCCGTCTCGCGCAGCACGCCCACCTGGCGCGACAGGATGGCGGTGGGCACGAACTGCAGGCTGATCTGGCGCATCTGTTCGCCAAAGCCGGGCATCTCGCGCGTGGCCACCGCCAGGGTGGCCTCGGGCGTGACGTCGCGCCGGGCCGGCCCGGTGCCGCCGGTGGTCAGCACCAGGTCGCAGCCGGCCTGGTCCACCAGCTCGGTCAAGGCCGCCGAAATCGCGGCGCGGTCATCGGCCACCAGGCGCTCGACCGCCTGCCAGGGGGAGGCCAGCGCCTGGCCCAGCCATTCGCGCAGGGCGGGCAGGCCCTGGTCGGCGTATACGCCGGCGCTGGCCCGGTCGGAGACCGATACCAGGCCGACGATGAGCGCGTCGGGATGGCCGCGGGTAATGGGGGTCATGGTTGTCACGGAGTATCCAGGGAAAACAGCGGGGCTTGGCCCGGAACGCAAAATGCTACCGCAAGGCCGCCAGCCTCGGGGACACGTCACAAATCTGCAATAATCTCGGGACTCCACATCGGCTCGCACCCATGCTCGATCTCTTTTCCGGCCTGGACCTCTGGATAGGTCTCAGCCTTGTTCTGGCCCTCACTTTTGTACTCGCCTTCGAATTCATCAACGGTTTCCACGACACGGCCAACGCCGTGGCCACCGTCATCTACACCAAGGCCATGCCGCCGCATCTGGCGGTAGTGCTCTCCGGCATATTCAACTTCCTCGGCGTGCTGCTCGGCGGCGTGGGCGTGGCCTACGCCATCGTGCATCTGCTGCCGGTGGAACTGCTCATCAATGTCGACACCGGGCGCGGCCTGGTCATGGTCTACGCCATGCTGGCCTCGGCCATCGCCTGGAACCTCGGCACCTGGTATTTCGGCATCCCGGCCTCCAGCTCGCACACCCTGATCGGCTCCATCCTGGGCGTGGGCCTGGCCAACGCCCTGCTCACCGACATGCCCCTGGGCGCCGGCGTGAACTGGGGCAAGGCCGTCGATATCGGCCTGTCGCTGCTGGTCTCCCCCGTGGCGGGCTTTCTGGTCGCCGGCGGCGTGCTGATCCTGCTCAAGCGCATCTTTCCGCTGTCCAAGATGCACAAGACCCCCGAACAGCGCCGCGCCCTGGACGCCAAGAAGCATCCCCCCTTCTGGAACCGCCTGGTGCTCGTGCTCTCGGCCATGGGCGTGAGCTTTGTGCATGGCTCCAACGATGGCCAGAAAGGCATCGGGCTCATCATGCTGGTCCTGATCGGCATCGTGCCGGCCAAGTTCGTGCTGGACGTCAACGCCACCACCTACCAGATCGACCGCACCCGCGACGCGGCCTCCCACCTGTCGGCCTTTTATGAACGCAATGCCGCCACCCTGGGCGATTACCTGGCGCTGTCGCGCGGCGGCAAGGGCAGCGACCTGCCCGCCAATTTCCGCTGCGATCCGCAGCTGACCACGGCGACCATCGACGCGCTGCAGACCCGCCTGAAGGGCGTGCACGATTACGCCCAGCTGCCGCCGGCCGACCGCGTGGCGGTGCGCCGCTACCTGCTCTGTCTGGATGACACCGCCAAGAAAGTCCTGGCCGGGCAGAACCTCGATGCGCGCGAACGCACCGACCTGCAGCGCCTGCGCGGCGACCTCACCGCCACCACCGAGTACGCCCCCCTGTGGGTCATCGTGGCGGTGGCGCTGGCCCTGGGCACGGGCACCATGGTCGGCTGGCGCCGCGTGGTCCTGACCGTGGGCGAAAAAATCGGCAAGCAGGGCATGACCTATGCCCAGGGCATGGCGGCCCAGGTGACCGCCGTGGGCGCCATCGGCCTGGCCAATGTCTTCAGCCTGCCGGTCTCCACCACCCATGTGCTGTCCTCGGGAGTGGCGGGCACCATGGTCGCCAACCGCAGCGGCCTGCAAGGCAGCACGGTGCGCAACATCCTGCTGGCCTGGGTGCTGACCCTGCCCGCCTCCATGCTGCTGGCCGCCAGCCTGTACTGGATCGGCATCATGATCGTGGGCTGACGGCAAGGAGTAATATCTCTCCATGTCCGCTCCTGTCCTGCACTACATCTATGACCCGCTTTGCGGCTGGTGCTACGGCGCCAGCCCGCTGGTCGACGCCGCGCGCGCCATCGAGGGGCTGCGCATCGAGCCCCATGGCGGCGGCATGATGATGGGCGGCAACCGGCGCCCTGTCAGCGAAGCCTTGCGCAACTACGTCATGCCGCATGACGAACGCATCGCGGCCATGACGGGCCAGGTGTTCGGGCCGGATTATTTCGACGGCCTGCTGCGCGACACGACGGCCGTGTTCGACTCCGCGCCGCCGACCACGGCGGTGCTGGCCGCCGCCGAACTGGGCGGGCAGGACGCCGCGCTGGACATGCTCAAGCGCATCCAGACCGCCCACTATGTCCAGGGCAAGCGGGTGGCGGACCTGGAGGTGCTGGCCGCCCTGGCCAGCGAGATCGGCCTGGCCGCGGGCGAATTCACCATACGCTGGGAACAGCTGACCGGCGCCGCCCTGCACGCCCATATCGCCGACAGCCGCGCCCTGCTGGAGCGGCTGGGGGGCACGGGCTTCCCGACCTTCGCCTTGCAGACCGTGCATGGTTACACCGTCCTGGAGCCCGGCCGCTATCTCGGCCGCCCCGCCGAATGGCAGCATATGCTGCGCACCCGCATCGCGGCCGCGCAGCCCTGAGCGCCGTCTCGCCTTACGCCAGCGGCCCGCCGTCGCGCTGCAAGGCGCGGTGCAGGGCCGGCCGGTCGGCCAGGCGCTCGATATAGCTCGCAAAAGGCTCGGTCTCGGGCATGGCGCCCACGCGCGTCAGGTACTGGATCGAACCGCCCAGCACCACGTCCACCGCGCTGAACGCCTCGCCCAGCAGATAGGGGTGGGCGTGCAGCCGGTGGCTGAGCACCGTGAGCACTTCATCGATCGACGCCCAGCCAAAGGGCCCGGGCTCGTTCTCGATCTTGCGCACGCCGTCGGCGATGGCCGGCTCGAACACCCCGGTCGAATACGCCAGCCAGCTCAGGTAGGGCCCGCGCAGCGGATCGCCGGCCAGCGGGCCCAGCCCCCGGTCGGGAAAGAGATCCGTGAGATAGAGGGCGATGGCGGGCGTCTCGAACACCGGCACGCCGTCATGGACCAGGGCGGGCACCTTGCCATGCGGATGGATCTGCCGATAGCTGGCGGGCGCCGGTTCGCCCTGGCCGCGCCGGCGGATGGTCACGTTCTGGATGGCATAGGACACGCCAAGTTCTTCGAGCAGCCACAGCACGCGGAAGGAACGCGATTGCGGCGCATGATAGAGCGTCAACATGGGCAGGATCTCCTGGGAGGGCGCGCCACGCGCGCCTGCCTGCCCATTGTGCCCCCAGGCGCCGTTCAGCCCAAGCCCGCCAGCATGGCCCCATAGACGATCAGCCCCGCGATGACCGCCACGCCGCTGTTGCCCGACAGCCGGGCGGCCAGCGCCGTCACGGCCAGCCCGGCCAGATAAGGCAGGAGGGCGGCGACGCGCTGCTCGCCCCAGAGATCCGGCACGATGACGGCCGCCGCGATGGCGGCCAGCAGCGCCGGCCCCAGGGCCGACAGCGCCGAGCCCTCTTCGGACAGCTTGCGCAGCAGGCGGTTGCGCGAAGACAGCATGAAAGGCAGGCCGCGCGTGAGATAGGTGATCACGGCCATGGCCAGCACCGCCACCCAGAAATCCAGGCCGCCCGTCATGCCTGCTCCTTGCGGAAAGCCAGGCAGCCGGCCAGGGCGCCCAGCAGGATGCCCAAGGTGCCGTGGCCGGCCGCGGTCAGCAGCGCGCTCACGCCAAACCCCGCGGCCAGCGGCAGCAGCAGGCCGCGCCTGACCGTCTGGCAGACCAGCGCCAGGAACAGCGCCGGCAAGGCAAAACGCATGACCTGGGACAACACGGGATAGTGCTGCTCCAGGCTGTCGCCGGCGAACACGCCCACGGCCGTGCCGGCGATCCAGGTCAGCCAGGCGCCCAGGCCCAGGGCCGTCATCCAGCGCGCGCGCTGCGCGGGGCTGACCTCGCCCAGCTGCTGCAGCGCGGTGGCGAAGACCTCGTCAGTCAGCAGAAAGGCCAGGCGCAGCCGCGTGCGCAGGGAGTCGGGCAGCAGACGGCCCAGGATGGGGCCATAGAGCAGATGGCGGGCATTGAGCAGCGAGCACAGCGCCACCACCCAAAGCCAGGGCGTGCCCGACTTGATGGACGCCAGCAGCAGGAACTGGCTGGCGCCGGCATAGACCAGGACCGATATCAGGATGACCTGGTAGGGGGCCAGGCCCACGCCGGTCGCGGCGATGCCGAAGGCCACCGCCACCGGGAAATACCCGATCATCACGGGCAGGCAGGCTCTTGCGCCCGCCGCGGCGCCCGAGGGCGCCGGCACAGCATCGGATTTCATGGGTTTGCAGCGTGTCGAAACCCGTATTGTAAGGACCGCGCCGGCCTCAATTGCCCAGGCCCAGGGCGCGCAGCTGTCCTTTGAGGCGGCGGATCTCCTGGCTCAGGTCCAGGATGAGCGCGGCGGCGTCCAGGCCGGCGCCGAAATCGCGCTCCAGCCGGCGCGCGTCCATGGCCCGGCGCAGGTCGGTGCTCTCGAAACGCCAGGCCGCCGGATGGCTGCCATGCGCGGCCACGATGCCGACCTCGACCAGGCGGGCGACCCATTCGACCTCGGCTTCACAGGCTCGCGCCAGATCCTCGGCGGTCAGGGGGTCCGTGGGGCAAACGATAGTGGTATGGGTGACGGTGATGGATGTCATCTTCAGACCCCCAGATTGCGGCGTGGATTGAACGGCAATTGTTCAGCCAGCGTTTTGTAGGCCTGGCGCGCCGCGTCAGTATCGGCCGGCGGCAAGACCAGGTCCAGCACAAGATACAAATCCCCCGGCGGATCGCCCGGGATGCCGCGTCCGCGCAACCTCAGCTTGCGGCCGTTGCGGGATCCGGCCGGCACCGACACCTCCAGCGTCCCGCCGGGCGTGGGCACCTGGATGGAAGCGCCCAGGGCGGCCTCCCAGGGGGCGATGGGCAGGTCCATGTAGAGGTCGCGGCCTTCGGCGCGGTAGCGCGCATGGGGCCGGAAGCGGATTTCGAGGTAGAGGTCGCCCGCCTCGCCGCCGCCATAACCAGGCTGGCCCTGGCCGGCCAGGCGGATGAACTGCCCCTCGCGCACCCCGGCCGGGATATTGACGCTCAGGGTGCGGCTGCGGATCTGCGGCTGCCCATGGGCGTCGGGCTGCATGGAGCGCAGGCTGATCTCGCGCGTGGCGCCGTGCAGGGCATCGTCGATGTCGACTTCGATGGCCGCGTGCTGGTCTTCGCCGCGCGCGCGGAAATGCTCCTGCTGGGCCCGGCGGCGCTGCTGGCCGCCGAACAGCGCCGAAAAGAAATCGCTGAAATGCGGGTCGCCCTCGCCGTCGGGCTGATAATGGAATTCAAAGCCCTGGTCCCAGCCCGGCGGCGGCTGGAAGCCCCCATCGGGCGACACGCCGGCGGCGAGATTGTCGTAGGCCTGGCGCTTTTCCTTGTCGCGCAGCACATCGTAGGCTTCGTTGACATCGCGCATGCGCGTTTCGGCATCGCTCTCCTTGCTGACGTCGGGATGGTATTTGCGGGCCAGCTTGCGGTAGGCGCGGCGGATGTCGTCTTCGGAGGCGGAGCTTTCCACGCCAAGAATCTTGTAATAGTCCTTGAACTCCATATTCCGGCTCTCTTCCATAAAGAAGTGCCCCAGGGTGGAACCCGGAGGGGGATCGGCGGCCTGATTCCGGCACGGCGCTTGCAGCCGGCGCTGGAGGCAGGGCGTGCGACTTTTACAAGATAGGGGTTATCGGCGGGATTTTCAATCGCGCCGGCCGCGCACGGCATAATCACGGATTCTTGATCCACATGCGCCGAGATTGCCGTGATCGCCATCACCCAAGCCGATTTCCAAGACCCCGCCCATGCCCAGGCCGTGCTCGACCTGCTGGACGAGTATGCCCGCGACCCCATGGGCGGCGGCGAGCCGCTGTCGGCCCATGCGCGGGCGAACCTCATCCCCGAGCTGGCGCGCCGCCCCGCCGCGCGCGCCCTCATTGCCTGGGCGGACGGCCAGCCGGCGGGGCTGGCCATCACCTTCGAAGGTTTTTCGACCTTCGCCTGCCAGCCGCTGCTGAACCTGCACGACTTCATGGTGTCGTCGCGCTTTCGCGGCCAGGGCATCGCGCTGCGGCTGCTGGGCGCGCTGGACGAGCTGGCGCGCGGCCTGGGCTGCTGCAAGATCACGCTCGAAGTCCTCGAAGGCAACGACGCCGCGCGCGCCCTCTACCGCAAGGCCGGCTATGAAGGCTATGCCCTGCAGGAAGCCACCGGCCGGGCCCAGTTCTGGCAAAAAAAGCTCGCCGCCTGACCCTCCCCTCCCAGACCAGGATCCCGCCCATGAAAATGCACGACATCCCCTTCGGCGTCACCGACTGGAGCCAGGTGCCCCCGACAGAACATCCCGGCGACAGCGGCAAGGCCATCTGGCGCACCCGCCAATTCGGCGACATCCGGGTACGCATGGTCGAGTACACGCCGGGCTATCTGGCCGACCACTGGTGCAGCAAAGGCCACATCCTCTTCTGTCTGGAGGGCGAGCTGCACACCGAGCTCGAAGACGGGCGGCGCTTCGTGCTGACCCCCGGCACCAGCTACCAGGTGGCCGACCAGGCCGAAGCCCACCGCTCCTCGGCCCCGGCCGGCGCGCGGCTCTTCATCGTCGATTGAGGCCCCCGCGCCACAGGCCCGATGACCCGGCGCGGCGCATGCGCTACCCTTGAAGCAGGCCGCGACGCCGGAGACCTCCGTTGAACCCTGCACTGACGCTTTATCTCGATTCGAACTTTCTCAGCCCCTATGCCATGTCCACGCACGTGGCCCTGAGCGAGAAGAGCCTGCCGTTCGAAATCCGGCTGGTGGATCTGGCCGCCTGTGAGCAATTCATGGCGCCCTACGCGCAACGCGCGCCCACCTGCCGCGTCCCCGCCCTGTCGCACGAAGGTTTCCACCTCACCGAATCCAGCGCCATCGAGGAATACCTCGAAGACGCCTTTCCGCCGCCGCGCTATCCCGCGCTCTACCCGACCGACACCCGGGACCGCGCGCGGGCGCGCCAGCTGCAGGCCTGGCTGCGCAGCGATCTCCTGGCCCTGCGCCAGGAACGCCCGACCGAAAACGTCTTTTATGCCGAGGCCGCCACGCCCCTGAGCGATGCCGCGATGCCCGCCATGGGCAAGCTGCTGCGCGTGGCCGAGCTGCTGCTCAAGCCCGGGCAGCGCGGACTATTCGGCGATTGGTCCATCGCCGACACCGAGCTGGCGCTGATGCTCAAGCGCCTGACGCGCGCCGAACTGCCGGACTGGCTGGCCGACTATGCCGATCATCAATGGCAAAGGCCCTCGGTCCAGCAATGGCTGCGCCACAACCAGGATGCGCGCAACTGACAGGGAGAGCGGGCATGCAGCTGCTGGACCACGTTTCCATTGCCGTGCCCGACCTGGCCTTGGCCCGTCCCTTTTATCACGCCATCATGGATGCGCTGAACGCGCGCGTCGTCTACGACGACGCCGACCGCATCGGCTATGGGCAACGCAACCGTCCCGGCGATGACGGCCATAGCTATCTGACCCTGCTGCAAAGCCCGCAGGCCCGCCCCGACGCCGGGCGCCACTGGTGCTTCCGGGCGCCCAGCCGCCTGGCCGTGGAGCGTTTCCATGCGGCCGCGCTGGCCCACGGCGGCCGGGATGACGGCCCGCCCGGCCTGCGGGTCCACTACCATCCGCACTACTACGCGGCCTTTGTCCTGGACCCGGCCGGTCATCGCCTCGAAGCTGTTTGCCATGGATTAGATTAGGATCAAACCGCCATTGTTGCGGCGCAGCATATGTTTGCGGTGTAATGGGCCTATCCCCCCTCCCGGGGAGCCGGCCACAAGCCGATCTAGCAGGAGACCGCCATGGCAGTTACGGGCACCGCCCCCCAGTCCCATTCCACCGGCACCCCCGCAGGCGCAAAGGGCAACCCTTATGCGGCACTATTTTCTTCCTGGCCTGCCATCCCCGGCCTGTCGGCCGACACCCTGAAGGCCCTGCCGGGCCCCGCCCTCTTGCATGCCGCCTACGCCTACGGCGTGGATGCCTGGCAGCGCGGCGTGCTCTATACCGACGTCATGCGCCAGCGCGGCAACCAATACCTGGTCCACATGGCCAAGCGCGAGCCCAATGTGCTGATCATGGACGCCGAAGTGCTGCTCGACGGCCGCGAGTTCGAGCGCCCGGTCAACTACATGCTGCTGCGCATCGTGCCGCCGGCCGATACGCCGGCCGACCCCGAAAAACGCCCCTTCCTGGTCGTGGACCCGCGCGCCGGCCACGGCCCCGGCATCGGCGGCTTCAAGTCGGAAAGCGAGATCGGCGTGGCCGTGCGCGCCGGCCACCCCTGCTATTTCGCCTCCTTCCTGCCGCAGCCCACGCCCACCCAGACGGTCGAGGACGTCATGCGCGCCGAGGCGCGCTTCCTCGAGGAAATCATTGCCCGCCATCCGGATGCCGAAGGCAAGCCGGTGGTGGTGGCCAATTGCCAGGCCGGCTGGCAGATCATGATGACGGCGGCCATGCGTCCGGAACTCTTCGGCCCCATCATCGTGGCCGGCGCCCCGCTGTCTTACTGGGCCGGCTGGCGCGGCAAGAATCCCATGCGTTACTCGGGCGGCCTGCTGGGCGGCTCCTGGCTCACCGAACTGACCAGCGACGTGGGCAACGGCAAATTCGACGGCGCCTGGCTGGTGCAGAACTTCGAGAACCTCAATCCGGCCAACACGCTCTGGAGCAAGCAATACAACCTCTACGCCAAAGTCGACACCGAGGCCCCGCGCTACCTCGAATTTGAAAAATGGTGGGGCGGCCACGTCTTCCTGAACGCCCCGGAGATCCAATACATCGTCGACAATCTGTTCGTCGGCAACCGGCTGGCGACCGCCGGCCTGGTGACCTCCGACGGCATTCGCATCGATCTACGCAACATCCGCTCGCCCATCATCGTCTTCTGCTCCAAGGGCGACAACATCACGCCGCCGCCCCAGGCCCTGGGCTGGATCACCGACCTCTACCAAGACGACAAGGAAGTCATCGCCCACGGCCAGACCATCGTCTACGCGGTGCACGAAAGCGTCGGCCACCTGGGCATCTTCGTGTCGGGCAGCGTGGCCCGCAAGGAGCACCAGGAGTTCACCAGCAATATCGACATGATCGATATCCTGCCGCCCGGCATCTACCAGACAGAGATCGCCGACAAGACGCCGCAGACGGCCAACGCCGAGCTGGCTCATGGCAACTATGTGCTCTCCTTTGCCCGCCGCAACCTGGACGACGTGCGCGAGATCGTGCAGCGCATCGAGGAGGACGACCGGCGCTTCGCCGCCGTGGCGCGCATCTCCGACATCAACCTGGGGATGTACCGCAGCTTCCTGCGCCCCTGGATACAGGCCGGGGTGACGCCGCAATCGGCCGAATGGACGCAGCGCCTGCATCCCCTGCGCCTGCCCTACGAACTGATTTCCGACCGCAATCCGGCCATCGCCCCCATCGCCCAGGTGGCCGAACAGGTGCGCGAGAACCGCGAGCCGGTCGCCCCCGACAACCCCTTCCTCGTGGCCCAGCAAATGATCTCGCAGGCCATCGTCGCGGGCCTGGAGATCTTCACCGAATTGCGCGACGCCGCCGTCGAGCGCAGCTTCATGAACATCTACGGCTCGCCGCTGGTGCAGGACTGGGCCGGCCTGGGCGCGCGGCCCGGCGCGCCGCGCAAACACCCCGGCGTCTCGCCCGAGCACCTGGACTTCATGCGCGCGCGCCACGCCGAACTGCGCGCCCTCATCAACCGGGGCGGCGCCCGCGAAGCGGCCATCCGCATGCTGCTGGCCGTCTCCGGCGCCGGCGGCGGACTGGACGAGCGCAGCTACGCCATGATCCGCCAACTGCGCGCCGATTCCGAGACCAGCATCGCCCTGCAGGACTTCAAGGACACCGTGCGCGACCAGGCCCTGCTCATGCTGATGGACGGCCCGGCCGCCGTGCGGGCCATCCCCAAACTGCTGGAAAATGTCCCTGCCGACGGCATCCGCCTGACACTGGCCACCATGCGCCACATCGTCGAAGCCGCGCAGCCGCTGTCGCCGCGCGCCCAGGATGCGCTCCAGGAAATGGAACGCCTGTTTGAGACGGCGGAGCGCCGCGCGCGCCGGCGCGAGGGCGATCATCCGCAAGACATCGCCCAGCTGCCGCTGATCGATGCCTTCAGCGCCACCAAGGTCGGCCGCGCGGCCCTGCAGGCCTCGGGCCTGGACCTGCCGGCCAAGCGCCGTCTCAGCCGTCTGGACGACAAGCCGGCGGCCAGGAAAACCGCCAAAAAAACCGCCGCCAAAAAGGCCGCGCCGGCGGCCGCCCGCAAGACCGCCCGCAAGACCGCGCGCAAGACAGCCGAGACCGCCCCGTCCAAGGCCGGCGCGCGCAAGCGCGGCTGAACACCGGAGACAGACCATGAGCGACACCCATGCCCCGCACTACGAACGCCTGATCGAACGCGCGCGGCAGTTGCCGGCCGCCACCTGCGCCATCGCCCACCCCTGCGACGAGGCCTCGCTGGGCTCGGCGCTGGAGGCCGCGCGCCTGGGCCTGCTGGCGCCCATCCTGGTCGGCCCCCAGCGCAAGATCCGCGAAGTGGCCGAGCACTGCGGGCTGGATCTCACCTCGATCGAGATCGTCGATACGCCGCACAGCCATGCCTCGGCCGCCGCGGCGGTCGAGCGCGTGCGCTGCGGCCAGGCCTCGCTGCTCATGAAGGGCAGCCTGCACACCGATGAACTCATGCACGAGGTCGTGGCGCGCGACACCGGCCTGCGCACCGGCCGGCGCATCAGCCACGCCTTCATCATGGACGTCCCCACCTATCCCGAGCCGCTGTTCATCACCGACGCGGCCATCAACATCTTCCCCGACCTCGAAACCAAGGCCGACATCATCCGCAACGTGATCGAGCTGCACCTGGGCCTGGGCCTGGGCACGCCGCGCGTGGCCATTCTGTCGGCCGTCGAGCAGGTCATGCCCTCCATCCCCGGCACCATCGAGGCCGCGGCCCTATGCAAAATGGCCGACCGCGGCCAGATCGTGGGCGGGGTGCTGGACGGGCCGCTGGCGCTGGACAACGCCATCAGCCCCGAGGCGGCCAAGGTCAAGGGCATCGTCTCGCCGGTCGCCGGCCGCGCCCAGGTGCTGGTCGTGCCCGACCTGGAGGCGGGCAATATGCTGGCCAAGAACCTCACTTTCCTGGCCGGCGCCGACGCCGCCGGCATCGTGCTGGGCGCGCGCGTGCCCATCATCCTGACCAGCCGCGCCGACAGCGCGCGCTCGCGCCTGGCCTCCTGCGCGGTGGCCATGATCTACGCCCACCACCTGGCCCGCACGGCCCCCCTGCTGTGAGCCCGCCGATGAACCGCCAAGACACCATCCTCGTCATCAACGCCGGCAGTTCCAGCATCAAGTTCTATCTCTATGGCGTCGGCGCCGAGCGCGAGCTCAGTCCGCTGCTGGGCGGCCAGCTCGAAGGCATAGGCACGCCGCGCCCGCGCCTGCGGGTGCGCGATGCGCAGGGCCAGACCATGACGGAGCGCCACATCAATCCCGGACACGCCGCCAATGTGCGCGATGCCCAGGAAGTCGTGGGCACCTGGCTCAGCGGCCACCTGAGCGGTTCGCCCATGGCCGTCGGCCATCGCGTGGTGCATGGCGGCCCCGACCTGCATGCGCCCGTGCGGGTCGATGACGCCATCATCGAAAAGCTGCAGACCTACCACTCCCTGGCCCCCCTGCACCAGGCCAACAACCTGGCGCCCATCCAGGTCATCCGCGAACGGCTGCCTGACCTGCCGCAGGTGGCCTGCTTCGACACCGCCTTTCACCGCACGCACTCGGCCGTGGCGGACCGCTATGCCGTGCCCGAGTCCTTGTACCAGGAGGGCGTGCGCCGCTACGGTTTCCATGGCCTGTCCTACGAATACGTGGCCCAGCGCCTCGAGCGCGTCCTGCCCGAGCTCCGGGGCGGCAAGATCGTGGCCGCCCACCTCGGCTCGGGCGTGTCGGCCTGCGCCATGGTCGACGGCAAGAGCGTGGACAGCACCATGGGCTTTACCGCGCTCGAAGGCCTGCCCATGGGCACGCGCCCCGGCCGCCTGGATCCCGGCATCGTGCTGTGGCTGATGGAGCGCGGCATGAGCCACGACGACATCCAGCACTTCCTCTACCACGACTGCGGCCTGAAGGGCCTGTCGGGCATCGGCAACGACATGCGCGAGCTGGAGGCCAGCGAGGCGCCGGCCGCCCGCATGGCGCTGGACTACTTCGCCTGGCGCGTGGCCGAGGGCATGATAGGCCTGGGCTGCGCCATGAACGGCATCGACGCCATCATCTTCACCGCCGGCATTGGCGAAAACTCCCCCGGCATGCGCGCGCGCATCGCCCGCCACTGGGAGTGGCTGGGCATACGCATCGATGCCGAGCGCAATGCCCGGCATGGGCCGCGCATCAGCACCGAAGACAGCAAGACGGGCGTCTATGTCGTGCGCACCAATGAAGAACTCATCATTGCCCAGCACACGCTGGACCTGGTGGCTCCGCGATGAATGCCCTGGCCGGAAAGCGCGGTCTGGTGACCGGCATCGCCAACGACAACTCCATCGCCTGGGGCTGCGCCAAGGCCTTCCGGGCCATGGGCGCCGAACTGGCCGTCACCTATCTGAACGACAAGGCGCGTGTCCATGTCGAACCCCTGGCGCGCCAGGTCGACGCCGCCCTGCTCTTGCCGCTGGACCTGAACCAGCCCGGCCAGCTCGAAGCCGTGTTCGAGCGCATCGCGGCCGAATGGGGCGAGCTGGATTTCGTGCTGCACGCCATCGCCTATGCGCCGCTGGCCGATCTGCAAGGCCGCGTGACCGACTGCTCGCGCCAGGGCTTTCTCACGGCCATGGACATTTCCTGCTGGTCCTTCATCCGCATGGCCCACCTGGCCGAGCCCCTGATGCCCGGCGGCGGCACGCTGTTCTGCATGAGCTATTACGGCTCCGAAATGGTGGTCGAAAACTACAACATGATGGGGCCGGTCAAGGCCGCGCTGGAGTCGGCCACGCGCTACCTGGCCGCCGAACTCGGCCCGCAAGGCATACGGGTGCACGCCATCTCGCCCGGCCCCTTGAAGACACGCGCCGCCTCGGGCATCAGCGGCTTTGAGCAGCTGCTCTACAAGGCCCAGGACAAGGCGCCCATCCGCAGCCTGGTGGATATCGACGATGTGGGCGAGGCCACGGCCTGGCTGGCCACCGACGCGGCGCGCCGCATGACCGGCCAGACGCTGTACATCGACGGCGGCTATCACATCATCGACTGAGCCCGGCCTCAGACGGGCGCCGCGCGCCGCTCGATGGCGGCCACGGCCTGCTCCACGCTGATAAAGACCTGGTCCTGGCCCACGGCCTCGATCAGGCCGGAGCGCTCCATGGCGATGCGGAACATGCCATGGCCGCCGGCGATCATCATGACGGTGTCGCGGGCGTCCAGCTCGCGCTTGAGCGTGAACAAGGCCTCGACCGCGTCGGCATCGGCGTGCGTCATGGCCTCGGCATCCAGCACGAACCACTTGGCCTGGCCGGCCAGCGCGACCACGTCGCGGGCGCGGCGCCGGAAGGCGTCGGCATTGAAGAACCAGATGGACGATTCAAACAGCCAGATGACCGTCTCCGGCACCGGCTCGGCGGTGGGATTCAGGTGCAGCTTGCACAGGGCATGGTCGCCCGGCAGGCGGCCCAGCAGCGCATCGCGCGGATTGGCCGTGACATACATGACGTACATCAGGGTGGCGGTCACCGCCGTGATAACCCCGCCCAGCACGCCGAAGGCCACCACGCCCACCGCGGCCAGGATGGCGAAGGCCAGCTCGGCGCGCGAGATGCGCGCCAGCTGCACGAAGGCGTCCCACTGGAAGAGATGCAAGGCGGCAAACAGCAGGATGGCGGCCAGGGCGGCCTGGGGCAGCCAATAGAGCAGGCCCGTGGCCAGGCTCACCACCACGCCCAGGGTCAGGGCGGCCGCCACGCTGGCCAGGGGCGAGCTGGCCCCCGCCGCGAGGCTCACCGCCGTGCGCGAATCCGCGCCGGTCACGACAAAGCCCTGGAACAGGCCGGAAGCCAGATTGGCCGCGCCAAAGCCCACCAGCTCGCGGTTGGGCTCGACCTCCTCCCCGCTGACGGTGGCAAAGCTGCGCGCCGTGACGATGCCGCTGGAAAAGCTCACCAGCAGCACGCCGCCCGCGCCCAGCACAAGGCCCGGCACATTGCGGAAATCATCCGGCAGCCTGAGGCTGGGCAGGCCCGCCGGGATGTCGCCCACCACGGCAATGCCGTTGCCGGGAAAATCCAGCAGCCAGGACAACGCGCAGGTCGCGCCCACCAGGAGGATGGCCCCGGGCCAGCGCGGCCGCCAGACACGCTGCGCGGCCAGCGCGGCGCAGCACAGGATGCCCAGGGCCAGGGTGGGCAGGTGGGCCTGGGTCAAGAGGCGCGTGACGGCCTCGAAAGGCCGCAACAGATCGGCCGGGCGCGGCCCGGCGCCGGTCAGCGTGCCCAGCTGCGACCAGGCCAGCGTGACGGCCACGCCGGCCATATAGCCCACCAGCACCGGACGCGACAGCAGATTGGCCAGCACGCCCAGGCGGAACAGGCGCGCCAGCAGGCAGCCCAGGCCCACGACGACCGCCATGCCGGCGGCCGCGGCCAGGCGCGCCTCCGGTTCGACGATGGACAGGCCGGTCAGGGTGGCCGCGATCAGGGTGCAGGTCGCCGTGTCGGGCCCGACGATCAGCGTGCGCGAGGTGCCGAAGAAGGCATAGGCCAGCATGCCGGCGATCGCCGCCCACAGGCCGCTGGCCGCGGGCAGGCCCATCATGGTGGCGTAGGCCAGGCCCACGGGCAGCGCCACGGCCGCCACGCTCAGTCCGGCCAGCAAGTCCTGGCGCGCGGAGCCGGCGGTGATACCGCGCCACTTCGCAAGGCTGGGGCCGAAAAAAGATTTCAGATTCATCGACGGCGTCGGAAACGGAAAGCCAGTGCAAAGACATCGGGGCCTGGCCGCTCGCGCGGTCCAGGCCCCGATATTACCCCCGGCGGAGCCGGGACTGCGCGAATCAGGCCGCGCGTTCCTCGAGCACGGCCACCGCCGGCAGGGACTTGCCTTCCAGGAACTCCAGGAAGGCCCCGCCGCCGGTGGAGATATAGCCCACCTTGTCGCCGATCTGGTACTTGGCGATGGCGGCCAGCGTATCGCCGCCGCCGGCGATCGAGAAGCCCTCGGAATCGGCGATGGCCTGGGCCACCACCTTGGTGCCGTTGGCGAACTGGTCGAACTCGAACACGCCCACCGGGCCGTTCCAGACGATGGTGCCGGCCTGCTTGAGGATATCGGCCAGGGTCTGGGCGGTCTGCGGACCGATGTCCAGGATCATGTCGTCCTCGGCCACGTCGGCCGCCGCCTTGACGGTGGCCTGGGCGTCGGCGCCGAAGGACTTGGCGCACACGACGTCGGTCGGGATAGGCACGGCCGCGCCGCGCTTGGCCATGATGTCGATGACCGCGCGCGCCTCGGCGACCTGCTCGGGTTCGGCCAGCGACTTGCCGATCGGCAGGCCGGCGGCCAGCATGAAGGTATTGGCGATGCCGCCGCCGACGACCAGCTGATCGACCTTGCCGGCCAGGGCCTGCAGGATGGACAGCTTGGTCGAGACCTTGGAGCCGCCGACAATGGCCACCAGCGGACGCTTGGGATCATGCAGGGCGCGGCCCAGGGCGTCGAGTTCGGCCTCAAGCAGCGGGCCGGCGCAGGCGATGGGCGCGAAACGCGCGATGCCGTGCGTCGTGGCCTCGGCGCGGTGCGCGGTGCCGAAGGCGTCGTTGACATAGACGTCGCACAGCGCGGCCATCTTGCGCGACAGCGCCTCGTCATCCTTTTTCTCGCCCACGTTGACGCGGCAGTTCTCCAGCAGCACCACGCTGCCCGGCTCGACCTGCACGCCATCGACCCAGTTCTGCCGCAGCGGCACCGGCATGCCCAGCAGCTCGGACAGGCGCTGGGCCACGCGGGCCAGCGAATCCGCCTCGGTGAGCACGCCTTCCTTGGGACGTCCCAGATGCGAGGTGACCATCACCGCCGCGCCGGCGTCCAGGCCCAGGCGGATGCCGGGCACCGAGGCGCGGATGCGGGTGTCTTCGCTGATGCGGCCGGCATCGTCGAAAGGCACGTTGAGGTCGGCGCGGATAAAAACGCGCTTGCCGGCCAGCTTGCCTTCCTTGGCCAGCGCGGAAAGAGTGTTCACTTTGGACATGTTGTCTTCCTTTTTCATGAGCTTGCCTGGACGATAAAAAGGCCGGCACCTGGGGTCCGGCCCGTTGTCCAAGCCGAAGCCTCCATCGGAGGCTCCGCGCTTACGGCAACTTATTTGGCGTTCATCAGCGCGACGGTGGTGTCGAGCATGCGGTTGGAGAAGCCCCACTCGTTGTCGTACCAGGACGAGACCTTCACCAGCCGGCCCGAGACCTTGGTCAGGGTGGCGTCGAAGTTGCTCGAAGCCGGGTTGTGGTTGAAGTCCACCGACACCAGCGGCTCGGTGTTGTACGTGAGGATGCCCTTGAGCTCGCCGTCAGAGGCAGCCTTCAGGATGCTGTTGACTTCTTCGACCGTGGTGTCGCGCTTGGCGATGAAGGTCAGGTCGACGATGGACACGTTGATGGTCGGGACGCGGATGGCGTAGCCGTCCAGCTTGCCGTTCAGTTCGGGCAGCACCAGGCCGACCGCGGCGGCGGCGCCGGTCTTGGTCGGGATCATGCTCATGGTGGCCGAACGGGCGCGGCGCAGGTCTTCGTGATAGACGTCGGTCAGGACCTGGTCGTTGGTGTAGGCATGGACCGTGGTCATCAGGCCGGTCTCGACGCCCAGCTTGTCATTCAGCGGCTTGACCAGCGGGGCCAGGCAGTTGGTGGTGCAGGAAGCGTTCGAGATCACGGTGTGCTCGGCGCGCAGCACGCCCTGGTTCACGCCGAACACCACGGTGGCGTCCACGTCCTTGCCGCCAGGCGCCGAGATGATGACTTTCTTCGCGCCGCCCTTCAGGTGGGCGCTGGCCTTTTCCTTGGAGGTGAAAAAGCCCGTGCACTCCAGCACCACGTCGACCTTGAGCTCGCCCCAGGGCAGCTCGGCCGGATTGCGGTTGGCCAGCACGCGGATCTTGTCGCCGTTGACGACCATGTACTCGCCGTCGACTTCGACGGTGCCCGGGAACTTGCCATGGGCGGTGTCAAAGCGCGTCAGGTGCGCATTGGTCTTGGGATCGCCGAGGTCATTGATGGCGACGATCTCGATATCGTGCTTCTTGCCGTTTTCGTAGTGGGCGCGCAGGATGTTGCGGCCGATGCGGCCGTAGCCGTTGATAGCGACGCGAATGGTCATGACGAAAGCTCCTTTTACAAAACCTGCTTGACAGCCTCGACCACCTTGTCGGTGGTCAGGCCGAAGAACTTGAACAGGGCGCCAGCCGGGGCCGATTCGCCGTAGCGGTCGATGCCGACCACGGCGCCATCCAGGCCCACGTACTTGTGCCAGAAGGCGGTCACGCCAGCCTCGATGGCCACGCGCGGCATGCCCGCGGGCAGCACGGCGCGCTTCCATTCGGCATCCTGGCGGTCGAACACATCGGTGCTCGGCATGGAGACCACGCGCACCGCGATGCCGTCCTTGGCCAGCGCTTCCTGGGCGGCCAGGGCAATGGCGACTTCTGAACCCGTTGCGATGATAGCCGCGCGGGCGTCCGGCGCATCGCGCAAGACGTAACCCCCCTTTTCAACCGCCTTCAGCGTGGCTTCGTCGCGCGGCACGAAGGGCAGGTTCTGGCGCGAGAGCAGGAGGGCCGTCGGGCCGCCGTCATGCACGTCCATGCCGATGCTGGCCGGACGGGACACGGCCAGGTTCCAGGCCACGGTGGTTTCGACCGTGTCGCAGGGACGCCAGACCGACAGATTGGGGATCAGGCGCAGGCTGGCCGCGTGCTCGATCGACTGGTGGGTGGGGCCGTCCTCGCCCAGGCCGATGGAGTCGTGCGTGAACACATGCACCACGCGCTGCTTCATCAAGGCCGCCATGCGGATGGCGTTGCGCGAGTAATCCGAGAACGTCAGGAAGGTGCCGCCAAAAGGCAGGTAGCCGCCATGCAGCGCGATGCCGTTCATGATGGCGGCCATGCCGAATTCGCGCACGCCGTAGTTGATGTGGCGGCCGAAGCTCACGCCGCCCTTGTCGGCGGCGCGCACGGCGGTCACGCCCTTCCAGTCGGTGAAATTCGAGCCCGTCAGGTCGGCCGAGCCGCCCAGCAGCTCGGGCAGCAGCCCGGCCAGCTCGGTGATGGCGAACTGCGAGGCCTTGCGGGTGGCGACCGTCTCGCCGCGGGCCGCGGTCGCGGCCAGGAAGGCCTGGGCCTTTTCGGCAAAGCCGGCCGGCAGGTCGCCCTTCATGCGGCGCGTGAACTCGGCGGCCTCGGCCGGGAAGGCCTGGGCGTAGGCGGCGAAAACGCGCTGCCAGTCGGCCTGCGCGGCGGCGCCGGCTTCGCGGCTGTCCCAGGCCTGGCGGACGTCCTGCGGCACCTCGAAGGGGGTGGCGCTCCAGCCCATGGTGGCGCGCGCGGCGGCGATCTCGTCGTTGCCCAGCGGCGCGCCGTGCACATTGTGCGTGCCCGCCATGGTGGGCGCGCCCTTGCCGATCACGGTGCGGCAGATGATGAGGCTGGGTTTTTCGGATTGCGCGCGGGCGGCCTTGATGGCGGCGTCCACGGCGGCCACGTCATGGCCATCCACGCCGCGGATCACGTTCCAGCCATAGGCTTCGAAACGCTTGGCGGTATCGTCGCCGAACCAGTGCTCCACATGGCCGTCGATGGAAATGCCGTTGTCGTCGTAGAGCGCGACCAGCTTGGACAGCTTGAGCGTGCCGGCCAGCGAGCAGGCTTCGTGCGAAATGCCCTCCATCAGGCAGCCGTCGCCGACGAAGACATAGGTGTGATGGTCGACGATGGTGTGGCCGGGACGGTTGAACTCGGCGGCCAGCAGCGCCTCGGCCAGGGCCATGCCCACGGCATTGGCCAGGCCCTGCCCCAGCGGGCCGGTGGTGGTCTCCACGCCCGGGGTGATGCCCACTTCGGGGTGGCCCGGGGTCTTGGAATGCAGCTGGCGGAATTGCTTCAGCTCGTCCAGGGAGAGGTCATAGCCGGTCAGGTGCAGCAACGCATAGATCAGCATCGAGCCATGGCCATTGGACAGCACGAAACGGTCGCGGTTGGCCCAGGCCGGGTCGGCGGGGTTGTGGCGCAGATTGCCCAGCCAGAGCGCCTGGGCGATTTCCGCCATGCCCATGGGCGCGCCGGGATGCCCCGAATTCGCTTTTTGTACGGCGTCCATCGCGAGTACGCGGATGGCATCCGCCAAGGCTGGTTGGGGGGCAGTCGGAGTGCTCATGCGAAAAGGCTCTTTGGCATTGGCGCCTCGCATCCAAGGCGCCAGAGATAGGGGATGGAAAGCTCATCATTTTACCATCTGGGGGTAAGCCCATCCGAGGCGCGGGCAAACCTTGCGCAAAGCTGGCGTCCGCGGGCGGCTTCGGGCCAAAATGCGACATTGCCCCCTGTTTTTTTGTCCCCTTGCGCATGAGTCTGCCCCGTTTCTATTGCGACACCCCCCTGGCCGCCGGCCAGCGCCTGCCCTTGCCGGACGCCCTGGCGCACCACGCCATCCGGGTGCTGCGGCTGCGCGACGGGGCCGATATCGTGCTGTTCGACGGACGCGGCGGCGAGTATCCGGCCCGGCTGGAGGTCGACGGCAAGGCCGGCCATGCGCGACTGGGCCCGCACCTGGCGCGCGAGGCCGAGCTGCCTGGACGCATCGTGCTGGTCCAGGGCCTGCCCTCGGGCGACAAAATGGACTGGATCGTCGAAAAAGCCGTGGAGCTGGGCGCCGCCGCCATCCTGCCCATCGCCGCGCAGCGCAGCGTGCTGCAATTGAGCGGGCCGAGGCTGGAAAAGCGCCTGGCGCACTGGCGCCGCGTGGCGCAATCGGCCGCCGAGCAATGCGGCCGCAACCGCCTGACCGAAATCGCCGCGCCCCGCACCCTGCGCGAGTGGCTGGCCGAACCGGACGAGGGCTTGCGCCTCATGTGCCATCCGCAGGCCGCCGACGACCTGCCAGGCTGGCTGGCGCGCCAAGCCGCCCCATCGGCCCTCACGCTGATGGTGGGCCCCGAAGGCGGCTGGTCGGAAGAAGAAGTCGCCGCGGCGCAGGCCGCCGGCGTGGCCTCGCTCAGGCTGGGCCCGAGGGTGCTGCGCACCGAGACCGCCGGCCTGGCGCTCATCGCCTCGGTCAGCGCCCTGCTGGGCTGGAACTGAGCGCGAAAAATTCAGACTTCGCCGTAGGGGGCGGCCGCCACTCCCGGCTCGGGATCGGGATGCCGTCCGGCATGTTCGACCACATAGCAGAACACCCGGCCGTTTTCAGCGGCGAACTCGGCCGCGTCGGCGCAGACGGTCTCGATGGCGGCGGCGTCTTCCTCCAGCGCCGGGTCGCCGGAATGCAGCCGGTACAGCCAGAGCACCACGCCGGTCTTGTGATCCAGCACCGTGTCGCAGAGGCAATCGTAGAGCGCGTCCAGGTTGCCGCCGAAGAATTCGGGGAAATCCACCGCCTTGGCAATGGCGCGCAGCACCGCCGAACGGCTGCGCGCACGGTCGCAATCCGCCACCAGCAGGGCCATGCCCAGCTCGTGCGTGGCGTTGACCATGGACGCTTTGTCCGTATCCTCGTGCGCGATTGCGCCCCCGCGGCGCAGTTGTCGTAACAGCGTGGTCTGGCCGTTGCGCGTCATGCCCGGGCCTCCTCGAAAAACTTCACCACTTCTTCGCTACGCCGCATCGTATCGGCATAACCCAGTTCTATCAATCGTTCTGTATAGGCACTTTCGAAGAGCAGATAGGACATCAACGATCCGCCGCCCGATCTCCCCGGCACGGACGATACACCGAGTACGCGGAAAAGGGTACGCACTTCAGCCGGCATGGCGTCCAGATGCTCCAGCGCCATCCGGTCCAGCGACTGGCTGGGCGTGATGGCCAGGACCTCGATGCGGCGCAGGCCGGGCTCGGTGCCCGGCAGGCTGTGACCCAACAGGCGGTTGGTGCGTTCCAGGCGCTCCAGGTCGACGGACAGGCCGTCCAGGAAGATGCTGGACAGCGCATGGCCGCCGACCTGGGCCAGCGAGGGATAGCCGGGCGCCTCGGCGCGTTGTTCGGGGTGGGTTTCGTCCTGGAAACTCGTCCCCACCACCAGCACGCGCTCGGCGCCCAGATGGATGGCCGGGCTGATGGGCGCCAATTGGCGCATTGATCCGTCCCCGCACCATTCGGTCTGACCCTGCACATTGACGGCGCGGGCGGGGAAGACCAAGGGAATGGCCGAGGACGCCATGACATGGTCCACGCCGATGGCCGAGGGCACGGCGCGGCGCAGCGAGCGGTGCCAAGGCTCGATGGGGCGATCGGACTGATAGAAGGTCAGATGCTCGCCGCTGGTGTAGCCCGACGCCGTGATCGCCAGGGCCGACAGATGGCCGCGCGCAAGATTGTGGCGCATGCGGCGGAAATTCAGCACGCGCTCAAGCAGATTGGCCAGGGGCTGGCTGTCCAGCAGGGACTGGGGGCGCTTGCGCATCACGCCCGAGTACATCCATCCCAGCGACAACAAGCCCAGCCAGCGCACGCCGCTGCGGATCAGGCCGGGGGCGTCGGCCCGGTAGACCATGCTGGTGTCCAGTGAAGACCACAGGCGCCGCATGCGGCGCACCGCCAGGTGGGGCCGGTCGGCGCGGCAGGCCATGGCCGCCGCATTGACCGCGCCGGCCGAGGTGCCGCAGATGATCTGGAAGGGATTGGGGCAGCCGGGACGGAAGTCCGGGTCCAGGATCTCCATCACCGCGCCCAGCACCCCGACCTGATAGGCCGCGCGCGCCCCGCCGCCGGTCAGGACCAGGCCGGTGGGACGCGCGGGGCCGGCAACGTCATCGCGCAACGTTGGCATCGACCACGGTCATGGCCGTCATATTGATGATGCGGCGCACGGTCGAACTGGAGGTCAGGATGTTGACCGGCGCGTTGGCTCCCAACAGGAAGGGACCGACCGCCACATTGCCGCCGGCCGCCGTCTTGAGCAGGTTGTAGGCGATATTGCCCGAATCCACGTTGGGGCAGACCAGCAGATTGGCGTCGCCCTTGAGCGTGGAAGACGGCAGGATGCGCAGGCGCAGCGCCGCGTCCAGCGCGCAGTCGCCATGCATCTCGCCGTCCACCTCCAGGTCCGGCGCCTGGGCGCGCAGGATTTCCAGCGCTTCGCGCATCTTGGCGCCGGAAGCCGAGCTGCCCGAGCCGAAGTTGGAGCGCGACAGCAGAGCCGCCTTGGGCGCCAGGTTCAGGCGCTTCATTTCCTCGGCCGCCGCCAGCGTGATCTCGGCGATCTGCTCGGCGGTCGGATTGTCATTGACGTGCGTATCGGCCAGGGCCACCGTGCGCTCATCGAGCAGCAGGATGTTCATGGCGGCGTAGATCTTGGCGCCCGGCTTTTTGCCGATGACCTCGTCGACGAAGCGCAGGTGGTCGTGATAGGCGCCCACCGAGCCGCAGACCATGCCGTCGGCATCGCCCAGGCGCACCATCACCGCGCCGATCAACGTCGTGCGGCGGCGCATTTCGACCCGCGCCATCTCCTTGGTGATGCCGCGGCGGCACATCAGCTCCCAGTAGGTGGTCCAGTACTGGTGGAAGCGCTCGTCGTATTCGGGATTGGTGA